>JAPLDF010000014.1 GCA_026391835.1 Bacteroidota bacterium
TAAATTTAAGGTTTGTTTGTACACCTTAACTTACTGTCCTAAATTTGGGGAGTATTATACAATTGACCTCGACTTCTGTAAAACCATCTATATTACCATTATCGGCCGCCGCTGTGACAGCCTCCGAAAAAAAGAAATGCCACCAAGCCACAAGGGCACAAGGATACACAAGAGTTTTTTTGAAATCCCCCATGAATGCCACAGGTTTTTACTCATCCAAAAACCCCTTATGAGCCCCCCCTTAACACTTAAAACTTAACACTTAACACTTAATCACTTAACACTTAAAACTTAATCACTTGACACTTATTCTGACTTTTGTAATATCTTTGTAAAAACAAAACAGATGAGCACCCGGGAAATCAAACAACTGCTACATGAGAGTATTGAAAACATTGATGACGGTGAATTTCTGCTTGCCGTAAAACAGAAAACCATATCTGATCGTCAGGCAGATCTTTTAGTTGAAAAATGGTTAAGCGAATAATTTGGTCACAAAATACATTGGCCGACAGAATCCAGATACTTGATTATTGGTATCAGCGAATTGGTAATAAAACATATAGCCGCAGGTTGGATCATGACTTAAAGGAATCCATTAAACATTTGTCGAGGTTTCCAAAAATCGGAAGGCAGATTGATAATCGGGAAGAGCGATTCCTTGTTAAAGATTATTATCAGATATTTTACATGGAATCTGATCTTGAAATTTACATTTTGCATATTTGGGATAGCAGAAGGAATCCGGATGCCCTCCCTTAACCCTTAAAACTTAACACTTAATCACTTAACACTTTATTACTTCATCCCTTTTTTCATGGATTTCACCCTCTCCACATACAGTAACCTTTTGAACGCCCTTAAACAACAGGGCTTTTTTTTTCAAACCTTCTGCGAATACTTGGTAAATCCCGCCGAAAAGGCCATCATCCTGCGCCATGATGTCGACCTGCTGCCGGGCAACTCGCTGGCAACAGCAAAGCTGGAACAGGCATCCGGGATCAGCGGCAGTTACTATTTCAGGATGGTTCCCGAAAGCTATGATGAAACCATCATCCGGCAGATTGCGCACCTGGGGCACGAGATCGGCTATCACTACGAGGACCTGGCATCTGCCGACGGCAACCTTGAAAAAGCTTATGATTCGTTTTGCCGGAACCTCGAGAAATTGCGCACCCTCTGCCCGGTAACCACCATCTGCATGCATGGCAGCCCCCTGAGCAAATGGGACAGCCGCCTCCTCTGGGGAAAGTACAGTTACCGAAGCCACGCGATTACCGGGGAGCCCTACTTTGACCTCGATTTCAACAAAACCTTCTACCTCACCGATACCGGCCGCCGCTGGGACGGCCACAAGGTTAGCATACGCGACAAAGCCATGGCCTCAGCCCCTGTTACCAATCCCGGTTTCCTGGGGCGCAGCTACCATTCAACCAAAAACATCATCGACGCCGTTCAGCATGGCACCTTCCCCGGCCGGGCGATGATCACCCTCCACCCCCAGCGCTGGACCAGCAGCCCCATCCCCTGGATAAAAGAACTCCTCGCCCAGAACCTGAAAAACCAGGTAAAGCGGTTCCTGGTCAAATGACCTCCAAAAACCTATAAGCAGCCCCCACTTAACACTTAAAACTTAACACTTAACACTTCAAATTTCGTTGTTCAATATTCGATATTCAAACAGATTCCTTTATAATTCCGTACCTACGGCACGGAAAACTCCCTGAACACCCACGGGCTAATCGGGTAGGAAGCGGCTTGCGCCGCTGTCCCCCCACACCACCGGGCATACTTGTGAGTACCACGGCGGTTTCTATTAGCTTTTACACCTTCATTCTTAGATAGATAGATTGTAAGCCTTGTTTGGCAAACCAGTTCAGGTTCATGGCGTGGCCGACAGCTGTTTTCTTTGACATCTGCCACCAACCCTGTGAGTACATAATTGCATTCCAGCTTTTACCTTCAGGGATATCAAGACTGCGAAGGAGTTTAAAGATGGTGTACCGCCTGCCACAATGTTTAAGACGGTAACATCTTAATTTTCTTCGTATCCAGCCATCCAGATCTCTGAAATTTGTTAGCCAGACGTTGGCAAGTCTAAAATAAATAGTCCAGCCACGAATGACAGCATTCAGTTCCTTGATGACCATGTCGAACTTAATGCCCCTGTTTCTGCGGGTTATTTCCCTTACCTTGTCCTTTAGTCGGTCTATGGATTTATCTGCAACCCTTATACCTCCTTCCGGCAGTAAAGTGTACCCTAGGAATTTTACATCAGAGCAATGCCTGACCCCACTCTTTTCGTGATTGACCTTCAGTTTCAATTTCTTTTCAATGAAATCTACTATGGATGCCATCACTCTTTCTCCTGCTTTTCTGCTTTTGACATAAATGTTACTGTCGTCTGCATATCGGCAGAAACTGTGACCCCGTTCCTCCAGTTCTTTGTCCAGTTCGTCTAACACGATGTTGGATAGAAGCGGCGATAACGGGCCACCCTGTGGTGTTCCGGCAATGCGCTGTTCCACTAACCCATCATCCATCATTCCTGCTTTAAGGTATGCCTTTATTAGTCGAAGGAGCCGTTTATCTCCTATCCCTTTACTAAGTCTTTGCATCAGCCGATCATGGTTGATCTTGTCGAAGAACTTCTCTAAGTCTATATCCACAACCCACTCCTTGCCTTCCTGAATGTACTTTGAGGCTTGTGTTATTGCCTGGTGTGCACTTCGGCCGGGTCGGAACCCGTAGCTGCTCTCGCTGAAAATTGGCTCGTAATACCGGCTAAGCTCCTGATGGATCGCTTGCTGGACGAGTCGGTCTTTGACAGTGGGAATACCCAGCATCCTTGTCCCTCCATTGGGTTTGGGGATTTCAACCTTGCGTACCGGACTTACTTCGTATTGTTCTGTAAGTATCTCTTTCTGCAAGGTGTTTATGTGTTTTCCCAACCATTGTCGCAGTTCCTCCGTATCCATGCCATCTACTCCGCCGCTGCCGTCATTGCTCGCCACTTGTTTGTATGCCCTGTTCAGGTTTTCATAATCTACAATCCTTTCTAATAAATGTTCGGTTAAGGTTCGCTGTTTCTCCAATAGTGAAAGTAATTCAACTCTACTAACCAGTCCCGAATCGGTTCCGCCGATCGGTACTGCCTGTAGTTCCCCTGCCTGCACTGAAAATAAGTCCAATTGCAGACCTGATTCGTTTTTCTGTTGCTCTTTACTTTTACGCATCTTCGATGCTACCTTTGTTAATAGATTTGGGCCTTCCCGGTGATTATTTCCCGGTACTATGCCCGCTGCTGACTCCTTTACGTCTGTCGTCTATCGGTCTCCCGATAGCCTATCCAGTTGCCCGGAACTCGTAAAGGCCTCCCGGGGTAAGTAGTAATTCTTTCCATTCGTTGTGCCGGATTTACCCTTCTTTCTTTCCGAATGACTATTGGGCGTCTTGGTTCAGGGGCCAATTACCCAGAAAGAAAGGCCTTATATCCAGTTTCTGTTCGTCACAACAAATGTTTGCCTACGGCTTCCTTCAGATTCCCGGTCGCCCGGGACACCCTTGCTTTCGGCTAGAAAATTCCGGTCATTACGGCTCTTTCGGGACTAGGGAAGTTACCTTCCTGCACCCTTTAGAATTACTACATGCCCGGCACACCCCACATTCGGCTCCTCCGGAGCCAGCCTTGTCCGCCTGTCCGCTTGTCCGCCCGTCCGCCCGTCCGCTTGTCCGCCTGTCCGCCTGTCCGCCTGTCCGCCTGTCCGCCTGTCCGCCCGTCCGCTTGTCTCCTTCGAAATTCAAAATTCGTTGTTCAATATTCGTTATTCAATATTGAGCCTGCTCCGAAAAAAAGAAAATGCCACCAAGCCACAATGATATCATGATACACAAAGAGTTACCTGGAAATCCCCCCATGAATACCCACAGGTTTTTACTCCTCCAAAAACCCCTGATGAGCCCCCCCTTAACACTTAAAACTTAACACTTAAATCTTAACACTTAACACTTACAACCAGACTTCAAAATAATTTTTCATTACGTAAAATGCGTAACGCAAAATGCGTAATTTTGTAATTCAGATAAACAATTTCAGGAAATGAAACTTAACAATCCATTTGTTACCACCGGTTATGTATCACCTGATTATTTCTGTGACAGGAAAAATGAAAGCCGGCAAATACTGGAAGCCATCAATTCTCATCGAAACCTGGCACTGGTATCCATGCGGCGAATGGGGAAAACAGGTCTGTTGAAACATGTCGGTTTTCTTCTAAACATTCAACATAAAAATAAAGCGCTTATATACATCGACCTGATGCCAACACAATCAGCTTCCGATCTGTTGAGCACACTCGGCACAGCGCTGCTGCATGCCAAGCATAAAGAAAAAAATATACTCGAAAAAATCATTGCTGCACTATCTTCCCTCAGGCCAGGGTTAACGTATGACTCATTGACCGGCCAACCTTCGTTAATATTCAATGTGGCAACCGAAAATGATTTCACAATGGGCTTACGTCAGTTGCTGGCACTTTTCAATTCGATGAGAAAAGAGCTGACAATCGTACTGGATGAATTTCAACAGGTACTTGAATACCCGGAAAACAAGATTGAAAATCTGCTGCGAACCATTGTTCAGGAAAATCCCCAGATAACCTTCATTTTCTCCGGAAGCGATAAACCCATGATGGAAACCATGTTTAGTAATCCAACCCGCCCATTTTTCCAAAGCGTTGAATTGATGTACCTTGGGCCGATTGTAACTGAAAATTACCTTGGGTTTATTAAGAACCACTTTAATGCTGCAGGATTTGACATTTCCGGCACAACCATCATCCAACTGCTGGAATGGTGCAGGCACCATACATATTATGTCCAGCATTTCTGTAACCGGTTATTTGCCAAATCATTGCTTAAAATAAATGAAGAAAACACAAGTCAGCTCTGTCTCGAAATCCTTGCATCATGCGAACCGTTGTACCTGACTTATCGGAAACTGTTAACATCGCATCAATTCGCGCTGATTCAGGCAATAGCAGTTGAAAATGGCGTTTCTAAACCCTTATCTGGTAATTTTATCAGGAAACATGATCTTAAAAGTGCAAGTTCTGTTAAAACATCTCTGGTAGCATTGGCAGGAAAAGAGATGCTTATTCGAAGTAACAATACATGGCAGGTTTATGACGTATTCTTTGCCCGATGGCTGGAACACACCTGGAAACGCCTCAACCTATAGCCTGTCCGCTTGTCTGCTTCGAAATTCAAATTTCGTTGTTCAATATTCGATATTCAAATCCATTCCCTAATAATTCCGCACCTACGGAGCGGAAAACTCCATGATTACTCACAGGCTACCAAAATCCGGCTCCTCTGGAGCCAACCTTGTCCGCCCGTACAACTGTCCGCTTGCTGAGCCAAAAAACCCATTTCATTGCGAAATTATTCGCAACGAAAATATTCGCAATCAATTGATCTCGAATTCCGTAAAACCATCTATATTACCAATATCGGCCGCCGCTGTGACAGCCTCCGAATAAAAGAAATGCCACTAAGCCACAAGGGCACAAGGATACACAAAGAGTTTTTTGAAAATCCCCACATGAATGCCCACAGGTTTTTACTTCTCCAAAAACCCCTTATGAGCCCCCCCTTAACACTTAAAACTTAACACTTAACACTTAATCACTTAAAACTTCTTTTTCTCCCTTCACTATTTGTTGATTAACTTTGCAAAAAAATGGACAATGGAAACAATAATATTAAGCGGCAACTCCAAGGTAAACTTACGATTGATCCTGAAACTTGCAAAGCAACTTAATGTTTCAGCAAAACGATTATCTGCCGAAGATGTTGAAAACATTGGAATGGCCATTTCCATTGACGAAGGATTAAAATCAGGTCTGATTAATGACAAAGAAAAACAGGATTTTATCTCACTGTTAAAGCAAGGTTGAAATGCAATTTGAGATTACCCGTAAGTTTCAAAAACAAGTTAACGACTGCAATGACCGGCGAATCAGATCTAAAGTTTTATCCATTATTGAAGCAGTAGGAGCATCTGATAACTTGAATGGATTTCCAAATCTAAAAAAGTTAGCAGGTCATAAAAATATCTATCGTATCAGAATGGGAGACTATAGAATAGGAATTGTGATCGATAATAATATTGTCATTTTTGCAGCATTTGATCACCGTAATGACATTTATCGGTACTTTCCTTAATATTTCAGCGGGGCTCAAAGCAACGTCGACTTGTCCGCCTGTCCCCTCGTCCGCCCGTCCGCCCGTCCGCTTGTCCGCTTGTCCGCCCGCCCGCCTGTCCGCCCGTCCCCGCAGGGATTATTTTACCGAATAGTAACCCAGGTTACGGTAACCACTGTTACGAAAAACTTGTATCTTTGAAAAAAACCTGTTGCAGAATCTTCTTGCAACTCAAAATCAACAGCAATGGAATTTATCAATCGGGAAAATGAGTTGTTCCTTCTTGGTGAAACCCTCGAACGGTCACTTCATTCGTCACAGATGACCGTGATCATCGGCAGGCGTCGCATTGGAAAAACCAGCCTGGCGATTAAGGCGTTTGAAAACAACTTGTTTCTCTACTTTTTCATTTCGCGCAAAAATGAGGCTTTACTTTGCCAGGATTTTCTCGATGAGATCGGCAATAAATTAAATTTGCCCGCTTTGGGTGAATATACCAGCTTTACACGGCTTTTTGAACTTTTACTGGTAACATCACAAAATCGACCCTTTACGCTGATCATTGATGAATTTCAGGAATTCCTGCATATCAACACCTCCATATTCAGTGATATGCAAAACCTGTGGGACCGTTATAAGGCAACTGCAAAGTTGAACCTGGTTATAAGTGGTTCTGTCTATTCCCTTATGAAAAAGATTTTTGAAAATTCCCGGGAACCTCTTTTTGGACGTGCCAATGAACGGATTTATCTTAAACCATTTAATGTTTCAATCCTTAAAAACCTTGTTGCCGGAGCCAATAATGCGTTTAAACCCGAAGATCTTCTCGCTTTTTATACCATAACAGGGGGTGTCGCAAAATATGTTGAGCATTTTGCCGACAAGCAGAAAATTTCCCTTCAACGAATGCTTGATGAGATTTTTCGTGAAAACTCTCTCCTGCTCGATGAGGGGATGAATCTTCTCATTGAAGAATTCGGCCGGGAATATACTACCTATTTTTCAATTCTCTCCCTGATCGCATCGTCAAAAACTTCACGAAGTGAGATAGAATCGATTCTCGGTAAAAATACCGGCGGATATCTTGAAAAACTGGAGAATGATTACCGGATCATCCAAAAAGTCAAACCGGTATTGTCAAAGCCGGGTGGTAAAATACAGAAGTATTTTATTGATGATAATTTCCTGGGTTTCTGGTTCCGGTTTATCTATAAAAACAAAGCTGCACTCGAAATTGGCAACTATTCATACGCAAGGTCTATTGTGGAACGTGACTTCGAATCTTTCAGCGGACCATACCTCGAAAAATACTTCCGTGATAAGCTGGCATTGACAGGTGATTACTCGCTCATTGGCCGTTACTGGGAAAAGGGAAATCAAAATGAAATTGATATTGTGGCAGTCAATGCCAATGAAAAAACGGTATTGTTCGCTGAAGTCAAACGAAAAAAAACAAAGATCAGTCCTTCACTTCTGAAAGCAAA
The DNA here is from genome assembly GCA_026391835.1 of Bacteroidota bacterium. GTDB lineage: Bacteria > Bacteroidota > Bacteroidia > Bacteroidales > FEN-979 > CAIVAT01. Next base: position 7,689 of record JAPLDF010000014.1, read on the forward strand.
ATCAGCGAACCTGCTGAACTCCTTCCCCGGCTATAAGATTACCTATGCCCATCTTTCAATGGAAGACATGTGAAAAAGAGGAGCATGTTGTTTTTCCATGGTTTTTATAATGGCTGAAAGCCCCCCTTAACACTTAAAACTTAACACTTAACACTTAATCACTTAACACCCCCTGATATTTTTTCCGGAAACGTAAATCCCTGTTTCAGACAACTTAACTTTTTTGTTGAAATACTTTAACTTTGCAATAAAAAATCATGAGTACGATAGAATTAAGACATCTTATCACCGAATACCTTTCTCATATTGATGATGTTTCTTTTTTAAAGGCACTCAAAACCATCATTGAGTCTAAGGCCAGGGAGGAAGTGTACCATCTTTCCCCTGAACAAAAAAATCGGGTAGAACTGGGCAGAGATCAACTGCGCCACGGGCAAACCATACCACAGGAAGAATTACAACAAGAAATTGATCAATGGCTAAGTTCAAAATAAAATGGTCAATTCAAGCCAGATTGGATTTGATCCAAATTCTCGATTTTTACATCCAACGGAATGGAACTTCAGCGTCCTCTTCTCACCCATTGCATCCAGGCCGAATTGAAAATCCGCCGCCTGCCCACCTTCGAAATTCAAAATTCGTTGTTCAATATTGAGGCTGATCCGAAAAAAAGAAATGCCACCAAGGCACAAGGACACTAAGGAATCACAAAGCCCGCCAGTCTTTCTCATTTCCTCCAAAAACCTATAAGCAGCCCCCTCTTAACACTTAAAACTTAACACTTAACACTTCCACATTCAAAATTCAATATTCGATATTCAAATCCATTCCCATATAATCCCGTACCTACGGCACGGAAAACTCCCTGAAAACCCACAGGCTACCCACATTCGGCTCCTCCGGAGCCCGCCTTGTCCATCCGTCCGCCCGTCCGCCCGTCCGCCCGTCCGCCTGTCCGCCCGTCCGCCCGTCCGCCCGTCCGCCCTTTTTTTTAGGACCGGTTCGAATATGCGGTATCATTTTCATCTTGCCTTCGCTGTAAAAATATTGTATTTTTGTGCTAATTTGGAATTGCAAAAAAAGGAAACAATGAGAACCTTAAATATTGCTATATCAGACCTTGAATTTGACAAGTTTGGCCTAAGATCAAACAGTCTTTCCTTTTCGGACTTCATAGATATTATAAGTAGAGAGTTATCAAAACAGAGATTGACAGAGAGTTTGACACTCGCTAAAAAATTTGGTCTCTCCGATATGACTATGGATGCAATTACACGGGAAGTAAAAGCTGTAAGAAAAAGTGCAAAAAATCATAGTTGACACCAATGTGCTTGTCTCAGCACTTATTCAATACCATTATCCTTTTAAAATCGTTGTTGAAATCTTTTCTAACGAAGAAATTCAACTTTGTCTTTCCGATGAACTTTTCGCTGAATATTTCAACGTGTTGAATCGAAAGAAATTTGCAAAATTTCCCGATTTCATGGCAAACTCACAAGCGCTACTTGTCGATATTGAGAAAATTGCGATTAAATATTTCCCGCTTACACGTGTTGAAATCATCAGCGATCCAGACGACAACAAACTCTTGGAACTTGCAGAAATATCCCAGGCAGATTTTCTAATCACAGGCAATACCAATGATTTTAAAATACATGAATATAAAGGGACAAAGATCGTCAGCCCGAAAGAATATTGGACAGAATACATGAAATCACCCTCCCTGTAAATAATGACCTCACCCTGGCATGGCCCCCACCGTCAGCGTTGGACCAACAGCCCCCTCCTCTGGGTAAAAGAACTCCTCGCCCGGAGCCTGAAAAACCAGGTCAAGCGGTTCCTTGTCTTGTCAAATGACCTCCAAAAACCTATAAGCAGCCCCCACTTAACACTTAATCACTTAAAACTTAACACTTCAAATTTCGTTGTTCAATATTCGATATTCAAATCCATTCCCATTTAATCCCGTACCTACGGCACGGAAAACCCCCTGAACACCAACGTGCTACCAAAATATGGCTCCTCCGGAGCCAGAGATTGTCCGCCTGTCCGCCCGTCCGCCTGTCCGCCTGTCCGCTTGTCCGCCTGTCCGCCCGTCCGCCTGTCCGCCTGTCCGCTTGTCCGCCCGTCCGCTCGTCCGCTTGTCCGCTTGTCCGCTTGTCCGCTTGTCCCCTCGTCCGCCTTGTCCGCTTGTCACCCTTTTCGTATAGGACCGGTTGCATAAAAATAATTAACTTTGTACAAGAAAAACTTATAGCCATGCTTATCCTCGACTATATCAAAAATCAAGGTGCTCTTGAGTTTTTAAAGACTCAACCCATACAGAAAGCATATCTTTTTGGTTCACATTCCCGCGAGGAAGCTACAAAAGAGAGTGATTTTGATTTTTTAGTTGACCTAGAAGAAAAAGTTGACCTGTTTCAATTTATTTCAATAAAACTTAGTCTTGAAAAAATACTGCATACAAAAGTTGACCTTATTTCTTCAAATGGCATTTCTCCCCGCATTAGCCCGTATATCGACAGAGAAAAAATACTGATTTATGAAAAACAAAATCAGCGATAAGGAACGATTGCTGCATATCCTTGACTCAATCGATTCAATTATCGATTTTACTCAAAACCTCTCTTATCAGCAATACAATGACGACTTTAAACTAAGGCTGGCACTTACAAAATTACTTGAGATTATTGGGGAAGCTGCAAATGGCATTACAGAGGAAACCCAACAAAGATTTACTGAAGTCGAATGGTCAATCCTTAAAAGTGTCAGAAATGTATTGGTCCATGAATATTTTGGAATAGATTATGATATCATCTGGTACGCCATCAAAGACCGGATTCCTGACTTAAAGCAAAAAATATCCAATATCTTGCTTCACCTGTAGTATTTTTTCGGATCGTTTATTAAATGTTAATGTTGCTCCGAAAACAAGAAATGCCACAAAGGCACAAGGACACCAGGATACACAAAGAGTTACCTGGAAATCCCCACATGAATGCCCACAGGTTTTACTCATCCGAAAACCTCCTATGAGCCCCCCTTAACACTTAAAACTTAACACTTAATCACTTAACACTTATACCTTAATCACTTGACACTTATTCTGACTTTTGTAATATCTTTGTAAAAACAAAACAGATGAGCACCCGGGAAATCAAACAACTGCTACATGAGAGTATTGAAAACATTGATGACGGTGAATTTCTGCTTGCCGTAAAACAGAAAGAGCAAATAAAAAACGGGAAAACCATATCTGATCGTCAGGCAGATCTTTTAGTCGAAAAATGGTTAAGCGAATAATTTGGTCACAAAATGCATTGGCCGACAGAATCCAGATACTTGATTATTGGTATCAGCGAATGGGAAAGCAGTAGGAATCCGGATGCCCTCCCTTAACACTTAAAACTTAACACTTAACACTTCTACTTTCAAAATTCGTTGTTCAATATTCGATATTCAAATCCATTCCCATATAATCCCGTACCTACGGCACGGAAAACCCCCTGAACACCAACGTGCTACCAAAATATGGCTCCTCCGGAGCCAGTCTTTTCCGCCCGTCCGCCCGTCCGCCCGTCCGCCCGTCCGCCCGTCCGCCTGTTAAATTGTCACAATCCTGTATTATCTTTGCATGGTTATTCATTACACCACATAGCGTAACACTATATAGCATAACTTTGCGCATTAAACGTTTAAAGATATGATTGACAATCCATTTTGTTACGGGAAGACGGTGGATGACCCCTTCTTCTATGGCAGGAAAAATGAACTGGAGGAGATAAAATTATCCATGCGGAATGCAACGAATCTCATCATGTATTCGCCTCGGCGCATCGGAAAGTCCTCGCTTGTCATAAAGGCGTTGAAAGATCTTGAGGCGGAAGGTCATCCTACTGTTTACATCGACTTTTTCAAGGTGTCGTCGCGTGAAAAGTTCATTGAATTATATGCAAGGGAGGTGGTGCGCCCGTTAAAAAGCTGGGAAAAAGGACTGCAGTGGATCCAGGGGCTGGTCAGGGGAATACAGCCCACCATGGGGCTTGATCAATCGGGGTTGCCTGAGTTAAGACTTTCCATTGACCCGGTGCAAACGGCCAGGGCATTTGAAGACATCATCAGTATACCGGCAAAATCAAAACAGGAGAAGTGCTGGGTCGTGGTATTTGATGAATTCCAGGAAATTGAAAAGCTAAACGGGGAGTCGTTTGAAAAAGAGCTCCGGGCAGCCTTTCAGCATCACAAGGAAGTCAGTTATCTCTTTCTCGGAAGCCAGCGGCATCTGCTCCTGAATATGGTTTCACGCAAAGACAGGGCCTTTTACAATTTCGGGAAGTTATTTCAACTTCAAAAACCATCGGAAGAGGATGCCGTCACGTTTTTAGCTGAACGTTTCAATGCAGGAGGGTATTCGGTTTCAGGTGAACTGATCCGTGAAATTCTTGATTCCACCCGCGGGATTCCATATTATGTGCAGTACCTGGGTGCTGAGATATGGGAATGTGCCCGCCTGGCATCAAAAACGCCCGGGGAGATCCACCGGCAGGCGCTGGCGAGGCTGCTGATAAACCAGTCCGATTATTTCCAGGGAATCCGAAGCCAGTTAACCGCCTTCCAGGTAAAGTTGCTCTCCTCCGTTGCATGGCATTGTTATGGCAGCTATGAAACATCGTTCCTGCAGAAATACCGCCTGTACCCGACATCAAGCGTGCAAAAAGCATTCAAACGAATGACCGACCTCGATATCCTCGAAAAACAACACAACCAGTTCCGTATCGCCGACCCGTTTTTTGAACTCTGGCTGAAGCAGCAGTCCTGAAAAAAACCTCCCCTACCCCCCCTTAACACTTAACACTTAACACTTAATCACTTAACACTTAACACTTAACACTTAATCACTTCGGTATTCAAAATTCGTTGTTCAATATTCGATATTCAAATCCTAACCAAATAATCCCGCACCTACGGAGCGGAAATTCCATGAATGCCATTGTGCTACCAAAATATGGCTCCTCCGGAGCCAACCTTGTCCGCCCGTCCGCTTGTCCGCCTGTCCGCCTGTCCGCCTGTCCGCCTGTCCGCCTGTCCGCCTGTCCGCCTGTCCGCCTGTCCGCCTGTCCGCCTGTCCGCCTGTCCGCCTGTCCGCGCCTGTCCGCCTGTCCGCCTGTCCGCCCGTCCGCCCGTCCGCCTGTCCGCCCGTCCGCCACAATCATTACGACATATGTGAATCTTTTTATATATTTGCAATATGTTTCATGTATAAATGAAAGATGACGAAACTTCATTACGTGCCACGGTCGGCATATCACGATAAAATCAAACCGTATATCGGCAAGCAGATCATCAAGATTCTCACTGGTCAGCGCCGCAGTTAACACTCAATTACCTGAGGGCGTGGCCAATGCATACTTTATTCATAAGGTACAGCGCACCGAAGTAGGAGGTTTGAAGATTTTTGAGATCGGGGAAAAATACTATTTTGAAGACCTTGGGATTCGCAACTCAATCCAGGGGTTTGAAAAAAGAAAGGACCTTCACAAACTCCTTGAAAATGCAGTCTTCCTTCATTTATTGAATTTGAACTACACCGTCCATGTGGGGAAACTGGGGCAGCACGAAATCGATTTTGTGGCCGAAAAAAAAGGGATCCGGGTGTACATCCAGGTATGTATGCAACTGGCCGGCCCACAAACTGAACATAGGGAATTCGGCAACCTGATAAAAATACAGGACAATTATCATAAATATGTCGTGACCTTAAATGAACCAATGATCGGAAACAACTACCTGGGCATCGAACAAATTAATTTACTTGATTTCCTGTTAAAAGATATTTAATTAGCAAGGTTTCGTTGACTATGATTCATTTGTCCGCCCGACTGCCTGTCCGCCTGTCTGCTTCGAAATTCAAAATTCATTATTCGATATTCAATAAATGAAAATCCTCATCGATCTCGGCCATCCCGCCCACGTCCACATCTTCCGCAACCTGGCAAAGGTGCTGGAGGCTGATGGCCATACGGTGATGTTCACCTGCCGGGAGAAAGAGTGCACCCTCGGCCTGGCAAGGGCCTATGGGCTAAGGTATGTTTCATTCGGGAAGCCCTACAAAACCACCCCCGGGAAACTGTGGGGCCTGCTGCGGTTCAACCTGAAGATGCTCCGGGTACTGCTCCGGTTCAGGCCCGATATTACGCTGGGGCACAGCTCCATGTATGCCGCCCAGGCAAGCTGGCTGCTCGGCATCCCCCATATCAGCGTCGAAGACACCGGCAACATGGAACAGGTGCGCCTCTACAGGCCCTTCACAAAAGCCATCCTCGTTCCCGACTCGTTCCACCTCAACCTCGGCAAAAAACAGGTCCGCTACCCCGGCAACCACGAACTTGCCTACCTTCACCCCGCCCGCCTGTCCGCTTGTCCGCCTGTCCGCCTGTCCGCCCGTCCGCCTGTCCGCCTGTCCGCCCGTCCGCCTGTCCGCCCGTCCACCTGTCCGCCCGTCCGCCCGTCCGCTTGTCCGCTTGTCCTCCTTCGCTTCGTCGCATGGAACGCGAGCCACGACAAAGGCCATTCCGGCATCTCCGATACCAGCAAGCGCAAGGCAGTCGCTGAATTTTCCAGGTTTGGCAAAGTCTTCATCTCCTCCGAAGCCCGGTTGCCCGATGATCTTGAGCCCTACCGCCTCACCGCGCCGCCCGAACAGCTGCACGACATCATGGCATCCGCCTCACTTGTGTATGGCGAAAGCGCCACCATGGCCTCCGAAGCCGCGGTACTCGGCGTTCCGGCCATATACCTCGACAACACCGGCCGGTGCTATACCCGCGAAGAAGAGGAGAAGTACGGCCTTGTATTCAACTTCACCGAATCGGGGGAAGACCAGCAAAAATCGATCCTCAAAGGCATCGAACTCCTCTCCGCCCCCGGTATCCTCGACGAGTGGCAGCACCGCCGGCAAAAGATGCTGAACGACAAGACCGATGTCACCGCCTTCTTCGCCTGGTTTGTCGAAAACTGGCCCGAAAGTTTCAGGATCATGAAAGAAAACCCCGGGAAGTTCACCTTGTCCCCTTCTTAACACTTCAACATTCAAGATTCTTTGTTCAATATTCGATATTCGTATCCGAAATAATTCCGCACCTACGGAGCGGAAAATTCCATGAACACCCCCTGTCCGCCCGTCCGCCCGTCCGCCCGTCCGCCCGTCCGCCCGTCCGCCTGTCCGCCCGTCCGCCTGTCTGCCTGTCCGCCTGTCCGCCTTGTTTCCGTGCACCATTCACCACCCATCCTCCCCCTCGCCTTCAGGCTACTCTTTATACACATCTTTTTAAAATACATTTTGTGATGCCAAAAGGTATAACTACATACAATACAGTATTAAAGATAATTATTTGGTTTAAAGGATGTATCTTCTTATGCCATTTTTCAGTACTGTAACCTTAAACGGTTAACACCAGATCAATTAATCATAAGGAATATTGCTATCCTTAATTATTGATTAATCGGAAAAACAGGAAAAGGTAATCATACTTTCAGCATTTTTTTTTGGCTGGGAAAGATGTGTATAAAGAGTAGCGCCTTCAGGAGAGGGGGCAGGGGGGTGAGGTGCTGAACGCCCCGGGCGCTGAGCGTAGCCGAAGCGCCCTTCGACTCCGCTCAGGGCTCGGCAGGGGTGAGGTATTATTATTATCTTTGCCCCAACCATCCATCAGCATGTTTTCAAAAACCCTCCTCTTCTTCGGTGCAATGGCATTACCATTCGCGGCACTCCGCGGCCAGGCTCCTGCCGTGGGGCACAGCGAAGCTGTCGCCGGGGAACTGGTCAAGGCAGGCTATGAAAATGTTCGGGTTTTACGTAAAAGCGACACCCTCTTTATCGGGCTTGAGAACCGGGTGTATCGCTGGGAGCCCCGCGCCGCGGCGGACGTCCTGAAACGCGTCATGCCCGGCACCGATTCCGCCGCCATCGTCTCCCTCACCCTCCTGCGTACCGGCATCCCGGTAACCACCGTGATCGTTTCGCGCAGGCAGTACGACAACCTGCTGGCCGGCAGGGTTTCGGCAGCCGGTTTTTCCGACTCCGTCGCGGCCCTGCTCTCCGACCGCGGGTACCGGGGTGCTGCAGGCCGCCTCCGCCCCCTCAACCCCTCCTTCAACAAATTCGACGTGGTGGTGGCTCCCCAGGTGAAGCTTCAACTCGGCAATTTTGTCCACCCGCTCGAGGTCCAGTTCAACGTGGCTCCCGCGGTTAACATCAGCTTCAGGCGTGGGATGTCCCTCACCGCCCAGGTGATCTTCCCGGTGTTCAACAACATCATCGGCGATCCCGAAGGCAATACCATCCGCCCCGGCCTGGTGGTGCTCAGCCAGGCTTTCCGTCTCCCCTTCCAGTTTTTCACCACGGTAAGCGCCGGGTACTTTACCCGCAACCGCTATGGGGTGAACGGCGAGCTGCGCAAGTTCCTGCTCAACGGGAAGGTATCGCTGGGAGGCACACTGGGGTATACCGGCATGCTGCAGCTGGTCCATGATGAGTTCAACTATTCCTCCATCGGCCTGGTCACATGGTTTTGCGACGCCTCCTGGCGGTACGCCCCATACGACCTCACCCTCCGCGCGGGTTATGGCGGGTTTATCGGCCGCGACGAGGGGTTGCGGGTGGATGTTTCGCGCCGGTTCGGTGAAGTTTCGATCGGGTTCTTTGCCATGCGCACCGCCGGGGTGATGAACGGCGGATTCAACTTCATCGTCCCGCTGCCTCCCCGCAGGCTGGGCACGAAAAACCGCATCCGCATCAGGCCTGCCCCTTATTTGCCCTGGGAATACCGCGCGAAAGGGCTTCCTTCGATGGGACGGACGTTCAGTACCGGCAGCGGCACCGATGAATTGTTGTTCAACCTCAACCCCGATGATATAAGGAAACAATTAGGTAAACAGATTTTAAATTATTGAAAAGCTGAAATATTTTTTCAAAAGCGCAATCAATTCAGGAAAAAAGTTTTATCTTTGACTATTCTTTTCACAGGAGAGTTGAAATTTCCTGTGAAATTTATCTATTTAATACACGAAAGATATGAAAACGAACATCAGGAACTCGATCTTGTTTGCACTACTGCCGGTTTTCCTGCTTCTCCTCATCACAGGGGGCTGCAAAAAAACTTCAGATTCCACGACGCCGGTAACCCCGACCGCTGATTTCCTGCTCAAAGGCAGTGTAGTCAACACTACGACCCATGCCGGGATCGCGAATGCCCGGGTCTATTTTTCCGGGACAACGATCCTCACCACCGATGCAAACGGCCTTTACCAGGTCAACTGCAAAACAGTGGGTTGCGGCACCTATGATGTTCGCGTGATGGCCGATGGCTATGGCTTCGGTTTTGCCACCGCCACCATCACAACCAATGCGGCAATGGTCAACACCATCATGCTGATGCCGCTGGGCGCCCCGGTAACCGTCGGTTCAACAGGCGGCTCCGTCATGGTCACCGACCCTGAGAGCCTGATCCCCGGCAGCAAGACCACCCTCGTCATCCCTGCTGGTGCTTTGTCAGGCAACACCAGTGTCTCACTCACCCGTTTCACCGGGATCCATGTTCCGGGCTATGCCCCGGCAAACATGCTGAATCTCTGTGCGGTGAACCTTTCCCCTGCCAACTCCCTTGCCAGCCAGGCCATGGAACTGCGCTTCGCCCTGCCCTTTGCGGATGCGTCCCTGAACAGCCTCGCCCTGCTGCGGTACGATTTCGAGGCAAACACCTGGATCAACACCGGGGCCCCGGCCCAGGTTGACCACGTTTCAAACACGGCCACCGTGCAGGTTACCGCCTTTGGCACCTATTCGCTTGCCGTCGCCGGTAGTTTTTCGGAATCAAACGGAACCGCCGGCACCCCTGTCACCCTGGCGCTCGACCGCTCCCTTTCGGCCATTGACCTGAGTTACCAGGCGGCAAATGACTATCCCGGCTTTACCGGTACAGCCATCTCCCTTGACTACCTCAGGAATGTTGCTGCACAAAATACCAGGATCAACGGCACCAGGACCAGCTTTTCTGACCTGACCACGGTCACCTTCAACTATATCGGCTCGAAACCCGATTCCCTCGCCGGTGTCAAAACCACGGGTTATTACAGGTGGTTCCCGAAAGTCGTCTATACCCCCCAGGACATGCCCATGACCACCAATGTTCATGGATTGATCACCAACGGGTTCATCCGCAAACAGGTATATGGTCCTGCCAGCGGGTATGAATTTGTTCACGACCAGGGAGGCGGAGGAAAATAGTACGTGAGACGAATAACGTGGGACGTGTTACGTGTCACGCGGTACGTATCACTGCATGGCTGGTTTCTGATCATGCTCCTTGCCTGTTTTTTAACGACGGCCATTCCTGCCGCCAGGGCCCAGTCTGATTCCGGGATACCAGGTTATGTGAGGATTCCGATAGCCACCTTCAACGAGGACGGTTCGCTGCTTTTCGGCACCAGTTTCCTGCCCCGTCAACATCTCCCCTATTCGAAATTCATGTATGATGCCATAGCGGTTTACGCAAACCTTACATTTTTGTCCTTCGTGGAAGTCGGCCTGCGGGTAACCCGGCAGCTGAACATTCCGTCGGGCGTTAACCATGTTGTTGACCGGGTGCCATCCCTCCGCTTCAGGATCCTGAAAGAGAAGAAATGGGTGCCCGCTGTTGCCCTCGGCTTTCATGATGTAGTTACATCGGACGAAGGCGGTTCAGCCCACCATTTCGGGGCCTCCTATGCCGTGGCAACAAAGAATTTCCATATTGCCCCGCTTCACCTCGATGTGGGTGCCACGGCCGGCTGGGGCTCAAACAGGTTTATCTGGAAAAACGACGAGTTCAAAGGCGTGTTCGGCGGATTTTCGCTCAGCACCGACCTGGCAAACTGGGTGAACCTGCTGTGTGATTATGATGGCGTCACCGTCAACGCGGGGCTGCGCTTCACCTGTTTCCGTCACCTGTTCCTCACTGCCGGCACCATCGGCTTCGACGCCTTTACCGCCACCGCCAGCTACCGTTTTAACCTGATCAGATGAAAGCCGCCAGCCGCACCCGGATCGTCTTCGCCATCTACGATGTGTTCCTTGTGGGAATCAGCATCCTCGTAACCGCCTGGATCCACGACGGCCTCTCATTCAGGAATCGTGATGAATCATACTTCTTTGCCTTTTTTACCTTTCCCGTGCTATGGCTGGTGCTGTCGCTGGTCACCCGGAAGTTCCGCATCGGCGAACGCGCCAACCAGAAGGAGGTGCTTGCCTCCGTCCTTTTCTCAAACTTCGTCATCCTGGCGGTCACCACCATTATCATGGTGCTGTTCCAGCTAACGTTCTTTTCACGTTTCATCCTCTTCGGCACAGTGGCCGGCATCACCTTTTTTGAATTGATCACCGGCTTCGTTTACGTATCCATCCAGCGATCGGTCTTTATCAAGGACTGGATCGGGCTCGACATTCCTGCAACGCAAACGAGGGCTGTTTTTCCTGTGCCCGATCCCGAGGTTCCCTTTCCCGTCCCGGTATTCGGGGCCCTCCGCGAATCCATCGTCGAGGAGATCGGCGAGAAGGCTTTTACCTGGATCTGGGAACATATTGACATTGCCGATCCCGCAAACCTCATCCTTGCCACCGATACCCGTTTCAACATCATCCACCATCCCAACGCGGCCTACAACACGGTGGTCAACCTGCACCGGATCAACAGCCTGCAGCGCATCAACAAGTTTTTCGAAACCGTCAATGCCAAACTGATGCCCGGCGGCACCTTCATCGGCTGCGGCGAGACCTTCACCCTGCGCAAAGAACGGATCCTGGCTAAATTCCCCCCCGGCATCAACTACCTGGTATATTCCACCGACTTCATCGTGCACAGGGTATTCCCCAAAGTGGCGCTTACCAACAAGCTCTATTTCCTCGTCACCGGCGGGAAGAAAAGGGTGATCTCACGCACCGAAACGCTTGGGCGCCTCTACTCGTGCGGGTTTGAGGTCGTGGAAGAGAAAATCATCGACAACCTGCTCTACTGGAGGGCCCAAAAAACCAGGGCACCCTTCTTCGATACCGATCCCACCTACGGGGTATTCATCCACCTCCACCGGATCGGGAAAAACGGCAGGGAGTTCAATGTCTATAAATTGCGCACCATGCATGCATTCGCCGAATATGTGCAGGGGTATGTTTACGACAAGCACCAGCTGGGCGAAGGCGGAAAGTTCAAGGACGATTTCAGGGTGACCACGCTGGGACGGATCATGCGGAAATTCTGGATCGACGAACTTCCCATGCTGCTGAACGTGCTGAAGGGCGACATGAAGATCGTCGGCGTGCGCCCGCTGAGCAGGCACTATTTCTGCCTCTATTCCGAGGAACTACAGAAAAAACGGGTCAAGGTCAAACCCGGCCTCATCCCCCCCTACTACGCGCAGCACCCCACCCCCGTGACACTCGACGACGTGCAGCGGAACGAGATGGAATACCTGCTGGCCTATGAAAAACACCCGTTTAAAACGGACGTAAAATACTTTTTCAAGGCCCTGTACCACATTTTCCTCAAAAACGCCCGCAGCAAATAGCTGTTTATTTTTTTTTCAGCAACTCACCGGGGATCTTTCACGCACCGCACCGAAAACCCCTGGCTCCGGTAGGTCGAAATGCGGTAAACACCCTGGTCGGTGGCGCCGAGGCTGCGGTACCACGAGGTGGAATCAATGACGGAGGCGGTCCAGAACAGTGAATTGGTGCCCCCGTTCAAAAAGCCCCCGTGGATGTTGCGGTAACCTCCCGGCAATGCAGTAAAACCGCTGCTGTTGATGCCATTGCCATTATCCTGCCAGCCAACGGAGGATTTAAGCTTTTTCCCTGCCTCACCCGAAATGCGCCAGTAGAGGGTATCGGCATCGGCCTGCGACATGCCCAGTGCCTTCTCCAGGGTCTTCCATTCGTCATCATCCGGCATATGCCACCCGGCAGGACAGGCTGCACGGGCCAGCCCCGAAACGGCTGATTTGGGTCCGCCCGCATTCATGGCGGCAGGCCAGTTATAGAGTACGCCGTACACCTGGTAACCGGGGGTGTTCTTTGCCGCATCCACGATGGTGTCGTCATAGTTGTAAACGTAGTAGTGCTTCACCGAATCAGCGCCCGCCGCGGAGGTGCTCACCGCCGGCAGCCATGCCAGGTTCTCGGCCATCCATACCTGGCTGCCGATGGTTACCGTGGCATAACTCCTCCCCGCAGGATCGATGCAGGGAGCAAATTCAACGGTATAATTCTTTGAAGCAACCGGCGCATCGGTGATGATGGTCGCATGGATGCCTCCCCTGCAGCGGTACAGCACCACATCGCCAACGGAATATCCAAGGGAGTAAATGGTGGCTGACTTGAACGAAGGGGATTGCCCCCCTGGCGTGTTCCCGGCATACCGGATCCCGCTGCTTCCGTCGGCCGGCCCGGTACTGATCACCTTGGTTGCGGTGGTGCCCGTGCTGGTGGAGAGGCTCACCATATATACGCCGCACCCGGGCAGGGAAATGGTAAAAGCGTTGCTGCCCGGCTCAACAACCGCCTGCATCCTGGCGATCAGCTGCCCGCGAAGGGTATACACGGCGAGGGTAACGGGTTGGGCAGATTGCACATTGGCCAGCAGGGTCGCCTTTCCCTGGCATGGATTCGGGAAAACAAGGTTTTGCCCCGACTTCCCTGAGATGTCGCCGATCCCGGTGTTGACGGCGAGGTACAGCGTATCGGCACCTGGCAAGGTGACATGCTGGTTGGTCCTGAGGTTGGTCGCTTTCACGCTGTCGACCTTATCCGAGGCGCCGGAAGCGGTGAAGGTCATCCTGAGTGTTTGCCCCGAAAGGGCGATGGAACTCACAAACATCATGCAAAGAATTGCTGGTTTCAGCGTCTGTTTAAATTTCATGGTTTACAGGGTTCTACGTTGTTAAAAACGATTTAATCAATACCCATCTGCCCGGTAGTTGAACTTGTTTGTGTCGGGATCGGTGGGCTGGATCTGGGTGGTAAGGATAACCTGGGCCGTGGCATCCGAAACTTTGGCGGTCTTCAGCACGGGATCATCCCACTTCCAGTACAAAGGATCACTTACCGGCTTCAGCGGGCTTACCGGGTAAAAGGCGAAGTCGGAAACTACCGCCCTTTCCTGGCGGATCTCGTTTTTTGACACCGTCAGCACCATCAGGTCGGAGGCAAACGTAACCTCTCCGGCCGGGTAATGGTTTCTGACACTTCGCATGGCGGAGGCGATGGTATCGTCGGCCGCCTGGAAATGTGTGGCAACAGCCAGCCGCGGGGGCGGATTCATCTGGCTCAGCAAATAACCGAAAGCGCCCTGCGGCGTATGGGAGCTGTTTTGCACCTGGGTGGCATACTCCATGGCTGCCTGGAAATTCGGATCAGACGGGGGCAACCCCGAGTTTTTCAATGCCCAGTCATAGGCCGGCATCACCATCTCGTGTACCAGCACATCCACCCCGCCGGCCTGGCTCACCATGTCGGTGTTGGGTTTCGTATCGCCGCTGAAGATCATCGACAACCCGTTCCATTCCAGTTTGTAGCTTACCGATCCCCTCCGGGTATGGATCGCCGGGAAATGTTTGACGGTTACCCTGGTCTGCTCATTGTAGTAGGCTATATTGTCGCCCGCAACGGCACCGTTCAGGGTCCAGTCGAGCTCGATGGGAAAGATCGCATAGCCGTCGGTATCCGCATCGTCGCCAACCTTGACCGGGACCTCCTTCAACCCCCATGCGGTCTGGATCTCTTCGGGGGTCGGGTTGTCGGTGAAGCTGGTCGACCCGAAGCTGAAACTTTCGGAATGCCAGCGCATCAAATTCCTGAAGTTCTGGCAAAATGCCCTGGTCCCGTCGTCATAGGGCCCCCGGTGTGCGCCGAGCGGATCATAATAGGTCCACCCCGAGTTGGCAGGCCCCCAGAGGTAGAGGGGCGATTTCCGGTCGCCCGAAGGACCGAAGCAGTAAATGTGGATGAGGTCGCTGGTGTGATCGCCATGCAGGTGGGTAAAGAAGATCTTGTTCATCTTGCTCATCGGGACACCCAGGGCATTGTACTTGGCGATAACACCGGTACCGCAGTCGAACACAAACTGGTCGCCGCTTCCCGTTTCCACGTAAACACTGTTGCATTCCTGCGACAGCCGCGGAATACAGGATGTTCCCAGGAAAGTGATCCGCATCTCGTCCTCGTTGAGCTTTGTCCCTGGTGTGAACACAGGCAGTGCATCATACAGGGAGTTCCTTTGTGAAGGATCAGTTGTTTTAGGATCCTGGGTGCTCCCGAAACCGCTTATCGGTCCGCCCAGTGCCAGGCCGCCCAGCGAAGCGCCTGAAAGTTTTAACATTTGTCTCCGGGTAAGTTTCATCTTTTTACCTGCCTCCTGTCAGTGTTGTTTTGTACCATATATGGTTTTGCCTCTCCGGGGTGCCAGGGAGTTTATGACCTGCCTGCCGCCGCTGTTGATGCATCAGTACAAAAATCGGATAAGAAACAGGAAGAGCCTTTGAATAAGGTTCAAACCTTGTCATGTTTTTAAAAATTGATACAAAGCTGCTAAACTTCGGCACCAGATGCAGGGACATTTTTTGCGGTTTTGATTCAGCGCAATTGAACTTTTACACATCTTTCCCAGCCAAAATAAAATGCTGACAGCATGATTACCTTTTCCTGTTTTTCCGATTAAGCAATAATTAATGATAGCAACATTCATTATGATTAATTAATCTGGTGTTAACCCCTCTGTGCTTCTCCGTGTGTGCTCTGTGACTCTCTGTGTAACAAATAATTACACGGAGGTTCACGGAGATCAGTGGAGAACCACAGAGAGAAAAAACGAAATAAGGACCGGCCTGTTGCTCAATTTTAATGTTACACTACTGAAAAATGGCATAAGAAGATACATGCTTTAATCTAAAAAAAATATCTTTAATTCTGTATTATAGGTAGTTATACCTTTAGGCATCGTAAAATGAATTTAAAAAGATGTGTATAAATAGCAGCCTTCAAGGGGCGGGAGGGGTCCTTAACGACCAGGCCAAAGTTTCATAAACATAACCGGCATTATTGCCATTAATCAGGTAAATAATTATTACTTTTACCTGTCTGTTGGATGTTGCAACAATCCCTGGTTATGAAAAGCGGTGCGGCGGTTTTCTTTTTATTATTGCTGACTTCATGCATTGGCTGGTCAAAAAATGACCTGATCAGGCTATACCAGATCGGAATTGTTGCCAATAACTTTGCAGGTTTCATTGTCAATTGCCTCCATCATTGAAAGATCATGACATTTTTTCAGCATTTGTCCACCAATACATAACCCATATCCCATCTACCATGAAAAAAGGAATCTTTACTGCATTATTCTTAGTGGCCATGCTGTTTTGCACGGCACAAAGCCGCAGGGCTGCCACCTGCGGTGCCTCCACGGTGGCCGACGCCGACGGCAACATATACAACACGGTGCTCATCGGCGACCAATGCTGGATGGCCGAAAACCTGCGGGTTGGCACGATGATCGACGGGAGCGTGAATCAAACGGCCAATGGCATCATTGAAAAACATTGCTATGACAACAATCTTTCAAATTGCACCACCTATGGGGGCCTTTACCAGTGGAATGAACTGATGCAGAGCGGGGCGCAGGCCGTTTGCCCTGCCGGCTGGCATGTACCCTCCGACAGCGAATGGCAATGGCTTGCCACTATCCTGGCAGGCAGTGCCGGGGGCAAGATGAAAACCACGGGGACCATTGAAGGCGGCACGGGATTATGGCATGCCCCGAACACCGGGGCCACAAATTCGAGCGGTTTCACCGCGCTGCCGGGTGGCAGGAAAGATGATGCGGGAAATTTCGTCGGCCTGGGCAGCAACGCCTTCTTTTTTTCGACCACCCCCTGGTGGTACTGTTGTGCCTATTTCAGGCAGCTGAACTACGACGGAGAAGAACTTTACCAAAGCTGGACCTACCTGAGCCAAAGCTTAAGCGTCCGCTGCCTTAAGAATACGACAACAGCGCTTTTACCCACGGTATCCACCTCGCCGGTAACCGGCATTACGGCCACCACTGCTGTGGGCGGCGGCAATGTTACCGATGACGGCGGTGCACCGGTCACTGCCCGCGGCGTGGTTTGGAGCACGACAGCCGGCCCGGCCGTTGGCAACAACCAGGGGATCACCACAAACGGGACAGGCACGGGCGTGTTTACCAGCAACCTTACCGGGCTGGCACCCGAAACCGCCTTTTTTGTAAGAGCTTATGCCACCAACAGCGAAGGTACCGCCTATGGCGCGGAAGTTGAATTCACCACCGCTGTTCCCGTAACCCTGGCACTGTCAGGCCTGACGATCGGTGCAGCCGTTGATACCTGCTTCGATGCATCTCTGTCGATCACCGTGTCCGGCTTCAATGTAGCGCCGGGTGGCAGCGCCACCATGATAGCCGGCGGCAACATCCGGCTGCAGCCGGTGACGCATGTGGCGAGCGGAGGATACCTGCATGCATCCATTACGACCACCCAGAACTTCTGCGTGCAACCTGCGGGTATGCTGCAATCAGGCAGTGAAAAAACAGCAGCGGGGCCTCAAACCATGGAGCTGCAGGATGCCTCCGCCATGTTCACCATCTTCCCCAACCCGGCTGCCGGCAACTTTACCCTTGCGATGGCTGATTTTGACGCCACCCGGGCCATCCGGGTTGAAATCTGCAGCATGATGGGTGTAAAAGTACTTCGAACCGAACTGCCCGGCCGCCGGCAGTATGAATTCGACTGTAAAAGCTGGCCGGTGGGGGTGTATTTAATCCGGGTGGTTGCCGGAGATAAAATGAGTGTGGGGAAACTGGTAAAGCGATAATGAGCGCTTTATTGAAACGAAAAACCAGGTATGCTAACGTTGATATGGAAATAATTTTCCGAATTGTTGCTGTTTGCATTTTTTGAATTATATTTACACGTTGAAAATTACAGCCGTCATCATAGAATTTCTAATAAATCCATATAACAAGTTAGTAATCAATTATTATTTCATTTAACTAAACATGCCATGAAAAAAATTTCAATTATTTTGATGATTGCTGTTTCTACCCTTGCGTTCAGTAGCCTGTTCGCCCAGCTGAACGGGGGGCCTTCAAAACTTCTCCGTCACGGGATCCAGCCCCCGCCCACTGCAGTTCCGATGGGCAGCGGCCCATGTATCGATTGTGCCACACCCGAAAATGAACCACCTGTGCTCGGTCCCGATGGAATTGACGTTACCAACGGGGGTTGCTGGTATCAGCCGGAGGCTTTCACCAATGTCGTGGACGGAAGCGTATATTGTTCAAACATAAATACCTATTTGAGTGGCTCCGATGGATATACCGAATCGGACTGGTACCGGTTGGTACTGACAGAACCCAAGACCATTTACTGGTCGGTTAATTCGCCGATCGACGGGCAGGTTGCTGTTGCCAGCGGACCATGTGCAACCGGAACTTTTATTTACGTTCAATATACTTCACCCGGTGTCTATACTTATTCTGCAACATTACCAGCCGGCGAATATTATTTTGTCTACCTGAGTTCTGTATGGCTGGGCGACGGGATCCCTTATCCCTACATGACCAGAATCGCCACTACACCCCCGGGAGCCCCGGAAACCTGGTGTTCGGCATCGATTCCGACACTTAGCCAGTGGAGCCTGATCATCCTGGGCATGGTGTTGCTTGGAGCTGGAACATTCTATATCTTAGGGTTTAAGGGCGCTTCTGCATAAGCTTTAGGAAATTCATTGCATCAAAAATCCTTTGTGTGATCCGGAAGGCTCCGCAAAGGATTTTTTTTTGCCTGTTAAAAATCCCCGGTTGTTTGTGCAAATGATATGTTTATATTTGTTGAACACATTCCTTCAGTGCTTCACGATCACAACAAAATCCAAAGGGAATGCACCCGGCAACAACGATCATCCATATAAAAAACAAATGCTGAGCAATACAGAGGACCTGATCAGGCAAGTATTTGATGAAATGGTCAAAGCTAAACCCAATTTAGCGCACGACATCCGCTACAACGATGACGGCACCATCAATTTCCCGAAACTGGGCAACGAAATGGTCGAGAATTTCCCCTGGCCTATCGGAATCGAACTTCGCCGGTTGTTTACAAAGACATCCCTTGGCCGTGATTTGCTGACGCATATCTTCCGGACATTTGAAAGAACGCTGCAGTTCATTAGTTTTACCATGGTCAGCCAACTCATGGAAGGGACGGTTAAAAACCAGGTTTCAATTCCGGAGAATTTTAAAAAGGAGTTCAGGCACCGGTTCCCGGTTTTAAGCCTGGGGGATTATACTTGGCTGATAACCTCCATAGGGAATTTTTTAAAACAGCAGCATTTCGAATGGTTTATGCCTGAGATTTCAGAGAATTTCAACAAGGGATTTTATGAAAACATGAATACGCTGGTCCTTCCAAGAAACATCCACATGCATTTTCAATCCAATCCGACCAACCAGGATATCGAACGGGATTGCATCGTTTTCGGGGAGAAATTAACCAAAGTATTGTCAAAAGTTGCATTCCTTGTGAATTACAAACTGGTGTTTGTCAGGGACATCAAGGTTGTCAAGTCAAAAAATCACGAAGCATTTTTTCATCACAACATGGATTTGCTCCATAACACGCATTCTGATTTCAGTACCGCAAAGATCGAAGGGTCGAAGTTTACCGAAAGCAATTCAGTGCTGTTGATGAAACAGACAAAGTCGATCGGGGAATATCTCAACCTGTCACCACTCGTTATTGATACGAAATCGGAGGTTATTGATGACCATGAAAGGTTTAACATTATCGGGGACATCTATTTGTACTCAAAATACAGCGACGGCCATCTGATGTATGTTGGAACCGAGGCGCCCGAAATCTGCGACCTCCGCTCGTTGCACAATTACAGCACACTGGTCGATGAGTTTAATGAACTTTTGTCTGCATTGTCATCCTGAATAACCCATGGGAAATCAACAAAAAAGTCCTTTTAAATTCCTTGACAGCTATGCCAGGGAGGACAAGGCCACGTTTTTCGGGCGGGATGCCGAAATAGAAGAGCTGTACTATCGTGTGTACAAAAGCAGGATACTGGTTCTTTTCGGCGTATCCGGAATTGGAAAGTCATCCCTGATCAATTGCGGGCTGGCAAACAAAATCCAGGAAAGCGACTGGTTCCCGATCCAGGTCAGGAGAGGGTCTGATATGAACAGGAGCCTCAGGATGACACTGCAAAAGTGTTTACCCGGACTGCAATCAACTGCGCAAAATGAACCAATAATGGAAATGGTTCAGCGCATATTTTTGGACAATTTCCGCCCCATCCATTTTATTTTCGATCAGTTTGAGGAAATTTTCATTTTTGGCAGTGAGAAGGAGAGGGCTGAATTGATTGCAACGGTGAAAAGCATTGTAAAGTCGAACCTTCAGTGTAAATTTATTTTTTCCATCCGCGAGGAATACCTGGCCAGCCTGACCGAATTTGAGAAAGAGATCCCCGAATTCCTTTCGAACAGGTTGAGAATAAATTCCATGACCCATCGCAATGCATTGGAAGTGATCGGGGGTTTATGCCGGGCCCATGGCATCCGTTTGGAAAAGGAGTGTTCCGCAGATATTTTAAATGAGTTAAGCCCTGAAAACGCTGAGATTGACCTCACCTACCTCCAGATATTTTTAGATCGCCTGTACTGGCTGGCCCTTGAAGAGAATCCCGGGTCACAGGAGGTCATTTTCTCAAAAGAACTTGTGAAACGGGTTGGCAGTGTCAAAGATCTCCTGGGTACTTTCCTTGAATCTGAGATTTCCAGGTTAAATGACCAGGACAAATCTTTAGCCTTAACTATTTTAAAATCATTTGTTTCCAACAAAGGAACCAAACGCCAGGTAACCGATGGCGAAATTGCCGCCTACATCACGACACCCGGCAGGGATGTGGATATCAACCGCGTCAGGGCCTTACTGTATAAATTTATAACACTCCGGATCATCAGGGATCACGATGAAAATGGGAAATATGAGTTAAGGCACGACAGCCTTGCTTCAAAAATATTCGAAAAGATCACAATTGCTGAAAAGGAGGTCAATGAAATAAGGGAAATCATCAACAATTCATATGATCAGTACCTCAACAGGGGGATCCTGCTCAGCGAAAGGGATTTTAATTACATCAAGCCATATCTTGACATTCTTTTTCTGAACCAGGACAAAAAAGATTTTATTGCCAGGAGCCGGAAAGAACTTCAGCTGAAAAAAAAGAGGTTGAGAGCCATCGCAATTTCAGCGCTTTCAGCTGCCCTGGTCATCATGGCCGGGTTTACCGTGTGGGCCCTGATCGAGCGGAACAATGCCACAAAAATTGCCAGGATAGCCACATCAAATGAACTCGCGTCGTATAGTCTTCTGACACTTGATAAAAATCCCACCTTGAGTTTCAGGCTGGCTGAAAAAGCGTTTCAAACCTATGGCGGCCCGTTGGCAATGGAGGCACTTTCGCTGAGCTATGAAACTTCCGGGTATTACCCTTTTCACAACAACCTGGCCGGCCATACAAATGATGTTTACAGCCTGGATTACACCCCCCATGGCAGAAAAATTGTCAGCGGTTCATTTGACAGCACAGCGCGGATCTGGAACATGGACGGGAAAGAACTTGCGGTTTTAAAGGGGCACCGCCAAAAAGTAATGTCTGCGAAATTCTCTCCCGACGGCCGTTTTATCGTCACAGCGTCCACCGACAGCACCGTCAGGCTATGGGATACGGCCGGCCGTCTGCTTTATACGATCAGGGACAACGATCAATGGAATTATCTCGCTGATTTTTCTCCCGATGGAAAGTATATTGTGACTGCGTCGATTGCCGGGCTGGCCACCATCTGGGATTTCAACAAGGTAACTTTTCAATGCAACAGGCATTGTTACCTGGCCGGGCACGAAGCGAGAATAAACGCCATTCACTTTTCAACTGACAACAAGTACATTGCAACAACATCCTATGACAAAACCGCCAGGATCTGGAATTTCGATGGTGCCTGCATGGCCGTACTTAAGGGACATACCGGGTTTTTACGTGACATCGGTTTTTCTCCTGATAATTTGAGTGTCGTTACCTCATCGGATGACGCTACCGCCAGGATATGGGATCTGTCGGGGAAAGAACTGCAGGTACTCGCCCAACATACCGCCGGGGTTACCCGGAGTGACTTCACCCCCGACGGGCGTTTCATCATCACCGTTTCCGACGACGGATCTGCCATCATCTGGGGCAACCGTGTTGACCGGGAAAAAATCAGTACCGGTCATCCTGAAGAGCCAATCCCGGCATTTAACCCCCGCCAGAAAGCAACCGTTATCAAAGAGATCGGGGCAGGCATCGGCTGCATTGACCATTTTGCCATTTCAGCCGACAGCAAATATTTTGCCATCGGGTCTGACGATGGCATCTCCCAGGTAAGGAGTATCGGCGGCGAACCCGCATATGAGCTCAGGAGGCATAATGCAGCCGTCAGGGAGATCCGGTTTGCCGGCGGCAATGATACGGTGATCACTGCATCAAAAGATGGCACGATAAAGATCTGGGTGTTGAGAAATAGCGAATGTGAAATGATCGGTAAAACTGTAGCGCAAACCCTGAATTCATCCATATCGCAAAAGAAGAAGATACTGGTGGTGCTGAATCAGCAAAACAGTCTTTCCTATTTCAATGTTGAAAAAAACCGGCTGGTGGATTTCGGATACCAGGGTGCCGGGATGAATGTTGGTATTTCACCCGATGACAAATTTATTTCAACCTCCTCATTTGATAAAACAGCCAGGATCTGGGATACTGCCGGGAAGGAAATCACGGCATGCGTCCATCCTCTGGAAGTGAGAAGCACTGAATTTTCACCCAACGGGAATACGATTTTGACGGCATGCAATGACGGCGCTGCCAGGATCTGGGATTTCAGGGGAACCAAACTTAAAGAATACAAGGCAGACAACGATCAGTTGCGTTGCGCCTCCTTCTCCCCCGATGGAAAAAGAATCATCACCGGTTCTGCAAACAAGGTTGCAACCATCCGGAACCTCGACGGGACAATTGTCCGGCAGCTAACAATGCATAAAGCAGATGTCATACAAGCCAGGTACTCCCCGGATGGAAAGATGATACTGACAGCTTCGTCAGACGGGCAGGCAATCCTCTGGAGTGCCGATGGTGTTTATATTGCCAGGCTTGATAATTCGCACAGGACGGCCATTGAGGAGGTGGGGTTTTCGCCCGGCAGTGAATGCTTTTTCACGCTTTCAAAAAATCCGTATATGATCATGATCTGGTCGCGCAAAGGCGAACTGCTGAATATTATCAATTTAGGGGATACAAAAGGCCACACACATTTTGCGCAGTTTTCGGCGGATGGTAACTCTTTGCTGGTTATCACCACTACCCCGGAAAAAATACTGGTTAAAAAGTGGCCCCTGCGCACCGAAGATATCTTAACCAACGTAAACCAAAAGCATTTGCTGGGAATAATCCCTGATTTTAAGGAGGAACTGAAAGACTTTAATATCCGGGAAAAATAAGTCCGCCTTTGAATTAACCTCTTTTTCTTAACAGCAAAAAATAAGCTGATACCGTAAGTAAAACGGTGCCGGCTATTGTTAAACCTATCGGCGGATAATAATGCTCATTGACTGAAAACACCTTCATGATGAACTCTGATGCGTGAAAGATGACGCTGACCACTCCAAGTAATGCGAGGAGGAATATTAACTTGTTCAGGCTCTTGTCACTTTTTTCATTGATGATCCTGCTTATGTTGATGATCTTTTTCTCAAGTTCTTCAACCTCCTCATTGATTTCCAGTGAGTTTTTCATCGTTTGGTATATTTTATTCGGCAGGATGTTGAACGATATTGCAAAAAGGTTGTTGCTGTTGATGAATTTGGTAAAATTTGTCCGGAGTTTTTCGGAATATTTTTCAAAAAAACTGATATTTGACAATGCTGAATTTACATGAAACAGGTAAAATTTCATTTTCAGACAATGAATATAGATCAGCAGGTAGGTGGTCCCCCACGTGGTGTCTATGTTGTTCAGCTCATTGCCGATTACGGTAAACGAATCAAAGAGTGCCAGCGCTTTCCAGTTCGAGTACATCGAAATACTGTTTGATTTCAACAGGTCCTGGTACAATTCTTCAGAACCCCTTGTTGAATGCTCCCGGCTCCCGGCTGAAACATGCTGGGCCGTTCCTGTATCCAGCAACCTTTTATTGATGTCGCCGATGTCGCCGGCAGCATTGATGACTGTAAACACCTTCAGTTTATTCCCCATTATATCGGAAACCAGGTCCAGTGAAATTCCATTGGGAAGGATCTTATGCTGGATAAAACCGATCGTTGTAAAATCAGATTCTCCTGATTTTATGCGGTTATTGCTTTCAAACAAACGAATCCGGTGAATAAACGAGGAGATGGTTTCAAAACCTGCGTTTTCATCCGAAAGTTTAACATGAAATGCATAAATTCCCAGTTTTTCAACGGGGGAATCGGAAATTATTTCCGGGAAAAGAAAAATATCGACGTTGGCAATGGAAAATTTCAGGCTTTCTTCCTTATCATCCGCCAACACCAGGTTTTTCAGCCCGCCTGTATCTGCCAGCCGGAGATGCTGAAACAGGCAGGCGCCGGGATGCGCATGCGTATGACAGTTTTTCGAAACAATTAAATTGGTAAAATTCGGGTAAAAAATCTGTTTGAGTATTTTAATACCCGCATCCTTTTCGAAAATATTTTCAAAGTCCTCAAAAGTGGTACCAGGAAAAAGTATCTCTTTCTCTTTATCCTTGTATGAGAACAATCCGCAGAGTACAATCAGTGAATTCAGTTTGTTTTCCATAAAGATACTGTTTGCAAATTTTCTACCAACAATGAATCACGACAATGTAAAAATATAATTTCTTATTCGAATATCTGCTATTTTATTTAAGCAGCAGGTGTATTTCATGGTTGAATACCAAACGGGTTTTATTGATAACCAAAACATTCTGATCTTTCCAATCCGAATTTTCATTAAATTTGCTTTTCATTGATCCTCCCCACTGGACCCAGTCCCCATCCAATTGGCGAGTTCTCGCTGACAATACGACCGCTGCAGGACCACGTTGGTCAATAAGGCAAAGAATGATTTTGCACCCGGGTGCAGGCATAAAGCAGCTATTTTCCGGTTCGGACCTGCACGGAATTCGGGCAGGGATAACAAGGATGCATTTCAATAAAAGAAATACCGATGAAACATACCAGTATTAACTCAGAAGCTGACGCGATGAACCTGCTGCATGAACTGGAGGAAGCAAAGAAACTGAATTCGGAATTATCTGATAACGAGGAGAAGTACCACAAAATCTTCAACAATATGCTCGATGTCTACTATGAGGCATCAACGGATGGCATAATCCTTGAAATCAGCCCTTCAATCGAAACTTTCTCAAAAGGGCAATACAAACGGGCTGAACTGATCGGAAAATCACTGGTAGGGCTCTATGCTGATCCGAAAGACAGGGATTCCTTCTTCTCGGAATTAACCAGGTCAGGACACGTAAACGATTATGAACTGTTAATGAAAAACAAAGACGGTTCGGTTGTGCCTGTTTCCATTTCATCAGGCCTGGTGTTTGATACCGATGGCAAGCCGGCAACAATAGCAGGAACCATGCGCGACATCACCGAACGCAAGGCAATGGTTGAAGCACTTTGCGAAAGTGAACTGCGATACCGCACCCTGGCTGATTCGGGGCAGGCGCTGATCTGGACCGCCACGCCCGATAAGAAATGCACCTATTTCAACCAGGTGTGGCTCGATTTTACGGGCCGGACGCTTGCACAGGAGCAGGGCGACGGATGGGTGGAAGGGGTTCACCCCGACGATCTTGACCATTGTTTCACGGTCTACACAACTTCGTTCGATCAGCATAAGTCCTTCAGCATGGAATACCGCCTCCGGCATCATGACGGAACCTGGCACTGGCTTCAGGACGACGGCAAGCCCAGGTACGACAGTCACGGGGAATTCATCGGTTATATCGGGCATTGTCTCGACATTACCGAACGTAAAAAGACAGAAAACAAGCTTCGCGAGACCGAAGAAAAATTCAGTACCATAACCGGGCAATCCGGCGACCTTATCGGGATTACCGATATGAACGGGATCATCACCTATGCTTCGCCCGCATCAGCTTCGCTTTTTCTTATTTCCCCCGAAATTATGTGTGGCCGCAGGTTTACCGATTTTATCGCTGATGCCGATATTGAACGGGGGTTTCAGGCATTCCGGAATGCCATGTCAGGGGCCGGTCCGGTAAAGGATACCGAATTCTGTCTGAAACGTACCGATGGCTCCGTATTCACTGGTGAATTTAACGGTTCAAAGTTCCAGACCGGAGCGCAAATGGGGGTATTGGTAATAATCCGAGATATAACCGAACGAAAGCAGGCCGAAGCTGAAATCCTCAACCTGAATGCAAACCTTGAACTGAAAATAAAGGAAAGGACCTTGCAACTTTCGTTGAACAATGAAAATCTTGAAAAGGAGATCCAAACCCGGAATTTGGCAGAAACTGAACGCAAACGGGTTGAAGAGTTGCTGCAATGGAATAAATCGTTTTTGGAACTGATGTCCAATTCATCACCATTGGGATTCCTGGTGGTTGACAACCGCACCGACGAAATCCTCTATTTCAACCACCGCTTCTGCCAGATCTGGGAAATTCAGCACATTGAAGACCAGATGCAAAGGGGCGAACTCAGGAACAACGACATCATCCCGTACTGCCTGCACGTTCTGGCTGATATACCGGCTTTTGCCGAATCGTGCAAACCGCTTCAGCACGAAGAAAACCGAACTGTGCTTGAAGATGAGATTGCCTTCAGCCAAAACAGGACCATCCGGCGTTTTACTACACAAATGCGCGGTGACAATGATGAATACTACGGCCGTTTTTATATTTTCGAGGATATCAGTGCCCGGAAGCGGTCGGAAAATGCGGTTCACCAAAGTGAAATCAAACACAGTACGATGATCTCCAATATTTCGGATGTAATTGGTATCATGGGAGTTAACGGTGTGATGAAATACAAGAGCCCGAATATTGAAAAACATTTCGGCTGGAAACCGGAAGACCTGGTTGGAACAGATGGATGGCTGACGGTTCATCCTGACGAAGTGGAGCGCCTTCAAACAGCATTTTTTAACCTTCTTCAAACTGCCGGTTCATCAACAACGGTCGAATACCTTTACAAGTGCAAGGACGGGAGCTATAAACCGATAGAACTGACAGCGACCAACCTTGTAGATAATGCTGTGATCGGTGGTGTTTTATTAAATTACCATGACATCACCGAGCGAAAGCTTACCGAGGAGGCACTGCGCGAGAGTGATAAAAGGTTTTCACTTTTCATGGATTATTTGCCCGCTGTTGTATTTTTAAAAGACCACGAAGGTCGTACATTGTTTGTTAACAGGTATATGGAGGATGCCTTTGGCGCCTCCTCCTGGGTCGGGAAGACCATGCAGGAAATTTTCCCGAATGATCTGGGTGAAAAACTTATGTCAGATGATCTTAATTCAATGGAGCTGGGTTATCAGAAACTTGAAGAAAGTTTAATCCAGCTCGACGGGCAAATGCACCATTACGAAACACAAAAGTTTACCATTGACCGCTCGGACCAGGACGCATGGCTTGGAGGCATCTCCCTGGATATTACCAAACGCAAAGAGGCAGAAGCTGAAATCATTAAATCGCGGGACGCAGCCCACAGGGCAAATCTTGCCAAGAGCGAATTTCTTTCGCGCATGAGCCATGAACTGCGTACGCCCATGAATTCGATTCTTGGCTTTGCCCAGTTGCTGGATATGGGTGAACTCGATCCGAAACAAAAGAAGGGAGTCGGTCATATTTTAAACAGCGGAAAACACCTGCTCGGCCTCATTGATGAAGTACTTGACATTTCACGCATCGAATCGGGGAGGCTCTCCCTTTTTCCCGAGCCTGTGCAGCTGATAGGTATTATTATAGAAATGATGGATACCGTGCAACCGCTCGCCGATGCGAGGCAACTGAAACTGGAATTGAAAAATTCGCCGGGAAGCCGGATTTATGTAATGTCCGACAGGAAACGGTTAAAGCAGGTAATGATTAACCTGCTCAACAATGCGGTGAAGTACAACAGGCCGTGCGGTTCAATATCGGTTAAAACTGAATTGATGCCGCAAAATGATGCAGGGATTGTTTCTGTCCGGATTTCGGTAACGGACACCGGGTTGGGAATTCATGCTGTTGACATCCCAAAACTTTTCATACCCTTTGAACGTATCGGGGCCGAAAAAACCCAAACTGAAGGTACAGGCCTTGGACTTGTGGTAGTGAAAAAAATCATGGATGCGATGGAAGGAACAGTTGGCGTTGAAAGTATTGTCGGGGAAGGAAGCACATTCTGGATTGAAATGCCAATAACCGGGGAACATGTAAGCTGGAAGAATCAACAGGAAAACAATGTGGAACTGACTACAAACCTGGGCATCGCAAATAAAGAGATTGCCTTTCTTAACGAGGAGAAAGCGAAACGGGCTGCCGAGTTGGTCGTTCTGAAAAATAAGTATTCCAAAGAACCCGGGACAGTGGTACCATCAAAAACCGCGACCATCCTGTATATCGAAGACAATATCCAGAATGCCGAACTGGTTGACGAAATTATCCGGGATTGCCGGCCTGGAATACAACTGATCACTTCCATTTATGGCAGTACTGCGGTCAAATCGGCAACGGAAAACCTGCCTGACCTGATTTTGCTCGATCTCGATTTGCCCGATATGAATGGCAGCGAGGTTTTAGCAAACCTCCTGGCCGACGACATCGCAAAATCGATCCCGGTTGTCATCCTGTCGGCCGATGCAACGCAACACCAGATAGAGAAATTGATGACGGCTGGGGCAAGGGATTATTTAACCAAGCCACTGGATATCAATATTTTTTTGAAGGTTGTGGATGAATGGATTCAACCTGGTAATTCCCTGCCCGGTTAATTTCATTGTTGTTTTATGATTTTCTTTAACCCGGCCCTGCCATCCGTCATGACCCGCAAAAGGTAAATTCCGGGAGCACGGCCAGCCAGGGATAATTCATGCTTTTTCCCTGCATGGTATGCTTCCTCCATTACCAGCGAACCCATGTTGTCATAACAGCAAACAGAGACGGCTGATCCGCCGGGTTCGGAGGATAATTCAAGTGTAACTGAGCCGGAAGTCGGGTTGGGATATACTTTGAAAAAAGTGTCCTGGCCGGTAAATGGTGAGCGCCCAGATCCTGTTTCTCCATTCCCGTCATTTTCGGCAGTTACAGCTTTCGGTTCATTGCAATATGTTCCGTCTGTCGATATGTAGGCATGAAGATACGCACCAGGAGCAGCGTGAGTCCCCGGGTACATGATCACCTTCTGCCCGGCTACCAGGTGCACGCTTGAGCCGCTCTCCGCCAGGAAGGGTGTAGCGGTTCCTCCGACCGAGAGCGTACCCATCGCCTGGAAACACCTGTTCTCACCTCCAGGAACAGTCATCCCGTCAAGCGAATTGTTTGATCCGAACAACTGGCTGCAGAACTGGCCGGTTGTTGTGATATGTCCCCACACCGATGCCCCGCTCCGTGCGCTGAACCCCGGCTTGAAATTTATTTTCTGCCCTGCAACATAACAGGCATCGCCCCCGCTGTAGACAACCACTTCCTGGCCATTGACACCGCCTACGGTGAGGCTCTGAAGGGCATTATAGCATCTTGTTACACCGGCATATACGATCTCCTCCTGGACAGAACAGGCAGGCGAAACCACATACGACGGGAATACCCGTACGAAATTTGAATCGGTCATGACCGGGTTGGACACAACATGCATTGTCAGGATAATCGTATCCAGCGGATTATAGGTCCTTATGTTATTGGCACCGTTCTGGGTATACATGGGTATACCCGGGTAGTCGCTGGAAATGCTGTAATCACCCGGCTCAAAAGTTCCCAGGTCGAACGATCCGGCCTCATCGGATATTCCATAACCCAAAAGTGAGGGATTGCTGGTCTTCCTGATAATAACGCCGACATTGTCAATCGGGTCGTTGGCCTTCGCAATGCCGGCCTGGTATACATGTCCTTTTATGAGGGACACATTACCTCCCGCCATTACAGGGACCGGCTTTTTAATCATATGGATCTCACCGACATTCAGACTGGAAGAGGCAACAACCGGGGTTGCTTCCGACCAGGTTGCTGCATTACCCAGGTAGGTCGGCACCATGTACGTGTTATTTGGAATGACCAGCACAGGAGAACCATCCATCCCACAGGTATTGGAAAACGTAAATTGTCCATTTGAAACCGGTACCATGGCCACGGTGTCAAATACCCCGTAGCCGGTATTAAACATGCATGCAGTTCCGCCATTCATAAGCGATCCGTCGAAATTTTTTACGGTTCCTGAAATATTGATGTTCTGATTCGCCATCACATGCACCGACCCGCTTCGTACACCACCCGGCGGAGGCGAGAAATGCACGGTAAGGTAGAACCAGTCGGTACCGTATCCTTCGCCATTGCAGAAACCATAAGGATTTGCTGTCTGACCGTCTCCGATGATAAAAAACCCCGGCGGACTGAGGACCGGGTCCCGTACATTGGTCGTCCAGGAACCGCTGGAATTATGCCAGGTGAACGTAGCACCAGGGTTGCTGCAACCCTCCGTGAAGTTACACATGAGCTGGATCGCATCGCCATAGCAAATCGGGTTCTGAACGGCTACCTGTGAAAACGATGTGTGTGGCAAGGCAAACAATACAGGCATAAGGATAAATGACAATCCCGGTTTCTTCATCCGGGCATTCAAATAAAATATTCCCATATGATAAGATTTATTTTTTCGGGCCTTTTTGCGCAGGCATCGTCTTGTTTCATTTGAGATGTTGTACCAAAGTTACGGTTATTTGTTAAAATACCTGTTCAGAATTTTACAAATAATTTTTCAGTTTCAGGATCCACCCCTTATTTTCCTGCCCGAACCCGGCTCAATCCATTTTTTCTTTAGATTTGCTAAATTCAAAATTTGTCCGGTAGTATCCTTAATTCAACTTAAAGACGATCGCGCAGCTTGAAAGACGAACTGATTGATAAAATAGCCAACACAAGCATCCTGTTTATTGCCTTTATGGTGTTGCCGTTTAATGCGATCATCTATGTTGCGCTTGATGAAAGCGTTTACCTGTGGCCCAGGTTTGTCCCCCCGGTATTGGGCCTGGCCGCCATCATACTGGCATTCTTAAAAAGCAGGATGAATTTCAGCATTAAGATCTGGAGTTTCATTGTCCTGCTCTTTCTATCCGGGTGCTTTAACCTGATCCTGGGACTTCTTGATATGGCAAGTCTCTGGTTCGTCCTGGCAATCGTATATTCTCTTTTTACACTAAAGAGAATGGAAACCCTGGGACTTTTTATTATTTCCTTTATTGCTATCCTGGTCGTCGGTATTTTAATGATAACTAAAAGCACATTTATTCCATTGGATTATCATTTTGAGAATTGCCAGTACACCTGTGTAATTGTCCGCATTTTACATTTTCTCCTGATCGGTTTTTTAATTTATTACATCCTGGTTAATTTTTATTCACGGCTCCAGGCCAGCATGAATGAGTTGACAAATAAAGCAGATGACCTGGAAGTTTTGAATATTGCGCTGAATAATGAGATATCCGAAAAAAAAGAGATTCAGCAAAAAATGATTGAATCTGTCATCCAGACAGAAGAAAAAGAGCGTAAGAGAATAGCGGCTGATTTGCATGATGGGTTAGGCCCGTTATTGTCAGCTGCAAAACTCTATTTCCAGGCCTATATTGATGCCGGGGATCTCAACGGGAAGAATGAGATTGAATCGAAACTTAAATACATTATCGACCATGCGATCGCCGACATATCAAGAATTTCCCACAACATCAGTCCCCATATTCTTGAAAATTACGGGCTGACAATTGCACTGGAAAATTTTTTAGGTGAGTTCATGATCAGCGACAGCATAAAGGTTGAGCTTAACGTTGAGAAGTTCAGCCGTTTTGACCTGAAGAAAGAACTGACAATCTACCGGACAATTTCAGAACTGATCAACAATACGATAAAACACGCGAAAGCGACCCTGGTTGCCATTGATATTTTCATATCGGGCAGGATGCTCCATCTTGTTTACCAGGACAATGGCATCGGGTTTTCGGTTGACGAAAAAATGCAGGCAAAACAAGGAATGGGTTTAAAAAATATTGAAAGCCGCATTCATTCCTTTGAGGGAAATGTCATTTTTGAAAGCCGGCAAAACAAGGGGATGAAAGTAACAATTCAAATTCCTTACCAGGAGATTCTCATCCATGAAAAAAATTAAAATAGCGATTATCGATGACCACGACCTGTTCAGGGAGGGCATCAGGCTGGTTTTAGGACAGATTGAGGATTTTGAAGTCGTGTTTGACACCTCAAACGGGGCTTTATTCCTGGAATTTCTGAAAAACTCGCTTCCTGATGTGGTGTTGATGGATATCAACATGCCTGTTATGGATGGTGTTGAAGCAACGCGAAAGGCATTGGCGTCGTACCCCGGCCTGAAGGTGATTGCCCTTACGATGTTCTCGGATACGACGCACTATACGCAAATGATCAATGCCGGGATCAAGGGCTTTATTTTAAAAAAATCAAACAAGTTCGAACTTCAGCAAGCCATCAATACCGTGTATTCCGGGGGAAATTATTTCAGCCAGGAAATTTTGCAGAAGATGGCCTTCAGGTCCGTTAATGTCTCATCCGGCCCCGACCGGATGACGCAACGCGAACTGGAAGTTCTCGACCTTGTATGCAACGGTTTTACCTCCCAGGAAATTTCAGATAAACTGTTTATCAGTATCAAAACAGTTGAAGTTCACCGCACCAATATCTTTCACAAATCAGATGTAAGGAATGTTGGTGAATTAATCCTGTGGGCGATCAAAAACAACTACTTTTCGATCGAATAGCACCATCATTCCCACCCTTCTTAAGGGTTTACCCCAGCTGCAAATACGGGTTTCCCCCGGGATGAATTACAGGCATCCCCGCATCTGCCTGAACCCGGAACTTTTTAAATTTGGCAATATCATATTTGCAACCAGGAGGCAAATGAATATTGTAATTATTGAACAAAACAACATATACCGCGAAAGCCTGAAAACTGCACTTGACCAGGTGCCTGGGTTTAAAGTGGTTTATGATGCCGACAACTATACAACGATGAATAAGGCTGGCAATGCCCCGGTGCATGTGTTTCTTATTGATTCTGAATCCGGGAATAGCAACTGCGATGAAACCATTCGCAAAGCACATGCCGACTGGCCAAATGCCCGGTTTTTGCTTTTAACTGCATACAGGGAGGAGTGTAGTTTACACGACAGGATCAAGTATGACTTTATCCTTAAAAACTCCTCTAAAAAGGAGTTTGAAAATAAAATTAAAAGACAACATACCATAGAAAACAATAACCAAACTAAATGAACAAGTTATGTCAGATACATTTAAAAGCACACTACCAGCCGTGAAGTGCCATTTGAACATCGTCGCAATGACGTTTCTTTTTATCGTAGTTGCAATGCTTTGCGGTTGCAGTAAAAGTAAACCGGAACAACAACCACCGGTTGGAACAGACGAAACGCTTCGTTTCGTCTGGCTTGCCGACAGCCGTGGCGATACGCTTGAATATCCGGTGAACACCCCGGTGATGACTGCCATCATCAACCAGATCGCCGCGTTGTCACCCAAACCGTCCTTTGTGTTTTTTGGCGGAGATCAATCCTACAGGGGCTATATTAAGCCCTCATACACGTTCCAGGCCTGGAAAGACCTGTTTGCACCTCTTGGTAGTGGCATACCGCTTTATACGGCCATCGGCAACCATGAGTTGTATCACCAGCACGCTTCATACGGTTACCTGCTCGTCAACCAGCAGGAGTATCAGAACGTATTTTCTGAGAACCCTGCCAATGGGCCTCCGGGCTACGATCACCTGGCCTATACCTTTACTTCCCAGGGTGGCAACTCCTTTTTTGCGGTATTGGATCCCTATTACATTACAAAGGACACAGTGCACATGGGGCTTGGCGGACACATTGATTCCATCCAGATGTCATGGCTTAAAGCACAGGTGGCCAAAACCAGGGCAACGCACAAATTCCTTTTCATTCATACACCCTATTACTATATTTCCGATGACCCTCAGGAGCCATCAGCAGCCGACACATCCCTGACATTGCTCTGGTCTTTCCTGGATGCCAACAAGTTTGACATCTATGCATGCGGACATTCGCATCTCTTTTCCCGAAGGACGATTGACAGCAGCATCCCCGCAGATCCGGCCACCGTACCGCCGACTCCCGCATGGCAGAACAATGTGGTACAACTTCTCAACGGCACCTGCGGCGCCGGCCCTTCTACCGGCAACATTTATGAAACCATCAAGACCTTATGGAACGTGCACAACGATGCCAACACCTACTATTTCAGCGTGATTGATATCAACGGCGGTACCGTTACCGTAAAAAGTTACGGGGGAAATACAGGGGCATACAGCCTGGTTGATACCTTCACCGTCACCAGGTAGATCTTCTGCTATTTTTCATCAACCAAAAAACACGAACATGAAGCGACCTGGAATTTTTTTTTTGATCCTGGTGATCGTAACGGGGATCACCATCAGTTGTAACAAAAACAAGGATAATACACAGCCGGTTGCAAAAAAACCATATGCCTGGGTCGCCGGTGCGAGAGACAGTACAGGTTATGGAGTGATTGTTTTTTCGGCGGATAGTGGGGAAACCTGGGTAAGACAAGGACAAGGAAACTCAGCATTGAAAAACATCGATGTCTGGGATATTTGGGCTGTGGACGAAAACACAGTGTGGGCAGTGTGTTCAGAGAATGTCATCCTGAAAACAGTGGATGGCGGTAAAATATGGCTACAAGTCCCCGGACCTGTGTGCAAAACAGTTCCGCGACTCTCATCAATTTCCATCGTGGATAAAACAAATATCTGGATCAGTGGTTCGGATGGTGCAGTTTTCAACTCACGGGATAATGGAAATACCTGGACTGCTTTTGATACAAACACGTTTCACAATGGCTTAATGCAGGGGATATGGGCAATCAGCCCTCAAAAAGTGTATGTTTCAGGTGGAGTCGCTGACGGCGGGGAAATGAAGGGTTTTATTGCTTTTACACTGGATGGAGGCAATAACTGGGACACCATTTCTCCTGCAAATAACTATAACAGAAACGAATGGATTGGTGTGACCTCCTCGGGTAACACCATCGTAGTGTATGGTGGGAAAGCTCATTACATGGTTAGCACAGACGGTGGAGGAACGTGGAAGAATGATTCGGTGCCGCATACGGGGGGTATTCTCGGAGCTGACATCAACCACATGATCATGCTAAATTCCGAATCGTGGTGGGGTGCTTTTGATCTGAGCCAGATTTGCCTGACGACAAACGGAGGATCTTCCTGGGTTTCACAACCGGCCGTCGATAATGGACAATTCAATGTCGGGATAGATTCCTATGATGGTCAGTTGGCACTGACAGTCGGAGAATTGTCAGGGTGGCCTCAAAAAGGATCCATTCTGAAAACATCCAATGGCGGAACAACCTGGAAAAGCATCCATACCTATAACAGTGCTTTGTACAAAGTTACCTTTATTAAATAATTACCGGCATATGAAAGCACACATTCTCTCAATAGTTGTTGCGGGGTCTTTGGTGATTGCATTACTCTGCTTGTTTATAAAAGACACTTCTTTATCTGGAGGCGTTGAGAAACATAAGACATCTCCTGCAAAAAATAAAAGAATGTCTGAAAATGGACTTTTAGCCATGCAGGCCGGATATCAATTCATGAAACTGAAGGATCCTAAAACCGGGGTGATCCCCCCGGGGATCCGCGCCCGTGAACTGGCATTTACATCCGGATTGCCGGCATATCCCGATGGAGACGGCCAGGCATGGAGCTGGCGGGGTCCTGCCAACATAGGCGGCCGGATGTTGTGCATCTCGATTGACATGGACAATGAAAATCACCTGCTGGCCGGAAGCGCCTCGGGGGGCATGTGGGAGTCGGACAACAAAGGGCTATCGTGGCACAAAACCACCAGCCCCGATGCCGAGCAAAGCGCCACCTGCCTGGTCCAGGATAAAAGGCCGGGGAAGCAC
The DNA here is from genome assembly GCA_026391835.1 of Bacteroidota bacterium. Classification (GTDB taxonomy): domain Bacteria; phylum Bacteroidota; class Bacteroidia; order Bacteroidales; family FEN-979; genus CAIVAT01. Next base: position 44,054 of record JAPLDF010000014.1, read on the forward strand.
CACACCTGGTATTATGGCACAGGTGAGATGCTGAGTACGACAGACAGGAGCATCAGCACAAATGCAAGGACCATCGGGATCGGCAACGGGATTTACAAGTCGACCGATAACGGGGCAACCTGGCAACCGCTGGCCGCCACACAGGGTGGATCGGCTGCTCACCTGGATGAGATTTTCCAGGGAGTCTGGCGGATTGTCACGGATCCTGTAAGCATGGACAAAGACATTGTTTATGCCGCCTGCTATGGCGCCATCATGCGATCAGTGGACGGCGGGACAAGCTGGACAGTTGCACTGGGCGACCTTGAAAACAAATCCTTTTGCAGCGATCTCGCCATAACCTCCGACGGCGTGCTCTATGCCGCGCTCGGCAGTTTTTGTCTGTCTGTTGAACCTCCTGGCAAAGCCGGCATCTGGAGATCGGCCGATGGAATAAACTGGGAAAAGATCACCCCTGCCGGCTTTCCGGATGACAACCGTGTGACCAGGCTGGCACTGGCCCCGTCGAATGAAAAGGTGATGTATGTTTTTACGGAATCACAAAACCCCGACCTCAACCCGTTCAACGGATATACCAATACATTGAATACCTTCTGGAAAATGACCTGGAATCCGTCAGCCAATGCTGCCGTGTGGGAAAACCGCACCCGGGGTATTCCCGGTGCAGGCGATGGAAATATGAACAGCTTTCCATATTCGCTCGTGGTATATGGCGGATACTGCTTTACCATGGGGGTAAAGCCCGACAATGAAAATGTGGTTTTTCTCGGGGGGATGAACCTTCACCGGTCATTGAACGGGTTTGCCGACAGCCTGATGACCACCTATGTCGGCGGGTATCCCTACGACATGGACTCACTGCACCAGCTTCATCCCGACCAGCATGGAATAACCTTCCTGCCATCGGATCCCTCGGTCATGCTCATGGCAAATGACGGGGGGATTTACCTCACACCCGACTGTATGACCGACAGCAGCCGGATGTCGTGGCAAAGATTAAACTATAAATTGACAACAACCCAGTTTTACAGCATTGCCATCGACCACGGTGCCGCCGGGGATGACTGGATACTGGGCGGGCTGCAGGACAACAACTGGTACTACACCGTTACAGATAACCCGGCAGAATTATGGTTCAACATCGATATCTGTTACGACGGGTTCGCCACCTGTGTCGCCCCTGGCTGGGAATATTGTGCCATCTCGGCCTATAGTGGAAACATCTGGACGACCAGGTTCGACAATGCAATGCATGCCCGGGACATCTTCCCGCAACTGCCCGATACCCTTTTAAAATATTACGACCCGGTGATGGGCAGCAACTCCCTGTTCCCGTTTTACCAGAACTTCGCGCTGGATCCGGTTCATTATGAAACATTCTACCTGCCAACTGTTACCAGCATATGGCGGAAGGACAATCTGAAGGCTGCAGCTTACGATACCAGTCTGCGGAATGCGGGCTGGAGTCATTTAAGCAACGTGAACGTGGGAACTGCCGCGGAGATCAGCTTTCTTTCCGTATCAACCCTCCCGCCCAACCGGCTCTATTACGGAACAAATCTCGGGAAAGTATACCGGCTCGACAATGCAAATACCGGGAACCCCGTTCCGACGGAAATTACCGGGAACGGTTTCCCGGTCAATGCTTTTGTTGCAGATATTGACATTGATCCTCAGAACGCAGACCGCCTGATGGTGACCTTTTCAAATTATGGCGTTCAGAGTCTCTTCCATTCGACCGATGGTGGGTCAACCTGGACATCGGTTGGAGGCAATCTTGAAGAGTTCCCGGATGGTTCGGGAAACGGTCCGTCAATCCGCTGCACGAAAAAGTTGTTTTACCAGGGTAAAAAGATCATTTTCGCAGGTACCTCCTGTGGCTTGTTTTCCACCACAGAACTAAATGGAGACTCCACCGTCTGGATGAAAGAAGGCGCGAACACCATTGGAAATGTGATCATTGACATGGTCGATGCCCGGCAGTCCGACGGTTTTATTGCCATAGGCACGCATGGGAACGGCGTATACAGCGCCTTTTATAATCCTTCTGCAGGATTGGAGGAACCAGGCGTGAACCAATCGTTTCAGGTTGGAAATGTTTTTCCAAACCCGGTCATGGATATGGCGCAGGTGGCGTTGATCTCAGAAAAAACCGGCAAGATCAAAACTACCGTTTATTCAAATGCAGGAACCCTGGTTAAAGAATTCACTGAAAAAACCATTCATCCAGGGAACCAAAATCTATCCTTTCAGTTCAGGGGTCTTCCTGGCGGGGTTTATTACCTGGCATTTGACGATGGGAAGGCAACGATTTTAAAAAAGGTGGTTAAAGTTCAATGGTAAAACTGATAACACAAGGCCGCTGGCCTAAAGTGTTTTGGTTTGGGCTCTTGTAGAAGAGTGACGTACCTGGATGGCCTGAACGACCGTAAAAAGGTTCATCAAAATAATCGCACATGGCTCGCGAAAATGCGGAATAGTCCGCATCCGGACTTTTTGAAAAAGCGATTTATGTTCCGTATAAAAAAAAACCTTCCGGGTTTTTAAGCCCGGGAAGGTCTGGAAAAGGAAAACCCCCAGTTTTCCCCTTATGTTTTTCTTGTGTACACCATAAAGGCAGTCTAGTCCGCGATAACGAGCTGAAAAGCGGCTTCTCCTGCTTTCAGTTTGTACTTTACCACATGTTTGGCAGCGACGGGTGTTTTGACCGGGAAGGTCCTGGCAAGGGCGTTGTCCTTGATTTCATAAATATCGTGCCCTTCATACCCTTCAAATTTCGCCCCTTTTTTCAGGTCATTCTCCCCCACTTCCGGAAAGGTTATCTGCGACAGGGATTTGTCCTTGTTGGAGGCCACCCCGATCACATTGCCATAACTGCCTGATCCGGCGGAAACGGTGGTGATGTAAATTTCGCTGAAACCGTTGCCGTCGAGGTCGGCTACCAGCACCTTGTTGATAGGATCGGCATCGGTAAATTGAACCACGGAACCCGCGTTTCCTTTAATGGCCACGGTGATGTTGCTCAGGCTGGCTCCCTGCGGATGCGTTTCGTTTACCGTGATGATCTTCCCGGTTTTGGTTTTGTACTCCCTGGAAGCAGGTGCGGTCGATTGTGAAAACCCGGTGGCGGAGATCAAAAAGGCGGCACAAACTAAAACAAGATTTAATTTGTTCATAAGACAGGTTATTTAAAACAGTAGAAAATAAGAAAATCCAAGGGCAAAAATAATCACATTACATCCTGTTTACTGTAGGTGGTATACCGATTGTTTTGTAAGGGAAGGACTGAAAAGAATGTAGTGATTTGCCCTACATGATCATGACAACTATGAGCCGCCTGTCATCCACGGCAGGCTGACGGCGGCATTAATCGCCGGTTTTAAGGTTTTTTTACGGAACCCTGGTCCCTTGTTTAATGAATTCAGTATAAATTCCGGTTAAAACCCGGCTTTCGATTTTTGACCCGCTGGCCACAGATAGATGATCTGGCTTTTCCTTCTGCATCTAATAAAATGTTCTCATGTTGCTTGCAAAACCATCCAATCAAATCCAGGAACAGGATGAACATGATTAACTTCGCTGATTGTTCCCAAAGTGTAATTATCCCTGCCGGACTTCCTTTCCGAGACCAAAAGGGCGAATCAAAACATTACCGAAAGACCTGTTCACAATGAAAAAGTCTTCCCTCATCACAAAGAAAATGAGAACAGTTACCCTTTATTTTCTTTTTGGACTTGCCGGGTACCCTTCTGTCCCGGCTTGTAGTGTACCCGGTGACCCCCCGATATCATTTATTTCAACAGCAAGATCATTACACTCGACAGGACGGATAAGATCGTGGAATCGGTTGCAGTGCTCCATGGGAAGTTTCTTGCTGCAGGGAAAGATCCAGATATTAAGAAACTGGCCGGTCCGGGCACAAAACTGATCGATCTCAAGAAGAAGACTGTCACGCCCGGTCTTATCGATGCACATGCTCATCCGGTAGAAACCTGCTTCAATATTCGCTACTATTGCCTGATGATCTTTGTCATACCCGTTTCCTCTCCGTCCATTACACGGATCAGGTAAATGCCATGCTGTTTGCCGGAAAGGTCAAACACATGTTGTTTTGTACCCATCATCTCCGTTTTAATGATTTTTTCACCGAGTATCCCGTAAATCTCCACCGAAACCTTTGAAGATTCAGCCACACCATTGAGTTCCAGGGTAAAGGTTCCAGTTGTCGGGTTTGGATATACTTTGAAGAAGGGTTTGTTACCCTCGGGATTGATCCCTGCAGAAGATTCATTCATAATGGCAGGAGCAGGCTGAACAGTGTTGCAGCAATAGGCGCCGGTAGTGGTGATCATGCCATGCAGATATGATCCGGAATTTGCTTTGACTCCTTCCAGGAAGGTGATCTTTTGCCCGGCTATCATGTTTACGCTACCACCATTCTGAACAACGAAGGTCGTACCATTGCCGCCTGCAGTAATTTCCTGGATCGCATTGTAACAATTACTTTGACCTGAAGGTATGGTGATGTTCTGAAGTGGTAGTATTACAGCCATTGGGTTAACCTGCGTAACAGTGACCGGTATGCTGGCATTTGCATGGAAAAACCCGTCGAATGCATCAACAAAATAGGTGGTATTCACAGAAGGTTGAGCAACAGGATTCTGCAACACAGAGGTAAAGCCTTGCGGGATTGAAGACCAGGTATAAACAACTCCGTTTGCACCGCCCGCATCTGCATGAAGCTGAACCGCATCCCCGCTGCAGATCTTACCGGGCGCAGCCGTTGCCGTGACCTGTAAACCGGTAATGCCAGTGAGCGCTGAAACGCCGTTTGGTGTAAATACCCCATTGTAATTGGGATAAGTAAGATTATAGGTAACATAAATCGGGTCAACATAACCTGCGACCTCAGAACATAATATCCAGTCAAAGGACTCGTTGACGGCAAAACCGTCCTTAATGGGAGTAGCCGGATTATCCCCGTATGCAATCAAAACCTGGTTGCCGGTACCGGTATACTCCGTCATTCCGCCACATGCCAGTACTCCGTTGTCGTCATGATAGAATACCCCGATCACATCGCCCGGAATAATATTTCCCAGGTTGCCTGGAAGCGTTATAGTATGACCAATAGAAGTAACATTAGTCACCCAATAAGGACATTCAAGAACCCTGTAGTCTTCAACTTCACCATCCAGTGCAAGGCCGAAATAGTTTAAACCTCCAACGGTATTGAACCTGAATCTTGCACGGGTAAACCCGTATTCAGCCGTCGTGGGAATCATAAAGGAAAGGTGGTTTATCCCGGCTGTCAATGGCTGGTTGGTAAAGATATGTTCTCCTGCACTTGTCCAGTCGCCATTTTTGCTGAAATCCATCCAGGCATTGAGAAATCCGGGTACCGAAGCAGTTACATTAACATAGGCAAGATGTCCGGCATACAAGGTTCCGATAAACTGTACACCATCCTCATCAGCAAGGCCTGCCAGGTCATCACCTGTTGCTGTAGCGTTTGGCTGACCATCGGCTTCGGCATCGATCAGTGCTCCCAACTGTATACCGGAAATGATTCTGTGTCGTGCACCGTTGCTGGAAAGCAAGGTGGGATAATGATAACCGATGGGTGTGTTATCAGGAGCATCGCCAAAGTCATACCCATTGCAATCCAAACAATTACTTAGAAGCACCGGGTAATCCTCCACCTCTCCATCGGTTGCAAGACCATCATAGGAAATTGCAGTATTGGCTAAACGAAATCTGAACCGGGCATAGGATGAACCAACGGTCGATCCTGCTGGTACCACAAATGACAGGGGGTTAGGTCCGGCGGTCAATGGCAGCGTGGTAAATACATGTTCCCCGGCATCAGCCCAATCGCCATCCACATTGTAGTCGACCCACGCGTCAAGATATCCTGGAACCGAGGCTGTAACAGTTATATTCACTGTCCCTCCGATCAGCACCGCTGCCGGCATGGCAACACCATCCTCATCATCGCCGAGGGATGGATAGACACAATCATTATCGTCGCAGTTTGCACCGACACTGGGCTGTCCATTGGGTTCCGGATCCACCTTCGAACCGAGGTAAACACCTGGTACGATCGTGTGTCGTGCACCATTGCTGGCAAGTAATGTGGGATAGTCCATCAGGGTTTCGAGGTTATCAGGTGCATCACCAAAATCGAGTCCGCTTACTGGAATACAATGCTTTACATTCAGGCAAAAAATACCGGCAGTATCACGGCAGGTATGGGCGGTTTCGACAACAACCGAAATCTGATGATTCCCAAGACTACCCGGAATAAAGGAGAGGGTTTGTCCCAATCCGACCGGTGTGGCGTAGTTTCCGTTGTCAATCCATTGGATGACAGGATACGCACTGGAATATGTATTAAAAGGCGGCGCTGCATCAAGCGGCAGTGGAATATAAAAATGGAACGTCGCTGTATCGCATATCGTGTCGCACCCCCGCGGGAACAGGCTTAAATCAGGCAGTGGAAAAATCGTGGCAGCAGGTACAGATCCCATACACCCGGATATTTTGTCGGTGATGATCAAGCCGTAATTACCGGCCGCAGAAACTGTATTTATCGGGGTTGTTTTTCCATTGCTCCACTGATAATGATATTTCACCGGATTATTCGGCATGGGAGTTAATGTTACTGCCGGCCCTTCGCATCCGGTATAGAATGGTACACTTACCAACGGTGATTCGTTAAATGTCACACAGAGTGTATCAAAGTTCTCACAGCCGCTGACGGTATCCGTAACCTTTACAATGAACATGGCGGTATATGGCAGGCTGCAGGGCAGGATAAGGCTGGCATTTGTGATATAGCTCAGGTGGCTGTTGTTTGGCGAAAAGAGTGCGCCACCCGGAACACTTGACCAGCTGTACGAATATTTACTGTCAAAGAACGACGAAAGCTGGAAGGTTGTAAGGTTGCACGCGGCTGCACAGATATTGCCTTCTCCTGTAATTATTGCTGCCGGGGATGCTTTCTCGTAGATGAAGATCTCATTCGATTTGTTTGTACATCCAAAAAGAGTTGATACTTCCGCCCAGTAATTACCATAATGATTTGCATTGTAACCACTGCCGGTTGCCCCGCTCACCGGGATTCCATCTTTATACCACTGATAAGAAGCCATTCCGGGACAAGCGGTAAATGCCACATAACTTCCGGGGCAGAACATGGTATCATTTACCGTTATGAGGCAGGCAGGTGTAGGGTTAACAGTAATTGGGATCACCTTGGTGGCAACACAGGTGCCCAGTGTGGCTGTCAGCGTAACATTATATGTGAAGGCAGGTGTGTAAGAATGATATGTTGGCGACTTCAATGAAGTGGCACCATCACCAAACGACCATTGATATGAGAATCCCGGGTCAGTTATGTTAGGCAGCACTTGTGTTGCTGTAAAAGTCGCAGATACTCCCTCACACGCAGGATTCGGGTTAATGGTAAAATCAATGGCACAATTAACCGGATTTGGTGGTGTACCTCCTCCTCCTACACAGTTGCCAATGACTACCTGGCAGTTGGAAGATACAGAACATTGTCCGTTCGACACAACCACTGTATAAACATACGAACCGTCAACAGCAGGAAATGGAGGGGGTGTGTAGAGATGATTTGTGGCTCCACTGATAAGACCGCCAGGGCCATACCATTGGTACGTAACATAGGTACCTGGCACGCCCAGCGTGTAACCTGCCGGGGGCAGACTGGGCAAACAATAATTAAAAACTCCGTTACTTGCACTGATGGTTGGTTTTGCAGGCGAATTTAAGATGGTAACAGCGATTGAACCAGGTCCGCCACAACTTGATGCGGTCACCGTGGCAACGCCGGCAGGTCCGTGCCAGCGGATACTCACAGCACCCGAACCCTGTCCTGAAGTGATGGAACCCCTGTTGGACGGCGAGATGGTCCAGATTATTCGCCCTGCCCCCGTAGCAGAAAAGCTGGTTTCGTTATCGATACACACCGGCGACGAACCTGTAACAACAGAAGGCCCGTAAGCATTCACAACCAGGGTCTGCGGCAACGAGGAACAGAAAACGGCCGGACTTATCTCGATCCGCTGAACCACGCTGATGGTCCAGGGCCCGGCACCAGTCAACATTATGATGGCCTGGCTCTGGTCAGCGGCAAACTGCGTTTGAACCGTGCCACCTGCTGATACAGTCCAGGAAAACGGGACGCCAGCTGTATTGGACGTAATGGTGTAGGCTTGTCTTGAACCCGGGCAAACCAGGGTTGGACCAGTAATCGGGCCCAAAACCGGTATGGCAACCACCCTGACGACCTTTATGGCATTCACATTGCAATAAGAACCTGGAGGTGGTGTGGCGGTAATCGTATATAAACCCGGTGTATTCCAGGTAATGGCAGTAGGATTGCCGGATACCGGAACAATGGTTGGGACACCAGGGCCTGTAACCGACCATGCAGCCGCTCCGCTGCCAAAATAATTTTCAGTTGAACCCGGACAAACCTTTTCAGGCCCGGAGATGGAGAATACCGGCAGGATGGTTACTGTAAAAGAGCTGGTTCCGCTGCATCCGGCCAATGGATTGTTGTAATTGCACATGATCTGGAAAGTTCCCGCAGTGTTGAATGTCAGGTTCACACTGGCAACATTCCGGTTTGCTTCATTGAAGGTATAGGTTCCGGCAGGCGCTGTTGTGGTCCAGCTGTAATAGGTACCCGGCATGGAAGGAAGGAAGTAACTGCCGCCGGAGCCGACACAAAATGGTGTCGGGCCGCTGATCGGCAGATTCGGATACAATACAGGAACCTGTATGGTTGTTGTTCCTGAACATGTTACACCGGCACAACCCGGCACAGCAAGAGAAACTGTGGTTGGAACTGAATATACCGCATTCCACTTAACTTTAATACAGGCGGTACCTGCTCCTGCAACAATTGCGCCACCGGCAACACTCCAGTTGTAGGTACTGCAAACCTGGGAGGTGCAAAACGAGGAGGTATCTCCGGGGCATCTCGTACCAAAACAGCAGGTAGTTTCTATTTTTGGTCCCACACCAGCCAATACATGTATCACAACGGAAGCAGTATCTGAACAACCGCAAGGGATTCTTAGTTGCGCGGCCGCACTGTCCGGCCCCTTATCGGATGCAGTAAGGATAACCGTATAAAAACCTGGTCCGGGAAAAATATGATCAGGCGGGCTTGCTTTGTCAGAGGTTGTTCCATCGCCAAAATCCCACAAATAATCACTTCCTCCGGTGGAGGTATTTGTAAAATGCACCAGGCTACCAGCACATACAGGGTTTGGAACTGCCGTGAAATTCGCTCTGGGGCCATCAACGAGGCAGACTGGCTGGGCGATCGAATCATGGCAACCGATTCCGCCATTAATGACAACAGTAATGTATCCGGTTGCACCAGCCCCCCAGGAAATCGTTACAGGATTGCCCGAAGAACTCACCGGCGTACCTCCGGTTATTGTCCAGGTGTAGGTGTAACCTAAAAGGTTGGGAAAAACGGTATATGTATGCGCACTTAATTTACAGGCAACGATTGGATTCGCCTGATTGCCTCCCTGGCTGCTGCAGGCCTGGGCGGACGGGCAAATTTCAACAGCATCCTGTAACCTGAAATCTGGACAGCAAACCTGGGCTTCTGATTTTAACGCTAAAAAGGCGAATATGAATAAAACAGCCAGCAATGGCAACCGCTTTGTTCTCCACACACAGGAATTTAACCTGCAATTGAAAGATATTTCCGAATTGGTAATTTCTATATTCATTTTTTTCCTCCTGTGTGCTTAAGCCTCGTTTAAAAGATAATTAGCATTTCTGTAACCGGTAGAATTTTTCAACTAACAGATTATCTATAAAAACGTGGCTGATTTGTATTAGAATATATTCATGATTTGTTCATGCATTAAGGTATACATTTACCTTTATGCAACAAATATATGCTATTCGAAAGGCGATGTCAAGTATTTAACAAGATTATTTTATGTTATATATATAACAGTTACAGCGTAATAGCCCTGATTCAGGTGTAGGGATTATTTCTCTTTATACCATTTACAAAATTTCGTTATCCCCTTTTCAAAATTAATTTTTGGGTCATACCCAAGAATTAGTCTCGCTTTGGTTATGTCAGCGCATGTCAATATCATATCTCCTTTATGACTTGTCAAATACCTTATTTTAGGTTCTTTCTGAAAAGATTTGTATAAAAAATCTTTAACCTCGCTGATTGGAGTTGGAGATGAGGTCCCAATATTAAAAATACTATATACTTTTTTGTTTTTTCTTAAAAATGAAATAGAAAGCAAGATACTATCGACTATATCACTTACTTCGGTATAATCCCTCATTGAATTGCCTTCTCCATAGATTTCAATAGTTTTGTCAAGCCTAATCCTGTCTGAGAACTTACTGAATAATAAATCTGGCCTTTGGTTTTTACCGTATACTGAAAATAATCTAAGAATTATTGAATTTATGTTATAATTATTGTGGTAATTGTAGATCATCAATTCACAACTTTTTTTTGATGTTGCATATGGAGACAACGGGAAATCAGTGTTGTCATTTTCAGAAAATGATTTCTTGGTTGTATTCCCATAAACAGATGAAGATGAACTAAAAATCATTTTATTACAATCAACTTTTCTCATTAATTCCAGTACGTTCTTTGTGCCAATTATATTATTATGTATATATGTTTCAATATCTGTAATCGAATTTAAAACACCTGCTTTCGCTGCCAGATGAATCACAAAATCGAATTTTTCCTTATTTAACAGATTAATGTTTTTACAAATATCTAACTCGAAGAATTTAAATTTCGGGTTATTGGAAAAAACCGAAATGTTTTTTTCCTTGATTTTTCGGTCATAAAAATCATCAAAATTATCAACTCCAATAATTGAGTAATTTTCTTTAAGCAATTTTTCACTCAGGTTCGACCCTATAAATCCTGCAACTCCGGTTACCAAAACTTTACTCATAACACCAGGGAATTCTTTTTGTTCAAACTCAGCTTATAAATTTTCTATCAGGGAATGTAATTCTGTTATTCCATTCATATTTAATTCATATGTTGATTCTGATAACAATTTGGGGTTACTGCAAAGTTCTCGAAGTAAAGATTCTGTATGAGAAGCACTTTGGGATATTATTAATTTATTATAATATTTACTTAAACGGGTAGCGTGAATATATTGTTCATCATGCAAATCCGGCTCGTCTTCAATAGGATTGCATATGACAAATGTATTGCCAATAATACCTTCTGTTAAGCTGCTATAACCGGCTCGTGATAGCATTATGTCTGAACAGGAATGTAAAGATGGCAATTCCTTATTATAAGTCCACTCCCAAACATTACCCCTGATATTAACATTAGTGATGTCTGAACTTTCTAAATATGCATTATTTCTTGTTCCATATATTACATCAAAAAAGCATGCAGGAAATAGTTTTTCCAGGTAATAGTAATATGAAGGTTCATATAAACCACCGTACCCTGCACCGCAAGACGAAACGACATGAATCCGATCTGAACCGAGTTTTCTTTCTTCCCTGTAAACTGTTCTGCGTTCCGAAGGAAACTGTTCAGCTATATAACCAATGTACTGTGTTCTGTTTATCAGCTCTTTGGGGAAGTTATATTCATCAAATATATCAACAATTTTTTCATCACATGCGACATATATATAATCAATATGTTTTAACAGTGTACTTAATGCCAATTTATTGAAAAATATCTCCTGTATTTTTGCCGGAGTGTTTAATACTCCTCTAAGTAACAGAATTTTAATTGCTTTGGATTTTTGAGCTACATTGACCATTTCCTTATTGTTTCCTAGAATACTATGATCAATTATTATGATGTCGGGACAATAACTTTCGTGAATATAATCAAAAAGTTTTTTCCTGAATGGAATATTTTTGGGGCAATAATAGTACTCCGATTCTTCCGGAACCATCCAGGCCATTTCCTTATGTCCGCCAAAAAACAAACAAGAATAATCCTTTTGCAATGATCTCGCTATTTTAGAAAGGCGACTTAAATGTCCCAGGCCTCTTCCATCTCTGGAGTAAAAGAGTATCTTTTTTTTCATTTAACCTTTTCTATAAATCTTCTCCATTTTTCTAATTCTATGGATTCGCAAAAAGTATTCTTCATAAACGCAATTTGCTCCTCAACAAAGCCGCTATCAACATTTCCTTTGTTAAGCATTTTCAGGATTGCATTATAAAAACTTTCAAAATCACCAGGTTCGGCCAATGAACAATTATTCAGGTTAGCCTCGATATCCAAAATTTCTCCGCTTCTTGTCGTAATTACCGGAATCCCCAATGCCAATGCAGTTATTCTCGAATTTGAACAACCTTCTGATAAGGTAGCTGAACAATAATAATCAGCATCCAGTAATAATGGGTTAACATCTTCGGTGTAATCCAAAAACACAAAATCTGAAGGATATTTATTTTCAATATCTCCTCGATACTTGTTCCAATATTCTAATTCTTCAATCTCAGAAGTTCCTGAAATAATTAGTGTAACAGATAAATTATGCTCCTCGATTAATTTAACGATTGAACATATCAAAATATGCGTGCCCTTCTTAAACGAGTAACCAGTATCCGTATAAAATATTTTCTTCTGGCGATTAGGTTTCGTCCATTTCAGATTAAATGTCTTATCATCAAGAGAATTATATATTACATCTATATTTTGCCCATTAGACGGACTAATTTTTTTCAGCTTTTTAATTTGCGATTTATTAGTACAAACAATGAAATTTGCATTATTTAAAACAAAATCAAAAATATTAAATCGTTGAGGATTAAACAAATCTTTACCAAAGTCAGTTCCTCTGATTAATGCTATGTGAGGAATTTCAAAATCATCAGATAAATGCTGGGATATGAAACCTTTGCTGGTTAAATAGAATGAAACAAAAATATTTTTGTTCTTAACATCATAGTTCCGGAGGAAAGCATTCCTTAACACAAAATATTCTATCCGGAATTGATAGGCTAAATTTATTTTTTTACCCAGGAAAGGAGAACCAAGATTTTCAATTTGTAAAACCAATGGAATTATTTGTATCTTTTCTGAAAAATCACAGATCAGGGAATTCCCTGTTTCACTTGTCAGGTAAATAATCACATATATTTCAGGATCGGACTTGCAAAAAAGCCCGGAAATACGAATGACAGAGTTCTCAAGACCTCCTTCGTGAAAAGGAGCAACTCTGTCGGTGAGAACATGAATTATGGTTTTCATAAAACAAGATTGATTCTGTTAATAATATTTGGTTTTACATAGCCAGGGTTAAATCTACTATCCAGTAATAAAAGTATTATTTTCTCCGGGAATTGTTTCAGGTTATCGGTATACATTCCATAGGGCAATGCGTAGTAATTGTTTGTTAAATAATTATTATTAATAAACCAATCACGGGCTTTTTGATAATTATTGCAATTTTCTGAATAAGTCATTGTTTCTGTGAAATTATGCTCCCATCCGTGGTTGGCTATTTCTACGCAGGAGCCATAAATATTATTTAAATGATTTATTGAAACAGGTGTGGAAAACAATGGCAACCCAATACATGATATTCCGTTTTCAGTACCCAGGTCAGTAACTGTTTGAATTCTTTCACTTTCATTGATTGTTTCATTTTTAAGTTTTTCTTTTATCATCTTTCTGATTTTCCTTTTATGCTGAATGGTGGCACATTTATAAACATCATTTTTTGTTTTAAACACCCCAGTTTCAATTAAATCTAATAAAGTATTAAGCAGTGCGGCGGAATAATTAGTGCCATTCATAATATTTAAAGGATTTACAAACCAAATTCCGGGAATCCCATTTTCTTTTAGATACAACGCCGCATTGTATGAAGCAAGTGTACTGTCATCTATAGAAATAACTGTGCCTTCATTATATCTTAAAGCATCATTCAAATTGACAATATTGCTTTTCTGCAATTTAACGAAATCCACAAACGCATTCTTATCTATAATGTTCCGGTAGCACAACTTGTCAGCAGTAATATCCTCAATTCCATGTATCGCAAATATTTGCATCTTAATTTTAACCCTTTTTAAACTATTTTACAGTGTTATCAGAACGATCACCTTGAATGATTCCTTTGTTGCCAGTATTTACGTGTTTATGTATTTAATTTTAATATTTGATTGCCTGTCAATCGGTAACAAATCATTATAAATGACTTTTTTAATTACTTGAATTCCATCCAAATTGATTTCACTTCTTATATCATGAATTCGCCTGTCATTAATTAGTAGTCTAAGTTTTTTACCCAATTGTTCAATACCATCAATCAATGGATCATATTTTAAAATTTTTCTTAATGCAACAGAATGTAAATATTGTTCATCATTATCATCTATTTGGGACGGCCATATAAGAATGTGGGTATTGTTCGCTAGAGATTCTGTGATTGTATTATAGCCACCAGTTGTAACACAAATATCTGATGCTCCGATATAGTCACTTAGATTATTAACAGAATGGTGAAATCTTAAATTATCCATCCCCGATGTTAATATTTCAAAGGAACTTCTATAACCAGCAATAACATCAAACTGACAATCAGGAAAATTAACGGGAAGGGATAAAACCTGCCTGATGAAATTTTCCCCCAGTTTTCCTCCTCCGGCAGTACAAATAATCCATTTCTGATCCTTTTTTATACCACATTGATTTCTTATTTGTTCTTTTGTAAAGTCCGACATTCTGTTTGCAATATAGCCGGTTGTGATTATTTTATGCTTTAATTCATCTGGAACTGGATAGGAACTGCTAAAATCGAAAATGCGTGAATCATTAACAACAAGAATACTTTTAAAATGTTTTATCAAATAATCAACGTTTTGTGAAGTAAATATGTCATTTTCAAATATCTTCTTACTCCCAATTATCCCCCTTTGAAGATTATAAAAACTTATACTTCCCCATTTTTCAAATATATTTATCAACTCTCCGTATTTCCCAAGGGGGAAAAAATCAACTATAAATGCATTTGGCTTATATAATTTAACCAATTTTTCAATATTTGATTTTCTTAAATTCAGAACTTCTCTTTTATTTAAATCCATAAATGGTTTTCGATTCCAATATTTTGATTTGGAACTTAACATCGAATCAATGCTAGGGAGCTTAATAAAATCAACATTCACAGAAACAAAATATGTCATTTCCCTAAATCCACTTACGATCAGGCAATGAACTTCATCACTTGCTAATTCAGCAGCAATTTTTGATAATCTGGATAAATGACCAAGTCCTGCTCCATCATGCGTATACAGCAATATTCGGTATTTACTCTTCATTACAATAAATATTGAAGAATGATTGTATTTCTGTAGCTACAGAGAATTTATCATCTAATAATTTAAGGGCCATATTAGAAAAACTTTTACCTTTTTCCGGACTGTTTATCAACAGTTCCATACAATCAAATAGTTCGCTACGGTTAAATGGATTAAACAACAGGGCGTCCTCTTTATCAACAAATACATCATCAAAAATATTACTGGCTATAATCGGAACTTTTGATGCGATAGCTTCTAACATTGCATTTGGTAACCCATCATCAAAAGAAGGAATAATGAAAGCATCAGAGGCAAAAAAGAATTTGCTTACCTGGTCATGATCAACTTTATTAAAATAAACGATATTTTTATTCTGAGCGATATATTCCGTAATCTCTTCATATAAAACGTCATAAATTTCACCGGTTAACATTAGTTTTGCATGATTATATTTTGATGAAATTGAATTAAATGCATCTATCAGCATTTGCACACCTTTTTTCTCTTTTATTACACCAATAAATGAAAAGATGAAATCATCAGGCTCAAAATACAGATTTCGAATTTTGACATCTTCAACCTGGCTCAGAAATTCATCGCCGTCAATGGAATTATATACAATTTCAGTTTTTATAATTAAAGCCGGATAATGTATAAGAATAAATTTTCTAATATAATTGTTGACCACTAAAATTTTTTTTGCATTAATCATTATCTCTGTCAACAACGTTGTTATTCTGATATCAAAGAAATTTTTGGTCAGATCATTCCCCCTGACCGACAATAAATAAGGGATGCCCTGGCTTTTATTAATAAGATAAGCCCAATACCCTGAACTAAAGGTATAAAAAGCATGAATAAGCCAAATTTTTTCTTGTTTTAATACTTCTAACAGTAAATAATAACCAACCCTTCTGTCTTCTGAATCATTTAACGGGATATTTTTAGTACAGTACAAGCGATAAACAGTTAAATTGTTTAAATGCTCTTTTACAACTTTAGGAAATCTATTCTCCTTATCATATTTACTTACAGCTATTACAATAATGTTATCCGTAAAATCAGACAATCCCTTAGCTATCCTGAACACAGAATGCGCAACACCACCGTTATACGGTGGAAAATAGTCAGTTAAAATTGCTACTTTCATATTTATTCAGGTATTGGTATAGATACAACACATTTTTTACAAAGCTTTAATTGCTCCCTGTTTTTTAACAAGTTTAGTCTTAAAGATGCATATTCTTTTGATCTCCATACGCTGGTATAATTTCTGTCATCATCAATTACTCCCAATATGTTTACCCGGTGAGGATCTTTGCAGCATGGCACTACTGTGCCATCCCAATTAATAACAGCCCACAGCCAGGCATAATCACAAGCCTTTGATTGTTTTTGTTTGGAATTCAACTTGTTTTTCTTATCTAAAGAGTACCTTGAAAATTCACTATTCTCGGGCAAAAACTCCTTAGTACTATTGGATACACTTACAGTTTTAAGTTTGAGTTTTACATTTAATTCTTTGGCGATCGCCCTAATAGCTTCTATTTCGTGTTCATTGTGTTTCATTACTATAAATTGCAACTTTATTCTCGGTGTATTTGCCTCCTCCTCCCTTTTAATTTTTTGTATCATTCTGATGCCTTTAATAACTGTCTCAAAACTACCTCCTTGTCTGTATTTTTGATAAGTTTCTTCCGATGCACCATCAACAGCAATTGTAATAGTACTTAATTTGCTTTTTACAATTTTAACTGCAACTTTTTCATCTGTAATATTTTGTCCATTAGTTGAAATTCCAGTTTTAACATTTCTGCTACTTAAATATTCAACCATATCATAAATTCGTGGATGTAACATTGGCTCGCCATAACCAATAAAACTAGCTTCAATCAAATATGAGGAAAGCTCACTTGCTAATTTCTCAAATGTCTTCCAGGACATAAAACCTTTTGGTACCTTTAACTCATTATTTCCTGTTGGGCAGAGAGGTATAATACTCCCCAAATTTAGGACAGTAAGTTAAGGTGTACAAACAAACCTTAAATTTACTGTCATTATGAGAAAGAAAAGACAAAATCACAGTGCAGAGTTCAAGGCCAAGGTCGCCATCGAAGCTCTGAAAGAGCA
>JAPLDF010000035.1 GCA_026391835.1 Bacteroidota bacterium
CCCTCAAATTACAGCAACTAATAATGAAATTTGGAAAGCGAAAAAGATAAAATATTTTGAAAAACAGATATTACAACTAAGAAAAACAGGTTAGAATGATGTTGATTATCTGTGACTTATAAAGAGTTATATAGTAGGGATTTTATGTGGGTAGGATAGCATGAAGGATGCATCATTTCGTCCCGTACGGGACGAAATGGCCATCCGAACATTCGATATCTACCCGTATTTAGTGCCTACGGCACTGAGCTGCACAAAAACCATTTTAAAATAAAATTTTTAAAGGTCATTAACGGGGTATATCAAAGGAGCATTTCACAGCAACACCGGATCTTTGATTTTGACAGGATCTCTGAAATATGCAGGAAGTATGCATCATTTTTGAATTAAGCAACATGTCATGGAAATAAAGGAAATTAACCACAGGTACAGTGAACTGGCTGAATCGGAATGCTGCCTTTCATGCGGCGGTGCCATTCATTATGCCGAACCGGTAGCCGGCGAGGTCTGTGTTGACCTGGGCAGCGGTCGTGGAACAGATGTATTGCGCATGGCAGCATCGGTAGGAGAAACCGGGTTTGTATACGGTATTGACATATCGGATGGAATGCTTGAAAAAGCCCGGAGGAATGCAGAAAAATTTGGCATATCGAATGTCAGTTTTATTAGATGTGAACTGGAAAAACTCGAACTTGCTGATAATACTGCCAACCTGGTCATCTCCAACTGTACCCTTAACCATGCTACCAACAAACAGGCGGTATGGAACGAGATCTACCGCATCCTGAAGAAAGGCGGCAGGTTTGTGATCAGCGATATTTACGCAACAAAGGCGATTGCCGACGAATACAGGAATGATCCTGTGGCGGTGGCGGAATGCTGGGCGGGATCGGTAACCCGTGACGAATATATGCAGCAACTTGAAAAAGCCGGCTTTACCTCCGTTGAAATTATCGAAGAATCAGCTCCCTATGCAAAAGGGAATGCCGAGGTGGCCAGTTTTACCATTGCAGGAAAAAAGGATGCCTGTGGTTGCGGAAATTGATCCCCTGCGGTCACTACTGAAAATTGGACCAACCAAAATAAATATAAACGCTAAAAATTGATACCATGAAAAGTCTCGTCAAAAAGAAGATCAAAGTTGTAAAAGCAGAGTCAAAAAAAGTGGCGCAATGCTGCGCCAAAACCTCGAAGACCATTGTAGGCTGTCACGATTAATCGTTGCAATACCATGATTTACTCCAAACACAATATTTTCTCACGGATCACCGGGTCAGAGAACTTTTTTATTGTAAACATCCTCAGTGGCAGCGCGGATATTTTAACCCCCTCCGAAGGCAGGATGCTGAACGATTTCCTTGGCGGGAAAGCGATTGCCGAAGAATTCCGGGCGAACCTTATGGCGCAGGGTTACCTGGTGGACGGGCAGGAGGAAGAGCGGTTATACCGGAACAAATACCTCGATTTTATTGATACCCGCGACGAAGATGAAGTACAGCTTTTTTTTGTGCCAAACTACAGCTGCAATTTCGCATGTACCTATTGTTACCAGGATGAATATGCAAATTCAAAGCAGGAACTTACCACCGATGTGATTGACGCGTTTTTCAGGTATGTCGGCCATGAATTCGCAGGACGCAAAAAGTATCTCACGGTTTTCGGCGGGGAGCCCCTGCTGAATTCACCGAAACAGAAGGAACTCATTGCGTATATGCTGAAACTGGCAAATGATGCAAATCTTGAAGTCTGTTTTGTCACAAATGGTTATTCGCTTGAAGAGTATACAGGTATCCTGGCAAAGGCACATATCCGCGAAATCCAGGTTACGCTTGATGGCAAAGGCAGCGTACATGATGCACGCCGTTTCCTGAAAGGCGGGGGAGCTACCTTTGAGAAAATTGTGAAAGGGATCGATGCCTGCCTGCAGGCCGGGTTACCGGTAAACCTGCGGATGGTGATTGACAAGGATAACATTGATGGTTTGCCGGAAATGGCAAAATTTGCCATTGAAAAAGGATGGACCCGCAGTGAATTCTTCAAAACACAACTTGGCCGGAACTATGAACTGCACCATTGCCAGGCGACTTCCGAAAAACTGTTCAGCCGTATTTCGCTGTACGAAACCATCTACCAGCAAGTTAAACAGCATCCGTATATCCTTGAATTTTATAAGCCTGCTTATTCCGTCTCAAAATTCCTGGCCGAAAACGGCAGCCTGCCCGACCCGCTTTTCGATGCATGCCCGGCCTGCAAGACAGAATGGGCTTTCGATTATACCGGGCAAATCTATTCATGCACTGCCACTGTCGGAAAAACCGACGAATCGCTGGGGACTTTTCATCCCGAAGTTACCCGCAGGGAGGAGATGATCAGTGCATGGGAAAACCGCGATGTAACAACCATTTCCGAATGCAGCGCATGCAACATGCAGCTTGCCTGCGGCGGAGGATGTGGTTCGGTCGCCAAAAACCGGACAGGCAGTGTTTGCTCGACCGATTGCCGGCCCGTGAAGGAGTTGCTGGAACTGGGTTTTTCGGCTTTTTTCGGGCAGGAGCATTCGTAACAATATCAAACCGTTCAAAAAAACAACATGAAAGAAATCACATCAGCCGAATTCGAACAGGAAGTCCTGGCCGGCGGCAAAGTTGTCCTCGATTTTTACTCAACCGAGTGTCCTCCGTGCGAGGCCGTAGCACCCAAATTTGAGGGACTGGCCGCACTTTATGGCAACGATATCACCTTCGTAAAAATGTTCCGTCAGCAAAACAAGCCATTGGCGGAAAAACTGGGGGTAAGATCATCCCCGACACTGCTGTTTTTTGACAATGGCGTCCAATCGCCCGTTGTGCTTACCGGTGGCATCAAGCGAAGCGATATTATCCATCAGCTCGACTGCATGTTGCCCGCCGAACGGATTCGGGAGATCAAGAAAGAAATCGTGCCAACCGTTTCCGAATTCGATGTGCTTGTTCTTGGAGCCGGTCCGGGCGGGCTTACAGCCGGGCTGTACCTATGCCAGTCGAAAGTAAACACGGTGCTGATTGACATTGCACTCCCCGGGGGACAGGTTTCAACAACGCATGAAGTCTCGAACTATCCGGGATTCATCGATCCCCAGCCGGGTTATATGCTGTCGCACAACATGTCGGAGCAGACCAAACAATGCGGCACCATCTATAAGGTTGCCGTTGATGTGACAAAAATTGACCTGGATAAGAAAGAGGTCGTGATTGATGAATTCGAAACCGTCAGGGCAAAAAAAATCATCATTGCGACCGGTACGTCTCCCAACCTGATGGGAATAGCCGGCGAGAGGGAAATGAAGGGAAAGGGAATTTCCTATTGTGCCACCTGCGATGCCAAGTATTATGGCGACAAGGATGTGGTGGTGATCGGCGGCGGGAACTCAGCGGTTGAAGAGGCTGATTTTATAAGCAGGTTTGCCAGCAAAATAACCATGGTCCACCAGTTTGACGCACTCACCGCCAACAGGCAGGCGCAGGATAAATTGTTTGCAAATCCGAAAATCAAGGTGCTTTTTTCACATGAACCACGGTCATTTGTACGTGACGGGGATAAAATCATCACCGAAGTTGAAGATCTGAAAACCAAAACTGTAACCAAACTGGTCAGCGACGGGGTGTTCGTGTTTATCGGGATGAAACCGAATATCGATATGTTCAGGGATAAACTTGCCCTAGACAACTGGGGCTATATCAAAACAGATGAAGATATGCGGACCAGCATGCCCGGCATCTTTGCCGTGGGGGATGTAATTAGCAAAAAATACCGGCAGATTACTACTGCTGTGGCCGATGGCACCATTGCCGCCATCGCCATCGCAAAAGAACTCAGCTAAACCGGACGCAGCAGTAAGGTCTTAACAGGCGCAGGGGCGGTTTACAATAAAATACCCCAGGAATCCGCCAAAAGCAATGCTTGCATATGGGTTACTTGTAATGGCGCATGTTCCCGAGGAACATCCTACATAATGGTAATATAAAAAACCCCCGATACCGCCCAGTGCGATAAAAAACAAGGGTTTCCAGAAAATCCAGGTCTTAAGTCTTTCCCTGATCGGCAATACTTCTTTGTTCGTTTGGCAAGATTCTGACATAGCAGGTTGTTTTCGTTACTTTGTTGTGCAAAGAAACGAAAAAATATCGGAATAGTGATACTTATGTGCTTTATTTTTTAAAAGAACTCTACCAGATCTTAACCCTCAGGCTGTCGGGCCTCCACATGGCGTCGCCCTGTTTGATGCCAAATGCGGCATGGAATTCAGGGATGTTGGCGAGGGGGCCGAGCACCCTGAATTTCGCCGGTGAATGCACATCGCTTTTCACCTGGCTGGCGATCGCTTCCGGGCGGTCGTTGATCATCCAGGCAAGGGCATAACCTAAAAAGAAGCGCTGGTCGGGGGTGAGTCCCGCGATTTTTTCACCGTTCCTGAATTGGGCGGTATTCTTAAAGGCTTCATAACCCATCATGGTCCCGGCAAGATCGGCAATGTTTTCACCCTGTGTCTGTTCCCCGTTGATGTGCAGGCTGTCAACGGCAATATAATCACTGAACTGCTGCACGATCAGCTTTGTTTTGGCATAAAACCGAATGCTGTCTTCGGCAGTCCACCAATTGAATAGATTCCCTTTTTCATCATATTTGCTTCCCTGGTCATCGAACCCATGGGTAATCTCATGTCCGAATGTGGAGCCGCCGATAATGGAATAGAGGATGGCGTCGTCTGCGAGTTTACGCTCAAATCCGGGGACAATGATGTTGCACCCGGGTACCACGATTTCGTTGTTCGACGGGTTGTAATAGGCATTGTAGGTTTGAGGCTGCATGTTCCATTCAGCGCGGTCGACAGGTTTGCCATATTTCGAAACCATATACCCGAACCACCATTTGTTGGCATTCATGACATTGCGCACATAGGAGGACCTGTCAATCTGCAGGGTAGTCATGTCTTTCCACTTATCGGGATAACCCACTTTGATGATGACGGCGTCGAGTTTTTTCAGCGCTTTCACCTTGGTGGTTTCACTCATCCAGTCAAGCGATTTGATACGTCCGGCATACACGGCCTTGATGGCATTCCCGATCTCAGCCAGTTTTTCCTTGGTGCCTTTGGGGAGGTATTCATCCACGTAAATCTGCCCGATCAATTCACCAAGTGAACCGTCCGTTTCCTGGACAACACGCTTCCACCTGGGTTTCGGCTCAGGAACACCACGTAGCGTGGTGGAATAAAAACTAAACGACTCCCGGAAAGTTTTGTCATCCAGGTTGCGCGCCAACCCGTTGATAAGATGGAATTTCAGGTAATTTTTCCAGGTATCCAGCGGGAATGATTTCAGGCTGCCGTTCAGGGCAGTTAAAAATTCAGGCTGCCCGACAATCACGGTATCTGCCCCTGCAAGGCCCGCTTTTTCAAAAAACCGGTCCCAGTCGAAAACGGGGGTCATCTGTTTCAGCCTGATTACCGTGTACTTGTTGTAATTCTTCAGCGGATCTCGCGTATCTGCCAGTTTGCGGGATCCGGCGGCAATTGCGGTTTCGAGTTTCATCATGCTTTCTGCTGCCTGGCGGGCTTTCCCATCGGCATAACCCATGATCTTGAACATGTTGGACAGATGTTCGATAAACTTGCCACGGATCATCACGGCACGGGCATCCTTGTCAAAATAGAAATCACGGTTGGGGAGGCTTATCCCGCCCTGCGCGATAAAAATTGCATTTTTACTGCTGATCCGGTCGTCCTGCCCGACATAAAAACCAAATACCGGTGAACCTGAAATTGAATGAATGTAAGCTGCTTCCGCCGCAAGCCCTTTCAGGTCCTTCAGTCCGTCGATACGGCCAAAGTCTTCCTTCAGGCTGGCCAGCCCATTCTTGTTGAGGGAAACACTGTCCATCCCGGAAAAGAAAAAGTCGCCGATCTTTTGTTTATTGCTCCCGGGCGCAGCGCCGGTGTTTGCTGCAGCCGATTCGCAGACATTCTTCACCTGGCTGTTGATCGTATCCTGTATCAGCTGCCACAACCCGTTGCTCTGTTCGCTGGAAGGGATGGGATGTTCCTTAAACCATTTGCCGTTGGCAAACAGGAAGAAATCATCACCGGGCTTCACAGTACTGTCGATGTGCGAAGCCAGCGGGTCGGGACCCTGGTCCGTGTTTTTTCCGACGCGGGAATTGCAGGAGAATAAGAGTGCCACAGAGGCAATCATTGAGAGATAAAGGAAACGGCTGTTCATTTTGAAATTTTTTCTAAAAGTATTTTAAATGGGCGAGGCAGCCAAGAAAAATCGATGAAGAGAAAGAACTACACGATAACATGTCGAAAACGGGCGGCTTTTTTCGTGGTTTGGTCAGTGCCTCAGGGCTACCAGCAACGCCCCTGTGATGTATGCGGCAACCCACCAGATGTAGGCACCCAGCGAATACCAGTGTATTCCGTCTGTAACTTTGGTTCCCGCATCATTCTTCCTGTAAAACCGCCAGATCAGGATTGCATCGGTGAGCATGCCGGCCAGCGATGAATAGCCCAGTATTCCATGCAGCGTAAACGGGCCCCGGCTCGATCCGAGGATCATAAAAGTAGTCGCAACAATGTCAAGCAGCACACCCATCGTAAGAAAGGCAAGCACTTTATTTGTGATGAGGCGTTTGCGCTGCTCAGAGATGATGGCAATGCTGTAACAGATCAGGGCTGTCTGAACAGTGATGATACCGGTGAGGGAGAATGGGTTCATAAGGGCAGGTCAGAGCGGTCAATTTTTACAAGTGAATTAAACAGGGCCTGGTCGGTGGTTAGTCTTTCGGCGCCCCCATATACACAAAATGCATTCTGATTCAACACATCTGCCACCAGTTTTGAAAATCCGCGGATATCCTCCGGGGTGGTTGAAAGTACGGCGTTACGGTCGTGCTGCACCTCCTCCAGTGTCCGCTGCGACAAAAACATGCTGACCGCCTGGTCGCCCTTTTGAGAAGGGGTGAGCGGTGAGTCCATCTCCGAGATCGTACCGATGATGTACCTGGTCATGCTTTGCGGATCAGCGGAAAATGCAGAGAGGTATTCAGGGGTGTTGCCATAATTTTCGATGGTGCTGCCCAGGTTCGGGTCGCGATACGAGTTGAAGGTAAAATTACCTCCTGGTGCAATGCTGCTGAATCCCCCGTAAGCTCCGCCGATTACCCGGATACGGGTTTGGAGCCAGTCGGTGGACAGGACCTGGTTCAGTACCCGCATCCTGGCATCCCAGTCATACCCAAGATTCTTGTAATTATAGCCTTTTACAACATATTGTACGTTGGAAGCCGCCATCAGCCCTTCATTCTGCAGATCGCGATCGAAAGCCCAAACCTGTTCCTCCCGGACTCCCGGGGGAAGCTGGCGGGCAAGGAAATCCAGCCCGGCAGCAAAGACCGCCTGGTCTTTTTTGGCACCCGTCACCGATACCACCAGGTTATTCCATGTAAACAGCAATGAAGCAACCTTTTCAAGGTTTGCAATGATCTCATGGGAGTTCTCGTCAAAGGTCCTGAGCAGGTCTGTTACAAACCAGTAATAGGAAAGCCCGCCGGTGAGCTCGTTGAACATCCCCTGGTTGCTGATATAGGAAGAGAGGCGGCGGCTGGCAACATGATACCCGTTTCCCTTCACCTGGGCATCCAGTTGTGACTGGTGGCGCGAAAGGACAGTTTTAAGCCGAACGGCATCATTGTAAACAGTATGGTCGAGGATCTCTTCACCCAGTTCAAATAGCTTTCCCGTCTTGTAATTCATTGCTTTTGAGGTGACAACAAATTTGGGTGAGAGTTTATTGTCATCATTTTTAACAAGGAAGGTACGGAGGGAAGTGAAAAATCCACCGGTATGTATGTTCAGGGTCTTATTCAGATCCCCGTAAGAGAAATTTTTCGTATTCATGCTGCCGATCACATTCGTCAGGAGCGAGATGTATGGAATCAATGCCAGCGGTACCGTGTGCAGGTCAAAGAACATATTCACATAAACCACATCGTTGGTGAATTGCTCATGCGCAAGTACAGGGATTCCGGTGATATTTTGCTGGCTTACCTCGTAAAAAGTGGCCTTCGGATCGATGTCGCCGATTGCAAGCATCGGAATTGTTGCCAGGGCTTCCGGTGTGTCTTCGCGCTGCTGGTAGGCGATGAGTTCCTCCGTTTCGCTTATCAATGTTTCAATGGCAGCTTCATCCAGTGTTAACTTCCGGGCTGCTAGTTCAGCCTCAAGAAGGGAACTCCGCTCTTTTTCCAGACCTGCCGATGGTTCGAGCGTCAGCAAAAGGGTATGCGGATTATCAAGGAAGTATTTGCAGATGATTGCTTCCAGGTAATCGGTTGTCAGGGCTTTTTTCACCTCGGCCAGAGGGGCATCAAATTCCAGCCCGGTTAGCGGGTCGTTGGCGAAGAACCATCGTGGCAGGGCCATGTTCAGGTAGGTAAGCCCCTTTTGGGCATCATCGCCCTCACGCAGGCGGAATTCAATCCGGTTGATCACGCCTTCGATCTCCTCCTTGTTGAGCCCTTCGGCGGCGACTTTCCGCAAAGTGCCCGTCACAATCTCCAGGAATTTCTGTTTGTCGCCCGGGTTGGCATTGATGGAGGCAATCTGCACGGCATGCTGTTTGAAGTTGGAGGAGGAACCCGACACATCCTGCCCGATGCCCGCTTCAAGCAACGCCAGCCGGATGGGAGCCGATTCCTGGTTCACCAGCACTTCGCACAGGATATCAAGTGCCAGTGTGAGCGCCAGGTCGGTGTTGTGACCGGCAACAAAATTATAGGTGAGAAAGGTCTGGTTCGAGGTCGCGGATTCTTCCATCACCGGGTAAAAAGAGGTGATCTCCTTCATGGCCGGAAATGGCGGCTGGTCGTCGATGGTTAACAGGTTTCCTGTTCTGATATAATTGGAAAGATAGGCGGAATCAATGAACGACAGCTCCGAGTCAAGGTCGGCATTGCCATATAAAAAAATATAACTGTTTTCGGGATGATAATATTTCTGGTGGAATTCAATGAAGGCTTCCCGGGTCAGGGTCGGGATTGCAGCCGGTGTTCCTCCCGATTCTTTCCCGTAGGCGTTGTCGGGAAAGAGGTGTTTGAACACCTGGTACCATAGCTCACGCTGGGGGTTGGAAAAGGAGCCTTTCATCTCATTGTAAACCACGCCGGTATAGTTCAGCGGTTCGTCTTTACCCATAAGTTCATAATGCCATCCTTCCTGTTTGAGGATGCGCGGATCATCATAAATCAGCGGGTTGAAAACGGCATCGAGGTAAACAAGCATGAGGTTGAAATAATCCTTGTCGTTCATGCTGGCCACAGGATACATGGTGTAGTCCTTGGATGTAAAAGCATTGAGGAAGGTACTCAGCGAACCTTTGAGCAGCACGTCGAACGGACTTTTAACCGGGAAGCTCTTTGAGCCGTTGAGCACGGAATGTTCCATGATATGCGGTGCACCGTTGTCGGATTCGGGAAAGGTTTTAAAACCGATGCTGAAGGTTTTATTGGTGTCGTCTGAAATGATCTTCAGCAGGCTGGCACCGCTTTTTACATGTTCGAATTGGAGGCATTCTGCATTCAGCTCCCGCACAAAACGCTGTTCAATCAACCGGAAACCATTGTAAATGCTTTCGGGGATATATGTTGTGGCCATAAATAAGATTCAAATTGGTGACAAAGATAACGCAACATTGTTTAAACAATTTTGGCGGCTGGTAAGCTTTTTTTGCAGGGTGCGGAAATCGGGAAGTTTTTTTTATATTTACACAATGTATGTCCATTGTCTGGGGCCTGGTGTTTAATTTCCTAAGGATTGTTTTTATGCGAACAGTTTTGTTGTTAGTAATGTTGTTGCCATTGAAGTTCATGGCACAGACGATCATGCCGCTTACCGCTGAAAATTTTCCGGATGCGATTGTCGGGTCAGCGAATAACTATGACATTGAATCACTCCCCGAATATAACAGCGGGGCTGATCTCTTCATCGAATTCGGGTTCAGGTCACTGCTGGTTCAACAAATTTCGTGGGAAACGGCAAAGATCAAGGTGGAGGTCTACCAGATGATGACGCCGGAAGCTGCTTTCGGGATCTATTCTCTGTCGGTGCTGAAATGCCAGCAACAGGATTCACTCACACCGTTTGACTGCAATACTGTCTACCAGTACCAGGCAGCCTACGGGAATTTGTATATTTCAGTAACTAGTGAATCAGGGTCGGTAAAAGCCCGGGCGATGTACTTGCCGGTTGCCAACGCCATCATGCAAAAGAACATACAGCAGGTGTTTGCGCTTCCCGATCCCTTCAATCAGCCCCGGCTGAAAAAAGCCAGGAAAAGCCTGGTGTATATGCAGGGGACGACAGGACTTGAGAACAGTGTTTATCCATTCCAGGAGATGTTCCTGACTGTCCGGTTTAGAATGTATGCCATCTCGCTGCCGAATCCCGACTTCCTGATCTATTTTGCCAGGATAAGATTTGAGACGCCGGCCGATATGATGCGGTTCCTGACACTGGCCGGGCTAACACAGAATGGCATCCCGGTTCCCAACACAAATACAAACGACGGACTTTACCGTGAATATCAGCAACTCGATGAGGTGACTGTCTATTTCCTTCAAAGCCAGGAACCGTGGCCGATCAGCGCCATCATTCAGCCATAGGATTTTGAAAATTCTCACTTTTCGGTATTACCTTTTGGCTGTTATTTGATCAACCCCAGCCCTTCCAATGCTGAAGTATCCGTGGGTTTATTCAGGAGCACCTTGTTGAACATCACCTGTGCTTCGCGTAATTTCCCGAGTTTGAAATTTGTCCATGCATAGAGGATCATGCTGTCATAATCAAAAGGGTAGAGGTTGATCACCTTTTCCAGGTATTTCTCAGCCCTGGCATAGTCTTTCCTTCCATAATAGATGGATCCCATGCGGTAATTCACAGTCGTATTCTGGGGGTCGATCGCCAGGATATCATTGTATTGGGAAATAACCTGGTCCCAGTTCCCCAGCGCGGAGGCAGGGTTGGCAAACCCGAGTTTGGGTTCGATCGCATAAGGTTTGAGTTTTATGGCTTTTTGATAATAGGCGGATGATTCGGTAAAAAGACCGGCCAGGTATGTTACCCACCCCAGGCGCAGGTTGGTTTCGTAGGAATCTTCCTGGTACACGGATTTCAGGACCGAAATGGCGTCGGTGAAATTCCCCCGTGATTCATACAGATGGCTTTTGCCAAAAGCATCCTGCAGGGTGGGGTAGTTCGTCTGGCTGAACAGGCTCATTGAAGCAATGAAAAAAAACGAAACAGCAAAACAGCGAAAATTTATGACCTTGTGACTTTGTAACTTTGTGACTCTGTGACCTTGTGACTTTGTGACTCTGTGACTTTGTGACCTTGTGACTTTGTATTTCGTTAAAACTTCCATGTGATTCCTCCGATTAGTGTGTTTGTGTTATAGGGATTATTCCTGGTTTGCTGACTTTGTGTTGTTTCGTGGGTATCCGGATCCACGGTGTTCTCGTAATAAATCTGTGTGCTCTCCTTTCGGAAATACTGGTAAATCAGTGACAACTGCATATGTTTCCCAATCAGGAAGACCAGGGTGCCCCCGGCGCGGTAATCGATGATATCGCTGTTGTTGTAAACGATCGAACCATTGAAAATATTGGCATTGGTATAGTCGCCGTAATAAAAATTTGCTTCACCCCACATCCACGGTGTAATTTTCGCTCCCAAAACCTGGCTGAGCAGCAATCGTTTGACTTTCCCCTGCATGAAGCCGGTGAAGGTGGTGGTTCCGTAAAAATCAAGGTTACCGAGGGGGTAACAGGTCAGGGAGGCACCAACCTGTTTCTGCTTCTTCCCGTTCAGGTTTGACCAGCTCCCGTGAACCCCGATGCTGAATATGCCGGCATCTTTGGTAAGCCGCAAGGCTGCAACGAAATTATTGAATGATGTATCATTACTTGAATAGGAGTATATGATGCGGTCGAACGGGAAAGTTGTGTATTTGCCGTCGGCAGCAGTAAAATAGCCAGTGTCGGTGACCCGTTGCAATTGATAGCTGCTGCTGATAACCGGGTAACTGACATGAATAAAATGGAATGCCGGCATGACTTTAAGCCCCCACGGCAGCACAGCCGTGGCACCGATGTGGCCTTCGTACTGGGTTACATGATAGGTAAAGGAGGTGTCGTAGACAACCCGCGGAAATGTGTAGTGGTAAAATTTGCCCCATGAAGAGTCGGCAATGTTTTGAAGTTGATCTTCAACACGGCCATATTGGATATATTTCGTCTTTGCAAAATTAAGGTAATTGAATGCCAGTGATAAGCCTAGCCTGTTGGTGATCTTCAGTTTCAGCGCCAGGCTGCTGTACATGCTGTTGCCATAGAGGTCCTGTTCCCCGTAGATACTGTCGGTATCCATCAGGGTGGCAAGGTTGTCGGGCGCCCTGTTGCTGCTGATGGTATAGCCCGTTTCAAAATGAACCTGTTGAAGGAATCCATGTGATAACAGGGTTGTGTCCTGCTCCTTCACTGGCATTGCCGCTCTCAGGATTCTTGCTTCCTCATGCCGGTTGGAATACGCATATGTCTTGTATAAATAATCGGCCACGAACGCATCACCCGAATTGAACTGCCTCGCTTTTTTCAGGTGGGTGGCTGCCGGGAAATAATCTGCCTTTTCAAAATAGGAGATTCCCATCCGAACCCGGAGATAGTAATAATCTATGTTCTGCCGCAGCGCCTGCTTGCCGACCACGATTACGCTGTCCCATTTTTTCTCCTGGAAACAACGGTAGGTAAGCATGTCCACGGTGGTGAAATCAAGTTTGGTGGAGGCCATCAATGGCCTCCCCGCAAGAGTTGCCGACAATACAAGGATGAAGATAAGGCTGTATTTCATCGGCCGCTTACAAGTTTAACCTCGGTTTCTGTTTCATTTTCGAGGATGACGAACCGCTCGAGTCCCTGGGTTCCGATATACATCTCACACGCCATTTGCCGTACCTGGTGTTTGCCGATCCTGGCTGATATTTCTGATCGCAGGCGGATGTTGGTTTGCATAAGTGCATCATCCATTCCCAGGTACTTCAGGCTGTATTCCGACCGGGTGAAAAGAATGAACGGTGCCAGGAAATCCTGGATCAGTCCGACAAACTGGTTATTGAACGTGTTCACGGGGTATTGGTCTTTTACCAGGAGGTTCCGGTAATAGCCCATCATCACCTTGTAGGCGCCGAGGAAAAATTTAAAAAGCAGCGATGACTTGTCTCCTTCAAAATAGGTGAAGTAATGAATGTCGCCATCGTTGCGGAACCAGGCCCTTGATTTTGTTTTATCACAATAAATATAGGTTTGATTCACGGCATCAACCATAACTTCCCAATCAACCTGGTATTCCTTCCCGCTGCCGGGTGTAACCCTGAATTTGAATTCCTGCCCGGGGATGAAATGAAATGCCTTTTCAAGGGATGTGTTTTTGCTGATGTTCGAAACCATCACATTGTTCTCGGGCGATTCGTATGATCTCAACTCGAAAACACCGCTTTTATGCCGGATGTAATGGCTGAACGGATAATCAAGCGTTCGTGATCCAATATACGGTGTGCCCTGGAGCTGGAAATGAATATGTGGTACAGGCGAACGCCCTGAATTTCCGCAGGCTGCAAGAACCTGTCCTTTTTTTACGGCATCACCGGCAGCCACTTTGAAGCTCCCTTTTTTCAAATGTGATATTTTGGAATAGAGCTGGTCAATATGACGAAGGATGATGGTGTTCCCCCAGTTGTGTTCGAGATCAACATTGCCGATCTCGTTCTCATCAATGTCATCAATAATTTCTTCAACATAACCATCGGCAGGGGCGACGACCGGTTTGCCGTATGCAAAATAATCTTCCCGGCTGTTCCCGTCACCGCTGTATGAGAGGCCTTCGTCGTCGGTTATCTCAAAATCCCAGGCGTGGCGCCAGTCGCCCTGGTGCGTGAATTTGCCATTGTGACTCTGTGTTACCTTCCATTCCCCCCAAAAGGGCAGGACAAAGGGGAAATAGAGTGATTTCCCGAACCGTGCCTTGTAGTTCACATGTGAGTAAAGATTTTTTTCAGGAGAAAACTGCTGGTAGGCAACCAGTTCCGGTTTGTCAAAGAAGCGTTCACGGAACTTCAGGGAATAGAGGAACAACATTACGACGATGTTGAAAGGCAGCGAATAAACCGACAGCTGAAAGATCGAAAATATCGCCTGCGTGCTGGTCAGGATGATCGAAACAATCGGCGTCAGCAGGATTACCCAGAGAAACGACCACTTCGACGGGATGATGAAAAATCCCCCGATGGCGATCGAAGTGAGAATAAAATTGAAACCGATAAAGCTGTAGCTGAGTTCATGGATATCGGCACTGATGAAATTATAATAGGCATAAGCTGAAAAGAAGCCAACCAGCGAAAGGATGAAGGCAATGCGCGAATAAACCAGCAATCCAATGGATATGAGGATTCCGGCCAAAAGATGGTATTGGAAAAAAATGGCCCCGAGTGAGGTAAAATAGAGCTGTATCGATTCAGGCAGCCCAAGGTCGGTAAGCCAGTTGTAGGAGGCCACCATGTGTTGCCCGCCGATCATGAACATCTCATTGGTCATATAGATGCCCCGTTCGCTCACATGAAGCGAAGTGAATTGCCTTGTGGCAAGGCTTACCAGCCATGTTCCCAGTAAAAACGAGAGGCTAAGGAAGGGTAAGCCATATTTCCCGATAACCCCTTCAAGAAAAAGAGTGAGGAAAAGGGTGAGGAGTGCGGCAAAACCAAGTACGATGAAAAACTCCGTCCCTGGCTGGTAATATACTCCCAGCCCGAGTCCTACCAGCAGACTGTTAAATCCGTAGTATCCTTTTTTTATGTTGAAACGGTTGAACCCGATGAGATAGGCAAAGATGTTGGTGACCATGACTGCGATCACACCACTCACCCCTGCCCAGAAATCGAAAAATGACACCACGATCAGGATCAGCGAAAACACCCGGCTGTTCGAAAAGAAGATCTGGGTGTAGCTGTTCAGGATGCTGGACAGAAATGAAGGAAAGGTGGAGGTCAGGCTTTTATAAGTCAATAGGATTTACGATTTACGATTTGAGATTTACGATTTGAAGAACAGGCAGCTGTTATTCCGGAAAATCAACACATTCCATCCATCAGAGCATAGCATGGTTTTCAATTACCTGGTGAAGTTTGCCAGGTGACCCGGCATGTGCTCCATGCTGTTCATGTTCTCGAGCGACTCCTTGCTGCGGATCAGGTGTGGTTTTTCATTGACATCGATCAGCACGACATTGGGGCGCAGGGTAATAAACTGCATCCACTGTGTCATATTGTATGCACCGACATTGTGTATCACCACATGCTCGCCCTTGTTAAGAAGCGGCAGGTTGGTGCTTTCACGGATCACGTCAATGTTCATGCAGAGCGGGCCATACAGGCAGGTGTCTTCAGTATATTGCGTGAACGACTGTGCCGGGGTGATTTTATGATCATACCAGAATGCCGTGAACAGAATGTTTACCCCGATATCGAGAATCGTATTGCGCCGGCCTGTGCTGGAACGCTTGTTCGAGATCACCGATCCCAGCAGGTAACCGGCTTCGTCAATCAATGCGCGCCCTGTCTCAAGGATAAGCAGAGGCAATTTGTCTTTTTTGAAATTGCTGTTGACCAGGGCCGAGGAAATTGCTTCCGCGAAATCATCAAACGAAGGATTGGTATCGCTTCCGGGGAGAAATGAGCCTTTCAGCGTATTCTTTGAAGCAAACCCGCCTCCCATGTCGATGTATTTGATCTCGTGTTTGAACTTAAGCTCGACGGCAAGCGCCAGTTCCGCCAGTTTTGAGGCGGCGATGCCATAGGCAAAAGGCGAAAGCATAAAGGTGCCTATGTGGCAGTGAAGACCGACGAGTTCCATTTTTCCCGATTGCATGATCTTGTTCAGGGCATCCCAGGCCTGGCCGTTTTCGTAGTTGAAGCCAAACCGGTCCCACATTGGATATACACCCGTATCCATGTTTACCCTGATGGCCACCCTCGGACGATTTTTCAGTTTCTCTGAAAGTTCCGAGATGGAATACAACTCATCAAGGTGATCGATGTGAATCAGGGAATCGTTGTTGATCGCCTTCGTGAGGTCGGCTTCGCTTTTGTCCGGGCCATTGAAGATGATCTTCCGGCCATCCACTCCCAGGTTGATCGCCTTGTCGTATTCAAAGCCCGAAACCACTTCAGCCCACGATCCTTCCTGGTGGAAAATGTTACAAACGGCGTTCAGGTAATTGGTCTTGTACGACCAGGCAAACTGGACCTTCGGGTAACGCGTTTCAAATGCTTTCCTGGCCTTTTTGATGGTGTTGCGAATGGTGGTTTCAGAGAGGACGAAAAGGGGAGAACCATACTCTTTTACGAGGTTGCTCACGGAATTTCCGTCGATGTGCGTCATTGGTTCATACTCAGTTCTTGTCCCGAATTTATTGGGCATGCCGGTCTCAAGTTTTTTAATCACCGGGCGTTCATATCTTATTTTATTCATAGTTCAAAATTCGTTGTTCAATATTCGATATTCATTTGTGTTACAATTCGCCGTAAACGCTGATCTGCTCAAATTCTTCACGGTCAACGATCATATCCCATGCATAGCGGATGAACATCTTCCCGACGTCGTAGGTCGCAAACGGTTTGACTTTTTCACCCATGGCCAGGTTGACCAGGGCTTCAGGGATATTCTGCCCCACGCCTACAGCCAGGTAGATCCAGGCGGGCAGGCGGGGATTGATTTCAAGCAGGTAGAGTTCGCCGTCCTTGTTTTTCATCAGTTCAAGTTCGAACCCACCGCGCCATTTGGTGTTTTTCAGAAATTTCCGGGTCATGTCAAGCATCTTTTCATCGGAGATGGAGATGCCGCCCCATGCCTTGCCCTTATCGGTGATGTATTGCTTGCGCATTGGCACGGCCGCGATGGTGTTCCCCTTACCGTCACCGAGTCCGGTCACGTTGAATTCGGTGCCATGGATGAACTCCTGGATGATGATCGGAAGCCCCCATTTGGCGCTGATCTTGTTGAAATAACTCTTCACCTGCTCAATGCTGTAAGCGATGGAGGCATCGTAGAACTTTCCCTTGACGATCATCGGGAAGGAAAATTCAGAAGGAAGACTGTGTACCGTATTCAGGTCGTAGATCACCTTGCTTTTTGGGACGCTGATGTTGTATTTTTTTCCGAAATCGTTGAGATTCACCTTGTGCCGCTCCTCGAACTGGTGCATCGTGGGAAGGAACATGTGGATCCCCATTGTCCTGAGTTTTGCCTCCAGCTTGATAAACGGGTAAAGTTCGGCATCGAAGTTTGGGATGATGACATCGAGTTGCTCCTTGCCATGGATATATTCCATCCGTGCAAGCAACGTATCGGTGCCGGCCACGGGATAGGGGATGGAATAGGTCCGGTCAACGATATCGTGCATGTAGATGCCCGGCTCGAGCGATTCATATGAAAGCCCGATGATGTTCACATCGAAGGATGCCGCCTCGCGCAACGCCCTGATCACAGAGACGCCGGGCCCCGGCGAGTCGATGGCATTCAGCCCGGTGACGGCAATATTAAGCTTTCGTTTCTTCATGTCTGTCAAGGAGGTTGTGATGTTCAAGGATGCTGACAAAATCGTTGTAATCCTGTTCGAAGGTGACCTGGTCGGTTGAATATTTTTCGAGGATGGCATTGCTGATCTGCTCAGGGCTTTTATCTGCACGGATGAGGTTCAGTACCTCCACCCCGATGGGGTTCACCGAAAAGGATTCACCGGTTACCGGGTTGAAAAGCAACCCGGCCTCACTGACAGCGACATTTTTTTGTAGTTTCATAGGTTATTGTTTTTTATGTGGGCACATGCCATGGCATCTGCCTGCATCGATAATGCAATGATACAGACATCCGGCAGCCCGAATGTTACGAAATTTAAAAAACATTGTATGAAATTTTATGATAATCATACTTTGTTGTAAATTATTCAACAAAAGTTAACTTGTCGAGCCCGGCGCGGTTGTAAGCCGGTGTTACCCGGTACTCGGTTACCGAAATCCCTGTTACTGATTTGAACTGCGTCGAAAGGTATTGAACACTGCTGTATCCCATCATGTAAGCGATTTCGCTAAGTGTGAGTTCCCCGTATTCGATGAGTTCCTTCACCTTTTCGATCTTATGAAGGATGGTGAATTTTTCGAGGGTTGTGTTTTCGTGCCTCGAAAAAAGCGAGGAAATATAGGGATACGACATGCCAAACCGCTCAACCAGGTAGTCGGAGTTGCGCACCATCGCATTGTACGTGGAGTTGTGCACAAGGTCAACCACGGCCTGTTTGATCTGTTCAACCAGCATCTTCTCCTTATCCCGGATGATCTCAAACCCGTAACCCTCGAGCATCGTCTCAATCTTTTTCCACGTAATCTTTTTGGTGTCAATGGAAAGGCTCAGCAAACCAAGTTTAATATCCTGGATATCAACACCGTCAATGGCAAGTTCCTTACGCAGCAAATGAATGCAGCAGCTGCAGGTCATGTTCTTCACATGGATGGTCCGGACCGGGGATGTTGTTTTTTTCTTCACGGCGAAATTTACACGAGATCGTATCGGTAAGAGTCCTGGCGGATAAAGATAAATAATAATACGGTAAAGGCCCACAGCGACGAACCTCCGTAACTCACATAAGGCAGCGGGATGCCGATAACCGGCACCAGGCCGAGGGTCATCCCTATGTTGATGGCAAAGTGGAAGAAGAGGATCGAAGCCAGTCCATAGCCATAAAACCTGCTGAACCGCGATCGCTGTCGTTCGGCCATTAAGATGATACGCACGAAAAGGCTCATGTAAATGACCACCAGGAGCGCTGATCCCATGAAACCCCACTCTTCGCCCACGGTACAAAAGATAAAGTCGGTACTCTGCTCCGGCACAAAATTGTACTTGGTTTGCGTGCCCTGTAAAAACCCTTTCCCGAAAAACCTGCCCGATCCGATGGCGATCAGCGACTGGTTCACATTGTATCCGGCTCCCCTGAGATCTACATCCTGCCCGAGCAACACATGGATCCGGTTGCGCTGGTGCGGCTCGAGGATGTTGTTCACGGCATAATCAACAGAAAACACAAATCCCACCGAACCAAGAAATATCGCGCTGATCAGCATGATGGAGCGCAGTTTCCTGTTGCTGAAAAAGTAGGCCCCCCCGGCTGTCATCAGCAGGACAGCCACAAGGATCAGTTTGGGCACCAGGAGTGCCACGACACCCAGCACGGGCAGCACGATAAAGGCCAGCGGGATGAACCCGGTGAGTCCCGCCCGGTAGAGAACGATCACCAGCGCCAGGAACACGATGGCCGATCCGGTGTCATGTTGCAGCAATACGACTACTGCGGGGACGAGGATAATTGCTGAGGCAATTACAAGGCTGCGGAATTTGGCAATGCTTACATCCAGTGTGCTCAGGTATTTGGCGAGCGCCAGCACTGTAGCCATTTTTGCAAATTCTGCAGGCTGGATGCCGAACCCGCCGATGGCAAACCATCCTTTAGAACCGGCAACTTCACGCCCCGAAAAGATCACAATCACCAGCATGAACAGGAAAAATCCATAGATGAACCAGGCAAACTGTGAAAAAAACTTCGGATCGATGATCAGGATCCCCATGGCCAACAGGATGGCAGCGATGATGAAGATCATCTGCTTGCCATATTTCTGTGTCAGGTCGACAATGTGATTGTGGGTTTCGTTATACACTGCGGCATAGATGTTCAGCCAGCCAATGAAGACCAGCGCCAGGTAGAGCCCCACAACTACCCAGTCAATCCGGTAAAATATTCCCTTGTCCTCTCTCACTTTCTGGTTGTTTTCCGTTTATCAGGTTTCCGCTGACGATGCGGTCCTCAAGATCTTTACGCTTGACGGTACGGTTAAGGTATTTTTCAATCATAAGGCTGGCGATCGGGGCGGCCCATAAAGCGCCGGTACCTGCATTCTCAACCACCACCGATATGGCAATCTTACTGTTTTCCCTGGGAGCAAACGCAATGAAGAGCGAATGGTTTTTCCCGTGCGGATTCTGTGCGGTGCCAGTCTTTCCGCAAATGACGATGCTGTCGAGCAGGGCTACCCTTCCCGTTCCCCCGGTTACCACGTTTGCCATCCCTTCAATCACCACGTCGAAGTACCGCTGATCAACAAGAACCTTGTGTTTTGTGCTGTAGGCTTCATTCAGGCTGTCTTTGCGACCGATTGCCCGGATGACATGCGGGGTGTAAAACCAACCCCGGTTCGATATCAGGGCAGCCTGGTTGGCCAGCTGCATCGGCGTGATGCCGATCTCGCCCTGGCCGATGGCAAGGGAAATTATTGTCATTGAACGCCAGCGATTTACGCCGTGATAGCGGTCGTAATATGACGGCGTGGGGATGTTCCCGTTAAGTTCGCCGGGGATGTCGATCCCCAGTTTTTTCCCAAAACCAAAACTCATCACCTCCTTGCGCCAGCTTTCATAAGCCTGGCGTGTATTGAGGTACGATTTCTTATCGATGATCGATTTGAACACACGGCAGAAATAGGCGTTGCACGATATCTGGATGGCACCGATCAGGTCCTGGGGAGAGGGATGGGGGTGGCACCCCACCTTTTTGCCGTTGCCCAGCGGGAATCCCCCGGCGCAGGCATAACGTGTGTCGGGGAACAGCACCCCTTCCTGCTGCCCCACCAGCGCATCCACCAGCTTGAAGGTCGATCCCGGCGGATACATCGCCATCAGCGCACGGTTGAACAATGGCACAAACACGGTATCCTGGAGCAGTTTTGTGTAATTTTTTTTCCGGATGTTTCCCGCAAGGAGGTTCGGGTCGTACGACGGACTTGAGATGATGCACAGGATCTCTCCTGTCTGGGGCTCGATGGCGACAATGCTGCCTTTCTTGTTGGTCATAAGCAGCTCGCCGTATTCCTGCAACTCGGCGTCAAGCGAAGAGTAGAGGTCGGTGCCGGCCACGGAAGTGGTATCGTATCTTCCGTCACGGAAGCTGCCCTTGTCGCGGTTCAGCACATCAAACACCCGTATCTTCATCCCTTTTTTACCACGCAGGATATCCTCGTAGGATTTCTCGATCCCGTTGATGCCGATGTAGTCGCCCGACCGGTAATAGGGGTTCTTTTCAATCACGTCGGGCCCGGCTTCGCCGATGTACCCGAAGGTGTGTGCCGCCACCGGGTAGGTGTATTTCCGCAGGGTGCGCGACTGCACATAAAATCCAGGGAAAAGAAAGAGCTTCTCTTCCAGGAACCCATAGCTGTCGCGGGTGATCTGGGCTTCAAAGATGGAGGGGCGGTAGGGCGAATAGCTCCTGGCCTTTTGCAACCGGTTGATAAACTCCTCCCTGTCAATGCCGATCAGGTGGCAAAGTGCCATGGTATCCGGGTTTTTCACCTGGCGCGGGATCACCATCAGGTCGTAAGCCGCCTCGTTGTAAACCAGCAGTTTCCCGTTGCGGTCAAACACCAGCCCGCGCGCAGGGTATTGGGTGACGTAACGCAGCACATTGTTGTTGGCCGAAAGAATGTATTTATCAACCAGTATCTGCACATAAAAAAGGCGGGCCAGGTAGAAAAACCCGATCAGCAGGAAAAACCCGATAATGATGTATTTCCGGTCAGCGTAAATCCGTTCCATGTGCCCTTAACGCCTCCTGAGAATGATGGGTGGCGTGGAATCCACATTGCTTTTGTTCAGGGCCCGGTCGTAAATGAAGAATTTGAATTTAACCGTGTCGTGCAATGGCAATGGGTTTAAGGGAAGGGTGTCGACAATGATTCCTTTGATGGCCTTGTTGGGATCGTTGGGGGTGAGATACGGGATCCGTGCATTGAAGGAAGGATCAAGCGGAACTTTTACGAAGGTGCCGTTTTGCATTTCGTAATAGTCAATAATATAATTGTAATAATAGACACTTCCGGTATCGAACGGAGGCTCCTTTTGATTGGTCCGTAGCCCGATGTCGCCATTCCCGTCTTTGAACGAGATGGTGAGAAATCCGCGTGTGGCATACAGCCCGGTATCGAACTCCAGGTAAAAACTCTGGAAGGCGATTTCAGGAATTTCAGGATAGACCTCTTTTTTCATGCACGACGAAAACAACAGCCCCCCGATAGCCAGGGCAGCAAAGAAGTAATTGCGAAAAGCTTTATATTTGCGATAAAACATCATGAAAAGGGGCGAGGTTAATTCAGTACCTTTGCGGCTGTAAAAGTACAAAAAAAAGTGGAAGGGAAAACAGGTAAAAATGTAAACCGTTGAACCGGTGAACCGGTGACCTGATGAATGTTATCCTTTGATCTTTGACTAAAATATTTTTAATGGAATCAAGAGAAAAAATCTTTGGAATTTCTTCTGAACGTGAGTTCACGCTTTATGCCCTGGAGTTGTTCCGGTATCAATATGCCCAGAACCTGGTGTACCATGATTTTGTTGATGCGCGGAAAATCCGCATTGAAAACATCACCAGGGTTGAGGATATTCCTTTTCTTCCGATCGAATTTTTCAAGACGCACGATGTTGTTTGCGGCAATGTGCCTCCCCAGGCCATTTTCAGAAGCAGCGGCACGACCGGCATGGTCCGCAGCCGCCACCTGGTAACCGATCTTACCATATACCGCCGTTCTTTCGTGAAGGGATTTGAGCAGTGCTACGGGGACCCGCAGGATGTTCAGTTCCTGGCCCTCACCCCAACACCCGAACAGGCTCCCGATTCATCACTGGTATACATGATCCAGAAGCTCATGGATTTAAGCAGCAGCCCCGAAAACGGGTTTTTCCTTGCCAGCCATTCGGGGTTAAGCGCCCGGTTGCGTCAGCGGCGCGCAAGGAACAAAAAAGTTGTGCTGATCGGCCTTACCTATGCCCTGGTCGACTTTGCCAACAACTATCCCGGGGATTATACCCCGCTCATTGTGATCGAAACCGGGGGGATGAAAGGACATCGCACCGAAATCACCCGCGAAGAGCTTCACTCACTCCTTTGCCCCGCTTTGGGTGTCGAGCAGATCCATTCGGAGTATGGCATGACGGAATTGCTGTCGCAGGCATGGTCGCAGGGCGAAGGACGTTTCAGAACACCGTCGTGGATGAAGGTCCTGATAAGGGATACCAATGATCCGCTGAGTTATGTCGGCACCGGGGAAACCGGTGGCATCAACATCATCGACCTGGCCAACCAGGACTCATGCAGTTTCATCGCCACCCAGGACCTGGGGCGCATGCACTACGACGGACAATTTGAAGTTCTCGGCCGGTTTGAAGCGTCGGATGCGAGGGGGTGCAACCTGTTGATTTAATGACGAATGACAAATGACAAATGCTCAGCCGAATAACCCCTTGCATGGGGTGACACTTGAGGTGATCCTGAGGCATCTCCTTACCCTGTACCGATGGGAAGACCTGTACAAGCTCATCAGGATCAATTGTTTTCTTGAGAACCCGAGCATCAAATCAAGCCTGACTTTTCTGCGGAAAACGCCGTGGGCACGAAAAAAAGTGGAAGATCTTTATATTGAAACTATTAATTCCTAATTTTGTAATACTGTCAAAATCGGAGTAGTAATTTCATCCATCCACCAATGAAAAAGCACTTTTACTTCCGGAATTTCCTGGTCATTTTTTCATGCTGCCTTTTCAGTGTATCCAACCTGGGGGCACAGACCGGCAACAGGCCGTCGCCGGCCGATACGGCGAATTATCCTTACTGGATCAGGATGATGCAGGATCCTGCCGCAAATTACTTTTCAACCGTCAGTGCCTTTGAAAAATTCTGGAAAAACCGGCCTGTCACCAGGGGTTGCGGCTGGAAAGTCTTTAAAAGATGGCAGTATATCATGGGTGGCCGGGTATCCCCGGATGGCACCAAACCATCACCCGACGCGGTTTACAGGGAATGGTATAAGTTTAACCGGTTTAACCAGCCAAACCGCAGTCCCGGCGGAAGCTGGATTTCGCTCGGGCCTGCGTCCATCCCGGCGCCTGGGCCTGCAGGGTACCTCGGGCTTGGCAGGCTGAATGTGGTCGCATTCCATCCCACCGATCAAAACAAACTGTATGTCGGTTCTCCGTCGGGCGGTTTCTGGCTGACGAATGACAACGGCGCCACCTGGAGCACCACCACCGATAACATGCCGACCATTGGCGTTTCCGCCATTGCTGTCGATTATTCAAACCCTGCAACGATCCTCATGGGTACAGGCGACCGTGATCATGGCGACGCCCCGGGGATGGGTGTGTTTAAAAGTGCCGATGGCGGCATCTCCTGGGTACAATCAAACACCGGCATGGGCAATGTCACCGTATGCAAAATGATCCAGCATCCCACGAATGCCCTGGTCTTCCTGGCAGCCACTACAGAAGGGATCTACAGGTCTGTCAACGGAGGATCCAGCTGGAGCCAGACATTTT
The DNA here is from genome assembly GCA_026391835.1 of Bacteroidota bacterium. Lineage (GTDB taxonomy): Bacteria > Bacteroidota > Bacteroidia > Bacteroidales > FEN-979 > CAIVAT01. The sequence goes on from JAPLDF010000035.1 coordinate 24,553, forward strand.
CAGGCTATTTCCAGGATATCTGTTTCAAACCGGGCAATCCGAATGTCGTGTATGCGGAATCATCTTCGGAATTTTACAGGTCTTCAAACAACGGGCTCACCTTTACACATATTACCTCAGGGTTGACCTCAGGCCAGCGGGGGGCAATAGCAGTGACCCCGGCAAACCCGGATTATGTTTATTTCCTGCAATCCGACAACTCCAGCGGCTATAAAGGGGTTTATCTCTCGGTTGATGCGGGGCTGACGTTTTCAACCCGGTCAACCTCCCCCAATATCCTTGACTGGTCGTGCGATGGCAGCGATACCGGCGGGCAGGGCTGGTATGACCTTGTGATCACGGCCGATCCGAACAGTGCTGCCACTGTGTATGTTGGCGGCGTGAACGTGTGGAAATCCACGGACGGCGGGATAACCTGGGCGATCAGTTCCCAGTGGTACGGGGGGTGCAGCGTTCCGGCAGTGCATGCCGACTGCCACTTCCTGGGTTTTTCACCGGCCAACGGGAGGCTCTATGCCGGCAACGACGGGGGTATCTACTACACCGCCAACGGGGGCACGGCATGGACCGATTGCACGGTAGGAATGACCATCGGGCAAATATACAAGATCGGCCAGAGCCAGACCGATCCTGCCAAAACCATCAATGGCTTCCAGGACAACGGGACTTATACAAATACCGCCTCGGGGTGGGTGGCTACCGGCGGTGGCGACGGGATGGAATGCGCGGTCGATTTCCAGAATGCCGCTTATACCTATCATACCATCTATTTTGGATCGATCTTCAGGAAATTCAACAATGCCGGTGAAATGCAGATTGCCGGCGGCGGGGTTTTCGGAATCGACGAATCCGGCGGATGGGTCACCCCCTTTATCCTGGGTGAAACAGATCCGAAAAAGATGTTCGTCGGGTATAAAAATGTGTGGCGGTGCAATGATGTTCAGTCGAATACGCCTGCCTGGACGAAAATATCCGCCGATGAAACAGCAGAATGTTCCGTATTGGAGCAATCCCCGGCCAACCCTGACCTGTTGTACGTCGTCCGCTGGGGAAGTCTTCAGCGGACTGAAAATGCGAACGCCGATTTCCCGGCCTGGATCTCCTGCACGCTCCCGGGAGGGTTTACGCCATCCGACCTGGAAGCCCATCCCACGGAGCCCAATACACTCTACGCCACCGCAGAATACAGGGTGTACAAGTCCACCGATAAAGGTGCCACCTGGAACCTGGTTCCCGGGACACTTCCCGACATCCCTGTCAATGCCATCGTATATGAAAAAAACAGTTCCGAAGGACTGTATATCGGGACCCAGACCGGCGTCCTTTACAGGAATTCCGGCATGCCCGGCTGGGTCAATTTCAGCAGCGGGCTCCCGGTGGTGGATGTGAGGGAACTTGAAATCTACTACAATGCAAATCCTGCCAACAACAAAATTATGGTGGCCACCTATGGCCGTGGCCTCTGGAAATCAGATCTCTATTCACCGCCAAATTCACCGCCGGTATCCAACTTCTCCTACAGCCCGTTATCGCCATGCCCGCTGCAAACGGTGCAGTTCACCGATCTTTCCCTGAATGTGCCAACATCATGGAACTGGTCTTTTTCGCCAAACACCGTGGTTTTTATGAATTCAACAACACCCTCCTCCCGCAACCCCCAGGTCCGGTTTTCAGACAATACCGCCTATACGGTAACCCTTACCAGCACAAATGCGTTTGGTTCCAATGCTGCAGATACGGTCATTCTTGCAGGAGGACCCATTCCGCCTTTCACAACTTCTTTTGAATCAGGTACGTTCCCGGATGGCTGGACCATTTATAACCCCGACTCCGGGAGAACATGGGAAATTGTAGCAACCGGCGGAAGCCCTTCCGGAACAAAATCTGCATTTATAGATTTCTATAATTACAACGCCCCCGGCGAGACAGATGAAATGAACATGAACCCAGTGAACCTGCAGGGCACCCTGAACCCATGGCTGAAATTCAGGGTGGCTTACCGCAGGTGGGGCCCGGGATACAGCGACGGGTTGAAGATCTTCATCTCCCCCGACTGCGGCACTACCTGGGAACCAACCCCGCTGTACGACAAATCCGGCACCGACCTGGCCACAGGGCCTGATCAGACCGATGCCTTTGTCCCGGCTGTTTCATCCGACTGGCGATTGGATTCAATAGACCTTCAGCCGTATGTGAACAATTCGGTAAGGATTAAATTCCAGGGGATCACAGGGTGGGGAAACAACCTGTATATCGATGATATTGCCATTGTGGAGTACCCGGTCATCTCCCTCCAGGATATAACCATCGGTGACGGACAGATTCCCTGTTACAATGCAACACAAACAATCCGGGTGGCCGGGAACGGGACGCAGTTTGTTGTCCAGCCCGGGGGCAGGGCTACCCTTGTTGCCGGCCAGAATATACTGCTCTTCCCGGGTGTCAATGTGAACCCGGGGGGATACCTTCACGGGTACCTGGCATCAGCCGGCCACTACTGCAACCAGTCACCTTCATCGATGGGAAACACCACTTTAACCACTGAAGATCGCCCTCAACTCACCGGGAAAGGTACCTTTAAGTTATACCCTAACCCGAACAACGGAAATTTCACGCTTGAGTGGGACGATTCAGGGTTTGACGGATCGTATGAGGTTGAAGTGTTCGGGATGCTTGGTGAACGTAAACTCAGGGAACCGGGTTTGTCAGGCTTTAAGCACACATTCTCCCTCCAGGCGTTGCCCCGGGGCATCTACCTTGTCAAGGTAACAAGTAATTATAATACAACTACCGTAAAAATGCTCCGTCAATAAAATTATTCATGTTGTCGGGACGGGTCCCGGACCCGTCCGGCTGGGCTGTCAGGACGGGTCAGGGACCCGTCCCGACAGCTACACTCACCGGGAGGTTCCGTTGCACAAAAACTGTCCCCCGTTACCTGCCCATATCCAAACACAAAAGATGAATAAAAACATCCCGTGGTCATGGGACCACATCAGACCCGCTTTTAATTTCACCGTCCTGGTTGCCTCGCTTGGTTATTTTGTCGATATGTACGACCTGGTTTTATATGGCATCGTGCGCATCCCGAGTTTAAAGAGCCTGGGGATCACGGGCGATGAACTTGTTTCGAAAGGGATGTTCCTGCTGAATATGCAGATGATCGGGATGCTCATTGGCGGAATTATCTGGGGCATCCTGGGAGATAAAAAGGGGAGGCTTTCAGTGCTGTTCGGTTCCATCGCGCTCTATTCCGTGGCCAACATTGCCAATGCTTTTGTCACAACCGTTCCGGAATATGCCTTTGCCAGGTTTTTTGCCGGTGTGGGCCTGGCGGGTGAACTGGGGGCTGCCATAACCCTGGTAAGCGAGATCATGAAAAAGGAGTCGCGCGGATACGGGACGACCATCGTTGCCTCTGTCGGGATATTGGGTTCCGTAACAGCCGGCCTGGTGGGGGACTATTTTACCTGGCAGTGGGCTTACATCTTCGGTGGGCTGCTGGGGCTGGTCCTGCTGGCCCTCAGGGCGAAAATGCTGGAATCGGGCATGTTCTCCTCCGTAAAATCCAACAAGTCCGTCAAAAAAGGTGATTTTCTGAGCCTCTTTACAAACCGGAAACGGTTTTTCAAATACCTGCAATGCATTCTCATCGGACTTCCCATGTGGTTCGTGGTTGGGATCCTGGTGATGCTCTCCCCTGAATTCGCCGTGAAACTGGGCGTTGCCGGTAGTGTCTCTGCCGGGAAATCGATCATGTACTGCTATGCAGGATTGGTGCTCGGAGACCTTCTCAGCGGCTTTTCAAGCCAGGTTTTTCAATCAAGGAAACGCATCGTGCTGATATTCATCTTGCTGGCTTCTTGCCTGATCGTTGTTTACCTCAATGCCCACAACCTCCCGCTGAATCTTTTTTATGCGCTCGTATTCGTCATGGGGATCAGCATCGGCTACTGGGCGGTATTTGTGACCATCGCCTCTGAACAATTCGGTACGAACCTGAGGAGCACCGTGACCACCACCGTTCCGAATTTTGTGCGGGGTGGTGTCGTGCTCATTACCCTCTCTTTTGAAGCGCTGAAAGGCTCCTTCGGGCTTGAAGGCGCTGCCGCCATCGTTGGAATCATCACCATCGTGCTGGCGCTGGTATCACTCTGGTTCATGGAAGAGACCTTCAATAAGGACCTTGACTATCTTGAGCCGCCATCGTCACAGGAATAACTCCCTGCTCAGAATCTCCGCCCCGTCATTCGCCGGGGAGTTTACCAGTTTTGAAACGGTCCATGCTTCCATCAACTCCGCAGGATAGGGTTTCAGGAGTTCCGCCAGTGACGGGTCCGGTTGCGGAACGATCCAGCGCTGCTCATCTTCCCGGTGCAGGATTACCGGCATGCGGTCGTGGATCTGCTCCATCAGCTGGTTGGGGCTGGTGGTGATGATGGTGAACGAATGGATGATCTCCCCGTCGCCGGAGATCCATTTGTCCCACAACCCGGCAAAGCAAAAGGGTTCGCCGGTCTTCATCCCGATGTGATAGGGTGTAGAGACGCGTCTTGACGCTTCTCCTTCCCCACGTTTCCATTCGAAAAACCCGGTTGCCGGCACCAGGCACCTCCGGTTGCGGAACGCATTTTTAAACGATGGTTTTTCCACCACCGTTTCAGCCCGCGCATTTATCAGTAGCGCCACGGCATGCCGTGGCGCCACCCCATGCCGTGGCGCCACCCCATGCCCCGTCGCCACCCCATGCCCCGTCGCCACAGCATGCCCCGTCGCCACCCCATGCCCCGGCGGTACCTGGTGCCCCGCTGCTGCCTTCGTCCACGAAGGAATCAGCCCCCACCGGAAAAATTGCAGGGTGTCGGGTGCATCGTTGGCGATCACGGCCAGGTTTTGGGTTGGGGAGCAGTTGTAGCGGGCCTTGTAGATGGCAGTACGAACCCTAAGCCCGAACCGCTCCAGGATCAGCGCATCTTCAACGGCAAATGAATAACGTCCGCACATGGGCTTTGTTGATTTGAGTTCCTCATTCTTTCCCGGCAACCACGATTACAATCTCCCCTTTCACTGTTTTCTTCTCAAAATAGGCGATCAGTTCTTTCAGTGAACCGCGGATGTTCTCTTCAAACATCTTGGTGAGCTCCCGTGAAACGCTTGCATGGCGATCTTCGCCGAAATATTCGGTAAACTGGGTCAGCGCCTTCACAAGCCGGTGGGGCGATTCATAAAAGATCATGGTTTTCTCCTCTTCTGCCAGCGCGGTGAGGCGGGTATGCCGTCCTTTCTTATGCGGCAGGAAGCCCTCGAAGACGAAATGGTCGGATGCGATGCCTGAGTTGACAAGGGCGGGAACGAATGCCGTCGGGCCGGGCAGGCACTCCACCTGCAGTCCCGCCGCGATGCATGCGCGCACCAGCAGGTACCCGGGATCGGAAATGGCGGGTGTTCCGGCATCGCTGATCAGTGCGCAGGATGCTCCCTCCTGCAGGCGCTCCACGATGTTCTCAATGGTCTTGTGCTCATTGAACAGGTGGTGCGGCACCAGCTTTTTTGAAATGCCATAGTGTTTGAGCAGGTTCCCCGAAGTGCGGGTATCCTCTGCCAGGATAAAATCCACCTCCTTCAGGATCCTCAGGGCGCGAAGGGTGATGTCTTCGAGATTGCCGATGGGAGTGGGTACAATGTATAACTGGGTGGCAGGTCTCATGCAATCCTTCCGGGTTAGGTGTTCATCACAAGTTTGAACCCGACGCCATGAACATTTAGCAACTCCACGCGCGGGTCGTCTTTCAGGTATTTACGCAACTTTACGATGTATACATCCATGCTGCGGGCATTGAAATAGCTGTCGGCGTTCCAGATCTCCTTCAGGGCGGTGTGGCGGTCGAGCACATCGTTGGCGTGGGTGCACAGCAGTTTCAGCAACCCGGCTTCCTTCGAAGTCAGCTTTTGCTCCTTTTCCTTGCTGATAAGCGTCTGGCGGTTGTAATCAAAAACATAACTGCCTATGTTGTAAATACTGTCACTTCCAGATGTTTTGAGACTCTCGTCGGTCCTGCGCAGGATGGCCTGCATCCGCAACAGCAGCTCTTCCATGCTGAAAGGTTTGGTGATGTAATCATCCGCCCCGATTTCAAAGCCTTTCAGCTTGTCATCCTGCAGGGATTTGGCGGTAAGGAAAAGGATTGGAATCTTCTTGTTGACATTCCTGATCTCGGCTGCAACAGCAAACCCGTCTTTTACCGGCATCATGATGTCGAGGATGCAGATGTCGAACTCTTTCCTTGAAAAAGTATCAGTCGCCTCCTGTCCGTTGGTGCACAAGGTAGTTGCATATCCTTTCGCGTCCAGGTAATTTTTCAGGATATTACCCAGGTTCCGGTCATCTTCGGCCAGCAGCAGTCGGGTTTGATTTTTATCCATAGATTATTTTTATAATGAACGCATAAGATACGATTTTATTCTTTGATCACAAACGGGAGGAAAACCTTGAATTTGCTGCCCTTGTTGGCTTCACTTTCAATGCTGATTTTCCCGTGGTGCTCCTCAACGATTGCTTTCACATAACTCAGTCCCAGCCCGAACCCGCGTACTTCGTGGATATTCCCGGTAGGAACACGGTAAAGTTTGTCGAAAATCTTCTTTTGCTCGGTTTTACTGATGCCGATGCCGTTGTCTTCGATGGTCATCACGATCCCGTTGCCGGCATTCTCCGTGCTGATGCGGATCATGGGCCGCTTGGGGGAGTATTTATTGGCATTGTCGAGCAGGTTGTACACAAGGTTGGTAACATGCACCTTGTCCCCTTCGATCTTCGGCTTCGTCGCCTTCAACCTCCTGGTAATTTCGCCATCCTTGATCTCCACCTGGATCCTCAGGTTTTTGATGACATCGATGATGATCTCGTGCAGGTCGATGATCTCCCTGTTCATCTTAAGCTGTCCCTTGTCGATCACAGCCGTTTGCAGGATCTTTTCAGCCATCCCGGCCAGCCGCTTGTTTTCCTCCTGGATCATGGAGAGGTAGCTGTCGAGGAATTCGGCCGATCCCCGGAGCTCCTTGTCGCTCAATGCTTCGCAGGCAAGAGAGATCGTTGAGATCGGGGTTTTGAACTCATGCGTCATATTGTTGATAAAGTCGTTTTTCATCTCGGAAAGCCGTTTCTGGCGGAAGATGGTGGCAATGGTGTACATAAACGAATAGACGATGACGATGATCAGGATGATCGAGATCAGCAGCATGCCCCAGAGTTCGGTGAGCAGGAACTGCTTTTCGCGCGGGAAATAGATCAGCAGGTACTCGGGACTGGTGTAAATATCAGCCTGGAACAGGATGAAGGCATTCCCTTTTTCGATCAGCTCCTTGCGGAAGTTGGGCGATCGTTCCATCAAAAACTCCTGCAGTTCGGGTTTGTAGATGCAAAACTCATAACGGGTGTCTACCCCGCGGATGTTGAGTTGCAACCTGATCAGGGAATCCAGGTCACTGATGGTGAGCACGCTGTCGTATGGCAGATGGCGGTTGAAATTCAGCATGTTCTCATACTGGTTGATGAGCAACGCCTTGTTCCGCTCCATCCGCTCCACTTTCTGCACCACTTTCACCATGGCCTCATTCACACTCCGCCGGAAGTTTGCCTCCTTGATGGCTGAAGCACTCTGGATCCAGTAAATCTGGATGCCCATCAGCCCGATGAGGGCGAAGGTCATGGCAATGATCGTAAAAATGATGACGCGGCGGTTCATTGTTGCAAAGGTATCGAAAAAGGTGCTGATCCTTTTAACAATTTTTAACGTAAATTAATATTCCTTAACAGTTTCGCTCAGTTGAATGCACTAATTTTGCCACGCAAGTTGATTCAATGAAAATATTTTGGCAGTTGGATTTATTAAATGCCAGGCAGTAAAAAGGATTTTGTTTATTGGTTTTAAAAGTGTGTTCCCGGCAAGTGAGCACACTTTTTTTTTGCAGTCTCAATCTTCTCATTACCTTCGTTCCCCGAAATAAAGCCATTATTAACCGAATCACTTCCTCCCCCTCTCTTCAGGAGAGTGTGACGGGGGTGAGGTAAAAAAGAAAAGTCATGACACACCTGGAAGTCGACATAAGCAAGCTTGAATCTTTTATTGATGACCAGGCCTGGTCTGCCATGCAGGCTGAGGTGGATGAATCCCATCGCCAGCTGGTGAGCCGTTCGGGCAAGGGAAATGATTTCCTCGGATGGGTGGACCTTCCGGTACAGCTGGAGGCTTCCCTGCTGGCACGCATCCAGGCCGATGCCGAAAAGATCAGGCACATGGCCGAACTGTTCGTGGTTATCGGGATCGGAGGGTCTTATCTTGGATCAAAAGCCGTCATTGAAGCGCTGGGAAATGAATTTGAAGACCTGGAAGGAGGCTCCGGCCATCCATATATAGTTTTTGCGGGCGAAAACCTGAGTGAGCGTTATCATGCACACCTGCTGGAATTGCTGGATAAAAAGGAGTATGCCGTGGCGGTGATCTCCAAATCGGGCACAACCACCGAACCGGCCATTGCTTTCCGGCTGATCAGGAAACACATTGAAGAGAAATATGGTAAAGAGGAGGCCCGGAAACGGATTTTCGCCATCACCGACGCCTCCCGTGGTGCCTTGAAAAAACTGGCCGACGTCGAAGGATATGCAACCTATGTGATCCCCGATGACGTAGGCGGCCGCTATTCGGTGCTTACGCCTGTAGGGTTGCTGCCCATCGCCGTGGCCGGGTTTGACATCCTTTCCCTGGTTGACGGTGCGAAAAAAATGCGCGATGTGGCCATGAAATCAGCCGATTTTAAGCTGAATCCCTGTGCCCTGTATGCCGGTGCGCGCAACATCCTGCTTCGCAGCGGGAAGTTCGTGGAAATCCTCGTGGCTTTTGAACCCTCCCTGCTCTATGTGATCGAGTGGTGGAAGCAGCTTTATGGCGAGAGCGAAGGCAAGGAGCACCAGGGCATCTTCCCGGCAGGGGTAACCTTCACCAGCGACCTGCACTCCATGGGACAATACATCCAGGACGGGATGCGGATCCTGTTTGAGACCGTGATTTCGGTGGGTGAACCTTCATCCCTGCTGGTGGTTCCCGGGGATCCTGAAAATCTTGACGGGTTGAATTTCCTCTCCGGGATGCGGCTCTCTGATGTCAACCGCCAGGCAGAACTTGGCACGATGCTGGCGCATGTCGACGGAGGTGTTCCGAATATCAGGCTGGTGCTGCCTGCCGTCAGTGAGCACTACATCGGGCACCTGATCTACTTTTTTGAATTTGCCTGCGCCCTGAGTGGCTATACACTCGGCGTTAACCCGTTCGACCAGCCTGGCGTTGAAGACTACAAGAAAAACATGTTCGCCCTCCTGGGAAAACCCGGCTTCGAAAAAGAAACCGTAAATCTCAGGAAAAGACTGTAACAAACCGTCATTCGTCACTTGTCATTTGTCACTTGTCATTTGTCACTATTCCTTCAATCACCTCCGCAAAATACCTGTATTCCAGCGCATGAACTTTCTCTGCCAGCATTTCAGGGGTATCCCCGGCAGCCAGGGGGCACCTGGCCTGGAAAATGATGCTTCCTTCGTCATACTGTTCATTCACATAATGAATCGTAATTCCTGATTCAGCATCGCCCGAAGCAATCACGGCCTCGTGCACTTTCATGCCGTACATGCCTTTCCCGCCGAATTTCGGGAGCAAAGCCGGATGGATGTTGATGATTTTTGCGGGATAGGCGTCAAGCACGTTATGCGGGATCAGCCACAGAAACCCGGCAAGGACCAGGTAATCGATCCGGTATTTCTTCAGCAGGTCGGGGATCTCGCCTGTTTCGTAAAAGCTGTGCCGATCGAATACACAGGTGGGGATTCCCAGGGTTTTGGCGCGATGCAGCACATAGGCACCCGGCTTGTTGCATAAAATAAGGTTGACGGAGATGGCAGGATGCCCGGCAAAATACTCGGTGATCCGCTGGGCATTCGAACCATTTCCGGAGGCAAACAAGGCTAATCGCGGCATATTGAAATCGTTGGTGTTTCGCAAAAATACAAAACCTCCGGGATACCGGAACAAACCTAACCGGAAAACAGTTAAAACGCTGATTGAAAATTAAAAAGTTGGTTCAAAGGTAAAAGTAAAAACCTTACAAATTTCTTAAGTATCACAATATCAGGACTGTGATTTTTTTAACTGTTAAAAATTCTTAAATTATGTTGGAGGGAAGGAAGAATATTCTTTTCTTTGCAGTCGTTTAACCAAAAAAAAATTATCATGTCTGACATTGCAGCAAAAGTAAAAGCTATCATCGTTGATAAGCTTGGTGTTGATGAAAGTGAAGTAACCATTGAAGCTAGCTTCACCAATGACCTTGGCGCTGACTCCCTTGACACAGTAGAACTGATCATGGAATTCGAAAAGGAATTCGATATTGCCATCCCGGACGACCAGGCCGAGAAAATCAGCACGGTTGGAGAAGCCATTGCCTATATCGAGAACAACACCAAATAAACTTGCCACTATTTTGGCGAAGCCTTCTGGTTGTTTGTCCCGGATTAATTTTAATGAAATTAACCCCGCACTTTGCGGGGTTATCCATTAACCAATGAACCTAAAATTGTAAAACGTGGAATTAAGGCGAGTTGTAGTAACTGGTCTTGGAGCACTTACACCAATCGGGAATTCCGTAACAGAATACTGGAATAACCTGATTGGCGGTATCAGTGGTGCAGGACCTATCACCCGTTTCGATGTTTCCAAATTCAAAACCAAGGTAGCCTGCGAGTTGAAGGACTTCAATGCAGATGATTTCTTCGACCGCAAAGAGGTCAGGAAATTTGACCGCTGTTCCCAATACGGTATTGTGTGTGCCGACCAGGCAGTGCAGGATGCGGGCTTCGATATGGCAATTCTCGACCCCGACAGGGTCGGAGTTATCTGGGCCTCAGGAATTGGCGGACTTGAAACCTTTTCGACGGAAGTAATTGCTTTTGCGCAGGGTGACGGAACACCACGCTTTAACCCGTTCTTCATCCCGAAGATGATTTCCGACATTACGGCCGGTCATATTTCGATGAAGTACGGTTTCCATGGCCCCAATTTTGCAACTGTATCGGCCTGTGCCTCCTCAGCCAATGCGCTCGTGGATGCATTCAACTACATACGTCTTGGCAAAGCGGACGTCTTCATCGCAGGAGGTTCCGAAGCTGCCATCACCATGGTTGGTGTCGGCGGGTTCAACGCCATGCACGCCCTTTCAACCAGGAACGACGATCCGGCAACGGCTTCCCGTCCTTTTGATAAGGACCGCGACGGATTCGTCATGGGTGAAGGCGCCGGGGCAATGATTTTTGAAGAACTTGGACATGCCCTGGCCCGCGGAGCAAGAATCTATGGTGAGATCATTGGCGGTGGATTATCAGCAGATGCGTACCACATCACGGCACCCCATCCCGAAGGACTGGGAGCCATCTTGTCAATGCGTACCGCTCTGGCCGATGCCGGGATCACAATTCATGAGATTGACCACATCAATACCCACGGAACGTCAACTCCGGCAGGCGACATTGCCGAGCCAAAAGCAATCGTAAGTTTGTTTGGCGAGCATGCCTACAAAGTAAATATCAACTCTACCAAGTCGATGACCGGTCATCTTTTGGGTGCTGCCGGTGCCGTCGAATCTATTGCAACACTGCTGGCTGTAAAAAATGACATCATTCCGCCAACCATCAACCACTTCACCGATGATCCCGAAATCGCCCCGTTGAATTTTACCTTCAACAAAGCACAGAAACGTGTGGTGAATTACGCTTTGAGCAACACCTTTGGTTTTGGCGGTCACAATGCCACCGTTATCTTCACCAAATATAAGGGATAGTTGGCAGTGAGGTTCAGACCTTATAACCCGGCCGGTACCGAGTTTTCGTCCGATAAACAACTTAAGCAGGCAATAAAAAGTATTCTTGGGTACAAACCGGGGAATATCTATTTATACCACCTGGCTTTTTTACATAAATCGGCCACCCAGGAAACAAACAACGGGATCAGGATCAACAACGAGCGCCTCGAATTCCTTGGCGATGCAATTCTGGATGCCGTGGCCGCTGATTACCTGTTTAAAACATTTCCCACCAGGGATGAAGGTTTTCTCACCGAAATGCGGTCAAAGATCGTCAGCCGCGCCATGCTGAACAAAATCTCACAAAAAATGGGGATTGATCAGCTCATCCAGCTTGACAATTCATCCTCCGGAACCTTCAGGTCATGCAACGGCGATGCCTTCGAAGCCCTCATCGGGGCCCTGTATCTTGACAAAGGATACGATTTTACGCGTAAAACGATCCTTGACCGCATCATCAACCGTTATTTCGACATGGATGAACTGGTAAACCATGAGGTGAATTTTAAAAGCAAGATCATTGAATGGAGCCAGCGTGAAAAGAAACAGACACGGTTTAATGTGGTCAATGAGATAGGCTCCGGCTATAAAAAACAATACATCGTTGAACTCCTCATTGACGATGAAGCCATTGCCCGCGGCCAGGACTACTCCATCAAGGGCGCCGAGCAGAATGCAGCTGAAAAATCGTGGCAAAAAATAAATGGAGAAACTGTTGACCTTTGACCCAGGAATGGTTATCTTTGTTTTATTCTAACAAAGTGCCTTCTCATGGCCAAAAAAGTTTCTCTTGAAACCCGGTCCGAACCTGCCCTTTTCACACTTTTTGGCATCTCCTGCCATCTCAGGGATTTCAGGCTTTCCTATCTTCTCAATAACAAACTGGAACTGGAATTCGTTAAAATGGACGACTTCCAGGGTTTCTCCTTTTACTTTTGCCGGGATGATGACCAATACAACGCCTATTATTTACTTGGAAACCGCGGCCAGGAAGCACTTTTATTGCCTGACCTTAAACAAACCGATTTTTTTTTGCTGGTCGAAGGACCTTTTAAAAAAATGCAGAAAGACCGTTTGCTTGAAAAAATCAGGGGAATCCAACATGTGCTGACTGCGTTCGAGGTTCGTTTTGAAACAATAAAAAACTATGAGTCAATGCTCAATGATCTTGAGCTCCATTTCATGAATATCCTGAAGGAGGCTAAAATCATCTATTCACCAATAAAAAAATAGGAGGAATTATCATGTTCGAGGATCTGAAGAAATCGATTGACAAAGGGTTGGATTTCGCATTTATGAATGCCGAAAAGATAGCCCAGTCGGTAAAGGATTTGGCCAAAGAGAACAAACTGACCAAAGAGGAAGCAAAAAAGCTGTATGATTACCTGGTAAAAAAGTCGGAAGAAGCTAAAAAAACCGTAGAAGATGATTTGCAGGTGCTGGTTAAAAACACCCTGAAAAAAATGAACATTCCCACCCAGGAGGACCTTAAAAAACTGGAAGAGCGCATCAAAAAACTCGAACCGGTAAAAAAAGCGCCTGTTAAATCAAAACCTGCGGCAAAAATTGTTAAAAGTCCGAAGCCAGCAAAAAAATAAACGGCATTTAATTCCAGCAAGGTGAAACTATCAAGGATTGGATTGGCAGTCCATGAGTTGGGGCGTGCGCGCGAAATCATCGGGATTGTTGTCAAATATGGACTGAGCGAGTGGGTAACCAGCTCAGGATTAGGGAAGTTGCTGGTTTCTAAAAAACGACTGGCAAGGCTTGAACGATACAACCAGTGGGAACGCATCCGGATGGCTGTTGAGGAGTTGGGGCCTACCTTTATCAAATTCGGGCAAATCCTGGCCGACCGGCCCGACATCGTTCCGGAAGAGTTGCGCGAGCAGTTGAAAAAACTGCAGGACGAAGCGCAGCCGATGCCAGATGAACTGGCTTTTAAAGAGATTGAAAAGGAACTGGGGCGGCCGGTTAGTGAACTTTTCCGTGAATTTGATACAGGCAGGCTTGCCTCTGCCTCCATGGCCCAGACCTATCGGGCGGTGATGCTCAACGGGAACGAAGTATGCATTAAAATCCAACGCCCCGGGATCGATAAAAAGATCGAGCTCGACCTGAATCTGATGAATTTTTTTGCAGGCCGGATGCAGCGGAACAACCCCGAAATGGAGGCCATCAACCTTACCGGGGTGGTTAAGGAATTCGGGAAAACAATTAAAAAAGAGCTCGATTTTCATCACGAGGCTGACAACGTTGTCAGGTTCAGCCACTGTTTTCACGACGATCCCGACATCAAGGTTCCAAAGGTTTATGCCGAGTTTACCACGCGCCGGATCCTGGTTGAGGAGTTTATCAGGGGAACCAAAGTCAGTGACCTGGATAACCTGCAAAAGTTGGGCTATGATCCTGAAGTATTGGCCCGCAAGGCCATGCGGATTGTGTTCGACCAGATTTTCACCCATGGATTTTTTCATGCCGATCCCCATCCCGGCAATATTTTCGTGATGGATGGCGAAGTTATCTCTTTTATCGACTTCGGCATGATGGGATCCCTGCGGCCTGAACATCTGCAGTTCCTGGGAAAATATGTGCTCGGCTACCTCGACCGCGATCCGCATGCGATGGCCGAAGCGTTGATGCTGGTATCCGGGAAACGCAATTTTTCGAGGTTCCGCGAGCTTGAATTCCAGATCGGCGACATGCTGGCACACTACAAGTACCTCAGCATCGAAGAGATGGATTTCGGCAAGGTGATGAATGAATCAGTGGATATTTTGATTCATTACGGGCTGCGGATCCCTGCAGGTATCTACCTGCTTGTTAAATCACTGATGGCAATTGAACGCGTGGCAGTAGTGCTGTACCCGGGTATCGACTTTGCCCATGAGATGCGGCCGTATGCTATTGAGCTTATTGCAAGGCAATACAGTCCCAAACAGATCGCCAAGGAGGTTTTCGATTCGCTGAAGGAATATTATAAACTGCTGAAGGAGTTCCCGGCCGATCTGAATGAGATCATCTATAAAATAAAGGAAGGACGGTTTAAAACCCAGATAGAGGTCAAAGGCCTGGAGCCGCTGGCCGAACACCTCGACGTGTCGAGCACGCGCGTTTCCATCGCCATTGTACTGGCTGCGCTGATCATAGGTGCTTCCATTATTTCACAATGGGAGCAGACACGATGGATCGGCGCCATCGTGTTTTGCATTGCCGGGTTGTTTGGATTCTGGCTGCTGGTCAAGCTGTTCCGGCGAAATAAATTCTGATTGGTGCTATTCCGCCATTTTCTGGCAGGTGTTATTCCTGCTCCACAATCCTAATGGTCATACTGACATCTTTCAGGGGCCTGTCGGACCTGTCCTTTTCAACTGCTGCAATCTGGTCGATAACGGTCAGGCCATCGGTGATTTTTCCGAACACGGTATATTCATTGTCGAGAAAATGCGCTCCGCTCTCCGGGTGGACAATATAAAACTGGGAACCCGACGAAGCCTTCAGGGGATTTGACGGACCGCCGGTCCTTGCTGAAGCGAGTGCCCCGCGCTCGTGCTGCAGTTGGCGGTTGAACTCTGCAGGAACGGTGTAACCCGGGCCGCCCATGCCCAATTGCTGGCCGGGAGCTGCATTTTTTGAGTTGGGATCGCCCCCCTGGATCATAAAATCACTGATGACACGGTGAAAGAGGGTTCCGTCGTAATATCCTGACTGTACTAATTTAACGAAATTGTCGCGGTGCTGCGGGGTCTCATTGTAAAGGACACCGTTCATGTCACCGAAATCGGTATGAATTGAGAAGTTTATCACTTTTATCTTTTTTATGTTTGGTTCGAAATATTAAACTGGTCTGACCGGCAAAGGAAATGCGGGTTAAAACGCGCCTGAAAACTGTTGCAGAAACCTGAGGTCATTTTCGTAAAAGAGCCTCAGGTCCCTGATCTGGTATTTAAGCATGGTGATGCGTTCGATTCCCATCCCGAAGGCAAACCCGGTATAGGTCTGGCTGTCGATCCCGCAATTCTCGAGGGCGTTCGGGTCGACCATCCCGCAGCCGAGGATCTCTACCCAGCCCGTATATTTGCAGATGTTGCATCCCACGCCACCGCAGATAAGGCAACTCACATCCATTTCGCCCGAAGGTTCCGTAAATGGAAAATAGGAGGGGCGAAGCCTGATCTGCGTGTTCTCCCCGAACATCTCTTTCGCAAAGTACATCAGCGTCTGTTTCAGGTCGGCAAACGACACATGCTTGTCAATGTATAGCCCTTCGACCTGGTGGAAGATGCAGTGGGCACGTGCTGAAATGGCTTCGTTCCTGAAAACACGCCCCGGAAAGATCATCCGGATAGGCGGTTTTGTTGTTTCCATGGTCCTGATCTGGACCGAAGAGGTATGGGTCCGCAGCAGGATGTCGGGATTTGTTGCAATGAAAAAAGTATCCTGCATATCCCTGGCCGGGTGATCGGCGGTGAAATTGAGTGCTGAAAAATTGTGCCAGTCATCTTCGATTTCAGGCCCGTCGGCAACAGTAAAGCCAATCCGGGCAAAGATGTCGATGATCTGGTTCCTGACAATTGACAGTGGGTGCCGGCTCCCGGTTTGGATGTTATGCACCGGCCGGGTAAGGTCTTGATTCACGGATGAGGCAATGCTTCCCTGGTCGAAACCTGATTTAAGTTCATCGATCTTCTGATGGGCTTTGTTTTTCAGGTCGTTCAGCATTTGCCCCACCTCACGTTTCAACTCTGCCGGAACACTCTTAAAATCATCGAACAAAACCGAAACAAACCCCTTTTTACTGAGGTATTTAACACGAAGTTGCTCGGCCTCATCAAGGCTGCCTGCTTTTAATGTGTCAATTTCAGCAACTAACCGGTTAATCCTGTCTATCATAAAATCTCCTTTCAATTCCTTCTCTTGTCAGCCCGTCCGCCTGTCCGCCCGTCCGCCTGTCCGCTTGTCCGCTTGTCCGCTTGTCCGCTTGTCCGCTTGTCCGCTTGTCCGCTTGTCCGCTTGTCCGCTTGTCCGCCTATTTAACCATGGTAATCGTCATCTTCACATCCTTCGCAGGGCGGTCATTCGCAACTTTTTCAACGGATGCGATTTTTGTGACCACATCAAAACCTTCGGTAATCTCTCCGAAAACGGTATAGTCATTGTCAAGCTGGTGTGTTCCGCCGGCGGCTTCAACGATATAAAACTGGGAACCGGAGGATGCTTTTTTGGGATTTGAAGGCCCGCCGATCCTTGCAGCTGCAAGGGCGCCTCTTTTATGCACGATTGTTGGCATGATCTCGGCAGGAATCGTATAACCGGGGCCGCCCATACCCAATGCCTGGCCGGGTTTGGCATTCTTTGAAGCGGGATCGCCGCCCTGGATCATGAATCCGAGGATGACACGGTGAAACAAGGTGCCGTTGTAAAAGCCTGCTCTTACAAGAGAATCAAAGTTTTTGCGGTGCAGCGGTGTTTCATTATAAAGCATGCCTTTCATATCACCATAATCGGTATGAATGATAAAATGCAATACTTCCATTTTTTCAGGAGCTTTCGCAGCGGGTTTGGCCGGGGCATTTGTCTGGGCCATTACCGGCATATTGAATACAAAAATAATTGCCAGGATGGCGAACATGATTTTTTTCATAGGTTTGGTTTTTTAGTGGGGCAAAAATACAAATAAAATTCAAATTCTTGTTTTCTCAAGGTAGCACCTCCTGCAAAGCGGCTCATAGGAATCCATCTCCCCCAGCATCACCAGGTGGTCATCTTTTACCATCCTGTGGGTATAGTGCGCCAGGTCGCCGCAATTCATGCAAATGGCGTGTACCTTTGAAACATCTTCGGCAATGGCGATGAGCTCGGGCATGGGGCCGAACGGCTTCCCAAGGTAGTCCATGTCGAGCCCGGCAATGATTACACGGATGCCGCTGTTGGCCAGCTGGTTGCATACTGCCGGCAATTCGCTGTCGAAAAACTGTGCTTCGTCAATGCCTACTACGTTGACATCGTTTGTGAGCAGCAGGATTTGAGAGGCTGACTGGACCGGTGTGGACATGATGGCATTCTCATCGTGGGAAACCACATTGATTTCATCATAGCGCTTGTCGATCTCCGGTTTGAAAATTTCGACCTTCTGGCGGGCGATCCTGGCCCGTTTCAGCCGACGGATCAATTCTTCGGTTTTACCCGAAAACATTGATCCACAGATCACCTCGATCCACCCCAGGCGATTTATAGGATTATTTTTTTCGATCTGCATTCAGGAGGGTAATATTTTGTATTTTTATAGCTGAATTTGTCACAAAAGTAAGCAATTCTGTTGAACGCAAACGAAGTAAATACTCAGCGGAGCCGAACGGGCACCGGCAGCTGAGCGAAGTCGAAGTTGAGCGGAGTCGAAGCTGAAAACCAATATCATGAACACAGAGATCATTAAGGACGAGATAAAATGGCTGCTTGAGGCCATCAATGAACAGTATGACGCCATCCATCTCCATGGCGGAAAAATTCCGCAGATTGAATTTGACATCCTGATGGAGAACGTCCGGAAATTTTATGAAACCATGCATTTGCTGCAGCGGTTGAATGATCCTATCGTCTATCCTGAAAAAAGGGCAAACACGCATTCTGCTTTCCAGCGTATGCCTGGTACAGCCGCTGAGTCCCGCGGAACCGCACGGCCCCCGGCACCGGAACCGCCAAAACAGCCGGCAGAGGCAACTTCAGGGGTGAAAGTCAGGTTCAGTGAACCGGAACCCGTCGCCCAGAAACCTGAGGTTCCTGATGAAGGCAGCATTGCGGCATTTCATCCCGGTGCCGTCCAGTTTAAACCTGCCGGCCCTGCTTCCGTCAGGCAGGAAACAGCGCCTGCTTCCAAAAAATCGATGAAACCCCAGGAAATCGATCTTTTTGCGGCCGAGGAACCTGCATTCAGCATCAAACTGAAAGAGGCGCGTGAAAAGACACTGGGCCCGAAAATCCCGTCGGACCGCATCGAAAACCTGAAGACCGCCATCAGCATCAATGAGAAATTCATGTACATCAATGAGTTGTTCGATGGCAACCTGCGTGAATACAATGAGACCATCGAAACGCTGAACGGGTTTAAAACACTCGACCAGGCGGCCGACTTCCTCGACCTGATGCGAAAAAAGAATTTCTGGAATACCGGTTCAAATGCCTTTAAAAAGCTGAAGGATCTGGTCGAACGTCGTTTTTAAGCAGAATCATATCAAACTATCATGAAAAAAGCCCTTAAAATTACAGGAGTTGTCCTCCTGGCAATTCTGCTCATCCTTATAATAACCCCATTCTTTTTCCAGGACAGGATCAAGCAGGAGGTGAAGAACCTGGCCAACCGCACGCTTAAAAGTGAGGTGAATTTCACCGACATGAATCTCTCCTTTTTCAGCCATTTCCCGAACCTGAGTCTCACCCTCACCGGTTTTTCCCTGAAATCGTCCGCCCCGTTCACCGGGGATACGCTCATCAGCGCCCGGGAGATCGCCTTCGGGGTGAACGTGAAAAGCCTTTTCGGAAAAACCATCCTGATCACCCGGATCTACTTTAACAATGCGAAAATCAACATCCTGTACGATGCCAAAGGTGCGGCCAATTATGATGTCTACCAGTCAAAGGATACCACCTCAGCTCCCGTCGACACCACGCATGCATCCGGGGCCGAACTGAATATCGAACACATTGTCTTTAAAAATTGCCAGGTGGTCTATTCCGATCCGGCCATCCCGGTGAAGGCCGTCGCCAGCGGTCTCAACTACGCAGGCACAAGCAGCATCACCAGCGACTTCTTCAACCTTACTTCAGATGTCAGGATTGACGCACTCGATGTAATCTACAATCAGCAGAAATATATAGATGCAAAACCGGTTACTGCCAAATTAACCACCAGGGTCAACAGCAGGGACCTGTCGGTGAATTTTGAAAAAAACGATCTGAAAATCAAGGATATTCCCCTGCAGTTCAGCGGCAAATTCAACTTTGAAAAGAATGGCTACCAGGTCAGCCTGAACTTTTTATCGGTCATGGAAAAGGAGTTTCTCAGTGCCCGCTTCAGGATCAGGCAGGCAGAAACACTGTGGGTTTTTGCCAAAGTCAATGCAAGTGTCGACCTGGCAAAATGGGCCAAAGCCCTTGATGTGAAATCTGTGGATGTAAGGGGAATGTATGAACTCAACCTGAACGCCGAAGGTTCTTACATCACCGGGCCGGTTAAAAAAGGGATCCGGAACGAAACAGACACGGTGATCCTGGGCATTCCGAAATTCGACCTGATGACAAAGCTGACGGGCGGCTATATGAAATATGCCGGGTTGCCCCAGTCACTCAACAACATAAACTTTACACTGAACGCCTCCTGCACCGACAACAACTATGAACACATCAATGTACAGCTTGAAAACCTGCAGGCTTCTTTCCTGAAGAACCAGGTAAAAGGTTTTTTCAGGATGAAGGGCATGGAAAACATGGCCATCGATGCAAACCTTGCAGGAAGCTGCAACCTGGCTGAACTCAAGGATGTTGTGCCGGTCGACAGCATCACCCTGGCGGGAATCCTTTTCATGGATATAAAGGTGAAGGGCAATTACATTCCGGCCACGAAGATATTCCCGGTTACAACTGCAGTGATCAGCCTCCATGATGGTTCGGTTCAGACGAAATATTACCCGCATCCGCTGGAGAAGATAGAAATGGTCACCGAAGTAACCAACAATACTGGAACCATAAAGGGATTGCTGGTAAATGTGAAGCCGCTTGCCTTCCTGTTCGAAGGAAAACCATTTACCCTTACCGCCGCTCTTGAAAATTTTGATGACCTGCACTACAATGTGCAGTCGAAAGGGGAGATCGACCTTGGAAAGGTTTACAAGGTGTTTTCTCAAAAAGGGCTTGACCTGGACGGATACATCGAAACCGACCTTTCACTGAAAGGGGCGCAAAGCGATGCGACATCCGGCCGGTATGAGAAACTCAGCAACCATGGTACGTTGAAACTCCGTGATATTGCGGTAACCTCCGTTGACTACCCGAAACCGTTCATCATTAAAACCGGTGATTTCAGGTTTGACCAGGACAAAGTGTGGTTTGACAATTTCCTGGCAACCTATGGCGCCTCCGATTTCCTGCTCAAGGGATCGGTGAAGAACACGATCAACTATGTACTCTCCCAGGGAGGCACCCTGACCGGGGATTTTAAGCTGAATTCCAATTTTATCAATGTTGATGAATTCATGGCATTTGCCCCGACAGATCCCGCTGCCCCAAAGACCAGCGCCGCGGCAACCGGTGTGGTCATCATTCCCCGCGACCTGGATGTAGATTTTAATGCCGAAATTAAGAGAACATCCTTCGAGGGACTTGAGATCAAAGACATCATGGGGGAGATTGACCTGAAGGAAGGCATCGTGGTGCTCAAGGATGCCTCGCTGAACCTGATCGACTGCAAAGTGAAAATGGACGCCACTTACGGCAGCGTGACGCCGGTGAAGGGGTTCTTTGATTTTCATATCAGTGCCAATGATTTTGATATCAAACGGGCCTACAACGAAATAGCCATGATCCGTGAAATGGCCCCGTCGGCAGGAAAAGCCGAAGGACTCGTTTCGCTTGATTACAGTGTGAAGGGAATGCTCAATGCCGACATGTTCCCGGTGTTGCCTTCGCTCGAAGGTGGAGGCGTATTTTCGATCAGGAAAATCAAAGTATACGGCCTCAAGCTTTTTAACGACATCAGCAAAGGCACGCAGAAGGAGGGACTGAATAATCCGGATATGTCGAAAGTTGACATCAAATCAACCATCAAAAACAATACGGTGACACTGGAACAGTTCAAGTTTAAAGTCAAGGGCATCCGTGTTAAAATATCCGGGACCACAACGTTCGACAGCAGGCTGAATCTGAAGATCAGGCTTGGGATGGGACCGCTCGGGATCATCGGCATCCCGATGAAAATAACCGGGACCATGGACGATCTCAAGATTAAATATGGCCGGGGAAAAGATTCTGACGATTTGAAGGAATCCGATTATACCGACGAACTGCCAAAGGAGATGCTCGACCGGATAAAGAACGCCAAAGAGGAGCCCGGCGATGACGAACCCGAACCGCCGAAATAGCCTGTTATCCTGTCACTGAGTCTTCGATTTGAGCGAGTGTTTCAAGAACCATTTCAGTTGAACCTGCCGTGACAAGTTGCATCCGCCACGATCTGAAATTCGGAATCCCTTTAAAATAACCGCTGTAAAGCTTACGGATCTCAAACAAGGTGGCACGTTCTCCTTTGTACGGGATGGATGTTTCGAGGTGCCGGCGCACATTGGCAACCCTTTCGGCAATTGTCGGCGGGGGTGGAATGGAGTGGGTTGAAATCCATGATTTTATCTCCCTGAAGATCCATGGATTTCCGGTGGCAGCGCGGCCGATGAGGATGCCATCGACCCCGTAACGGTTTTTCATCTCTTCGGCTTTCGGCCCCGAATCGATATCCCCGTTTCCGAATACAGGTATCTTCATATATGGGTTGTTCTTCACCTCGCCGATCAGTGTCCAGTCGGCCTCACCACCGTAAAGCTGTGCGCGTGTGCGGCCGTGGATGGAGATGGCGCAAATGCCCACATCCTGCAGGCGTTGTGCAATGTCAACAATATCTTTGTGCTCCTCGTCCCATCCCAGGCGCGTTTTTACGGTGACAGGCAGGCTGGTTGAACGCACTACGGCCTCCGTCATGCGGATCATCTTCGGGATGTCCTGCAACAATGCGGCACCCCCGCCTTTCATGACAATCTTGCGCACGGGACAACCGAAATTGAGGTCGATGAAGTCGGGGGCGGCAGCCTCGGCCACCCCGGCGGCCTTCATCATGGATTCTACGTTCTCCCCGAAGATCTGGATGCCGATGGGCCGCTCGGCGGGCTCAAACCGCATCTTGTTGTTGCTTTTTTCGGCATCGCGGATCAATCCTTCGGCTGCGATGAATTCGGTCACCAGCACATCTGCACCGTACTGTTTACAAATGACACGGAAGGGAGAGTCGGTGACATCCTCCATGGGGGCAAGTATAAGCGGGAAGTCTCCCAGTTCTATATTTCCGATCTTGGCCAAATTGTACTAATTTAGCGGCAAAAATAGCCATAATCCATGGATTTCCGTAAACAGCCCATCCTGGAGAGTCTTACTCCACTGCCACGGCTTTTGTTTTCAATTCTGCTGGTGATCTCCTGCTTTGCAAGCACCTTTTTGATTGGGTTGCTGCTGGCAGGTCCATTGTTTGGCATCGGGATAAAAGATATCATCTCTTCGATGTCCGACTTCACCGATGCCAGGACAATACAGTTGCTCAGGTATTTCCAGGTCATCCAGTCTTTCGGCCTGTTTATCTTTCCCGCATTGCTGGCAGGGTACTTCTTTGAACGGAGCAGTACCGGTTATCTCAGCCTCGACAGATCCCCGCGGTGGCCGGTTTACCTGGTTACCCTGGTGCTGATGTTCGCCTCCCTGCCGTTCATCAACTGGATGGTGTCGGTGAATGAAATGATGAGGCTTCCTGATTTTCTCCGCGGGTTGGAGGATTGGATGAAAACTGCAGAGGATGACGCCGCAAAACTGACGGATGCCTTTATGAACATGCCTTCATTCGGCGGATTCATGTTCAACATGGTGATGATTGCCATGCTGCCGGCCATCGGCGAGGAATTTATGTTTCGCGGGTTGTTGCAGCGCCTGTTCAGGGAGTGGCTGGGCAACATTCACCTGGCCATCTTTGTCTCGGCATTTCTTTTTTCAGCCATGCACATGCAGTTTTATGGTTTTTTCCCCAGGATGATGCTCGGGATCATGTTCGGATATATGTTTTACTGGTCTGGTTCCTTATGGGTGCCTGTTTGCGCCCATTTTATCAACAACGGGTCCGCTGTTATCGCCGCCTATCTCAGCCAGCGGGGCATCCTGAGCGGCGATTATGAGAACTTCGGGGCAACGGAAAATATCTTCATTATCGTTTTGAGCGGGCTGGCAATTCCGGTGTTGTACTTTATCATCTACCGTTTAAAACCTTCCGGAACCCCCCGGGTCGTCATGCAAAAGCATGATCAAATAAATTGATCCTGTAAGATGTCTGGAACAGCTTATCTCTTCACCGACCTCCCCGGAAGCAGGCTTTGTCCGTTCGACATCTTGCTGTTAACGCTCTATGCGTTAACCTGCCTCGGCATCGGCCTCTACGCTTCACGCAGGAAA
This sequence comes from Bacteroidota bacterium, assembly GCA_026391835.1. Taxonomy (GTDB): domain Bacteria; phylum Bacteroidota; class Bacteroidia; order Bacteroidales; family FEN-979; genus CAIVAT01. The sequence goes on from JAPLDF010000035.1 coordinate 48,709, forward strand.
ACGGATTCGGATTTTATGATCGCCGGCCGAAAGATCGGCATCATCGGGTTCGTGACCTCCGTGGTGGCAAGCTACATCGGCGGAGCCGCCCTGGTTGCCTATACCGCCTATGTTTACCGTTTTGGAATCTCCGCCATTGCAGTATTCGTCGGAACCGCCATCGGGTTCATCGTCTTCATTCCCTACGCGCTGAAACTCCGCAAATTCAGCGGCGACCGCGAGTTTTACACCCTGAGCGACTGGATCAACTTTAAAATGGGGAAAACGGTCGGGCTCACTTCCGCAGTGATCCTGATGGTTGTTTATTCCGGGATGCTGCTCAACCAGTTCATTGCAGGCAGCAGCATCCTTGCCAACATCAGCGGCTGGTCGTACGAGACCGGGCTGCTCATCAGCAGCTGCATCATTGCAACCTACCTGCTGGCCGGCGGGTTTCGCAGTGTGATCCGTACCGACATTTTCCAGTATATGGTGATGCTGGTGATGATTGTGCTGCTTGGCGTGGTCATGATGGGCGACCGGCGTGCATTTGTGATGGAACTGGTCGATTTTTCGAGGGTGAATATTGGCATGACCATCGCCTTTACCGCTTTTGGCGTGCTCATCATTTTCCAGTCGGCAGAATACTGGCAACGCGTATATGGCGCCAAATCAGACCGCGTCGTGAAGTCCGGGCTGATCGGCTCGGCCATATTTACCCTGTTGACCGGGTTTGCCATCACCATGGTGGGGCTGTCGGCGCATGTACATGTACAGGGCGTCGAAGCCAAGGATGCCTTTGCTGAAGGGCTGACTTTGCTCATGCCCGACAAACTCCTGGGTGGTGCGCTGATACTCATTTTTGCCGCCATCATGAGTTCTGCCGACACGCAGATCTTTGTGCTGGCCTCTTCGGTGGCGGTTGACTGGGTCGATAAACTTTCCGGCAAAAAATCGGACAGCAAACGCCGCATGAAGATCACCCGCCTGGGAATCATCGGGTTTACGGGGCTGAGTTTTATCGGAGCCTGGTTTTTGCGCGACCTCGTTGCGGTGATCGTTTTCATCACCGGCATCGGCTTTTCCATCATCCCGGCAGCAATAGCGTCGTTCCACTGGAAAATCAGGAGCCGCGCGGCCATGGCCAGCTTCATCAGCGGTCCTGCCTATGTGTTCATTCTACTGGGCGTGGCTGCCTGCCAGCCGCAACCCTTTGAGTTTTTTAAGAACAATGCCGACCTGGCTATCCTTTCCATCGTAGTTTCAGTTGTTTTTCTCGTCCTGTTCCAGCTTATCGGGAAAAAAGAAATCAAATAGCCATGCGAAAGACACTCGTCATGCTCTCCCTGGTAGTCATCGTGTTGAATCTGTGCACGATGGGACAGGCCGACTCATCTTCACTCCCAATGAAGGAGAAAAAGAAAACCGGCTGGACATGGGCCGGGTTGCCGGTGGTTGCCTACGATGCCGACATGGGGTTGCAACTGGGGGTGCTTGGCCAGGTTTTCTATTATGGCGACGGCTCCACCTACCCTGAATACAGGCATACGATTTATGCCGAATGTTCATGGTTTACCAAGGGGAGCGCAGTGTACCAGCTGTTTTACGATTCAAAATACCTTATCCCGGGAGGGATCAGGGTTACCGCCGACTTCGATTATCTCCCCGAAAGGGCGCTTGATTTTTACGGGTTCAACGGGTACGAGGCCAACTACCAGGAATCGGTGACCAGGCCGGGCACCGGTGATTATCTTTCGAGGGTATTTTATAAACAGGAACGGAAGATGTATCGGGTCATGGCTGATTTCCAGGGGCCGGTTGCAGGGCAAAAATTCAGGTGGCTGGCCGGGATCAATATCCTGGGAATTCAAACCGGCACTGTTGATATTGACCGGATTAACAAGGGAAAGGCAGCGGATAACAAGTTGCCTGATACGGCACTGTTGTACGACCGGTATGTCGGCTACCAGCTGATACGCCCTGAAGAAAAAAACGGCGGCACCACCATCTACCTGAAAACCGGCCTGGTGTATGATACCCGCGACAATGAAGCGGCTCCAAACAGGGGCCTCTGGTCGGAAGCCATGCTGCTCAGCGCCCCGTCGTTCCTGGGAAATAACCCGTATGCTTTTGTCAAGCTTGCCGTTACCCACCGCCAGTACATTTCGCTGGTGAAGAAAAAGCTGGTGGCGGCATACCAGGTAAGCTACCAGGGAACCATTGGGGGTACCACGCCTTATTATATTATGCCTTACATTTATAGTTCTTATGCCCTCACTACCAAACCCGACGGACTTGGCGGGTCGCGTACCATCCGGGGTGTCCTTCGCAACCGCATCACCGGCGACGGTGTGGCTTTCGGAAATGTCGAACTGAGGTGGAAATTTTTCAGGTCGGTGGTTTTTAAACAAAACCTCTATCTTGGCCTTACCGGGTTCCTCGATGGCGGAATGGTGGTGCAGGACCATAAAATTTACACCAACACGATTCCGGCCGACCAGCAGGCTTTCTATTTCAACACATCCGCCGACCGGTTGCACCTTGCCGCCGGGATGGGGCTTCGCATAGCCGTCAACGACAATTTCATCATCTCTGTCGATTACGGGATGGCCATGAACAGGCAGGATGGTGCCAGCGGGCTGTATATCGGGATCGGGAATATTTTCTAGTAAACAACCCCGGCCGAAACGGGGAGGAGAGCGCTTACGCGATTTCTTTTTAACTTTGCAAAAAACATTTTGCAGCCCTCTTTTAAAAAATTATTGAATCCTTCCGGAAAACTCCACCAGGTTTTACGTTACCTGCTGCTCGGGATTGTGATCTTCATCCTGCTCACATTTATCTTCCGGACACCTCTTGCGGCCTGGTACCTCCATCAGCGCATCGACCGTTTCAACAAGGCAAACCAGGCAACACTGAAGATATCCGGTGTTAAAATCCAGGGTATGGCATCCATCCTGGTGACCGGCATCTGCCTCAAACCCGATCACGGTGATACGTTGCTGAAGATAGACTCCGCTTACGCTTCCATCGGGATCCTGAAACTGCTGGCCGGACGTATCGCACTGCACAACGTGAAAATTGTCAACACCGGGATCCTCCTTGTAAACAACGGCGGCAAATCAAACTACAGTTTTTTGCTTCGCCCCGAACAATCATCCGGAGATTCGGCATCCGGCCCGTTGAATTATGCCGCCGCTGTCGACCGGCTGATGCGGTTTGTATTTGACAAGATTCCCCTTTCGCTCAATGTGTTGAATTTCAGCCTGGCCGGCATCACCAACGGGCACCGGCTGGGTTTTCATATCGGAACACTTAACCTTGCCGATCATTTTTTCAGATCGGCGATGGATGTTACCGAGGACAGTACAACTGCCTGCTGGATGATGGCGGGAAAAATCGACAACCACAACCGGATGGCTGAATTCAGGCTCTACCCGGCCGATTCGGCCAAAGTTTCCATTCCGTATATCAGCTTCAGGTGGAATGCCAGGGTTGACTTCGACACCCTGGCCTTCAGCATTGCAGAGCAGAAGGGGGGCGACGACCTGGCGCAGATCAATGGATTTGCCTCTGTGACTGGTTTGCGGGTCGACCACCGCAGGATTGCCGCAGGACCTGTGGAGTTTGCCAGGACAGAGATCAGGTATTTGCTGAACATTGGTGCCGATTATGCCGAACTGGACAGCTCCACACGGGTAACATTCAATAAAATTGACTTCCGGCCCTATATCCGTTACCGGCCAAAACCGTCAAAGCAGCTCACCCTTCAGGTCCATAAACCCCAGTTTCCGGCCCAGGACCTGTTTTCTTCATTTCCGCAGGGTCTCTTTACCAATCTTGACGGTATCCGCGTTAAAGGGAACCTCTCCTGGAATCTCGATTTCTTTGTAGACCTATCCAATCCCGATTCACTCAGGTTTGAAACAGCGCTCGACAGGCACCAGTTCAGCGTATTGTCATACGGGAATGCGGACCTTGCAAAAATCAACGGGCCATTTTCATATACCGCCTATGATCGCGATGTACCGGTCAGGACTTTCATCGTTGGTCCCGAAAACCCTGAATTCCGCACCCTGGACCGGATTTCGCACTACCTCCAGGTGGCTGTCCTCACCAGCGAGGATGGTAGTTTCTACCAGCACCGGGGCTTTCTGCCCGATGCCTTCCGTGAATCGATCATTACCAACATCAAAGAGCACAGGTTTGCCAGGGGTGGCAGTACCATCAGCATGCAGCTCGTCAAGAATGTCTTCCTCAGCCGGAACAAAACGGTGGCACGGAAACTGGAAGAGGCCCTGATCGTGTGGCTCATTGAAAACCAGGGACTGAGTACCAAGGAGCAGATGTACGAGGTCTACCTCAACCTCATCGAGTGGGGGCCGATGGTCTACGGAGCCAGTGAAGCAGCGCACTATTATTTCAACAAGGATGTTTCCAGGCTCACCCTCGCCGAAGCGATATTCATGGCTTCCATCATCCCCCGCCCGAAATGGTTCAAATATTCCTTTGATGAAAGCGGCCACCTCCGCGAATCTAATGCAGGCTTCTATCGCCTGGTGTCGGAAAAGATGCTGAACAAGGGCTGGATCACCCCGCAGGATGCCGAAAAACTGGTCCCCGACATTGAATTGAAAGGCCCGGCAAAGCTCCTGCTGAAACAGGTTGATGTCACTCCCGCCGATACCTTGCAGGAATTATAATCGTAAGAAATAAGTTGTTCCTGACTGGATTTAAAAATGTTACACGAAGGTCCACGAAGGTTGCGCGAAGTAACACGAAGCAAATTGATGACTTTCAAAGGTATGATGTTTATAAATAAATCTTCGTATCTCTTCGTGTCTCCTTCGTGGCTCTACGTGTAACCTTCTTGAAATATTTCCTATTTTTGCAAATGTCATTTTTTATCAACATAACCCCATCTCCTTGCGTACCATACTGATCATATTGACCGCACTCTTTATCTCATCGCTCCCGCTGTCGGCCCAGGAGAACATGTCGAATTCCGGAAAAAAGAACCAGAAGAAGACCCAGAAACACGGGCAGAAGGATGAGGAGGAGGACGAGAACCCGTTCCCGCTGCGCAAGGTTGAGTTTGGCCTCAATTTTGGCGCCTATTTCGCCAGCAAGTATTCCGCCAATTTCTACAACGGGACCCCTGGCAATGTCAACAGCATAAATGATCTGTGGTACAATGCGGCCTATAAGCGCGACATCAGGCAGGCACTGGGAGTGGATGAAACCGACACAATCACGCAGGTTACCGTTGATGAGGGCAATGGTTATCCAACGAACATGCACTACAATGTTTCGTTCATGGGCGGGTTGTTCCTGCGTTACAACATAAACCGTAAAAACAGCATATTCCTCGAAGCAAACTACGCCATGCTTCGGGCGGCTGATGCAGTGAAAATTAAGATATATAATCCACTGGCCCCCGTCACTTTTTATGATTACAAGATGGAACAGGTAATCGGGAAAGAGGGGCGGGTATTGATCGACCTGGGATACCAGCGGTCATTCCCCCTCAAATCGAGGATAAACCTGTTTGTCCAGGGTGGTGTTACCATGTGTTATACCCAGGTGCAAAAATCGATTTTTGTTGTCGAAGGAAGGGAGTTCAACCTGGTCAATATTTACGGCAGCCAGGGATATCAGCCCGGTTACAACCAGCAAACGATGACAGTCAACCAGAACGCCTTTGGCTTTGGTGGTTACCTGGGCGTGGGCGCGGGTATTCCGCTCACCGACATGTTCGGCCTTGAACCGGGATTTTTTGCACACTATTATCCCACAAACCTGGAGGGTTATCCCGACTTCAAACCCTCATTTGGCCTCTATCTCCGCATCCTGATGTTCTTTGGGACCACTGACGATCAGTAAAACCGTTGTATCTATAAACGACTGCCGGGGACAGTCCCGGCTTTCCACCACCTGTTCTTAAGCCACAGCGCAACGTTGACGAGTCCTATCAGCACGGGAACCTCGACCAGCGGCCCGATCACAGCAGCAAACGCTTCGCCCGAATTGATTCCGAACACGGCAATTGCAACGGCAATCGCCAGTTCAAAGTTGTTGCTGGCGGCCGTAAACGACAGGGTGGCCGATTGCTCATAGGTAGCGCCTGCCCGTTTGCTCATGTAAAATGAGAGCATGAACATCACCAGGAAATAGATCGTAAGCGGGATGGCGATCCTCACCACATCCAGCGGGATCCTCACGATATATTCACCCTTAAGCGAAAACATCACCAGGATGGTAAAGAGCAGGGCAACCAGTGTCAGCGGGCTGATTTTCGGTACGAACTTCGTGTGATACCACACCTTGTTTTTCACCCGGATCAGGATAAACCGGGTGAGAAAGCCTGCAAGGAAAGGGATCCCAAGGTAAATAAAGACACTTTCGGCAATCTGCCTGATGGTGATGGCTTCAACGGCGCTGTTTGTCGGGAGCCCAAACCAGGCAGGGAATACCGCGATAAACAGGTAGGCGTAAACAGAGAAGAGCAACACCTGGAAGATGGAGTTGAAGGCTACCAGCCCGGCACAATATTCGGTATCACCTTTTGCCAGTTCGTTCCACACGATCACCATGGCAATGCATCGTGCCAGGCCGATGAGGATCAGCCCGTACATATAGTCGATGTTGAATTGCAGAAAAACGATGGCCAGCAGGAACATCAGCACCGGGCCGATGAGCCAGTTCTGCACAAGCGATAAGCCAAGGATCTTTGTGTTTTTAAATACATCGCCCAGCTCTTCGTATTTCACCTTGGCCAGGGGAGGGTACATCATCACAATGAGCCCGATGGCGATGGGAATGTTGGTGGTTCCCGACGACATTGCATTCCAGAACCCGGCGATGCCGGGAAAAAGCCAGCCCCAGAAAACGCCGGTGGCCATGGCAAGAAATATCCAAAGGGTAAGATAGCGGTCAAGAAACTTAAGTCGTGTTTTCATAAATTTAATTTGAAAATTTGAAAATTTGATGATTTGAAAATGATGGAAGATCAATGAGATTTGGAGGAGCTGATTATTTTTGAGATAATGTTTATGATTGATTGAAGTTTTTCCTTCAGGTTTTTATCAAAGGGGTAATTTTCAGACATTTCGCAGAGGATCAACCAGTATTCTGTTTCGTCGGCTTCTTTGGCAGCGATTTTCATCTTGTGGATAAAATCAACTTTGCTTTATGCATTTTGTGCTTCCCTTACGTTTGCACCAATGGAAGTGCCAGCTTTCAGCAATTGGCGGGCAATAACAAATTTCTTATGCTCCTCAAGCACTTCAGAAAACCCAATGATCTCCAACGCAAACTCAAGCGTTAATTTTACAATAAGATTCTCCCTGTCATTCCTCATAATCTTCAAATCTTCAAATTTTCAAATTATCAATTCACCAAATTATCAAATTTTCAAATCTTCAAATCTTCAAATTGCTTAGCAGCAAGTTCCCCCCGAATCACAGTCGCACGTTGGTTCCGTACCGCGAAGAATCCCGTTGATGATCCCTGCAGCACAGCCCACGCCCGATTTTACCGCGATGGCTCCTTCGGGACAATTCTTCGCACAGGCACCGCACTCCATGCAAAAATCCTTGCGCCGGATAACCGCCCGCTTGTTTTCCATCTCAAAAACGGCATGCGGGCATACAATCATGCACATGCGGCAGCCGTTGCATTTTTCAACGTCCAGCGCCAGGGTGACAACGCCGGGAAGATAGATGAGGTTGTTCATAGGGCAAAAAATCTGGTAAATATCCATCCCGCCAGCCCCACGGAAACCATGGCAATCTGGACAGGCAAAGCTGTTTTCATCTCTTTCTGCACCCCCGAAAGCGAGGTAAAAGTGGAAGATCCTGTAAAATTCATGGCCATAAACGAAGATAATCCCCCGATCATCAAAAACCATGCGATAATTTCTGTTGCACCTGCCCCCAGGAAATGCAAAGTGGCAAGCACCAGGGCAACCAGCCAGCCGGTGGCAAGCCCTTTCAGCGCAAACCGCCGGAACGGGATCCAGGGCAACAGGGCAGGGGCAAGGACACAACCCGCCAAATATCCGGCAAACAGGTTGACCGTTGTCTTCCATCCCGAAGAAAAAACCAGGTCGACCGAATATCCGCCGGGCGTGAAACCTGATAGCATCAGGAAAATGGCAGGTACGATCAGCAAATAATATTTTCCGTAAAAAATGTCGACAGGGATCAGTTTTAGCCGATCGGCCGTTGGGAATGTAACCCGTCGCATGGCGTCGCTTGCTTTAAGCCCGTCGTCGAGAAAGGCCTTGATGTGAGCAGCCTTCACCGGCCCGTAGATGACGGAGAAACCGGTCATTTTTTTCACCTCGTGGGCGGCCACCCCTGTTGCGCCGAGCTGTGGCAGGATGATTTTGCGGTGGTCAACCAGCTCACCGAGGTGATGAATCCGGATGCGGCGCACCACCTCCTTTGTGCTGAAGGTGCCTTTCCCGGCCGCGCACCAAACATTGATCCCTTTCGTGTCGATCACAAGTATCCAGGCATCAATCCCTGACAAGGCCCGACGGAGATGGTCAAAGCTGAGTTTGTAGTTCCCCGTGACAAATACCCGTGATGCATGGTCCGGGGCGCCAACGGCGTACGGCCCGGGTAAAACCCGGTAGCTCATCCGCCCGACCGACCAGCGCGTTTTTACAGTATTCCAGCGATCCCTCCTGCTCCAGGTGGTGGAGATTTGAGGAACCGGTCCTGCTGAGGTCTGGAGATGGCCGGTGATAAAACTTGCATCCATAAAACGCTAAATCGTTAACAGGAAGTAAAATCCAAGGACCACCAGGGCAATTCCCCCGCCATATTTTGCAATGGTGCCGATAACGGTCATGGTCCTGGAAATCTTTCCAACGCCCAGGCTGAGCCCGACCATCATGCCGGCCAGCGGCATCCCGTATCCCAGCCCGAATGCCGACAGCATCATCAACCCCCACACGGCACTCCCTTTTACGAAAGATGCGGCAAGGATGACCGGGAAAATCGGGTTGCAGCATGAATTCAAAGCGGTGGACAAGCCTCCGACTGCCAGTCCAAAGATGATGGCAGAGAAAATATTCTGCTGCGACCGGCCTGGTTTTATCGACAGGGCGGGCAGTTTAAAAGGGACCAGGTCCATGGAATACAACCCGAAGAAAATGGCAATCAATCCTGCCGCGATTTTCCAGTAGTTTCCCAGGGAATCACTGACAAACTTGCCGGCGTACCCGAACAATGAGCCAATAACAGCCATTGAAATCACCGCGCCGACCAGGAATGAAAATCCCCTCAGGAATACGGTCCCCGTCTTCCTGGAGGAAGAACTTGCCCCGGAGTATCCCGCAACAACCCCGATCACCGCGAAATTGCATCCGCACGTCACCACGCTGACCATGCCCATCAGGAACACGGCGATCAAGACCGTGATGTTCGCGTGGTCACTGCTTAAAACCTGGTTTATCCATGTATTCATAAGACTATTTTTTAGGGCAGCAGGATGAACCTTTCGTGGTATCGCAGCCGGTGGTTTTTGTGGTATCACAACCTGTGGAAGATCCCTGCGGGCAGCATGCCTCTTTTGCTGCAGCAGGGGCCGGGTGATGCAGCAGCTTCACCGAAATAATCCCGATGGCCGCGAGCAGGACAAGGACGAAAATAATTTTTGTAATGTTGTTGCTCTTTTTCGGCGGGCAACAGTTGCCCTCGCAGCCGCAATTATCCTGGTTTTCCCGGTTTTCGGGCTGGGTTTGCCCTGTATGTTTTACTTCCATGATGTGTTGGTTTAATCTGTTTATATCCTGGTGTTGAGTTCGCTCTGAATTTTATTTTTACGATATAGAAGTCACAAGGTCACAAGGTCACAAGGTCACAAAGTTACAAGGTCACAAGGTCACAAGGTCACAAAGTTACAAGGTCACAAAGTCACAAAGTTTCAGTAAGCATATAATGCAGAAAAACAACACTTTGTGTAATTTAGTGTCCTGGTGTCTTGGTAGCATTCTCTAAATCTGACCTTCTCCTACCAGTTCAGGCCTGATCTGTTCGAGGTAAAACGTATGGAAGCCGTTCCTGATCTCATTGCGGACACGCCGGTAAACAGCCATTACCTCATCAGCCGGACCAACCGCATCAGCCGGATCGTCAAACCCGATGTGCAGCCGGTGTTTAACTATACCGGTAAATGCAGGGCAAACCTCCTTCGCGCCGCCGCACACCGTGATCACATAATCAAACGGTTCCGTCACAAAAATATCGACATTTTTTGGTGTGTTCGCGGAGATGTCGATACCCGCTTCCTTCATCACGGCAACCGCGTTGGGATTGGCCCGGGGTGCCGGGTGCGTTCCTGCCGAAAAAACCCCGAGACGAGAATCAAATGATCTTAAAAAGCCTTCTGCCATCTGGCTGCGGCACGAATTACCCGTACAAAGTATTAAAATCCGCATTTAATTTAATTTGAAGATTAGAAAATTTGAAGATTTGAAAATATCCCGTCCGCCCGTCCGCTTGTCCGCCCGTCCGCCTGTCCGCGTGTCCGCTTGTCCGCTTGTCCGCCTGTTAACCGCACTTGTACTCCCCCTCAATATCAATCTCCCTGAAAAAGCCATTTGCGGTCAACCCAAGCTCCCTGATTTTCCCGGGATTCAAGCAGTAATTCACCTTGACACCATCAACCGTCCCCTGTATCAACCCCGCATTTTTAAGCTCTTTCAGATGCTGGTTGACGGTGGTCCTGCTCAGCGGCAACTCATCGGAGATGTCGCCGGTGATGCATACCCTTGTCCCGGCAAGGTACTTCAGAATTGCCAGCCTTGCCGGGTGTGCCAGGGCCTTGAACAGGACTGCTGTGGTGTTCAGTTTGGGATCGAACAGATTGGTTTTTGCGTAAGCCATATTTATGCGCATTTTTTGTGCCGCAAATATACGGCATAATTTATACTAACGTAATAATACGTCAAATAATTATTTCATTGATACCCGGAACTTCAATATGAAATTAACATCCGGATAAAGAAATTACTATTTTTGTCGGGAATGATAGATAATCTTAAACGATGAAAAACGAAACCTCCTTCTCCAAAATGCTGCCCGTATTGTTCGGCTTCTTTATCATGGGATTTGTCGATGTGGTCGGGATTGCCACGAACTATATCAAGCAGGATTTCGTGCTGAGCGACTCGCTGGCCAACCTGTTGCCCATGATGGTATTCCTCTGGTTTGCCGTGTTCGCAGTACCAACCGGGCTGCTGATGAACTCGATCGGGCGAAAAAAGACCGTCGAACTGAGCATGGCCATCACCTTCGTGGCGATGCTTGTGCCTTTGATTGCCTACCGGTTTGAGTTTTTGCTGGTCGCCTTTGCCCTTTTGGGAATTGGCAACACCATTCTGCAGGTTTCGCTAAACCCATTGTTATCCAATGTGGTCCGTGGCGACCGCCTCACCAGCAGCCTCACCTGGGGGCAGTTCATCAAAGCAATCGCCTCGTTTCTTGGTCCCATCATTGCCGGTTTTGCAGCAGCAAGCCTGGGCAACTGGAAAATGCTGTTCCCTGTTTTCGCCGCTATCACCTTGTTATCCACCTTGTGGCTTTTCTTCACCTCCATTGATGAGAAACCCGTCGAGGGCAAGACCTCCTCTTTTGCCGCCTGTTTCGGTTTGCTGAAAGACAATACCATCCTGATGTTTTTCCTTGGCATCCTCGCTGTTGTCGGCATTGATGTCGGGCTGAACATCACCGTCCCGAAATTCCTGATGGAGCGTTGCAACATCCTGCTCGACCAGGCCGGGCTTGGAACAAGTCTGTATTTTATTGCCCGTACCACCGGAACATTCATCGGGGCCATCCTCCTCGTAAAGTTCCCGGCACGAAGGTTTTTCATTATAAGCATGGCCGTGGCCATTGCCGGCATGGTTGCCATGCTGATGATGAACAATCTCTGGGCGATCCTGGTGCTTGTTTTTGTGGTAGGATTTGCCGTCGCCAACGTTTTTTCCATTATTTTCTCCGCGGCCCTGCTGAAAAAACCCGAGCGTGCCAATGAGATTTCGGGACTGATGATCATGGGAGTGGCGGGTGGTGCCGTCATACCTCCCCTGATGGGTGTGGTGTCGGATGCGATGGGACAAGCCGGCGGACTGGCGGTGCTGCTCATCGCCATGCTATACCTGCTGTTTACAGCCTTCAGCATGAAAAAAGCCTGATTTATCCCGGCTGCCTGATCATCTCCTTGTCGCCGCAAACTTCAAATTCAATCTGGAGGGTTGTGTGGTGAATATGGTATTTCTCCTCCAGCTGCCGTTCAACCTCCGAAACCAGTTTGCAGGACTCGCTCAGCGGCATGTCCCTTGTGGTCTCAATATGCGCTTCAAAGTGGATGTCATGGTCCTGGAGCTGCCAGCAGTGAACATGATGGATGTTTTGAATCAACGGGTGCTTTTCAAGCAGTGTTTTTATTTCCGACAAGTCTATCTCCCGGGGAGTGCTTTGCATCAGGATCTCAACAGATTCACGCAGGATCTGGTATGCCTGGACCATGATCACAGTGCTGATGATCATCGTTAACAGGGGGTCAACCCAAAGAAAACCGGTGAAATACATCAGAAGTCCGCCTGCAATTACTGCCACCGACGAAAGCGTGTCGCCCAGCAGGTGGATGTATGCAGCTTTCACATTCAGACTGTTTTTTGAGTCGCGATGCAGGAAAAGAACCGATGCCAGGTTGGCTGCCAGTCCGATTGATGCGACAATAAGCATGAGCACCGGCCTGACCGGTTCAGGGTGGAGAAAACGCTGAAGTGCTTCGTATATCAGGTACAGCGAAATCACTGTCAGGACTGAAGCATTGATAAAGGCCGACAATATTTCAAACCGTATGTATCCGTATGTCCGTTTCTGGTCGGGCTTCCTGGCGCCTGCCTTGCCGGCCAGCCAGGCCAGGATCAGTGCAAGCGTGTCACTCAGGTTGTGAATGGCATCGGAAATCAATGCCAGGCTGTTGGATAGTATTCCTCCCGCAATCTCAACAAGCGTGATCAAACCATTCAGCAGGATGGCCAGCAGCAACCTGCTGCCGGCATGCTTATGGTTATGATGGTGTTTTTCCATGCCCCAAAATTACCTTTTTTCACACGTTTTGTACAAACATAAAAATGTAACCTCTGATTACCGGATCATATGAGGGAAATTTTTTATCTTTGTTTCTGTTACAATATGGCATTTAACCAAAACAAATTAATGAACGCTGAAACATCCGTATGAACAAATTTCTGAAATTAATGCTCGGCCTGGCCATGATCTGCCTGGTCCATATTGCCCCTGCTCAAAAACCCAAGCCGGGCAACGGTAACCCCAAATTGCTGATATACTACTTTCACCCGAACCAGCGGTGTCCCATTGATCAGTCAATTGAGGAAACGACGCGGAAAATGATGCAGACCGATTTTGCAAAGGAGATCAAAGCCGGAACAATTGAGTTCCAGGTGCTCAACTCCAGCGACAAGGCGAATGCGAAAATTGTTGAAAAGTATGAAATTACGACGCAAACGTTATATTTGATTACCACCGTCAACGGGAAAGAGGTGAAAAATGACATCTCCGATTTCGCCTTCTCCTATTGCCAGAGTGACCCTGAAAAATTCAAATCCGGCCTGAAAAAAGAAATCCTCCAGGCCCTGAAATAATACCCTCTCCGTCCGCCTGTCCGCCTGTCCGCATGTCCGCCTGTCCGCCTGTCCGCCTGTCCGCCTGTCCGCCCGTCCGCTTGTCCGCCCGTCCGCTTGTCCGCCCGTCCGCCCTTTTTTCCTACCTTTGCCCTCCAAACAATCCTGAACTATGATTCTACTCACCGGCGGTACCGGCCTTCTCGGGTCGCACCTGCTTCTCGACCTGGTTAAATCCGGCAGAAAGGTCCGCGCGATCAAACGGGCAACAAGCAACACGGAAATGGTGCGCAGGATTTTCTCGTACTATGTGCCGGACCCGGATGAACTTGCCGGTAAAATTGAATGGGTTGATGCCGACCTGATGGATTTTGGTGCCATTGAAGATGCCCTGGAGGGGGTGACTGAAATTTATCACGCAGGCGCTGTCGTGTCATTCTACCCGAAAGATCACAAGATGATGCTGAAGGTCAACATCGAAGGTACTGCGAACCTGGTTAACCTGGCCATTGAGAACAGGGTGTCGAAATTCTGCTATGTCAGCTCGGTGGCAACCCTTGGCAGGGCCGAAAACAATGATGTTTCCACCGAAGAGACCTACTGGGTTCCGTCGAAAAAGAATTCAGTGTACGGGATCAGCAAATATGGCGCCGAAAGGGAGATCTGGCGTGGCATGGAAGAAGGCCTGAATGCCGTGATCATCAACCCGTCGGTAATCCTTGGCCCCGGGTTCTGGCAGGATAACTCCGGATTGTTCCGCCTGGTTTGGGAAGGGCTGAAATATTATACACGCGGGGTGAACGGGTATGTGGATGCCCGAGATATCAGCAGGGCGATGGTGGGCCTGATGGACGGAAACCACTTCGGCCAGCGGTTTATCTGCTCGGCGGATAACCTGACATACCAGGATTTCTTTGCCCTCATCGCGAAGTATATGGGTAAACCCGCCCCTTCCGTAAATGTTCCCCCGGCCATGACTTCTGTTGCATGGCGCGTGGAGGCGGTAAGGGCATTCTTCACCGGATCAAAGCCGGAGGTGACCCGTGAAATGGCCACCACTACTTCGCAGGTTTATGCCTATTCCAGCGAAAAACTATGCAGGACACTCGGGTTCCGTTTCCGGCCGGTAGAGGAGTCCATCAGGGAAATTTGTGCAATATACTTGGACGAGGTGACACGCAACGCATAATATGTCAATATTTTGCAGCAATCAGGATTCCGGATTTCCATAACGTGATTTTACTCTTTTCCGCCATTGACTAAGCAATATATAAATACTAATTTTATACCCTGATAAAAGGGGTTTATAAACCGGATATCAACAACGGAATTGTATATATTTAAAACATACTTGTTATGAAGATATCATCTCATTGCCTGGTTAAAAAGCGGATTCTCAGTGTTGCTGCATTGACATTGCTGCTGATTTTTTCATTTTCGATTCCAGGTTATTCACAGATGACCGTGGTAAACGGTACAAATGTCAGGATAACCGGAACAACATCGCTCAATTCATCCGTGAACATGGTGCTGAATGCAGGCGGTACACTTGATGTACAGGGAACACTTGTACTCAAAAAGGATCTCATCAACCAGAATGCCGCAGCCAATTCACTGGGAACCGGTGCCGTGATCTTTTCCGGCGCAGTCAACCAGACGATCAGCGGGCAGAATATCATA
>JAPLDF010000074.1 GCA_026391835.1 Bacteroidota bacterium
GTTTGTTGCGGTGACCGTATAAGTTCCACCTGCCGAAACAGTAATGGCAGCGCTAGTTGCAGCGTTGGACCATGCATAACCTGTCCCACCAGTGGCAGTCAGCATGACTGAACCGCCCTGGCAGAAGGTCACCGGACCGCCTGGGGTTATTATGGCTGTGGGAAGGGAATTAACCGTCACAAGGATGTTTTCAGAATCCGTGCAGCCATTTGTGTTTGTTGCTGTGACGGTATAGGTGCCACCTGTCGAAACAGTAATGGAAGCTGCGGTTACAGCGTTGGACCAAAGATAACCAGTTCCACCAGAGGCTGTCAGCATAACTGAACCGCCCTGGCAGAAGGTCACCGGACCGCCTGGGGTAATTGCGGCTGAAGGAAGTGAATTGACGGTTACAAGGATGTTTTCAGTATCCGTGCAGCCATTTGTGTTTGTTGCTGTGACGGTATAAGTCCCTCCTATTGAAACGGTAATGGCCTCATTGGTCGAAGCGTTGGACCACACATAACCAGCCCCGCCAGTGGCAGTCAGCATCACTGAACCGCCCTGGCAGAAGGTTACCGGACCGCCTGGGGTAATTGCGGCTGTGGGAAGTGAATTAACCGTCACAAGGATGTTTTCAGTATCGGTGCATCCATTGGCGTTGGTTGCGGTGACGGTATAGGTGCCACCGGCCGAAACATTAATGGCAGCGGTGGTTGCAGCGTTGGACCACACATAACCAGCCCCGCCAGTGGCAGTCAGGATTACTGAACTGCCCTGGCAAAAAGTTGTCGGACCGCCTGGGGTAATTGCGGCTATGGGAAGTGAATTAACCGTCACAAGGATGTTTTCAGTATCGGTGCATCCACTGGCGTTTGTCGCTGTGACGGTATAGATGCCACCGGCCGAAACATTTATGGCAGCAGTGGTCGCAGCATTGGACCATATATAACCAGTTCCACCAGTGGCAGTCAGGATGACTGAACCGCCCTGGCAGAAGGTTACCGGACCGCCTGGGGTAATTGCGGCTGTGGGAAGCGAATTAACCGTCACAAGGATGCTTTCAGTATCGGTGCATCCATTTGTGTTTGTCGCTGTGACGGTATAGGTGCCACCTGTCGAAACAGTAATGGAAGCTGCTGTTACAGCGTTGGACCAAAGATAACCAGTTCCACCAGAGGCTGTCAGCATAACTGAACCGCCCTGGCAGAAGGTCACCGGGCCGTTTGGGGTAATTCCGGCCGTGGGAAGAGAATTGACTGTCACAAGTAGGCTTTTCGTATCAGTGCATCCATTGGTGTTGGTTGTGGTGACCGTATAAGTTCCACCTGCCGAAACAGTAATGGCAGCGCTAGTTGCAGCGTTGGACCATGTATAACCTGTCCCGCCAGAGGCAGTCAGGATCACATGTCCCCCCTGGCAGAATGTAGAAGGCCCTCCGGCAGCAATGGCAGCAGTGGGGCCCGGGGTAACTGTTACGGATACACTTTCCGTATCACTGCATCCGCTCGCATTGGTTACGGTTACAGTATAAATGCCGCCGGCATTCACACCAATTGCAGAACTGGTGGCGGCAGTTGACCATACATAGCTGGTTCCTCCCGAGGCAACCAGGTTCACCGAACCTCCCTGGCAAAAGGCAGTTGGCCCTCCCGGGGTTATCACCGCCGTTGGAATTGAAGCCGGCAGACAGGTTCCCAAAAATGTAATATTATCGAGGTACAAATTGTTGCCATTTAAACTGACCCCGCGGAACATCACCCTGTTGGTTGCCGAAGGCAGGGCAAAAGTTTTTGTTGCCCATTGCGCGGCTGTCGGTACAAACGGGGTTGTTACGGCACCACCTGTATTGAGAGGCCCGCCAAGACCTCCCAGCCATGTGTTCAGCAGGGTGTAGGTGGTTCCATTGTTGACAGAGTACCAGAGTTCAAGTTTATCTACCTGTGCCGCGTAGGTTGCATAAGCATGATCGAATTTCACAACCGGGTCAGTCAGTGCTGCCAGATTGAGTTCCGGAGAAACCAGGTCACAACTTCCGGCAACCTGGTTCAGGAAATCTGCCTTTGCAGAAGCGGTGCCCGAACCATAACCGCTCGCCGAACCTGACCGACCCCATGGCAGGCCTGCCAGTGACCAGCAGACAGGCGGGAACGAACTTGTTTCGAAACCGGTGACAGACGGGAAAATACTGGTAATTGCACACAATGTTGAGGCACTAGCCCCAGTCCCGGTTGAATAGGCAGGAACTGGCGGCAAAACCGACCATGCCATATAATAATAGGTCATGGCCGGGCTCAGTCCCGTATGACTAAAGGATGTGGCTGAGCCATTGTAAATAACTGTTCCGCCCCCCGTGATGGCGCTCCCGGCAACATAGGAGCCGGAAGGAACACCAAACGAGTTGGTGGTATTGCAGGCAACCATCACATCGTTGCCGCCCAAATTTTTTTTCCAGCTCAGGTTCACCTGGGATGAACCGGCAGGTACAGCCATAAAGCCCGATGGCGGCACGGGTGTTCCCAGTGCTATATAGGTAATCTGAATATTTGGCCTGTTTTGAGTCCGCGTTCCTGTTCCCGTTGGAGGAATATCATCCTGCCAGTATTCATGTGTGTTGGTCGCTATACTATAGCAAAAAACAGGGTATGTCGTTGCACCAATACCACCGAAATTCGATTCGCACAATACCATAAGGCTCGAATTTGTGGAAGCAAAATCAGCAATGTCGATGGTTTGCCATCCAGTTGATGAGAAAGATAATGTACCATTATAAACAAGGGTAGCCCCGCTTATCATGGTTGCCCATGTAGAGGCAGTCAGGGTTGTTGAACTGGTTGTCTTCAAATAAATTTTTACCGGGCAGGAAACTGCATCAGAGGTGCCGACATACCATCCAAGGCTGGTAATATACCCAAAAGCGCCTGTGTAAACCGCTGCCGACCGTTCATACCCATAAAACATTCCAAATGGCTGTTTCTGGGTAGCTGTACCGGTGCCTATTGTAACAGTCGTCTGCGATGAAAGTCGCCCGACAATGCAAATCAGCAAAAAGAAGAGTAACCGTTTTTTCATCAGCCTGGCTCAGTTTCCGTTTGACCTGGTCGCCAGCGATGGAGTTGCAATTTCCGCTTGTTATGTATGGCTTCCAAATCACCTGTCAAAGGTAGACCGGAACCAGCCAACAATCAATGGTTGAAATCCCCATCCGGCACTTACGTAAAACCGGAAGAAGGAAGAATCTCCGAAACAGTATATACCTGTCTATCAGTAAGTAAACCATGACCGATGACAAATGGTTTTTACGCCATAACATATCAGGTAAAATCAAATTTCAATGATTTAAAGACAGATACGCAATAAAAGTTGTGTCTTGATTCGCAAAGGATCAGTGAATCTCAAACCCGACGCTTTTCAAATGTTCCCAGAAGCGGGGATAAGATTTCACAACCACTTCAGGGTTGAGGATCCTGAGTGATCCTGTTTTAAAAGCGAACGGAGCCAGTGACATGGCAGTGCGGTGATCACCATAGGTATCAAAAGTAAGTCCCTGGGGAAAGGAAGGTTTCGTTGGTTCTATTTCAAGGGCTGTGATCAAATCGCCCTCCCTGGAAGATTTGACATGAATCCCCAGTTTTTCAATTTCATTCTTCATTGCCCGCAGCCGGTCGGTCTCCTTTATCTGCAGGCTCTGCACACCTTCAAAGCGCCCCCTGATGCCAATTCCGGCACATGTTGCGATGACCGACTGTGCGATATCAGGAAAATCGGTAAAGTCGAAATAAAAACCATCAATTTTTTTTACGGTCTTTGTCAGGCGGATCCCTGATTCAGTGAATTCGGTCCGGATGCCGAAATTCTGATAAATTACAGGCAGAATCGCATCACCCTGGAGACTTTTTAACGTCAACCCGCGGAGTTCAAGATCCACTTCATCAGCAAAAACGGCCGCTTCATACCAGAACGCCGCTGCCGACCAGTCCGATTCGACTGCAATGTTGCAAGGTACATATGGACCGGGCCTGACATGTATCCGGGTTTTTCCTTGTTTCACTTTCGAACCGAATTGTTGCATCAGCCTGATGGTCATATCAACATAAGGCAATGACACGGAGGAGCCTTTCAGGTGCAGGATGAGGCCTTCGGGAAGACAGGGAGCAATGAGCAGCAATGCTGTTGTGAACTGGCTGCTAACCGCGGTATCGATTGTCAACTCCCTGCCATGCAGCTTGCTGCCGCTTATCAGCAAGGGCGGATAACCGGGTTTTGCAAGAAAATCGATGGAGGCCCCCAGGTGCTTCAGGGCGTCTGCCAGGATGCCGATTGGCCGCTGTTTCATCCGTTCTGAACCGGTCAGTACCCACTTCCCGGGCAAAATGGCTAGAAAGGACGTCAGAAACCGCATTACCGTCCCTGCATTCGCGGCATCAAGTTCAACAACTTTTTTTCGTGTATTGCCGTGCAGGACCGTTTCAAGAAGTTTCTGCAATAATAGTGTGTCTTCAGCCTCGGATAAATTGCCGATGGTAAAATCTTCGCCACTAAGCGCGCGGATCATGAGCAACCTGTTGCTGATGCTTTTCGACGCAGGAAGCATGATACTTCCTTTTAAATTTTTGTCGGGTTTGCTGATGACAATAGATTTCATTGGCTCCCTGATTAAGATACCCCCGACAGGGTAGCGTTATAAAAGTGAATGGCCTCCAAAACTTCAGCATGGTTGCATGAAATATTTATCACAGGTTGACCTGGTTTTGAGATCAGTGTAAACTGAAGGTGCCCGTTGAGCTGTTTTTTGTCATGCATCATCATCTCCATTATAGCAGCGATTGAATCACCTTCAACTGCACCCCCGGCAAATCCTTCAGCCAGGTAAATGCTGATCGCATCCAGGTCGGCGGATGAAAGACCGGCTTTTCTATGTGAAAGGTAAGATGCACAGATCATGCCTGCTGCCACCGCTTCACCATGCAGGAGAGGCTTACCATGCAGTTGTGAATACCCTTCGAGTGCATGGCCAACCGTGTGGCCGAAATTCAGCACTTTCCGCTGCCTTTGCTCCCGGTAGTCCTGCATCACCACTTTATTTTTAAATTTTACCGTGCCGGCGATCAGGCCAGGCCAGGGCTCACTTTCAACCGGCTGACGAAGGAGGACCGCCACAGGACGTTTTTGAACTCTCCGCCACATGACGGCGTCGCTGATCAGCGCACTCTTGATGATTTCAGCAAGTCCTGAACGGAGATGGGCTTCCGGCAAAGTATTGAGGAACCCGGGAAAAATGAAGACAGCCCGTGCTGCATAAAAAAATCCAACCTGGTTCTTCAGGTTGCCGAGATTTACGGCCGTCTTGCCCCCGATTGCCGCATCGGCCTGTCCCATCAGGGATGTCGGGATGTTGATGTACCTGATCCCGCGTTTGTATCCTGCCGCAACAAATCCTCCCAGGTCACTGATCACCCCGCCGCCAAGGTTTACCAGCAAACTGGAACGGTCAGCGCCCGATGCCAGCAGTTCATTCCATATTTTTTCTGCGTTTTCAAGAGTTTTTGCAGCCTCCCCCCCTTCTATCTCAATGACCCTGCTATTTTCAAGCACAGTGCATTTTTCAAGGAGCAATGGAAGGCACTGCCTCCTCGTATTGCCGTCGGCCAAGATAAAGACTGCACCCGGGCGTAAGGTCGTTACGAACCGGTCAATCGAAGAAACCGCATCATTCCCGAAGAATACCGGTGTCCGGTCGATGGTGATAATGCGGCTCGGAATTTTCATCATTCAGTGGTCTGGGTGGGTTAATGGAATGCAGCCATCAGAAGGCTTATATCCTGGAAAGGAAGGTTGTACGATTTACTGATAAATTGATTTGTCAGAATGCCATTGTAAATATAAACACCCTGCCTTACACCGTAGTCACGTTTAAGAAGGTTTTCGATGCCTCCTTCGGAACCGATGTCAAGAATGATAGGGACAATGATGTTGTTCAGGGCCTGGGACGCGGTGTGTGGCACTTTGGAAGGGATATTCGGAACAGCATAATGTGTAACCCCATGGACCTTGTACACCGGTGATTTATGGGTGGTGGGCCTGGAAGTTTCAAAGCAGCCTCCCTGGTCGATGCTGACATCAATTGCAACAGCGCCGTCTTTCATCTGCCTGATCATATCCTCACTGATGATGCATGGTGTTTTGCCTTCTCTTGAATGGATTGCACCAATCAGTACATCTGCTGTACGCAGCGATTCAGCAAGCGCCTTGGGATGTAAAATAGAAGTAAAAACCCGCATGCCAAGGTTGCTCTGGAGCCGGCGCAGGCGGTAAACTGAATTGTCGAAAACTTTTACAAGCGCACCCAGTCCGATGGCTGAACGTGCCGCAAATTCTCCAACGGTACCGGCACCGATGATCACCACTTCAGATGGTTTGATGCCGGTGAACCCCCCGAACATCTCCCCCCTGCCATAATCAGAACTGGCAAGATAGTCGGCGGCAATAAAAATGGATGTACTGCCGGCAATTTCACTCATCGCCCGGATGATGGCAAGCTGGTTTGTCTTATCCCGGATGGTTTCAAATGCAAGCGCCGTAACTTTTTTCGACAGCAGGGCCCTGAAATACTCTTCGCACTGCATCCCTATCTGGATGGCCGAAATAACAGTCTGTTTTGGCCTCAGCATTTCTATTTCATCACGGTTCGGGGGCCCGACTTTCAGGATAATGTCTGCCTTGTATACCTCCTTCGGCGAATAAACAACCTGTGCCCCCGCTTCACTGTATTCATGATCGGTAAAATGTGCCGTAACCCCTGCGCCGGCCTCCACCATCACCTGGTGACCATTGCTGCATAACAGCGCCACGCCGTCGGGAACCAGTGATACCCGGTTCTCCTGCACCGAAACTTCTTTGGGAACACCGATAAGCAGATTGCTGGGCTGGCGGGCTACCTCAAGCGTCTCTTCCTGGGGCATCAGGCGCTCAACCGGCGACATGCGGATATAATCCGGGCGGGGATCTACCATCTTGACGAAAATTTACACGAAGATACAAATAAAATGCTGAAATAATGAAACGGCGATGTCCCTATCCGATGCGACTGATTTTACGCAGGGCTTCTTCATCGAGAATTTCCATCTCATGATCTGAAATTTTCAGCAGGCCCTCCTTCTGGAAATCGCGCAGAATTTTCACAGCACTTTCACGCGACATTGCCGAAAGGTCGGCCAGGTCAAACCTGGACAGGATCATCGGGAATTTTGGCTGGAGAAAGATTTCATCAAAAAGATACAGCAGCGCATCTGCCATTCTCCCCGGCATCTGCTTCTGGGTGAGGTAGATCAGCCGGTTATAAACAGTGAGCACATCACGGCTGAAATCCTTGAGAAACTCCTCTGCAAACGCCTGGTTCCCCTTGAGTACGCCTTTAAATACCTGAAGATTGATAAAGCAAACAGATGAATCGATCAGCGCGGTGATGGTGTAATGGTGCCGCTGGTCATAATAAATCCCGGGGCCGCCGATGAAACTCGTAGGCTTTACGATGCGCAGGATGGCCGATCGCCCTTCGATCCCCTCGATGTATAGCTTCGCAAGGCCGCTGTTTACCGAAAGCACATGCGACATAAAGGTTCCCTGCTTTTTAATGGTTTCCCCGGCCTTAAAATTAACATGGATCTTATTTGCATCCACCAGGTCCAACTCCTCTTTGTTCAACATCGAAAACAATGGTGACATGCATTGGCAACCGTGACAACTCTGTGGTGATTTTTCAAAAAACTCAGACATCAGGCAGGTGATTTGGCATTTGAGTGCATAAAGTTAAACCAAAATTGACACATATCAATTCAAATCAAAGTTTATTTCCATTTTATTGAGGTAAAATATTCAGTTTAAAACATCAAAATTGCCGAATCATATTGCAGATAGCGAATATATATCAAAGTAGATTTGAGGACTTCAATCCCTGAACCTGTTGCACTATGAAACACCCTTCATCCAACCGTAGAAATTTCCTGAAACTGGGCATTGCTGCAGGGGCTACTGCCCTGATTGCCAGTGGGGGAAATGTTTTGTCAGCCCTCTCGGACCCGGAAAACAAAGAAACCGGTGAAAAAATGAAGCTGCTCACGCCCGATGGCAAACTGGTTGAGGTTGACAAAGGTCATGTGTGCTGCCAGCCCGCCGGAAACCTGGAAGCACGGCAAGGTTTGCCCTACAAAAAAATGGTGATGGTGATCGACCTTGCCAAATGCAGGAATGCAAGGAAATGCCTCGAGGGATGCCAGAAAATGCACTTTCTCCCGCCGCATATGGAGTGGATCAAATTTTACCTGATGCGCGACAGCGACGACCAGGCACCTTATTGGTTTCCAAAGCCCTGTCTCCATTGCAACAACCCTCCCTGTGTCAAGGTTTGTCCCGTCGGGGCAACCTTTAAACGCACCGACGGTATCGTTCTGATCGACAATGACCGGTGTATCGGGTGTAAATTCTGCATGGCTGCCTGTCCCTATTCATCCAGAGTGTTTAACTGGGAAGAACCGAACATGGACAAAAGCAAGACCCCTGGCACCTACTCCCCCGAAACCAGCACACCGCCGAAGGTTGGCACGGTGAGCAAGTGTGACTTCTGTCCCGACATGGTGAGGAAAGGCGAATTGCCCTCCTGCGTCACTTCATGCCCCAACGGCGTATTCTATTATGGAGATAAAAATGAAGATTCGGTCACAAACGGGACAGATACCGTTCGGTTCAGCGAATTTATCGACTCCAGGGCTGCATACCGGTTTATGGAGGAGTTGGGAACCGAACCCAGTGTATATTACCTTCCGCCTGTCGACCGGGCCTTTAACTATGAAGAAGGATTCGAAGGGTTGAGTGAAGAGGAGGTTGCCTTGTATAAAAAAGAAGCGAGAATAACTGAATAAATAACTACGCATGTACGAAGACGAAAAAACACAGCAGAACCTGATTGCATTCAAGCCGCAACTCGAAACCATTAGCAAAAAAGGAATCGCCCTGATTGTATTTCTTTCACTGGTCATCTTGTTCGGCCTGTTCTGCCTCTATACACAGATTACCAAAGGCCACATTGTTACAGGCATGCGCGACAATGTCGTGTGGGGGCTGTACATTGTCAATTTTATCTTTTTTATCGGCATCAGCTATGCCGGCGCCCTGATATCAGGGATTCTTCACCTGTTGCGCGTTCCCTGGCGAACGCCCATCATCCGGATGGCTGAAATGATCACCGTGATATCCACCATGATAGGACCAGCCTATATATTGTTGTGCATCGGGCGTCTTGACCGGTTACCCAATTTACTTCTTTTCGGCAGGATCCAGTCGCCGATCATCTGGGATGTCATCGCAATCACAACTTACCTTTCAGGGAGCATCATCTTCCTCTACCTGGCCATGATCCGCGACCTTGCGATCCTTCGTGAGAACCCCGTCAAGGTGGCCCGGTGGCGCAATCCCATATACAAATTCCTGTCGGTAAGATACAAGGACACGACCAAGCAAAAGGAGTTGCTGAATGTGTCAACGGATTTGCTCTCCATCGTTATCATTCCCCTGGCCATCCTGGTACACTCGGTGCTGGCATGGATCTTTGGCATGACACTCCGGCCGGGCTGGCACAGCACCATCTTCGCACCCTATTTTGTAATTGCCGCCGTGTATTCGGGAACCGGTGTGCTGATCATGGTCATGTGGGTATTCAGAAGGATATACCACCTTGAAACACAAATCACCAAAATTCATTTCAACTACCTGGGGATCATTATGATCATCCTTGGTGCCCTCTACGGCTATTTTACATTCAGCGAATATCTCACCAGCTGGTACGGCTCCATCAAATGGGACATGGAAGTACTGTTCCGGCTGTTCAACCCGAATGAATATTTTCTGCAATTCGTTTTTGCCGTATTTATCGGTGTTTTGGTTCCTATCATCATTGTTACCGTGCCGAAATTCAGGAACATCAACTCCATTGCCTTTGCCGCGTCAATCGCGGTGCTCGCACTCTGGATAAAACGTTACCTGATCATCATCCCCACTCTCGAAACGCCATTGCTGCCGCTGCACGACCTCCGGCCTGAATATGCACACTATTCCGCAACGTGGGTTGAGTGGGGTCTGACGTTTGCCGGAATCGCCCTCTTCATCCTGCTCTTCTACCTGTTTTCAAAGTTTATCCCGATACTTCCCGTTGTAAGAACCGGGGAAGAAAAAGACTATTCGCGGCTGAGGAAAATTGTTTTTGAGAAACAGATGAAACAGGTCATCAGGGATAACAAAAAGATCGATGCAGCTGCCATCGGGCTCATCATGCTGCTGACCCTGGGCACATTTTCTGGTTTGAAAGCGCAGGACGAACCCGAGATTAAAACAGTGTTAAAACTTGATTACTTCCATATTGATTCTTCACAAAACCTTACCGCCACCCTGCGCGCAAAGGTGGCAGGAAAATTTTTGCCGCTTCAGGGAATGGAAATTATGTTTAACTACCGGCAGGGCAGCAACCTGACCAGCCTGGGAAAAGCTATCACCAATGAGAAAGGAAAGGTCTCCATTGGCATTCCCGAAAACATTCTTGCTTCAGGCGGCGACAGGGGGATCTTTTCTTTTGAGGCCAGCTTCAGTGGCAAAGACAAATACCCCGGGGCCTCGGCTGTAACATCCATGAAACCCCTGAAAATTGAGATGGCGTTTTTGCAGAAGGACTCAGAAAAAATCGCCAGTCTGAAGGCATTTGAACTTGATGCAAACAACACCTGGGTACCCGTCGAAAACCTGGATATCCTGTTTTATGTACCGCGCACCTTTAGCCTGCTGAAGGTGGGAAAGGCATCTTTTGTGAATGGCCTGACCAGTCTTGATTTTCCGACCACTCTGCCGGGAAACCAGCTGGGATACCTCACACTCCTGGCCAAAGTGGAAGATAATGATGTTTACGGGAATGTAGAGGTAAGCGGAACCATCAACTGGGGAAAACCCCTGCCCCGGCTGAAAATTATTAAAAGGGGCCTCGGCGACACAAACGCCCCGCTGTGGATGGTTTACACGCTTATCGTGTTGCTTTCACTTGTTTGGTTTCACTACATGTACGTTATTTTCACTGTTTTCAGGATAAGGCACCAAGGTAAATCATAATTTTGCAGAATTATTCACAATAACTAAAATAGAAAATTTATGAAATCAAATCCAATCAGGTTAATCGCAATTTCAGCAGGCATGCTGATCGCATTTTCATTCTCAACTGCCGTGAAGGCCCAGACGCCTGCCGCATGGAATATTCCTGCCAAGTTTAAAACCACAAAAAATCCTGTGGCTGTAAATGCAGGCAGTGTGGCCGACGGGAAAGACCTGTTCGCCAAACATTGCAAATCATGCCATGGTGCAAAGGGATTGGGCGATGGCCCAAAGGCGGCAACACTGGATGTTTCGTGCAGCGATTTTTCAACAAAAAAATTCCAGGCACTGGCAGACGGTGAAATTTTCTTCCAGATATCAGAAGGAAAAGGCAAAATGCCTTCTTTCAAGAAAAACATCCCCGATGATAACGGCCGCTGGGCAATTGTAAATTATATCAGGACCCTGGCAGCAAAATAAAGGAGGACCATTATGTCACAGGAAAATCAGGATCAATCTGCCGGCATCAGGGAATTGCTTGAAAAAGTAACTTTGCTCGAACAGAGGATTGACAGGATTGAAGGACAATTTGAAGTTGCAATTCAGGGAATGGTATCGGCTCAGCCGGCACGATACCAGCCTGAACATGCAAATAACCCTGTTGAGGAAGAACTGCTCGTTGACAAGAGTTTAATCGAATCAAACATTTTTGAATATGGATTGGCATGGTTTGGCAGCCTGGTGCTTCTTTTCGGGATCGCCTTCCTGTCGAATTTTGCAAGAAACTACCTCAGTGGCCCGCTGGCAAGCGTGGTTGGATATGCAGCGGTTGCCGGTGTGTTTTTCCTGGGCTGGTACCTCAGGAACTCATTCACCCACCTTTCATTCATGCTGAATCTCAGCGCCCACCTTCTCCTCTATTACATCACCCTGCGCCTGTTTTTCTTCATCGACCACCCGGTAATTCCGGTAAAAGGCATCGTATTGTTCATGTTGTTCGCGGTCATTTGTGTGCAATGTTATTTTGCAGTGAGGCAGCACTCGGAATTGCTCGCAGTGATCGGGCTGGTTTTATCCCTTGCCACGGCATTGTTTGCAGATGCAACCTGGATAAGCCTGCCGCTCATCATACTTACCGCGGGATTCTCTGTATTCCTCTTTATGCAAAAGGGCTGGTGGCGTCTCATGCTGGTTACCCTCATCCTGGTGTATATTGCCCAGGGCATCTGGCTGCTCAACAACCCGGTCATGGGAAATCCTGTAGGGGCTTTCGCAACACATCCGTTCAACCTCCTGTGCCTGCTGGCCTATGGTGCCATTTTTTCGCTGGTGCCGATGATAGCACAAACTGATAAATTTCCGGCAGGGATCTATCCTGCCACCATCCTGATCAACGGCATGAGTTTTTCAGTCGTGATGCTGTTTGTAATTGTGTCGTTTTACCCGGGCAGCTATGTCTGGATCTTCACCATGATCTCCGTCCTTTGCCTGTTCTATTCTATATTCCTGAAATACAGAACAAACCGCATCTTCGATCCTGCATTTTATGCAATTTACAGTTTCATGGCACTCAGTGTTGCGGTATACGGCTATTCAAAACTTCCCTATGCAATCTGGCTTCTTGCGCTGCAAAGCCTGCTGGTCGTATCCTGGGCCCTTTGGTTCCGTTCGCGGATCATCGTACTTATGAATACCATTCTTTTCGTTGGCATCATGGTTTTTTACATGGCATTCTATCCCCCGGTGGATAAAGTTAATTTTGCCTTTGTCATCACGGCGTTCGTAAGCGCCCGGATCATCAACTGGAAAAAGGAGCGGCTGACGCTGAAAACCGAGATGATCCGGAACACCTACCTGATCGCCCTGTTTTTATCCATGCTGTTTGCCTTGTACCATGCAGTGCCCAGGCAATATGTCACCCTCTCATGGACCTGTGCCGCCGTATTTTACTTCATCATGAGCCTTATCCTTAAAAACATCAAATACCGGTGGATGGCGATCATGACGGTACTGTTTACAGGGTTTTACCTCTTCTTCGTGGATTTCTCCAATCTCGAAACAGGATACAGGGTGCTGGCATTTCTCTTCCTCGCCGCTATTTCACTCGGGGCATCACTCTATTTCACCAAGAAGGTGAGGAAAAAAATAAACCAGGAAACCACCGAGATTGTCTGAATTTCACAATGATTCCGTCCCCCTTTGGATAACATGTAGGCGAAAGTTTTTAGGCCAGGGTAAAAATACGCAGCCAGATCAGGCATTTCAGCGCTTGAATCACCCCTGCCGGTTGGTGTAATTTTACATCATTAAAAACAACAACCAACCCTAAAAAAACCGAAACCATGAAATCAGCAAAAAATTACGCCATCATCAGCCTCATGATCATTTTTGCCACCGCAACGTCATCTTTCGCCGGAGGAATCAGTAAGATCACCAGCCAGCCATCTGTGAACGGGGGTATCCGCCACCAGGTCAATGTGATCATTTCAAGTGAAAAACCGCTCTGCAATACATATCTGATTGAAATCCGCGACGGACACGGACAGTTGGTTGCCCCGGCCCAGCGCTATATCAGCGGGACTATCCAATATAATTTTGCTGAACGCGGGCCTGCTTCAGGTGTCAGGGTGGCCAGGCTTGTAAGGGCATACGGCGACCATTTCATCTGCGAAAACGAACTTTTTACCACCCCTGCTGTTGTAACCGGACCTTTTGAAAACGGGCAGACCTGCCGTTTTGATCTTTACCCATCCTCACAGCCGTCAAAGCAGTGATCAACATAATTTCCGCTTAATTTTTGACAGAGCCGTGCCGGAATCCAGGGACGGTTTTGCCGTTTGATCTCAGGTACAAAATTCCGGGGCTGCTCCGAAAAACTTTAAACCAGGCAAATGCCACTAAGACACCAAGGCACCAGGACACACAAAGTACTAGATTTCTGCAACATATGCATGGTGGAACTTTGTGACTTTGTGACTTTGTAGCAAAAACAACTTTTCGAAGTGGGCTCAGCCTTCAATCTATGGTTTTCAATTGTTGCTTTTTTTTCATATTTTTATTGGTTGAAATATCTATCGGCAAATACCAAAACAGAAAAATGAGAAACCAATCTAATTTTCTTTTCCATGGATGATCACCACGAGGAGATTCTCAGGTTGCATGAAAAGCTGGACGAGCTTTTAAAAAGACAGGCTTCTTTTAAAAAAGAGGTAACCGAATTGCGATATGAGATCAACAGGCTGGCTTTACCCGGGCCCGAGCCTGAAGTTCATGATCAGAAACCGGGTCCAACGCCGGAAATAAAAGTTGAAGAGTCATACCCGGCCCCCCCGGTAAAAAAAGAATTTAAGATCAGGTCGGACCTGGAAAAATTCGTCGGCGAAAACCTCATCAACAAGATCGGCATCGTCATAACGGTCCTCGGCGTTGGCATTGGTGCCAAATACGCCATCGACCATGATTTGATCAGCCCGTGGACAAGGATCATCCTGGGTTACCTGGTTGGCCTGGGATTGTTCGGGTTTGCCATCAGGCTCAAAAAGCAATACCTGAACTTCAGCTCGGTCCTGCTAAGCGGATCCATGGCGATCATGTACTTTATCACCTATGCCGCGTTTTCATTTTACAACCTGGTCCCGTTTTGGCTCACATTCGCGCTGATGGTCATGTTCACTGTGTTCACCGTCACTGCAGCCATCACCTGTAACCAACAGGTAATTGCCCACTTAGGACTGGTTGGTGCCTATGCAGTTCCCTTCCTGTTAAGCAATGATACTGGAAATGTTGCAATCCTCTTTTCTTACATGGCGTTAATCAATACGGGGATTTTGTTTATCGCCTTGAAAAAGTACTGGAAACCATTGTATTATTCATCATCGGCGATTACATGGGTAATCGTCATCTCATGGTATTCACAGTCGTACCAGCCTTTGCTTCATTTTAGCCTGGCCCTTTCATTCATCCTTGTATTCTTCACGATATTTTACGTGATCTTCCTGGCATACAAACTCCTGAAAACTGAAACATTCGGCATCGAAGATATCCTGATGATCCTTGGCAACTCATCTGTTTTTTATGCTCTGGGATATTCCATCGTATATTCACATCTGACCGGTAATACCATACTGGGGTTGTTCACAATGTTCAATGCCCTGGTCCATTTGATCGTAAGCATTGTCATTTACCGTCGGAAACAGGCCGACAGGAACCTCATGTACTTTACCGGCGGACTTGCCCTGGTATTTGTGACCATCGCAATACCTGTCGGGTTGGATGGAACCTGGGTAACGCTCTTGTGGACAGCAGAGGCAGCGATGCTTTTCTGGCTGGGCCGGACAAAAAATACGATTTTATACGAGTTACTGTCTTACCCGCTCATGTTCCTGGCATTTTTCAGCCTCATGCACGACTGGTTAACCCACTACAACTTCTTCGGGAATGAAATCTCTGCAGGCAGGATGTTCCCTGTTTTCAACATCATTTTCCTGACTTCCCTGATGTTAATTGCATCATTAACATTTATTAGCATCCTTAACCGAAAAACCAGTCATCCTTCTCCGTTGTTTCAATGGCAATGGCTGCTCAACACAATTAATTTCTCCATTCCGGCGATGTTATTGATTGTTGCTTATGGGTTATTCGTCATGGAAATATCCACATTCTGGAACCAGCGATATATGGATTCCGTCATCACATTAAACACAGGACTTACTGTTAATCAACATATTCGAAATACTGATGTTCTAAAATACAATACGATCTCGCTCATCGATTATTCGTTGTTGTTCTTTTCGATCCTGTCAATCATGAATATCATAAAATTGAAAAACAGTATACTTGGCTATATCAACCTTGGCTGCAACACCATAGCGATAGGGGTATTTCTGACGATCGGCTTGTATACCATTGGCGAACTTCGCGACAGCTACCTTGGGCAGCCCAACGCAGCATATTTTTACCGAGGGGGATTCAATATCGGCATCAGGTATGTTTCGTTTGTTTTCACGGGGGGCATGTTGTTCCTGTTCAGGAAATACATCCGTCAAAAGTTTATTGAAGCAGATCTGAAGCTGGAATTCGATTTCCTCCTGCACATCACACTGCTGACACTTCTAAGCAATGAACTCATCAACTGGATGGACCTTTTTAAATCGGAACATTCATACAAGCTTGGATTGAGTATTCTCTGGGGGATCTATGCTTTGCTGCTGATCGCACTGGGCATCTGGAAAAAGAAAAAACATCTCAGGATCGGGGCCATAGTGCTTTTCTCAGCCACGCTGGTCAAGCTGTTCCTTTATGATATTGTCTACCTCGACACCATTTCAAAAACCATCGTATTTGTCTCGCTCGGGTTGCTGCTGCTGATCATTTCATTTCTCTACAACAAATACAGGAAACTGATTTTTTAACGACGGGATGCCTGTACATGGCCGAAAGCAAAGGTTTGGCCGCCGGTTTTCACGGCTCCACGTGAGTATGCGGAAGGGAAGTCAGACGGGTGTGTCGGTCACTTCTATAATCCTTTGACTTTCTCCGGATATACGCAGGCGAATGACATTGTCGGGCATCAGTGTTTCGATCAATTCGGGCCATTCCATAAAACAATAATTGCCGGAGTACAGGTAATCTTCGTAGCCGATGTCAAACACTTCTGCAATATTCCTGATCCGGTAAAAATCGAAATGAAAAATCGATTCGCCTGTCGTGGTTTTATATTCGTTGACGATAGAAAATGTCGGGCTTTGAACGATATCAGCCACCCCAAGTGCCTGGCACATCGCCTTGACAAACGTAGTTTTACCGGCCCCCATGGTGCCATATAAAGCAAAAACCCTTCCCGATGGGCAGGCAGCGATGATTTGCCTGGCCACCGGGAGCAGTTCCGCCTCAGAATTAACTACAAACTTCACTGAAAAAAAATTGATTAACCAGTATTAACTATATTTAGACCTCTTTGACCAGCGGCCTGTCCCTTGTCCGCATATCCGCATGTCCAGCCCGCCCGTCCGCCCGTTATTTTGGCTTGAGCGTCACAAACGGAATCAATATCTCCTCCATCGACATCCCTCCATGCTGAAAGGTATTCTTGTAATAATTCACATAGTAATTGAAGTTGTTGGGATAGGCGAAGAAATCGTTGCTGCGGCAAAAAACGTACGAGGAGTTGACGGAGTTCTTAGGAAGAAAAATATCAGCAGGGTTTCGTACTTCAAAAACCTCGTTGTGCTCATATTTCAATGCCCTGCCGGTCTTGTAGCGCAGGTTGGTGTTGGTGTTCCGGTCGCCAAGTATTTTCACCGGGTTGTCAACCCTTATCGATCCGTGATCGGTGGTAATTGCAACATTCACATCCTTTTCGGCCAGGTATTTCAGGATATCGATCAGCGGGGAGTGTTTGAACCAGCTGACCGTGAGCGACCGGTAGGCCTTTTCATCGTCGGCCAGCTCGCGGATGATCTCCATCTCGGTACGGGCATGCGACAACATGTCCACAAAATTATAGACGATGAAATTGAGCTTGTTCACCATGAGGTTGGGCATCAGTTCCACCAGCTTTTTCCCGTAGGTCTGATTCAGCACCTTGTAATAGGAATACTTCACATCCCGGCCGTACCGCTTGAGAAGTTCACCCAGCAGTTCACTTTCAAAATTATTTTTTGGTCCTTCCTCCTCCTCATTGACCCAGTATTTGGGATATTTTTTCTCAATTTCTGTCGGGAGAAGCCCTGCAAAAAGGGCATTCCTTGCATATTGTGTCACCGACGGCAGGATGCTGTAATAGATCTCTTCCTTCTCCACCCTGAAATAATCTTCGAGAATGGGCTGCAGCACTTTCCACTGGTCATAACGCAGGTTATCGATGAGAATGACAAACAAAGGCTTGTTGTCGTTCATCAATGGGAATACCTTATCCTTGATAAGCGTATGTGACTGAACAGGTTTGTCCTGGCCCTTGCCACTGATCCATTCAACGTAGTTGCGTTCCATGAATTTGCAGAAGACCTGGTTTGCCTCATCCTTCTGCATCTTGAGGACCTGGTTCATGCCGTCGTCCATCAACTGGCCAAGTTTCAGTTCCCAATAGGTGAGCTTTTTATAAACTTCGGTCCACTCTTCAAAGTTCAGGCGGTTGCTGATCTCCATGCCGATGCTACGGAATTCCTGCTGATACTGGTGTGTTGTTTTTTCACTCACCAGTTTCTTGTTTTCCAGGTTTTTCTTCAGGCAAAGCAGGATCTGGTTTGGTTTTACCGGTTTGATCAGGTAGTCGGCGATGCTTGAGCCAATGGCATCTTCCATGATGCTCTCTTCTTCGCTTTTGGTGATCATCACCACGGGGAGTGAAGGAATGATTTCCTTGACCCTCATTAGGGTTTCAATTCCCGAAAGCCCCGGCATCTGCTCATCCAGGAATAAAATATCGAACGGTTTGCTTTTTATTATTTCGATGGCATCGTGTCCGTTGTTGATCGTTGTTACATCATACCCCTTCTCTGTCAGAAAAATGATATGCGGTTTCAGCAGGTCAATTTCATCATCAACCCATAAAATTGCGATCTTATCCATAGTTATTGTTTGCTTAGATAAATGTCGTAAGTTTGTTTTTATTGTGCCAGGAAGGCCGTTTTATATTTCTTTAACAAAATTAAGCGATTTTGTACACCACCAATAAACAAAAAATCATAAACGATCCGGTCTATGGATTTATCACCATTCCGGACGCGTTGATTTTCGATGTGATTGAACATCCGTACTTTCAGCGGCTACGCAGAATCCTGCAACTAGGCCTGACACACTACACTTATCCTTCGGCCCAGCATACGCGGTTTCAGCATGCGCTTGGAGCCATGCACCTGATGGGATTGGCCATCGGGGTGCTGCGTTCGAAAGGGATCGGGATCAGCGACGAGGAGGCCAGGGGGCTGAACCTCGCTATCCTGCTGCACGATATCGGCCACGGGCCTTATTCGCACACCCTTGAACTGGCCATTGTGCGTGACCTGAGCCATGAAGACCTTTCAAAACTTTTCCTTGCAGAACTTAACCGGCAGTTTGACGGCGAGCTCGACCTTGCCTGTGCAATTTTCAACGATACCTACCCGAAGAAGTTTCTCCACCAGCTGGTTTCAAGCCAGCTCGACATGGACCGGCTTGACTACCTTGCCCGTGACAGCTTCTTTACCGGGGTGGCTGAGGGAGTTATCAGCTACGACAGGATCATCAAAATGCTGACCGTCATCGATGATGAACTCGTTGTTGAAGACAAGGGGATCTACTCCATCGAAAAATTCCTCATCTCGCGCAGGCTGATGTACTGGCAGGTCTATCTTCACAAAACCGTGATTGCCGCCGACCAGTTGCTGGTGAACCTCCTCAGACGGGCCAAGTTCCTGGGGGAGAAGGATTACGAGCTCTTTGCCACACCGGCATTCGAAGTATTTCTCCGGAACAATCCAACCAGGCTTGATTTTGAAACTGACCCAAAATGGCTCGATTTCTTTGCCCAGCTTGATGATTTTGACGTATTTGCTTCTTTAAAAGTATGGGCGGGCCATTCCGACCCGATCTTGTCCGACCTTTGTGAAAAACTTGTAAACCGCAGGCTGTTCCGGGTTGAGATGCAAGCCAAACCGTTCGATCCCGTTTATGTCGAGAAGATCAAACAAAAAACCCTTTCATTATACCACCTGGCACCGGACGAGATCGGTTACTATTTCACCTGCGACAAGGTGGAGAACAAAGCTTACAACCCTTGCCACGAACGCATCATGATCAAGGGAAAGTCAAACGAGCTGGTCGATATTTCCGAAGCCTCCGGGCAGCTCAACAACGCAGTGATGCCGACCACAGTGAGCAAGTACCTGCTGTGCTATCCGAAGGAGATCAGGTGAGCAATACCTGATTTACGAATTACGATTTGCGATTTACGATTGGGGTTGTAAATATGCAACTGGGTGATTATCCGGTATTTTAAAAATTTCGAGGCTGGCTTAACGAAATTTTTGGTAAATTGCGCAACTTTTTAGTCCACAAAAATTCACGAAGCTTAATTAATGGAATTCACCGCAGCCCAGATTGCCGGATTTCTTAAAGGTACCGTAGAAGGGAATCCTGAAGAAAAGGTTTTCAACCTCTCAAAAATTGATGAAGGTAGACCAGGGACACTTACATTTCTGGCCAATCCCAAATACACTCCCTTCATTTATTCAACTGAGGCGTCGGTCATCGTGGTGAACAATGATTTTGCAGCCACACAACCTGTAGCCGGCACGCTTATCCGTGTCGAAGATGCTTATTCCAGCTTCGCAACGCTGCTTGCCATGTTCGACCAATCGAAAGCGGGCAATACCGGCATATCGGCCCAGGCGTTGATCGATCCATCCAGCCAACTGGGCGAACGTGTTTCGGTGGGCGCCTTTACGGTCATTGGAAAAAATGTGGTTATCGGAAACAATGTGCTTATTCATCCGCAGGTGTTCATTGGCAACAATGTGACCATCGGGGAGGATTCCAAATTGTATCCCGGCGTTAAAGTTTATCACGACTGCATCATCGGAAACGGATGTACCCTCCATTCGGGTGTGGTGATTGGTTCGGACGGGTTCGGCTTTGCCCCGCTTGCCGGCAACGACTACCAGAAGATCCCCCAGTTGGGGAATGTCATCCTTGAGGACCTGGTTGAGATCGGCTCCAATACCACCATTGACAGGGCTACCCTTGGCTCGACCATCATCAGGAAAGGGGTGAAACTCGATAACCTCATCCAGGTCGGACACAATGCAGAGATTGGCGAGAATACTGTCATAGCAGCCCAAAGCGGCATCAGCGGGTCCACGAAAATCGGCAGGAACTGCATGATTGGCGGACAGGTTGGCATCATCGGGCACATCACCATTGCCGATGATGTGAAAATCGGCGCCGGTTCCGGCATCGAAGCGAGCATTACCCAGCCCGGGGCCATAATGCTTGGCGCTCCTGCCATTGAAATCAACAAGGCCAGGCGCAACTTTATTCACTGGCGTAACCTCGATGAGATCGTCAGAAAAATTTATTCCATCGAAAAACAACTGAAGAAATCGCATGAGTGAAAAACAGAGAACACTAAAAGCCCCAGTGAGTGTTTCCGGAGTAGGACTGCATACAGGCAATGAAGTTGTACTCACCTTCAAACCCGCCCCCGACAATTATGGATACAAGTTCCGCAGGGTCGACCTCACCTCCGAGACCATGGTGGATGCCGATGTGGAGCATGTGGTTGACACATCACGCGGAACAAGCATCGAACAGGATGGCGTACGCATCGATACTGTTGAACATGTTCTTGCAGCACTTGCCGGATTGGAGATCGACAACGCCATCATCGAACTCAACCAGTCGGAAACACCGATTCTTGATGGCAGTTCCAGGTTCTACGTGGAAGCACTGAAATCAGCCGGTATCGTTGAACAAAAAGCACTTCGCCAGTATTTTGAAATAACCTCCAATATCACTTACCTGAACGCGGAAAAAAAAGTGGAGATGATTGCCATCCCTTCAAGCGAATTCCGGGTTTCAGTCATGATTGATTATGAATCTAAGGTGTTGCAGTCACAAAATGCCACCCTCAACACGCTCAGCCAGTTTGACCAGGATTTTGCAAGCTGCCGCACGTTCGTTTTTTTACATGAACTCGAATACCTGCTCAACAACAACCTGATAAAAGGCGGTGATCTGAGCAATGCGATCGTATTTGTCGACCGTGATATGTCGCGTACCGAACTTGACCACCTGGCACACCTGTTTAACAAACCCAGGGTTGAGGTATTGAAAGAAGGAATTCTCAACAACCTTGAACTGCAATACCCGAATGAACCGGCCCGCCATAAATTGCTCGATATCATCGGCGATCTGGCGTTGGTCGGGATGCCGATCAAAGGACATATCATTGCCACGCGTCCCGGGCACTATTCGAACGTGCAGTTCGCCAAGATGATCAAAAAACAATTAAAAAAAGAACGCAATTCAGAAAACGGGCATTCCTTCGATCCCAACAAGCCTCCCCTATACAACATCAACCAGATCAAGAACATCCTTCCGCACCGTCCGCCGTTCCTTTTTCTCGACAAGATCATCGAAATGGGGACAGATTATGTTGTGGGTGTGAAAAATGTCACCATCAATGAAGCATTTTTTGTTGGTCATTTCCCCGATGAACCCGTCATGCCTGGTGTTCTTATGATTGAGGCCCTGGCTCAGAATGGCGGGATCCTTGCCCTGAGCACCCTTGAAGATCCCCAGAATTACATTACCCTGTTTGTCAAGATCGACAATGTTAAATTCCGGCATAAAGTGGTCCCTGGAGACACCCTTGTGTTTTTCTGCCAGTTCAACGGCCCAATGCGCCGCGGATTGATCAGCATGAAAGGTGTCGCATATGTTGGCAACAAGATCGTCATGGAAGCCGAGATGATGGCTCAACTGCAACGTAAATAAAATATCGTCATGAATCAACCCTTAGCATATGTAAACCCACAGGCTAAAGTCGCTGCCAATGTGGTCATTGAACCCTTTGTTTCGATCGACAAAAACGTGATCATCGAGGAAGGCACATGGATCGGCTCCAATGTTACCATCATGGAAGGTGCGCGGATCGGGAAGAATTGTAAAATATTTCCGGGAGCGGTGATCTCAGCTATTCCCCAGGATTTGAAATTTGCCGGTGAAGAGACCATTGTGAAGATCGGGAACAATGTCACCATCCGAGAATTCGCAACCATCAACCGTGGTACCAAAGCCAGTTATGAAACAGTGGTTGGCGACAACACGCTGTTAATGGCTTATGTGCATGTGGCACATGACTGTGTGATCGGCAACAACGTGATCCTCGCCAATGCCGCAATGCTTGCCGGACACTGCATCGTCGACGACTGGGCAATCATCGGCGGGATGGTTCCCGTACACCAGTTTTGCCATATCGGCACCCATTCGATCATTGCAGGGGGAACAGGCGTCGGCAAGGACGTACCGCCCTATACAAAAGCCGCCAGGGATCCGCTTTCCTATGTTGGTGTTAATTCCATCGGGCTTCGCCGCAGGGGGTTCAGCCCGGAGGTGATCAACAAAATCCAGGAAATCTACAGGATCATTTTCATCAAGGGGTACAATGTTTCACAAGCGGTTGAGATCATCGAAGCCAAAGTGGAGGCAACCCCCGAAAGGGATGAAATCCTTTCATTCATTGCGAATTCAAGCCGTGGAATTATGAAAGGGTATTCCAAGATGCGGGAAAAATAACAACTTCCCGAAAATCGCCGGCCGGAATGCCCGCCTAACATGCATCATGAAAATTCAACTTGACCAGATCGGGAAGAAATTCAATACGGAGTGGATCTTCCGGAATGTTTCATTCTCCTTTGAAGAAAATTCGGTTTCTGCCATCCTAGGACGAAACGGATCGGGAAAATCAACCCTGCTCCAGGTCGTTGCAGGCAACCTGCACCCTACTGCCGGGAAAGTCGTGTATACACATGGCGGACAAACCATCAGCAGCGACGAAATTTTCAGGCACCTCGCCATGGTTGCTCCTTATCTCGAACTCATCGAGGATTTCACCCTGGATGAGATGCTTGCGTTCCATTTTTCGTTTAAACGGTACCTGCCCGGGTACGACATTGCCTCCGTCACCGACCTGCTTCAGTTTCCTGCCATGAAACACAAACAGATCCGCCAGTTTTCATCAGGAATGAAACAACGCGTGAAACTGGTCCTTGCCATTCTCAGCGATGTGCCAATACTCCTGCTCGATGAGCCCACCATGAATCTTGATAAAACCGGTATCGACTGGTACCTTGAACTGGTGCATAAATTCGCGGGGAGCCGTTCGGTCATCATCTGTTCGAACCTTCACCAGACCGAATCGGCCTTTGCAACCAAATCGCTGCAGATTGAAGAATTCAAACAGTAAAATGCAAATGGCAAAACGGGGAACTGCGTAATTACTAATTTTTAATTTTTAATTATCTACGGGTGGCCGACGAAATAATATTCGCTCCCATTTTCAAACATATCCCGGAACTGCGTTTCGGTAAGGGCAGGGGCCTGCCGGAGGTATCCTTTTAAAGTTGAAATTTTCATGCCGCATTCCCTGGTAAGGAGGGCATGCAGGTCATTGGGTTTGGAATCATAAAAATCGGCTGCCCCAAGTCCGAACTCAAAGATAACAACGGGCTTACAGCGCCTCAGGGTGGCAATACCGCCTTTCATCACCCTTAACTCCGCACCCTCTACATCAATTTTCACCAGATCAACATGGAGATCGCCCGGGATGGCATCATCCAGCAGACCGGTTTGAACCGTAATCTGGTCGATATCGACATTTTTTCCGACGTATTTGCGCTTTTTAATCCCACTGTAGGCCGGGGCATTCAACACATGCTGGAATGTGGTGGTTCCTGTTTGATCATACAGTGCTGTGGCTGAAATAACGATTCGGGGATCGCCGGAATACTTCCCGGTGAGGAACTGAAACAGTTCCGGAATCGGTTCAAATCCATATTTTTTACCACCGGGTGCCCATTTGATCATCAGGTCGAGAATTTCTCCTTTATGACAGCCGATATCAATGCAATTCGAACCGGGTTTCAGGCTTTGCTGAATAATTTTCTGGGTATAGGCATCGTATTTCTGGTTCCGCGTCAACGAAATATGAAGTAGGGCAAGCAGTCGTTTCAGTATTTGTTTCATCAGCAGTAGTGGACCATATTTTTCAATGCAGCCGCAAAAATAAGACATTTAATCCAAGATTTTTAACTATTTTTGCAGCCCTTTTAAAATCATTCGTCAATATATTTTTATGGCTACAACAGCAGATATCAGAAATGGTCTGGTCATTGAATTCAACAACGACTTGTACAGCATCGTGGAATTTCAGCATGTAAAACCAGGCAAAGGCCCGGCATTCATCCGTACCAAGCTTAAAAGCCTGAAACACGGACGCGTCATCGCCAATACCTTTGATTCAGGTGCAAAGCTTGAGATTGCACGCGTAGAGCGCAGGAAATACCAGTATCTCTTCAAGGAGAATGCCGACTACCATTTCATGCATACCGAAACCTTCGAGCAGATTTATGTTCCCGCTACACTTATCAATGCCCCACAGTTTTTAAAAGAGGGACAGGAAGTTGAAATTCTTTTTCATGCCGATACCGAAACGGCCCTCACCTGTGAACTCCCCCCCTTCGTAACGCTGAAGATCATTTATACCGAACCTGGAATGCGGGGTAACACCGCGACCAACACCCTCAAAGACAGCACCGTTGAGACAGGGGCCATTGTAAAGGTTCCCCTCTTTATCGGGGAAGGTGAAACCATTAAGGTGGATACAAGGACGGGGGATTACTCGGAGAGGGTGAAGGTGTAAATCAATTTACGATTTACGATTTACGATTTACGATTTACGATTTACGATTTGCGATTTACGATTTTTGATTGAGTGTGGGTTTATTGGTTTTTACTATAATTCCGGATTAAATGAAATTTGCACTACCCTTAAAACTTGCTGAACTGGCGGTTATGCTGAATGCGAAGCCGGTAGGTGATCCCGATTTTTTAGTTACAGGGATGAATGAGATCCACATGGTTGAATCCGGAGATTTGACTTTTGTAGATCATCCCAAGTATTATGAGAAGGCGTTGAATTCGAATGCGACGACGATCCTCATCAACAAAGAGGTGGAGTGCCCGGTAGGAAAAGCATTGCTCATCAGCGACAAACCCTTTGATGACTACGTTTCACTGGCTGTCCGGTTCCGTCCATTTGAAAAAGCCGTTGCATCCATCAGTCCAAGCGCTGAAATAGGTGAAGGAACTGTAATTCAACCAGGTGCTTTTGTCGGGAACCATGTGAAAATCGGCATGAACTGTATCATCCACGCCAATGCCAGCATTTACGACCATACGGTGATCGGCGACCATGTGATCATCCATTCAGGAGCTGTGATCGGTGCCGACGCATATTATTACCAGAGACGCCCGGAAGGTTACAAAAAACTTGAATCCTGCGGCAGGGTGGTCATCGGAAACAACGTGGAGGTCGGGGCCCTCACAAGCATCGACAAGGGTGTTTCAGGCGACACCATCATTTCAAACGGAACCAAGTTTGACAACCATGTACAGGTTGGTCACGACACCTATATCGGCAGGAACTGCCTGATTGGCGCATTTTGTGCCATTGCAGGGGTCACAAGGATTGAGGATGATGTCATTCTTTGGGCCAATGTACTCATTAACAAAGACCTTGTGATCGGGAAAGGGGCAATTATCCTGGCCGGCTCGGGAACTGAAAAATCACTTGAGGGAGGAAAAACCTATTGGGGCATGCCAGCCATGGAAGCCCGGAAAATGTGGCGCCAGGTCGCCGCCCTGAAAATGCTTCCAGATATCCTGGGCAAACTGAAATAACAACGATTTACCCCCCTGTTTTCATTGTCATTTGTCACTTGTCACTTGTCACTTGCCCCCCCATCAACCATCTTCCCTTTTCCCGCATAAATATCCAGCGCCACAATCGCAGCCATGAATCCCCATACGGGAACCGACGCCTTATCGGTATCCAGGAAATTATTCATGGTTCCATGCATGAAATACGTCAGAAGTGCAAGCATAAGTGACAGGCTGAGCGTCTTTACTTCAGGATCGGTTGAATTACGGTAAACGCGCATGGCAACCATGATGAATGTGCCTACCAGCAGGAACACCAGCAACATCCCCGGCAGTCCCTGCTCGGCGAGGGGACCAATATATTCACTGTGTGCATTCCCCTTGTCGCCGGCATTCGTGCTGATCAGCGTTTTCTCTTTCGCACGCTGAAAGGGGGCATATTCAAACTGGTATGTTCCGGGGCCATAACCAAACACAGGCCTGTCTTCAAACATCCTGAGGGCCGATTGCCACCGGTTAATGCGCTCGAGGTTTGAGTTATCCGTTGAAATGTTGGAAATCGACCGCAGGTGCTCCACAAAGTTTGCTGAAGGACCCTGCCTGTTTTTTTCAAGCCGGTCAAGTATCTGGAATGAAAAAAGATAAAACAGGATGCCAAAGATGACGGAAACAAAAATAATCCATTTGAATTTGATCCTGAAAAGAACAATAAACAGAACGCCAAGTGCAAAAACAAGACTGAGCCAGGCGGCCCGGCTATATGATAGTACAAGGGCCATCAGCAGGA
Organism: Bacteroidota bacterium; assembly: GCA_026391835.1. Lineage (GTDB taxonomy): Bacteria > Bacteroidota > Bacteroidia > Bacteroidales > FEN-979 > CAIVAT01. The sequence goes on from JAPLDF010000074.1 coordinate 27,314, forward strand.
TTGACAATACAATAAAGGAGAAAAATCTTGCGGTTTTCGAATATGCCTTGCTGAAGGTGAATCCAAAAAACATGGGAATAAAGAGTGCAAGAATTACACCATACGCGGTATGATCATTATAAAAAGGTTCCATTACCCAGTGACCTGCCTGCTCGTCAAACCCCCAGAGTGAGTGGTTGTAAGTTGTATAGGCAATAACACCGATGAGGGGAACTGTATAGAACCAGATAAAACGATTGATATTCGACCGCTTCCTGAAAAGCTGGATACCCAGAATATAAAACGGAACCACGAACCACAGGCGTGCCAGGAGATGTTTAAAAGAAACCATCGGAAGATCACTGGTCATGCTGGTAATCAGCATCCACACCAGTTGCAGCCCGATCACAACCGTTAAAGGATGGTTCCAGATTTTTTGATCAATCCGGTTTTCGTAAAATAATTTAATGATGAAGATCAGCAGGACACCCAGCATCAGGGGTTCGGAAGGAATTGAAACGCCGACGTTGAATTCAAACTGGGTAATGTTGATGGCAACCGGCGTAAGTGCGGTAATCAGTAAAAGGATTACGTCAAGGGCATAAAAGTAGAGGTAAAGAATCACCAGGAAGAGTGGAAAAAACAGCAGCCAGTAGATATCGCGGTAGATCAGATAGCAGTTCAACCCGATAAAGATCGCGCTCAGCACATAAAGGATGGTTATCCTCTGGTTGCTGCCTGTGAGGTAACTTCGTATTTCGGCCAGTTTATCCTTCATTGCCCTCTGTTGAAAGGCCACGGAATTTGCCGCGTTCAATCAATCCGATGATCAGGACAGCCATGAAGAATGCTGCCAGCGTGCTGAATACCACGATCAGCCAGCGAATGGGATATGCCTTTTTATCGGCCACGAATGGCTTGCTGAGCACATTCACATAGGTATATTCGCGGTTGTAGTCAAGCAGGGCACGGTCTGCATCCAGTTTCATTGCACTGAAGGTTCCTGATTCGGACTTTATCATCTCTCCGAGCACCAGCATCTCACCGCCCTTTTCCTCCAGGTTCTTCTTCATCGCCCTTGCTTCGGCCGAGCGAACCGATCCTCCGCCCGTGCTCAGGTAGGCGCGCAGCACTTCGCGTGTCTGTGCTTCATACTGCAGAATTCCGTATTTTACCCCCAGTTCCTGTGTCCTGGCTTTCAGGGAGTCCATATAAACCTTTTTCACTCCCATGATATAATTATAGTTGGAGACAACTTCGCCGAATTTAGCTTTGTGCATCGCCCTGATCTTTTTGTTGTAAGCGTCAAGCATGGCATTGATCAGGTCGCGGGCCATCATCGGGTCCTTGTCCCAGATTTCAATTTCTACGGCCTCAAAAGGTGTTTTATTGACATGTACCCGTTGGCTGTATATCCAACCCAGGGTGCTTTCAAAATGGGTGTAAGCGGAATCAATTTCCCAGTGCTTCGCCAGGTTGAACTGCTTTACAAGGGAATCGCGGATATCCCTCGACTGGAATATTTCAACACTCTGCTCCGTTTCACTTTCGTCAGAATAAGGAGAAATATTTGACGGGTAAAGCAAACAATTTGATTTATAAAGAGGTGTGATAAATATCGGACTTGAAAACAAGACAGATAGCAGGATGGCAGCCACAACAACGACCACAAGCTGTACCTTCCATTTAAGCACAATATCGATAATATTTTTATTGTTGAAAAAACTGTCCATATCTTGGATTTTATATTATGATTGTCCTATCTGAAATTTCTTGTGTGAATTGTAGTCCGATATTTTTTCCATGACCATGATCACGATGATCGACATGAAAAGTGCTGCGACCGTTGATACCATAATGATAAGCCAGCGGATGGGATAGGATTTGCGTTCAGCTTTGTAGGCATCACTTACAATAAATTTCTGTGGCAGGTTCTCCTCTGCATCCACCTTGGCCTGCTTGTATTTTGTTTCAAGCAGGATAAGTTGTTCGGTTTTGAACTCGAGCGAATTTTTAAGCGCCATATAAATACCGCCATACTTACCCAGCACATCGAGTTTCTTTTGCAGGGCTGCCATGGCTGCCTTGTTGCCATTCATGAGCGAAATGGCAAACTGCTGGTTCAGTACCTGCGACTGGTATTCCACGTCATTCACACCCAGGCTTCCAAGGGTGATCAGGGAATCGACGATCTTATCTTTTTCAGATTTCAGGGAATTGTATTCCGCCTCAACTACCTGAAATCCCTTGACTGACCGTTGCCGCATCATGTCATTTTTAGCAGAGTCGAGCAGCGAAGCAATCGTATTGGCTATATCCGCTGCCATCTGCGGATCTTTGTCGTATACCGAAATCTGGACTGCCATGAATTCTGTACGCCTGAAGGTGATGTTGTTGTCATATTCCTTGAAAAGGTTGGAATATTTCACGTCGGACGTGCTGTCTATATCGTAATGCCGCATGAGGTTGAACTTGCGCATCACCCTGTCGCGGATCTTATTGGAATTCAGAATCTGAAGCAATTGTTCAGCCTGGTCATCCTCACCAAATGCCGTTATATCCTGTCCCTTAACCGACTGCTCGTTAAGCAGCGACTTTGAGATTGAACTGCTGCTGGCAGGAAACATGATCACCGTTGATTTGAATTTGGGTGTGATAAACCAGGGAGAGGAAAAAAACCACGAGCCCACCAGGGCCACAAGCATTACAATAAACAAGGGTTTTCTCCATTTGTAGAGAAAGATTACGAGGTTTGAGGAATCGAAATCTTCGCCATTTTTTATTTCATTGGCCATAGAAGACATTTCAAAATTGGTGTCAAAGGTAGGAAATAATACGGAATTTACAACAGTAGGTTACGTGGAAAGGCTAAATGATCAGCGGTCTTCACGCAAAATCTTCATCATGGAACCGAAACTCCAGAGGCGTAAAATCCCGGCCAGCGTGATGGAAAAAAGCAGCATCAATCCAAAATTGCCAACCCAGGCTTTCCCGGCCGGGAGGAAATTCCAATGAATGACGAATAACCGGGACAGGATGTTGAATGCGACTACCCCGATTACAAATATCAGAAGTGTAAACAGGTACCGGTAGTTCACCTTGAATTTAAAAATCCGTTGTACCATTAGTACCTGGAGAATGGCCATTGTAAACTGGGTAACCAGGCTTGAAATGGCTGATCCTGACGCAAGTAGCCTGGGTATCAGCAGGTAATTAAGGATCAGGTTGATGACCAGTCCCAAAAACGCAATGATGTTCAGTTGCCTCAGGTTCCCGTTGGCGGTAAGCAATGTGCCGAATATATAGGTTGTCGATACGGCAATAAAACCAGGTATCAGCAGCCGGAACACTTCGGTTGATGCCCTGATGTGCGTGTTGTAAAGCAGATCCATCAGTTCATAACTGTAAAAGAACAGGCTGAACCCGACGATAATGGCCAGTGTGATGATGAGGGTAAACGACAGTTTCAGCATGTGCTCGATTGGCTGCTTTTTTTTGAGCATCTTCGAGAAAATCGGCACCAGGAGCACCCCAAAAAGATAGGCGATCATATTGGCCGCATCGAGAAGCCGGAAACCAGAAGCATAGATGCCGGCCTGAAAATTACCGGTCCTCTCCGCCATCATGTTATCAACAATTCCGGGATCAAGGTGGGCGATGGTGGCGAAAATGCCTACCTGGACCATCGGCATTCGTGCAGGCAGCAAACTTTCGAGCATTACCGGATCAAGGCGGTTGTAGAGGGTCATCAGCAAAACCAGCAACGCAAATGGCAGACTCTGTTTGATGATCATCAGGAAAAAAGGCCAGTTCCAGTTTAGTTTCCTGAAATGCGCTTTCTTCATCACAATCAGGAATGCAATGCCAGCCGTAATTGAATAGGCAGCGGTTTGTGAATATACAAACCACTCTATGCGAAATGGCGATGAGGTAATATGCCCCCATAATAACACCCCGCAGAACAGGATCATCAGCAGCCTGTCAAGAACGGAAAGCATGCTGTCGGTCTTAAACATCATGAAACCTGAAATGTTTGACCGGAGGTACAATATAAATGAAAGCAGGAACTGGTTGAGGGCCAGCCAGCCCAGGAGCCGGAACTGCTCGGCATTGTACCGCAAAATAAAGGCAACGACAAAAGCGATCACCACATAGGTAAGGCCAAGCAGCAGTTTCAGTACCAGTATCCCCGAAAAATGCTTGTTCAGCAGGTGATTGTTCTGCGCGATGTTACGGTTGTTGAAATTTGTGATGCCAAGGTCGAGGATGATGTTGAACAGGAAGGAAAAATTCAGGATTACAAAATAGAAGCCGTAATCCCCTACCCCAACAATTCGCTGCACGGTTAGGTCAATCCCAAAAATCCAGACCGGTTTGATGAGAAGATTTAAAAATAGGAGTAACCCCAGGTTTGTCAGGAACTTCCGCTGCATGAACCAAGAATAAAAGTTGCCAGGTGTGGTAACTTTTCATTATAACTCAAAAAAAATTCAGATATTTGCTACAAAGTTAAGAAAATTAATGAACATCGCTGTTAATACCCGGCTGCTTATCCAGAACAGACTCGAAGGAATCGGTTGGTTTACGTATGAATCTCTCAAACGTATTACGACTCAACATCCTGAGCATCAATTCTTTTTTATTTTTGATCGGGAATATGATCCTGAATTTCTCTTCTCGGCGAATATCACTCCGATCATCCAGTACCCACATGCCCGGCACCCGGTACTTTATTATACATGGTTTGAAATGGCCATCCCGAAGCTGCTTGACAGGATAAAACCTGACCTGTTCCTCTCGCCCGATGGATTCCTTTCCTTAAAAACCCCCGTGAAATCCCTGGCAGTCTTTCACGATCTGAATTTTGAACATTACCCGCAGGATATCCCGTTCTGGACGCGCCGCTTCTACCGCCAGTATTTTCCGAAGTATGCAGCCAAGGCGGTTCGGATCGCCACCGTTTCTGAGTTTTCGAAGGCCGATATCGTGAAACAGTATAAAGTGCCGCCCGAAAAAATCGATGTGGTCTATGATGGTGCGAATGATGCTTATCACCCGCTCAGCCAGGAAGAAAAGAGAACTATCCGGAAGGAGTATACCGAAGGACTCCCCTATTTCGTTTTCATAGGCTCCCTCCATCCCCGGAAAAACCTCGTAAATCTCTTCAGGGCATTCGACCTCTTTAAAAAATCCAACCCTTCCGATGTCAAACTGCTGATTGTCGGGGCCAAGAAATGGTGGACGCGTGATATCGACATTGCGTTTAACCGGATGATCTTTTCGGATGATGTCATCTTCACCGGGCGTCTTGATGTCAATGAACTCGCACGCGTGCTGGGATCTGCCATCGCACTTACCTATGTATCCTATTTCGAAGGATTTGGAATCCCGATCGTGGAGGCCTTCCGCTGCGATGTGCCCGTGATCACCTCAAATGTCACCTCCATGCCCGAGGTAGCCGGCGATGCGGCAATCCTGGTCGACCCTTTTGATCCTGAATCAATTGCAGAAGCCCTGTACAAAGCATACCAGTATGAGAGCATCCGTGCAGAACTCATCATCCGCGGGCGCCGCCGGAGGGACCTTTTTTCATGGCAGCAAACTGCCGACAGGCTATGGGAATCCATTGAAAAAGCAGCTAAATCCTGATCGAATATGAACATCCTTCTGTTAGGTTCGGGGGGGCGCGAGCATGCTTTGGCTTGGAAAATTTCCCAAAGTCCTCTCCTCACGAAATTATATATTGCGCCCGGAAACCCGGGGACCTCTAAATTCGGTATCAACCTCCCATTATCGTTAGCCAGCTTTGATGGCATTAAACAATCGGTTCTGGCATACCACATTGACATGGTGGTGGTCGGGCCCGAAGATCCGCTGGTGAATGGCATTCACGACTACTTCCTCGCCGATCCGGCGATCCGCCACATTCCTGTGATTGGTCCGTCAAAAAAAGCGGCAATGCTCGAGGGAAGCAAGGATTTTGCAAAGCAGTTCATGAACAGGCATGCCATTCCCACTGCAAAACACAGGACTTTCAGTAAACAAACCGTCAGTGAGGGGGTGGATTTCCTGCATTCACTGAAAGCGCCTTATGTGTTAAAAGCCGACGGACTGGCAGCCGGCAAAGGGGTGATCATCTGCAAAACCATCGGAGAAGCGGTTGAAGAATTCTCGAACATGTTGCAGGATTCAAAATTTGGTGCCGCTTCCGACAAGGTTGTGATCGAAGAGTTTTTGTCGGGGATTGAACTTTCCGTGTTTATTCTTACAGATGGAAAAAGTTACCTGGTTCTGCCGGAAGCCAAAGACTATAAGAAAATCGGTGAGGGCGACACCGGCCCGAATACCGGTGGCATGGGATCAGTTTCTCCGGTGCCGTTTGCCGATGAACAGTTCATGCAGAAAGTGGAACAACGCATCATTGTACCAACGATGCAGGGCCTGATTTCAGAAGGGATTGAATACAAGGGATTTATCTTCGTGGGATTGATCAGCGTACACGGCGATCCTTATGTAATCGAATACAACTGCCGCCTGGGAGACCCCGAAACAGAATCGGTGATTCCCCGCCTCGGGAACGACCTGGTTCAATTGTTCAATGCAGTTGCACACCAAACGATACAAGCCGAAACCATCGTTGTCGATCCCCGGGTTGCGGCCACCGTGATGCTTGTTTCAAAGGGCTATCCGGGAGTGTATGAAAAAGCGAAAGCCATTACGGGCGAAGACCTGGCAGCAGGCAGTCTTGTTTTTCATGCCGGAACTGCCCTGGATGCTGAAACCGGCCAGTTGGTTTCCAGCGGCGGGCGCGTCCTGGCAGTAACTTCGCTGGGGGCAACCATGGAAGAGGCGCTTGCAAAATCCTATCAAAACATTTCAAAAATAGACTTTGATGGAAAAAATTTCCGCCACGATATCGGCTTCGATCTGTAATTTGTGTTTATAAAATTCTTCAAATCCAGCTTCTTTATCCAGTATCTCGTCATCGGGATTACCGGCCTTTGCCTTTGGTTCAGTGCCTTCCTTACACCCCCGGGAATGCCTGTTCCGGAAGAACCCACTCCACTATACTCCCTGTTATTCAACCTATTGCACAACATGCCGCTTTTAGCAACCGTGGTTGGTTTTTTCCTCATCCTGGCCGAAACGTATTGGCTGACCAGGATCCTCAGCCTCCACGAACTGGTTTTAAAAAATTCCTCCCTTTCAGCACTGGTGTTCCTGGTGATGATGAGCTTTCTGCCTGAACAGCTTACGCTGAATCCCATCAACATCGCCCTGGCTTTCATGATGCTTATTCTCCACCACCTCCTGATCTCGTACAATAAACCCGAACATCTCGACCGTATTTTTGCCGCGGGCTTCTTCACCGCCCTGGCCAGCATGTTCTACCTGCCGTTTATCCTTTGGTTTGTATTTGTGATCGTCAGCTTCCTGGTTTTCCGTGCCGGCAACTGGCGGGCCTGGATGGCTGCTGTCATCGGCCTTATCACCCCGTTCCTGTACCTGGCAGTGTGGTATCTCTGGCACGATGAATTTATCACCCGGGCGCTCGAATTCCCTGCCTTTTTCAGCCGGGTTATGGTTTTTCCAAATCCCTTTCACACCGATTTCTGGATTCTTTCAGGGTTTACACTGCTGATGGCATTGTGGGGGATCTTCCTGTTCCAGGGCGGACCTCAGAAGACAGTTGAGGTGAGGGTAAAGACCAACATCCTGCTGTGGACCCTTGTTTTCACCCTGCTCTCCTTCGTCTTTTCCAGGTCGATGGCCATATTTCATCCTGCCCTGGCCATGCCTGCCCTGGCAATGGTAATTACAGGTACCCTGATCGGGCTTAAAAAAACGCGCGTGGCCGAGTTGATCCTGATGATCTATTTTCTCAGCGTATTGCTCAACAACCTGTTTCTTCATAACCTGGTGAACTGATAATGAGAATGAACGCATGGGATTGTTTATTACGATGCTGCTCCCGGCGCAGGTAGAGCCGGGTCTGTAAAATTGAAAAGTTATACAATGGATATTTACCATGCTGCTGAGCCATTACACCGATAGCCTTTCGGAGGCGGGATGCGATGAAGCTGGCCGCGGGTGCCTTGCAGGGCCTGTGTTTGCCGCGGCTGTCATACTTCCCCGTGATTTCAGGGATGAAATCCTCACCGATTCGAAGCAACTTACTGAGAAACAGCGTGACAAGTTACGGCCCGTCATTGAGTCGAATGCCATCGCGTGGGCAGTAGCCCATGTGGATGCAGGGGTTATCGACAGGATCAACATCCTGAAAGCCTCCATCATGGCCATGCATCTTGCCGTTGACCAGCTCAAGATAAAACCCCAGTTGCTCCTGGTCGACGGCAACCGGTTCATGCCATATCCCGACATCCCTCATCAGTGCATTGTGAAGGGAGATGAAAAATATCTTTCAATCGCCGCGGCATCGGTACTGGCCAAAACCTACCGTGACGCTTTTATGAAGCGGATACATGAAGAATTCCCGGTATATGGCTGGATAACGAACAAGGGGTATCCGTCAAAAAAACACCGCGAAATTATCGCTGAAATCGGGGTTACACCTTACCATAGAATGACATTCAGAATGTCCCGGTGATTCCCCCGTGCGCCGGTGTTCCTTCGCAATTAACAACAGCTCAAAAACCAGCTGATAACTTTTTTGCCATCGTGTATTTCTTCACCATACCTTTGCCGCGGTTTTTTTTAAGAAAAACCATCAATGAGAAATCTCAGGACCATTCTGATTGTTTGCGGGGCTGTTTTGGCGGTGACAGGTTTTTCCTGGCTCGGCTACACCTTGTATAATAAGTTCCAGCCACCCTCCGAATCGCCATTCAATGCCGTGCCGGGCAACACGGCTCTGATCATACAACTCAACAAAGCCGGCAACCTCCTCGAAGAACTCAACCGGTCGAATTTACTCTGGCGGGCTTTGTCCCGCTTTCCGGGAATCAATACGGTTAAGAATGAGCTGCACTATGTTGACTCGACCAGCCGGAAAAACGGCAAAATCAACAAAATTTTCCAGCAATACAACATATTGGTATCCATTACGCTGAGCGGCCGTAACAATTTCGGGGCGCTATATCTTGCCTCGGTTGCCGGCAGGGATCCCGAATCGTATATTCTTGAGTTCATCAATGAGATAAATGCCGGGAAAGCAATACTTTCCGAAACACCCTACTCCACAACCCGGTTGCACCGAATTCAATCGGGTGGCAGCCGTGAAGCTTTCTATTTCGCTGTTCTGAAAGGGGTTTTCATGGGCAGTTTCCACGCCGACCTGGTTAAAAGGGCCATCGACCGGCTGTCGCTCAACACGCCGATGGCGGCCTCTTCGGGCTTTCGCAAAGTGCAGGCCACTGCCGGTAAAAAAGTGGATGCCAACATCTATATCAATTATCGTTTCTTTTCATTGGTCCTCTCGAAAATAACCCGTGAAGAAAATCTGCCCGACCTGCTGAAATTTTCAAATTTTGCAGACTGGAGCGGGCTCGACCTGATCATTAAAAAGGACGAGTTGCTGTTCAACGGCATTACGGTGGCTTCCGACAGCAACCAGCAGTTCCTGTCGCTGTTCACTGATCAAAAACCCCAGAAAAAGGAGATAGCCTCCATCATCCCTGAAAAAGCGCTCTATTTCACGGCATATGGCTGGAGTGATCCGTCGCGGTTCTGCCAGCGGTTTCAGAACAGGATGCAGCGCGAGGAAAACTTTACCGGGGAGCAAAATGATGTCATTTCCCTGATTGACAGATACCAGCTGAATGTAAGTGAATATTTTTTGCCCTGGATGGGAAATGAAGGCTGCCTCTTTGTAACGGAAGGTCAGAAATCGCATGGTGAAACAGGTTATACCGCCTTCAGCACCCGCGACACGCTGCTTGCAGCCACCTCACTTTTTGCACTGGCTGATACACTCGGGATCAGGTATGATTCGCTACAATTCAAAAGACATAAGATTTACCGGCTGGCACTTCCGGCTTTTATTCCCGCCCTCTTCGGCGAACTTTTCGGGAAATATGATGTCAATTGCTTTACGTTTGTGAAGGGCTATATCGTTTTTGCTTCCCAGCCGGGCGATCTTGAAGAGGTGATCGATGCGGTTTCCGACAAAGCCACCCTTGCCAGGGACAGGGTATTCAACGATTTTGAAGCCAACTTATCCGACAAATCCAATGTTTTCTCATATTTCAATACACGCAATGCGATTCATGCCCTGAAGGGACTGCTGAGCCAGGATCTTTCAGATCAATTGAACCCCATGATGGATACGCTCAGGAAATTCGAATCCGTTGCTTTCCAGTACAGCAATGCCGATGGCCAGTTTTACTCCAGTTTCTTTTTGCGTTATGACCCAAACCTCGGAAAAGAAGGCCCCCTGCAATGGCAGGCCACGCTGGATACAACTATCGTCGGGCGTCCCAGGATCATACCGGTTTCAACTGCAGGAAACCAGGTTGTAGTAGTAAACGATGTTGCCAACAACCTCTATGTTGTAACACCGCAGGGGCATATTGCATGGAAACTTCACATCATGGGAAAAATCATGGGTGAAATCCATACGGTTCAGCTTCGGGGCAGTGATTCTCTCTGCCTGCTGTTCAACACAGATACACACCTTTACCTGCTTCATGCCGATGGCACTTTTGCCGAAAAATTCCCGATGCGCTTTCCACTCCATGCCACAAACGGGATTACAGTGACTGACTGGGACAATAACCGTGATTACAGGGTTACGGTTGCTTTCCAGGATAACCGCGTATATTGCTTTACATTGGACGGGGTGTCAGTTTATGGGTGGAAGCGGCCAAACCTGAAAGAAGAGGTGAATGATCCCGTTTCCGGATTCACCGTAGGGACGAAGGATTACCTCCTTGTTTCAGGAGTTACCGGGAACACCATGATCCTCGACAGGACCGGTGATCTTCAGATTATGCCGGGACCTAAATTCACGCATGCTCCAATGTCGGGGTTTCATGTCAACAAAACCAACAAAAAGGGACCGTTTATCACCACAGGCCCTGATGGCAAGCTGATCTTCATCCATGAAAACGGCAAGACATCCGAGGTTACCCTGAATCTTTTTTCACCTGAACACCGGTTTTTCTATGAAGACATTACCGGAAACGGCCAGCCTGAATTCATTTTTTCTGACAGGAATACCATCTACTATTATGACCGGAATTATAAAATGATATATACCTACGCATTTCGACGTGAAATCAGCAACCCTCCGTTCCTGCTTCATGGAAGCGAAGGCAAGGTGATGATCGGGTATGTGGTGCCTGAAACCAACGAGATGTTCCTGTTTGACCACAACGGTTACCGTGAACTCGAATCGGGCATCCGCGGCAATACACCGTTCGATGTGGGATATCTTGAAAATGATGCCCAGCTCAATCTCGTGGTTGGCGCCGGGAAAATCCTTAAGAATTACCGCCTACCGAAGCCTTAAAACAGTCCCCGCGGCCGGCTCATCTCCAATGCGTAAATTGTTTCGCTTACGGAGCATTTTCATTTTTATTCCATACCATTGTGCAATGGAATAGAGTGTCTCTGCATTTTGAACCTTATGGCTTTCAACACTCCCCCTGCGGTGCTTGGGTTCAAGGTAAACAATCTGACCGGGAATCAATGCAGTAGGTTTTGGCAGGTCGTTGTAACGAAGCAACCTGTTAACGCTCGTATTAAAATCGCGGGAAATCAGGTAGAGGTTATCATCCCCGGTGGCGATGATCATTCGCAGCCCTTTGTTTTCATAAATATTCCGATCGTCAATGCCTTTGCCAATCAGCACAAAGCCTTGTGTTTCCTGCAGTTTAACAGGATGAGCCCCCTCTTTTAGGCTGTCGTGAGATGCTAATGGAGGAACGGGTCTATCATACCGGTCAAGTAAAAACGTTTCGATGGTCTTGATCAGCAGTTGCGGATATGCCGGGTTTGTTGCATATCCGGCTGATTTTAATCCTGTTGCCCACCCCCTGTAATCGGTTATATCCAGTTTGAACAATCCTTTATACCGGTCGCGGGTAGTAAGAAACTGCGAGTGGTCACGAAACGATTCAAGCGGGCTGTCATACTTCCTGAAACATTCACCCTTTGTTTCATCATCCTTGTAAAATGTCGGGCCTGTCCACTCCTTATGGCATTTTATACCGAAATGGTTGTTCGCCTCTAGAGCCAGCGGGCTTCGGCCGGCGTTCGACTCAAGGATTCCCTGTGCAAGGGTGATGCTTGCCGGGATGCGATATTCCTTCATCTCTTTGACCGCAATATCCTTATACTGCTGGATGTAGCGATTGACGATTGCATTGTACTCAGCCTGCTGCTGCTGAGCAGGTACCTGGTTTGTACTAAATAAAATTATTATAACCAATCCCCAAACAAATCTCATCATCCTCTTTCTATAATCCCCTATATGTTGCACAACTATAAAACACAAATCCTTCATTCTGAAACTCTTAATTTTGAGTTTTGGAATTTGATTTTGCATTTTAAATTTAACTCCTGACCAGTTCCCTGAACCTCTTTCCCCTCTCCTCGAAATTTTTAAATTCATCATAGCTGGCGGCTGCCGGAGATAAAACACAGGCAAATCCCGGACGGGTTTCACGAAAAGCGATGGCTTTACAATCATCAAACCGGTTGATATAAAAGATATTTTTACCCGCATGACCGGTGAGCATGAGATGTTCCTTGATCCGCTTTCCCGCAGCCCCCACGAGGATAAAATTCCTGACATCCGACATGCTTAAAAATTCAGCCAGGCCGGCATAATCGATCCCTCGGTCAAAACCTCCCGCAATGAGGGTGTCTACATTCGGAACGGCTTTTATCGCCTCGATACATGCTTCGGGAATGGTTGCAATTGAGTCGTTATAAAAATGAATCCCGCCAAACTCGCCCACATATTCCAGCCTGTGCTCCAATCCTTTGAAGGTGGCAATTCCGTCTCCAATCAGCTCAGGATCAATACCGCATATCATTGCAACATTTACGGCAGCCATGATGTTCTTCAGGTTATGTTCACCACGGAGAAACCGGTCCTGGTGAATGTTCCATACAGGAACAACAGTCTTACCATCAGCGAAACAAACAACACCATCCCGGACAAAACCACCGGGCTGAGGTTGACTGATCAACGAAAATGGATAGCAATACCGGTGTTTCAGGCAAGGTTCGACCAGCATTTTAACCTGCATGTCATCGGCATTGTAAACAAAAAAATCGCCTGGCTGCTGGTACTTTGTAATGTTTATCTTGGCAAGCTGGTAAGCTTCATAGCTTTCATAAGCGTCCAGGTGTTCCTGGTACAGGTTGAGCAGCACCGCGATATGCGGGGCAAGTTTTAGAAATTCCAGCTGGTGCGACGACAGTTCAAAAACAATGGTTGTTTCGGGTGTGATGATATCGATAAAATGAAATACCGGGTTGCCGATATTTCCGGCAAGCAGTACATCCCGGCCTGCCGTCTTTAAAATATGGTGAATCAGGCTTGAGGTGGTGCTCTTCCCCTTGGTGCCGGTAACACCGACTACCTGTTTTGAATAGTATTCAAGGAAAAGCTCGGTCTGTGAAGTGATCTTTGCCCTTGGGATAAGACATTTGGTCGTCGGGGTGGTCGATTCGTTGGTGAACTGTTTAACCGGGGAAGTCAGCTTCCAGATTGGAATTCCCGGGGAGCGAAAAATCACGTCATAATCCGACAGGTGCCCGAGGTAATCGGTTCCGGTGATAAAATGGAGGTAATCATCGTGCGCGATCAGGGGGTTTTCGCGAACACCGTCACTCAGGTCGGCTATCGTAAATTGTTTCCCGGGAAAGACCTTCCGCAGCAAAGTATAGGTCGATTGTCCCTCCCTGCCAAACCCCAGCAATAAAACTGATTTATGTTCAAACCGTTCGCGGATAAGCTCTATCATACTATAAGGTATTAATCCTGATCAATCTCGTTGTAAACATCTGCCTTACTCCCCGTCCGCATGTCCGCATGTCCGCTTGTCCGCTTGTCCGCCTGTCCGCCTGTCCGCCTGTCCGCCTGTCCGCCCGTTCACTTTTCTCACCCACTCCCCGACAATTTTGAAAAACTCCGGCCGCAGGTGATGTTCCGGTGAGATATGAAGCAATTCGGCTGCAAAATCAATCTGGCAATACCGGGAATAGGTTTGAGATTTTTTGTAATAGTCAAGAAGAAACGGCAATGTTGTTTCATTCCGGCGCCTGATGGTTTCGCACAGTGCCAGGTTCACTTCGCGGACAGTTCCGATGCAATCGAACGGTTTTTCATTGGCAACACCTGTAAGCTGATCGAACAACGGTTTCAATGATCCGTCCTCAAAAAGATTTTTCCCAAAAATATCCAGCAGCTGAACTTCACTGAGAAACGGTGAAAGTATGGCATAAGTAAAGAGGCATTTGGCGCAAACGCCGCACCACGTGTCAGTTTTGCTTCCCGCATTACAGCTTTTAAAAACAGGGTGATAGCGTGTAAACCGGGCAAACAGCGAAGCGATCTGCAATTCATTCAGCGGGCGCAGGAAACTGAAATAGTTGATATCCCTGCAAATCCATTTTCTGACATATTCCCGGAAATGAGTTTCAAACTGGAACGACTTTGAATATTGGTGGTTGATCTCAGTTCCTTCGATGGTCGCTTCACTGGCGCTCGATTCATTCGAGAGGGCAATATGGCGGTAACCTGTCAGAATGGCCGAAAGGACTGTAACAAAAGCGAGCATGGCGGAAAATGGCGTATGTCCGTTTAAAAATCCCTGATCATTCAGCCTCAATAACTCCGGATCAATGACGCGGTGGATTTCGATGAGCCGGTCCAAGGCAATCCCATTTACTGCAATGGTTTCAAGACTTGCCCCGCGCGGATTCAGGATCAGCGGCAAACTGCCCGACGCTGCTCCAAGCAATTCGAGTGTCACTGCCGAATCTTTGCCTCCCCCGACAGGGATGATCACCGAATCATACGGTTGCAGGAACCCTCCTGCATCCGCCGGTGAAGCCGTGCTGGGATCCGGTTGCAGGACGCTGATCTCCATAAAATTGTCTTCGGTGACATCGATGCCGTTCAGGTAGAAAAATTCGCCAAGCCCGTGAAAATAGAGTTTTTTCCACCAGGTTACCTGGTCATGATGAAGTGGAAATGGCCTGACAACAAGTGTTGGCGAACAGGCAGCTTTCCAGTAGCTGACAAGCTCGATCATCCCGAGGTTGAAGACGATGTTATCGAGCTTGTTGTCGAGATAATCGTCTGCCAGGAAAAAAGATTTCCGTGGTATAAAAAGGGTTGGGTGAAAGGTGTGCTGACCGGCAAGGTTAAAGGTAAACCGGATATCAAGGCCGCGGCTGGTTAGGGAATACTCCTGCTTTTCAAAGATAAAGAATGGATATTGTTTGCGTAATTGAAAAAAAGTTGACTGCCTGCTTGACCTTGCCATGATTTGGTATTATATTTGCCGGGAGTGCCCAACGCAAAAGTACAAAAATTGTAACAACACCATGGAAAAACCACGCACAAAGCCAAAGCAGGGAAGCATCCTTATCTCTGAGCCATCCCTGCGCGATTTCTATTTCCGCCAATCGGTGATTTTGCTTGCCGAGCACAACGAAGAAGGCACTTTCGGGGTGATTGTCAACAAGCCCATCGAAGCCCGGCTAAAAGATATCATCAAGGGATTCACCGGGTACAACCTGCCGGTATATCTTGGCGGACCTGTGAAGACCGACAGTATTTTTTTCCTCCATACCCGTGATGATATTGCGCAAAGCCTTCCGATCATGGAGGGGCTTTATTGGGGCGGCGATCTCGACGCCATCAGGGAAATGTTGAAAAGCAAAGTGATGGCACCCAGTGAAATACGGTTTTTCGTAGGATATTCAGGCTGGTCGCCCAGGCAGCTGGACCGGGAGTTAAAGGAAAAATCGTGGGTGTTGTCGCAGACCACGGTGAAAGAAATCATCAACGACCATCCCGAAACCCTCTGGAGCAACTACCTGAAAAACATGGGTAAAGATTATGCCATCTGGGCAAACTTCCCTGCCGACCCCACTTTTAACTAAGCGTTTACACCTTCCAGGTTTTAAAAACCCCGAAGGTTCGGTCCGTCCGCCCGTCCGCCTGTCCGCCTGTCCGCCTGTCCTCCTGTCCGCCTGTCCGCCCGTCCGCTTGTCCGCTTGTCCTCCTGTCCGCCTGAATACAAGGCACGAATAATTTCCCTACTTTTGCCCCTTGTTACATAACCCTCACCGGTTTTATCAGCACGAAAGCTTTTTATGAAGAGATCAGATTTTATTGTTTTTGGAGTGATCATCCTGGCATTGCTCCCGTTTTTTATTTTCCCGCCGGTACTCAATGCCTACCAAGAGTTGAATGCTGCACACGGATACATCCTGAGCTTTATTAAATTCGCCCTGCTGGCAACGTTCGGTGAGTGCCTGGGGCTGAGGATCCGCATCGGAATCTACAACAGGCCCGGGTTTGGCTTGCTCCCCCGTGCCATCGTGTGGGGGTTTCTCGGGGTCACCATTAAATTTGCCTTTGTGATCTTCGGCGAAGGTGCACCCATGATGCTGAAAACCCTTGGTGTACATTTTTCGATGGCAAACCCCGGTGATGTATTGCGGCAACCAGGCTTCAGCTGGCTGAAATTGCTGTCCGCTTTCAGCGTCAGCGCCACGCTGAACCTGTTTTTCGCCCCGGTTTTCATGACCTTCCACCGCATTACCGACATGCACATCATCAGTACCTCTGGTACACTCAGAGGCTTCTTCACTCCTATTCCTGTGAGAAAATATATCCGGGAAGCTGACTGGTCCGCATTCTGGGGTTTTGTCCTGAAAATGACCATTCCGATTTTCTGGATTCCCGCCCAGACGCTTAATTTCATGCTCCCCGAAGGGTCCCGTATCCTCGTTGCGGCTGTTTACAGTGTGATCCTGGGCATCCTGCTTTCCCTGGCAAGCCTGAGGCACACGAAGCGGCATTGAAATTTTTAGCCTGAATTCCGTTTTCTTTTGTATTTGGGTAACAATGAATCGTTAACTTTGGGTTCAATTATTTTGAATCAAAACGATTTCGCCATGCCTGATAAAACCCAAGCCCATGTTAACTATTACGGCAGTGAACCGGACGCCGAAGTAGCATCGCGCGATAGCAAGCGACAACCTACTGCCCGAGCAAATGCTGCCAGGGAACTTTATTTTGAAGCCAAATCCTCGGTTTCCATGGAATTTCCCTACTGGTATACCCGCCGATGGGAACAACTGGAAGGTGAGATTCCAATTATCAGGCGGGCTGAGGCATTGAAATCAGGTTTTGAACACCTTACCGCAACAATATATCCCGGTGAACTGCTCGCCATGGGCAAGGCATCTTACCTTCGGGGATCCTTTCCCATGCCCTGGCTTTCCGAAGCCTTTTTCATGGCTGCCGAAGACGACCTGTACAAAGAGGCCCAGGAATCGGGAAAACTGACCGCCGACACGTTTACCACCATGGGCAAAGGCGGCGGTAATGTGACGAAAAGTGCAGGCAGGGTGATCTCCATTGCCGGAAAATTCGGGCTGCGCGTGGAAGAGATGCCGGTCATGATCGAGGTGGCAAAGAAATGGAAGGATAAATCGGTGGATGATATCGGCCACAAATATGAGCAGCTGGTGCCCGGGTACAAAGAAAAAGAGGCCCTGATGCGTTCGGTGATCTGCATGTTCGACTCCGGCTACACCCTTCCGCAAGGACGTGAAGTGATGAACTATTATTACCCGCTGCAGTTCGGCATCGACGGGATTATCAGGAATTGTGAAGACGGCATTGCCGATGTGGCCGGATATCCAGGGATGGACCGCCTCTATTTTTACAAGGCCGTCATCCTGACACTCGAAGGAATCAAACAATGGATTAAAAACTACGCGGAGGAAGCGCAGTTACTTGCCTCCATCGAAAAGGATGAAAAACAAAAAAATGAATACCTTGAGCTGGCCGAACGCCTGGAATGGCTTTCCTCCAAACCTCCCCGCTCATTTCATGATGCGTTGCAGATGGTCTGGCTCTTCCATGCAGCCGTGCAGAACGAAGATGCCATTTCGGGATTGTCGCCAGGCCGTATCGGGCAGGTGCTCTATCCCTACTGGCAGCGCGACATCAAAAACGGGGTGCTTGACAGGGAAAAAAGCCTTGAACTGCTGGAATGCATGCGTATCAAATTTACCGAAATCGACTGCTTTGCATCCATGGGAGTTGTTGGAGGCGTACTTTCGGGCAACACCTTCAATAACCTCTGCGTTGGCGGCTTGTTAAAAGATGGTTCCTCAGCAGCGAATGAACTTGAAATGCTGATCCTTGAAGCGGGGATTACCTGCGATACACCGCAACCCACACTCTCCCTCTTATACGATGAAAAGCTCCCGGAAGAGTTCCTGCTCAAAGGCATTGAGTGTACCAAAATCGGTACAGGCTACCCGGCATGGGTCAACAACCAGGTGGCCATGGAATTTCTGCTCGGCAACTATGCCCATGAAGGCATGAATCCTGAAGAAGCCCGTGCATGGGGAATCGGGGGCTGTCTCGAAACATCGCCCGGGAGCTGGATGCCACTTGAAATCGACAATGAAATTCATTGGATACCAGGAGGCTCAGCCCCTGCCACCAGTGTTGGCGTGCATTTCCTGAACCTTCCCAAATTGCTGGAAGTTACCCTGTTCGACGGCATGGACATGCGCACCGGCCAGCGGATTTTCCCCCCGCACGGGTATGCGCTTGAGACCTATGACGAAACCTGGCAGGCTTTTAAGGATTATTTCAGCCGCGCCTGCCATGTACTTACGCTGACAAACAACATCCAGCATGATGCATGGCGGAAGATCTCCCCGTCGCTGGTCAATTCAATGCTGAAGCCCGATTGCCTCGCAAAAGGGAAGGATATCGGCCAGATGGGCTGCCGGTACAACACAACATTCAACATTGAAAGCTGTGGCACCACCAACCTTGTGAATTCACTGGGTTCGCTGAAAATGAATGTCTATACCGAAAAGAATTACACCCTCAACCAGTACCGCGAAGCCATCCTTGCCAATTTCGGATACCAGACGGCACAGGAAACCGGTTCCTACTCGCTGATCGACCAGGTACCCACCGGGGATTACCACAACTGGAAAAAGATCCACAGCCAGAGCCTGGGCGCCCCGAAATTCGGCAACGACAATCCGTTCGTTGATGCCATCCTGAAGGATTGGGAAGACTGGTTCTGCGACATGGCGCACAATTACCGGTCACTGTACGATCAGCCAATGTATGCCTGCCAGATCTCCGTTTCCACGCATGGCCCGATGGGTGCTGTAACCCTCGCCAGTCCCGACGGGCGCTTAAGCGGCACCACTTTTTCCGATGGCTCTGTATCGGCCTACCCGGGTACTGATAAAAACGGGCCCTACGCCCTGTTCAACTCGGCCACGTGCTGGAACCATGCTCAGTCGCAGAATTCACAACTCAACATTAAAATTCATCCGTCCGTGGTGAATGGCCGCGAAGGGTCGCGGAAATTCCTCGAACTGATCCGTGCCTACCTTCGCAAAGGCGGTTTCCACGTGCAATTCAACATCGTCGACTCACGGATGCTCAAACAGGCCCAGGCAGAACCCGATAAATTCCGGAGCCTGCTTGTCCGTGTTGCCGGTTTTACCCAGTACTGGGTTGAACTGGGAAAACAGATCCAGGACGAAGTGATCTCCAGGACGGAGTACGAGGAGTTATAAACAACGTAACGGTGAAATAAAGACAATGGAAGAGACCGGTTGCAAAGATTGCAGGTATTACCTGCCTGTTGATGTTTTCAGGGGCATGTGCAAACTAAGTAAAGATCCAATCACCCCTGATGATCCATTGTGTGCCGCGATGGAACACATTCCCAAATGCAAATTCTGCGCATACTATACGACCGACAAGGATTACCTGGGCAAATGCATGGGATCCATCCTGGCATATCCCGACATGATCGCCAGCAAATGCGCAGATTTTAAATGGGACAAACAAAATTAGCCCGCGGGCATATTTTCGACATCCAGGGGTTCTCATTGCACGATGGCCCTGGTTGCCGCAGTTTGATTTTTTTCAAAGGGTGCACCCTGGAATGCGCATGGTGCTCAAATCCGGAAGGAATCTCCTTCGCTCCTGAACCTCTTTACCTGGATTCCAAATGTACCCTTGATGGACTGTGTGTTGATGCCTGTTCACACGGTGCCATAACTTGTTCACCAGGCGGGGCATACGGCCGGTTGACTTTCGACCGGGAAATTTGTGCCAGGTGCAGCACATACAGTTGCGCAAAAGTATGCTGTTCGGGAGCAGTGAGGATTGGCGGGTACGAAATTTCCATTGAGGAGTTGTATGCAACCATCAACCGCGACCGCCAGTTCTGGGGCGCAGGCGGCGGCATCACCCTCACCGGCGGCGAACCATTCGCCCAGCCGGAATTTGCCCATGACCTTCTGAAACGCTGTTTTGATGCCTACATTCACACAGCCGTTGAAACCTGTGGCAATGTCCGGTGGGAAAATTATGAAAAATCGCTCCCCTATATTGACTGGATCTTTTTTGATCTGAAAACGATGAACGGATCAGAAAAGCTCCAGACCGATGGGCTACCTGCCGATCCCACCGGTCCGCCATTCCCAGGGTTTACCCGGTCATCCATTTCCCAAATCCTATCAAATGCCAGCCGCATCGCCAATGAATTTCCCGGGCACATGGTGTTCCGCCTCCCGTTGATTCCCGGGTTTAATGATGATGCCGGCAACATCCATGAAACAGCCCGTTTCATACGGTCAACCGGCCGGAATGAGGTCAATGTCCTTCCGCTTCATCACCTGGGCCGGGAAAAGTACAGGCTCACCGGTAAAACATATTATACAGGCGATTTTAAAATCCCCGGGAAAGATCATCTTGATGAAATCGCATCTCAATTCACTTCTTATGGAATCCACTGCTATATAGGGAGTGAAACACCTTTTTAATTTTTTAATTATTCCTGTTTTTTTCTTAATTTTATGATCTTGTTAAACCTGAGAGACATGTTAAAAGGGGTTTTATTTCCCGTTTTCCTGCTGCTCTTGCTTCCCATGCCTGGTTTTTCGGAAGGCACCAAACAGTTTGTTCCGCACGCAACAGCAGAGGGCCAGCTTTGTATTGATAAATACCGGAACGATTTTGGTTTTTTCAACGCAGCACCCGAATTCAGAATCAACATTCACATTGCCAGCCTGACCGAAAAGTTTTATTTTGGCCTGGGTGCAATTACAAGGAACGATACAGGGGTTGTTCGGTACCAGGTAAAGGACCCTGCCGGGAACATCGTTATCGGACCCGCTCCCGTACCCGTTTCGGGGCAGGGATATATAAGTTCCTACGATCAGGATACCATTGGCCCGTTTGTAGCCGACAGCGGCTATAACCCCCTGCAGCACATACCCGCAATTACCGGTGATTACTCACTTGAATTTTTCTATCCCCCCGACCAGGTTGGCATATATACGATTAGCAGCTACATGAAGTTTAAGTATTTTGACATTACTGTGGTGGATGCAGCCAACCATCCGATCCAGGGTAGAGTATGGTCAAAAGCGTGGCAGTTTAATTGCGGCCCGGTTGAACCGCCCCCGCTGACTAACAGCCGTTTTTACGGAACAATGTTTGTCCTTTCCGACGACAGCATCGTGACCAGTGTGAATTGCAACGGTTTTATCGGTGGCACCTTCTCCATTTCGAGCAACAGGACCGGATGCTCAGCAACAGGCAATATCGCCATTGACAGGCAGTCACGCACTGGGTTTCACACCTATCCGCAATACAAGATTTTCCTGTCCGATCCCGACAGCACGATTTTCCCAACCGGCAAGGCAAATCCCGGGATCATCATGCCAATCACCATTAACAACAATTGCGCTGCGGGTTCGGTCGACCTGGGGGTGAAAGTAACCCAGGATGGGATCATTGAAATCCTGGTCGAAGTTGATCCCAAGCCCGGTGTCGATCCCCGCGATGTGAAACTTACATCAAATGTATATGCCAACCCGGGGGGTAACGGGTACAACATCATCCGGTGGAACGGGAAGGACGGTTTGGGAAAACCGGTTGCCAATGGCGTAACAGCCTCGTCAATCATCAGGTTTATCCACGGCATCACCCATTTGCCCATCTACGATATTGAATACAACGACCGTGGGTACATCGTCGAGGTCATCAGGCCGCCTGGCCAGAAGCCGGATATGTATTGGGATGACAGCCTTCTGCCCGACAGTACCTCCAACCTCAGCGGTTGCAATGATGTTTTCGGATGCCATTTCTGGGATATGGCTACCGGCGATACCAATACCGTAAACTCATGGTGGTATGTTGCAAGTTCAACCGCCCCTGCGATCTCGTTCACAGTTAAAAGGACGCCGGGTTCACCCGGTGTGATCAGCGGCGATAAGTCTTTTTGTGAAGGAGGGGTAACAAGAACCTACTTCATCAGGCGTGAACCCAACTCATCCTCCTACAACTGGTCATACTCGGGAACAGGTGTCACGCTCACGCCCAATGACACGTCGGCAATCGTCAGCTATGACGTCACGGCAACTTCAGGAACCCTTGCAGTCTCAGGCAGTAACCCTGATTGTGGTACCGGGCCGGGATCCACCCTGCCAATCACCTTCTACCCGCCTCCGCAGGTATCACTTTCCGGTTTCGATTCAATTTGTTACAATGAACCTTCATTCCCAATCTCAGGCGGCACCCCGCCCGGCGGGGAATACACTGTAAACGGGTCCCCTGCCGACATTTTTGATCCGGCATCCGCAGGCACAGGAAACCACCAGGTCATATACAAATACACCGATTCGCATGGATGTAAAAATGCCGACAGTGCCACAGTGTTTGTCAGGCATGGAAGGGAGTGCGAAATTGTGATATGGGTACCCAATGCTTTTACACCCGACGGCGACGGGGTAAATGACATCTTCAGGCCGGTTTCGAATAATATCAGGCAATTCAGCATGAAAATCTACAACCGTTACGGGCAACTGGTATTCACCTCCTCGAATCCGGAGAACGGTTGGGACGGGACTTTCCATGATGGAAGATCTCCAGAGGGAAATTACATTTATATCATTGTTTACCAGTCGTCCTTTGCGCCACCTGAAAACACCACCCTCACCGGGAACGTCGTTTTGGTTCGGTAGGGATTCCCATTTCTGCCGGCCTGAAGGCAACCGCAGAAATTTTCAATAACCTTTCCGGGAACGTTGGATTGTTGAAAAATTTTCTCCAATTTTGTTGCCTGTTATTATGTAGACAATCACGCCATATTTAAGATGCCCATGAAAGAGACACCAATCAATTACGATGTCGTTCAACGACATATCCATGAAAGTAAAATCCGGAACATTGGCAAGGCATCTATCCGTGAAATCAAGCGGTTGATCAATGGAATCGAGACAGAGACCGGTGAGAAATTCATCCGCATGGAGATGGGCGTTCCGGGGCTTCCCGCCACCCACATTGGTGTGCAGGCAGAGATTGAAGCCCTTCAAAAGGGGGTCGCGGCAATATATCCCGATATCGAAGGCACTCCTGTTCTCAAAAAGGAGGCGGCACGCTTTGTCAAATTATTCCTGGATATTGACGTTGATGCTGCGAATTGTGTGCCCACCGTTGGAAGCATGCAGGGTGGATTTGCTGCATTCCTCACTTTTTCGAAAATCCACAGGGACAAGGACACCACCTTGTTCATCGATCCGGGGTTCCCGGTTCATCACCAGCAGCACAAGGTCCTGGGGCAAAAATTCGAGACTTTCGATGTATACAATTTCCGTGGTGACAAACTCCGCGATAAACTTGAAAGCTATTTTTCCAAGGGGAATATCCATTCCGTGCTTTACTCCAACCCGAACAATCCGTCGTGGATATGCTTTACAGATAAAGAACTCAGGATCATCGGTGAACTTGCAACCAAGTATGATGTGATCATCATCGAGGACCTGGCCTATTTTGCCATGGATTTCCGCAAGGACTACTCAAAACCCGGTGAACCGCCATACCAGCCAACGGTCGCAAAATATACCGACAACTATCTCCTCCTGATTTCCAGTTCCAAAGCATTCAGTTACGCCGGCCAGCGCATCGGGCTCATGATCCTTTCAAACAAGTTGTTCAATACCCAGGCTCCCGACCTGCTCCGTTACTACTCCACCGATATTGTCGGCAGGGCCCTGATCTACGGCACAGTGTATGCGCTGAGCGCAGGTACTGCCCATTCAACCCAGTACGCCCTGGCTGCCATGCTGAAAGCCGCGAACGACGGCACATTCGATTTCGTGGAAGTGGTTAAGGAATACGGGGCAAAGGCCAAGATCATGAAGGAGATGTTTACCGGCAACGGGTTTTCAATTGTATACGACAAAGACGAGGACGAACCTATCGGCGACGGTTTCTATTTCACATTCTCTTACCCGGGCTTTACCGGCGAAGAGTTGCTCAGGGAACTGTTGTATTATGGCATCAGTGCCATTGCCCTTAGCATCACGGGAAGCGAACGCATGGAAGGTATCCGTGCCTGTGTTTCCCTGGTCAAACGTGAGCAGTTCCCCGTGCTGGAAGAAAGATTGAAGAAATTCAGGGAAAACCACCAGGATTAGCGAAATGGTTGAATCACTCCGCCCGTCCGCCTGTCCGCCTGTCCGTTCGTCCGCTTGTCATCCTGTCCTCCAAACTTAAACCAGTTCTAAATTATACCATTTGCAAAAATTAACCAGGGTTGATAGGCCGTCGGTTCAAACTAATTTTCGTACTTTCGCCCTGTGAATCCGTTAACAATTCAACATCTACAATATGGCAAAAATCAAAGGTGATATCGTGATCAACACCGAACGTTGCAAGGGCTGTGAAGTATGTCTTGCCGCATGCCCATTCACGGTGATCGCGATGTCGAAGGAAGTGAACAGCAAAGGATATCATTTCGCAATGAAAGTAAACGACGAATGTACGGGCTGCACCAACTGTGCCCTTGTCTGCCCCGACGGCGTAATCACCGTCTACCGGGCCAAAGTCGCAACAGAATAAAAAATCAAAAAACAAATAAGCAATGGGTGAACTAAGATTAATGAAAGGTAACGAAGCTGTTGCCGAAGCCGCCATTCGCGCAGGCTGCGACGGTTATTTCGGATACCCTATCACGCCCCAGTCCGAAGTGATGGAATACCTGATGGCTGAAAAGCCGTTCGAGCGGACTGGCATGGTGGTTCTTCAGGCTGAAAGCGAAGTAGCTGCCATTAACATGCTTTACGGCGGCGCCGGAACAGGAAAAATGGTAATGACCTCCTCCTCAAGTCCGGGTGTCAGCCTCATGCAGGAAGGAATCAGCTATATGGCAGGCGCTGAGTTGCCCGCCGTTATCGTCAATATTGTTCGGGGCGGCCCCGGGCTTGGAACCATCCAGCCCTCCCAGGCCGACTATTTCCAGGCGGTTAAAGGCGGTGGTCACGGCGATTACAAAATGCTCGTACTTGCCCCGGCTTCGGTGCAGGAGATGTGCGACCATGTGAAACTTGGTTTTGAAAAAGCATATCAATACCGCACGCCGGTAATGATCCTCTCGGATGGCGCCATTGGCCAGATGATGGAAAAAGTGGTCCTGTTCGACCAGGTCCCCCGGCGTACCGATGCCGAACTGATCGAACAATGCCCCTGGGCTTCCAACGGCCGTCCAAAAACCCGTAACCACAACATCATCACGTCGCTTGACCTCGATCCGGCCGGGCAGGAACGGGTGAACCTGAAACTCCAGGCCAAATACAAAGTCATGGAGCAGAATGAAGTGCTTTACGAGGAGATCCAGTGCGAGGATGCAGAATACCTCTTTGTCGCCTTCGGACTTTCGGCCCGTATTTGCCAGAAAGCCATTGACATGGCCCGTGCAAAAGGAATTAAAGTCGGTTTGTTCCGTCCCATAACCCTCTATCCATTCCCGTCAATTGAAGTTTCAAATGTCGGGAACCGCGTGAAAGGCATCCTGGTCGTTGAAATGAACGCCGGACAAATGATCGAAGATGTCAAACTTTCGGTAGGCTGTAAAGTGAAAATCGAACATTTCGGCCGTTTTGGCGGTATCATCCCGGCTCCGGATGAAGTTGTAAGAGCCCTTGAACAAAAAATTATCGGAGGTTAGTTATGGAAGAACAATTCGCAAAGACCGAAATTCATAAACCGGAAAACATCGTCTATAAAAAGACCGACCTGATGGTCGACCGGCCGCTGAGCTATTGCCCGGGCTGTGGCCATGGCACCGCACACCGCATGCTGATGGAGGTGATCGAAGAGATGGGCATACAGGATAAAACCATCGGTGTTTCACCGGTTGGCTGTTCGGTGCTGGCTTATGATTTCCTCGACATCGACATGATCGGTGCAGCCCACGGAAGAGCTCCCGCCCTGGCTACTGCCATCAAACGCATGTGGCCAAATCACTTTGTTTTTACCTACCAGGGCGATGGCGACCTTGCCGCAATTGGCACCGCCGAGACCATTCATGCCTGTAACCGTGGCGAAAACATCACAATCATCTTTATCAACAACGGTATTTATGGTATGACCGGTGGCCAGATGGCCCCGACAACCCTCCCGGGAATGCGCTCTTCCACCTCACCTTACGGCAGGGATGTGCCTACCATGGGGCACCCGCTCAAGATCACCGAACTTGTTGCCCAGCTTCCTGGTGTATATTATGTTACCCGCCAGGCAGTTCATACGCCGAATAATGTCCGGAAAACCAAGAAAGCAATCCGCAAGGCTTTCGAACTCCAAAAAGAGAACAAGGGATTAAGTTTCATTGAAATCGTATCCAATTGCAATTCCGGATGGAAAATGACGCCTGTACAATCCAACAAATGGATGGAGGAAAATATGTTCCCGTTCTATGAACTTGGCGACATAAAGGTTGACGGAAAACTCGTGGAAAAGAAGGCTACGGCTGAAAAAGAATAAACTCCGTTCGAAATTCAAGATTCGTTATTCAATATTCGATATTTATTTGACATGACAGAAGAGATCATTATTGCCGGATTCGGAGGACAGGGTGTCCTTTCAATGGGGAAAATTCTCGCCTATTCAGGGGTGATGCAAAATAAAGAGGTCAGCTGGATGCCGTCCTACGGGCCTGAGATGCGCGGCGGAACAGCAAATGTTACAGTGATCATCAGCGATGAGCGGATCAGTTCACCCATCCTGAATGCTTACGACACGGCCATCATCCTCAATCAGCAATCGATGGACAAGTTTGAAAAGACAGTTAAACCAGGTGGATTGCTCATATACGATCCCAATGGACTCACCCGGCTGCCGGAGCGGAAAGACATCAATATCTACTCCATCGAAGCAGCCGATGAAGCCGGAAAGCGCGGTCTCTCGAAAATTTTCAATATGATCGTCCTGGGAGGTTTTCTGAAACTGAAACCATTAGTTGCACCAGAATTTATTCACAAAGGACTTGAGAAATCCCTTCCTGCGCGCCACCATGCCCTCATCCCCGAGAATGAAAAAGCCATTGAGATCGGGAAAGAGCTTCTGAAACCGGTGCATATTCTCAATTAGGACATTTAGACAAGCGGACAAGCAGACAAGCGGACGGGCGGACATGTGGACGATAAAGTTTATAGTTTAAAAGGATTCGGACGCCATGAAAGAGATGATCTTCATGGCGTTTTTATTTTTATTCTTGGTGTATCTTCGTGCTTACTTCGTGTATCTTCGTGAGACCAATTAAATATCAATTTGAATCCTGCATTTCGCACTGCGACCGATCAAGAGTTAAAAGAGTTATTAGACCATAAGGTCCTGGAATACAACACACCAGAATTTATTGCGGATGACCCGGTCTCTGTTCCGCACCTGTTTACCCTGAAACAGGATATCGAAATTTCGGGCTTCCTCAGTGCAACAATTGCCTGGGGGAACAGGAAATCGATCGTTCAGGATTCAAACAGGCTTGTTCAGATGATGGACAACACACCGTATGATTTTCTGCTTCATGCAAAGCCGGAAGATTTCAAACCGTTTCTCCGGTTTGTACACCGCACCTTCAATGGAGATGACTGCCTGTTCTTTCTTACTTCGCTGCAGGCTATTTACAGGCAGTACCAAAGCCTGGAACCACTTTTCGCAACAATGAACGAACAGGGTCCTGCCCATGCCATCAGCCGGTTCAGGGAGCGGTTCCTGTCAACAGACCATCTCGGACGGTCGGAGAAACACATCGCAAACCCGCTGGCGGGTTCCGCAGCCAAACGGATAAATATGTTCCTGCGATGGATGGTGAGGCGTGATGCATGCGGCGTTGACTTTGGTCTCTGGAGATCAATAAATCCGTCAATGTTGATCTGCCCCCTGGATATTCATGTTGGGCGCGTGGCACGTTCACTGGGACTGCTGCACCGGGCCCAGAACGATTGGAAAGCCGCCATAGAATTAACAGAATCACTCAGCATGTTTGATCCGCATGACCCGGTGAAATACGATTTTGCCCTTTTCGGGATGGGCGTTCACGGGTGGTAAGCAACAACCCAAAATCGTAAAATCGTAAATCGTAAATCGTAAATCAAAATGGGTTTCCTTCGAGCCATCATCTGCATCATCTTTCCACCTCTTGCCGTGCTTGACCGTGGCTGCGGCGCAATCTTACTTGTTTTTATCCTGACCTGCTGCGGCTGGATCCCCGGCGTGATTGCTGCCATTGTCTTTAACATGAGAAGATAATAGCCATAGGGTTACGGTGACTGGCCCCCTTTTATCCGGTTAATTTCTCTATCTTGCGGCCATATGAAGTCATTACGGAAAAAAATCATCGCATACTTTCTCGGGCTCTTTACCCTTCCCAGGGTTAAAGAGCTAATTGGCGGCTATGCCAGGATGTTTCTTGGAGAAGCAGGAAGGTATTCGACAGGAATAAAGGCGGAGGCGGTTGATACCAGGGAGACCTTCACGATCCTAACCAAGTATATCAAAAAGGAGAAGATCACCAGGGAAGAGAAGAAGAAATTTAAAAAGCAGGTCATCGACATCCTGAGGAGTTCAGGCGTAATCGTTCCTGTGATGCTTATTCCTTTGCCATTTATCGGAACCCTGCTGCTGATCATCATGGATCACCTGCTGCTGAGCATGCACATACAACTGTTGCCCGACTCATTTTATCCAAAAGAGAAAACCGGTTTACTTACACCCGAGGGAATCGAAAAAGATCTGAAAAAAGACAAGAACTTCGTATTGTAGCAAATACGCCGCACGCCCTGTCACACACCTATTCTATCTTCTTAAGGGTTTCAATGGCTTCGGTAATATGCTTCTCAAAATTGAGTTGCGAGGAGAACATCATCCTGATCACTCCATGCTTGTCAACAACAAAGGTGACGCGACCGGGTATTACCCCCAATGACTTGCCAACACCATACTTGTCGGCAACCGTCTTGTCCCTGTCCGAAAGCAGGATAAACGGTAATTTATGATTGGCTGCAAACGCCTGGTGCGAGGCAACATCATCGGAACTGATACCGATCACCACAGCACCGGCTGCCTTGAAAACTTCATAGTTATCACGGAAACTGCAGGCCTCCTTGGTACAGCCATACGACTCATCCTTGGGGTAAAAAAATATTACCAGGTTTGACTTTCCCAGGAAATCACTGAGATTCATCCTCTTTCCAAACTGATCGGGTAATGAGAAATCGGGAGCCTTGCTGCCGACCTCAATTTTGTTTACCATGTTGTTGTTGTTTTTAATTCCCGGTGTTACTCCGGAAGGTGCCGGTGAATTATTACTGCAATTGCACAATAAACCACCTGAAAGAAATATTAGCAATCCATAAAAACAGGATTTTCGGAACATAAAACCATTTTGTTCACAGGAAAAACAGAAACTATAAAGATAAGAAAATAAACGATGGGAATATAATTTGTTTTCAGGTCAAAAGGGACCAGGGGTAGGTTTCAGATTTGCCCAGCTATGCAAAAATCCCTAAGTTTGCACGCTAAAATGCAACCCATGCTCAAACAACTCATCGCGCGGCAAATGGTGAAAAGGACCAAAAGCCGCCAGTTCCCGGTCGATTACCTTGAACAAAAACATGTTGACCAGGCACAGCCTTATCCGAACGACAGTTCCTACTTCTATGGCGGCGACAAACAGGGAAATGCATTCATTACCCGCATGGCATTCAGGGAGCCTAAACGTGCCAATGAGTACTGGTTCGATTTTTTCCTGAAAGACCATGGGTATTTCGGACTGACCTCATCCCCCGGACCGGAAGGTGTTGGATTTCAGCAGGGCACCCTCAAATGGGAAGCCATTGAAACCGGGAAGATCTGGCGGGTAACCTTCGAAGGAACTGTTCATGATCGTGGAGGAAAACCTCACCGCTGCATCACCAACCTCGTCTTTACCGGTGATCACCCGGTGTACGATTTTGCAAAGAGTTCTGACCATACAGCCATTGCCAGCGCAATAGCAGCCGAGAAATGGACCAAACAGTTCTTCCATGCCATGAAGGATACCCACCAGGTACATTATGAACAAACCGGAAGAATCAAAGGCTCAATAATCCTTGACGGGAAAACCATTCAACTCGATATGACAGGTTCGCGCGACCACTCGTTCGGTTCCCGCAACTGGCTTACCTGGGACCGTCATTACTGGATTACAGGCGTTTCAGATGCCGGTATTCACTGGACGGTTACGACGATCAAGTGGCAATTCCTCGGACGTCTTACAGCAGGTTTTATCACAGCCGCCGACGGCACCACCGATGCCATTGTGGCCTGTACCGACCTCGAAACAGTTTCAAAAGAACAACTGCTGCCCGACCATGGTATTGTTGACATTAAAACCCGCGCCGGTAAAACCCACCGGATGGAATTCTGGCGACATGGAGAGTTCCCTTACCTGCACGATGGTAAATACATGATGCGCGAAGGGATCGGAACCTATAAATTCGATGGCGTTGATGGCGTCGGGATGGTTGAATTCGGGTTTCATTCGGATAAATACAAGGGAATTTGAAGATTTGGAAATTTGAAAATTTGAAGGTGGTGGAGAGGAGGATTGCGATTTGATCCGGTTTTTGCATGAGATCACGAATGAGGAAGTCGGCGGAAAGGCACAGGGGCTCAAGACATTAAAAGAGATCGGGCTGAAGGTGCCCGGGGCCTTTGTCATGATCCACCCGAAAGTTGAGACACTCGATGATGAAGTTGTCAGAAAGCATCTTACCATCCTGGGTGCCGGCCCGAAAGCAGTCCGTTCATCAGCTGTAAGTGAGGACGGCAACTCCGCATCATTTGCCGGCCAGTTCGAAACCTATCTCGACCTAAATACTTTTGAGGAAATAAAAACTGCCATTGTAAAATGCATCGAGGCGGCAAACGGGGACCGTGTGCGATCCTATGCCGGGAATATGCTCTCTGAAGCCGACCTGCGCATCTCGGTAATCCTGCAAAACATGGTGGATGCCCGCGTGGCCGGCGTCGTTTTCTCCGCAAACCCCGTTAACAACAGGCGTGATAAAATCATTATCAACGCGGTGGCCGGAAAAGGAGAACAACTGGTAAGCGGGATCGCGGACTCCCATCATTACGAAATTTTCCGCAGCGGATCGAACGCCGCGTCTGAATCAGCGAAAAACGGGCAACTTCTTGACGAAAAACACCTTCGGGAGATACTGGAAGGTACACTGCAGTCCGAAAACCATTTCGGCCAGCCAGTCGATCTCGAATGGGCCATCGACCACGACGGCACCTTGCACTGGCTTCAGGTACGACCGGTTACCACCCTTGACGATGTTCATTTCAATGAACTTGACACGGTGAAAGGAACCAGCAACGACATCTGGACACTTGGGAATATCGGAGAGATGATGCCGGGAGTCGCCACCCCGTTGACCTATTCGGTAAGTGCCGAAGCCATTGATTACGGCATGACCGCCCTGGCTGAAAAGGCGGGTGCTTTCAAACTAAAAAACCGCACTACGCCAAGGTACATCCAGATGTTTTACAACCGGCTGTTCATCAACATGAGCAACATGATGGATTATCCGAAAAATGTATGGCTCAACAAGGCCTCGGATGTGCAGTTTGCCCTGAGCGGTAAAATTTTCCCGGGCGTGGAAGCAAAGCCGGATGTAATTCTTCCCGTGCGGATGCTTAATTTTTGCAGGCAGATGATCAGCACCGGCAGGGCGTCAAAATACATGGAAGAACTTAAAGTCCTGGAAGCCGGGTTCATTATTGAAACGGGCGGGTCAATGCAGGAACTGCACGAAAACCTTCAGAAGGCAATCCTGCCGCTGGGAATCGGTTTCGGGCATCATCTCGGCGCCTCTGCCCAGTCGGGAACGTTATATTCGGCTTTTATGCGCATCATGACCGGTGATAAACGTTTGCCTGGGGCTGAGGATCATCATGTTGCCACCATGCTCCTGCTGGATATTCCCGAAATTGAGAGTGCCGACGCAGTGAAGACCCTTGAACTGTTCGCAACGCAGATCCGCGCTGACAAACGTTTTGCCGGCCGGTTTGAAACTGCCGCCCCGGCCGATGCGCTTGAAATCCTGCAACATGATGCACCACCCGAAATATCGAAGCAATTCCTTCTCTTTATTGAACGTCATGGTCACCGCTGCGTCAGGGAATCGGAACTACGTGAAAAAACATGGGAAGAGAATCCCGGGCAACTGATTCAGATGCTACAAACCCGGGTGCGGGTGGGAGAAGCAAAGCATGCACCTCACAATGTGCCGGAGGAAATCCGGAAAGCTATTGAACCACAGCCTTTTATCAAACGTAAAATCCTGATGGCCATGATCCCGACAGCCCGGAAAGCCGTGGCAAGACGGGAGATCACCAAAGCCTTGTCTATCAAAATGGTAAGCAAGGTCCGGAAAGGATACCGGATACTTTCAGATCAAATGCTGAAAGCCGGGCTGCTGGATGATACAGATCAGATTTATTTCCTGACACAAAATGAAATCGGGCAACTGCTCCGCGATCACAACCCTGCCTGGAAGATTAAAGCGAACAAGCGGCGAAAAATCCTGCCCGAACTCGACAGCCTCGTATTCGATGAGGTGAGTTTCGGAATCCCTGAACCGTTGGAACATGAGGCGGAAATTGAAGTTACCGAAGGACAACTGAAAGGAATACCCGTAAGCAGCGGGGTTGTTGAGGGGCAGGCACGGATCATCCATTCCCTTGAGGATGCTGAACAACTCTGTGAAGGAGAGATTATGGTGGCCGCTTTTACCGACATTGGCTGGACTCCCTATTTCAGCATCATCGCCGGGCTGATCACAGAGATTGGAAGCCCGCTCTCACATGGTGCAGTAGTTGCCCGCGAATATGGGATCCCCGCGGTTGTCGGCGCCAAAGGCGCACGCAAGTTCCTGGAAAACGGCGACCTGGTCAGGCTGGATGGAAACAGGGGGATTATTGAGAAGGTGTGAACGGGCGGACAAGCGGACAAGCGGACGGGCGGACAAGCGGACGGGCGGACGGGCGGACGGGCGGACAAGCGGACGAGAGGTATGAAATAAAATACAATGTCAAGCGATCTTTTTGCTCTGTGGGATCAACATCGTAAAAAAAACTCAATTCCTTACTTACCCCACTACAGGTGTGGCATTACGGATGATTAAAAAAGGAATTTATCCTGCAACTGCGGAATATCTGCATTCAGAATATCATGCAGGTAAAATTCCAGCCCATGGTATTTTTGGCCGATCCGGTCAAGCGCCGCCTGCAGGTATTCCCTGCGTACTTCCAGCAATGGCCGGAGTATCTCGCCGTTATGACCTGATTCCGTCACCTTGCGAATAATCTTTTCAGCAAATGGAGCCGCAACTATATTGGTGGCCATATAATCGTCCCATATATCTTTCATTTCCACACCAAGGGCCGTCAGCAGGAACAGGGTGGCCATACCGGTACGGTCCTTCCCCGCAGCACAGTGGTATACAAGCGGCAGGTTTTCCGTTGTTGCAAGAATGTGGAGAAATTTCCTGAAATCAGCCTGGTGTGAATCCACCATCCGGGTATAATCCCCGATCAAAACCGTTTCCAGCCCCCTGGCATCGTTGTTTTCAAGGAACTTTTCCGCTTTTTCACGCGCAGCATCATGAATGTCAATGTGAATCACATCTTTTACAGTAAGAATGACCTTGTCGGGACGCTGTTCCAGTTCACGTTGCGCACGCAGGTCAATGATGGTACCGAGTTTCAATTGCTCCAACGTAAATATGTCATCATCCGTGAGTGAATAAAAATCTCCACTGCGGTAAAGCACTCCCGGCTTGATGTGCCGGCCATCTTTCGTCGCAATTCCGCCCAGGTCGCGGAAATTAAGCTGGTGAGTTAAAATTGTTTTCAAAGCTCTTTGTTTTCTGAATGCAAAAGTACCCATTTTAAACTGATGCAGTACTTGTCGTGCCATGGGTTCCCTGTGCCCATCAGTGTCGCCTCCGTGCGTTCTCCGCGTTCTCTGCGTTCTCTGCGGTTTATTAAAAAAAAAATCAGCATCCTGCTTGAAACACACAATTAATCCTGGTTAAACCAATGTATTTATAACTTTGTAGCACGTCAGAAAAACACATAAATACATCACCAGCTTATGATCTCAGTTTACAACAAAGGCCTTGCTACCCTGGTTATTTCTGTTTTGATGACAGTTACCGGGAACCACCCTGTGTATTCGCAACATGCTGAACCCTATAGGAATCCTTCCCTGCCTGTTGAGAAACGGGTTCAGGACCTCCTTGGCAGGATGTCGCCGGAAGAAAAGTTTTACCAGTTGTTTATGGTTCCCGGTGATTTGACCATCGGTAAGGACAAATTGAAACACGGGTTATTCGGACTGCAGGTGACCGCAAGCGGACAGACCTCTGATGGTGCCGGGCAGATGCTTACCTACAGTCAATCAGCCTCAGCGGCAATGCTGGCCTCAAAAATCAATGATCTGCAAAGATTCTTTGTCGAAGAAACCAGGCTTGGAATTCCGATTATCCCGTTTGAGGAGGCATTGCACGGCCTGGTTTGCCGGGGAGCAACCGCTTTCCCGCAATCCATAGGGCTTGCCGCCTCCTTCGATGTTGAATTGATGCACAAGGTTGCCAAAGCCATCGCGGCAGAAACCAGGTCACGGGGCATCCGGCAGATCCTCTCCCCTGTGCTGAACATCGCCCGTGATGTACGATGGGGCCGGACCGAGGAAACATATGGGGAAGATCCGTATCTCGTTTCCCGGATGGGGCTTTCATATATTTCGAAATTTGAAAAAGCCGGCATCATTGCCACCCCGAAACACTTTGCCATGAATGCGGGTGATGGCGGCCGCGACAGCTACCCCATCCATTACAGCGAACGGCTGATGGAGGAGATCTACTTCCCGGCCTTTAAAACTGCAACCGGGCAGGCAGGCGCCCGGTCATTGATGACGGCATACAACTCCTTCGACGGGAGCCCATGCAGTGCAAACAACTGGCTGCTGAATAAAAAACTTAAGCGCGAATGGGGATTTCAGGGGTTTGTGATTTCCGATGCATGCGCAGTGGGCGGTGCCAATGTGCTTCATTTTACGGCCACCGGGTACGCTGAGGCAGGAAAACAAGCCATTGAGAATGGCCTTGACGTGATATTTCAAACTGATATTAGCCATGCGGAACTGTTTTCCGAACCTTTTTTCAATGGGACGGTCCGCCAGGGAGCCATTGACAGTGCCGTAACCAGGGTGCTTCTGGCGAAATTCGAACTCGGCCTGTTCGAAAACCCCTGGGTGGATACTGCTGAATCAACAAGCCCCATTGCCTTGAAAGATCATCGGGAGACAGCCCTGCAGGCTGCAAGGGAATCAATCGTCCTCTTGAAAAATGACGGCAACATCCTGCCCGTTTCCCCCGGGATGAAAACAATTGCAGTCATCGGTACCGATGCTGCCGAAGCCAGGCTGGGCGGATACAGCAGTGAAGGGAACAACAAAATCTCCATCCTGGAAGGGATTCGGCAAGCCGCCCCGCGGGGAGTAAAAGTAATGTACAGCCCGGGATGCGGAAGGGCAACCCGGCAATATGTCATAGTGCCGGGGGAGAACCTATGCTCTTACCTGGATAACAAAAAATCGGCGGGACTCAGGGCAGAATATTTTAACAACATCAACCTGGAAGGAACAGCAAAGGTGACCCGGACCGATGCTACGGTTGACTTCGGATGGACACTTTACGGTCCCGATCCGGCTATCCCGGCCGACTGGTATTCGGCCAGGTGGACAGGAAAAATTACCGGGAGTGCCAATGGTAAATACAAGATCGGCATCGAAGGGAATGACGGCTACCGCCTTTACCTGGATGGCAGGCTGGTCCTGGACAATTGGGTGAAAAAATCACACAATACACTGCTGACAGACTTTTCGTTTGTGAAAGGCCAGGAATATGATCTTCGGCTGGAGTATTTCGAATGTACCGGCAACGCACGTCTGAAACTTATTTGGAACGCAGGACTAACCGACACAATTGATGAGACGATTCGCAAGACGGCAGAAATGGCGGCACTTACAGATATTATCATCGTAGTTGCCGGCATTGAAGAGGGAGAATTCCGCGACCGGTCTTCACTTAAATTACCCGGAAAACAGGAAGATCTGATCCATTCACTTTCTGCGACCGGAAAGCCGGTGGTGGTCATCTTGGTCGGAGGCAGCGCTGTCACGATGAATAACTGGATTGCTGAGATTGCGGGGCTCGTCGATGCATGGTATCCCGGCGAAGCAGGAGGCATTGCCGTGGCTGATGTATTGTTTGGCCGTTTTAACCCGGCCGGCCGGTTACCCGTCACCTTTCCCGTCTCCGAAGGGCAATTGCCCCTGGTATACAACCATAAACCAACCGGAAGAGGCGATGACTACAACGACCTCTCCGGCATGCCGCTCTTTCCGTTTGGGTACGGACTCAGCTATACAACCTTTGAATATAGCAATCTGCGATTTGACCAGGATACTATTGGCCCATCGGATTCCACAGTGGTCAGGTTCAAGGTAAAAAACACAGGAAAAATTGCCGGTGATGAAGTTTGCCAACTGTACATCCATGATGAATTGGCTTCGGTATCGCGCCCGGTGACGGAATTGAAGGGTTTTGACCGTATTCACCTCGAAGCAGGTGAAACAAAAGAGGTTGTTTTTTGTATTGCGCCAGATGCACTGTCAATGCTGAATGTCACCATGAAGCAGGTTGTAGAGCCCGGAAAGTTCAGGATTATGATTGGAACTTCATCAAAGGATATAAGGCTGAGAGGGTTTTTAACGGTTGACTGGGAATAATATCAATTATTTTCTCATACATTTGCAACCAGATAATCCAACAGGAAACACCAATAAAAATAATTAATTATGAAAAATACTTTTCGGATTGCCCTGACAGGAATCATATTACTGGCAATGTTTATCGCAGTTGACGGATGCAAAAAGAAGACAGAAGATCCTGTTCCGACATTTACGATGTCGTATGATTCTGTACCGATCACCAGCGGTGGCAAAGGTCTCCAGTTTTTCGCAACCTGTACCAACAACGGGGTCACCATGGTTAAAGTTACCCTCACTACACCCCAGGATAGTCTTTACCTATACAACTACTCCGGAGGAACTTATGCAAAAAATTCAGCGATTCCGATGCAGGGTTCCAACCAGGCCTATACCAAAATAAAAGGGACCTGGAAACTCAGCCTCGTGGGGAACAGTTCCGGTGGTACAGCCTTTACCTATGATGCAACAGTTGCCGTAAACAAATAAAATCCGATATGCCCGGCATCGAAACCATATACCTGGGCGAACTTCGCACCGAAGCCACCCACCTGCTTTCAGGTAATAAACTGATTACCGATGCCCCACCCGATAACCAGGGCCGGGGCGAATACTTCTCTCCTACCGACCTTGTGGCCACGGCCCTTGGAAGTTGCATGGTCACCGTGATGGGGATTGCCGCACGCACGCACAACTTCAATATCGACGGGACCAGGCTGACCATCACCAAGATCATGACGCAGGAGGCTCCGCGAAGGATTGCTGAGATTGTCATTGACCTGGACTTCCCGCATGAAGACTATCCTGAAAAAGTAAAGAAGATCATCGAATACACTGTAAAGAATTGCCCTGTTGCATTGAGTCTTCACCCGGATGTAAAGCAGAATGTGACACTTCATTACCACTGATGGCCAGGATAATTAATTCTTTCAATATTATACTTTATTTTACCTTTCCTGCGTTAAGTTACCTGTCAATGCCTCCGGCCTTTTAATGGAACCCGGAGGTGAAAGCAACTCACCCCGGCCAAAAAGCAGTAAATGAGCTAACTTTTACCCCCTGGGCAACCAGTCTGCAACATGGTTGTCTATTTTTTGGGAATAACTCATCCAAATACAAACCTAAACCCCCTACAATGAAAACTACCAGGATCATCACCGGATTAATGCTTATTGCAGGAATGACCTTCTTTTACACAAGTTGTAAGAAAGAGAGCACACCTGCAGCGAAACCCGACACAGCAACGGCCCAGAACAACTTCATGGCCGAAGCAGCTTTCGACAATGCCTCCCAGTGGTCCGACCAGGCGATGGCAGGCCATACCCTCAAATCCACCCTCACCGATACGGTATTTATGGGAACCTGCGTACTGGCAACCCTTGACCTTACCACCTTGCCGTACAATCTTGTCATCGATTTCGGGCAAACCGACTGCCAGTGCAACGACAACCAGTACCGCCGCGGAAAGATCATCGTGCATTTCAACGGGAGTTACTGGGCCGCTGGTACGGTAATTACATATACCTTCGAAAATTACTTTATCAACGGCAACGAGATCAAGGGTATCAAAATTGTCACCAACAAAGGGCGCAATACAGCCAACCATCTCTGGTGGGAAACCGTCGTGAGTGGCTCAATGATCAAGGCCAACAATGGCGGAACATTCACATGGAACTCAACCCGGCAACATGAGTGGACCGAAGGAGAATCAACACAATTCCAATGGTGGGACGATGTCTATCTGATCACCGGCAATGCACATGGAACAAATACGGATGGCAAGGCATACAGCATCAACATCACCAGCCCTCTGAAGAAGAAACTGAATTGCGAGTGGATTGCAAGTGGTGTGCTGGAGATCCAGTTGCAGGACCAGCCGCTCATCACCCTGGATTATGGCAATGGCGACTGCGATAATGATGCAGTTGCAACATACAATGGCCAGGCATATACCATCCAGCTTTAAAGTTAATCGCCAAAATTCCACCTCCCTGATTTTTTTTGAAGGGAGGTTTTTTTGTGCCGGTCTAAATCCGTGGAAACGAACCTTGTCTAAGCAAATTCAGCTACTCCATTCCTTTGTAAGGATGGGCTTTATAAAAGGCAGGAAACAAATTTCCAGGGGTTGACCTGTATAATGATACCGTTTACCAAATACTGGACGGATAGCATACTTGTAAAATTATTTTGCAGTTATTCTAATAATGAAATTATCAGCAACAAGTTCCCGTATGAAAACAGTTACAGCAGCCATAACAATCCTTGTCACCGGGTTTTTTCTTCTATTCCAGGCCGGCTTTTGCAGCGGGATTCCCGGTCCGGGAGACGGCAAGAAGGATTACCCTTCATTTTATACAACAACATTAAGAGTTGACGGAAACCCCTCGGAATGGCCCTCAAAGTTGTTTTTCAACAACAATGAAACCAAGGTATTGTATGCAGTGGCAAACGACAGCAACCACCTGTTTTTTTGCCTCGAAATGCTTGACCTGCCAGTCCAGATGTCCATTTTGCACGAGGGCATTGACATCTGGATCGATCCTGCCGGAAAAAAGCGGAAAACTTGCTCAATTCAC
The DNA here is from genome assembly GCA_026391835.1 of Bacteroidota bacterium. GTDB lineage: Bacteria > Bacteroidota > Bacteroidia > Bacteroidales > FEN-979 > CAIVAT01. Next base: position 67,248 of record JAPLDF010000074.1, read on the forward strand.
ATATCAGCTAGACCATTATCCCAGGGAAACAGGAGCACGCCACCTGGTGGAGAATATCCGTCAGCAATACCTCCACGCGAAACCAATGACCGGGGAGCAAATTCCAGGGGCCATCAGCGCATGAACCCAAAGCAAAAAACCACGCAGTTCACCTGTGAAATGAAAACCGGCGGGTTCCGGGAATCATTTAACGGGATCGCTGCTATGAGTGAAAATAATAATGGATTTCAGGCGGTGATCGCATACGACGCCGAAGGCGCTTTGGTCATTGAAGGCAGCATCCCGTTGCAGGCATTCATTGTAAACCCAATCCAGGCAAAATGTCTCTCCCTTGGTTTTGAGATTGAACAAAACAGCTCCGGCCCCGAAGGGGGCGGTCAACAAGGTGGAATGCATGGCGAGGGCCCCCAGGGCGGCATGCAAGGGGGCGATCGGCCTGGCTCGGGGATGCCGGGAAGTGGCCAGGGAGGCGGAAACGAAATGGGTGGTGGCAGCAGCATGGGGGGCGGTAATGCAGGTGAAGGAGGTGGACGTGGCGGACCGCACGAAAAAAATGATTCGCAAAACCAGTCGATACTTATCAAAATCTGGCATAAATTTTCGATTGCAAGGTAGACTGTAAAGATGGCAAGATTACTGGCTGGTATGCATGATTACAATTTATGACTATCAAACTACCGTTGGCTTCAGGTACTTTCCTTTTATTGCAATAACCGGCTACTTTTCAATATCTTTGCAAACTGTGTCAAAGATAAACAAGCATCTTTCGTGGCTTCTTGTCGCCCTGTTCGGCTATGTGCTCACGCCGGCAGCATTGATCCATGAATTCCATGGGCATGAGGATACCCATTGCCTTCCGGGAAAGACCGCTGCAATCGACACACAACACATTCATTGTAAGTTTCTTCAAATTGAGGCACAGGTATTTACATCCCCTGTACCGATGCTTTTGGCAAATATTCCCGCATCCATGGCTCCCTGTTTCTTCTCGAGACAGGCAACGCCCTCCTGCGCGATGGTGATGTTTGCCTGCCTCAGGGCTCCTCCCCTGGTCTAGGTCAGTTTCGGCCTTATTTTATTCCAGGCTTCATTTAACGAAGATCAATCCGGGAGTTTCCTCCTGACACTGTTGTTCCCCTTTTCGGCTGCATGATACCTGGCTGTTATCATACTTGTCTTTCAAAAAAACTTACTTTCCGTGAAAAACTTCAAATTCAAACACATATCACTAATAATCATTCTATTACAACTATCATTTGCAACATTTGCCCAGGGTTCGCTAACCGGGATGATAACCGATGCAGCAACGGGCGAATCCCTGCCGGGAGCCACCCTTTTCATTCCCGATCTGAAGACAGGTGTTTCAGCCGACAAGGATGGCATTTACCACCTTACGAACCTGCCTGCAAGCACACTGCTTATCCAGGCTAGTTTCGTCGGTTATGGATCCAAAACTGCCATGGTCGATTTAAAAACGACAACAACCTTGAACTTCCGGCTCGCTGAAAAGGCCATAGAAGCCCAGGAGGTCGTGATCACCGGCAGCGGTATCTCCACCGACAACAGCCGCAGTAGCATCACTATTACTCCCATCGGGAAAGCAGAACTGCTGACAACACCTTCCACCAATATCATCGACGCCATCTCAGCGGTGCCCGGCCTTTCAGAGATCACTACCGGAGGGGCGATTTCCAAGCCTGTGATCCGCGGCCTGGGTCACAACCATGTGGTGACACTCAATGAAGGAGTTCGCCAGGAAGGACAGCAGTGGGGAGATGAACATGGTGTTGAGATCGACCAGTTTTCGGCCGACCGGATTGAGGTCCTCAAAGGCCCAGCCAGCCTGTTCTACGGCTCCGATGCCATGGGGGGCGTGATCAACATCCTTGAACCGGTTCACGCCCCTATGAATACGATCCGCGGAGAGTTTGCCAGCCAGTTTGCAACCAACAACATGATGACCAACAGCACTTTCATGATGGAAGGGAATCACAATGGCTTTACATGGCGTGCACGCGGAAGTTATAAAAATGCCGCATCCTATCGGTCTCCGCCTGAATATGTTTACAACTCATGTTTCAACGAGATGAATTACAGCGCCATGCTGGGGTTGAACAAAAAATGGGGCTATTCTCACCTTCATTTCAGCAGGTATGATGCGAACATCGGCATGATTGAGGGTAAAAGAGACAGTGCTTCCGGCAGGTTTACTGACATGAATGGAGAGATCGTACCCGGATCCACTGTAAAAGGGAGGATCCCCGAACTGCCATACCAGAAGGTAAGTCATAACAAGATCACCTCGGTTTCGAACTTCATTTCGGGAGATAACCAGGTAAGGGTAAACCTTGGGTTCCAGAACAATGATCGCAGGGAATTCTCTTTAAGCCGGAAGGAACCCTCACTTTACATGCATCTTAATACGTTGACATATGACATTAAATACACCCGCCTTTTTAAAGGAGAAATTGAACTGGTCACCGGCTTGGGTGGTATTACCCAGTCGAATTCGAACAAGGGCACCGAGTACCTGATCCCTGCCTATAGCCTGCAGGATTTGGGAGCCTTTATATATGCAAAGAAATCCTGGAAAAAATGGACATTGGATGCAGGTGTTCGCTATGATGCGAGGTGGGTAGACGGGAAATCGCTCCTTCTCGATAGTCTTGGAATACCGGCAAAGGCAGGCGATACCATCTTTCCGGGTTTTAAAAGTCATTTTTCTGCCTTCAGTGGGTCAACAGGGTTTACTTTTGCCGCATCGGAAATTTTCAATTTCAAATTCAACCTCGGCTCTGGTTTCCGGTCACCAAACATAGCCGAACTGGGTTCAAATGGCGTACATGAAGGCACTTTCCGCTATGAGATCGGAAATCCGCACCTGAAACCCGAAAACAGCCTCCAGGTGGATGGCGAGATTTCTGCAGGCTGGCATTGGATCAGGGCGACCTTCTGCGGGTATTATAATTATATCTACAATTACATTTACCAGCGGAACATCAATGGGGAGGCCATTGTCAGAAACGGTGACACTTTCAGGGTTTTCCGGTTTGTACAGGGTAATTCAGTCCTGAAAGGATTTGAGATTGAAATAGATATTCACCCGCTTGATCCGCTTCATTTCGACAACAGCATCGATTACGTGATGGGAACCAATGAATCAACTGCTACTCCCCTGCCCCTCATCCCGGCCCTCCATTCTGTTCACAAACTGCGCTGGACGTTTAACACCGGCAAACTAAGCGTGTTCTCCGCTCCGTATGTTGAAATTGGCGGACAGGTCCATTTTGCCCAGAACCGTATCGATACCTTTGAGACTTCAACACCTGGTTATTTTATGCTGGATGCATCAGCAGGAACGCGCCTTCGCATCTCCAGGCAATGGTGGACGCTTTTCATCTCAGGCAATAACCTGACCAATACGAAGTACTTTGATCATCTCAGCAGGCTGAAGGAAATCGGGATCTACAACCCGGGATGGGGCGTTACAGTCGGGTTGGTGGTGCCTTTTGGGGTATATGAGAGAAAATAGCGAAAGAGTGAAATGGAGAGCGTTCTACAGCCGCTGGTACTCGATCATCGGGTACCCCTTCAAACCATCTTTATTATAAAATCCGATAAACCGGAGCTTGAAATAGAACCCTGAAACACCACGAATAACATAGCAGATGTCAGGCCTGATCGTATAAACACCCGTTTCAAAATTATACTCTTTCCATTCCCAGCCAATAGCATCCAATGCACGTGTGTAGTTCATCGTCCTCGCCTGGTCGCGTGTGATGGTAAAAAAATCATTTGTCGAATCGACAGCCACTCCCACCAGGTGACGGTTTAACAAAACGCCTGTAACAAGATAAGGATAAGGTGTTTGCGTAATACCTGCCGGGGTTTGAACTCCTTTGAACAACAGGGTGGTATACTGGGTAAATAAAAGGTCATATGATTGCCTGGGAGGTTCAGTGGGTACTACCGTTCCTGTTTTAAGACTGAAAAACTTAAAATTAATACCAGGGTCCTTTGATACAACCCCACTCGAAACAGGTCCGCCACCAAGTAGTGCATACCTGAAATAGAATGACCTGTTTTTAAGGCTGTCAAAAACCACCTGGTAAAGCCCCAGCGGGTTGCCTGCTTCATCAAGGCCACGGCTGACAGCATAGACATGATTATTTGAAACTGTATCTTTTCCTGTTATCGAAAACCACGTACCGATTGCCGTGGAATCAGGGTTCCCGTCCGATTTATCAAACCTCAGTTTCATGCCTGTGGTATCATACGCCTGCCCCAGTGTGACGTTCCCAAGGTCGGCAACCTTCATAAAATTGCTTGTATTGAGAATCACATGCCAGCCTTCCCCACTGCACTCAAATCCAAGGTCATACAACGTCTTGATATTCATGCTGACGATCTTGCCTGAATCAAGGCTGAAATAAATCTGGTACCGATAGTCCTGCGTCATGGGAATGGTATCCGTTAGCAGGTCTCCGACAGGATGGGGAGTGACCTTGTCGTCCTTTTTAAAACAGGATTGAAGTGAAAGGCATAGCAGAAAGATGTAAACCGGGAGGGCTGTCCGCATCATTTGTATTTATTAAATTGGAAAGATAGCTTGATAAAAACGGTACGCCCCCAGCCAATGTTCGTGTTTCCATTTCCCCCGCTGTGCACGCCTCCGTTGCCCCCCGTTGAGGCGATGGTTGTTGTATTAAAAATGTTTTTAACACCTGCCGACAAGCGGATACGGCTATCCCAGAATCCCTTTCCGGCGGTAAAATCCATGGTATTATACGGGTCAACCCACCCCCAGCTCAGGACCTTTTCATTGAACTGAAGTTGTGGAGTTGATCCTGAATATTTATAATATAGAGAAAGTGTTATATCGGGCTTTATAAAACGATATGATGGACTGACGGTAATTTCGGAAGACCACTTGAAAGGCTGGTAGGCAACCGCTGCATCCGGGCTCCCGGTGATGCCGGTTTCCGCCAGTCCAAGCAGGAGTTTAAAAGCCGGGTAAACTGAATAGGAACAACCGATCTGAACACCGGCGCTTTTATAACGGCTTACATTCTCATAACTGTACTCCAGCGCACTGCCGGTTTGCGCAAGCAGGATGACATTTTCAATAAAATTATAAAAACCGGTCACATCCATGGACCAGGCAACTTTATTTTTCTCGGCAGCCCAATTGAGATTGAGATTGAAATTGTTTGATTTTTCTGCTTTGAGATCAGGATTACCGTAAACATTATGATTCACATCAACAAATACAAGGTAAAGCTCTTTGATCGATGGCGCCCTGAATCCCCGGGAGTATGAAAAACGCAGGTTAAGCGGCTCAACGAAATTCCATTTTGCACTCAGTGCATATACAAGCGGTGCGGCGTAATGGGTATTGTATATCAGACGGAGGCCGGGTTGAATTGACAAGGTTTTTACAGGATCCCACTTAACACTAAGGAAGCCTGCATAATCTCCTATTTCCCGGTTGTTCCCTGAAATCTTTTTACCTGCCCCTTGCTCAATGCTGATGTCGACACCAGCCTGGTAGTTGAATTTGCTGTCGGGATTGCTTTTGGCATACGTACCACGCGCAATGAGGTTGTTGATGGTGGTGGTATCCTGTGCCCATGACTGGGGTACCAGGTTTTCATTCAACGTTGTCAGATTTTTGAAAAGGGTTTCCCTGATACGCGTATACCCCGACCATGAACCTAAAACATTGAGAAACCGGTTTTTCGGCAACTTGATTGATGCGTCAGCACGCCCTGAATACCTTATGGTTGTGAAATGATTATCAAAAGCGGTTTCATCGTACATGTCAACGAACGGTCCTTTGTCGATCAGCAGTTCATTGAAATAGTCACCGGTAAACTTGAGTTTCAGAATATTGGTGGTAAAGGAATAATAGCCATCAAAAAAGTACTGGCGCCTTGGTTTAAATGTCTGGATGCGGCTGGTATCAACGGGAGAATATCCCCCGAAGAAATTACGTCCGCCATCAATGGAAAAACCATGTTTGGCATGGTTGAGTGATACCGACGCATCGAGGTTGTATACCCCGACAGATTCAGTGTAGGCGCTTGCAGTCGCGTTAAGCAGGGAAGATTTATTTTCTTTTGTGATGATGTTTATTACCCCGGCAAGGGCATTGCTGCCATAAATTACCGACATGGGGCCTTCGATCAGTTCCACATGGTCAACATTGAAAAGATTGATCTGGTTCAGGTCAAAGTTCCCGTTCATCCGGCCAATGAGCGGAACGCCGTCCTGCAGAAATTTGACATTTTCACCCGACATACCCTGAATACGCAGGCTGGTACCCAGAACGCCATCCTGGGTAACACGCATGGTGGACTGATCCTTAAGCAGGTCGGCCATGTTGGTGGCAGCCTTAAGCTCGATCTGCCGCGCATTGATTACCTCGACCTTGTATATTGATTTATCTGCCCGTTCGGGGGTATATTGTGCCGTAACAACCACTTCATCCATGTTCAGCACTTTGGGGCGCAGCTGGATTTCAAGAGATTGTCCCGGTTTGATTGTATCTGTATAGGTCGCAAAACCTACATAACTGATCGCGATCTTGGAAATTTCACTCACATCATTGGAAACGGTCCCCTCTATGGAGGTGAGACTGTACCTGGGTGCACCTGATTTCAACCCCTCAAAGCAAACATGTGCAAAAGCAACAGGCTCCCTGCTTTTCTGGTCAAAGACTTTTATAAAAGCCTTTTGGCCGTAACCCGAGGCTACGGCCAAAAGACTGAAAAGTCCGATGAGGAGACTTGATGGGCCTTTAATCATGCCTAGCGGGATATAATTACCTTGGTCACCGATTTCGTCGCTGCGGTGGAAACGGTTACAAAGTAAATGCCGGGTTGCACCCCGGTTACATCCATTGAATAAGCATTGAGCCCATCAGTCAGTCCCGGACGATCTGCACGGAGTTGTCGGCCTGACAGATCTGTAAGAGAAATCAAAAGGTCTTCACCGGTTTTACCGGTCACTTGTATATTGATCCTGCCGGATGCAGGATTCGGAAAAACTGAAAAAGTCATGCCTTCACCGGGATTCTGAACCCCCATGCCGGTCATCTGCTGTGTCGTGAAGCCAATAAATCCGGTTTGAGAACCTCCGTACCCTGTAAAATACAGTTTGTAAACATGTTTGCTGAGGTCTTTCACAAAATACACACTGGAGTCAACAATTGAATAGGTAAATGTGCCCTGGTTGAATAGTTTCCAATTCCATCCGATTGATGAACGGGTGGAATCCCATTTTCCGGCACCAAAATCATTATAGGAAAGATCAACCGGGTGAAAATTCTTGGTTCTCACACTGTCATTGGACAGAACGCCAACAACAGGATAAGGAGAACCATCGGTTTGTACCGACATATATTTTGTGAACAGGATGTCCCAGCTATTTTTGTTAGGCTGGATAACCACCCGGGAGTTGGTTTGAAGCGAGTAACCTGAAAAATCGACAGATAAAAGACCGCTGATATCCTCGGATACATTTTGTTCTCCAGTTCCGTCAAGGTTTGCATACCTGAAAACAAAGATATCCAGGGAGGCGAGTTTTTTAATGATCCAGATTTTTTTCAAACTGCCGTCACGCAATTTGATCACAAACAAAGAGTCGCCTATCAGGTTATGCGTCACATCGTTGTATTTGCACCATCCATAATCCGGGTGACCCTTTGCATTACGCGAAAATGCCCCGTTTTCCCAGTTTGTCGGATCGTTATACATTGGTTTCCAGGTATAAAACCCGGTAGTATCGAAGGAGTTCCATCCTGAAGTATCTGCTTTCGGATAGGTGTACAGCACCACACCTGACCCGTCATTGGTAAGTATAGACGAGCTGCGTTTCATGGTGCGGAAGGCAATATCCCATGTGCCCCTTTGAAAAGTTTGCACCATGCGGCTTTCAATACCGTAATAAACCTCATTGGCATAGCCGGCAGACATAACGGCTGAGTCTGGATGAACAGTCCCCTGCGCACGCATTGACAAGCTGACAAATGAACTTATTAACACTAAAATGCTGGCATACAATAATGTATAAATATTTTTCATGATAGGATTTTTGGTTGGCAGAGGATTGGGTTATAAAATACTGGTAACTGGTGATGATGAAAACCTGGGAACAGGGGAACCGGGTAACGGGAACATGAAAATGAATGATCAGTTGCAAACAGAGCAATAGAACTGTTTAGTTCATTGACTCAGCGTGTTCTTGTTCACCGGCAAATAATCAGGAAAGGGGCGGACCGCGCAGGCCGCAGGAGGAAATCCGGCTTAATGCCGGTGCATGTTGAGAAAGATCAAAGGAAATAACAGAACCGGATCTATACTGAACCGGGAGATTTTCAGTGGGAAGGTCACAGTCGTTGCCATGATAATCCTGCTGGAGTTGCTGGTTGTTGCGTGAAAGTTTCGAAAAGGATAATGTTTTGGAATATTTTTCGATATCGCGCTTGTAGCCAACGAAATTGGGGATCAATGGTTTTCCCCAGATCTTATACTGGTGAAAATTTATCAGCGATCCAAGGCAGATAATCGCCACAGCCATAGCCTGAAAGCAGAGAAAAAAGATTACACTATTTCTGTGGCGGCGGATCATCTACTGATAAAAATTTAACAGGTGGCAAAATTACACAATATTTTCAAACCGGGACGCACGTCGGCTATTTTTTTATAAACTTTATCAACAAGGTGTTGATAAAATAAATAACCAACAGGGCACAGAGAAAATCCAGAATCACAAAAACAACACTTGTTCCGCGTGTTTCTGAGTTTTCCCGGTGACCCGTTGGTGCTGCTCCTTAACCCATATAAGATTTCAGCAGTTTGCTCCGCGATGAGTGTTTTAGCCTGCGTAAGGCTTTTTCCTTGATCTGCCGAACCCTTTCACGTGTCAGGTCAAACACCGATCCGATCTCATCCAGTGTGTAACTGTGAGGCACACCGATGCCGTAAAACATGTTGATGATCTCACGCTCTTTTTCGGCAAGTGTCGACAGTGACCGTTGTACCTCCTTAGCCAGTGATTCCCTGATCAGGTTTTCATCAGTCCCTGGCGAGTCGTTCACAAACACATCCACCAGTCTTATTTCCTCATCCTGGTCGATGGGTGCATCCATGGATACCATCCGGGTTGAAATCCTGATCGTTTCAGCAACTTTGTGTTCCGGTATTTCCAGTTCTATCGAGAGTTCATTGATTGAGGGTGGGCGTTCAAAACGTTGTTCAAGTTTGATGGTTGCCTTCGACATTTTGCTCAGCGAACCAACCTGGTTCAGGGGCAACCGCACACTCCGCGACTGTTCTGCAAGCGACTGCAGAATAGATTGCCTGATCCACCACACAGCATAGGAGATGAACTTGAAGCCCCTCGTTTCATCAAACCGGCGGGCGGCTTTGATCAATCCCACATTTCCCTCATTGATCAGGTCGGGCAGCGACAGTCCCTGGTTCTGGTATTGCTTTGCCACTGAAACAACAAACCTGAGGTTTGCCTTGCATAACTTCTCAAGCGCGGCCTGGTCGCCGAGTTTGATGCGTTGTGCCAGGTGAACCTCCTCATCGGCAGAGATCAACTCCTCTTTGGCAATATCAGAGAGGTATCTGTCGAGAGATGCGGTTTCACGGTTGGTGATCGATTTTGATATTTTTAATTGTCTCATAGTCCGATTCCATAATATGCCCGCAAACCATTCGGGTAAAGGCCTTCAATGAGGACCCCTCCCTGGCGGTTCGAAAGCGTTTCTCTTAAATCCTGAGTTGAACGCAATGGTTTGCGATCAACCGATAACAAAATAAACCCTGCACTGATCCCGGCACTTTTCAGTTTCCCGTTGGCCAGTGAAGTAATTTTAAAGCCATAATCGACATTCAGCCTGGCTTTTTCATTTGAAGAAAGGGCCTCAAAAGTAGCACCCTGGATAATTATTTTATTGCCTTTTTCGGCAATCAACTTAGAATCTTCGCTTTGCATGGTGAGCGCCATCTCATATTCCTTGCCATCACGCATCACGATCATTGTAACTTTGTCACCGGGATTTTTCTGGCCGATCATCTCCATCAGTTCAGCCTTGCCATTCACCGGGTTGTTGTCGATGCGGATAATGACATCTCCGCTTTTCACCCCTGCAAGCGAAGCCGGTCCGCTCTCCACGACATCATCAATATAGATGCCCCGGAGGTCGGTAAATCCCTTTTCCTTGGCAAACTGGTCATCGATCTCACGATAAAACACACCGAGGTAGGCACGCTGGATTTTACCAAACTTCATGAAATCACCCACAACTTTTCTTACAATGTTCACCGGGATCGCAAAACTATACCCGGTATAATAACCCGTTCCGGATGCAATCGCGGCATTGATCCCGACAAGTTCGCCGCGTGTATTCACAAGTGCACCACCGCTGTTGCCGGGGTTAACGGCTGCATCGGTCTGAATGAATGATTCAATGGCTCCCTGTGAACCCAGGATATTGATGTTACGTGCTTTTGCACTGACAATTCCCGCAGTAACCGTAGAGGTAAGATTGAACGGGTTTCCGACGGCCAGCACCCACTCCCCTATTTTAACCTCGTCAGAATTGCCGTAGGTCAGAAATGGCAGCCCCTGCTCGTCAATTTTTATCAAAGCCAGGTCTGTACTCGGATCAGTGCCGATGATCGTTGCTTTATACTCGCGTTTATCATTCAGCGTGATGGTGACGTCAGTAGCTTCCTGCACCACGTGATTGTTTGTAACGATATAACCATCCTGTGAAACAATCACCCCTGAACCCATCGCTGAATATGGCGTACTGTACTCACGTGGCTGCGGACGTCCCCCGAAATTGAAAAATTCAAAAAAATCATCATACACAAGGCTTTTCTTCTGGAACTCCGATTTGATATGCACCACAGCATGTATCGAAACAGCTGCCGCAGCTTCAAAATCAGGTTGATTGAACGCGGCACTTGGATTATAACCAACCTGCCTGATGGGTATACCATCGGGACGGGAACTAAACGAATACTGTTTCTTTTCAATGGCCTTATAAAGTCCCAGCGAAACAGCTCCTCCAATCATTGCAATTAATAAAATTCCTGCAATCCTCTTCATAGCGCTAATTTTCTTTTGTTTTTAACCTGGTTTAACTGACAAAATTGAAAATGGTTTAATTCAGATTCCGTTAAAAAACGATGCATTGAACCTGATATTTTCACATCTGTTGTTAATTTCTGTTAATCTCCTGTTAAAAAAAAGTTAAAGAAAATGCTGTTTTTACATATTACCTTTTGGTCTTTACTCCGATTAAGAGACAATATAAATCATTAAAAGTTGCATCCAAAATGAAAAAATATGAAAAATCTATTCATTATCATGCTGTTAACTTTTTTATTGAACAGTGCATTGTTATCACAAGCGAACCAATACTACAGCGAAAATCGTGCCAATTTAGATTCGATAAAAATAAAAAGCCAACCTGTCAGGGTTGTTTTCTGGAACGTGGAGAATTTGTATGATCCCTATGATGATACTACAAAGCTGGATGATGAGTTCACTTCAGCCGGCTCCAGGCACTGGAACTGGACAAAATTCAGAACCAAAATGAATCATGTGGCAAAAACCCTGCTGGCCATCGGCGAATGGGCACCGCCTGCTGTCGTTGGATTGTGTGAGGTTGAAAACCCCTATGTCCTGAACAAACTGATTTATGATACACCCTTAAAACCATGGAAGTATAAATTTATCCACCACGAATCACCCGATCTCAGGGGGGTAGATGTAGCGATGCTTTACCGGCCTGCCGTTTTTAAAATAGTTTCAAGCCAAAGTACAATGATCCGGTTTCCATTCGATACACTTGCGCAAACCAGGGAGATACTGCTGGTGCATGGCATTCTGTTTAACCACGACACCATCAGGATTGTGATAAACCACTGGCCGTCGCGCCGGGGCGGTTATCTTGGCTCACAGCCGCGGCGCAATTATGTAGCCTCCGTGGTGCGACGCCTCGTCGATTCCGTTCTACAAAGAGCGCCCACCGCAAACATCCTGCTAATGGGAGATTTCAATGATGAGCCTGAAAATGAAAGCCTCCTGGAGGTATTGATGGCTCATACCAGCCCCCTACCCTATTTTGACACATCGCTTTACAACCTGATGGGTATCAGGAATAAAATATGCAGGGAAGGCACCCTGAAATATCGTGACCAGTGGAGTACATTCGACCAGTTCGTAGTATCAGGAGTGCTTTTACAGGGATGTTCAGGCTTAAAAGCGGCTGCCGGAAGTGTTAAAATTTTCAGACCGTCATTTCTGCTTGAAGAAGACAACACCTGGTTCGGTGATAAGTTGAACCGTACCTATTCGGGACCAAAATACCATGGCGGTTTTTCGGACCATCTTCCCATAATGCTGGAAATAAATAAAATCGGGGAACATTAAAACCATGTTGGTTTTTCAACCTGATCCCGCATTTTTGCGCAGATACCAAGGCAAATATACGCGAAAATGATTGGTCGTGAACCCGGATCATCAGCCGTCCAAAAAACAGACGCACATAAAGATCGAAAGTTTGAATACTACGGTGAGACGATCAACTCCATACTCCTGCAATCTTTGTATTGCAGAATTTACATGCATCGTGGTTCATGTTTTTCGACATTATTGCAAAGCCCCGCCGTTCGATCACTATCTTTTTGCATTTGGGGCAATAGGTATTTTCAGCAGTGGTGCCGGGCACATTGCCGATATACACATAATGAATCCCGGTTTTCAGGGCGATGTTGCGTGCCTTCTCAAGGATATCCAATGGTGTGCAGGGCAGGCTGGTGAGTTTGTACAATGGCTGGAACCGGCTGAAATGCAATGGATTATCTGCAAATCCATTGATCACAAGCCATTCGCACATTTCCCTGATCATGTTCAGGTCGTCGGTCCAGCCGGGAACGATAAGGTTGGTGATTTCAAGCCACACACCTTCCTCCTTCAATATTTTAAGGGTGTTGAGGATGGGTTGTAAACTGCCGCCGTTGAGTTTTGCATAGGTCTCCTCATTGAATGATTTCAGGTTGATGTTGGCGGCATTGAGGTATTTGCTTAAATCACGCAACGGCTTTTCGTTGATATAACCATTGGAAATGAGCAGGTTCGCAATACCATGGGCTTTGGCAAGCCGGGCGGTATCAAACATATATTCATAAAAGGCGATTGGTTCCGAATAGGTATAGGCGATTGAGCTGCACCTGTTTTTCAGGGCTTCTTCTACTACCTTTTGAGGAAACAACTCAACATTCATTGTATCCTTCGGACTTTGCTGGGAGATTTCCCAGTTCTGGCAGTTGAGGCATGCAAAATTACAGCCGGCCGTGGCTATTGAAAAACTTGAAGAGGCCGGAAGATAATGAAACAGCGGTTTTTTTTCAACCGGATCGATATGTACCGAGCAGGGATTCCCATAGGCGATGGTGTAGAGTTTGCCATCTTTCACAACATGGGTGCGGCAGATGCTGTCGAGCCCTTCCTTCAGGATGCAGTTGTTTGGACAAATCTGGCATTTGACACCTTTCGGAGTTGTTACTGCATAGGGTGATTCTTTGCTGAATTTCCCGAGGTTGCCCGGCAGGGAAATATTTGTAGTTCCCATATTGATGAGTGTTTTGGCAAATCCATCAACATTTTGCAATCCGGCAGCCGTGGCTCCAATGACCACCAGGCCCGACCGGATGAATTGACGCTTAGAAATCTTTTTCAACATTTGCAATTCCATTGGCAGGGTGAATGCTGAATCCGACTATCACAAATTTACAAAAAAACTGGTTATTTTAAAGCAATATATGGTTCAGACACAATTTTACTGAGGTGAAAAATCAATTGAAAGCGGAGAATTAGTGCTTGTCATCATCTTATACGAAACAGATACGACATGGCGACAGTTGCCATATTCAATCCCGCCAGGAAAATGCCTGTGTTTACCATGCCAATGCCGGGAATAAGGAATACAGCAGCAAAGGCTCCTGCTGCAGAACCGAACATTTCGGCAGAATAGTTGCCTGCAACAGTACGTTTAAGTGTATCATGTGACAATAAGGCAGCAAGCCTGTATTCCATACCCACGATAAATGCAGCACCAAAAGCCAGCAGTCCGAATTCCATCCAGATCAGCCAGTCGCCCCGGGCTGAACCGTTCATCCATTGAAAAATGAACGGGATTGAAAGTGACATGATAGCCAGCAATACCTGCAGTCCCCTGAGCAAATGAAGGGCCTTCGTTCCTTTAACATTCACCATCAGGCCAGAGCCCGCAGCCAGTCCAACCATGAAAACCATAATGATTGACCCTATAACCTGGAAAATGAATCCGGATAAAACCTGTACCCCGAAAACAAGCATGATCTCCAGGGTTGTCAGGGTAAATCCGCCTGAAAAAAGTCCGGCGCTCAGGGGATTCAAGGTTGTCATCGTTACGGCAATGATGACAGTGAAAATTGTCAAGATCAGTGCTGTGGTTACATTAAACTGGCTCAGCCACCATGATAGATGGTACCAGACGGCCAGCGGTGAATAATCACTGTTTACCAACCCCGGGGGGCGTGTAGTCCCTGACAGGGTGGCAGATGCGGTTACACTGGCTGACCGCTCTTTCAATTGCGCCGCATCCAGGTAAAATTTGTTGACGTAACCGGTTTCGATCCCTCGTGAATCAATCAAACCAGGGATGTCTGCCGAAAGCGATGAATCAGATGCCAGGAAATAATTCCGGCCCGCGGGAATGATCAGAATGCTGTCAAAGCATTGTTTCAACGTATTCAAGAGCACTGCATTCAGCCTGCTTCCGAGCTCACTCACATACTCCCCGGCAGTGGGGAGACTGTATGCCATGATTCCGCCAGGACTCATTTTCTGCTTGACCTCCTTTAAAAATTCTACAGAATAGTACCTGTTGAGTTGGAGGGTAACGGGAGCAGGAAGGTTCACAAGGACAACATCATAGATTTTTGCTGTAGTACGGATAAATCTCCGGGCATCCATTTCATGGACATGGATGGAAGGATGCCAGGTCTGACGGGTATAGCGGCATGCAATCCCAATCAACGAAGGATTCAATTCAACATAGTCGACACAGGCTGGATGATATTTCAGAATTTCGGCAAGTGTACCGGCAAAGCCACCCGAAATTAACAGCACATTTACGGGATTTATATGCTGGACCATCGCATAATGGACATTTTCTTCATTGCTTACCTGGTTTCCGGACGAAAATAAAAGCATCCCGTTTTCAAAAAAATTAAACTGGTTCGCACTTTTGGTAACCACCACCTGTCCATAAGGGGTTTCCTTGTTTGAAATCACCTGCTGCGACGGGTAAAGTATCCTGCCTGTCAATGCCCTGAAATCATAATAACCGGTAACGACCATAAAGGCAAGGAAGACAAACAGAACAGCCACGACATGTTTTTTCCGGTAAACCAGGTTAATAAACATGATAACCAGCAGGAAATAAATGCCGGAAAGTATCATCAGGCCTTGAAACGGGCCAACATATGACAGGAAGATAAAATTTACCAGGACGCCTGATGCCATGCTTCCAAGCGATTCCCATGCATAAGACTTACCCGGGAGACGATCTGCTGCGGAAGCGCTCAGAAATGAGAACTGGAATCCATTCAACAGGCAAAATGGCAGCTGCACCAGGATGCAGGCCAGTGTAACCTGCTCCAAATCAGCAAGGCTCCCATAAGGAACGATCACAACTTTCAGGATATCAATACCGGCGACCATTGCCGGAGGCAAAATACCGGTAAGCACCATCAAAAAAATGATAAAACCGGGTTTCCTCTCCACCATGGAACTGTACTTTCCAAGGAAAGAACCAACTCCGGTAATCATCATCCAGGTTGCCAGTACAATCCCTATAACCAATTCATTGTCGCTGAATACCATCATGAATTCGCGGACGAGGTATACCTGGGTTCCTATCGAAAGGAAGCCAAGGGCAAAAAGTGCGGTACGCGTTGCATTTTTTGGATGCATGTTGTATCTTTACAATGAAATTATTCAAAGTTAATAAAAACAATGCGTTACTATTTCCGGAGCCTGCTGTTTATGGGACTATTTTTAAATTTCAACCAGGGATGTTCATCACAGGAGACACCCTCAGGGGTCGACCGGCAACCCGCCGCCGCCGGGCGGTTTTACCCGGCTGATGCCAAAGAACTGAAAAGCACCCTGGCAAGCCTGTTCGCCAGGGCAAAGCCGCAGGCAAACCAGCATGTGACGGGCCTCGTGTGCCCCCATGCGGGATACGTTTTTTCGGGCCAGGTGGCTGCCAGCGGTTACAACCAGGTAGATCCGGACATGCCGTTTGACAATGTTTTTGTCATAGCATCGAGCCACCAGGTATCATTTCCGGGTGCTTCCATTTATAACCAGGGTGATTATTTAACCCCACTGGGCAAGGTCCAGGTGAACATCGACCTGGCCAACAAACTCATCAAAGAGAACAAGGTATTCACCTTTAATCCCGATGCCGACCGCACCGAGCACAGCCTTGAAGTTCAGGTTCCCTTCCTCCAGTACCACCTGAAAAAGGACTTCAAGATTGTTCCGATCGTCATTGGCACCCAGTCGGAAGAGATCTGCAGCAAAATCGCAACAGCCTTGAAACCCTGGTTCAATGAGCGGAACCTGTTCGTTTTCAGTACAGATTTTTCACACTACCCTTCCTATTCCGATGCCGCAGCTACAGACAAGGCAACATGCGATGCCATCGTATCCGGTTCGCCGGAAGAACTGGTGAAAGTACTGGACGATTACCGGAAAAAAAAGATTCCCAACCTTGCCACCAGCCTGTGCGGCTGGACTTCTGTCCTTGTCATGCTCAACCTGGCTGCCATGAGCCCTGGGATCAAAATCGTTCCCGTGCACTATATGAATTCAGGAGATTCAAAGTACGGTGATAAAAATGAGGTTGTCGGATACTGGTCCCTCGCTTTAACCTCGGCTGTCCAAGGATTTGATTTCACCCGGGAAGAAAAAGCCGTGCTGCTGAAAATAGCAAGGAACACCATCGAAACATATATTCGTGAAAGGCGCATACCAGAAGATAATCCGACAAATTACAGCGACAAGCTGAAAATTCAGGCCGGGGCATTTGTGACATTGAAGGAAAACGGAGCCCTTCGCGGCTGCATAGGAAGGTTTTCGGCAGATATTCCCCTGTACAAACTGATCAGGGAGATGGCTGTGGCTTCATCCACCGAGGACACGCGCTTCGAACCGGTAAATGCAAATGAGATCGGCGACCTCGAGATTGAGATCTCGGTACTCTCTCCCTTAAAAAAGATCAGTTCTCCTGATGAGATCATCCTCGGAAAACATGGCATTTATATTAAACAGGGATATTCTTCCGGCACATTTTTACCACAGGTTGCTACTGAATCCGGGTGGACCCTCGACGAATTCCTTGGACATTGCTCCCGCGATAAAGCCGGGATCGGATGGAATGGATGGAAAATCGCAGAACTGTATATTTACGAAGCCTGCGTGTTTTCAGAGAAAGACCTCAACGCCCGCAAAGATTGATGTATGGGCAGCGTTTGCAAATGTCCAGGTTGCCTGTTTGGCTGAATGGTTTTTCCAGGTTATAAACATCTTTCAAGATTGCCATCACTACCTGCTCAAAACGGCCGACGGATGCTTCATCCAGGGTTGCCGAAAATTTCCCCGGCTCACTTCCCGGCACCGACACTGTCGTAAATCCTGCGTTGACCTTCTTAAGAGATATTATCCCCGCGCTGGAAATGACTGGACTGTTGAACCTTTTAGCTAAAAGGTAGGCATACATCAGCAATTGAAAACCAATATTCAAATCGGGATTCTGAATCAAATCATCCCAATCTTTCACCTTAACCTGTTTTGAATCAGTGATCCCGGTCTTATAGTCAATAATTTTCCACCACCCGTCCATTTTATCAACACGGTCGATAAACCCTTTTAACCGGATTTTGAGATCCTTGTCGCCACATGGGATTAGAACGGAGGTTTCGACAAATTGCTCAAGGAATGCCACGGTCCAGCTTTTTCCCGATTTTGCGAATTCATCCAGTTGTTCCGCTTCAAAGTGCAGAAACCGCTTTATCATCAGTTTTGCCACACTGACCAGCAACAGGTTTTTGCCATAGGTGATGTCGGAACCCTTGAATTTCTTTTCAAACGCCATGTCAACAGTATCTTCCAGGACCTTGTCCATAGCCGCCAGGTTTTCTTTCGCCAGAGGCTGGTCGACAAACGGCTTGTAGAGTTTGTTGAGCGCATCGTGAACGGCACTGCCAAGCACGGCAGGATCTATAGTATCATCCACATCCTCAGGCTCTTTTATATTGGCAACCTCGGAATAGTAGAATTTCAGGGTACAATTGCGATAGGAATTCAACGAGCTTGCCGAAAAACCTTTTATGGCTTTTTCTTCCAATGCAGCGAGGGTGACGCCGGTTTTGGGGATTTCAATCACAGGCAGCAGTTCACCCATCAAAAGCGGGGTTGCCAGGATTGATTCCCTGATGATGATGCGGGAGTTGAAAGCCGGCAATTCAGTGGCGATTTGCCGAAGGAACCTGCTCCGGTCGCCTCCTCCAAGCTGATCAGGCTCGGTATTGTACAATATCCAGATGTGCCTTGCCCGCTGGATCAGGCGGTAAAAATGGTATGCATACACCGAATCCTTGTGCCGGTAGGTGGGAAGTTCAAAATCTCTTTTAATATCGAACGGGATAAAGGATGGACTGATCTTGCCGCTGGGCAGTAAGTCTTCGTTGCATGACAGCACTATAAGATTCTCAAAATCAAGCGTCCGTGTTTCGAGCATCCCCATCAGCTGAACTCCTTTCAGAGGTTCACCATAAAACGGCAGACTGGTCCCTGCAATAACCTGCTGGTATAATTCGTACAATGCCGGGATTTTCAAATCAGGTTGAAAATCAGTTAGCAGGTTCCCCAACTGATGTACAATTTTGGAAAATGCAAAGAGGTACTCCAGTTCCATGGGTTGTCCTGCCCCTGAGCGGATTGTTTCGATCATGGCATTAAAACAGGTCAGTGCATCGGCCGGTTTAGACCAATGCGAGAACATTGCTTCCAGGAATGTAAGGTTGGCTGAGAACAGGTCGGAACTTTGTAACACAACATCCTCGATCCCGATAAAAATCTGGTGTCCAAGCCTGATCCTGTCAATGGTTTCATCAAAAACAAACCGGTTTCCACTCACCGAAGCCTGGGCCATCCGGTGAACATAGGGATGCTGAAGGAGTTTCAGGACATCCTTATAGTAATACTTTTTTATCCCTTTCGAAACAAGATAGGTGAATTGAACTGTATGCATGTGGAGCTGGAAAACAGTCTCAAAGAGGCTGGCCAGGGGTGTATGTTTCAATGGCAGGCCTGCTGTAATGTTCAGCGCATCAACCTCGCCCGGAATGGAGTTGAGCAGTGGAATCAACAGTCCCTCATCCAGCAGGACCACGGCCGTCTTTTCATCAGCCCTGCCCAGCAAAGCCAGCTCCTGCAAAAGATTTCCACAATATTTCACCTGTCCGACGGGATCGGGTGAGCCGATGATCTCAATTTCCTTGTCGGCAGTGGCAAAATCATCGGATACCCAGTGTGGCTCCTTTACCGGCCATTTGTGCATCCATTCGCGCAAAAAATCACCGGCCTCCTGCTGTTTGTTGCCAAGGTAATACTTGTCGGCATCCCAAAGCAAAGTGGCTTTTCCATCATTCCTCAGCGTGCCGATAATTTTCTCTTCAGCTTTTGTCAACGCGTTGAACCCTGCAAAAACAATATGGCGCCATGGCAAGGTGTTTTTTGTTGTATCAATGTTCTCGGCAGCTTGCCTGAAACTCAGCCCCTGGTATGCCCGATTTTTGGCGAGCAGCCGAACGGTAAGCTTTTCGTAATAACCAATCAGAGACTGATAAAACTGAAGATATTTTTTTTCGAAATCAGTAAGTGGCTGTCCGTCAAGATTCCAAAGACTGATGGCCCTCGCTTCGCTGAGCGTGGAAAACAGCTCTCCAGCATCGGCCAGGTACCTGTCGATTTCATTGAAATCGCTCAGCAGCTGGGGTGCCCATCGCAAAAATTCCTCGTATGTCTGGGCATTCGTCAATTCAATTTCACGGTGAACCTCATAAAGCTCGAAAAGCAGGTGCAGGTTTTCAACCTCCTGCAAGCCGCTGATCTCTGCAATAAAATCCTCAATGGAAAAAATGGCAGGAGCCCAGGTAACCTTGCCCACCTCAGCTGCCAGGTATTTTCTCAGGAATAATCCACCCCGTCGGTTCGGAAGCACAATACACAAATCGGCAAAGTCATCATTAAAGGTAGAGACCAGGTACTGAGCGGTTTTTTGGAGAAAAGGAAGCATTGGTCAACAGTGTTATGCTGACAAATGTAGCGATTAATACCCGAAGATTAAACCTTGCAGGTCTTAAAAACCCGGAAGGTTTAATAATACAGATTCCCTACCTTTGATGCGGAAAATCAACCAATTTTTCAAACCTCTGTTTGCAACCTTAAATCGAAAATAGTAAATCATAAATCGAAAATTCCCAATGTCTTCACTTTTCACCGAATTTATCCTAAAAAAGCTGCCAGTAAAAAACCGTATCGTTTTTCCTCCGGTAGTTTGTTTCCATTATGCCGGGGCAGATGGAATTGTTACCACCAGAAACACACAGCATTATCAGGAGATTGCAACAGGTGGGGCCGGAATTATCATCACTGAGGCCACGGCAGTGTGCAAAGATGGGCGTCTGGCGCCCTTCCAGCTTGGGATATGGTCCGATGAACATATCCCGGGCATGGGGCAAATTGCTGCGACTGTAAAGGGGAAAGGGGCAGTTTCACTTCTTCAGATTCATCATGCCGGGTTAATTACAAACGACCAGGTTTCAGAATTTGCCAGGGGGCCTTCGGTTTCGTCGAACAATCCCAGGTCGGCTGCATTGACCATTGAAGAAATTGAAGAGATAAGAAATGCGTTTATTGAAGCTGCACGCAGGGCACAAAAAGCAGGATACCAGGGTGTTGAACTCCATGGTGCCCACGGCTATTTATTAAACCAGTTCGCATCATCCTTTTTCAATAAAAGGGAGGATGATTATGGCGGAACGCTGGTCAACAACCTCAGGCTTGCCACTGATATCATTCACGGGATCAGGCAGAAATGCGGGGATGATTTCATTATTGGATACAGGCTGGGCGCAAATTCACCAACGCTTGAGGATGGGATCGCGATCGCCCTGCACCTGGAACAGGCAGGGGTCGACCTGCTCCATGTTTCCCATGGCGGCAGTTTGCTGAACCTTCCCCGGACTCCTGCTGGTTTTAACTACAACTGGATCATATTCAGCGGTACGGTTATTAAACAGCACTCAGGCATCCCTGTCATCGTGGTGAATGAAATAAAAACCGCTGAACGGGCCGAATGGCTCATCGGGAACAACCTGGCGGATTTTGTCGCACTCGGGAGGCCCCAGCTGGCTGATCCGGATTGGGTGAACCATATTAAAAACAACGAAGCAATCAATCAATGCCTGGGTTGTAAACCCAGGTGCAGGTGGTATGAGGACAGCAAACTTTGCCCGGCCAGGATAAAAGCGACTAAAGATTCGTAAATTACTGCACCTTAATGTTTAATAATTTTCACAGAAAGAGGTTGCCGCTTTGAAAAGATCCTGAGCAGGTAAATTCCGCTGGCCCTGTCGGCAAGTGATAAGGTATGTTTTTGAGATGCGGCAAATTTTCGTGAAAGCACCATTTCACCCTGCATGCTGTATATTTCCACCTGGAGCGGCCCGGGTTCCTCCATTTTTATCAAATCCAGTGTAAAAAGTCCATCTGTGGGGTTGGGATAAACCCTGAAAAATCCTTCAACCGGTTTTTCCTGTGGTGAGCAGCCTCGTTGCCCGGGCTCATCCACAGCCTTGGCCTGTAAAGTTTTCAGGTCATTGCAAAACTGGCCATCCAATGAGATGTAGCCATGCAGGAATCCTCCTCCAAATACCAATGCTCCCGGTAAGAGACTAATTTTTTGACCGGCGACCAGGTCAACACTGCCCCCGTTTCCTACCACGAATGAAGATCCATCACCCGCAATGATGAGGTTTTGTATGGCATCAAAACATGTGCTTAAGCCATTTTCGATTTCCAGTCCCTGCAACACGGTGACACAATTCGTTGTGCCAGCAGGTATGGTAAATGTCTCACTGGCAAAACAGTAATGCTGATCTGTGATGGTCACTGTATAATCACCGGCCTCAAGATTGTCAATGCTCATCGTAGTGACTCCTGTATTCCAGGCAGTTGAATAAGGAGGCAGGCCTCCGGAGGCCACAAGGCCAATGCTCCCGTCATTCCCCCCGGTACAGCTCACGGGAGTCAGGGAACCTGAAATGGCAAGCGCCGGAGGTTGTGTTACCATCCACGATTTTGTGACGAAACAGTGGTATGTATCTGTCACAGTAACATGATATAGTCCTGCTGCTACCCCGGATATACTGCCTGTTGTATTGCCATTGCACCACTGGTAAGCATATTGCCCCCCGTTACCCGGGACTGCCAGGCTGATGACACCATCGGAGGCGCCGTAACATTGAACATCATGTTGTGAAGGTGTAATTCCGATGGAATCCCGGAGTGAGATCATATATGAACCCGATGAACAACCTCCCGGGGGAGGGTCGAATTGTACATGAAGGAAGAATGTGTCTGTCTGGTATCCCGGGGTGCCAGGCAGAATGACCGGGTTTGCTTCCTCTGATGTCCATGAACCGCTTGAATTTGTCCAGAGATAGGTTGCACCCGGCACTTCACATCCCGATAAGTTGCAAAGGAGATAAACCGGCGCCCCGTAACATATGGGCTCGACGGCATCAGAGACCATCCAGCTGCCTGACAGGGGGCAATCATTTGCATCAGAAATGGTTACAGTGTATATTCCCGGAATGAGGGAACTAATATCCTCCGTATTTTCACCGTTACTCCATAAATAACTGTAAGGAGCGGTTCCTCCGTTCACAGAAAGATTGATTGCCCCGCTCTGACAGCCCAAACACAGCACATTGGTTACCACAGATGAACTTATCTCAAGTGGAGCCATTGGTCCTGTAATTTCATAGGAGGCAATGTTCGAACAGTTAAAACAGTCTGTCACTGTTACCGTATATGTCCCGCAACTTAGCCCGGTTTGGTTGCGCAAAACTGAACCGTTGCTCCATTGATAGCTGTATGGAATTCCACCCCCGGAAGCAGTGATGCTGATCGCACCTGCATCGGATCCGAAGCATTTGTTATTGACTGTCGTTCCGGAAATATAAAACTGCGGCAGTACATTTACGATGGTGGTTCCTTCGTAGAATCCCCCTGTTGGCGGGAAAAACTCAACAACAAGGTAGAACATGTCTGTTGCATATCCCGGGGTCCCCGGAAAAATGATGGGGTTTGCTTCTCCTGATGTCCATGAACCACTCAGATTGGACCAGAGAAATGTCGCCCCCGGCACATCACAACCGTTTGATGCGCAGTAGAGGTTTATGGGTTCGCCGTAGCACACCGGGTTGGGTGAGCAATACTGAGATCTGGCTGTATTTGCTATCACAATCATTGAGAATATGATAGCAGGAATTGTCCTGTTAATTACCTTCGACGTTTTCATAGCGGTCATTTTAAAATTACCTGGTTAACCAGAATGGAATCAACTGCCCCCGGAAATTACTGTAAATCGAAATCCATTCAGGTGTAAAGTATTTCATTTTATGATAACTTAAACCATTTTTTCTAGGTATTTTTTATGTCTATTAAATATATTTTACCGATTTGTTGATTCAAATTTCATACCATAGTATATATGTAATTGATTATTATACATATATCAAATATTGTTCATCTTATTCCATTTCGAAATATGCCCGGTTCCGGGCATGTTTTCAATTGATAATAAGGTTATTGTTGTGTTTAATGAATACTGTCCGGAAACGGACAGTATTATTCAGGGGCAAATCACGGGAATGACTTTTCTGCGTGGGATTTCCAAAGTTATTCTCCCGAATTCTACTCGCTTCTCCCTGCGTCTCTCCATATAACTCCGTCTTCCACATAGCCGGCAATTGTTTGTTCGGCCGCAAGTCGCAGGTAGAGATTGGTCAGTGAAAATTTTCCGTCTTCGAAGATCAGGGGAAAAATCGCCGGGTTGACAACTTGTATTCCACTGAATGCAAATGCCTTAAGTTTTGCAGGGGTGCGCAGCAGCAGCCGCTCGCCACTTTTCCGGTTTTCCCAGCCGCACAAGTGCATCTGGTCATCAAAGAGAAAGTACCTGGATGTTTCACGATTGCGCACCGCCAGGGTGACAAGAGCTCCCGAACTTAAATGAACCTTTGCCATCTTCACAAGGTCAAGATCGGAGAGGATATCTACATTTCGGATGATGGCACAATCGCAATCATTGAAAAACCAGGCAGCTTTTTTAACGCCCCCGCCGGTCTCCAGCAGTTGACCTGTCTCATCGGAAATTGAAATATTTAACCCAAAGCTATTGTTCAATTTGATAAATTCAATGATCTGATCTGCAAAATGATGAACATTGACAATTACGTCATCTATTCCTGCTGATTTCAGGTGGTTCAACGCATGTTCGAGCAATGTTTTCCCGTCAACACAAAACAAGGCCTTGGGATGAGAATCGGTAAAAGGTTTCAGCCGCGTGCCGAGGCCGGCGGCCAGGATCATTGCTTTCATAGGCTAAGTGAGGATGGCTGATGCGTTACTGCACGGTTGCTGCTCCCTGGTTTTCCTGTTCGTCATGGAATAGATTGACCGTTATTTTATATTTGTTTTTCAGGTGGTTGGCCAGTTTTTCGGCACAGTATACCGATCGGTGCTGACCACCCGTACAGCCAAACGAGACCATCAGGTTATCGAACCCGCGTCCGGCGTATGTTGTTACACTTTGATCAACCAGTGAAATGACATGGCCGAGAAACTCTTCTACTGCAGATTCCTTTGCCAGGAAGTCGATTACAGGTTGGTCTTTGCCATTGAGTTTCCTGAATTCCTCATATCTCCCGGGGTTCGGCAGGGCACGGCAGTCAAAAACGAAGCCCCCCCCGTTGGCAGTTTTATCTACAGGAATTACTTTTTTATATGAGAAACTATGAATGGTGACGGCCAGTTTTTTTTCGGCTGGTTCGTCATTATTTTCAATATGTAATTTATTGTTTTTGTTATAAATAGCAGTGTTTAGCTCAACAATTTGTTGACTATACAGTGCTGGGTTATCAATCATCAGGTCGATAACGGACATAAGGGTATTGAGCCCGAAACCAATCAGGTTGTTTGCGCGGAGAAATTTGAGATTATGCAGGGCAAAAGGGATACTCTGCAGGAAATGAGGTTTGTTCTCATAATAGCCTCTGAACCCATAGGCACCCAATGCCTGGAGGATGCGGATCAGTGCAAATCCCTGGTACAGTTCAAGAAATTTGCGCCGGTCAACCGGGTAGATCTTTTCAAGTGAATCTAGGTAGAAATCAAGCAACTCCTGCCTTACCCCCATTGGAATGTTAGCCTTGCCATCGGTCAGCAATGAAGCAACATCATATTGAAGGGCTCCTTTCCTCCCGCCTTGGTAGTCAATAAACCATGGTTCCCCGTTCAAGACCATGATGTTCCTGGACTGAAAATCACGAAAAAGAAAAAAATCCGCATCTGCAGCGAGCAGGAGATCACATAAACCGGCAAAATCGTCCTCCAGCGCCTGCTCATCAAAAGGGACCTTAGCAAGTTTAAGAAAATAGTATTTGAAATAGTTCAGATCCCACATCATCGATTGGCGGTCGAAGGCCGCACGGGGATAACATACGGAATAATCCAGCATCGCACCTGCCTTCACCTGGAAAGCAGGAAGCCAGCCAATGGCCTTTTTATAGACCTCCAGCACCTCCCGGGGAAACAGGGCGTCTACCTCACCCTGGGGCAAAGAGACGCGTTCCCGGGCTTCCCGGGCCCGGTTTTGAACAAGCATCTGGTAGAGGGTTGTGTCCCCCAGGTCGGTTATCAGGTAGGTGCGGTTCTCGCGATCGGTTGCAAGTATTTCGGGTACAGGCAGACCTTGCTTCCGGAAATGGCTGGTAAAGGCGATAAATGCATCATTTTCTCGGATATCGTCGTTGTGTGCGCCTATTACCGTCTCACTCCCCGCCTGCAGCCGGTAATAGCTGCGGTATGATCCGGAACCTGGCAATTTCATCACCGAAACCGGTACCTTGCCGCTCCAGCCTTTAAACAGGTTTATCAAATGTTGTTCGATGTTTGGCATAATCCTTAAATCTTTGGTTCTCAGGTAAACTAAATATCAATTACTTTCACTTGGGGTTCAAGGTAAACCAATGCCCTGTGAATCTTTTTATACCCCATCGCTTCAATGTACCCGGCATACCTGATCAGCTGTTCGCCATGTCTGGGATTTGGTTTTCCACTTTTATAATCGAGGATCGTCACCACGCCGTTGTCGAATACAACACGGTCGGGACGATAAAATGATCCTTCGGGCAGGAGTATTTCCGCTTCTGTTTTCACCTGTACCTGGTCGCTGAAAAGCCTGGCAAGCAATGGATTGGTTACAACAGACACCATGATTTCTTCAACACTCCCGAGCTCACTATTTTCAATCAGCCCGGCCAGTGAAGCTTTTTCCATGACCCTGCCAATATCATTTCCTGTGGTCAGCCACGACAAAAGGGTGTGGATCCTGTTACCCCACTGCGATTTCTGAACCGGATCCCCGGTATCCCACATTTGTGGCGCTCTCATGCCTATCCGGATTTTCTGCCGCCAGTCGGAACTGATAACGTTGTGTTGCGTGATTGTCTGCATTTCTTGCTTTACAAGCTTTCTTACATGATCTGACTTCAACCCAAACATGTATTGAGTCTGCCCCTCCATCCAGATGCGCTCCTGCTGCAGGAAGAGTTTGAAGAAGCCTGGCAGGGAACTTACCTCATCCTGGTTCTTCGGGGGGAAGGCGGTGAGGATAAAGAGCCGTTCTTCAGGCCTTGTCATGGAGACATATAGCAGGTTGAGGAGGTCGAGCATCGATTTTTGCCGTTCATCCATGAACAAATCCTTATAAACTGTTGATTCCATCTCCTTGTCGCTCCGAAGGATCGCCGTCTCCATCCCGGCGGCTATTTCCTTTTCAAGATCAACCCACAGGTATGTTTTTGTATTCTTACGTGATTCCGTGGCAAAGGGAAGGATGACAAGCGGAAACTCCAAACCCTTGGCTTTGTGTATTGTCATCACCCTTACTGCATCCAATTCTTCAGGTACGATGATGGATAGTTTTTTCTTATTTTTCTCCCACCAGTCAAGAAATTCAACCGCCCCTGCCGAGATCTTAACAGTAAATTTCAGAACGGCATCGAGGAAAAACTGAAGATAGGGATCCGGGGAGGTAGTGAGCTGATAGTAGCGGATGAGTGCTTCACACAGATCATAAACCGGCATCATGGTATACTCTTCACGGGTTGATTCCGGTTTTATACCTTCCGTAAAATCAGCTTGTTGCATGAATTGCCTGATTTCCGCGATCACAATATCGTTGCGGGGCTGGAAGAGGAATTTCAGGTATGCAACCAGGAACCGGACTTTCGGGGAATTTGAAATAAGCAATGATTCGGCGGATACAACATCAATGCCCTTCCCCAGCAGGAACCTGGCTATTGCGCTGGCGTTTTTATTGCTCCGGCACAAAATCGCCATATCACGGAGGTCAAACTGTTCCTGCAGAGCTTCAAGGATGACCGATTCGATCCGGCTGAGTGTTATTGATTCATAATCCTGTTCAACCTCATTATGTTCCAGGAATTCCAGGCTGATAAACCCGCCGGTTTTCAATGGATCAAATTGCTGTTCAAGTCCTTCAAAAATCTTCTCTTTGCCGTCGGTCAGCACCTGGTCGGCAACCTTCCTGAAAAACCGGTTATTAAAATCAACGATTTCTGATTTTGACCGGAAGTTCTGCTCCAGGTTCACCCGGGTAAAATGGCGTGTCAAAACCTGCTCCCGTTGTTTCAGAAGGTTGTTCTCACCGCTTCCGCGAAGTGCAGGCAAAGCGTTGAATTGTTCCACTTCCCCGCCCCGCCACCGGTAAATCGCCTGCTTTCCATCGCCTACTACCAAGTTAAAATGTCCGCCGGCGAGGGAATTTTCGATCAGCGGAACAAAATTCATCCATTGAAGGGCTGAGGTATCCTGAAACTCATCGATGAGGATATGCTGGTATTTTTCGCCCAGGCGTTCATAAATAAAGGGGACCGGTTCATTCATCACAATCCCGGCAATTCTCGCGTTGAACTCTGAAATATGGACCAGGTTGTTCCGGCGTTTGAAATCGTCAAGCACCTTTTCGATCTCATGAAGTACAGCCAGCGGGTAGATGGTTTTGGCAAGCAACTTCCGGAGATAATAGTCTGCTTTGTGCTGTTCAATCTCTTTCTGCAACCTTTCGTAAATATCAAGGAGCCTGGGTTTTACAGCAGAAATCGCGTCGCGGGCTGATGTGGATGCCTTCCCCGAAAACCATTTATCCTCTTCAACCATTGTGATTACATAAGAATTGGGTTCCAGTTTGTCTGTCTTCCCTGCTGCAAGGACCATAAAGTACTTCCAGATCCCGCGGTCGCCCTGAAAAAAGTCGGAGGAAGAAAAACCGCCGTCTGCCAACACTTTTGAGCCTTCCTTCGAAATCTCCCGGATACTGTTCGCGAACTGCCTGATCCTGGCATACAGATATTCAGAAATCGTTTGAAAATTTTCCAGAGAGAGGTTCCTTAACCGGCTGATCCTGCTTTGTCCCTCTTCATCAAGCAATATCCGGGCAAATTCTGTCAGGATCAGGTCGATATTCCATCCTTTGTCCTCCTCCATCCGTGTTTCGAGAAAGGTCACAAGCAGCCTGGTAAGCGCTTTGTCATCGCCTACCCTGTCGAGCAGCAGGGCTACCGCAGTCGACAGCAGTTCATCGGCGTCGAGTTCGACATTGAAATTCACCGGTAACCCGAAGTCGTGTGCAAATGTGCGGATGAGCCTGTGCGAAAAACTGTCGATGGTACCGATGGCGAAATCAGCATAGTTGTGAAGGATCATTTCAAGTGCCCTTGCTGCGTTCTGCGCTATTTCGCGGGCGGCCAGCCCGGTCTCTGCCATCAGCAGCGGCAGCATGGTGCCCCTGATCATCCGATCGTTTGACTGGTCCCCTTTCAGCAATTCACCAAGGGCTTTCAGGACGCGCTCCTTCATCTCATTCGCAGCCTTGTTGGTGAAGGTAATGGCCAGTATATGACGGAAGTCGCCAGGGCCTACCAGGATGATCTTGACATACTCCTTTACGAGTGTGAAGGTTTTTCCCGAGCCGGCGGAAGAACGATAGACTGTGAAGGACATGTCAATGTATAAATATTATAATTTACTGGTTTATTGGAATTAAACCCGGGTAATCTACTTAATCACTTTATAATATTGATTTTGACGGAAAGAGAGTAACCTGTGGTGGTAATGCGGAGAAAGTACATTCCATCCGGCAAACCAGAAAGATCAACACTTTGTTCACCCGAGGCCGGAACAATGGTGCGCGAACAGGCAACCTTTCCTTGGGGGGTGAACACCTGCATAGCAGCAGTTGTGTTATTGCCGGGCAGTGTAAAATGTACCCGCCCGGTTGTTGGGTTTGGATAGCAATTAAGTTGTGCTGCAGGATACTCTTCAATGCCCGGCGGATATTTAATTGAGACAACTTTCCGCCCTGTGCCAAAGTTCTGCAGGGCATCCATCACGAAAACGGAATAGGTCGTTATATCCTGGACGGTAACCGTGAGGGCGCTGCCGGTATCCATCGTACTCCAGACAACCTGGAATGGAGGTGTTCCTCCCGACACACTGGCATGGAGGGTTAGAACTGTCCCCTGTAATACTGCCGTATCCGGTCCAAGTGAAACGGACAATGCCTGTGCCGGCATCCGGTAAATATCGCGGTATGTTGCTGTTACAAGATTCTGCTCCTCGCTGATCTCAAGAACGGGTATCCCCTTGCCCTTGGCAAGCCATTTGTATTCGGTGACATTGCGGTTGACTGAAAACCCTGTACCCACAGAGTCGAGATAGATGCTGTCGTGTATTGCCAGTGTCGATTTAACCCGCATTGTTTGAAATGTACCATAGGGCGTGGTAAGGGCTCCCCATCCATCAACAATGTTTGAACGATTCCTCTGTGTGCTGTATGATCCCATACCCGGCAAAGTGATTGCAAATGTAGAATTGGAAGACCATGCAAGGCCGGGTGTCATGGGAAATTGATACTGTTTATCCGGAACATCATACTTCGCCGGCAAGGGCAGTCCCTGGATGGTATAGGCAGATCCCAGGTCGCTATATGATGTCGCGCTGTTTTTAAAAAACGTAAAGCCCTGAGAAACAGGTAACCCGGGAATAGGTAGCGCACTTCTTGGCGATGCCAGATTGGCCCCGCCCTGTAACACAAAGAAAAACTGATATAAAGCCGGCGTTGAGCCCGCACCGACAAAGGTATCTACCCGCTGGGTCAACGCCTGCAGAAGGGCAAAATTCCAGGCCGTATCCATTGCAGTTTTTGCGAACCCGGCCGGAACAACATTCGTGATACTCACCCTCAGCGTATCCCCGGCAACCGGCATATCGGATTCGTTAACGATGATCTGAGAAAACAAGGATGTAATCCAGAATAAGGATATTATAAAAAATATTGACCTTTTCATACATTCACTTTTTACGTATTATTTAGTGCCATCCTTTTTACGGAACCCGAAAACTTCCCTGAAATTGGTAAAATCCCGCTGATATTTTATCCCGATACCTTGTGTATAAGGTGCATTGTTATTCAAAATATTCAAGGTATTCGTCCTGTTAAACGCCCGTGCTCTCCAGCGCCTGTTGGTTGTCAGAATGTACTCCACATTGATATCTCCCACGAATGTGCTGGTTTGCTGGACTGTTGCATTGGTATACGAGTTCATGCCGAAGGTTCCATCGATCAGCAACCGGTCGTTGAAGAGTTGCGTGGAAATTCCTACATCAAACTCCTGCTGGGTTGTACTTGACGCGGGTTTATAATTCATATTTAAATTCACGTTCGAACTTATCCTCGACAACATGCTGTTGATCTGGTTCGTGACCAGCGACCAGGAAGTGGCGCCAACGTCAACCGTTGAGCCTGAACTTGCCACCACGGGCTTGAACTGGTTCATGACCATTAGATAGATTGTCTGTTCCGTCACAGTGGCAGCATTGTTTGTATCAATGACTGAAAAAACCTCGTTTTTAAGACTTTCTTCAACATTTGGCAAGGCGATAGCAAACGAGATATCGGGATTCAGCAATTTACCACCCAACCTGATAATACACTCTACCGGTATCCGGATCCCCTCCTCTTCAGGGTTGGTGGTTAGTCCTTTCATCGGAGCTTTTGTTTTATAGACCGCGCTGATGGAAATATTTGCATCAGCGGCATCGCCGGTCCAGCTGATGGTGCTTCCTTCTTTGATCGACATCGGCAACCGCAACAGGCTTTTAAACTGGAACAGGAAGAACCCTTTCGACAGGGTATATGTTCCCGACAATGAGAATGGCGAGGATGGTGTCATGCTCATTAAAAGATTCCCTGTCCCGCTTGCCTTCAGGTTTCCCAGCTGGTCGGGTAAAAAGACCTCCACCTCTGCCTCCTGGTTTACCCGCAAACCAAGATCCAGTGAAAGTCCGGTAGGATTTACCTGCGATTTTGCCTGCACTTTTTCGAGAGAGTCTGCGCCATGATCCACAAAAATTATATAGTCGGCCTGTCCTACCGACCGGGTAAGGTCGATCGGGATTACCACATGCGTTTTACCTCCATTTGTGGCTCTGACCGTGATGTTGATATTTTCGGGCGGGCCGGTGATGGTCGCTGTGCCCGAGGCCCTTGCCTTGCCGTAAAAGAGGCTGTTCTGCACCCTGCTGTTGTTAAACGCAGCGAAATCATCCATATCAACCCTGAGATCAAGCCGGAGGTCCTTAAAATGGCGATGGGTGATCCTGCCGTTCAACACCGATTTATGTCCCAGTGAATCGTACAGGGTGATCTTGTCGAAGATAAATGCGTTGCTGTCGATCGTTACCACATCGGCAAAGGAGTAAGGTACATTCAGGTAGTTGATTTTAAATTCGGTCCGCATCATCTTCAGCTGCCCACTGATTTCAGGATGTTCGAGAGATCCCTTGATGTTCACTTCTCCTGTTGCCAGCCCGTTTACTCCGGACATGAAATCAGAAACAAATGGCCCCAGCATTTTCAAATTCAGGTTTTTAAGGGAGAGGTCAAAATTAAAATGAGGATTCTTTTTATCCATAAAATAGGAACCGTTGAGTGAAAACGGGATATTGGTCCCAACGTTTCCCGTATAGATGATCTGCGACAACACATCAAACTGGGAAGCCTCCGCATCATACTTCACCTTGAAGGTAGCATCGCCAAGCAGTTCCTTGTTGAATTTGAACTTGCTGATGCGCAGGTCAGAAACCACCTTGATGTTCCTGTAGATATCTGCCAGTTTGAAATTGCCGCTAAGGATCCCATCCACGTCAACCTGGTTACTTCCCAGAACCTGGTCTACCTTTGAGATATCGAGTTTGTTAAAACTGATGGTCAGCGTGTCTGAAGGTTTGACCGATAAGTTGCCATTCACCTTCAGATACTGGTCGCCCGAAAAAAAAGCAAGATTCGAAACCTTGACGGAAGATGTATCAATCGTGACATAGTTTTCAGGACTGACTGACCAGTACCTTTCATTTAAAAAGACATTGAATTTTTTCAGCCGTAGCTCTATCAGCGGACTATTTCTGAAGCTGGCATAGCCATCAAATTCGCTGGGACTGGCATTGGCTTTCCAGCTCACCTGGTACCGTATGCTGTCGTGCCTGATATTTGAAACCATCTGAAAAGAATCAATTTTCACTTCCAGGGAATCTTTTTTACTGGCCTTTTTCAGGTAGACACGTGCACATCCTGTCCTGATCGACAAATCATCAAATTTGTTTTCAGCATCCAGGTACCAGTCGGTCATTTCAATGTTCTTAATAAACAACGCGGGAGATTTCCCCTTCATGACTAGGCTTCCCAGGTCTTCATTGTAATATCCGTTCAGGACTGTATTCGGTGAAATTCGCAGGAAGGGCAGAAACACGCTTGTGACTTCATCTGATTCCTTGAAATTCAATTCATAGTTCATTTTCTGGTTTGACTGGATCTGGCTCAGGTCAACAAGGGAATCATTCATATTGAATGAAGCCAGGTAGTTCTGGATGAATACACTCAACGACGGGATCAGGGCTTTAAACGAAAAGTCGCCGGTCACATCGGCATCCACAAAATCTGACTGCAGGTGGTAGCTTTTCCCGGATGCCGTGTCCTGTCGTGTAAGGAGTGACAGATGATCCATGGTAATCAGCTTGTTGCCTTCAGAATATACCGTACTGTCAAAATGGATTGAGCCATCGATATTGTCAAGGTTCGTACCTTTGAAGTTGACATTCATGCGGGTTGCAAAATTCTCAATTGAATCGCGTTTCAGCAGTTGCAAGCTAAATAATTGTGCGTGATGGATCTGCATTGCAAAATCAAGATCCGGCAATGAATCACGCAAATCGATGCCCCCGTTGAAATCGAGGCCCAGGTTCGGATCCTCAACCTTCAGAATTCCATTAAATTTTTTTTCAGCCAAAGATCCGGTGATATCCAGGTTCTTGTAGTTATATTGATGAAGGAACACTGAATCAATACGAACCTTCATGTTGAGGTCGGCATCCCTGAGGCTAAATCCTTTACCGTTTAAATCGGCGCGCAGGGTAACCCGTCCCAGTTCTTTTGTGTTTCCGGTAAGTTTGCCAATGTCAAATCCGCCGACATTGAGCTGGCCGTTATAACCGATCAGCGCTCCATCTTTCTGTTTTTTCAGGGAGAGATCGGTTCCGATCATGCCGATACTTGTACTCAGGTGCGCAGTGGCGGCAAAATCGTTGTAAAAGCCCGTAAAATGGCCGGTAAGCCCAACCACGCCAAGATTACCAAGGATGACGGGCAACTCAATATGACGAAGGTCGCCGGGGAGCAGCAGTGATTCAACATCCTCCTTACTGGTTTTCATCGCTTTGATATTCAAATCGATAAAGGTCTCCTCCACATCAGGCAGTCCCAGCGCGCTGATGTCGCCCTGGAACATGGTGTTTTTTCCGAACGCAAATTTCAGGTTCCGTGCTTTGAAATTGCTCACTGTGCCCTTGATATTTCCGGAAAGGCGAATCCGGTCTTTCATAACAGCCAGTTCCGGGGCAAAATACCCGATATCCTGAATATCAAGCGCAGATGGCTCTATCTTTGCATGAATTACGACTTCGTTGAGAAAGTCGTTGAATGCACCCCAGTGCTCGTAAAGAAAATCGAAGGTCAGAGACACATCAGAATGGTCGGTCAATATCTTGAGGTGGTGTGCTTTCAGGAATTTTGGGCCAACACGAAACTCGCCACTGAGGTTGTGAAGGACAATCCCGCTCCGTTCCCTGGCGGCAAGATGCGGAATGTTGCCTACGATGGTGTCGCCTTCGAAAGCCACATCGGTCACATCCAGGTTTATACCGGATACATCAATGTTTGAATAATCCATCCCCGAAGGAACAGGCTTTTCATTCTCATCCTGGAAATGGAAACGGGTGTCACGAAGGTTTACTGAGGATATTGAAATATGCCATGGGACCGCCGGAGTTGTATCGGTCTTTTTTCCGGTGTCCTTTGAAGCGAAATAATCGACGATAAACTGCAGGCTAAGCGCACTGTCGCCCCGATGCGTTAGCAACTGCACAACGCCCTTTTCGATGAGCACTTTGCTCACATTAAGTTTACGGGTTTTTAAGGAAAGCCCGCCGGGCCGCACACCGAGTTTATGTGCTGAAAAGATAATTTCCTTCTGGCGATCGAGTACGGTGATATCTTCGACCATCAGGCCGTTTTTGAAGGACAAGTTAAACCCCCTGATCCGGATATCGGTCTTGAGTTCCCTGGAAAAATAATCAGCTGCCAGACGCACCAACAGCGTTTGAACTACATCACTCCTGAAGACCAGGTAGATGGTCATCAGCAGGGCGATGACCACAGTAACGATATAAAGCAGTATTTTTGCGGCTGTTTTTATAGTTATCTTGTATTTACTTATGCAGCATCTAATTCTCGGTATTGAATCATCGTGTGACGACACTTCGGCTGCCATTATCCGGAATGATGTCATTCTTTCGAATGTCACTGCAGGTCAGGATGTTCACCGGAGTTTTGGCGGTGTTGTTCCTGAACTGGCCTCACGTGCACATCAGCAAAACATCATCCCGGTTATTGATACAGCCATCCAAAAGGCAAATATAGGCAAAAATCAACTTTCAGCCATTGCATTTACACAAGGGCCCGGCCTTTTGGGGTCGCTGCTGGTCGGAACTTCCTTTGCAAAAGCATTCTCGCTCGGGCTAAACATCCCGCTTATCGAAGTTGATCATTTGCAGGCCCATATCCTGAGCCATTTTATCAGGAATGCAGACCGTACGAACCCTGTTCCGGCATTCCCTTTTTTGTGCCTGACAGTGTCGGGCGGGCATACCCAGTTTGTGATGATCCGTGACTATTTTGACATGGAAACAATCGGCCAGACCATTGACGACGCAGCCGGTGAAGCTTTCGACAAGGCAGCAAAGATCATGGGCCTCCCCTATCCGGGCGGCCCGATGATCGACAAACTTGCCCAGCTTGGCGATCCGAAACGGTTTACGTTCTCCAAGCCCAATATCCCCGGGCTCAACTTCAGTTTCAGCGGGTTAAAAACATCCTTTCTTTACTTTTTGCGCGATGCGTTAAAAAAAGATCCTGAATTCATTGAAAACAACAAACATGACCTTTGCGCCTCGATACAGTCGACGATCGTAGAGATGCTTATGACGAAACTCGCAATGGCGATGGAGAGTTGCCCGGTGTTGCCTGACGTGGCCATCGCCGGCGGTGTATCGGCCAATTCCGGATTGCGGAAAGCGCTCGAAGATGCACGTGACCAGAAGGGCTGGAATATTTTCATCCCGCCATTGCAATATTCAACAGACAATGCAGCCATGATCGCCGTTGCAGGATATTTTAAATTCCTAAAAGGGGAATTCAGCTGCCAGTCTGCCACACCCTACGCCCGTGCCCATTGAATGTTTCATTGGTTACGTATCAGGAGGAATTTCTGGAGGAAAGTAGCAAAGCATAATTCAGAGGAAGGAATGAATAATAAAACCCGAGAAGTTGACGGCACGAGAAGTATCATTTTGGTTCCAATACTTCCAACCGGTCTTCATAAGCGGGAACGAGGCTTTGCCTGTTGCGGTTGTAATGGTAATAATCCTCCATATCCAATCCTTCGGGCATGTGTTTTGCGATATACTGATTCAGAAAAAAGTCATAGAGATACCCTGCATGCTTTTTTCCCAGGTAGGTTGCCATTTCATAAACATCCTTGATCCTGAGGGAATCGATGGTATATTTATAACGTACTGTTCCTGAGAATGGATCATTGAAAAACCGGCCATCGAACGTATCATAGGCCGTATTGGAGGTATAGAGCAGGGTCTTCCTGCCGCCCCCCGTACCGGCCTTGCTCAGGTTGAACCAGCAACTGTAATCTACCGCATTGATATTGAATTTCTTAAGATAAACAGTATCCAGGAATGCATCCTCATCTTCAAGCGGATAGTAGTACTCGTCAAGCTGCATCTGCGAAACATCAATTACATATGACTGGTGTTTTACAGTCATGAATGAGTCGATGGAATTGTTCAGATAAACATTAAACCCCAGAAGACGCAATTCATCGATGTAGTTGTTCATGTAGGTTTCAAGCAGGATACTGTCGTTGATATACTGCATGTACCTGCTGTGTTCCCAAAGCAAAGAATCCTGCTGTTGTTGTGTAAGTGAATCAAACCCGTCAATTTCCTCCCCTTTGTGGTTATATTTGAATACCTGGTCGGGTGGATTTACAAGCAAACTGATCATATGCGGCGACTTGATAAACAGGTTGGCGACCTGGCGCTCAGGCACACAGGAGTGCAGAGCTGCAATCCCGACCAGGATGGCCGGGATTAAAAATAGGGAGTATCTGTTGAGGTTCACCGAAGGTACTGTAACATTAAAAAAAGTAAACTGATAAAATGCAAATTTATTGTAAAATCTGTGCCGGCTGGAGCCGTTGTTCGGCAATCATCTGCCTTCCGAATTTCCTGCCATATTCCACACATTTTTCCTGCACCTCGCTGTGGGGTGTGAATTTTATCATCAAACCATCGTCCATCACCTTGAGTTTCAAGTTATTCATTGCCGAGGTCATGATCTTTGCACCTTCGCCGCTCCAGCCATAAGAACCAAATGCTGCAGCCAGTTTATTACGGTCGCGGATGGGATTGATCAGGGCAAATACCTGGTATATAGGCATCAGGATGTTCTGGCTAAAAGTAGGGCAACCCAGGATGATGGCGGAAGCCTGGCTGATTTTTTGTTCAATGGTGGCCAGGTCCATCTTCTCAATGTCGCACAGGTCCACTTCGGTATTGCCAGCTTCTTTGATCCCTCTTGCGATCATTTCCGCGATGATCCCGGTATTCTGGTAAGCCGACACATAACCGAGGAAGACACGGTTTGGTTTCTGCCCGGTAAGTGCCTCTTTTGCATATTGTTCGGAAAGATCGACATATTTCTTCCAGTTTTTCCGCAATACTGCTCCATGCCCCGGTAATATAGCTGCAATATCCAAAGGCCTGATCCTCTGGATTGCCTGCAACATGAACCTGCTGTATGGCTTCATGATCACATCATAGTAGTACCGGAAAGCATCATCAAAATCGCCAACCGCATCATCGAACACCCCTTCATCGCAAAAATGTTCCCCGAAAATATCGCAGGTAAACAACAACTTGTCTTCCTGAAGGTATGTCATGATGGAATCGGGCCAGTGCAGGTTCGCGGCAGCTACAAACTGCAGGGTTTTATTTCCAAGGTCGAGTGTCTGGCCGTCTTTGACAACCAGGTGGGGGATTTCAAAACCAAGCAGGTCCCTCAGGTAACGGATTGCATTGCCGCTGCCTACAACCTGTGCACGGGGAGCTATTTCTAATAAACGCGACAGACACCCGGAATGGTCCGGTTCGGTATGGTTCAATACGATATATTCGATCTCTGCCGGGTTGCAGACCATTTGAAGTTTGGCGAGGTAGGTATCCCAGAATTTCTCCTTCACCGTTTCCACCACTGTTTTTTTCGTGGCATTGATAAAATAAGAGTTGTAGGATGTGCCGTGCTTTGTCTCCATCACCACATCAAAGGTCACGATGTCGTGATCAAGAACCCCTATCCAACTAACGTCGTCAGTGATTTTTAATACTTTATTGTCAATCATTGGTCAGGTATTTTGGGGGTAATAATTCAGGTAACAGGGTAACAGGGTAACAGGGTAACAAGGTAACAGGGTGACAGGGTAACAGCAGGATTATCAGCCATTCACTTTGGGTGGGACATTCAATTGCAGCCAGTATAAGCCTGTGGTGCTGATGGCATGAATAAATGAATCAAAATCAACAGGTTTCACAATATAACTGTTTGCGCCCAGCGCGTAAGCTTCCTGGATATCAGGATCCTCTTTGGATGAGGTGATGATGACCACGGGAAGCATTTTGGTTGATTCGGTTGATTTCACTACTTTAAGCACCTCCAACCCACTGACCTTTGGCAGTTTAAGATCCAGAAAGATGACTTTGAGTGTTTTTGATTTATCACGTTCCGAAAATTTCCCACGGCTGAAAATGAAATCAAGGGCCTCTTCTCCATTTTCTGCGACAAAAATATGGTTTGCAAGGTTGCCTTTTTTCATGGCCCTTATGGTCAACTCTGCATCGCTTGGATTATCCTCAACAATCAAAATATCAATAGGATCAAAAGGTTTCATGCTTTTCGCTTTATTGTTTGGGTGACCTGGCTGGTCATCCCTCGTTTTCAACTTTCAAAGGTAGCGAAAAATAAAATGAGGCGCCCTTATCAATTTCTCCTTTCGCCCATACTTTTCCCCCGTGACGGTGAATGATGCGCTGAACTATCGCCAGCCCGATCCCTGTGCCGTCGAACTCCTTTACACTGTGAAGGCGCTGAAATGCACCGAAAAGTTTATCCAGGTACTTCATATCGAAGCCGGCGCCATTGTCGGCGATACAATAGACAACCATGTCCTGCTGGATTTCGGACGACAGGGTAATCACGGCTTGTTCCCGCTGCGACGAAAATTTAATCGCATTGCCTATCAGGTTCACAACCACCTGCCTTACCAGCACATTATCGCCCATTGAAGAGTGGACATTGGAGACATTAAAACTGGTTCGTAGTTTCTCCTCCGGGCTGGTTATCTCGGCGTATACAACTTTGGCCAGGTTTTCCATGTTTATCCTGGCCAGGTGGAGGTCGGAACGGTTAAGCCGGGACAAAGCAAGCAGGTCATCAATAAGCTGCCCCATCCTGACGGCATTTTCCTGGATAACTGAGCATACCCGTTTACCTTCATCGTCAAGCAACGGTTTATAATCTTCAAAAAGGATGCGGGTAAAACCGTCAATTGCTCTCAGCGGCGCCCTAAGGTCATGGGAAACTGAATAGGAAAATGCCTCCAGCTCCTTATTTGCCGCTTCCAGCTGTGCCGTGCGCTCCGACACCCGGTTTTCAAGCTCATCATTTAATTTTTTTATTGCCTCTTCGGCAGCACGGCGAACGGATATATCTTCGATGTAACCTTCCAGATAGAGTATATCCCCGTTGTCATTGTAAATTCCCCGGCATCTTTCCCACACCCATTTGGTTTTGCCTGTTGCTGTTTTTATGGGGTACTCACCTTCGAACATCTCTCCCCTGACCAGGACATCCTGCCACTTTTTCCAGACGGTTTCGCGGTATTCCTCTAAAATAATATCGTTGAATAAAACTGTTTCGTTTTCAATGAAATCCTCCCTGGGATATCCTGTTACCGCCATGCAGCCATCACTTACAAACAACATTTTACCATCATAGCCATCCTTGCAGCGATAGACCATCCCCGGAAGGTTGCTGACAAGGGTAGACAACTGCTGTTCACTTTGTGCCAGCTGTTTGGACATTTCCCGCTCACTGGTACTGTCCTGGGCGCTCCCCACCGTCCCTATCATCTTGCCGTTGAGGTCGTACAGGGGTGATTTCCTGACATCCAGGAAAAGAAACTTCCCTTTAACATTGCCAAATTCATCAAACTGTCCGGGTTTGCCTGACTCAATTACGACCTGGTCGGAATCTATGCAAAGTTCACCGAAGGTGTGCCAAACAGGATTATCGGGATGCAGTTCACGCTGCCTGTTTGCAAAGAACATGTCTCCTTTCCCAATGGGTTCATCCGTATCCGTGGCAACCAGCAGGTTATCACAAACCGACTTGTTAGCAAAGATGAATTTCTTGTCAAGGTCCTTTGCCCATAGCATGTCGGTCATGTTGTCGCTGATGGAACGAAACATAATGGACAACTCCATAAATTTCTGCTGGCTTTCCTTTAACGTCTCTTCGGAGCGTTTTCGCTGATCAACCTCCGCCTTCAGGTCCTCCATCAGGTTGAGACTTGCCTGTTTGGTGGTTTCAAGCGCTTCATAGGATTTTTTAAGTTCCCGGTCGGCAGTTTTCAAATCCTCCAGCTGCAACTGGAGAACCCTGGTTCTTTCAACAATGGTTTGCTCC
This sequence comes from Bacteroidota bacterium, assembly GCA_026391835.1. Classification (GTDB taxonomy): domain Bacteria; phylum Bacteroidota; class Bacteroidia; order Bacteroidales; family FEN-979; genus CAIVAT01. The sequence continues at coordinate 108,190 of JAPLDF010000074.1, forward strand.
AGCAGCTGTTTTTCCTTGTGAACAATATCTTCGGATTGTTTGACGCGGACCATTGTAGTGACAACGGCAATCAACTCAGCCTCAACGATCGGTTTGGAAAGAAACGAATCAGCTCCGAGCTGAAGAGCCCTTATCCTGCTTGAAGAATCAGTTTTCTCGGCAGTAAGTATGATCACCGGGATTCTTTGTAAAGCAGGATCCGATTTAAGAATTCTGCAGGTTTCAAAACCATCCAGACCAGGCATAACCAGGTCAAGGAGAATCAGGTCGGGTTTTTCAAAACCGGCTTTTTCAATTCCCTCTTTGCCCGAACGTGCCGAACAATAAATAACACCAGGGAAGGAGATGGTAAGCATTGCCTGCAGAACCACAAGATTGTCATTGTTATCGTCGATTGCAAGAATTTTGATCATAGTTTTGGGGTTGAGTCAGCGTCACAGGGTGACAGGGTGACAGGGTGACAGAGTTACAAAGTTAGCAGAAAAACGGATTTAAGTTATCCATTTGTTGATTGTTTCCTCAAAAACAGCCACATCGATCGGTTTGGAGATATAGCCATCAAATCCGTGGGCGAGGATCTGTTCGCGGTCGCCTTTCATCGCTTTGGCCGTTACTGCGATGACGGGTATTTGCCGGAGGAGATCATTTTTCCTGATCTCATCAAAAACCCTGAAACCATCCATCCCGGGAAGTGAAATATCGAGAAGGATCATATCAGGCTTCTGGTTGCCGGCAGCAGCGACTCCTTCGGGTCCGTTGGTGGCTGTTATTATGGTATGTTTATCCTGCAGCAGCACTTTTATGGTTGTTTCGTTGTCGGGATTGTCGTCGATGATCAGTATCCTGGCAGGCGCCTTTGTTTTCTGACGGGTTGTCTGTGCCGGAATAATTCCAGGCACAGGTTCCTGGTTCGGGAACATCATCTGCCTGACAATCGAAAGAAGTGCGATTTTATTGATATCTCCCTTTTGAACAAGCTGATGGATGTTGTTTCTCGTAAGGCGGGTGAGATCGGAAGCATCCAGGTACATGGCTGTAAGAATGAGTACGGGGATGTTTGCGGTTTCACTATTGCCCCTGATCTTTTCCAGAACTTCGAAACCATCGATTCCCGGCATCATCAGATCGAGGATGATGGCATCGGGAATTTTCACTTTAACTGCTTCGAGTGCTTCGAAACCATTCCTCGCGATATCGACCTGGTAACCTTGCTCCCGTAGAATCCAGGATAGCTGGACGATGGCCGGTTCGCTGTCTTCAACAATAAGAATGGTCTTTTCGGATGCCTGGGATTTTTTCAGTTCCGAAAGCTGCGCTTCCGGCCTATATGAACTGCTGAGCCCGGGATGAGCCATTGACAATGGTTTTCCTGAAGGCGGTTCGATGGGAAAAATGACCGTAAATGCCGATCCCTTTCCAGGTTCACTCTCGACATCAATCCTGGCGCTCAGTTTCATGGCAAATTTCTCTGCAATGGCCAGCCCGAGACCTGTTCCTCCATATTGCCTTGATGTGGTTCCGTCAACCTGGCGGAATTCATTAAAAATAAAGGGCAACTGATTTGCAGGAATTCCGATGCCGGTGTCCTTTACTGTCAATGCAATCTCTGAACCGTTCGATTTTGCTGACACTTCAACCGAGCCGGCATTGGTGAATTTCACGGCATTGGTGATAATATTTTGCAGGATATGATGGCACTTGTCGCGGTCGCTGGTAAGCATGGGAATTTCAGTGCCGATCAGGTTCTTCACTTCAAGATTCTTTTCCCTGATCTGCATCTGCAGCGATGCCAGGATATGATGCACGATCTCATTCACAGGGAAAGTCTCATATTGAATTTCCGTTTTGCCGGATTCAATGCGCGAAAGGTCAAGAATATCATTGATCAGTGCAAGCAGGTTTTTACCATTGCGCTCAATGATCTCGAGGTAGCTGTATTCTTCGGATGAAATCTGGTTTTTCAACCGCTTGTACAACACACCTGAAAGTGCTATTACCGAGTTCAGCGGGGTCCTCAGTTCATGGCTCATGCTCGACAGAAACTGGCTTTTCAGCTTGTTTGCCTCATCAATCTGATGCTTTTGAATTTCCAGCTCCGTGTTTTGCTCAACCAGTTCACGGGTTTGTACCTGGAGTTCTTTTGCCTGTATGCTCAGTTTTTCATTCTGCCTGTCAAGCACCGCCGCATTTTCCCTGATGCGTTCAAATGCAAGAATTGCATTGACACTCATGTTCAGGTTTTTCTCAGTCTGCCTCACAATCTCATGCGCTTCGGCGGTAAAGGCCGAAATGCTTGCCAGTGATACAATTGCAATGACCTTCTCACGCCTGATCACCGGGATGGATATGATTTCAGCCGGCCTCACTGAGCCGGCCACCGTTGAAAAAGTAAAAACAGAATCGGCAGGAATCTGTGTTATTTTAATGAGTTTCGCGCCAAGAAGCACCTTCCCGAACTCACCTTCATTGGTTTCTGCAGAAAATGACCTTAGATTTTCCCTGGAGAAACCACAGGAAAAATAGGGTTCAAACATGTCGCTATCTTCGTTTAACAGGTAGAAAGCACCAAGGCTGGAATTTGTTTTTTCCATGAGCAGATTCAGGACAGAACTGCAAAATGCAGGCAGGTCGTCATTCGCCAGCATGGCATCAGCAATTTGCAGGGTGCCGTTTTTCACATTCATTTCAAACTGGACCGTTTCAGCAAGCTTGTTCATGGAGGCTGCCAGGGTACCAAATTCGTTTGTTGACTGATAATCATTGCGTACATGATATTGGCCTTCCCCGTAATTTTCCGAGAAACTGACCAATCCCTGCAGCGGTTTTGAAATTCCACGCAGGATAAATATGATGATAGCCATAGATCCTGCAAAAATCAGGATGACAACCAGCCACAGTTGAAGGTATAAGAGATTTCGTCCCTTTTCGGCAGACTGATAAAAACTTTGTGCCCGGTTGAGTGCAAATTCCTTCAAAATCTCAACCTTTTTCATTGCCAATGCCACATGAATTTCCCCGATGGTCTTTGTCCGCATGATCGCCTCCCGCTTTTGCCCGGCCTGGCTCAGCCTGATGGTCTCATCTCTTACCGGTTTCCAGTCTTTAATGGCACTTAAGGCACTATCCACCGAACTTTTTTTCCCCAGGTAACTAAGATAAATCGTATCAAACAATCGATAGACCTCGGATTCTCTTATGTTGATGTCATGAACAGCTGCGTTCAGTTCTTCCTGGTTTTCAGACAAAGCCACATTTTTCATACTTCGCTGGATCGCCATGATATTGGTCTCAATCTCGCGTACTGCTATATTCACCTTGAAGGGATGCTGGTATAGATAATCGGTATTTTGCCAGATCACCCCGGAGTGCCAGAAAGCCATACCCCCCAATAGCAGTACCATCGAAAGGACGGCACCGAAGCCGATCAGCAGCCTGGTTTTGATTTTTAAATTTTTGGCCTGCATAGTATCCTCATTTTTTTTGTGTCATTCAATTATTCAATGGCTAATGTTTTACAAAAACATTTCCATATGGAGAAAACTGGTGAAATTTACCGGACTGTTCAACAATAAGCTGCTCTGATTCACCAACCAGCAAGTACCCGTTCCGGCTTATTGACTGGTAAAGTTTTTCAAGGATCATCTGCTGAATATCGTGGTTATAGTATATCATCAGGTTGCAACAGGACACCAGGTCAAAATCTGCAAAAATACCTGCAGGCGGCGACGAATAACCGGGGTCGGTGATATCGCCCTGTGAAAAATCAACAAGGCTCCTGATGCGATCATTGACTGAATATGTTGATTTTTTCCTGGTGAAATACCGGTCGATGTAGGACAATCTGACCTGCTGGACCATATTCGCATCATACATTCCCAGGCGTGCTTTTGCAAGGGCTGCAAGTGAAATATCGGTGCCAAATACCATGACCGATGCATGGTAATTACGGTCACTGATCACCTTATCTGAAAGCATGGCCAGGGTATATGCTTCAGGACCGTCGGCACAGCCAACCGACCAGATCCTGAGGGTATCAGAATTATTTTTCTGCCTTGACTGGATCAGGCCGGGCAGGATAAATTCCTCAACAAGAGATAAGTCGATCGAACTTCTGAAAAATATTGTGTAGCATATATTCAGGGTTTCAGACAGTTCTGCCAATTCACCGTGATCACCCGAGATGTAATCCAGGTACCCTGCCAGGTTCACAACATTGACCTCGTCCATCCTGCGGGCGAGTGTCTTCTTCAGAAATGTTTCGGAATATACGGACAAACCCTTCCCAAAGGTGAACTCAACTGCTTCGATAAACTGGCGGGTTGTCATTATTGCGCTATTAACCGTGTACTTTGTATTTTTCGGGCTTGTTGTCGTGAACAAGCAATTCATTGATCTCCTTTTTAAGTTCGATCATTTTCAACTCCCTCCCGATCATCAGGCTGTTAAACCGTTCCAGTTCCATTGCTTTTTCTTTTAACGCCTCTTCGGATAATTTCCTGTCGGTGATGTCCCTCGTTACGCCATGAATCCCGATCCACTCACCATTCTCCCCAAGGTATGGCGTCATCAGCAGTTCACCCCATTTGGTACCACCGTTTTTACAGACATACTCCAGGCATTGCGTGTTGCTGTATCCATTCAATTTTTCCGGCTCTGCCATTAATCTCGGCAATTCATTCCTGAAGAGGTGCTGTACAAGTACAACTGAGTCCGGGGCAAACCGGTCTTCTGCTGTTTGCTCCAGGTACTCTTCGATGCTGAACCCTGAAAACTGTTCCACCGATTTGGATACAAATGTGCTCTTTCCGTTCAGGTCAAGCAACCATACAACATCGGTCATTTTATCGGTTATCAGTTTATACAGTTCCCTGCTTTCCTGAAGTGCCTTCTCTGCTTTAATTTGCTCTGTGATATCATGAAATATGGACTGGTACGTCCCATCAGGCATCATTTTGGTGTGCATCTCCACTGGGATTCTTGCACCATGGGGCTGGCAGACCACCCTGCGGCTTACAACCATGTCGCCCTTTTCAAGTAAATCATACCTTAGCGGGACATCATTGAGTGAATCAGCATTGAACAGTACATCGATCTGCATCCCGGCCAGGTCTTCCATATCCCTGCCTGCCAGGGTTTGCATGTATGAATTTGCCCCTGTGATAAATCCCTCTTTCGAACCCAGGAGAATTCCATCGACGGCCGACTCAACCAGTTCCCTGTATTTCACCTCACTCACATGGAGGGCCTGTAACGTTTGCAGCGTTTTGGCCTCACTCCTCCTGCGTTCAGTAATCTCAATTTCAAGTGCCCTGTTTGATTTTCGCTGAAGAACGATCTTTACGAAACTGAAAATAATGACACAGATTGTCAGAAAAATGAGCAGGATGAACCACCATGACTGGTAAACAGGAGAATTAATGGTAATGGTTCCCGATTTTGAAACCTCCGACCATTTACCGGCGTCGTTCCTCGCCTGTACAACAAACTGATAATTGCCTGGATGTATCCCGGCATACTTAACTTTATCCAGGTTTGCCTGTTTCACGAATTGCCATTCCTGGTCGAATCCTTCCAGTTTATACCGGTAGATGAGCAAGTCTTCATTTACGAAGGAGATTCCCCTGAAATGGAAAAACAGGGTATTGTCATAAAACCCGATGGTGCTTTTTTCTCCCAACGGGTAGCGAACGCCCCTGTTGTCTTCGAGATCAAGTAATTTAACAACCGGAGTCCTGGCTTTTAACTTTGAGAACCCGGGCAAAAAGCAGGAAAGTCCCATGTCGGTTCCAACCCAAACTTTTCCATGAGAATCGACAAGACCGGCCGAACGGTTTGTCTCCCTGCCGGCAAGTCCGTTTTGCAGACTGAATTTTTCCAGCCTGTTTTTCCCGTCCCATTGGTACAGGCCATTGTCTGAGCCAAGCCAATAATTATCATCATGGTCCTGGAAAATGAAATAAACAGGGCTGTCGATGCTGATCCCGTTTTTGGTAAATTTACGGATCCGGTCATTTTCCAGCACGCACAGCCCGTTCAACGTACCGACAAATTCCGTCCCTTCCTTGTTCCTGTAATATGAAAAAACACTCTGTGTCTTGACTTCATCGTCTAAGAGTATTCTCTTTACCCCATCACTGTAAATTTTAAACAGGCCATACAATGATGTCCCGACGATCTCGCCGGGTACCGACGCAAATATTTTCCTGAATGGGCAGTTGATTTTTTCATTGTGTTCGTATGGTATAAACTTGCCTTTGTCCAGATAATAAAGCTTCCGGTTGGTTCCCAGCCAGATCTTCCCGAGGGCATCCTGATGAATTGTCGCAGCCATCTCCGTCGAATCAACGCGGTACCATTTGACAGTCCCGTCAGGTTTCAGCTGTCCAAATCCAAGACTGGCTGAGGCAAACCAGACATTTCCCAGGTTGTCCTGCATCATGTTGAGAACCCTTCCCAGGTTGATATCTGAACCCGGAAACCTGATCCTCTTGTATGAATGCTGATCATATACTGTCAGCCCGGTATTGTGCCCCAGCACTATTTTACCATCTTTTAATTCAACAATCGCAGTAACCTCATTGTCAAGCAATCCATCGTTCTCAAAATAATTCATCTGGAGCACGTTGTTTATTTTATCGATGCCCCGGGTATCTGTAAACCAGATATTTTGTTCCCGGTCAACAAAGACTGATGTAGCCCCGTTTGAAGAGAAACCATTCCTGACCATTAACGGAGCAGCCGCATCACGGTTGCCACTGATAAAATATTTTGCCCAGTTGTTTCCAAAGAAAATGTTTCTGTTTTCATCAATGGCCAGGTATGCGTCGATGGAAATATCCGGCGCAGGGAGGGAAAACCCATCCTGGAAAAGTGTCATCTTCCCGAATTGCCGGTATGAGAGCCGGTTGTGGTTTAATATCCAGAGTTTTTCCTCTGGTTTGCCGGGGTGTTCAAATTTTATTGCAAGGATTGCTTGTCCTTCACACTTAAAAAAAATTTTCAGAATCCAGTGCTTTTGTTCCATCACCGCGATGCTTACACCGAATTTGGTGAGGATATAAAACTTCCCGTTGATTGCGGTCACGGATAAAATGATATTGTTTCTATAATCGTCCGATAAAGTGATATGGTTCCAGCGGCCGTTTTGGTAGATGTCAATCCCGCAATTGCTCCCGACACAAATGACCGGATTGTCATCAACATAGATGATGTCAAATGAAGTTGCCTCTATATCCTTCCTGGTGGTGGCAGGAAGGATACGCTCCCATTTGTCATTTTTACGGAACACGATTGTATCAAGCAACCAGGCGGGAACACCCCAGATAGTTCCCCTTTCATCACATTTCACTTTCAGGAAATTCTGTTGGGGCAACCCCCTGGATGGATCATAATTTGTAAAACTGAAACCATCAAAGGAAGAGATGCCCCTGTGGGTAGCAAACCACATGTCCCCGCTGCCATCCTGGCACACATCATTGACAACCCGCGTGGGCAACCCATTTTCAATTGTGTACGATTTCGTAAAATAGTGCTGGGAGTAACCGGTTTGAGGGTACAGCAAACCTGCAACAACGAGGAGTAACAAGTTTATTTTATTCATGGATAATATATTTGTTTTCTTTTCCCATGCTGAGAAGCAGAGAGTTAATCTCTTTCTTCAATTCAATCATTTTCAGTTCCCTCCCAACCATCAGGGTGTTAAAGCGCTCAAGTTCGGCGGCCTTTTCTTTCAGAGCCTCTACTGCACGTTTACGTTCGGTGATGTCAATGGCAATACCGCCCAGCAAGGGTTCTTTCCCTTCACGGGGGATGATAAATTTTTGCGTTTCATAATTACGCTCTTCCCCGTCTATTCCGGTGACAGTTTCTTCAATTTTAATAAAGCCAGCCTCCATCGCCTTCTGGTCGTCGGTAAGTAGTTTTTCACCGAATTCGCCCGGGAAAAATTCCGGGGGTGTCAACCCCAGCCATTCAGAAGCGCCCAGCACTTCATCCATGTTTTTATTGATAAAAATGGATCTGTAACTGCTATCCTTGATGAAAGTAAATGCAGGTAAATGGTCCATGAACAGTGCAAACTTGTCTTCACTCTCCTTCAGTGCATTTTCAGCTTGCCGGCGACCGGTGCTGTGCGCCTGGTCACTCAATATTTTCCCGATCAGCAGGGTGGCAAGGGGATAAATCCCAAGAATGGTAAGTGAGATTGTTTTAAAAGTGAACATTCTCAATGGCGCCGGGATCAGAAACGTAAGCAGGACCATCACTACATGCACCAATAACCCGATACCATATAAAAAGAACGCATTTGACACGTAATGCGACATTTTTGGGTGATGGTGAAAAAGCACCCCGATCAGGGTTGACGATAAAATAACCGATACACCCATGTATATACCGGCACCGCCAAGGCAGATCCGGTAAACCAGTGCAATGGAAGCTGCAATAAGACCGGCAACAGGTCCGAAAAACAGCCCGCAGAGACTGAGTACGACACTTCGCCCGTCAAAAAAGACCCCTGGTGTAAGCACAAAGGGATCAAGCATGCCAAGCATGGCAACCAGGCCGAACAAGGTTCCCTGCAACAGTACCCCCCTGGTCGTATTTCGTTTCCACCGGTTGTCGATAAACCCGGATAACACGCTCACCGAAACCAGCAGGGCAAGATTGAAGATTAATTCAACGATGATCATGAGGAGTGGGGTTTTTGATGAATTACATACTTATCTTCTTCTCCAAGCCTGTTTAACAACACATTTATCTCCTTCTTCAGGTCGATCATTTTCAATTCCCGGTCAACCATCATATGGTTGAACCATTCCAATTCATCGATTTTCTTTTTAAGTGCCTCCTCAACTTTCTTCCGGTCGGTAATATCCCGGGCGATGGCGGTTATCTCATCCGGGCCGTTGGGAACCATCCTGGCTTCGAAATCACGCATACCTGTTCCAGGCGTTGGCAGCTGGTATTCAAACAGCACCAGTTTCCCGTGATCCAGGGTCGACTTAATTTTTTCTTCAATAAGGTCGGCAAACCATGAAGGGGTAAGATCCCTGTTATTCTTTCCAATTATGGAAGCTGACTGGTAATAAAGGTCCTCCTTCCCGGCCTTATAATCAAGGTATGTTCCATCCCTGGTCATGCGGAAAATCAAATCAGGAATTGCATCAAGCAGGGCCCTGGCATACTGTTCGCTTTTAAAGAGAGCCTCTTCAAAGCGTTTACTGATAATGTATTCCCAGGCAAGATTGGCCAACTGGGTTACTACGTCGACATCATTGTTGTCATAATCAATGGGTTTATTGCCAACCCCAAGAATTGCAACAACTTTGCCGGCCCGGATGATCGGAACCGTCAGCTCTCGTACAACTGTCGCATGCCCTTCAGGCAATCCCTTGCGTCCCGGGGTGTTTGCATAGTCATTGTGGATAACCGGCCGCCGCTCGCGCAGGCTGTCGGCCCAGATTCCGGCAAGTTCGATCGGGTAATGCATTCCATTGCCTTCAGCAGCGCAGAAATTTTTCAGGGTATTGGTTGACCAGGCCTGGAGCGAAATTTTCGTTTCATCTTCATCCACAAAGTGGAAGAATGCTATTTTGCTGTCGGTGAGAATTTCAGCCTTATCAATGGCCATCGTAACAAGGTGGTTCAGCGGTTGCTTCAGGGCAAATTCACCAAGGGCCAGGTTTTCGGCCATCAGCTGCTCTTTTTTCTTGCGGATGGTGATATCCCTGGCAACATGCACCGTACCTGTAAGTTTCCCTTTTTCATCAAATATCGGGGTGGTGGTAACATCGTAGATTTCTCCACGTTTATATGCCATTACCTCAGAATTTTCTTCCTTTCCGCTCCTCATTGACCTGCTGTGCGGACAAAAATCCGGAATCGACGGAAGACCATGTACAATATCAAAACACTGGCGGCCTGTCAGATCTTCAACCCGGTGACCCAGTTTCGCAGCCATGGCCTTATTTGCCTTGACAATGCGGTGATCCGTGTCAATGATCGCAATAAGATCGGGAATGGCATCGAACGTTGATTCCCAGTCATCAAGCACGCGGATAAGTCGTTTCTCAACCTGTTCCTGCTTTTTTATCCGGTCGAGGTTCGTCAGTGCAAGCCCCAGGTCTTCAGAAATATCAGTAAACAACTCAACCTCCTCGCTGTTTTCGGCCATCGATCCCGGGGCTGTCACCGTGAGGTAGCCCCAGTGGCTTTGCTTGTACCTGATCCTGGTTGACAGGATATAATTTTCGGGATATGCCTCCCGTAACAAACAATCGCCGCAGTCGTGACCGGTATGTCTTACCTGGCATGCATCAAGGCCCTCTTCGAGGCACCTGACACAATCGGGGCGGAATCCCCCCTGCAATGCGGTACTAAAACGGTTGGAATCCATTTTCAATCCTGCAGAAACGAATTCCCTGAATGTCCCGTCTTCATTGATCAGTATTATCCAGGCGCCGGAATACATCCGGGTGGAGATCAACGTCTCACATGCTTTTTGCGTTAATTCCGCTGCATTGTCGACACTTACAATAAGCTGATTGATCCTGCGAATCGCTTTCAGGACTGTAATTCTTTCATCTTCAACATGCAATACATTCGGTTTATTCATTTTTTCACAAGTTAAAAGCCGCTGCCTGTTTGCTGATAAAAATAGCCGGAAGGTGGATGTTGCTGATCCCTAACATTTTAATTTTCGTGTTAGGCTTCCCCGGGAATTATTGACGAAAGGTAATCAAATTAATGATTGAATGACAATAATTTATGAAGAAAAAGATTACCGCGAATCTGTTTTCCTTCTCAACTGTTATGCCAAATCTGAAATAGTTCGTATTTTCTTATCAGAGCGGCAGTTCCATCTGACCTGCCTTTCCCGGATCGTCTGACTCTTTTGCGTCAGCAGGTCCTTCGGTTCTCTTTTTCCGGGTCAGCTTTTTGGGGATGATGGCGGGGGCCTGCTGCTCCGGGACGATCAGGGGCGCAACGGCACCTGGCAGGTCAACATGCAATATATCGGGTGTGATGTGCAGCATCTCCTTTACAGGCTTTTCATTGTCTTTTTCTGCAGGATCCGGCGGTGAGTCTACTCTAACCGGGAGATCTTGTTCATCCTCAACCGAATCCACCCTAAAAGGAAACGGGGCGGGATCTTCGCCTGTAAGCCCGGCCGGTTCGGTCTCAGGTTCTTCGACCTGGATTGGTTCCAGCCACGCGATTTTCTTCAGGGCATGGACAGAGAGCCGTTTGCCTTTTGCTTTGTAACCTTTGACACCGATGAATTCATGCACGAGGACCTCTTCTTCCTCCGTACCCTTGGTTTTCAGTTTCATATCGAAATGAAGCTCCAGCCTTGGGTAAACATCCTCCGAAAACAGGACGAGTTTGTCAGGGTCTTCTACAAATTCGACTTTCTTGTCGGTCAGTTCTGCCTTGAAGCGTTTGATGAAGTAATGCTTCGTTTCATGTTCCTGGTAAACAACGGTGTATATTTTTTCGGGATCGTATTTTTGAATCAGGATCATATCTTCATCAAAGTGCGTTGAGAGGTCGAAGGAGGTAAGCCGGTATTGTCCCGACTGCATCAGGATAATTATGCGGTCGGAGCCTGAGAAAGCACCAAGCAGCACACCCCGGTCATCGGTATTCAGACGTTGCACGGTTTCATCGTACCAGATGTTCAGCGAACCCAGGGTGGAGATCCCCTCCTGGCGCTGTTCGATTTTCCTCACGGCAAATTTTGTCAGGGTGTTCCCTATCGAACTCCTGCCCTTGATCGCGATCTCCGCAAAATTGAAATCAAACGAGGTCTTCTTCAGCCTTGGCTTGGGTTTAAGTTCCACGCGGATTCCTTCGGCTTCACCGTTCGGGTTGGCCGTGAAATATAAAACTTTTGAGCCCGGGGTTCCTTTTGTGGCCACATACTCCTTGTCGCGGGTTACACCCAGCACACTGAACCGCTTCACCATGATCTTGCCGTTTTTGCCGTCACGGTAGATCATGTTGTACACGGTGCGGTTGTCATTTTTATTGAAAACGGCGATGTGGATCACGTTTTGTCCCACAAAGGTCTTGTTCGTAACCTTCACCACGACAAAGGTTCCGTCGTCGCGAAACACGATGATGTCATCGATATCGGAGCAATCGCACACGAACTCATCCTTTTTGAGGCTGGTGCCTGCAAATCCCTCCTCACGGTTTACGTATAGCTTCTCGTTTGCAGCAGCCACCTTTGCCGCTTCAATGTTGTCGAAACTGCGGATCTCGGCGCGTCGGTCGCGGTTCTTGCCGTATTTTTTGCGGATCTGCCTGAAGTATTCAATGGCATAATCGATCAGGTGGGCAAGGTGGTTGTCCACCTCTTCCATTTCCAGGTTTACAGAGGCCATTGCTTCATCAGCCTTTGCGGAGTTGTACCTGGATATCCGTTCAATAGGTATCTTGCGGAGCCGGTGAACATCATCCTCCGACACCGGCCGGATGATCTGTTTGGCAAATGGTTTTAGTCCACCGAAGATGGCCCTGTCTATCTCTTCGGTCGTTTTGCACTTCTTGATGCCTTCGTATATCTCATTTTCGATGAATATCTTTTCAAGGGAGATGTAATGAAGCTGGTCAAGCAACTCCTGCCTGCGGATATCGAGTTCCAGTTTCAGCAGGTCGACCGTGCGTTGCGTGTTCACCCTCAGTATCTCTGAAACACCCATGAAGCGAGGCTTTCCCTTTTCGATCACACATGCGTTGGGAGATATGGAAACTTCACATTCGGTGAAAGCATAAAGGGCATCCATCGTCGTATCGGGCGACACCCCGGGGGCGAGATGGATCAGAATTTCGACATCGGCAGCGGTATTGTCATCGATCTTGCGGATCTTGATTTTCCCCTTGTCATTGGCTGTGAGAATTGAGTCGATGATGGACCCGGTGGTAGTGCCATAGGGGATTTCACGGATGACAAGGGTTTTCTTGTCTTCGAGGATGATCTTTGCCCGCAACCGGATCTTGCCCCCCCTGAGGCCATCGTTGTAGCGCGACACATCGACCATTCCCCCCGTGAGGAAATCGGGATAAAGCTCAAATTCCTTCTCCTGTAGGATCTTGATGGAGGCATCCAGCAATTCGTTGAAGTTGTGCGGAAGTATTTTCGAGGCAAGGCCCACGGCGATCCCTTCCACCCCCTGGGCGAGCAGCAACGGAAACTTTGCAGGCAGCGAAACGGGCTCTTTGTTCCGGCCATCGTAGGAGGCCTGCCAGGTGGTCGTTTTTGCGTTGAACAGGACTTCGTGTGCAAATTTGGAGGGGCGGGCCTCAATATACCGCGGGGCGGCGGCACTGTCGCCGGTGAGGATGTTGCCCCAGTTTCCCTGGCAATCGATCAGCAGATCTTTCTGCCCAAGTTGCACCAGCGCATCGCCGATGGAGGCGTCGCCGTGCGGATGGTACTTCATGGTATGGCCGATGATGTTGGCCACTTTGTTGTACCGGCCATCGTCCAGCTCTTTCATGGCATGGAGGATGCGCCGCTGGACCGGTTTCAGACCATCGGTGATTTCAGGCACAGCACGCTCAAGGATTACATACGAAGCGTAATCCAGGAACCAACTCTGGTACATCTGTGAAAGATGAACCGTCTCCTTCAAAGTTCCCGATTCGAGTTCGGGGTTATCGCCGTTATTTATTTCGTCGGTGGACATTGTTTTCATTTAACCAACCTGGAGATGGCCTTGAAGGTCTCCCCTCCCGAGTACCGCAGCAGTTCGAACAGGATCGCTTCGTAGGTGGTGATGGTCGCACCTTCTTTGCGCATCCTTTCGAGGGCAATCAGTTTGTCGTTTGGTTTCCGGGATGAGATGCAATCTTCAACCACCACCGGGTGGTACCCGTTCTGCAGCAGGTCGATCACGGTTTGCAACACACAAACATGGCTTTCGATGCCTGCAATGATAACATAATCTCTCCCCGAAGATGCAAGGTGCATCATGAAGCCGGGTTCATCGCAGCAGCTGAACGATGCCTTTTCGATACGTTCAATTCCAACGATCTTTTCGGCAATCTCCGGGATGGTCGGTCCAAGCCCTTTCACATACTGCTCAGTTACAATCACCGGCACCTCAAGAACCTTCAACCCCGCGATCAGCAGGGGAACATTTTTCGACAGTTGCTCATGCCCGTGAATCGCAGGGAAAATCCGCTCCTGGAAATCAATTACCACGAGTACTGCCTTATCTTTCAGGATCCGCATAAAAATCTTGCTTTAATGCTACAAATTTAAGATTTCAATTGATAACAGCCTCGATTTGTTCAAAACTTAATATCCTTGCTTCACCAAAATACTTATTATTCACAACAGGATCGTTTTCGATTTCCGGGCGGAACGAGTAAACATTTTATAACTGCTGAAGAAATTCCCGGTAACTAAAATATTTTATTTTGATTTGGTCTAAATAGTAAACAATGTTATATATTTGTATGGCAATTGACAACTGCAGGGTTAGTGGCGGTTGACCTGCAGTGCATTATCTTTAACTGCCTTACCAATATAAATACTTTACAACATGAAAAAAGTTATCACACTTATATTGTTTGCATTTGCTTTGTCATTCAGTTCAACGCTTTCTGCCCAGGATAAATCCTACAGGGACGGTTCGGTGTGGCAGGTAGGATTTATCAAATTAAACGCCAACATGACGGTTGACTATCTCAACAATCTTAAGAACAACTGGCGGGCGATCCATGAAGAGGCAGTAAAGCAGGGAGTTATTGTTTCCTATAAGATTCTTTACGGGGCGGCTGCCAATCCCGAGGACTGGGATGTCATGCTGATGACGGAATATAAAAGCCTTGCGGCGATAGAAGGTGCTGATGAAAAATATGAAGCAATCAGTAAAAAAATTGTTGGCGGCGAGGATGCTGTCAAAAAGCTGAACGAAAGCAGGGTCAGCATGAGAACCATCTATGGCGGCAAATTGCTCAAAGAGGTTGTTTACAAATAAATTAAAGCGAACCGAAGCTGTTCCGGATATGAACACTCATTCCGGAACAGCCTTTCAGGTTTGCCTATCCTATAGCGGCTCATGTGGGGTGAGGCCAAAACATGCTATAATTTGCATTTCACAAGTTTCCGCTTATCATTTGAACCATCGCTCTTTACAAGAAAACAGGCTTCACCTTTGTATATTTCGATTTTTTCGGGGAACGGGTAAGGCAATACTGTTCCGGTATTCAACTGCCCGGTTTCAAGATCGATCTTTTGCACTTTGACCATCCCGTTTCTCAGGAAGATGGTATAAACATCATGCGAATATTCATCAGCCAGGATCATACTTGCCCAGCGCCAGCCGGCATTCGACAACCTGACTGAATGACCGGTATCAGCCTTCACTTTTGATTCCTTATGAAATGTAATGGGGGTTGCTCCCGAGATGTTGCCATTTTTATCCATCAGTTCGAGGGTGTCGCGGGCAAAATTAAAGAAGGCAATATTGTCATCCGCTGTTTTGACAACAGGGTAAATCATATTGTAAAATTCAAATTGATGGGCCCTTGCTTCATTTTTACCAAATGCGCCACCCTCGGTACGTGACAGTGAAAAATCGAAAGCCAGGTCACTTTCAATATCATCCATCGCCAGCAGATAACTTGCACCCTGGGCCGTGTTCCATTTGTCGTAAAATTTCCGGTCATCAGCGCTTTCCGATATTTTTCCTTCATTGAGGAAATTTCTGATATATTTTTTGCCGGCTCCCTTTTCATAAAATCCAAAGGCTGTTCCGAAGCCGGATGCCACTTTTTCCTGGAAATACAGCCGGTCGCCCATTTTGAAAATAAACGGTTTTACAAACAAATGCAATGAATCAACTGTGGTCTTTTTGAAAAAACCGATGCTGCCATCCTGTTCGTTGTAAAAGCACTGGTATGAATTATTCGCCCTGGTGAAGTAATGAACATTGAAAAGGAAATCTTTATAAAGCCGCGACGGCGGTTTTTCCGGCAAATCTGAAATGGCCAGCGTATCACCGCTCCTGTTCATTAAAACAAGTTGAGATTGATTCAACTGGTACCTGTATACAAGTAACAGGACATTGTCGCCCGCTATTTCATAATCAAGCACCGAATAATTATTGTCTTTAAACAGGAAGGTATATCTCTTCGAGGAGATATCGACCTCACCGAGCATGTATGATTTTGGCTGAAGCAGGAAGTCAATGGTTGCATGAGAAGTGCCTGTAACATTATACGTTGCAACTTCATAACCGATGCAGGTGAATACCAGGGTTGCAGGAAACTTGCTCAATTTTAATGAAAAATTTCCGGCCTGACCCGTCGATGTTCCCTGGGTCGTTCCATAAACTTTAACATTGGCATCCCGAATGGGCCTCAGGGTTTGTTCATCCTTTATAATCCCTTTAAAAAGAACTGTTTGGGAACAAATAACTGAATGCAGGATGAATAACAGCAATGAGAAGAAAGATTTCATACCGGTTATTCGATTATTGTCATTTAATGGAGTTTTAAATGAATTGCCTGGCTGCCAGCCACCTTTCAATCCCGAAGGCACCTCACCGGGAACGCATTTCCCCTTGCGCCTTCATACCTTGAAACACTCAGGTTGAAATCATTGATGCCCCTGGCAACCGCGCGTGTTGTGCCCGAGGGGGTGGAGGTCCAGTACATCGACCCGGCAGTTGGCCCGGTGGTAAAGCTCCACACTTTGTTCAGGTAGAAAATGCCATATTGTTCTGACTGAAAGCCATTGGAGAGCAGCATGTCCTTCAGGGTGCCGCCGGCAAGTCCCGCACCGTCGTTGAATGAGAGCAATTGATCCCACTCGGCGGCTGTTGGCACATGCCAGCCGGGTGGGCAGATCCCCTGGGAGGATTGGGCGGGGGTGTAACGCATGAGTTCGTCCCACTGGTAGAATATTGAATATTGATCAACGAATTTTGAATTCCGGAAGTAATGTTCTGCTACACAGTTGTCGGTTTGCTGTAATAATTCCGAAATCCCAAATCCGAAATCCAGATTCGCCTGCATCCAGCATTGAGTGCCGATCTGAACGGTTGGGTAAGTTTTGTTGTCGCGGATGTCGGTGAGCAGCCTTCCGCATGTGAAGGAGGTAACCGCGAGGTTTTCAATGTTCACGGTGGCAGTTTTGGTGCAGGAATATGTGTTCGTATAGCTGTAGGTAACCGGTTGCGTCCCGATGCCGGCAATGGCAGGATCAAAGACGCCGGTGAATGAATTTACGCCCGGTCCGCTGTAGGTTCCACCCGGTGGCAAGCCTCCTTTTAATTTGAAAGGTTTGGCATTGGTGGTGGTGATATTGTCAAAACAAATGCCGAAGGAAACATCGGGTACCGGGTAGGTCGATACCAGGATAGTTCCTGAAGTGGCGGGATTGTTGCTCACACACGCCAGGCCTGAACTCAACATGCAGGACACCAGGTCGCCGGTAATGGGCGTATAAACAAACACCGCATCATTTGAACCGGTAATGCCACCGCTGACCATCCACTGGTAACCGGGCGCAGGCCCCCCGTTCACAGGTGTTGCAGTAAAGGTAACTGAAGTTCCTGCACATACGGGGTTCGCTGACGCAGCAATGGAAATGCTCACCGGCAATAATGGATTTACCGACATCACCACCAAATTTGAGGTGGCCGGGTTTCCGCTGGAGCATGATTCATTGGAAGTCAGCATACATTCGATGGTATTGCCATTGGCAGGAACAAACGAGTAGGTTAAATTGGTAGCACCGGGGACAATCGCTCCGTTTACCATCCATTGGTACAAAGGAGTGGTTCCGCCATTCACCGGTATTGCTGTATAAGTAACCAGGGTGCCGCTGCAAACAGGGTTTGATGACGGCGCAACGGACAGGCTAACTGCCAGCAATGCGTTGACGGTCATGACGATTGTGTTCGATGTGGCCGGGTTTCCGCTGGTGCATGTTTCATTGGAAGTCAGCACACACTGAACCATAGTGCCGTTTACAGGAATGAAGGTGTAGGTCGGACTGGTAGCTCCGGGAACATTCAATCCATTCTCCAGCCACTGATAAGCAGGAGTGGATCCACCGTTCACAGGCGTTGCAGTGAAGGTAACTGAATTACCGGCACATACCGGGTTCCCTGTTGCCGCAATGGAAATGCCGACCGGTAACAGCGGGTTGACGGTCATGGTGATGATGTTAGAAGCCGCCGGGCTTCCGCTGATACATGCCTCATTGGTCGTCAGGATACACTGGATCGCACTGGCGTTCACCGGGACGAGTGAATAAGTTGAATTGGTTGCACCGGGAACATTTATGCCGTTCACAACCCATTGATAGGCAGGAGTTGTACCGCCATTCACCGGTGTGGCAGTATAGATTATGGATGTACCTGCACAGACCGGGTTGGCCGATGCAGCAATGTTTATGCCGACCGTCATTCCAGGGGTTACCGTCATACAGATCTGGTTGGAGGTGGCCGGGTTTCCCGAAGTGCAGGCATTGCTTGAAGTAAGGGTACACATGACGCAATCGCCATCGGCCGGAATCCAGGTAAAGGATGAACTGTTCGCACCCTGGCTGGTCCCATTAACTTTCCATTGAAACAACGGTGAACTTCCGCCCGTTGTTGCAAAGGCTGTAAAGTCAACTGCGGTACCCTCGCAAACGGTGGTTGATGAGGCCGTTATGCTTATGCTGACAGGGAGAAGGGGATCCACAAATAGCTGAACTACATCGCTTCCGGGACAGTTATTGGCGTCCAAAACGGTAACCTGGTACTCCCCGGCAGTACCGGTGGTATAGGTAGGTCCTGTACCGATGTTCGGCTGCCCGGTGGTGAGGTTGGCCCACTGGTAGGTGCACCCGTTGCATAACCCGGCATTGAAGGTATGGGTTTGCCCTGCACAGATGGTGACATCCAGGCCAAGATCCACCTGCGGGGCGGTCAGCATCGAAACGACCACTTCATCTCCGGCCGTGCACCCCCACCGCGTGGCGGTGACAGAATAGGTCCCTGCCGCTGAAACGGTGATGGTGCGCGTGGTTGCCCCGTTTGACCAAAGGTAGCTGGTATAAAGCGCCCCGGCATCAAGGATAACAGAACTTCCCGGGCAGATGGCCCGGTCGTTTCCAAGGTTAATGACCGGTGGTTCCATCACCACCACCGGCTTGCATAAACTTGCCATGGTCGGCAACCCTTCATCAAGGATCAGGTGAATGTTGTAGGTGCCGGCCTGGTTGTAGGAATATGGGGGCGGGGTGAACAGGGTTGAGGAGGGAACCGATGCGTTGGTGCATGGCGGAAATGTCAGCCTGGTCAGCGTGCCGTTGTCGCGGTTGCAGATATATGCATAAAGGTTGTCGTTCTCCCTGAAAAGCTCCGAAAACAGGCTGGGGCGGGCAAGTCCTCCGATATTTCCCAATATGGTCCCGGTAACCGGGCCCGTGATACCTGAAGGGAAGGTCAGTTTGCCCAGTTGCCCGTTTGGCAGGTAGTTAGTCCAGTAACCGGTGGTGGATTCGCAGTCACGCAGGAATGTCATCCCGAGTGCAGCATTAAATCCCCCGGGATTTCCCAGGTTCACGCCTGTGGGTGGGTTCAGGAGGGAGGAACCGAAGGTGATGCGTGCCAGGGAAGTACCGCTTGCCATGATCATGGCGTACCACAGGGCATTCTCCTCTACCAGGCAGATGGAGAATGGCTGGATCAGCACGCCGCCCAGGCTTCCGAAATCAGTGAGAATCGGGATGTTGGCCAGGCTGGTTCCGAAGTTCAGGCGGCTCAGGCTTTGCCCTAGTGAACAGGTGACAAACCCCAGCCAGGTGCTTCCTACCTTTGTGATCACCAGGCCATGGGGCATATTGAAAGTGGGAAACGGGCCAATGTCGGTGGCAGTAGGCGTGTTTGCCAGTGAATTGCCAAAATTGAGCCGGATGATGGTCGTGTAGCTGTTTACAAATCCATACCAGTTCCCGTTGTCGTATTTTACCTGGATTCCCTCCTCGTTGAAATTGATCAGGCCAAATTGCCCCAGGTTGGTCCAGGAGATGGGATTGTTGGCAAAGCTGGTGCCATGAAAATAACGGATCACCCCTACCCCCTGGCAACTGATAAAGGAGTAGCAGTTATTCCCCTCCTTAACCAGCGTGATATAGGTGGGGATGCTTAATAAACTCCCGGGATTGCCGATGTTCACCCCGGTAGGATTTGTATTCGCATTTCCGGAACAGAAGTTCCAGTACCAGGTGGCAGCCCCCTGCGACAGGTTCGTAATGTTCACAGTTCCGCCAACACAAACGGTGTCGGGGGACGTAAAATCAATCACAACCGTAGTGCTGGAAAGCACCTCACCCCCTGGCAATTGTGAAGGCACCTCACCCCCTGGCAGATGTGAAGGCACCTCAACCCCTGGCAGATGTGAAGGCACCTCAACCCCTGGCAATTGCGAAGGCACCTCACCCCCTGCCCCTCTCCTGAAGGAGAGGGGGGGATTCGCTGTTCCGGGGAAGGTTCTCCCCCTCTCCCCCGGGGCTACTCTTTCTACACATCTTTTTCCATAATATAGTAACCATCTCGCATCATATTAAACTGGTCCAGGCCCCATTTAAGGGTTAAGGGGCCTGGAGGTGATTGGGCTGCATAACCGCTATATCCTCCGAGTCTTGCGA
>JAPLDF010000071.1 GCA_026391835.1 Bacteroidota bacterium
ACACAGATTTGATCTGAAAGGAGACTCTTTAAGAAAGAAAAGAAATGAAAAAAATGACTAATATTGTTTAACAAATCCGCCATCCGATTAGGTGGCGCCGAATGCGTCGGAATGGGTGGCGCCGAATCGTCGGAATAATCAGTTGTATGAACATTTGAATGAGAAAGGATAAATTGTTTGATGTTTTTTAGGAATTGGCAGGGACGGAGGCTAGTTTCTGGATGGCCAAGAGGAAAATGCCGTTGATTTACGTTTTTCGAAGCCTAATTTTTCAAGGGCTTTGCCGAGGCGGATGACGGCACCGGGAGAGGTGGAGATGGCTATACAGGCTCGTTCGGTGATGCAATTGAGGATTTGGGCATTTAGTGGAAATAAAAAATCCCGAAAGCTCTTGTCAGAAGTGCATTTCGGGATATTTTGGTGAATTTCGGGGTGAGCGGTAAATGGGATTCGGACCCACGACCCTCAGCTTGGGAAGCTGATGCTCTACCAACTGAGCTACTACCGCAAGTGTTGATACATCAGGATGTGTTCTTTCGAAACATTCAGTGTACAAATATAGCAGTTTTTTAGATCGGCTGTAAAAGGATCAGGAAAAATGTTCAATAGATTTACTACATTTATGCCATGGATGAAACCGGCTTCTATATCCCCTATCGTAACGGGCAATCCTTTTTTGCCTGCGAATGGTCCCCTCCCGGGAAACCGAAAGCCGTAATACTCCTGGTCCATGGACTGAGCGACCATGCCGGCCGCTATTGCCATGCCGGGGCTTTTTTTACCGCTGCCGGCTATGCCATGATCATCGTTGATCTTCGCGGGAATGGGCGGTCCTTTGGAAAAAGAGGCCATTTCCCATCCTTTGACATCGTGATGGACGACATCAGCCTTTTCCTGGAAGTTGTCAGCAAGCGGCACCCATCCCTGCCGGTGATATTATACGGTCACAGCATGGGCGGAAACCTGGTCCTGAACTACCTCATCAGGCATGCTCCGCCGGTGGTCTGCGCAGTGGCTACCAGCCCGTGGCTCCGGCTGAACGTCAAGCCTCCGCTTCTCAAGGCAGTCATGGCCACCCTGGCAAACAGGGTACTCCCCTCCCTCCCACGTCCCGATGAGATCATCCCCTCCTGGCTGAGCCATGATGAGGAAGTTGTGAGAAAATACATGGCCGATCCTCTTGTTCATCATCTAATTTCGGTGCGGACCTACTTCGAAATTTCCAATGCCGGTGAATATGCCATGGAACATGCCGGCAAAGTCCATTGCCCGATGCTGCTCATGCACGGCACTGACGACCACCTTACCTCTTTTCGAGCCACCCTTGAATTGTCCACAAAACTGATCGTTCAAAATACCTTTAAACCATGGGAAGGAATGTACCACGAACTTCATAATGAACCAGAAAAAAGAACTATCCTGGAATACACGAAGGATTGGATCGAAAAGGTGAATACCGGATAAAGATTATCGGATAATATGAGAGGTTGTTATGCTGAATTTTATTGTAATTTTATAATGTTTCATCAAATAATTGACCGGCTGATGCAAGAGCAGGCTTTCAGCCAAAACTTACGAACCTTATCAGAGTACAATTCAAAATAATGACAAAATGAAAAAGAAACACTTAATGTCAGCCATTTTCATGCTGGCAGGACTTTTTGTGCTGACAACTTTTAAGGCAATGGCGCAGAATGATGCAGAAGGCAGCAAGGACCCTGCCCTCTTCACAAGAATGCCCGGTTATCATATATACCGGTATGACGACCTTCAATTCGACCAGTATGAATTCAGGACAGGTCATGAAAAAACCCAGGTGGTACAGGGGCATTCACTGTTCATCATCTATGACGCCAACGATAATATACAAATTCCCAGCCCTTTGCAAATCGGCACCAATTATATCAATGCAGCCAAATCGGTGGGAGGGCAGCTCGTCTATGAATTTCAGGATCCTGGCGAAGATGTAGTTGTCAAAGTGGTTAAAAACACCATGGAAACCTGGGCTTACGTGAGCGCCAACGGCAATGGCTCGTACTCCGTTCGCCTTATCGAAAAGCAGGCAATGAAACAGGATGTAGTGGCTGATGCAAGTACCATGAATAAAAGTATCAGGGAATCTGGGAAAGCCACGCTATATGGAATTTATTTCGATACCGGCAAGGCGGATGTAAAACCTGAATCAAAGGCAGCCCTGCAGGAAATTGCAAAATTACTGAAGGAGGATGCCAGTCTCAAACTCTTTGTAGTAGGACATACTGACAATGTCGGAACACTGGAAGCAAACATGAAGTTGTCGCAGGAAAGGGCTGCCGCCGTGGTGAATGCACTGGCAACCTCCTATGGTGCCGACGCCTCCAGGCTGAAGCCCTGCGGCGATGGGCCCACGGCTCCGGTGGCCAGCAATGACCATGAGGACGGGCGCAAACTAAACCGGCGCGTGGAACTGGTCAAGCAGTAACCTGGCTTATTTTAAAACCGGCAATGTTCCACTATAGAAGTCATTCAGTAAATGGCAACGTGGTTTTGAACTAGAGCTGGGCCCTGCAGGGTGTGTTCTCAATGGTCCGCTTTTTCAGCAGGTCCTTTTTCATCTGGTCATGAAGGTGACTGATTACCACTTCATGGTTCTTCTTGACCTTCAGCAACAATACTTCGGTCTTGTACAGTTCCACAGGGATATCTCCGGCAGTTTCCCCTCCTGAAGAAGCGACCAGCCTGATCCTTGCAACAGGGTAATGACAGGATAGGCCGAGGGTGACATAGTTGCCGGGCAACATTTCACATTGACGCTCTCCGTTCACATAAACAGCCAGGCTTACCCCGGGATCTGACACTCTTGAAAGAAAAAGCACAACCCTCGAGGAGATCCGGGTATAATCTGCCTCATCATATGGCAACAGTTTTCCAGCAAACAGATCGAGTTTGAATTTTGCAGCCAGGTCAGGGTCTGAACTTACGGCAGCAACTCCTCCCAACAGGGAAGCACCGATCACACCTCCGAATACACCTCCGAAAATTGCCGCGGAAACAACATCCCGTGTAAATTCAGAGGACCTGTTGAAGGTAACGAACAAATCTCCTTCCAGGGTTAACGCCGAGAAAGATCGGCCATTGTTGAAATAGACAGAATCACCTTCGCAAAAACCCCAGATTTCACCTGGTTTGTATCCTTTCGGGAATTTAAGGAAGGCTTTGGACAGTAAAGGCTGGCCGGTGTTGTAGTCGTGGAGAATTTTAAAATCGACCGTTGAATCCGGCGTGTTATCCCTGAAATCAAAGAAGCTGTGATACAACCCCTTGCGTGGCTTTAGGGCTGAAAAACAATTGAGACACTCATGTTTATTGATCGGATTTTGCCCGAGTTGCTCCGTGGTGATGACCTTCGGCCTGGTCAAACCCTGCTCCATCCGGTCCGCATACTGGCTGAAACACTGGTCAAACGCCATGGCCACAACCTGCCCGAAACCGGCCGGAATATTTTTCTGGAATATTTCCAGGGAGACCGCAGAGGTAAAGTCTTCCACCAGCCCGGAATCCCGGGGACAAATAAAACTCAGGCCCAGTTCAATGCCGGTATATTCATAGGTGCCTTTTGTAACCTCATACATGTAAATACGATTAACCCTGACGATCAAAGGGTTGAGACCGGTCTGCACCGGCATTGAACCAAGGAGGAAATTTTTCACTTCTTCCCGGATGTTCCTCTTGAAAAAGACCGGGTTGATCCTGTTTGGGCCGTAAGGATGGACATACCCCACGCAGGAGTCTTCTTTTTGACCAAGAAACACATCTGCAATATAATATCGTGACAGGGGACTTGAGAGTTTCCGACCGTCGAGGGTAATGGTGAAATCTTCGCAAAAGGCGGGAACAATGATTAAAATAAGAAACGCGGTAATCAACAACGTCCTCATCTGTTCAACTATTTAAATGCCAGGCAATTTGATAAAAAACCTTGACTATGAAGCCCGGTCGCTCAGTTCCATCCAGCGGTCGGTCTTTTGCTCAATCTCCGGCAGGATTGCCGCCCATCGCTCCGAGCGTTGCGTCAATGCTTCCGGCTTGAGATCTCCTGATTCAAGATCCGCTTCAATCGCCGATTTTTCGGCTTCCAGCATTGCGATCTCCTTTTCAAGATCTTCCAGTTCCCGTTTCTCCTTGAATGACAACTTATTGGATATAGCTGCCACCGGTTTTGCCGCCTCGGCGATCTTTATGGTGATGCGTTTTTGCAGTTGCTCCTTCTTCTTGCGGTCGTCGCTCCACGCCTTGTACTGTGTATAGTTCCCCGGGAAATCCTTGATCACACCATCTCCCTCAAACACAAAAAGATGATCGACGATTTTGTCGAGGAAATAGCGGTCGTGGGTTACAACCACCACGCACCCGTTGAAGGAGGCGAGATACTCTTCAAGTACATTGAGGGTAAGGATGTCGAGATCGTTGGTGGGCTCATCAAGTATCAGGAAATTTGGGCTGCGCATAAGCACCGTGATAAGGTACAGCCTCCGCTTTTCGCCCCCGCTCAATTTGTAAACAGACTGAAAATGTGACGGATACGGGAACATAAAATAGTTCAGGAATGCGGCTGCCGTAATTGTGTCGCCATTTCCCAGTTTAACGACTTCCGCAATTTCCTTCACCACATCGATCACCTTGGTGTCTTCGTTGAACACCAGCCCCTGCTGCTTGTAATACCCATACTGGATCGTTTCACCGGTCTGAATATGCCCCTTTTGCGGCCTGATCCTTCCGGTGATGACATCGAGGAAGGTTGACTTGCCGGAGCCGTTTTTTCCGACGATCCCGACCTTTTCGCGGCGTTTGAAGGTATAGGTGAATCCTTTCAGGATGGCAAGTTCGCCCCATTTGAACGAAACATCGTTGATTTCCAGGATCTTATTCCCCATCCGGACACCTTCAATGTTAAGGTTCATCCGCTCCTCATAAACTTTTCCGGATGCTTTCTCCTGCAACTCATAAAAACTGTCGATACGGGCCTTGGCCTTGGTGGTGCGCGCCTTGGGCATGCGGCGCATCCATTCCTGTTCGGTGCGCATGAGGTTTTGCGCCCTCTCCACCTCTTTATTCTGGTTATCAATCCGTTCAGCCTGCTTTTCGAGGAAATAGGAGTAATTTCCCTTGTACTTGTACACCGCCGCATTTTCCATCTCGAGCACTTCATCGCACACCCGGTCGAGGAAGTACCGGTCGTGGGTCACCATGAGCAGGGTGATGCTGGCTTTCGACAGGTACTCTTCGAGCCATTCTATCATCTCCACATCAAGGTGGTTGGTCGGCTCATCCATGATTAGGAATGTGGGTTCGGTGATAAGGACTTTTGCGAGCGCCACACGTTTGCGCTGCCCGCCAGAGAGTTCGCCGATGCGCTGGTCAAGATCCGGCAACTTAAGCTGGGTTAGTATCTGCTTTACACGGGTTTCGTATTCCCAGCCCTGGATGGCGTCCATTTGCTCAATCGCATGCTGGATATCCTCCTTGTTCTCGCTTTTAATGACATGTTCATAATTCAGGATCGTTTTCTGAATGTCATTTGAATGGGAATATACCTCCTCAAACACTGTTTTGGATTCATCCAGGTCCGGCTCCTGCCTAAGATATTCGAACGAATCGCGGTTAAAAAGCGTTACGGTACCGGCATCGCAGGGTTCAAGCCCTGCGATGATGTTGAGCAGGCTGGTTTTCCCTGCGCCGTTTCGCGCAATAAGTGCTACTTTTTGAGATTGGCTCAGAACAAATGAGATATTTTCAAACAGGTTCTTTTCACCATAGGAACGGGCCAGATTCTCAACTTGAAGGATTGTCGACATGCATGAAACGAATGAGTGGCAAAGGTAGTCAATATCGTATTGAAAAATATGGTCTAACAGGTTCCGGGAAAAGAGAAATTTATCTAAATTTACAAAAAAAAAGATGCCGGTCCACAGCTATTTTGTCCTGACAGCATTTACATTTCTTTTAATGGTTTTAACCACCCAATTGATCCGGCTTCGGAATTCCGGATCTGAGTTTTTCGGGAGGCCAACCATAGAAAAACTCTATTTTTATTCAGCTAAAATCGCAATTTTTACCACATGGGCCCTATTCATATTGAAAGCGATCAACCCCATGGTCGGTTTTATTTATCTACCCGACTTCCTTTCCTGGACAGCTGTAGGCATTCTGTATGCCGGGGTGGTAATCGTTTCATTTTCAGTAGTAAACCTAGGTAAATCGTTAAAAATGGGTATCACCGACCAGGAAATCAAGTTGCAAACCCATGGCATTTACCGGTTGACGCGAAACCCTATGTACGCAGGAGTTCACATGATCGCGATAGCATCCTGCATCTATTTTCCCGACCTGATCAATGTTTCATTCACCATCTTCAGTATTTACATGCATCATAAAATAATCAGGCAGGAGGAGTCCTTTCTGGCGGAACGGTTCGGTAAAAGCTGGTTGGTTTACAGCACAAGGGTCAGCAGGTACATCTAAAAAAATTACGTGACCAGAAATTTTTCACAGCCAGGGCGCGCAGGAGCGAAGAAAGTATTGAAAAGTTTTGGATTTGCATTCAATGGGCTGAGAATGGTGCTGAGCACCCAGCAAAATGTATGGATTCATATTGTTGTGTCCTGTCTTGTCATGGTGGCCGGCATATTTGCGAGGTTGACCGCCGTTGAATGGTGTATCATCGTATTGACCATCTCCCTGGTACTGGCCATGGAAATTATGAATACGGCCATTGAAAAACTGGTTGATTTTGTATCACCCGGATTTCATGAGCAGGCCGGGCTGATCAAGGACATTTCGGCTGCAGCAGTGCTGCTGGCAGCGGCCGGGGCGGTAATTGCAGGACTTATTATATTTGTGCCAAAAGTATTTTAAATCAAGTTAAATTAAAAATCAACATGAAAAAATTATCCCTTTTCTTACTCATGGCCTTGTTTGCAGGGCTCTATTCATGCAAACCGAAGGAGAAAAAAGCGGAAGAGGCACCGCTCATTGAAAAACAAGCCATTGCACTGAAGAGTGACCTGATGACACCCGAAGTGTTGTGGAGCTTTGGCCGGTTAAGCGAACCGGAACTTTCACCCGACAAAAAAACGGTGCTGTACGGGGTAACCTACTACGATGTTGCCCAGAACAAGGGCAACCGTGAACTGTACACCATCGGAACCGACGGGCAGAATCTCAAACGGATCACCACCACTAAATTCAGCGAATACCAGGCCATGTGGACCCCTGACGGAAAAAAAGTTGTTTTCATGTCGGCAGAAAGCGGTTCGATGCAGGTCTGGGAAATGGATCCCGACGGGAACAGCCGGAAGCAGGTCACCAACATCGACAATGGGATCAACGGCTTCAAATATGCACCGGATATGAAAAAGATCCTTTATACAGCCGATGTTGTCCCTGAAAAACAACACCAGGATCTCTTTGCCGATCTTCCGAAGGCAAGTGGCAGGATCTACAATGACCTGATGTACCGGCACTGGGATACCTGGGTGCAGGCATACAGTCACATCTTTGTTGCCGATATCACCTCCGCAAACATCACAAAGGGAACTGATATCATGCTGAATGAGCCATACGAATCCCCGCTGATGCCCTTTGGCGGTATGGAACAGATCAACTGGAGTCCCGACAGCAAAGTGATCGCGTACACCTGCAGGAAGAAAAAGGGTGTTGAATACGCCAAATCGACAAATTCAGATATTTACCTCTATGAACTGGACGGCGGAAAAACCAGCAACATCACCGAAGGCATGATGGGTTATGATGTTGCTCCCGTATTCTCGGGCGATGGTAAAAAGATCGCCTGGCAAAGTATGGAACGGGATGGCTACGAGTCGGATAAAAACCGCTTGTTTGTTTATGATGTTGATTCCAAAACTAAAGTTGATTTTACAAAGAGTTTTGATCAGAACGCCGAGAGCCTTGCATGGTCGGATGACAACAAATCGGTCTATTTCATCAGCGATTACCATGCCAACGACGATATCTACCGGCTTGACCTGGCAGATGGCAAGATCACAAAAATAACAGAAGGTATCCATGATTACACCGGTGTATTTCCAGCAGGCGATAAGCTGATAGCATCGCGCATGTCGATGTCGATGCCTGTTGAACTCTATTCGGTGGACCCCGCAACCGGGAAAGACACCCAGATCACCACCACCAGCAAGGATGTCCTCGACAAACTCGCCCTGGCACGTATCGAACAGCGGTGGATCAAGACAAGCGACAACAAGGACATGCATACCTGGATTATTTACCCCCCCCACTTTGATTCAACAAAGAAATACCCGACGTTGCTTTATTGCGAAGGGGGACCGCAAAGCACTGTCAGCCAGTTCTGGTCATTCCGCTGGAATTTCCAGATGATGGCTGCCAACGGTTATATCATTGTGGCTCCAAACCGCAGGGGGTTGCCGGGGTTCGGACAGGCATGGAACGAACAGATCAGCGGTGACTACGGCGGGCAAAACATGAAAGACTATTTAAGTGCCATCGACGCCATGACAAAGGAACCGTATGTGAACAAAGATAAACTGGGTTGCATCGGGGCCAGTTATGGCGGATTTTCGGTATACTGGCTTGCCGGCAACCATAACAAGCGCTTCAAGGCATTTATTGCCCACGACGGCATGTTTAATCTTGAAGCCCAGTATCTTGAAACCGAGGAGATGTGGTTTGTCAACTGGGACCTTGGCGGGCCTTACTGGGATAAAAACAATAAAATCGCCCAGCGCTCCTTCGCCAACTCCCCCCACCGGTTTGTACAAAACTGGGACACCCCGATCCTTTGCATCCACGGCGAACTCGATTACCGAATCGTTGCTACACAGGGCATGCAAGCTTTCAACGCGGCTATTTTGCGCGGGATTCCTGCGGAGTTTCTCTATTTCCCCGATGAAAACCACTGGGTGCTGAAACCGCAGAACGGGATATTATGGCAACGTACATTTTATAACTGGCTTGACCGCTGGCTGAAATAAGTACTTCTCAAGATGACCGATAAGATCAAAGAAGCCACCCTCATCCTGAAACGTTCGCGGTTCACAACGGCATTTACGGGCGCAGGGATCTCCGTCGAAAGCGGGATCCCTTCTTTCCGTGGCAGCGGGGGGCTGTGGGAGAAATATGACCCCAAAGTGCTCGACCTGAACTATTTTCTCAAAGATCCTGCAGGGTCGTGGGTGGTGATCAAGGAGATATTTTATGATTTTTTCGGCATGGCCAAACCCAATGCGGCACACCTGGTCCTGGCCAGGATGGAGCGGGAGGGCCTGCTGGGCAGAACCATCACCCAGAACATCGACAACCTGCACCAGGAAGCGGGATCGGCCATCATATCCGAGTTTCACGGGAATTCAAAAACCCTCCTGTGCCTGCAATGTCACCGGAAATATCGTTCAGGCGAGATCAGCCTTGAACACGTTCCCCCCACCTGCCGGGAGTGTGGCGGTATCCTCAAGCCCGATTTTGTCTTTTTCGGGGAAGCCATTCCGCAGTTACCGCTGGCAGAAGCCTACGAAGCAGCCACACTCTCTGATGTGTTCCTGGTCATCGGGACTACAGGTGAAGTGATGCCTGCCAACCAGATACCGTTTATGGCAAAGGAGTATGGGGCTACCATCATCGAGGTGAATCCTGAGCCATCAAATTTCACGGATAAAATCACGGATATTTTCCTGCAGGGAAAGGCAACCGAAGTCATGAAAAAACTGGAGATCCTCTTATTTCCCGCGGCCCTGGATGATGATCAGGATGGTATAGATTAAGATCTTGAAGTCCATCGCAAGCGACATGTTCTCAATGTAGAGTATGTCAAACTTCAGCCGTTCAACCATTTGATCCAGGTTTTCGGCATAACCATATTTCACCTGCCCCCACGAAGTAATTCCGGGCTTAACCTTGTGGAGCAACCGGTAATGGGGTGCACGCTGTGTGATGAGGTCGATGTAGAACTGGCGTTCAGGCCGGGGGCCGACAAGGCTCATATCCCCTTTAAGCACCGTATAGAACTGGGGTATCTCATCCACCCTGAATTGCCTCAGGAACCGTCCGAACCGGGTGATCCGGGGATCATTTTTTGAAGAGAGCTGCGGCCCGGTAACCTCAGCGTCGCGGTACATGGTCCTGAATTTATGCATTTTAAATGGTTTGCCCTTGATCCCGATCCGTTCCTGCGAAAAGAAAACCGGGCCGGGAGAGGTGACCTTGATGATAATAGCCGTGATGATCATCGCCGGGGAGAGAATGATCAGGCACAGGATTGAAATAACCAGGTCGAGGATCCGTTTCAGCGACATCTGCCAGTCGGGCATGAGGTCGGGATAAATTTGAATGAGCGGGGCGTGGAAAATAGATGTTGTTTTTACCGAACCCATGAGAATGTCCTGCATAGCCGGAATGATTTTAATCACCACATCCGTGTCTTCAAGCTGGGTGATGATGTTTTCGATCGTGTGGTTTTCGGAGTGTTCGATGGCAATGATCACTTCCTCAATGTTCAGCTCTTTTACAAGCCTGTTGAGATCCTGCAATCCGCCCAGGTGAGGTATCGACTCGGCAA
Source organism: Bacteroidota bacterium (assembly GCA_026391835.1). Classification (GTDB taxonomy): domain Bacteria; phylum Bacteroidota; class Bacteroidia; order Bacteroidales; family FEN-979; genus CAIVAT01. The sequence goes on from JAPLDF010000071.1 coordinate 10,589, forward strand.
GTTTGTACCTGCTGTATCCTTCGACATTGATAAAGCCGACAAATTTGTTGCCGGATGATTTTTCCTGGTTTTCGATCTCTTCGTAAATTGAAACTGCATTGCCGTTGCTTCCGATGATGATGGTGTTGAACCCTATTATCTTGTGGTGAATTTTATTCGCAGCCGATGAAGTAAGCAGGAACCTGAACAGCCCGGTAAAAAACAGGTGTAGCGTGAACAGGATAAAAAAGAACTCCACATAGGTATGCTGGTTGATGATCACATCATCCAGGATCAGTGTAAAGAACAGGATAGTAACTCCAATGAATGTAATCAGGATCGTCTGGGCAAATTCACGGAGCCTGGCTTTACGGAATATTTTGCGGTATGTACCGATCAGGGTATAGAGGATAAGCCAGAAGCACGGGATAATGGTCACCCCGTAATAGAGTTTTTTATCAAGGATGATGTCGTTGAGATGGCTGAATACGTTATGGTCTACGGCATATTTCCTGTAGATAAAGAACAAAGTCCAGGCGATAAAAGCCGTAAAAAAATCGGCAGCAATATATTTTATAACCTGTAACCGTTTATTCATAATTCAGCTGTTCAGCCTTCAATCGGCCATATGTTCACTTTGAAGCGCGAGTTACTATCTTTAAATTATCCAGCAGGATGCCCGATTTGGTCATTCCCGCATCTTTGAACGCCCTGAAATACACCCGGAATGAGTACATTGCCGTATACGCGTTCAGGGTTGTCGTTAAATCGATGTATATTTTCTTCCATTGCCCGTTTGTGGGGTTGAGCGTGATCACCGGGGTCTGGTAAAGAATGCTGGTCCCGTAAGTGAAAAGACCTACCACAAAAGGATTTGAACAATTAAAATTCATCTCAAGGAAAACCTGCTGATATGGAATGGGATATTCCGTATGTGTCTGACATTCAAAATAATCATGGGTAGCATCCAAAACAACCATGCCTGAATGATACCCCTCGAAGGTAACTGCACTATCGGCCGGTGTCAGTTTTATGGTTGCCAGGCTTCCGCTTGTGGTATCAAGGGATAACGACACACTTTCAAAATTTTCCATCCAGGTGAATGAAGTTTTGGCCTGGTAGGTTGTTGCCATCACACCGGTTTTCAGGGTACTGTCAGGCACGAGATTGATCTCCCTGGAAATCGGATTATAAAACTCATAACTCACCCGCGTGGCTGCAATGCCGTTTTTCTTGACGCCTGACCATATTTTCAGCTGGTGTTTCCCCGATTTTAACACGGGAAACCGGGCAGGCAGTTCATATGCACCGAGAAACTCATCGTCAACATACACCCAGGCATCTGTAATCCGCTGGGATGCAGTGCCCTGCGCTTCATTGGTGGTGATGTAGATTGAATCAATGGAAAGGTATGCCGGGATGGTTTGATCGCCCGAAAATTTTTCACAGGATGATACAGTGATAAACAGGATGCATAAAAAAAAGATATTGCGAAGGAGTCTCCTGTAAATCATATCGTCATAATGGGTTGAAATCAATGATTCCTGATATGGATAACGGCCGGTTATTGCTGATATTGTTCACCTGTGAACAAAAGTAATGAACAGGCTGCAAACAAGTTCTCAGGCCATGTTTGCCGCGTTCAGATTGATCTTTTCAATGATTTTATAAGCGACTTCGAGGGCACTGTATCCGTCATTGATGGTGACCATCGGGATGGTGTTGTTGGTGATAGCAGCATTGAAACTTTCAAGTTCTGCCTTAATCGCGTTCAGGGGTTTGATTTCGGGTTTATCAAAGTTGATCTGCTTGGTCCCGCGCCCAGGTCCGAGTTCCAGGATAAAACCCATGGGGGGGGTATCGATGTTTACATCATTGATCTTGACAACTTCAAGTTCCTTTTTCAGAAAATCAACCGAAATGTAGGCATCTCTCTGGAAGAATCTTGATTTCCGCATGTTTTTCAACGAAATACGGCTTGCGGTGAGGTTAGCCACACACCCGTTGTCGAATTCGATCCGTGCGTTGGCGATATCGGGCGTATCGCTGACGACAGCCACGCCACTGGCACTGATTTTCCTGATGTTGCTTTTTACAACACTCAGCACGATGTCGATGTCGTGAATCATCAGGTCAAGGATCACGGGAACATCCGTTCCGCGCGGGTTGAACTGGGCCAGCCGATGGCTTTCAATAAACATGGGGCGATCGAATGCTGCTTCTGCGGCAAGAAACGCCGGGTTAAACCGCTCAACATGGCCAACCTGGACTTTTACATTGGCTTCCCGGGCAATTTTAATCAGCTCACGGGCCTCTTCCAGTGTTGTCACGATCGGTTTCTCGATAAATACATGGCGACACTTTTTCAGGGCCTTTGCCGCGCATTCGAAATGTGAGATTGTAGGGGTGACAATGTCGACGACATCAACGGCATCAATAAGATCATCGAGTGATCCCCATTTCCTAATGCCAAACTCCTGCGCTGTTTTTTCTGCATTGGCTTCATCCGGGTCGTAAAATCCGACAAGATCAAATTCAGGAATTTCCTTGATGCATTTCAAGTGAATTTTGCCAAGATGCCCGGCTCCCAGTACTCCGATTTTCAGCATTTTATTTTTTTTTGCAAAGGTAGGTTTTTACCCTTACTGAATTTAGTATTTTCGTGAAAATTTTAACAAACCAAATCACATGGCAATCGTTAAACCAGTCGACTCCTATCGGCACCAGGGATTGAGGAAGTTACTGGTACAAAATATCAGGCAAAAGGGAATTGCCGACCAGCAGGTTCTGAATGCATTGGAAACGGTGCCACGCCATTTCTTTTTTGACTCATCCTTTTTGGAGTACGCATACGAGGACAAGCCTTTCCCGATCGGAGCCGGCCAGACAATATCGCAGCCGTTTACCGTAGCATTTCAGACCGAATTGCTGCTGATCAAAAAAAACGACAAGGTACTTGAAATCGGGACCGGTTCGGGATACCAGGCATGCATCCTCGCCGAACTGGGCGCAAAGGTTTTTTCCATTGAACGGCAGAAAACTCTTTTTGACAGAACCAGCAAGTTTTTACCGGTGGTGGGTTACCCTACCATCAAAACATTTTTCGGGGACGGGTACAAGGGATTGCCTACATATGCCCCTTTTGACAAAATGATTGTAACAGCTGCCGCACCTTATATCCCGGAGGCGCTGCTGGAGCAGCTCAAGCCCGGCGGGATCCTGGTGATCCCGGTCGGAGGCAACGACGTTCAAACCATGACGACCATCATCAAAAATGCCGACAACTCATTCACAAAGAAAGAGTATGGCGCATTCAGGTTTGTACCGATGCTGGAGGATAAGGCTAAAGAGGTCTGAGTCCGTATCAGGAATTGCCCTGCCATCTCCTGCGGGCCCTCCGCACAAAAGCGATGGCAAAACCAAGGGTCATTACAACCGAACCCAGCCATAAAATGTTGATATACGGGTTCATGATGGCCTTGATCACGATGTAATCGGGTTCCTTTGAGACAGTGGCAATATAGGTATAGTAGTCACGTCCCAGGAAGTGCCGTGTGTCGGGGTTATATACCGCTCCCATCTTTGGATGAACATTGACAGACGGATGGAGTGAGAATTCCAGGTGTGAGACTCCTTTTTTCCTGGTCAGAAAATCAACCCGGTAAACAGTGGTATTCCCCTGCACCCTGTTGCTTACATAGGATACATAAAAGCCATTCATGTAAAGGGTATCATTCCGCATCAGCACAAGGTTTTCGGCATTGGCCTGCCTGTCGCCAAGGTCGAATTTCGAGGTATTGGTTGAAATAACCTTTGAGTTGGAAAATGTAAGTACCGTTCCGAGGACAAAAATCACAAAACCTATGTGTGTCGTGATGGCACCGATATTTCTTGGTTTGGTAACCAGGAACAACATGTTGTAAATGGATGACAATAATGCAAAAAGGGTAAAGACGACCAGTAAAATAAAGTTCAGCTGGGTGATTACCCCGGCAACTACCATGGGGATGCAGATGACGATGGCGGCAATGAGCGGAATTAATAATTTCTTTAAAAACTGGCCCGGTTCGTTGGAATTATAGGTTAAAAACTGGCTGAAAGCTATAAAACCGGCGATCAGCAATGCATATGGCATTTGCCAGCGGTTGTAAAATCCAACCCGGTCGACAGGAGGGGCGATGCCGGTGTGGAACAGGCTGTTGAATACCGGGATCGAAGTTGTAAAAACGATCTGGAAGGCAGCCAGGACCATGATGATCGCGCCGATGAACATCCAAAACTCACGGGATAACAGTATGTCCTCCTTTGATGAATGGAACTTCCTGAAATTAACTGCAATCATCACAACCATCATCCCGAAAAACACCAGCAGGTATACAAGCAGTTGCAGTGTCATGCCATTGTCGCCGAATGAATGGGCCGAGGTATCGGCCAGTACACCGCTGCGTGTCAGGAAACTTGCATACAATACCAGTACATACGACAGGGTTATTAAAATATAGGCTGCGAGCAATGCATAATTCTGCCTGCGTGATATCAACATGAAATGCAACCCGGCAACGAGTGTCATCCATGGCACGAGTGATGAGTTTTCGACGGGATCCCACGACCAGAAACCGCCGAATGTAAGCGAAACATAAGCCCACGCACCACCCAGCAGGATGCCTGCGCCCAGCATCAGCAAGGCGAACAACGTCCATGGCAGCGCACGGCCGATCCAGGTATGGTAATCCTTTTTCATGAAGGAGGCGATGGCATAACTGAACGGAACGAGGGCAAGCGCATAGCCAAGAAACAGGATCGGCGGGTGGATGGTCATCCAGATGTTTTCGAGCAGGGGATTCAACCCGTTTCCGTCACCAACCATGGTGAGGTAGTTGGGCATTGCAAATATGGTGCCCTCTACGGTATCGATGGTGCTCCTCAGCAATTCAAACGGACTAGCCCCGATCTTCACACCAAACCATGTCACACCCAGGAGCATGGAGGTTACAAAAGCCTGTGAAATTGAAAAAATGAGCATTACCGGCGATTCCCATTTGCGAGCCAGCCGCAGCAGGACCAACCCGATCAGTGCCTGCCAGAGTGCCCAAACCAGGAAACTTCCCTCCTGCCCTGCCCAGAAACAGGATACAATGTACTTCATTGGCAACTCTTTCGACGAATATTGCCAGACATAGGAATACTCAAAATAATGTTTGAAAATGAGAAAATAGAGTACCACCGCAACAGATATGATGGAGATTGCATGTACAACATACAGCGCACGTGCACTGTTCAGCCAGATCCTGCGGTTGTCTTTCCGGTAAAAGTCGAGGGAATAGAAAATGGCAGCCAGGATTGCTGTCCCAAATCCAAGCCATACAAAAAATTTCCCCATTTCTCCGGGGAGGAGGTGCTCACCGATATATTGAATGTTCATGCCGAATTTTTAATTTGCCGCAAAATTACGCATTTCAAACCATCCATAGCTACTTCCCGCGTTTTTTTAGGTATGTTAGGGTAGTACCATAATTTTCTCTAAATTTGCCATTCAAAATCTTTTGCGAATGAAAAAAGCTCTGATTGGCCTGATGGGGCTCTTGGTTTTACCATTATTCTCCATTTCACAAATCCTGGACCCTGTCAAATGGACCTTTAAAGTTGAGCAGTCAAAACCTGAGGAGGCAACACTGTTGCTGATTGCCACAGCAGACAAAAACTGGCATGTTTATTCACAGGATATTCCGCCAAAAGGACCGATCCCAACCACCTTCTCCTTTACCAAAAGTGAAAAATATGCACTGTCGGGCAAGGTGCTCGAGCAAAAACCGATCCTTGACAATGATCCAAACTTTAACATGGTCCTGAAGTATTTTGCCGACAAAGCCGTTTTCAGGCAAAAAATAAAAGTATTAAGCCGGAAGGATTTTGTGGTAAAGGGCGTTTTGAATTTCATGTGCTGCGACGACAAACAATGCCTCCCGCCAACTGATGTGGAGTTTGAGTTTCATGTCAGGGGGAATCCCGACGCAGCAGTAACGGTTGCTATAAAACCTGCCGCAGACACCCCCACCGTCGCTGCTGCGGATTCAATAAAATCCTCTACTGCGATCACCGCCAGGGCAGACTCTACAGCCAAAAAAAATGAACAGGCCAGGCTTGGTGAAACATCGGCCGATAAAGCAGCCAACCAGTCACTTCTCTGGTTTTTCCTGATCTCATTCGTTGCCGGGCTGGCTGCGATCATCACACCCTGCGTGTTCCCGATGATCCCCATGACGGTGACCTTTTTTATGCACGATAGTACCAGCAAACGAAAAGCCAGGCTGGAGGCCATCGTCTACGGGCTCTCCATCATTGTGATTTACACCGTCATCGGCACACTGGTTGCGGTTACCCTTGGCGCCAACTTTGCCAATTTTGTCAGCACCCACTGGATTCCAAATGTATTTTTCTTCCTGATTTTCATGGTCTTTGCCGCCTCTTTCCTGGGAATGTTCGAAATCACGCTGCCAAGCTGGATCGTCAACAAAGCCGACAAGCAGGCCGACAAAGGCGGCTATTCCGGTGCTTTTTTCATGGCCTTTACCCTGGTGTTGGTTTCATTTTCCTGTACAGGCCCGATCGTTGGAGCCATCCTTGTAAAATCAGCCGGCGGCGCACTGGTGATGCCCATCATTGGCATGCTTGGATTCTCGCTTGCCTTTGCCCTGCCATTCGGATTGTTCGCCTTTTTCCCCTCCTGGCTTTCGGGCCTTCCAAAATCGGGCGGATGGCTGAATGCGGTGAAAGTTGTCCTGGGATTTCTTGAACTCGCCCTTGGACTAAAGTTCCTGAGTATTGCTGACCAAACATACCACTGGCATATACTCGACCGTGAAGTGTACCTCGCCTTCTGGATCGTTATCTTCTTCCTGATGGGAATGTACCTGATCGGCAAATTAAAATTCAACCATGATTCCGACCTGCCTTACATCAGCGTGCCAAGGATACTGATGGCCATCGTCGTATTCAGTTTCGTGGTGTACATGATCCCCGGGATGTGGGGTGCCCCGCTCAAGGCGCTTTCGGGATACCTCCCGCCGGCCACTTACCAGGATTTTGATCTCAATGCAATTGTACAAAAGGAGGTAGGAACAGTCAATGCCGCCGGTGGCGGATCACAACCTGCTAATACACTGTGCGACAAACCCAAATATGCCGATTTCCTCAAACTTCCGCACGGGCTCGACGGTTATTTTGATTACGCCCAGGCGCTGAGATGCGCCAAAAAGCAGAACAAGCCTATTTTCATTGATTTTACAGGCCATGGATGTGTGAATTGCCGCGAAATGGAGGCCAACGTATGGTCCGACCCAAAGGTGCTGAAACGCATGCGCGAGAATTTCATCGTCACGGCACTCTATGTCGACGACAAAACCGACCTCCCTGAAAATGAATGGATCACCTCGAAATATGACGGGAAAGTAAAAAAGACCATTGGGAAAATATTTGCTGACCTTCAGATCACCCGGTTCAATGTCAATTCGCAGCCGTACTATGTTTTGCTTGATACAAGCGGCAACCTGCTGACCTCCCCACGTGCCTACGACCTTGACATTGATGCCTTTGTAAAGTTCCTCGATACCGGGTCCGAAAATTTTAAAAAGCAGCAAAAATAGTGGAGATATGAAGATATTTTCCTTCACGGCCCTGTTTCTGCTGGCATTTCAATTTCTGCTGTTCGCGCAGCAGCCTCCTTTTTCACAGGCGAATGTCACCCTCCCGCAGCTGGCATACAGCGCCTGTGCCTGGGGCGATTTTGACCATGACGGCGACCTCGACCTTGCCCTGACGGGTGCAGAGGGGAATAACCCGCTCACAAAAATATTCCGTAACGACAACGGCGTTTTTACCGATATCCAGGCCAGCCTGCTGGCCTTGCACTTTGGTTCGGCGGAATGGGGTGATTATGACAATGATGGCGACCTGGACCTGCTGGTCACCGGCATCGAAAGTCTTGGAAATCCCCACACCATTATTTTTAAAAACACAGGCGGAACATTTACCGACTCCGGGATACTACTCCCTGGCGTCATGGACGGCCAGGCAACATGGGGTGACCTGGACAACGACGGTAACCTCGACATCCTGCTAGCAGGAAGTTCGATGGCCAGGATTTACCGGAACAATGGTAACGGGACTTTTACCGACATCAACGCTCCGCTTCCCAACGTCGAAACAGCCATGTGCTGCTGGAACGATTACAACAACGACGGGCAGATGGATGTTCTTGTATGCGGTGACACAGGCGGAGGCATTGTTTCGGCACTTTTTAAAAACGACCATGGAATATTCACAGAGGTGACCACCGGCCCCGAACCTTTTACCGGGCTCTATGGAGGGGAGGCAAAATGGGCTGATCTTGACAATGACGGCGACCAGGACCTGGTCATTGCCGGGATGGACCTCTATGTTGACGGTTATTTCCTCATTTACCGGAACGACGGCAACGGTCAATTTACAAAATTCGCAGAAAACTCTGCCAACCTGCTCAACCCGACGTTCGACCTTGGTGACTACGACGGGGATGGCCTGCCCGATATCGTGCTGATCGGTACAATTTCCGGCTGCGGAGGAAGTGCAATTACCATGCTCATGCAGAACCTGGGATTTGTCAGTTTTTTAAATGTAAGTTCCCTGCTGCCCGGTTTTAAACTTGGTGACGCATCGTGGGGAGATTACAACAACGACGGTTACTCCGACCTGTTGTTTACCGGGCTGGATGCTTTTGAGTCTCCGAAAACTGCGCTATACCTCAACAACCTGGGCGACACCTCGGTTTTTGTTTCGAATACACCGCCAACAGTTCCCCAGGAACTGCATGCCACCATTGAACCCGGCAAGGCCATCCTGCACTGGGGCAGCGCCTCGGATGCCCAAACCCCAAAGGATGCCCTTTCATACAACATCCGCATTGGAACGCTGCCCGATGCTTACGACATTTTTTCACCACTTGCATTGCTGTATACTGGTCAGCGGACAATCACAGCCCCGGGAAACGCGAGTGCCGACACAAACTGGATGATCTCGGGTATAGCTTCGGGGACTTACTATTTCAGTGTACAGGCTATTGACAATGGGTTCATGCCGGGCCCATTTTCAGCACCCTGTATGTTCAGCTTTGCACCCGTGGGAGTCGAACTGGTTCCGGCACAGGGTTTCGGCATATCACCAAATCCCTGTCGTGATGTCATGAAGATACATAATGGAGGGCAGGCAGGCCAGGATTTCAATGTCCGCATTAGTGACCGGGCAGGTCAGATGCGCTTTCAAGGTGTCAATCCCACGGAGGTGGATATTTCATCGTGGCCCAGCGGAATCTACTTCCTGCAAAAAACGGACAGTATGGAAACACTGTCCGTTAAATTTATTAAGAACTGATCCCCGTTGTCCAAATCAACAGGGATTGCTGCCTGACCATTTTACTATTTCCTTTTCCACATCTCTGTAAAAAATTTGTAGAAATACGGGATTGTCTCAATCCCCTTATAGAAATTATCCAGCGGGTAGTTCTCATTTGGTGAATGGATGGCATCCGATTCAAGGCCGAATCCAAGCAATATGGTTTTTACTCCCAGGATCTCTTCGAATTGGGTAATGATGGGGATGCTCCCCCCGCTGCGCACCGGGATAGGCTTCTTACCAAGCACTGCCTCCACAGCTTTGCTGGCGGCCAAATACCCGATGGTATCGATGGGTGAAACGTATGCCTGTCCCCCGTGCAACGACAGCACCTTCACTTTCATCGATTTGGGTGCAACAGACATGAAATGCTTCTCAAAGAGCTCACCGATTTTAACAAAGTCCTGGTTTGGTACAAGCCTCATGGAAATTTTCGCATACGCTTTCGACGGCAGCACGGTCTTGGTTCCTTCGGCCGTATACCCGCCCCAGATGCCGTTCACATCCAGCGCCGGCCGGATACCGGTGCGTTCCTTGGTGGTATAACCTGCTTCGCCATAGAGTTCATCCACGTCGAGGCTCTTCATGTAATTTTCTTCGTCAAACGGTGCCTTGGCCATCTCATCGCGCTCCTGGCGCGTGATTTCGATCACATCATCATAAAATCCCGGGATGGCGATATGGCCGTTTTCATCTGTGAGGGATGCGATCATTTTTGCAAGAGCGTTGATCGGATTCGCCACAGCACCGCCAAAAATCCCTGAATGAAGGTCAACATTCGGGCCTGTCAGTTCAACCTGCATATAGGCGAGTCCGCGTAAACCAACTGTGATGGATGGGGTATCGAGGGCGATCATACCCGTATCGGATACCAAAATGATATCCGACTTCAGCATCTCCCGATGCTGTGTGCAGAAGGGAGCGATGTTCATCGAACCAACCTCCTCCTCCCCCTCGATCATGAATTTCACGTTGCACGGCAGCGTATGTGTGCGGACCATCAGCTCAAAAGCCTTTGCATGCATAAAGGCCTGACCTTTGTCATCATCGGCACCGCGGGCAAATATCTTACCTTCTCTTACTTCAGGCTTGAAAGGCTGGGATATCCATAGTTCAACCGGATCAACAGGCATGACGTCATAATGGCCGTAAACAAGGATGGTAGGCAATGCCGGGTCAATGATTTTCTCGCCGTAAACGATCGGGTTCCCGTTGGTGGAAAAAAGTTCACTTTTATCGCAGCCGGCCTCCCTTAGCGATTTTCGCCAGTATTCGGCAGCTTTGATCATATCTTCTTTGTGCTCCGCCACCGAACTCACCGACGGAATGCGGATCAATCCAAAAAGTTCCTGTAAGAACCGGTCTTTGTGCTCTTCGATGTACTGCTTAACGTGCTCCATATTCTTTATCTGTATTTCCGGCTGCAAAGATAAGGTTTTTCGCAGTTTAAACCGGATACAGATCACTCAAGGATCATCTTAATAACGACAGGCGGCTCATCTTTCTTACAGCTCACTTTCAGGATATAGATGCCGGGGGAGAGCGTTGCCCGGTCAAAACGATATATATCCGGTTGAAACGAATCCTTAAAAACCAATCGTCCTGTAAAATCGTACAAAGCCAATTGCTTTACCTGGTTTTTCGCAAGTCCCGAAAAACCCAGGGTTGCGGATGTTTGTACAGGGTTCGGAGACAAGCTAATCCTCACCGGGCTGTTGGTTCCAACCCCTTCTGATTTGCCGCGTTGGACAACCACGATTTCGCGATTCCCGGCAGGGCTTTCGAGCACAAACGGCCAACTTCGTGACACTGTGCCAAGGTTCTGATCTTCGGAGTGGAACCGGATGATGCCATTTCCACCTCCTGAAACATTGCTCCAGTTCAGCCAGGCCGGATAACCCGGTTCTGGTGACATCAGGTTCCAGCTTGTGTTCGAATGGATGAAAAGTGTATCCCAATTGTCGTATTCCCAGCCAAGAACCAGGGTGTCAGGATTGGATGATATTGTAACCACCGGGTTTGGCAACTGGGAAATAATTACAGTTTTATTCCCGCCGGAACAGGCAATGTAGAGCATGCAATTGTTTGCATAATAATTGGTGTCTTCCGTACTTGCAACCACCGTCACGGTTGCACCACCGTTGCCGCTTGCAGGCGCAAAGCCAAACCTTGTATCGCCGTATGCGTTTGTGATTGTCCAGCTTTTGTTTGAACTGATGTCAAATGTTCCTGAACTTCCGGCAAGGTAATCCAGGAACAGGGTATCTGTACTGACAGTTAAAAAGGGCGCCATTACAGAACAATTCGCGGCAACTGGGCTTCCCCATGTTTCATTACCCTTTTGGTAATAGACCATGTCCTCGTTGTCGTACCTGACCAGGTCGATATACCTCCAGCAATTTTTGAAATGCACCTGGCCGAGGCCTTTTGTATATTCCCGGTCATCTTTGATATACATGTTGAAATAGGGGTTCACTCCCCAGCAGCAGTTGTAATAATTGCCGGAATAGCCATATGCCGGCCGGCCCGGCACCCGGTGCTGAAGCGTGGAAAAATACCGGTAATCGGAATGGATAAACTGTTCGGGCAGCCAGTCGACAGAGGATCCTGACAGGGAAGAACTGTAGGGATACGACTGCGTGGTGGTATCATGTGAATAGGAAGTGGAAGGGCCGAGAATCGGGTTGAAGTCTGTTTCCTCCTTGCAGTATTCAAAGGTATAGGTAACGTTATCCTGCGCGGCACTTACCTGCTTTGTGAGTACCTTCCTGATGATTTTATAATCCTTTGTTGCCGGGTGGTTGCCCCATAGATAGTTCGTATGACCTACAACATGAAATTCATCCCCCACTTCAAAGTCATATAAATCGTGCCAGGTCATTCCATGGAAACCGACCGGCGGATCATTTTTACCTTCGATCTTATACACAGCCGTTGTGTCGGGAAAATGATACAGATCAAAAACCTTTGTGAATCCATACAGCCGGCTTACCTGGATACTGGAGTCATTATAATAGTTTGAAATGTTCACCCCGTTGGAATCCCGGGCCTGTAAAGTGATCTCCTTCACCATGTCGGTTGTGCCGGGGAGCGGCATCATTTGAATGGAGGTACAGGTAGCCTGGATCCGGCCTTTCAAAGGGAGGTCGCAGAACTTCCAGGAATCGTTCAGGGCTGCTCCGCTGTTAAGAAACATCGTATCGCCCGCAGCATTGAAAAACCAGAACCAGCCGTTGCTCTTTTTGATCACCGTTCGGCCAAATATGCCCCCGACAGTATCAAGCGGCAGGTTAGTGGCATACTGCCTGATGGTATTGGAAACAAGGAACAGGGTATCCCCGTTTCCAAGGGATGTTTTTGTTTCAGCCCTTATCCCCGAAAGGAATCCGGGTTCATTCGATGTGCCGGAATAAAATGCCGTACCGTTTGTGATAATGTTCCGGTAATCCTGGGCTGAAAGGACCATGCCTGTCAACACGAGAATCAATGTAAAAACCTGAAATTTTTTCATAAATACAGATTTGGAACTATTATAAATTTCATTTACGATGTTTTGGACATTAAAGATAAGTCAATTATTTTTTTTTCAGGCATTTTTTTACACAATTTACGGCGCCACCTGAAGTTTTGATTAATGCAATTATCTGTATATTTGACACGCAATTGATACGTACGTAAGATGGATAAATTCAATTATTTGAATCAACCGGACAATTCGGTAATCGACGGGTTGTACGAACAATATAAACAGGATCCGGGCTCTGTGGATGAGAGCTGGCGAAAGTTTTTTGAGGGGTTTGAATTTTGCCAGACCAATTTCAGGGCCGACCAGGGCAATGCATATGTGGTACCGAATGAATTTAAGGTGATCAACCTGATCAACGGGTACCGTTCGAGGGGCCATCTTTTTACAAAGACAAACCCTGTAAGGACCCGCCGGAAATATTCGCCGACACTGGACATTGAAAATTTCGGTCTCAAGGCGGAAGACCTCGATAAAACATTCCAGGCAGGAAAAGAACTCGGCCTCGGAAATGCAAAACTATCTGCGATCGTCACCCATTTGCAGAAAACCTATTGCCAGTCGGTCGGCGTGGAATACCACTATATCCGCCGGCCCGAGGTGGTCGAATGGTTCAGGGAAAAGATGGAGCCCCGTCTCAACATGCCCGACTTTACCATCGATGATAAAACAATCATTCTCAGGAAACTGGCTGAAGGCGTGCTGTTTGAGAAATTCATCCATAAAAAATTTCCGGGGCAGAAAAGTTTCTCCCTTGAAGGGGTTGAATCCCTGATTCCCGCGCTGGAAGCAGTGATACAAAAAGGGGCCGATCTTGGCATTGCCGAATTTGTGCTTGGGATGGCACACCGTGGGCGGCTGAATGTGCTTGGGAACATCATGCACAAACCATTCACCCAGATTTTCTCTGAATTCGAAGGCAAAGAGTATGCGGATGATGACCTGCTTGGTGATGTAAAATACCATCTTGGATATTCGAACGAGATCATCGTAAACAACGGGAGCAAGGTACACCTGACCCTGGCACCGAATCCTTCGCATCTCGAAACCGTGGACGCCGTGGTTGAAGGCATTTCCCGGGCCAAGATCGACCACTCCCATGGCGGCGACAACGACCAGGTCGCAGCAATCCTCATTCATGGCGATGCCTCCATTTCGGGGCAGGGCATCATCTACGAACTCATCCAGATGGCCGATCTTGACGGTTATAAAACGGGGGGCACCATTCACCTCGTGGTGAACAACCAGATCGGTTTTACCACCAATTACCTAGACGGCCGGTCGAGTGTTTACTGCACCGATGTGGCAAAGACCATCCAGTCGCCTATTTTTCATGTGAATGCCGACGATGTTGAGGCGGTGGTTTACACGGTGAGGCTGGCTATGGAATTCAGGGCGAAATTTCACAAGGATATTTTCATCGACCTCCTCGGATACAGGAAATACGGCCACAACGAGAGCGATGAACCGCGTTTTACCCAGCCGGTCCTTTACAAGATCATTGAACAACACCCGGATCCCCTTGAAATCTACCTGAAGAAACTGGAGGAGGAAAACACGCTTCCCTCCATTGATCTGCCCGGGATAAAAAACAGCATCAACGCCATGCTTGAAGAGGGGTTTGAAGGTGCAAAGACGATCATTAAAGGAGATATCGATCCCTTCCTCGGCGAACAGTGGGATGGCTTGCGAAAAGCCACTCCTGCCGATTTCAGGCACTCCCCCGTAACAGCGATTTCAGAAGCAACTTTATTCGAAATCGGTCAAAAACTCACTGCATTGCCCGACGGGAAGACCTTTTTCCGCAAGATCATCAAGATGCAGGAGGACCGGAAAGCCATGCTCGTGGCCGGTAAACTCGACTGGGCTATGGGGGAACTGATCGCCTACGGGTCTTTACTGGCCGAAGGGCACCCGGTGCGCCTCAGCGGCCAGGATTGCCAGCGGGGAACCTTCAGCCATCGCCATGCAGTGCTTACAGTCGAAGATTCAGAGGAAAAATTCACCCCGCTTGAACACATATCCCCGAACCAGGGAAAAGTCAGTATCATCAATTCACTGTTATCCGAGTATGGCGTGCTTGGTTTTGAATATGGCTATGCATTTGCAACCCCCAACGCCCTCACCATCTGGGAAGCGCAGTTTGGCGATTTCAACAATGGGGCGCAAATTGTCATAGACCAGTACATCAGCAGTGCAGAAGATAAATGGAAGGTGATGAACGGCGCGGTGCTGCTGCTCCCGCACGGGTATGAAGGCCAGGGGCCGGAACACTCCTCCGCCAGGATAGAACGGTTCCTTTCACTCTGCGGCCATCACAACATGCAGATTGTGAACTGCACCACGCCTGCGAACTTCTTTCATGTATTGCGCCGCCAGTTGTACCGGCCTTTCCGCAAGCCGCTGGTTGTATTTACGCCCAAGAGTTTATTGAGGCACCCCCGTTGCGTTTCAACCATCGAAGACTTTACCACCGGCGGATTCCGTGAGGTCATCGACGATGCCACGGCTGATCCGGCAAAGATCCGGCGGGTGGTCCTTTGTTCAGGAAAAGTTTATTATGACATCCTCGAAGAGAAGGAGAAGCAGCAAAAAGATGATGTGGCACTCATCAGGCTTGAACAGCTTTACCCGCTGCCCCTGAAACAGCTGCAGGCCGTATTCGCCCGCTATGCACATGCAAAACATTTTGAATGGGTGCAGGAAGAGCCGGTGAACATGGGCGCCTGGAAGTTTATTTCGCAGAACATGGTCTTCGAACCACATTCCGCCATGCCGGTCCTGCATCACACGGCCCGTCCCGCCAGTGGCAGCCCCGCAACAGGATCGTCGCGGCTGCATAAGATCCAGCAGAAGCTCATCGTTGAGAAAGCGCTTGGAAAATGCACCTGCGAACATGCAAACGGCTCATGCAGACTCCATTGCGCCGAACACGAATTTCAAATTGTATAACCATGGGTTTTTAACACATTCGTTGTAATTTTGCAGCAGATAACCATTCAACAAGAAACCTGTCACTTGTCATTTGTCACTTGTCATTTGTCACTTGTCACTTATAATTGTAAACCCCTTTCAATTTTTCACAAAGAACAAAGCCCATGGCGATAGAGATAAAAGTTCCAAGTCCCGGTGAATCCATTACCCAGGTACAAGTGGCGAAATGGCTGGTATCCGACGGCGAAATGGTTGAAAAAGACCAGGAGGTCGTTGAGATCGATTCAGACAAGGCCTCGTTCCCGGTTACCACGCCAGAAGACGGGGTGATCAAGCTCATGGCCGCCGAAGGAGAGACTGTGGCGGTTGGAGCGGTAATTGCGACAATAACGGCGCAGAGCGGACAATCCCCAAAATCCAAAATCGAAAATCCAAAATCGAAAATTGAACAAGCTGTACCTTCACAGGTTCAAGCCCCTCCTCCTCCCCCGTCAGCCGGTTCACCTGTTAACCTGCACGCTTCGCCCCTGGCCCGCAAAATCATCGAGGAAAAACATGTGAATTCAGCCGACCTTACAAACGCATTCCCGGGGAAAAAGATCACCCGCAAGGATATCGAGTCATTCATCAACCGTAAAAAAGAGGGATCTGCGGCAGTGGCCTTTACAGGAACGAGGGAGGAAGACCGTAAAAAAATGACCACCCTGCGTCTGAAACTTGCAGAGCGGCTCGTGATGGTAAAGAACCAGACAGCCATGCTGACCACCTTCAACGAGATCAACATGCAGGCGGCCCTGAAAATCAAGGAAAAATACAGCGAATCCTTTAAAGAGCGCTATGGCGTCGGGTTCGGTCTCATGTCAATTTTCACAAAAGCTGTTACCATTGCACTGAAGGAGTTTCCGCAGGTCAATTCAATGCTCGATGGAGAGGAGCTGGTAACCCCGCGCTACGTTGACATCGGCATTGCCGTGAGTGCTCCAAAAGGCCTGGTGGTGCCGGTTTTACGCAACGCCGAGATGATGAGCATCGCTGAAATTGAGTTAAAGATCAAGGAGCTCGCCGGGAAGGCCCGCGACAGTAAAATTTCCATCGACGACATGAAGGGCGGTACATTCACAATTACCAACGGCGGTGTTTTCGGTTCCATGATGTCCACGCCCATCCTGAATCCGCCGCAAAGCGCCATCCTTGGGATGCATAAAATCCAGGAAAGACCTATTGCAGTGAACGGGCAGGTGGTTATTGCCCCCATGATGTATGTAGCCTTATCCTACGACCACCGCGTGATCGACGGACGGGAATCGGTAAGTTTCCTGGTGAAAGTCAAGGAACTGGTTGAAGATCCTGCAAAAATGCTGACGGAAGGGCTGGATCCGGTTAAGTTGCTGCTTGATTTGTAAAAAACGGCCATGAGAAAAAATGTAGATTTCCTGGTTATCGGGAGCGGAATTGCCGGGCTTACCTTCGCGATAAAGGTAGCAAAGCACGGGAAAGTGTGCATCGTCACCAAGTCAAGGATGGACGATACCGCCACGAGCTGGGCCCAGGGAGGCATTGCCGCGGTGATGTACACCCCCGATTCCTTTGAAAAGCATATCCAGGACACCATTATTGCCGGTGACGGCCTGTGCGATGAAAAGGTGGTGAGGTTCACCATCAATGAATCAACCGAACGCATCAGGGAACTCATCAAATGGGGAACCAAATTTGACAAAACCACCACCGGGAGATATGACCTGGCAAAGGAGGGCGGGCATTCCGAATACCGGGTATTGCACCACAAGGACAGTACCGGCAGGGAAATAGAAAACAAACTTCTTGAACAGGTTAAGAAGCACCCAAACATCGAGATCCTCGAGAATCATTTCACCATCGATATCATCACACAGCATCATCTCGGTGTGGAGGTAAACAGCCGGACCAGGGATCTTACCTGCTTTGGTGCCTTTGTGCTGAACCCAAGGACGCACCTTGTTGACACCATTCTGTCGAAAATCACCCTCATTGCCACTGGTGGAGCCGGGAACGTTTACAACAATACCACGAACCCGCTTATTTCAACCGGCGATGGCATTGCCATGGTATACCGTGCCAAGGGAGCGGTTGAGAACATGGAATTCATCCAGTTTCACCCGACCGCGCTCTATCATCCCGAGGAAAAACCGGCCTTCCTGATCACCGAAGCCATGCGCGGTTTTGGCGCGGTGCTGAAAACCCGCGACGGGAAAGAGTTCATGCATAAATACGATGCAAGGCTTTCACTTGCCCCGCGTGACATCGTGGCCCGTGCCATCGACAACGAATTAAAATTAAGCGGCGAAGATTACCTCTATCTCGATTGCCGCCACCTGAACAAAAACGAACTGATCAACCACTTCCCGACAATTTATGCCAAATGTCTCTCCATCGGCATTGATATCAGCAAGGATATGATCCCGGTTGTTCCTGCAGCCCATTACACATGCGGCGGCATCAAGGTAGACGAATACGGACGCAGTTCCATTGTCAACCTGTTTGCCTCGGGAGAGTGTGCCGCAACAGGGCTCCATGGCGCCAATAGGCTGGCATCCAACTCATTGCTCGAATCGCTCGTGTTTTCTCACAGGGCAAGCACCATGGCCATCAGCCAGTTCCAGGATATCTCTTTTTGCCATGAAATCCCCGACTGGAATGCAGAGGGGATGGTACTCAATGAAGAGATGGTGCTCATCACACAGTCACTGAAGGAACTACAGGCGATCATGAGCAGTTATGTCGGGATCGTAAGATCAAACCTCCGCCTGCAACGTGCCTTCGACCGGCTCGAACTCCTTTACCGTGAATCAGAAGATCTTTACAGCAAGTCGATTCTCACCCCAAAGCTTTGCGAACTCCGCAACCTCATCAACATCGGCTACCTGATCATCAAGGCTGCGAGCCGACGCCGTGAGAGCAGGGGGCTGCACTATTCGCTTGATTACCCGAGGACAAGTCCAAGGTAAGCAACCAGACCGGCGTAACACCCTCTCCGGGTGGTCAACAATCAACCTGACAAATCAGAACCACCATGGCATTAATAAAATCAGTAAAAGGCATCCTCCCGAAAGTTGGTAAAAATTGTTTCCTGGCCGACAATGCCACGCTCACAGGCGATGTGGTGATGGGCGATGACTGCAGCGTTTGGTTCAATGCCGTGGTGCGCGGAGATGTTCACACCATCCGGGTAGGCAACAACGTCAACATCCAGGACGGGGCGATCATCCATTGTACTTACCTGAAAGCACCGGTGAATATCGGGAATAATGTCTCCATCGCGCACAATGCAATCATCCACGGATGTACGATCCACGACAATGTACTGATCGGAATGGGCGCCATCGTAATGGATGGCGCCGTGATCCACAGCAATTCAATCGTGGGAGCAGGCGCCCTGGTCACCGAGGGAACCATCGTGGAGTCGGGCTCCGTTTGGGCAGGGCTGCCTGCACGCAAGGTGAAAGACATTGACCAGTCGCTGCTCGAAGGCCAGGTGAACCGGATATCAGCCAATTACAACATGTACGCCAGCTGGTACAAAGAGGAGGATGTCTGAATCCGTCAGAAATCCTGTCTAAGGTGCAACACTGTTGATGATTTTCACAGGGAAATCGTAGTGTGTGTGATGCACATCGGTCGCATTGTTCAACGCGGTTTTATCCTGTACCCACAGTGAAAACACAAAAGCACATGATTCTCCGTCAAGGAGTTTATTGTCAGGTACGCCGGCAACATGCGCCACGGTGTTTAACCATGAGAGGTCAAATGAAAACAGGTTGGTTGAGGCGGGCCCTGTTCTTCCGGGAACCGTGACCGATGATGTCTTGATCACTTCAGGCGAAGACCCCTGCTTTTGGATGGTAATATTATAAAAATTAAAATTATCGCTCGGATTGGCCAGGTCGGAGGCGATGATCAGGGGATCGAATGCGATCCCATTGATATCTACCTTCTTGAACTGTGACACTTTTTTGTCTGCATCCACCCACTCCTTTGTATACAGGTCAGCACAAGGCGGAAGGCTGCCGATATTGAAGATATTTGCAACAGGGAGTTCATTGTCGACCCATACACGCTGAATGTCATAATAGCTGTAGCCATTGGTGTCGGTGACCTTAAGCATGACCGTGTACCTGCCGCTTGGCCCTGTGTTCCAGCTCATGCCTGCAACCAGTCCTTCGGGAATTTGTATGGTAAAAGGGATCCCGCCGAAGTATAGTGTAATGACATCGATATATGTATAAAACCCGTTATTTGAGATAAGCGCATTCGGGCCCTGGAGAACATTCCATTGCCTGAGCTGATCGGGCGTAAATGTACTGAACCCGGCGCCAAAGTCAACATTGCATATGGTCGTATACCCATGGGTCAATGGATCGTAAACGGTTCCATTTGCCGGCTGGGGTGAGGCAAAATCATCTTTTATAAAATAGATCCCGTAATCGTTGATCTTCTGATTGGTACATCCGAAGATCCTGGCCGCGCCCCAGATGCTGGCATTCAGGCCAATTGCCCCGATTTCGGCACCGGCAGCGTCGGCGATGCGCAACTGTTCATTTGGATCAAGTACATCATGGGCTACGCGTTCGCCAATGTTCTTGATATAAACTTCACTCGCCTTTATCCTGAAGGTAATCGATGCGGTACAAACACTTTTGTTTGAACTGTGCACCGTCAGCCTGATTTCGAATTGTGTGGAAGTGATCAGGTCACTCCCGGCATTTTCAACTGCTTTTTTCAACAGGATAAAACCAAGATTGCCGCTCATTACGCTATGCGTGCCATGGGAGAGCGACGGATCGGGATTGCCGCTGCCATCTGAATAAATTATGGCTCCGGCGGATACATCCTTTGTTCCGTTCCAAAGCAATTGCAGCTCATAATCCGCCATGCCGCATCCGCTGGCCGTTCCGATGACCGCAAGGAACTGGTTATTCACCAGCTTCGTCAAATCGTCAACGCAGCCTGTTGGTGCCGTGAGATCACAAACCAGTGAACCTTTCGGACAATCAACGCAGAAATTGATACAGAAACAATTCGATGCATTGGTCCTGTCGCGGTCATGCCCTCGCTGGCGGTTTTCGTTCAGCAAAACCGTGCCGTCGGCTGCCTCGATCCTGAAATATAGATCCGGGCCTGCCGGCCATTCAACATTCAGCCAGCTTAAAATCGTTTTGCTGAAGGCCGCCTCCGTGTAATATATTTTAAAATTCCCGTTCACATCCGTAATTCCATATCCCAAAGGATCATCCTGGATTAGGTCCACATCGTAGGCAAACACTTTAACGCCCCCGACAGGAACCTCGTTTTTGCAATCCCTCACCTTTCCGCATATGGCATACCATCTGAAAAGCCGTAGGATCCAGCACCAGAACTTATAGGGTATTGCATATTCCCAATAGGCAGCAAATTCCCGTTTGTTCTCATTTCCTGTAACCTCCTTCCAGAAGGGCTGAAGGGTGGTTATATGAAATTGGGCCGGTTTTTCGGGCTTCGCACGCTGCGCGTCTGGTGCATGTAAGGCAGGGATCCATCCAACCCCGCATTCAAAGTCAATGTCAAAGGCACCTCCGTCGTATTTCACGTTTTCCGGAAATTCAATGGTAAAATTGCCCGCTTCATCGGTCATGGTTTCCACAAGCAACCTGCCTGAAAGCGATTTCAACTCCTCTTCCGAACGCTGATGGAATGACTCTTTCTCACGTGAGGCAGCCAGCGCTGCCAGGTTTACTTTTGGGTCTACCGAGTAAATACGGATTTTCGTGTTGCAGAGATAGTCAAAACACTCTCCGCAATAAAATCCCCTGAGATTTCCCTTTAATCTATAGCTCATGTTTAACCTCCTTTTTTTGTGCCTACTCTGTTCGCTTTTCGGCAACCGCGTTTTTACTGCAACATACTTACAAACAGGACACAAACAGGATCATCCTGAAGAAATTCAACGCAATTCATTGTGAAATAATTAACTACTGTTTTTATTTAGATTAAATGCAAATATATATGATCGGTAAGGCAAAGTCAAGTTATTTATACATTTATATATTAACATAACATTAATTTTTAAGTGCATTTTGTTTTCGCGAAGGAGACCTTCACGCTGTATCCCGTGCTGCTGATAAATGTCAATCATTGTTCAAAATTCCCTATATTTGACTGTTAAAATTTCACCCGGTAATGGCCTTTATTCAGCGGCCTTTGCCAACCCGGAAATTGTAAACCATTCCCCAATGCGCAAGGAAATTACCGCAAATAACGAATACCACACACCGGAGGATACACCGCATCTCCTTACCGACAGGCTGACATTCAATTCACGTTTTGTTTTCACAGGGCTGTTCCTGAGGACAGTTTTCAGATCACGCAAACTTGCACGGAAAGGTGTTTATGATACCAGGCAATGGATTGAATCATCGCATGATATCTTTACCGATGTGGAACGGTGTGGCGGACGCATCCATATTACAGGGCTTGACAACATCAGGAACTGCAAAGGCCCCGTATTGTTTCTGAGCAACCACATGAGCACCCTCGAAACCATGATCTTTCCCGGGATCATCCAGCCTTTGAAAGATGTCACCTTTGTGGTAAAGGATGCGCTGGTCAACCACTGGGCCTTCAAGGATGTGATGCGGTCGCGGAATCCCATCGTACTCAGCCGGGCAAATCCGCGTGAAGATTTCAGGGTTGTGATGGAACAGGGTCAGGAGCGGTTGCAAAATAACATTTCAATTATCATTTTCCCGCAAAGCACGCGCAGGGTTGAGTTCAACCCCGCTGAATTCAATTCACTCGGTACAAAGCTGGCTGCAAAGGCAGGTGTACAGGTTATACCCGTAGCAATAAAAACCGATTTCTGGGGATTCGGAAAATTTTCGAGTTACCTTGGGCCGATCGACCGCAGTAAAAAAGTTCATATCGCCTTTGGAGAGCCAATGGATGTGACCGGCTCGGGGAAAGAGGAACATCTGAAAATCATTGCGTATATTCAATCCCATCTGAAGGCCTGGCAAACCGAAAATTAATCCTATGAAACCCTTGAAAAACTACCCTGTCGTTTACGAAATAAATACATGGGTATGGCTTTACGAAATGGGACAGCAGATGCAATTCCCCATCAACCTGGCGAATGTGCCCGCCGAGAAGTGGGATGAACTTGAACATCTCAACATTGAAGCTGTATGGCTTATGGGCGTATGGGAACGAAGCCCGAGGGGTATCGCCATTTCAAACCTTCACCCCGGGAACCTTTCCGATTTCCGCAGGGCACTGCCCGATTTCACCTTTGCCGACAACGTCGGGTCGCCCTATTGCGTAAGACGATATTCCGTTGATGCGCAGCTTGGCGGCGATGAAGGGCTAGCCATCGCCAGGGAAAACCTCGCCCGTCGCGGAATCAGGCTCATCCTCGATTTCGTACCCAACCACCTTGCGCACGACCACCGCTGGGTGGATGAAACCCCTGATTACTTCATTTCAGGCAACAGGGAGGACCTTCGGGACGATCCGGTCACCTTTGTGCAGATAAATGAGAACATATTTGCCTGCGGAAAGGATCCATTCTACCCGGCCTGGCAGGATGTGCTGCAGGTCAATGCATTTCACCCGGGACTGCGTGAAGCCGTGATCGAAACAGTTACCCGGATGGCCGGCCAGTGTGATGGCATACGATGCGACATGGCCATGCTGATGATCAACGATGTTTTTGAGCGTACCTGGGGCCGCAGGGCAGGTCCGAAACCTGAACTTGAATATTGGGAAGAGCTTATCCCTGCTGTAAAACGGAGCAGCAAAGATTTTATTTTCATTGCCGAAGCTTACTGGGATATGGAGTGGACGCTCCAGCAACAGGGATTCGATTTCTGCTATGACAAGCGTTTGTACGACAGGCTGGAACACGATATGGCCCCGGAAATCCGCCTTCATCTTCAGGCTGACCCGGTTTTCCAGTCAAAAATGATCCGGTTTATTGAAAACCACGACGAGCCCCGGCACGTAGTTGCTTTTCAGCCGGGCAAGAACCGCGCCGCCACGGTAATTTCCTCGACGCTGCCGGGAGCCAGGCTTTACCATGAAGGACAGTTTGATGGCCGAAAGGTCAAATTACCGGTATTCCTTCGCAGGCGTCCGGATGAACTTGTCGACTTCGAATTGAGGGCTTTTTGCCAGCGGCTGCTCCTGGCAATCACCCACCCGGTTTTTCATGACGGGTACTGGCAACTCTGTGAATGCAAGGGCTGGCCAGATAATGACAGTTTTTTAAACCTGCTCGCCTGGTGCTGGTGTGACGGCGACGACCGTTTCCTGATTGTCGTCAACTATTCCCCTTCGACCGCCCAGGGTCATGTCAGGTTACCTGGCAATGATTTGCGAGGCCGGTACTGGCGGCTCAATGATGCCCTGAGCGAGGTTACTTTCGAACGCAATGGTGATGAAATGCATGACCCGGGACTGTATGTTTCCCTTGGCCCGTGGAACTACCATTTCCTGCGGTTCTACATGGTTTGATCTTAATCCTTTCCGGGCGCGGGCTTTACAATTTTATAATGTTTGCTTTCATTCGCCACTGTCCAGGCTGTCAGAAAAGCAAGCCTTGCCACCCGTGCGGCCTTATCGGTATTGATGCGATCGGGGCTGTCGGTTACCTGGTGGTAATCGGGATGAAACCCTGTGAAAAAAAAGATGACGGGCACCCCTTTTTCAAAAAAACTGGCGTGGTCGCTTCCGCCATCCAGTCGTTCGTCTTTGCTTTCCCGGAGTTTAAAGCCTGTCGCCTTGTTTTGCTTTCTGACAACCTTTACGAGCCCGGGATTTTGCCGTGCCCCGATAATTTCAAGCGAATCGGGATTGTTGCGCCCGATCATGTCGAGGTTAAGCATGGCCACAGTCTTTACGATTGGCCACAATGGGTTCCTTACATAGGTGGCGCTGCCCAGCAACCCTCTCTCCTCACCGGCAAATGCCATAAACATCACGCTGCGCCTGGGGGTTTCAACCAGGGAGGCAAAAGCTTTAGCAATTGCAAGCATCCCGCCGGTGCCTGAGGCGTTGTCGTCGGCGCCGTTGAATATATAGTCGGAATCAGCAGGATGTTCCTTTCGCATCCCGATGTGGTCATAATGCCCGCCAACGATTACCACTTCATCCTTTAACCCGGGATCGGATCCTTCAAGCATGGCGATCACATTCCGGCCTCCCACCGGTTTGCTGGTGAGGGACACATTCATGGCCATTATCTTTCCCGGGATGGGGAATGAAGCCGGCTGCATCGATTTTTCGATGCGTTGCTGGACCCGCTTCAGTGAATCAACATTTTCGAACAGCTCAACGATCATCGACTCCCCCACATGCACCATGGGGATCTTTTCTTCCGACCTGGTACAATATTCCAAGGGAAGTGCGTCTTTGGGCAGGATTTTAGATAACGACGGCCAGGAATACCCCCTGGGCTTGAGGGAGGAATATTGCAACGGCCCTGAAATGACCAGCATCCCAATGGCGCCATGCTCCTGCGCCATCTTTTGCTTCTCCTTCAATTCAGAATAACGGGTCATTTCCGGCCCGGCAAACAGTTTCCCGGCCGAATCGGTTTGCCCGGGCTCCTGCCGCAGGATTGCCACGATCTTGCCCCTCACATCCAGGTCCTTGTAATCATCGTAGTTGTACTCAGGGGCAGTGATTCCGTAGCCGGCAAAAACGATGTCGCCTTCGGCCGGCCGGCTTCCCGACATGTCGTACGGAACAAAATCGTCCTTCAATTTAAAGTTCTTCGTCTCAAGTCCATCCACAACGGATAAAAAATTATCAGCTCCAAGATCGAGAAAGCAAAAGCCCAGGTCCTGGAAGTAACTTCCATGCACAGGTTTCAGTCCAAACGACTTGAACTGCATGGCGATGTATTCACCGGCCACATCCAGTTCAGTACTGGGTGTAGCGCGTCCCTTCATCGAGTCGGAGGCCAGGTAGCTGATGGTTTGTTTCATCAGGAAGGGGGTGATGGTTGACTTTGCATGTTCCGAAACATTCCGCTGGGCCTTCGAAGAAAGTGTTAAGGAAAGCAGGAAGATAACAATGAAAAACAAATCAAAATGCAGGTTGCAACATGCAAAGTGCAAAGCGGTGGTTTTCTGAGGGCTGGAATTACTAATTATTTGCATTTTGAATTTTACAAGTTGACTTTTGAATTACCGGGAAATCTTCATAACCTGCAGTTCGCGCGGGTTCTTCCACATCCCCCGGGTAAAATCGGGAAATTTCAATGTCTTGTTTCCTTTGGCAATGGATTGCTCACTCAGCACCCTTACTGCACTCATGACAACTGCGTCATACACATCCATATCGGGCTCCAGTCCTTTCAGCAGGGCATTCACAAGGCGATAATCCTCTATGTAATCCATCCCGCCGTGGCCGGCTCCCATGCTGGCGGTTTCCAGTTCCTCCCAGATCGGGTGCTGGTACTTTTTCAGGTAATCATTCACCGGCTCCCACTGGTCGTCGGTTTTGCTGACGCCCTCAATGTAAATTTTCGGCTCGGGGTATTTGCGTACAATCCCTTTTGTTCCCTGGATCAGGATGTTCCGGCTGTAGGGACGAGGCAGGCTGGTATCGTGCGTCACAACAATGGTCTCCCCGTTCATGGTCTTTATCACCGTGGTAACCACATCGCTCAGGACAAAAGTTTCACGGGCCTGCGGACTATCCGGGCCGAATTTCGCAACGGCATATTCGTGAAGGCCCCTTGTTTTGGAGCCAAATGACGTTATCGTATCGAAATAGTTCCCGCGGTTGATATCGAGGCACTGCATGACAGGCCCCAGCCCGTGGGTGGGATAAAGGTCCCCGTTGTGGTGCCATGAGAAATCGCGCCGCCATACCCCTTCACCTTCCATATCGTGTTTTACTTCGCGGAGATCGTGCAGGTAGCCGCATTCGGCATGTACCATCTCACCGAACAACCCTTTTTTCACCATGTTGAGGATCATCATCTCCACCTTGTCGTAGTTGCAGTTCTCCATCATGATGCAATACTTCCCTGTCTTCCCTGAGGTTTCAACCAAATCCCAGCACTCGTCCACCGAAAGGGCTGCAGGAACTTCGGTAGCAACATGCTTCCCATTGTTCATCGCAGCCAGGCAAATGGGCACATGCCATTGCCAGGGCGTTGCAGTATAAACAAGGTCGATGTCACTCCGTAAGCACAGATTCTTCCAGTCAAATTCATCTTTCGAATAACCTTCAGGCCGTTTGAACCCGGCCTTTTCAATCATATCCTGGGCACGAGTGACCCTGCCCGGAACAATGTCACACACTGCTACGATCTCGGCCCCTTCCACTTTTAAAAGATTTTCGACATGCGATGTTCCCTGGAGGCCGACACCGACATAACCTATACGGACTTTTTGCATCGGAGTGCCGATGGGAGCAGGCTGATAAGGGCTGCTCACCCGTTCAGGCTGAATGGATGCCAGCAGGTTGTCGCTCATGGCAAGCCCGACACCTGTAGCTGCTACTGTTTTGATGAAATCCCGGCGGTTCAGTTGCTTTTTCATGGAGGTTATCTGAATAATTTTTGTCAAAGTTAGCCAAATCCAATAAAAAAGAGGCAGTCATGCAAAAAACGACTGCCTCTTTTTACCAGAAGTTTAAACGCTATTTTTTTCTCGGCTTTATCTCAACACCCTGAACTTCAGCAAGGGTGACAAATCCGTCCTTATTGCCCAGGTTATTCAGAACATAGTTGATAACCGCAACTGCGTCTTCCTTGGTATCCACCTGGGGAACCATCTCCTGGGTATATACTTTCCCGTTGACGGTCATGTCAAGTTTTGAACCATTCAGTGTTTGCGCAACAGCCCGTACTTTGTCGGCAAGGAGGTAATCGGCCTTCGACAACGGGGGGAATACGTTTTCGATGCCAAGACCGGTTGCCTGGTGGCATACAACGCATTTGGTTTTAAAAATCTCTTCGCCGCGCGGCATCATGGCCTGCACATCGGCGGGCAGATCAGCATAGGGGCCTGTTGCCTTCACGGCAGTTTGTTCACCTGCAGACTGGCTGCCTCCACCACAGGAGGTCATAAAAAGGGTGATTGCAAAGAGGGAAATCAGGATCAGGGAAATTTTTCGCATATTGTTTGGTTTTAGATGGTGTTATTAAATTTATGACAGGTTAACGGGTAAACAGGTAAACGGGTAAACGGGTAAACGGGTAAACAGGTAAACGGGTAAACAGGTAAACGGGTAAACGGGTAAACGGGTAAACAGGTAAACGGGTAAACAGGTAAACAGGTGAATGGGTAAAATTGTTATTTTGTTGGTGCAAAATTATTCAAATTTTCGGGATTTTCAATGGCAGCATTTGGGTTTTTGCAGTTGTTCGGTGTTATGTTTTGACGATTGTTCCATTTTTGGGCTGATGTAAGGGATTCCAAGGTTCATACCCCGCAGGACAAACAACACGCCGATCATGATGATGAGAAACGGTATCAGTTTTTGTGCATTCCTGCGGAAGGTCATGGTGACGACATTCCCCAGAAGCGAAAGCGCAAGAAGGGCGGGTATAGTTCCCAGCCCGAAAGCCATCATGTAAAGCGCGCCATTGAGCGGACTGGTCGAAACCAAAGCCCCCGCAAGAGCGATGTATACCAATCCGCATGGAAGCAAACCGTTCAGCAACCCGATGACCAGGGTGGACAAATAGGTGCGAAAACCAAAAAACCGGCCAAAATATTTTTTGAACCCCGAGAAGAGATGATCCAGCCCGCCGGTTATCTTTCTTCCGTGAAAGAGGATGGGAAACCCCACACTCAATATCATCAGCGTGCCCACCCCGATGGAAACCCATTGCTGTATTCCCCAGATGTGGATCCCAAACCCCAGCATGCCAAAGACCAGGCCGAGGATGATGTAGGTTGTAACCCGACCGAGGTTGTACAATACACCACTTAGAACCTTTGTATTCAGGGAATTTTCCTTTAATGGCAACGAAAGCGCGATCGGCCCGCACATGCCCATGCAGTGAAAACTGCCAAGTAACCCAATAATCAACGGCTGCCAGAAATCCATCTCAGGGAATAAAAATATCACGTTCCACGTAGTAATCCTTTCCGCCGGATGTCCAGTCAACCTTTACCACATAACGGCCCTTGGAGAGCCTTGTCATTGGAATAAGCTGGATTAAGGATGTATCCACGGCGACGGGCAAAATTACATCAAGGTTTTCATCCGATGGCCGGTAGATATGGATTGACCCTTTGAGCGTTTTCCCGCGAAAATCAGAGGGAAATTGCAAAGCCAGGTTCGATTTTCCGGGCATGACCTGAAGTTGTGCTGCGAGGGCGTTCGCATTGCGCATTTTGTTCAGTTTTTCTTCATGACGGAGTTCCTTTGGGTAATAATCCTCCTCTGTCAGGTTGAATTTCTGATGCTGGGCATAGATGATAAATGCAACGCACGCCCCCAGAAACAGCACAATGACGATAAAAATACCGGTTCCCCAGTTCCACTTCATGTTTCGCTATTTATCAGGACCAACAAAAGTAGCCCGGGTTTGATCAAGTTTTTTTCCACCGGAGAAGACGCCGATGTCAACTTCGGTTTTATTGCTTTTAATTTTGTTGCGGTCCATCACCAGGAAGAATACCACTTCACCCAGCGATTGTTTTGCAATCACAGGCGCATCGCCGATAATCTTCACCTCACCAAGGCCAGAAAGGTCGCGGATCTCCAGCTTCAGATCGCGGGCAGTTTTATTCACAACCTTCACACTGTAAAGGTTGCTGATCTTCCCGCCCTCCTGTTCCTGGAACAACATGCCCGGCGACCGGAGAACGGTCGCTTCAACAGGGTTGCGTGAGATCAGGAAATAGGTGAGTGCGACAAGCAGTGCGGCCAGTACCAAGGTATAGGCGCCCGAACGAACCGTATAATGCCACGGTTTTTTGTCGGCAATCATCTTTTCGGATGCATACCGTATGAGGCCTGGCTTGAACCCCGCCCTGACCATTACCTGGTCGCAGGCATCGATGCAACAGGCACAGTTGATGCATTCCAGTTGTGTACCGTTGCGGATGTCAATTCCAGTAGGACAAACCGATACACACTGGTGGCAATCGATGCAGTCGCCTTTTCTGGCTTCGCCCCGGTTTTCACCCTTCCTCAGCGCACCACGCTCCTCGCCCCTGTTGTAATCATAAGAAATGACGATGGTTTCGCGGTCGAGCAATACGCCCTGCAGCCGTCCGTAAGGGCAGACAATGGTGCATACCTGTTCGCGGAACCATGAGAAGATGAAGTAGAAGATAAATGAAAATATGGCCATGCCGGCCAACCCTGCAACGTGATTTGCAGGGCTTTCGGTAACCATCTTCAACCATGCGTCCGATCCCATGATGTACATCAGGAAATAGTTGCTGATGATGAAGGAGATGAGGTAAAACACGCCGTGTTTCAGCGTCCTGCGGAAGATCTTGTTCGCACTCCAGGGTGCTGCATCAAGTTCTTTCTGCTGATGGGTATCTCCGTCGATCCAGTATTCGATCCGGCGGAAAATCACCTCCATGAATATTGTCTGGGGGCAGGCCCATCCGCACCAGATCCGGCCATAGGTTACCGTAAAAAGGATGATGAAAACCATCATGGCGATCATCCCGATGAAAAAGAGGTTGAAATCCTGGGGCCAGAACTGAACACCGAAGATCACAAATGTCCGGTGAAGGAAATCAAACAACAGCAGCTGCTGCCCGTTGATTTTGATAAAAGGGGCCGAAAAAAAGAATACCAGCAGCAAAATGCCGGTGATATTCCTTGCATTCGTCAGCAGCCCTTTTGGCTTTTTTGCAAAAACCCATAGTCGTTTGCCGCTTTCATCGATGGTGTAGAGCCTGTCGCGAAAGCTGCCTGAATCATCTTCCTGTTTTTGCATATCACTTACAAGGCTCGCCCTGCGGTGGTTTTGGATTTGGTGGCGTGGTACCCTTCAGGGTCATGACAAAACTGGCAACCTTCTTGATCTGGTCTTCAGAAAGCTGGGCTTTCCAGGAGATCATCCCCTTTTCGGGCGCACCAACCACGATGATGTTTACGACGTCACCATAAGTGCATCCATGAATTGAAAAATTGTCAGTGAGATTCGGACCAACCAGTCCCTGGCCGCCTTCGAGATGGCAGATTTTGCATTGTTTCACCCAGATCTCCCTGCCTGCATCGAGGCTGGGTTTATCCGTCAGGGCAACCAGGTTGGCGGTAACGATCGGCGCTGACTGGCCCGGACCAACAACCCCTGCAGCAGCCATCTCGTTCTTCCATTCCTCCTGCTGGTAAGGCGCCACCTTTATCACATCGAAAACAAAGATGTAAACCACCGACCATACGATGGTGATGATAAACAGCCATACCCACCACTTTGGAAGGTTGTTGTCCAATTCCCTGATGTTATCATATTCGTGACCCGACAACAGCTTATCACCGGTCAGTTCATCTTTCTCAACAGTATTATGCTCGTTCATTGCCATAGAAAATATTTTTAAATATCCTGAATTTCGTCTGATTCCTTAGAAAAATCGTCGAGGGGCATGCGGCTGAAATCCTCCACATCCTTCCGTTTCAGGGAGAAGGTGTGGAGAATCAGGAGGGCAAAGAAAACCACGAATATGATCATGGATATTAACCCGAAACTTTCAAAGCCCCCGATCGATTTAAATACATCACGCAGCATGGCCGGACTTATTTAGTGGTGACGGCTGCTGTTGGCATACCGGCTGCATGAACATCCTTGCCCAGCCTTTGCAGGTAGGCAATCATGGCGATGATCTCCTTGGTCGGTTCTACCTGGATGCCCTGGCTTTTCAGGTCATCGGCAATTCCCCTGGCCTGGATCATCAGGTCATCGTTGGCGATCTTGTCATATCCCTGCGGATAGGGAACACCAAGGAACTGCATCACGCGGATCTTCTTTGCCGTGGTTGATATATCCAGGTCATCGGTGATGAGCCACTTGTAAACCGGCATGATCGACTGTTCATTCAACCGCTGCGGGTTCAGCATATGGTTATAATGCCAGGAATTTGGCTTGTACTGGCGGCCGCTCACAACGCCTTCCCTCGAGAGATCAGGGCCGTTACGCTTGGAGCCCCACTGGAACGGATGATCATACACATACTCCCCGGCTTTTGCATATTCACCGTAGCGTTCTGTTTCGGACCTGAACGGGCGGACCTGCTGCGAATGACAGGTATAACAGCCTTCGCGCACATAGATGTCCCTGCCCTGCAATTCAAGCGGCGTGTATGGTTTTACACTCGCAATGGTGGGGATATTTGTTTTTACAAGGTATAACGGAACAATTTCAATGAGTCCCCCGATGAGAATGGCAACCAGCGCCACCAGCATGAACTGGACCGGCCTGCGCTCAAGCCAGCGGTGCATGCCTTCGCCTGAACCACGTTTTCCTTCGGCCCTGACAAGTGCAGGGGCAGATGCGGCTTCCTCCGGTACGAATTTCCCGGCCCGGATGGTGAGAATGAGGTTATAGATGCCAAGCACGATGCCCACGATATATAAGCCTCCGCCGATGGCACGGGCAGCATACATGGGTTTCAGCTGGGTAACGGTTTCCAGGAAATTCGGATATTTCAGGAACCCGTCGGCTGTGAATTCTTTCCACATGGAAGCCTGGGTAATGGCGCCCCAATATAAAGGAACAGCGTAAAAGATGATGCCGAGTGTCCCGATCCAGAAATGCAGGTTTGCAATTTTCCTGGAATAGAGCTGTGTCTGGAACATCCTGGGAATCAAATAATAGAGTACGGCAAAGGTAAGAAAGCCATTCCATCCGAGGGCGCCGATATGGGCATGTCCCACAGTCCAGTCGGTAAAATGCGAGATGGCATTCACCGTTTTGGTCGACATCATCGGGCCTTCAAAGGTTGACATGCCATAAGCTGTAACGGCAACAACCATGAATTTCAGCACAGGGTCCTCACGAACACGGTCCCAGGCGCCACGCAGGGTGAGCAGTCCGTTCACCATGCCGCCCCATGAAGGTGCAATCAACATCACGGAGAACACGACACCCAGCGACTGGGCCCATCCCGGCAATGCACTGTACAAAAGGTGATGCGGGCCCGCCCAGATATACAGGAATATCAGCGCCCAGAAGTGAACGATGGAGAGCCTGTAGGAATAGATCGGGCGATTGGCCGCTTTCGGGAGATAGTAATACATCAGGCCGAGAAATGGCGTGGTGAGGAAAAAAGCAACAGCATTGTGGCCGTACCACCACTGGACCAGTGCATCCTGCACGCCGGCGTAGATCGGGTAACTTTTAAAAAGGTTTACAGGTATTGCAAGGCTGTTGACAACATGCAATACCGTGATGGTTACGAAGGTGGCGATGTAAAACCAGATGGCCACATAGATGTGCTGCGTTCTGCGTTTAATGATCGTACCGATCATGTTGGCCCCAAAAACCAGCCAGATCACGGCTACAAGAAGATCAATCGGCCACTCCAGTTCAGCATACTCCTTGCCGGTCGTCATTCCGCCGGCAAATGACAGTGCTGCAAACACGATGATCAGCTGCCATCCCCAGAAGTTGATCTTGCTGAGAAGGTCGTTGAACATCCTTGCCTTACAGAGCCGCTGCAGGGAATAGTAGATCCCGGTGAACATCCCGTTGCCGACAAATGCGAAAATGACTGCATTTGTATGGATGGGCCGGATGCGGCCAAACGTGGTGTAAGGAATCCCGAACGTAAGTGCGGGCCAGATGAACTGCAAGGCCAGCAACAGTCCGACAACCATGCCGATCACACCCCAGAAGAGGGTTGCATAGGCAAAGTTTTTTACAATTTTGTTGTCATAGTAAAACGTCTGATTTTCCATATGTTATTGGTTTGGTGATTGTTCATTCATCAGCTTGACAGGCGCTGAGGGCGCCGCAGCCGGTTCGGCCGGTTTGTCATCATCAAAAAGAATTCTGACAGAAGAGCTGTAGGTATCATCATATTGACCGTTTCGCACCGACCAGAAAAATGCTGCCAGGAAACCACCGGCAAGCACCACACTAAAAGCTACGAGGACAAGTATAACGCTCATAAAAGTAATTATGGAACAAAATAAAGATTAAAGTATCTAATTTCCAAAATACCTGTGTGAAAAATTAAACAAATGCAGATATTTATATTCAGTCTAAATCTGCTACTTTACCTCAAGCTTACTGAAACGGGCTGATATGAATATGGATAGCGTAACAAAGGCAACGATTGTTACGGAACTCAGCGGCATAAGAATGGCCGAAACAACCGGCGACAGATTGCCGGTGATGGCGAAGCTCAGTCCGACAACATTGTATAAAAATGAGAGGCCCATGCTGATAAAAACGATTCGCATGCTTGTGCGGCTGAACCCCAGGAAATCGGGAAGGTGCCTGAACTGACCCGATTCCAGGATGGCATCGCAGGCCGGTGAAAAATGGTAGATATCATCGGCAATGGAGATCCCGCAGTCGCTTTCACGCAATGCCCCGGCATCATTCAATCCGTCGCCGATCATAAGTACTTTTTTACCGGTGGCTTTGAGTGCCCTGATATATTCGAGTTTATCTTTGGGTGACTGGTTGAAATGCAGATGGTTCCGGGAGGGGAAAAATGCAAGCAGGTTGGGCAATTCTGCGTCATTGTCGCCCGAGAGCAGGTGAAGTTCATACCGTTGGGCAAGTTCAGACAGTACCTCTTTCATCCCTTCCCGGTAATGGTTGCTGATCGCGATGAACCCTGCAGCCTCCCCGTCAACGGAGACAAATACCCTGCTGCCGCCGGCTGAACCCGCTGCGGAGCCGGTCACAAATTCCGCCGAACCTATTTTCAGAAAATGGCCCCGGACATGGCCTTCGATGCCCCTGGAGGGCACTTCGGCAAAACCGGTCACAGGCAGAGCTTCAAAACCCTGCAGCTGGCGGTAAATTGCAACGCTGGCAGGGTGCGTTGAATGCCTCACCAGGGATGAAATGTGCTGCAGGTGATCCTGCGAGATGATTAGAGCGCTAAAATCGGCGCCGAGTCCGTCGTTGCGTGTAATGGTACCCGTTTTATCAAAAACGATGGTATCAATTTTTGACAGCGCTTCGACCACCCCCGTCCGCTTCAGGTAAAAACTGTTTCTGCCGAAAACCCGCATGGCGCCTCCCATCGAAAACGGGTAGGTCATGGCAAGTGCGCACGGACAGGCCACGATCAGGATGGCTGTGACAACCAGGAAAGCCATCGATGGTTGATAGAACCACCAGAATATTCCTGAAACTGTGGAAAGTACCAGGATCATGACTGTAAAATACCGGCTGATCACATCGAGGATTGAGTCCCACCTGGTTTGCTTCTCCCCCCCCGTCATGTCCTGGTTCCACAATTCGGTAAGGTGGCTTTGGGCTACTTCCCGCTCCACAATGAGTTCGATGGAGGCCCCGGCCTGTCGGCCGCCTGCAAAGATGCGCTCTCCTTCCTTTTTAGGTACCGGTGATGACTCCCCGCTCACGAAACTGTAATCAATGGAGCCTATGCCCTTTACAAGCAGTGCGTCGGCAGGCACGAGTTCCTGGTTCCGTACCATGATCCGCATGCCGGTTTTCAGTTTTTTTATGGGTATGATCGACTCAGCACCCAGGTCCGATATCACGGTGACCGCCACAGGAAAGTAGGAACGGTAATCCCGTTCAAATGACAATGCCTGGTATGTTTTATCCTGGTACCACCGCCCGATGGAAAGGAAAAAAACCAGTCCTGCCAGCGAATCCATGAAACCGGGGCCTGTGCCGGAGATAATCTCATAGGCACTCCTGAAGAACAGTACCAGGATGCCGATGGCAATTGGCACATCGATGCTGATAAACCTCTTTTTCAATCCCTTCCAGGCCGAAATGATAAACACCGAACCCGAATAAAAGGCCACCGGGATGCCAAACAGGATGTTGAGTATCCCGAAATTCTGCCGCAACAAGTTTTCAACGGCATCATTCACACTGAGATAGGCCGGGAAACTGAAGAGCATGATATTTCCGAAGCAGAACCCGGCAACGCCAAGCCGGTAGTAAATGCCGCGGTTGATTTTGCGTTTGGCTCCCTTGCCGGCAGTTTCAAGGGTCAGCTGTGGAATGTAGTTGATGGAAACCAGCAGTTCAACCAACTGCCTCAGCGACAGGGTCGTGTCGTGAAAGGTGATGATCACCTCTTTTTTTACGAAGTTCACCGATGACTGCATCACCCCGTCGTGCAACCGCCTGAGGTTCTCCAGCAGCCAGATGCATGAACTGCAATGGATTGCAGGGATGAATAATTTGACCTTGCTTACCCCGTCTTCCGAAAACTCCAGCAATTCACGCCGGATCTCCTCATTGTCGAGGTATGCATAGCGGCTGCCAACTTCGGGGTTGACCGCTTTCAGCCCGGGGTGTACTTCATACCGGTAATAGTCGCAGGCATTGCTCTGGCTCAGGATCTCAAACACCGTCTTGCAACCGTTGCAGCAAAAACGCTTTTCGTCAAGTGTGATGGGTACTTTACCACAATCCTCGCCACAGTGGTAGCACGCATTTGAAATGGCAGCCGTTTCCGGGGCCGATGAATTATTTTGCATTATAATGTTTTACACCACTTTACTACGCTCATGGGTGGATGAAAGCGGCAGAATTAAACCCCGGCAAAAATAAACAAAACAGTATTCCTTTATCGGAATTCAGCCTGAAATAAGAATATATATTTCGGTACCTTTGCCTTCGTTATAAAATAAACAATAATGGTTGAACATATAGATATCACGCTGATTGACTGGTCGAGGGCCCAATTTGCGCTGACTGCCATATATCACTGGATTTTTGTTCCGCTCACCCTTGGACTGGCGTTTATTGTGGCCATCATGGAGACGATTTATGTTAAAACCGGCAACCCGGAATGGAAGAAGGTTACCAAGTTCTGGATGACCTTGTTCGGGATCAATTTTGCCATCGGGGTTGCAACCGGCATCATTCTTGAGTTCCAGTTTGGCACCAACTGGTCGAACTATTCATGGTTTGTGGGCGACATCTTCGGGGCACCGCTTGCCATTGAAGGCATCATGGCATTTTTCCTCGAGTCGACCTTCATCGCCGTCATGTTTTTCGGGTGGAACAAGGTGAGCAAACAATTCCATCTTACCGCCTCATGGCTCACTGCCATCGGCGCCAACCTTTCAGCATTGTGGATACTGGTTGCCAACGCATGGATGCAGTTCCCGGTTGGCATGCAGTTCAACCCCGATACAACCCGCAATGAGATGGTTGATTTCTGGGCGGTCCTTTTTTCTCCGGTGGCAGTGAACAAATTCCTTCACACCATTTCGTCGGGGTATGTAACCGCTTCGGTATTCGTTTTAGGCATCAGTGCCTGGTTCCTGCTGAAAAAAAGACACACCCTGCTGGCACAACGCAGCATCCTGGTGGCCGGCATCTTCGGTCTTGCTTCCTCCCTTTTCCTGGCATTTACGGGCGATGGTTCGGCCTACCAGGTCTCACAAAAACAACCCATGAAACTTGCAGCGATGGAAGGATTGTACCAGGGCAGGCAGGGAGCCGGGCTGGTCGCCTTTGGCATCCTGGATCCATCCAAACAACAGGGCGACGGCAAGGAGGCCTTCCTCTTCAAAGTTGAGTTCCCCAAGCTGCTCTCCTTCCTGGGTTACAGGAATCCTGATGCCTTCGTGCCCGGCGTGGACAACATCATATCCGGTGGCTACAAGCCACAGTTCGACCATGTCGACCCAATGGAGCAGGCACGCACATTTTCGGCCGAAGAGAAAATCATCCGCGGGAAAAAGGCAGTCGCAGCCCTTGGGGCATACCGTGAGGCGAAAGCCGCAGATGATCGTGCCACAATGGACCTCGCACTGCAGGAACTGAAGGCAAACTTTCCATGGTTCGGCTATGCCTACCTCAACGCTCCGCAAAGCATCATCCCGAATGTACCCCTTACTTTTTACAGTTTCCACATCATGGTCTACCTGGGATTCTACTTTATTCTCCTGTTCACGGTGGTGCTTTACCTGGCCGTCAAAGGCAAACTCGAACACCAGCGGTGGCTGCTCTGGCTCTCGCTCTGGACCATTCCATTCGTTTACCTTGCATCTGAAGCCGGGTGGGTGGTGGCTGAAGTGGGCCGCCAGCCGTGGGTCATCCAGGACCTGATGCCTGTTATGGCGGCCGTTTCAAAGATCGATGCAACCTCGGTGATCATCACATTCTGGCTTTTTGCAGCCGTATTCACCGTGCTGCTCATTGCCGAAATGATGATCATGATCAAACAAATTAAACTCGGACCAAAAGACGGAGGAACAAAGTGATGTTTGAAACCATGTCGATTGAAACACTGCAGGCCTACTGGTGGATCATCATCTCCATCCTCGGCAGCCTCCTGGTATTCCTGATGTTTGTCCAGGGCGGGCAAACCCTGATCTACACCATCGGCAAGACCGAACCTGAACGCAAGATGCTTGTAAATGCGCTTGGGCGCAAATGGGAGTTTACGTTCACTACGCTGGTAACCTTTGGCGGTGCATTTTTTGCATCCTTCCCCCTCTTTTACTCCACCAGTTTCGGCGGTGCCTACTGGGTGTGGATGGCCATCCTGTTCCCGTTCATTATCCAGGCAGTGGCCTATGAATTCAGAAGCAAGCCCAACAATTTCCTGGGACATAAAACCTATGAATGGTTCCTCATCATCAACGGGTTGCTTGGAACAGTGCTCATCGGGACAGCCGTGGCTACATTTTTCACGGGATCGGCCTTTTCGGTAAATAAATCGGCACTTACCAACCTCCTCGATCCGGCAATTTCAAGATGGCAGCACCCTGCCCACGGGCTTGAAGCAGTATTGAACTGGCGCAACGTGGCCCTCGGCCTGGCTGTATTTTTCCTGGCAAGGGTACTGGGTATCCTCTATTTCATGAACACCATCGATGATGAAAACATCCTCACACGTTCAAAAAAACAACTGGTCATCAACACAATTCCATTCCTGGTTTTCTTTTTGGCCTTTACCGGGGCCCTGCTGACCATGCCTGGATTTGCAGTCCGCCCGCAAACCGGTGTTGTTTTCGGGGAGTCCCTGAAATACTTCCACAACCTTGTCCAGATGCCCATGGTGATGCTGCTTTTTGCAGCCGGCGTGGTGTTTGTGCTTCTCGGTGTGGCGTTGCCGCTTATTTCCTTTGAGAAAAACGCCTCATCGGGCATCTGGTATGCAGGAGCCGGAACGATCCTCACGGTTTTCGCCCTCTTCTGCCTCGCCGGGTTCAACAATACCGCCTACTACCCCTCAACCTATGATATCCAGAGTTCCCTCACCATCCACAACAGTTCTTCCAGCCATTACACCCTTACCGCAATGAGCTATGTTTCATTGCTGGTGCCATTTGTCATCGCGTACATCTGGTATGCATGGAAGGCGATCAACAGTAAAAAAATCGATGCTGCGGAGATGGAGGAGGGAGGGCATGCTTACTAAAAGGGAAAATGCAAAATGCAAAATGCAAAATTAAAGTGCAAAATGGTAAAATTAGGGATGGGCGGTGATTAAATTCAGGGGAGGTAAGGAATTGTGATACAGAATGTTGAGCCCTTTCCCTTTTCGGAATGAAAGCTGACCTGGCCTCCAATCAGCTCAACGCATTTTTTTGCAATGGTCAGCCCGAGCCCGCTTCCTTCGTATCCCCGGTTGTGGGAAAGGTTTTCCTGGATAAAAGGATTGAAGATCGTAGCCTGTGCTTCGTCATCGATCCCGATTCCTGTATCGCTGACATAAAATTCCAAACCTGTTCCTTTTTGTTCGATCCCGACTGAAACGCCACCTTTCTCGGTAAATTTTACAGCATTATCAACAAGTTGCACCAGTGCCTTTCGCAAGGGTTCAGCTGATGAACAAATCTGAAAACCGATGTCGACATGCTGTGCCAGGAGATTAAAGGACAACTGTTTAAGCCTGCATGAGTTCCGGTAATGGTCGTAAATCTCTTCCAGCAAACCAACAGGAGAAAAGGTAGTCTCCTCTGCTGGCATATTCCCCGAAACAAGGAGTGATATATCGATTATATCCGTCACCGTTTTGATCAGGCGGTCGCTGCTGGATCTCAAATATGTGAAGTACTCCGCTTTTTCAGGCTGTGAAAGCCCGTCATCTGAGAGAACACGGTAAATTCCAAGGATGCCGTTCAGGGGTGTGCGTATTTCGTGTGAAATATTCCTCATGAATGCAGATTTCAGCCTGTCGCTTTCCTCGGCCTTATCCCTGGCTGCAATCAGGGCTATATTTGTTTTTTCAAGTTCGATGGTCCGTTCGCTAACCTTTTCCTCCAGGATCTCATTCTGGTTTTGCAATTGCAGATGCAAATATCGGGCAAACAATAAGTTTTCGATGCGCAAACCCACCTCGATCAGATCAAACGGCTTTGCAAGAAAATCCTTGGCCCCGTGCGACAAAGCCCTTTGTTTTGCTTCCATGGTGATATCCGCAGTGAGAACCAGTATCGGCAAATAGGTGTTTTCGGGTATAAATTCTTTCAGCTGATTCATCACCCCGTATCCCGAGAGATGCGGCATCATCAGGTCGAGCAGGATCAGGTCAGGGTGAAACGACTGGAAAATGCCCGCAACCAGGCGCGGATCGGTTGTGGATTTCACATGGGTATATCCCTGCATTTCCAGCAGCCCGGCCAGAACGTCAATGTTGGCCACCTTATCATCAACAATAAGGATATTTGCATCTTTAAACGAAGAATCGGTCATGCTTTGGAATTGCCGGAGTTTATTCTGAAGTTGTCAATGAGTCTGGTAAACTGAAAAAGAAGGTTGCTCCCTCATCAGGTTTCCCGCGGGCGCTGCAGTGTCCGCCATGGCGGGTAACAATGCTGTTTACATTTGCAAGGCCGATACCGATGCCCTCGAAATCGCTGGATTTGTGCAACCGCTGGAAAACGCCGAATAATTTTTCGACATTGTTCATATTGAAGCCTGCCCCGTTGTCTTTTACGAAATAGGTGATGTAGCCGTCCTGGCTCGTACTGCCTATTTCGACGATGGCTTCAGCCTTTTTGCCTGTGTATTTGATCGCATTCGAAATAAGGTTGATCCATACCTGTTTCAGGAGTTGTTCATCCCCTTCACAATCGGGAATTTTCCCGATTTTAAAGGTCAGGTCCCGATTTTTAATTTCCGGTTCAAAAAAATTGACAACCTGTTTCACCATATAGGCAGAGCGGATTTTTGTTTTTCTCAGTTCTGTGCGGTTCAGACTTGAAAAAGAGAGCAACCCGGTGATCAGCTTTCCCATCTCCGAAGCCCCGCCGGATATAATTTCCAGGTAGTGGAGTTCCTCTTCGGAGCGTTCCACGGTTTTCATATCAAGCAGGATATCTATAAAACCGGTGATGTGACGCAGTGGTGCCCTTAAATCGTGCGATATGGAATAGGAAAATGCTTCCAGTTCCTTATTGGCCGTTTCGAACTGCAAAGTACGCTGCTCTACACGATGCTCCAGTTCGGCATTTAATTTTTGTAATTTCTTTTCTCTTTCCTCGATTATTTCATTGGCAACAATCAACTCATGGTTTGCAATTTCAAGTTCAAGGGTTCGCTCTTTTACTTTTTCCTCCAGGGCCTGGTTCCGGTTTTGGGATTCAAGGTGTAAAAATCTTGCGAACAACAGGTTATCAATCCTTAGCCCTACCTCGATCAAATCAAAAGGCTTTGAAAGAAAATCTTTTGCGCCGTTAAGCAATGCCCGTTGCCTGGTTTCGGTGGTTATATCGGCAGTCAGGACCAGGATGGGCAAATAGGTCGTTTCAGGAATCAAAGCCTTAAGCTGGTCCATCACTTCGAAACCAGAGAGGTGCGGCATCATTAAATCAAGCAGGATCAGGTCGGGGCCGAACGATTTGAACAGG
Source organism: Bacteroidota bacterium (assembly GCA_026391835.1). Taxonomy (GTDB): domain Bacteria; phylum Bacteroidota; class Bacteroidia; order Bacteroidales; family FEN-979; genus CAIVAT01. The sequence continues at coordinate 52,428 of JAPLDF010000071.1, forward strand.
CTCACTGCCGTACGGGAATCGCTGGTGGTAATGACATTTCTATAGCCCTGGATTTCAAGCAAACCTGCAAGGACCTCAATGTTGGCTTCCTTATCGTCAATGACGAGGATGTTTGCATTTTTAAAGGTTGAATTGATCATGGGTATGGTGCTTTTTTTCTGAATTCCAGGTTTGATGCGTTATAAGTTGTCCTTATCGATCAGCCGATCGACCAAGTTTAAGAACACGGTGATGTCAATCGGTTTTGCCAGGTAGTCACGGGCGCCTGCATTTTTCAGCATCTCGATCTTCTCAGGAATGGCATCCGCACTGATAATGACCACCGGGATCGATCTCGTTAACGGTTCGGCCAGGAGGTTGGCCAGTACCTGCGTCCCGTGCAAATCGGGCAGGTCAAGGTCAAGCAGGATCAGGTCGGGCTGGTAGTCAATGGCAAAATCAAGCGCAAGTTCCCCGTACATGGTTGTAATCAACCGAATTGAAGGGCGCTGGCTCCCGATGATTCCTTCAATCAATTCGGCATTCGGGATGTTGTCTTCGATGTGCAGAATGGTCCCGGTTTTTTCAATTGCTCCTGTTCCCGTTTTGGAGGCATCTTTGATTCCTTCGGCACCTGTTTGCTGACTTTCCGCCATGGGAAGTTCTACCCAGAACGTACTGCCTTCCCCTGGTATACTTTCAACCCCGGTATGGCCGCCCATGGCTTCCATCAATTCCTTTACCAGTGTAAGTCCGAGCCCGGTACCCTCTGTCCCTGTTTTTTCTGCACCGATCCGTTCAAACGGATGGAAAAGTTTTTCGATATCTTCCGGCTTGATTCCCAACCCGTTATCAATGATTGAAATTCTCACCATCGGTAGGCGCGGAGCAACACCGGGGTTCAATGCAGTTTTTATGATGACCGATCCGCCTTCGCGGTTGTATTTTACTGCATTGTTGATCAGGTTGAGCAGTACCTGCCGCAGACGCTGCCGGTCGGCCATCACCGAAAATTCAATGGCTTGTGAATCATCAAATTCAAGTGTCTGAAGCCGCTGCATTGCATATGGATGAACAACATCAACCATCTCGGAAATAATCGCGTTGAGTTGTACATGTTCAAGTGCAAGTGTGAGCCGTCCCGCTTCGATTCGCGAAATATCGAGCACCTCATTGATCAGGTTGAGCAAATGTTTTCCGCTGTTTAAAATATGGTTCACCCCTTTCCTGTGCGACGGGATAAGTTCACCCATCCCCATCAGCTGGGCGAAGCCAAGAATTGAATTCATGGGCGTCCGCAACTCATGGCTCATGCGGGATATGAATTCGCTCTTTGCATGGTTTGCCTTTTCAGCTTCATTTCTCGCCCTGATAATTTCTGCTTCTGCCTGTTTACGTTCAGTGATATCAACCATCATGGTAAGCAGGCAAAGATCTTTCCCAATGTAAACAGAATCAGCAGAAAACAGGCCGGTGATGTGCGAACCGTTTTTTTTCACAACCACTATTTCAATCTCCTTGACAGAGTTATTGCTTTTTAATTTTTCAATGATCATTTCTCTTGCACCTGTGTCGGCAAGTATTTCAAGTTCGGCAGAAGTTTTACTTAATACTTCGTTGCGGTTGTAGCCCAATGTTTTAAGAAATGTATCGTTTACATCAATATACCTGCCATCTTCGAAATCCGAAATGGCCATCAGGGCTGAATTAAAATGAAACGCTTTTGAAAATTTCTCTTCCGACAATTTGATCTTTGAGATATCCTTGCTCACACCAAAGATCACAGGTTTGCCATCCCAGAACCCGGGTTTGACCCTGGTCTCAACAGGAATATGGCCACCCGATTTGTTCACCAGCGGCACTGGGCAAAAATCAGCAGTTCCTGCCAGCATCTCTCCCACGATCCTGCCGGCTTCATCCCTCCGTTCCGGGGGATGAACCATCAGCACCGACTGGCTCATCAGTTCATCCATCGAATACCCCAGCCTGCTCAAAACAGTCTCATTCGTATGAATTATATTTCCCTGCTCATCGAGGACAAACAGGAAATCATCAATGGTGTTGAAAAAAGTTTCGTAATTCCGCCGGGTCTGATCCAGCAAAGTCTCCAGATCTTTCTGCCTGGTGATATCCCAGTTGGTACCGACCAGGTGCTCCGCCTTTCCTGAACTGTCGCGCTGGACGACGGCAAGCGCCCTGATATTGCGGACCGTACCATCGGGCCACAACACCCTGAATTCGGTATCAAACTCCTTTTCGCCCCGCAGGGCCATTTGAATTTCCAGGTCTCCCTGCACCCTGTCATCAGGGTGCAACCCTTCCTGCCACGCCTCGTAGGCACCACTGAATTTGTCCTTGGTCGTACCGTAAAGAGCAAACATCTGGTCGTCCCATATCAGGACATTATTTATCAGGTCAAAGTCCCATACCCCGACACCACCTATCCGTGCAGCCAATGCCAGCCGTGTAGAAACTTGTTTCAGGTCCTCCTCGGCCTGCTTGCGGTCGGTGATGTTGGTGATAAATCCATGCCAGAGCACAGAGCCGTCGGCTTCGCGCTGAGGCATCGCACTTCCCGATACCCAGTGCACCGTACCGTCTTCAAATTTCACCCGGTATTCGTGCCGCCAGGGTGTCAGATCCAGTGCCGATGCACTGATAGAGGCCACAACACCATTGCGATCTTCAGGGTGAATTTTGCTAAATACCGCAGACCCATCATTGGCAACAGTTTCAGGGCTCACCTGGTAAATTTCCCGGATACCTTCGCTGGCATATGGGAAACTGGAGGTGCCGTCGGGGCGCAGGCGGAACTGGTACACTACTCCAGGCACCTGGTCGGCAATTTTATGCAACCGGTCAAATGCCTCTGCCAGTGCATTCGCTGTCCTGCTGCTTTTTTTTATTTCATCCTGCAGCGTTTTGTTGGTTTCCGTAAGCTGGGCCGTCCGTTCATCAACCGTAAGGGCGAGGGTTGCATTCAGGTCGATAATCGCCTTCTCGGCCGCTTTGCGTTCGGTGATATCTTCTTCAATGGCAAGGAAATGAGAGATTTTTCCATTGGTGTCGATAATCGGGGAAATGGATGCGGAAACCCAGTAGAATTCTCCATTTTTCTTTTTGTTGTGAAACTCCCCCTTCCACTCCTTTCCCGACTTGATGGTTTGATAGAGAATCGCATACTCTTCACTGGTTGTCTCGCCTGAACTAAAGATCCGGGGGTTGTTTTCCAGCAATTCTTCCTTTGTATAACCCGTCAGGGCCAGGACTTTATCATTGACATATTCGATTATTCCCGTAATTCCTGTTATATAGATCATGACAGGGCTTTGTTCAACAGCCCGGGAGAGTTTCCGCAGATTATCCTCTGCATTTTTAAGCCAGGTATAGTCTACGTCCACGCCACGGTATCCGACCAGGTCGCCGTTTTCATCAAGGATGGGGATGCCATTGGTTTTAATGATCGCCTCTGAGCCATCCGGTTTGAGCATGTTGCCAACCAGGTTTGAAAAGTTCCCTTTTTTCCTGAACACTTCAAAGGCAGCTTCCCTGAATTGTTCCTGCTGATCCTTGGGATGCAGGTCATAAAAATGCAACTTGCCAATCATTTGTTCCGCCGTATATCCATACACCGAAAATGCCAGCGGGCTTACATAGGTATATAATCCAGCAGCATCGACTTCCCATACCACCTCCCGGCTTTGCTCCACCACCTGCCTGAAGCGCTCTTCACTTTTAACCAACTGGTTCTCGGCCAGTTTCCGGGCAGTAATGTCGATAAGCGTACCGGAGCCACCCTCATAAATACCATTTTTGAACCTAGCCTTGGTTGATAACCTTACCCAGCGGGTTTCACCACTTTTTGCCTGGAGTTTATATTCATTCTCCAGCACCAGGTTTTCAGCAAGGTCCTCCAGCCTTTTTGAGAGAAAGTCAGCGGTCACCCCTACGAACTCAATGGAGTTTCTTCCGGTAATCTCGACGTCGGTATACCCCAGGATTCTTACGATGGTCGGGCTGATGTACTGTATAACACCCTGGTTATCTATTTCATAAATCACATCATTGATGTTTTCAACGAGATTCCTGTATTTCACTTCACTCTCGAACAGCGCTTTTTCTGCCAGCTTGCGCTTGGTGATGTCCCTGTATTTCCATAAATGACCATTGTAGGCATTGTCAAGATAAGTTGGTATATAATCCCGTTCAAAATACCGTCCGTCGGCGAGTTCCAGTAAATCATTGAACACTGCTTTCTGATTGGTGAGAACTACATTGATGTCGGCAATGAACCGGTCAGGATTCTTAAAAAACATTTTACTTTGTTCCGCAGCACCTGAACAATCGGCACCGACCATCGTTTCAGGTGGTACCGGGATGCCAAACATATCGCAGAAAAGCTGGTTGGTCAATGCAATGTTGCGGTGTGCATCTTCGAGTAAAATCCCCTCATGCAAATTGATGATCAGGTTTGAAAGGATCGCTGTTTTATTCTTTAACCGCTCCTCTGTCCGACTGCGTTCTGTAACATCACGGACGACAAAGACCATGCCGGTGGGATTGCCCTCCGTGTCCCTGATAAGTTCCCCGTTTGCTTCAATGTCAATGATGCTTCCATCCCGTTGCAGTGCCTTGTACTCCGCCGGACCCGATAAAACCCCCTGGTGCATCCGGTTGATTTCAAATTCCGCCTTTTCCCTGTCGGAAGGAGCAATAAATTCAATTAAATTCCTGTTTACCAGTTGCTCATTTCGTTCATAACCAAACATGGAAACACCCACGGGTGAAGCCATGCGGATGGATCCGGCAAGATCAGTAATGGTGATATTATCGGGAGATGCATGTAAGATGGAACGATACAACGTCTCGCTCGTTTGCAGTTTGACCCCGGCTATGATCTTTTCGGTAACGTCATTGATCAGGACATGCCGGGCACTCCTGCCATTAAAAACCAATGATTGCGAATTGATCTCAACAAATATGATATCCCCGTTTTTTTTTATATGCCGCCATTGACCTTTGGCATTGGGCATGTTCCGGGTTAGTTCAATGTCCTGCATCAGCGCAGGCAGGTCCTCCTCAGGCCGGATATCCCTGATGGTCATCGACAGGAATTCGTCTTTTGAGTAACCGTAGTGCTGTATGGCCGCCTCATTGACCTCGAGAAAAAACAAAGTTTCAAGATCATAAATGACCATGGGCTGGGGATTATTTGTAAACAGCAGGTGATAGTTGTACCTGCTATCAGCCAGGGTTTCAGCTGCCAGTTTATCTGTGATATCATCCGCTGTGAGCAGGCAGCTCTCACCGTCCTTAGCAAGCGTTCCGGAAAGATGGACATTTACCTGCAGGTTTTGATTGACGCACAATGTCACTTCGCAGGTTTCCGTGCCATGGCTGCTATATATGCGCGTAAGAAACTGATTAAAAATTGGTTTGGTCTCATTGGAAACAAAAAAGCCAAAGAGACTCCTTTTTAACTGGGCTTGTTTTTTACCAAGCATTTTCGCTCCGCAGTGGTTCAGCTCCATGATTTCACCATCACCGGAAAGTGTAAAATACCCTGACGGGGCAAAATCATACAATTCTGAATATTTGTCGGCAGTCTCGCGGGCTTCAGCATGGGCATGAAGAAGTTCTTCGTGCTGCATTTCCAGTTCAATCTGGTGAATTTCAAGCTCATGAATGAGCTTGATCGTTTCTGCTTTCGAATAAACGGTTTCCCTTGCAGGTCTCTCCTTAAATTGCTCCTCGGCCAATTGGCGCAATATAGCTGCGGAAGTTTGGTTACTCTTTTTCATTTGAAGATGATTATCGTTTCAAAAAATAAATGCCGAATCCATTCATGCCAGGGCAGACTTTTCCAAAAACAATGGACTCAGTCCCCGTTCCGGTTTGGGGATAGGTCGGGGGGATGAATTGAATTGAAGGACCAGATTTGCGTTCGCAGCAAAGATATACCTGTTATTTCCACCAGTTGGCAGACATTTTTTGCCACCCGGGGAAAATCATTGTCATGATAAAACAAAAGTAACTATTATTCTGAAACAAAATAATATAGGACTTAAATTTCGTGCAAATAGTTTTCCATACGGATTCAGGTCTGAAAACAGAAATCACCGCAGCCAGGGCAGTGATGAAGAGGTGATTTACACCTGATCCCTGCGCATCGCTGCGGTGAAAGTGAAAAAGTAGTTATTACAAGTTCTTTTACATGCCCCTCAGGGTTAAAGTGACCCGATAATCTTGTGCAACTCGTCTTTTGTTTTCCCTAATTTGACTTGAAGTCTGCCAAACATTTCATCCTTTTTGCCTTCTTTGAACATCAGGTCATTGTCTGTCAAGACTGCGAATTTTTGCTTGAGTTTGCCTTTCTGCTCATTCCAGTTTCCTTTTACTTCGGTGGTATTCATTTTGTTGGTTTTTTAAAATTCCCTCATCTGGGGGGGGACAGGTGTGAAAGTAATTTCACCGTACAAAGGTCCGTCAACCCATGGCAGAAAGCGTTACACAATTCCGTGGAATTGTTGCAACATTCACACCTTTTGAAATGTCCTGGGATTTTAAAAGTCGCTGATTTGCATATATACCATAACCACAGCCGCAACTGTCATGAGAACAAGGGTGGCAAATCCAAGGATGTTCGATATTTTCCCGTTGGTATAATTGCCCATGATCTTCTTGTTGTTGGATATATGCAGAATGATGGCGATCAGCACGGGGGCTGTGAGCCCATACAAAATGGCTGAATAGATCAGTGCCTTGATGGGCGAAAGGCCGATGTAATGCATCAGCAGCCCGAGTATCAGCGAAATGGCGATGATGACATAAAATGCCTTTGCCTTGTTGAATTTCTTGTCGAGCCCCTTCTCCCAGCCGAACGTTTCGGTGATGATGTATGAGAGGGATCCACTCAAAACCGGGATGGCCAGGAAGCCGGTTCCGATCACACCCACAGCAAAAAGGAGGTACGCAAGATTGCCTGCCAAAGGTTTCAATGCCTGGGCGGCCTGTTCAACGGTATCGATCTGGTGAATCCCGCCATTAAACAGCACAGTCCCTGTGGTGAGGATGATAAAGAACATCACCAGGTTTGAAAACAGCATGCCGAAATCGACATCCTGCTTCATTTCGTGTATGATCCGCTTGTTCACGACGAGGTGCTTTTTCTTCAGCTTTATATCTTCGGAAACCATGGTGGCCTGCCAGAAGAAAAGATAGGGCGAAATTGTTGTGCCAAGAATGGCTACCAGGATGCTGATAAAATTTTTGTCAAACCTGATTGTCGGAACAAACGTGGCTTTTAATACCGCAAGCCAGTCCTGTTTGTATAAAAACGGGATGACCAGGTAAATTAACAGGAAGATGCAGAGGTATTTCAGGATGGAAGCAATCCGCTGATACGGCAGGTAAATGATCAGCACCAGCAAAATCATGGTGAATGCAATGCTGAAATAGGTTGCGTGAATTGACGGGAACAGGAGATTCCCGACTGCGCCCATTCCTGCGATATCGGCGCCAATGTTCATGACGATGGCGGGGAAACTGAACAACAGCATCAGATACAGCACAGGTTTTGAATAATTTGTTTTCAGCGTACCTGCCAGTCCATGAGAAGTAACCAGACCTATTCTTGCACACATTTCCTGGATGGAGGCCATCAGCGGAAATGTGATCAGTGCCGTCCACAGCGTCGACAGTCCATATGCGGCGCCTGCCTGTGAATAGGTGGCAATTCCCGAAGGATCGTCATCGCTGGCGCCGGTTACCAATCCCGGCCCAAGTATTTTCCAGAATCGGAGAAGTTTGCCCGGATTTTTTTTCATGAAATTTGTATCCGGCCATTCGACTTGCCACGGATCATTTTCAGTAGCCTGTTTCCCAATGATTTGACAGTCTCAGGGTTTTTGGCCACAAGGTCGACAATGCCAAACATCAATGCATTGCCGGCAAGTTTTTTAACCGGGTTCCTCGTTCCCCGTTCAAACACCAGTTTCGAGAGATAACCGGCAGCCAGGCCAACAGAGGTGTTGATGATGTTGTCTTTCAAATCGCGCGATGCCATGATTTCCCTGAATGTATTCAGGACCAGGTTCACCGGTTTTATGCTTTCGTATGCTATTAGAAAATGTTCTTTCAACACTTTTCCCTCTTCTGCCTGCCTGAACTCCAACCGCTCGATTGCGGCTCTCAGAGTGGTTTCTGAATTTATTTTTTCCATGATATCCTTTATTGAAGGGCCTGTGTAATGATTATGTCGCTCAATGGCTTCCTGATCCATTTATGAAGAAACAAATGCATCACGATCCCCGCAACCAGGTAAAATCCGGCCACAATAAAAAATCCGTAACAGGATTTTCCGAGCACCTCGCCGAGGTAAAGTGCGATGCCAATGTTCAGAACAAGCGCGAACATGGCAAGCACAAGGATGACACTCAGCCGCGACACCAATGAGGTCAAAACAATGGAAGCCGTTTCCAGGGCTTTAAGTTTTGAAAGTTCGTAGGTTGTCAGGCCGTACAATTCAATTTTCTCAAACAATGTTTCAATATGGCTTGCCGTGGTTTCCATGCTCTGTATTTTGAAATTAATAATCGTGGTTTCAGCAAGAAGCAATATCCGTCGGAGGTTTCTCTTCGGGATATTGCCTGTTGTCTGCCTTGCAAATGTCAGTCCTGTTAAATCTTTCCTTTTGCGGAAGAGACAACTTCAGCTTCCATCTCTTCAATCTTGTGTTTCCCGTTTTTGACCATATGGCTGGCTTCGCCTCTCAGGCCATTAAATTTCTCAGTGATGCTGCCGATCAAATCATTGTATTTATCTTCCAATTCATCAACATATGCATCTTTTTTCTGAGTGATTCTTCTCCGTGTTTTAGAACCTTTGGCGGGGGCAAATAAAATTCCCAACGCGGCTCCTGCGGCAACACCTGCCAGAACGCCTAAAAATACTTTTCCTGAACTCATGATTTTCGTTTTTAATTGTGATTATTATAATTGCTATTTCCTCTTCTCTTTACCACCGCCTTTGTCGTGACCATGGCCCGAATTGTTCCCTTTAACATGGTCATCTCCGCGGTTTTCATAATTGCCATGGTTTCCCGGGTTGTTTCCATGCGCATCATGACCTCCCTGGCCGCCGCTTCCCGGCCGCTCACCAATGGTCCGCTGCTTTGGTCCACGGTAACCTTTTCCATATTTCATTTTGTGATCCTTGAAATGGATATAGGGAGCATTTCCATGGTAGTCGGGCATCACTACTTTATATCCGCCATACAGATCATAGTTACGGTAACGGGATGGAAGTGAAGTCCTGTGTATCCATGCGGTTCCGTTAAAGTAAATAAACATCGACGAATGGACATCATAATAAGCCTCCACATCGGGCAGGTAATAATAACTGACTCCCGAAAATCCGACCGGTCCCCACATGGGCGGTGATCCGATGTTGATGCTCATCGAAAACTGGGCATGCACTGCCCCGGCAAGGATCAACATTATTCCTAACACGAATATTCTAAAAGCTTTCATTTTGTTGTATTTATACCGTTCAGACTATTTGACATTTTTCACAGTCAGATCTTTGAAGGCCTTGCCCATCTCGTCCATGTCGTGGCTAAATTCAACTTTGAAGACCAGCCATTTGTCTTTGCCTTCCTCTTTATAGTTTTCCATCTTCATTTTCATGTCGCTGTTCTTCTGTTCCAGTTCAGCGATCCTTTTATTGTAATCGGCCCTGGCTGCTCTTTTTTCATGGGCTATCCTGGCTTTAAATTCGGCAATGCTGGCTTCGTTGGCAGCAACCCTGCTGGCCGTTTCAGTCTTGTAACTGGCTATATCAGCCAGGTATTCCTTATTTGCCTGGGCCAGGTCCTTATTGGCCTCCACAACATTTTCCTGGGCGTTTTCCACCTTCTGGGATGGGGTATTGCAACCGGTCAAAATTGCACCGGCAATAAAGGTGCCTGCTGCAAGTGCCAAGATCGTTTTTTTCATTTTATAAAATTTACCTGTGAATGAATTTTCACCATACAAAGTTGAGCCAATCCACACCCGGAAGTGTTACACAACTTTTGGAATATGTTACATGATTCACACATTCCAAAAAAGGAGCCGCCCTTGCGGTACGGCCTCTTTCAATGATTTGTGAATTAAAAGGTGAACTGCTACTTGCTGACATAAAACTTCCTGACTACTTTGTCCTGGTCGTTCATGAAGAGTACAAAGTACATTCCGGCGTTTGCAGTACGAAGGTCAACCTGGGTGCTGTATTTCCTGCCAATTGTCTTCACATCGCGCAGTTCGAACAACTTTTCACCAAGCTGGTTATAAATCATGATGGTGAAGATGTCATCCACAGTTGAATGAATTGATATTGCGAACTGCCCGTTGTTTGGCACAGGATAGATGTTAAACGATGATACCGACACCGGTTCAGGAGTACCAACCATTTCGATCCAGACCTTGTTGGAGATCTCCGATGAACAGCCGTTTGCAGAAACCATACACCAGTAACTTCCGGTATTATTTGTAACTGTATAGGTCGGGCCGGTTGCCCCGGCAATGAGATTGTCATTGTAAAACCACTGGTTGCCCGCAGATGAACTGCTGGTAAGCACATTGCCATACGCCGTGATGGCAGGGGCAGCAGGAATTGCATGTATCGTTACGGCCAAAGTTGCCCGGGGACCGTTTCCGCACTGGTTGAAACCTGCAACGGTAATATTCCCCGATACCGCTGAAACTCCAAAATCAACGATGATATTGGTGGTTCCTGCACCTGAAACAATAACCACTCCTGATGGAACTACCCATGAATAAGATTCTGCTCCTGCAACAGGGGTTGTTGAATAAGCAACATCGCTGGTTCCGGCACAAACCGCTGAGGTTCCTGCAACAGCACCAGCACCGTCTGGAGCCTGGTTGACAAATAAGGTATATGTGAAGGGCAACAGTGCCGGACACCCTGAAACATTGGCATAGTTCACACTTACTGTCTGTGTTCCCGGCTGGGTCCAGGTGACATTGAGTGTACTGGTACCCTGACCTGAAGCAATCGTTCCTCCTGGTGAAACTGTCCACACGTAACCACTCATTCCGCTTTCGGTGTAATAAATGTTGTTTGCTGATCCAAGGCAGGGATTGTTTGTACTTCCGATGGTGGGAGCAGGCAAAGTACTTACAGTGAGCGAAACTGTCGCGGAGATTACAACTGGTAAAAAAGTCCCGGTAACAACAACATTATAGTTTGATCCGGCATCAGGGATGCCAACAGGATTGATGGTAAGTGTCGCGGAATTTGCGCCTGAAATATTTCCACCGTTGGAAATGTTTAAAATCCCCCTTCTCCATCTGTAGGAAACACCTGTTCCCGTTGCCGCAACGGTAAAACTGGCTGAGCTGCCTGTACATACTGCCTGACTTGATGGCTGTGAATTAATAGATGGCGATGAAGTACCTCCGCAGCCTGCAGGCATGTTGGCAGTTATTGCAGTCGTACCTAAGGCGCCAGTGGTTGTGAAAGCCCTTCCCTCCAAAACAACACCTGTTTTTAAAAGGACCGCACCATTGTTGCATACAATCGTTCCCCTGAAAAGAGAGTAGTCATTGATGCTTACGGCGCCGTCAACCTTCCAGTAAACATTTTTTGCCTGTGTCCCGTTCAACAGGGCGACTTTTGAATAGGTGCCTGTTGAAAGTGCACCGTTAATTTTGATGACAAAAACAGCATCTGCATTTCCCTGTGCATTCAGGAACAGGGTATCCGTGAATGTCGCGGCCGCATTCATCAGGTAAGTATGCGGCGTAAGAACGAGGTCATGCCCAAACTGTGCAGGGTACAACAGTTCAATGTCAACAGGCAGAGTGTTGAGGTAAGTATAAACAGTGCCCAGGTCGGCGGCGCATTGTGCCGTTGAACCATCCGGAATGGGATGTATCGCACCACTCACAAACAGGGGATTGAATCCGGTGGTAAGACCGACATTCGTTCCAACATCGCCTGTCACATAGGTGCTTCCGGCGTTCGAAACCGGTCCGTTGGCAGAAAAGATTGCATAACATTGGGTGGACGCAAGTGCAGGGGCTGCCGGTCCTGTCAGAACAGGGCTTCCGCAACCGATTGGGGTATACGCCAGTACGCCGGCAACATTCACAGCCCCGGTCGTTGAGAGGGCTCTTCCTTCAAGCGTGTCGCCGGTGCTCATGTTGATTGCCGCGTTGTTCGCAATCACGGTTCCCCGCATGGTAGTGCCGGCAGCCATGCTCACCAGGCCTTCAACTTTCCAGAATACATTGCATGCCAGTGCCCCGTTGATCAGTTTAACCTTTGATGAGGCATTGGTCGAAAACGGACCCTGTATCTGGAAGATAAATACCGCACCGGGATTTCCCTGTGCATCCAGGATAATATCCAGGTTCAGTGTTGCCGCGCCGGATATGGAATACACGCCTGCATTGAGACTTTGTCCGTTACCAAGCAACGGGGAAGGGAAAAAAGTCGGAACAGCACTGTTCAGCAGGTTATATGCAATAAGTAAATCGGCAGCACACCCGGCACTTGCACCATTTTCCGTGTGCATCACACCATTCACATTTCCAAAACCGGTGATGGCACCACTGTTTGTACCTACATTTCCTGTGATTTGAGAGATGCCTGTATTGCCTACTGCTCCAATACCTGAGAAAAGAACGAACCCAGCTGCAGTTCCCAGGGGAGGAGCCTGCGCAAAAGTTAAAGCTGGCATTAAAAGCAGAATAACTACTTTTAACATATTCAGTAGTTGTGTTTTCATTTCTTGTTGATTTATATTGTGAAAGCATTTTCACAACACGACAAAGGTCGCTACCTTCCTTGTCGGAAGTGTTACACAATTAGAGCTTTGAGTTGCAAGATTCACACATAACATACGAACAAGAGGTTGCCCCGTCTTCCGGAACAACCTCTTATTCAGGCATAAACCATATCCGCTACTTTTTAATGATCCTCTTTGATTCGAGGCGGTCACCGTACCTGACCTGGAGGAAGTAGATCCCCGGTGATTTTCCTGCGAGGGAGAACTCAAACCTGTTATTTCCGCTCAGTTCATCCTTCAGAATTAAATCTCCGGCCATGCCGTATATCTGTACCACGGCGTTCGCATTCCCGGATGAAGGGGGCAGTTCAAGGTAGAAGATACCGGTTGTCGGATTCGGATAAACCCTGAAGGAGGTTCCGGCCCCCGTTTCAGGGATGGTTTCCGAAACTTTATTGATGCCGGCATACGATCCTGAAGTTGAGCCGCAGCAATATTCGGACATTGTGGTGATGTACGCATGCAAATAACCGCCATAATTTACACGTGTACCAGCCAGTAAGCGTATGTTCTGGCCGGCGATCATGGTAACGCTGCCACCGTTCTGAACCTGGAAAGTTGTCCCATTTCCGGCGACTGTAATGGTTTGGGTAGCATTTTTACAGGTTGATTCGCCTGAACCCACAACTCCCGTTACCTGCGTATTCACAGGGACCTGGTTCAGATTGCAGCAACCCGGCGGCATGGTTATAGTACCTTCGGTAGTACTTAAAGCTCCGGTGGTTGTAAGCGCCCTGCCGTGAAGAATCACCCCGGTTTCCAATGCACCCAATGCGCCATTGTTACACACGATCGTCCCTACAAACAGGGAATAGGTACCAATACCTACTGCCCCTTCAACCTTCCAGAATACATTTCCTGCCTGTGTTCCGTTGACCAGTTTGACTATAGAACGGGTGCTTGTGGAAAGGGCTCCGTTTATTTTGATAACAAATACCGCATCCGCATTACCCTGTGCATCAAGGGTGAGCGTACCTGTAAACACGGTAGCCGCGTTCAGCAGGTATGTATGAGGTGTAAGGACCAGGTCGTTCCCAAACTGTGCAGGATACAGCAGTTCAATGTCAACTGGCAACAGGTTCAGGGCGGTGTATACATCAAGTAAGTCGGCTGCACACTGGGCTGTTGAAACATCCGGTATGGGATGAATGGTACCTGTTACCAGGAGGGGATCAAAGCCAATCGCTAATCCCACATTCGTTCCGACATCCCCTGTAACATGCGTTACGCCGGTGTTGGATACGGCCCCGTTTGAAGAAAATATCGCATAACATTCTGTGGAAGCAAGCGCAGGAGCTGCAGGCCCCGACAAAACAGGAGCGCCGCAACCGACAGGGATATAAGCCAGTACGCCGTCGACGGTGATGGCCCCGGAAGTTGAAAGTGCCCTCCCTTCCAGGGTATCTCCTGTATTCATGCTGATTGCTGCATTGTTCGCAATAATGGTCCCGCGCATGGTTGTTCCTGAAGCCATGTTTACCATCCCTTCCACTTTCCAAAATACATTACACGCCTGTGCCCCGTTTATCAATTTGATTTTTGAATTGACACCGGTCGAAAAGGATCCCTGGATCTGAAAAATAAATACCGCATTTGCATCACCCTGTGCATTCAAAGTAAGATTGGAATTCAAGGTGGCTGCCCCGGAAACGGCATACACCCCGGCATTCAGCATCTGCCCGTTACCAAACAAAGGTGAAGGGAAAAAAGTCGGGATCGTGCTGTTCAGCTGATTGTAGGCGATAAGCAAATCGGCCGAACACTGGGCGCTTGCACCATCATTGTCATGCATTACGCCATTCACATTCCCGAACCCGGTACTTGAACCGCTGTTCGTACCAACGTTTCCTGTTATATGCGAAATTCCTGAATTGCCAACGGCTCCTGTCGTAGAAAAGAGAACGAACCCGGCCGCTGTTCCCAGCGGGGGAGCCTGTGCAAAACTCAGTGCCTGGATGGCAACCATTGAAACCACTATCAAGGTTTGAAAAATTGTTTTCATTTTGTTGTATTTTGATTTGCGAAAAAATTTCCACAACGTAACAAAGTTCGCTGCATTGCTTTCATGAAGTGTTACACAATTTGACAAACAACTTACATGATTCACACATGTTTTCACACACCATGCATGCTTCATTTTAATGAAAAAGGCTGCCTGAAAATAAATTCAGGCAGCCCCGGTTTTATGAATGAACAATTATTCGGCCCGGAAAATTATTTAAGGGGAAGAATATCAATGATTACGGTACGGTTGTAGAACCGTTCCTCCGGAAATTTATTTTCAAAAGGTGACAGATTCTGATCTTCGCCGAAGCCGTAAACTTCAAATTTTACATCGCTTTTACCGGCAGCCGAAAGCCCTTTTACAAGCGTATTTCTGACGTCGTTTGCCCTGGCCAGCGACAAGGTCTGGTTGTAGGTTTCCTCCCCGATAATGTCGGTATAGCCATGGATCATCACGGTACTGCCGGCGGTTATTTTCGGCACGACAATGTCTGTGAGATATTTGTCATACAATGGCAATGCTTTTGATTCGTTGAATTCATAAATCACGCTGAATCTCATCACCTCCTCATTTTTGGAGGGAGTCCAGAGTACCATGTTCACCGAAGTGTCCTTCCTGACGGTCCCGCCATTTTTCTCATGTCCGATCATGGTAATCCTGTAAGTCCCTTCGGGCTGGGTTCCCATGATGGTTTTCCCCTGGATACTTACCCGTTCCTGGGAATAGGGTCCGTATTGTTGCATTGCTCCCTTGTCATCTTTGATCTCAAGTGACCAGGTGGTGAATGCCAGGTTTGCCCCCGCGTTGTTAAAGATCACATAACTTTCGAACGGTGCTTTCTGCATCGCCATGATCTCTACCGGTTTCAGCGGAGCATCATCGCCCGTCTGGAACTCCATCAGCAATGCCGGCGAAGAACTCCAGATAGTTACCCTGCGGTCCCCCTCACGTAAAAGGTCAAGTTCCTTTGTCCCGCCCGGCTGTTCCGATGGGATCCTGGGTTTAACCCTGCCTTCGGTCGTGATCCTGGTTGCTTCAATGCCGAAAATGCTGACGAGATATCGTTTCATCGACTCTGCCATGGCTTTGCCGTCCTCCGGCCCCTGCAAAGAGGCTCCTGACAGACGGACTGTGGCCGAAGGATTCTTCCCCAAACGGTCGCCCAGAATATTGATGACATTGTAATAAACAACCATCTGGCGTTCCGAACGGCCCGACATGTTTTTAGGTGTATACATTTGAACCTGTTCTTCCTTGAAATCTTTCACCTGGTCCTTCGAAAGCAATACATACCGTTCGGGTATCTCCGTTGAACCCAAATCATAAAATACATAATTGCGGATCGGGAAAATTTCCCTCACATTGCGTTCGACCGGGATGTTTTTGGGTGCGATCACTGAAAAACGTACTGTTGGCCCCGGGACTGCAACAACCGCTGCCGGGACCGGCATTGGGGCCAGTTCCTTGGTTTTAGGGCAGCTATAGCCGAATTTATAGGTAATCCCAACAGTGCCTGAGCTATACATGTCGCCAACCACTGATTTTGCTCCACCCCTGGTCATGTCCAGGTCGTCAGAATTCTGGACTTTCCAGATAAATTCAACAGGAACAGAGAAATGTTTGCTGAGGTTGAAATCAAATCCAAGCCCGGCAGTAACTTTAAACTGGAGGTTATCCCCTCCGATGCCACTTGTATTGCCAACGTTCATTGCATCCCCGCTTTTACCCAGGTATGCCATTTCCGTCCCGTTCGCATCCTCCCTTGTACCGCTGGAATGATCCATTCCGACGCCGGCAATGAGGTAGGATGAAAAGATCCGCTCAGGCTTGTAACCAAGAATCCAGTTTAACCAGTTAACCGTTACCTGCAGGTCGGATTCAAAAATGGAGGTCCGGAAACTGCTCGTGATCTTCTGCGGCAAACCACTGCCATCCTTGTATTCCCATACCCATTTATCCTGAACATTGCTGTGGATATTCCCATAGGCAAACCGGGCACGAACACCCAACACCCTGCCAAACTGTTTCGTGGCGACCAGGCCGATATCGTAACCTACGCTCTTCGAATAAAGGTTGATCCATTGATCCCTGGATAAATCACCATTGAACTGCATCAATCCGCCAAAAGCCCCAACCGACCAGTAATTGTAACAGGGGGCTATATTTGTTCTGACCATTTTTTCTTTGACACCCTCCTGGGCCATGGATGCGAATGGAATGAATGCCATGAATATGGCAATGATTACCAGGGATACGTGTTGATGAAAATTTTTCATAATACTGAATTTTAAGTTTTTACAATTGGTTAATGATCTTAATAATATTTTTTGAAGCCATTCCTGTGATCCGGGAGGCAGCTACATGTTCTTTGGCGGTTTTGATGGCTGGGAACCGGTTTCCCTTTCACCGTTTTTTGACGGATGGGCCTGTTGAGGTTGTGACGGTTGCTGCCTGGCCGGCTGAACCTGGTGCTGCGAAGGCTGCTGTTTTGCAGGTTCAGCGTTGCGTTGCTGCTGGGGTTGCTGTTGCTTTGCAGGTTGTGCATTGCGCTGCTGCTGTGGCTGTTGTTTGGCAGGTTCAGCGTTGCGTTGCTGCTGGGGTTGCTGTTGCTTTGCTGGTTGTGCGGAACGCTGCTGCTGTGGCTGCTGTTTGGCGGGTTCTGCGTTGCGTTGCTGCTGAACCGGCTGCTGCCTGGTTGCAGGGTTGGTTTTCTGGTTTGGTGCTTCCGCTTTTCTTTGCGCTGAAGTTTTCATGTTTTCCAGCCGCCCGACTTTGACCGGAGCCGGTCTCGCGTCGGTGGTTCTGCTTCTTTCAACCTGCGGCCTGTAGATCTGCAGTTGATTTTTGGTTAAATTCTGACCGGGTCTGGTTCGTTCCGAGATCGTAACCGGGTTGTACCTCCTGCCCGACCGCGTTTCCACTTCCGACCTTTCGGGCCCGGCATTATAGGTAACATGGCGTGACTGGTCAACCCGGGTATTGTTGATTACGGTAGAATTGTGGATGATCGTAACATTGTACGAATTGTTGATGTAATATTGGTTGATGTTCGTTCTGCCAAAATCCCCGTCTCTGACAAATGTCCACTGGTTGTTCGGTACGTAGTAACCGCTGCTGTATCCGATGCTGATGCTCACCCCCGGCCCCAGTGGCGCCCATCCGTAAAAGCCTGCCGACCGCCTCCAGGTGACCCATCCGGGTCCCCATTCGTAATCAGGAACCCACATGGCTCCATAGGTATCATCCATATACCAGCGCCCGTAATGAAAAGGTGCCCATCCCCAGGAATAGTTCGAAACCCAGGTCCACCCGTCGACGGTGAATACCCAGTAACCATTGGTGGAATAAGGTGCAAACCCGGGAGCAACATCAGGGATCCATACATAACCGTAGTCGGGGCTGTCAACCCAGGTTCCATAGGGGCTTAATTCATCATAGAACACCTGGAAGCCGACTGACACTCCCTGTGCAGAAGCTTTTGGCGGTGTGATATTCACACTTACGATAAGTACCAGGAAAAGTGCAATATATTTTATTTTCGTTTTCATACTTTTTGTTTATGCATGATGAAATTATCACGATGCAAAATTGCACCCCTTTCCAGGCCAAAGTGTTACACAATTCCGCCCAAGAGTTACATCATTCACACATTTCACCGGGGACGCGGATTGCGTGGATTGACGGCCTGGTCAGCACTCATAAAAAAGTATCAGAATCAATGTGTGAATCATGTAACATATTTAAAAAGTTGTAACTAATCAGTGGTTAAAAAATAAGGGTTATTAACAGGATTTGGCTGAAATGAACAGGTTGATTTCTGAAAATAATTTGATTTTTTGAAATCCAACACATACTAACATTTATTATTTTAAAAGTTGATAAACAACCG
>JAPLDF010000041.1 GCA_026391835.1 Bacteroidota bacterium
GGATGGTTCAATTGGTTGATTGAAAAAACAGATTTTCAAAGAGCGAGTAAAGTGCGATCAGCCAAAGGCCTTCTTGTTCATGTTTTCGGTAAGTTGGCTGCCGCGTTTATTTATTTGATTTTTAACCCTTGATTCACATTACAAAGTTAATTAAGTTTCATATTACTTTATATCATCTCCGGATAATTGCAATCAGATTTTTTCCGCGGTTAATCACGAGCGGTCCATCCTGAAGCGGATAATAATTTCTACTTTTGTAAGCATAGAAAACACAGACCATGCCAACATCCGTACCCAATTCCAGGGAGATTGTAAAATCGATCATCCAGAAGAGCAGCCTGAAGCAGGAGGTATACCATAAAACCCTTGATGTATTCAATGTTTTCAAGCGGGAATGTGAAGATTTTATCGAATCGAACAAAGGAAAAATGAAAAAAGCTCCTTTCCCCACTTTGTTTGAATACAGCGACAGGGGCGTTTTTGAATTTCAACTGAAATTCGGTTCCGATATCCTGATTTTTTTCATGCACTCCAATGTATTCGAAATACCCCGCGACCATGTTGTGATGAAAAGCAGCTACATCAGGGAGGATAAAAACCGATCCTACTGCGGGATCATCCACATATTCAACTTCCTGGCCGATTCATTCAAATATTCCAGGACAAACGACATCGGGTATTGCATCGGGCGGGTTTTTGTGAACCGGGAAAACCATTATTTTACTGAAGGGAAACGTGAGATCGGGCTGCTCTATAACAACTTCACAGGCAACATCCTTGACCAGAAAGCCATTCAGACCATCATCCACTCATCAATCCTGTACACACTAAATTTTGACCTGCTCACCCCGCCGTATGACAACATCAAGGAAGTTACAGTTGCCGAAATGCAGACAACGCTTGACGCCATGTCGATCAGCACGGGCAAACGCCTGGGATTCAGATTCCAGGCAGATCCTGAGTGATTGTGTCAGAAAATAATTTCCACCAGGAGTTCCCTGATGGAGGCATAGGTATGCGACAGGACGCAGTGAATAGCACCGGGAGGTGTCCACTTGACAAGGAAAATTCCTTCGCGGGTTTCTGGTTTTAAAACCTGGCCGGAACCGGCCTCCATTTCAAACCATTGTGTCTTCTTCAGGATCCATTTTTCTTTCAAAGTATAGATATGCCAGGTAACAGCAAGTTCCCTGCTTATTGTAACCGTTTCAAGGCCTGTCTCTTCTTTGACTTCACGGATGGCGGCGGCCTGTGCCGACGGCATGTCCTCTTTTGAATTTCCGGTGCCGGAAATATCCTTTTTCTCAATTTTGCCCTTGGGCAGATCCCAGAAACCCAGGCGGTGAATAAACAGGTACTCTCCTTTTTCATTTTTCACCAGTCCGCCCGCTGCCTTGATAACCTTAAAAAACGATGCAAACCGGGCAAAAGCTTCAGACGTTTTAGCCGATTGGAATTCCGGTTCAATGATAACCAGCTTCTGGAATTTCTCATATCGTTTAAATTCCTCCCAGGCTGTTTCCAGTTTTTCAACCGATGTATATTCAATCACCATGGAGGTAGCCAATGAGTTTTCCGGTTGAACTGGAAGGAATTCTATGATACGGTCATTCAGGAATATTTTCATTCATTCAAAATTTACCCGGTAAAATTACGTTTTTTCACAACGCATGATCAAAGGTATTCCTCCATTTTTTGTTACCTTTGCGGTTGAAAAAACTCAAATTACCATATGATCTATAACAAAGACATTGCATCCAGGACCGCCGAACTGCTGCTGAAAATCAAAGCGGTGAAGCTCAGTCCCAAAGAGTTATTCACCTGGGCATCAGGCATCAAATCGCCCATTTATTGCGACAATCGCATCACCCTCTCCTACCCCGAAATCCGTACCTTTATCCGGCAGCATTTCGTGAGGGCCATTGAAGAAAACAATTTCGAGCCGGAAGCAATTTCAGGAGTCGCCACTGGTGGTATTGCCCAGGGCGTGCTCGTTGCCCAGGAACTTGGACTTCCGTTTTCCTATGTACGGCCTGGGAAGAAAGAACATGGGCTGGCGAACCAGATTGAAGGTGAAGTTAGGGATGGCCAGCGCATTGTTGTCGTTGAAGATCTCATATCAACGGGAGGCTCCAGCCTGGGCGCTGTGCAAACACTGCGTGATGCAGGCTGCAACATCAAAGGTATGCTGGCCATTTTCACCTACAACCTCCCCAAGGCTGAAAAAGCGTTTAAAGAGGCCGATTGCGCCCTGGTCACCCTGACAGATTACGACCACCTTGTACAGAAAGCCCTTGAAATCGGCTACATCTCCCAGGATGACATTAAGGTCCTGCAGGATTTCAAGAAATCGCTCGCTTAAAACCGGGTTCCTGTACATTTCAAATTCCCGTTATTGCTTCGAAACATATAATCAAACAAGGAGGGATGCCCGTATGAGCATCCCTCCTTGTATTTTGCATTGAATGAAGTAAAAGCGCTGTTAGAGTTTTACGATTTTCCCGTAACCGGTACCGATCTTAACAATATAAGTGCCATGAGCAAGGCTGCTTAAATTGATGGTCGTGTTAAAGACTCCTTTGGGCTGATTTCCATAGGAAGTATTTAACAGCAGCCTGCCGGTGAGGTCATATACCAAAAGGCTGAGGTTCCCTGATTTTTCATTTGTGTAGCTGATGTTCAGGTTGTCCTTTACGGGGTTAGGGTTCACATTCAAACTGCCGCTTGTTCTGACCGATCCCGGTCCGGGATCCATTCCAACAACAGCATACGTTGTTTCCATCCATAAGCCCCTGCCATAGGAAGAAGCATAGATGACACCCGTGTTGAGCACATGGTAATCAAAGATCACCTGCTGACGGAGGTCCGTAACAGGAACATTGCCGATATTCTGAATGTCTGCAGCCCACAATGGCGTGGCGTCATTCAGGTTCGTTGTGGTGAACACACCAAGATCACTCCCTACAAGTGCATTGTTGTTCCCTGTCATTTCGATCAGGCCGCTGTAAATCGGTGCCTGGGGCAGGTTGCTTTGGATGGACGTAAACACCGGCGTGGCATCATGTGCATTTTGCGTATAGTATACATAGTTCTGATTTCCGTAATTGCCAAGGGTTACCATCACCATGGCAGAATTGTTTGGATTGATAGAAATGGAACTGACCGTTCGTCCTGTGAAAGGGGTAGTGGTGAACAACGTATTGGTAAGAACACACTGGGAACTGGCTATGTTCGCAGTTGCTGAATCGTATGCATTGATAACATTCGCAATCCGGATCAGCCTGCCTTTGGAGGTTCCTGCCCAAACGGTACTAAGATCTTTTGAAACAGCAAGCGCCGTAACCAGGTCGTCGGTAACAAGGTCCTTGAAAATGAGGTAATATTCAGTGACCTTGTTGAATTTAAGCAGGTCCTTGGTCATATAAATGCCCTTCACCGCCAGGGTATCTCCATAAATGAAGAAGCGGCTGGCGTATGGATCAGCCACGATGATGCTGTCGCCTTTGGGAATGGGGGCGGTAGTGTAATACGGGAACAGCAAGCTGTTGGAACCACTCCGGACCATGATTGTCGTATCGGCGGGGACTGCTTTTTGCTCGGCAAAATACTTAACACTGTCGCGGGTGATGCCAAAAACCTTGCCCTGGTCGAAGGTCTCCCACAAACGCATGGGCATGTGGGCGGAGAGGACAGTGTTTACACCTTTTAAAAAGAAATCATTGTCATAGTTGATATCGGTGAAATCCTGGCGGCGAACTTTCAGAGTTCCAGCCTTTGTATACACCGCTACACGTGAATCGACGCTGGACCATTCGCAGGTTCCGCCATTGCCGCCATAATTGGAGTGCTGTGGCTGGTAATTGGCCCCGTATTTTGTTTCATCCTCGCGCCAAACCTGGTATCCGTCGTTTGGAAAACTGACCTGGGACGGGCAGAAGAAGCCCAATGCAAGTGTACCGATCCGGTCGCCGCCACCCATCACGTAACCCCTCTGGGCTGAATAGGCAACAGTGGTAAACTGACTGGATTGCATTTGTTTGTTGCTGGTCTGATAGGTAACACCGTTCGTTCCGATGGTGGCAATGCTCACGCCGCCGTCAGTCGCCATCAATACCTGGTTGGCATTGTTCGGGCGGAAAATGTAGCTGTGATGGTACGAAGGTGAAAAATACGGGCTCAGGGAGCCATAATCGCCAAAACTGATCTTCTCCCAATTGAAGAATCCAGTAGGATCAACCCGTTTGCCGTACCACATGTTCGTGCCGCCGAGGAAGATTTTGTCGGGATCATTCGGAAATACACCCAGGGTATTGGCATAACATCCGATATCGGTTCCAAAAGGCTCAAAAGTCGGGTTGTTGGGGAAAACGATCGACCAGGTGGTGCCTTTATCAATGGAACAGTAAATGTTGAGTAATTTTCCATCGGCTGCTGCCAAGCTGGCATACATCACATTTGTATTGGAAGGAGCAATTGCAAATACCATCCATCCGATCCCGCTGTTCGGGAGTGAGTTTTCTTTTCCCGTGGTAAGCGTGACCCAGGAATCAAGATTGCCGCCAATGGACATATAGGCTGAATCGCCTACTGCCGATATAACGGTACCATCGGTTCCTACACAAACATCCATGGCATAACCGGCTTTGACTCTTGTCCAGTCATTGCCGTTATCGCTGAAATACAGGCCGCCCTTTGTGGCAGCGAACAAACGGTTCGACTGAGGGGCAACTGCCAGCTTTGCAACGCCGTAAAAATCAGCATTTCCCTGTGTTCCGGTAACTGCGGTGAATGCTCCCCCGTTGACAGAACGGTAGATCCCGCTGCCATTCAGCTTAACTGTTTTACAGGTAGTAACACCGGTAGCGGCATAAATAGTACCGGTGGAGGTTTGTACCAGGGAGGAAACATTGAGTACAAGGTTGTTCTCTACGGTCATTTGTGTCCAGGTAAGACCAATGTTGACCGACTTCCAGACACCACCATTTGCAGATCCCGCGACGAGCGTCAGCCCGCTTGTATCAGTGTTGTCGAAAATTGCACTCCATACCATACCTGGATAATTGTCAGGTCCGGCACTCAGCCAGTTGAGCCCCATTGCTCCCGAGGTAGATTTAACCCGAAGCGCGTCAGCTTGCCGGCGGGCGTTCATAACATCCTGCGGATTGACCATCCCTGTGTTTTGGTTGGCACGGATGCTCTCCACCCATGATCCGTCAGTTTTCCGAAAATCCGGATTTCCAGGTTGGCCGGTAACAGTCAACACAGAGAATAAAAGCAAGGAAAGGCCTAAGAAAGCTGTGATCAGGCGAAGGGGTAAAAATCTATTTTTCATATCACTCTTTTTAATTTGGCTTATATGTTTCTGGAATTAATACTTTCTAAACCCGGGATAATCAATGGATAGGAAATTGAGAAACCATGTTGTTTTTAATCGAACAAATATAAAGCAAAAAAAGTATCCTGCAAAATTATTTTACCTGCTGGATGATTTCTTCGGCAAACAACAAAGAATGACCGCTGAGAAGGACCTGGAATCAGATTTTTTCCAGGGAATTTTTCGGGAGCCAGCCCACACTGCCATTGGCAATCCGGATTTCATACCAGCCGCTGATGTTATCGAGCAGCTTGACTTTGGTACCTTCGTGAACCACGAAAAGATCCGTACTTTTATCGTCGGGAGAACTTTTAACTGTTATGGTAGGAGCAAAAATGATGGCCTCGCTGGCCGAATTGGCAAAATTATAACCATTCCAGGCAAATACAAAGGAGACAAATGATAGGAGAAACAATCCGAGGGCAGCCCAAAAGCCAATTTTCCGAAGGACCAGCACCCGGGAGGCAAGATACATAACAAGACCTAACAACCCGGCGACGACCATGCAAATAAACATCATTGCCCAGGTATCGGCCGGAAGGAACTGGATCAGACCGTTGAACCACCTTTTATAAAACAATTCCGGCAGCGGTTCAATTTTATCGGAAATTTTCGTGTTTGCCACATTGAGATTGAAGTTGATGTCTTCATTGCCAGGATCAAGCCGCCTCGCACGTTCATACCACAAAATCGCCCTTGAATAATCATTCATTTTAAAATACGTATTCCCCAGGTTGTAAAAAAGCTCCGGGGAGGCAAAGCCGGCATCGGCGACCTTCTGGTAGAGATCGGCTGCAATGGAATATGAACCAGCCGAATATGCCTTGTTTGCCTTGGCAACATTCAGCTGTTCAACAGATGGGAAAGCAGTGAAGGCTGCAAAAAGGAAAATAATTACTATGCCGAAAGGTTTCATATGCATCATCTTAATTCCCGTTCCATTTTTGCTATTATTTCGAGCGCTTCATTATAGATCCGCTCCATGTTGACGGTTTTTTCGCCGGGGGCAAACCGTGCAAATTCAGTGTTATTCAACGTTTCGATGAACTGTGAGATGATCGTTTCGCTGACATTGCGGTGGACCAGGGCTTCGCGTACCGAATCGATGCTGAGTTCGGCCATGGGTATGCTGAATTTATCGCTCAGGTAGCCCCAGAGCGACTGGGAAATGGCAATATAAAAGTTGTCCTGTTCCCCGGATTTCTGGAACTCCTCCGCTTTTTTAAGCCGTTTTCGCGCAATTTTCGTCGCCTTCAGGTTCTTCATGAGGATGGTGTCGCTGCGACGGGCGGCCAGTTTGCGCCACAAAATCAGGAATGTCAGAAAAAGAAGGACCGGAACCACAAGCAGCGACCAGAAGAGCAGTGAGTTGAAAAACCAGCTGCCAGCCTGCTTCAGTCCGAAATTGTTATCCCTGATATGCCGGATATCACTGCCGATGTATTTTATCTCCTCCTTGTTTGCACCTGAATAGGTCATGACGGCTCCCGATTCGCCGCTGCCCTTTTCAACATCAAGCATAAATTCAGGACTGGTGAGCGATACATATTTCTTTTTGTCAAGGTCGAAATAGCTGAACGTGATGGGTTTGATATTGAACTTGCCGGGCTTCCGGGGAATTAAGAGATATTCAAACACCTGGTTTCCTGAGATCCCGGCAGCGGTTGTCTGGATATCACTGGTTACTTTAGGATCATAACTTTCAAAGTCGGGAGGGAATACAACATTCATTTTGTCAATAAGCTGAATGTTCCCTTTCCCGCTCACGGTGCATTTCAGCGTGACGGCTTCATTTGTTTTCAACCGGGTTTTATCCACCTCCGAATGAAACGTGAAATTACCGACGGCACCGCTGAAATCTGCCGGTTTACCTGCTTCCGGGAGCGGCTGAACATTGATGATGATCGGATTCGACTTCAGGTTTTTCTCAACATTGGCTACTCCCGAGTTGAAGAACGAGTCGTTGAAAAAGTCATCGAAAAACGGATCGCCTGTTTTTGTTTTTGTCGGCCTCCTGACCTGGGCAACACATGCCAGTTCAAGCGGTTCTATCACCAGCCGGCCGCTTTTCAGCGGGAAAAGTGCGATTTTCCGGATGTCGGCAACAATGTATTGTTCTCCGTCGATAACCTGGGTTGATTGCTGCAATTTGTCATTTTCCTTCATTAAATTCTGGGACCAGAACCCTGAAAACGACGAGAGTTTGCTGATATTGATCTGCGCGATGGGAACCTTGGTGAAAATCTTGTAGGTAACCACGATGCCTTCGCCCTGGAGCGGGCTCGGGTTGGATGCGAAAGCTTTTACATAGACATCGTTGGCGTTCCCGGCAGGTGCCCCGGCTTGCGAACCGCCCGACCGGTACTGGTTCCCGGCTCCCTGCCCTTGTGTACTGCCGGCATTTGAATTTTTCACCACCTTGACAGTGAGCGTGTTCGAAGATATCTGCTTGCCGTTGGCATTCACACTTGCCGCAGGAATGTCAAATGTACCTTCCCTGTTCGCCTGCAGCAGGTAGGTAAACGTGTAGGTTATAGACATGGTGGTACTTCCGTTGACAAACCTGACACTGGAGCTTTGACTGGTGTTCGGGCCGCTCAGCACGTCAAAGCCCTGGATATTCGGTCCGCGGAAACCACTTCCCTGCGCATTGAGCGTGTAAACGAGCGTGAATGTCTCACCTGTGACCACAAGTTGTTTGGTCTGGCCGGTCAGCCTTACATCCTGGGTGTACGCGGCAGTTCCTGACAGAAGAACAAAAGCAATGAAGGAGAAAATGATCTTTCTTAACATATCGTTTAAATCTTTACCAATCCTTTTCAATTCCAATCACCTGGACCTTTGCTTTTTGTTTTTTAACTTTTTGCATCGTCTTCTTTTCATCGTTCTTTAAGGCCTCCAGCATTCGCTCAGCGTCATCTTTGCTGATCTTTTTCTGATCCTGGGGCTGTTTCTGCTGATCATTTTTTTGCTTCTGGTCCTGCTTCTCGTCCTTTTTATCCTTCTGATCTTTCTTATCGTCCTTCTTGTCTTTGTTGTCCTTGTTCTGCTGCTGTTGTTGCTGCTGCTTTTTCAGCATCATCTTTGCATATTCCAGGTTATACTTGGTGTCAACATTTTTCGGATTGTTCATGAGTGCATTTTTGTAGGCAAGAATGCTTTTCTCATACTCTTTCGACTGCAGGTAGGAATTTCCCAGGTTATGAAAAACCTTCGACTGCACCTCACGGTCTGTATTCTTTTCGGCTAAGTTATTATAAATCTTGGTGGCTTCCTCAAAGTTGTTGTTCTTATATACGGCAGCGCCCAGGTTGAACTGCCCTTTAACCGACTCTTTGTTCAGCTCAAGGGCCTTGCGGTAATCCTTTTCGGCTTCCTTATATTCACCGTTTTCAAATTTCCGGTTTCCCTGGCGCAGCAAGGCATTCTCCTTTTGCGAGAATGAATCGTAACCGGCAAGGGTCAGAAGTATGACAATTAAAATGTATCTCATTTCGAATCAAAATCAAATGGTTTAAAACGCCTCATCCATTTTGTTTTGCGTTCAAAAACAAACAAATCAAGGATCAAAAGAAAAACTGCAAAGGCAACAAAGTATTGAAAACGGTCCTCATAGTCGCTGAACTGCTTCTCTTCGATCTCTGATTTCTCAATTTTGCTGATGTCGTCGAAGATCTTGCTAAGCCCCGTTTCAGAGGTAGTTGCACGCACATACATGCCTTTTCCCACACTTGCAATCTGCTGCAGCAGGGTCTCATCAAGTTTGCTCATGATGGTCTGGCCGTCGCTGTCTTTCCTGTATCCTGTCTGGATGTCGCCGCTGTATACCGGGATAGGGGCTCCCTCGGGCAATCCCATCCCGATTGTATAGATGGCTATGTTTTTTTTCACGGCAGACTCTGCCTGTTCCAGCACATTGCCTTCATGATCTTCACCATCGGTGATCACAACGATCGCCTTGTTGTGCTTGGACTCGCCGAAACCGTTTGCAGCCACTTCAAGCGCTTCGGCAATTGCGGTTCCCTGCGTGGGGACAATGCCCGTATTGATCGAGGAAGTAAACATCTTGGCGGCGGCGTAATCGGTAGTGATAGGCAATTGTGTGTATGCTTTCCCGGCAAATACAATTATTCCAAGGCGGTCGCCTTCCAGGTTATCGATCAGTCGGACAATGGATTGTTTCGCCCGTTCGAGCCGGTTGGGTTTTATATCCTGGGCCATCATTGAATTGGAGACATCAAGACATATCATCAGGTCAATCCCTTTCCGCTTGACCTTTTCCATGCGTGAGCCTGTTTGCGGATCAGCCATGGCAATGACAAGGGAGACAAGGGCCGTCGCGACCAGGAAGAACTTAAAGATGGTTTTAAAAACCGAATAATCGGGCATCAGTTGCCTGATCACATTCCAGTCGCCATAGGTTGCCAGTGTCCTTTTCTTCCAGAGTAAAAACAAGACAAGCAGGCCGGCAAGCACCGGGATGACCGCCAGCAGGTAGAAATAATATATGTGTGCGAACCTGAACAAGGGTTGAGTGTTAAGGGTTAAGTGTTAAGTGTTAAGTGTTAAGTGTTAAGTGTTAAGTTTTATGTGCCGATGATTTGTGGTTTACAAGGGTTGTTAAAGTTGTTAGGGTATGTTTTTCAAATAAAGATAGCGCAGGAGCATTTCCAGGCCAAGGAAAATGAATGCAAGTAAAACAAGTGGCAAAAACTCTTCTTTCTTTTTGCGGAATTCAGTGACATCGATCTTGGATTTTTCCATTTTGTCGATCTCCTGGTATATGGCACGAAGTTTTGCATTGTTGGTGGCCCGGAAATATTTTCCGTCGGATCCTTTTGCGATTTCCATCAATGTAGGCTCATCAATCTTCACCTCCATCATCTGGGTTTGCATACCAAAGGGTGTTTGCACCGGATATGGTGCCTGCCCCATCGTACCCATGCCAATGGTATAGATGCGTATTCCGTAAAGTTTTGCAATTTCGGCAGCGGACCTTGGGTCAAGTGCGCCCATATTGCTCTGACCATCGGTGAGCAGGATAATTACTTTACTTACGGCTTTACTTCCCCTGAGCCTGTTTACAGCCGTAGCCAGCCCGTCGCCCAGTGCGGTGCCGTCATCGATCATGCCGCTGTGTATGTCACGGAAAAGATTTTTCAATACGGCATGGTCAGTAGTAAGGGGACATTGCGTGAATGTTTCACCACTGAAAATCACCAGCCCGATGCGGTCGTTCGGACGGCCGTCAATGAATTCAATGGCAAGGTCTTTTGCTGCTTCCAGGCGGTCGGGTTTGAAGTCCATGGCCAGCATCGATCCGCTTATGTCCAAAGCAATAACAAGGTCAATCCCTTCAACGCTGATATCCTGCCTGCTCAGGCTTGTCTGGGGCCGGGCCAATGCAATGAAAAGCAACGTAAGGGCCAGCAGGCGCAGGATGTACAGGCTGTGATAGATGTAATACTTGAAGTTCCGTCCTACCTGGGCAAACCCCTCCGTCGTACTCATCTGGAGGTCTGCAGTATTCTTTTTCCTCCGGTAAAAATACCACACTGCCAGCAACGGAATTACCAGGAGCAGGACCAGGAAGCCAGGATTGCCGAAAGTGACCGGTTTAAACATTATGAAGCGTTTGTTGTTTCATGAACGAATTCAATTCCATCATTCAGGCTCTTTTCATTCTCATTCGCCAATGGCTGGACTTTGGCAAACTTAACCATATCGGCCAGAATCAATATAGTACCCAGTTTGTCGAGTGCCGCATGCGGGCACCCGGAAATATCCCTGAGGCTTTGGGTGATTTCGGCACTTGTTTGCTCAAGTGCAGGCACCCTGAAGCGGTCTTCAATATATCTTCTGAGGATTTCGGTCAGTTCCGAATGGTATTCCTTCACCCTTCCGGCCTGCCATAGTTTTTTAACCCTGAGTTGTTCAATTTCCCGGAGGGCCCTTTCATGCGGCGGCAATACTACTTTGGGCTTTAAAGTGAATACCGGTTGATTTTTCCGTCGTTTGTTAAAATACCAGATGCCGCCGATGATCACCAGGATAGCGGCAAGTGCTGCAAGGATCCAGGGCAGCATCTCGCGGAAAGTGATGGGAACCTTCAATGGGCCGATAATTGGTTTAATTGCCTGGGTCGTATCTACTTTCACGGTATGTACTGCCAGCAACATCATGGATGTTTGTGCGACAATGCCGCTGGTATCAGGCATCAGCCTGTATTTGAACGGGATCGAAGGAACTGTATAAAACCCTGAATCGTAGCAGGTTATGTTCAGTGCCTGCGTATAGATAACCGATTTTTTGTCGGATGAAAATGTCGTGTCGATTTTGCCCCGTCCGATCACCGTAATGGACCCCAGGATGGTGTCGGGGAGGAAAGGCCAGAGAACCTGTGATTTTGAAGGACCGGTGTACTTTAATGTCAGCCCGACGTGATCGCCGATAAGCATGGCATTGGTGTCAAGCTTGGCTGTAACGGTAACTTCCTGGCAGTACCCTGCGGCAAATAAAAAAATAAAAGCGATTAATATACAGGTTTTAAAAAATCTCATTCCTTTGTCAGTTATCTGCGTGCTCCTCTTTTTCTGAATAATCCCAGCAGTGGTTTGATATAGTCCTGGTCTGTTGCAATCTTTGCAACATCCACCCCGCTGCGCAAAAAAGTGTCGGCGAGGTATTCATGATGTGCCTTGTACCAGTTGTTATATTGCCGGCGTACCTTCCGGTCGGACGAATCAACCCATATCTGTTTGCCGGTCTCCGCATCGCGGGCCCGGATAAGGCCAACATCGGGCAATTCAATTTCACGTTCATCAAAAATCCTTACCGCGATCAGGTCATGCTTCTTATTTGCAATTTTAATCGCATCTTCAAAGCCCCTGTCCAGAAAATCACTCAGCAGGAAGGCCGTACACCTCTTTTTAATGGCATTTGTAAGAAAACGCAGGGGATCTGTGAGGTTGGTTTCATGTTGCTGCGGCTTGAACTCTATCAATTCGCGGATGATCCTCAGGATATGCGATGTGCCTTTTTTCGGGGGAATGAATTTCTCGACAGTTTTACTGAAAAAAATTACACCGACTTTATCATTGTTGTTGATGGCACTGAATGCAAGGACTGCCGCAATTTCTGTAATCACCTCCTGCTTAAAGGTCTTTTTTGTCCCAAACTGGTTGGAGGCACTAACGTCGATCAGGAGCATCACTGTAAGTTCGCGCTCTTCGTCGAAAATTTTAATGTAGGGGTGGTTGAAGCGGGCTGTGACATTCCAGTCGATATTCCGGATATCGTCACCAGGCTGGTATTCACGTACCTCAGAAAAAGCCATGCCCCGTCCCTTGAACACGGAGTGATACTCACCCGAAAAGATATGATTGCTCAACCCCCGGGTTTTGATTTCAATTTTTCGAACCTTTTTGAAAAGCTGAGCAGACTCCATCTGGTTTAACTAGTGAAATGATAAAATGGTGAAATGGCAAATGGCAAAATGGCTGGTTTAAGGCACTTCCACCGTGTTAAGGATCTCACTGATGATGTCTTCCGACGTGATGTTTTCAGCTTCAGCCTCGTAGGTGAGGCCAATGCGGTGGCGCAGCACATCATAGGCAACCGCGCGGATATCCTCGGGAATTACATAACCGCGCCGTTTGATAAAGGCGTATGCTTTTGAAGCAAGGGCCAGGTATATGCTGGCACGTGGTGACCCGCCATAACTGATAAGGCCCTCAAATTTTTTCAGTTTATAATCGGCAGGAAAACGACTTGCAAATACGATATCGGTAATGTAGTTTTCGATCTTTTCATCCAGGTATACCTCCCGGGTGATCGCCCGTGCCCGCATGATATCGGCTGTTTTAATGATCGGGCTTGTATGGAATGTCTCATTGCCGATATTTTGGCGGATGATCATCTTCTCTTCTTTTTTGTCGGGATAGCCGATGACCACCTTCAGCATGAAACGGTCGATCTGGGCTTCGGGAAGCGGATAGGTTCCTTCCTGCTCGATCGGGTTCTCCGTTGCCAGTACCAGGAAAGGTTCCGGTAACGCAAACGTTTCATCCCCGATGGTTACCTGCCGCTCCTGCATGGCCTCAAGCAATGCACTCTGGACTTTGGCCGGGCTCCGGTTTATTTCATCCGCCAGGATGAAGTTTGCAAATATAGGGCCCTTGCGCACCTTGAACTCCTCGTTTTTCTGACTGTAGATCAGCGTACCCAGCAAGTCGGCCGGGAGAAGGTCGGGAGTGAACTGGATTCTGCTGAACTTTGCTTCAATACAGTTTGCCAACGATTTAATTGCCAAAGTCTTTGCCAGGCCGGGCACACCTTCAAGCAGGATGTGTCCGTTGGCCAGCAGGCCGATCATCAGACGTTCAATCATCTGCTTCTGGCCTACAATCACCTTGTGCATTTCCATCGTCACCATATCAACAAACGCGCTCTCCTTCTGGATCCGTTCGTTCAACTCTTTGATGTCGGTTTCAACCATGTCATTGTATTTTTGAGGGTGCAAATTTATAAAATGAAAAAGTTACAATACTACCATTGATGTTAATATTTGTTAACCATTTCGTTAAAAAAATGTTAATGCAGCAAATCCGGCCGGGTATTCATTCATGATGATAGGATTCGCCACGCATAATTGTGAGGCCCCGGTAGAGCTGTTCGGTGAAAAAAAGGCGCACCATCTGGTGAGAGAACGTCATCCTGGACAAGGAAAGTATTGATGATGCCTGTTTTTTTAAAGAAGGGTCGATGCCATATGGCCCGCCGACGACAAATACAAGATTTTTACTGCCCGACAAAAACTGCCTGTTTAAAAACGAAGCAAATTCTACCGATCTCATCTCTTTCCCATGTTCATCAAGTAATACGATGACATCGCCGGCTGAAAAATGTTTGCTGATCATCACCGACTCACGGGCGTTCTGTTCGGCCAGGGACAAATTGGCCGCGTTTTTCAGCGCAGGTATTTCAACTATTTGAAAAGGGACATACCTGTTGATCCGCATTTCATATTCGCGAATCCCCGTTTTCAGAAATTCCTCTTCAGTTTTCCCGCAAAGCAGTAACTTGATTTTCATAATTCGGCTGCAAAGATGCAAAAATCAACGGATTTTTAGTATGTTTGTCACGAAGAAGGTGTAAAACAATGACATAAGAAATGTCGTGAATATGGTTGTAAACAATTTATGATGTACCTTTGTATTCATTATCACTTCACATCCTGAGTCAATATGAGAAATATCCGCTTCAACCTGATTGCCCTGTTTTTAACAGTTTTCATCTTCACCGGGTTAAAAACTTTTTCGGGGCCGGAGGAGACGGCTACCCAGGTCTCTGCAGCCATCCAGGCCGGGAATGCAGCTGATGTTGCTAAATATTTCAATGCGATGGTCGACCTTACCCTACCTGGTTATGACGACACCTACAGCAAAATCCAGGCAGGCCAGATCCTGAAGGACTTCTTTACCCAAAATCCGGTGAAGGGGTTTAAAATCACACGGCAGGGCTCCTCTCCCGATGGCTCGCAATATACCATTGGCAGCCTTGAAGCCGGAAAAAAAGTCTTTCGTGTCTATTTCATCATTAAAACCGTAAACGGGCAGAACCTGGTTCAGCAACTGCAAGTCCAGGAAAATTAACCGAAACCCTGGCCATCAAACCCTGTCACCCTGTTACCTTGTCACCTTGTCACCCTGTTACCCTGTCACCCTGTAACCATCAACCCTAACATCCCGCCCCCTTTCCTCCACCACTAACATTTGCCCCCATGACTGTTGACGAAATAATTTCCAAAGCTCTCGCTGAAGACATTGGCGATGGCGATCATACAACCCTGGCTACCATCCCGGGTAATATCCCTGGAAAGGCAAGGTTGCTGGTTAAAGACAATGGGATTTTATGCGGTGTTGATCTCGCCGGAAAGATATTTCATGCCGTGGATCCTTCACTTTGTCTGGACATCTTTATGCATGATGGTACCGCAATAAAATATGGCGATGTTGTTTTTAACGTGTCAGGAAACAAGGCTTCCATTCTCAAGGCCGAAAGGGTGGTGCTGAATTTTATGCAACGGCTGAGCGGGATTGCCACGGCTACAAACAAGGCAGTCAAGCGGATTGAAGGATTGAACACCAAGATCCTCGACACGCGCAAGACCACTCCCCTGCTCCGTGAACTCGAAAAGTATGCTGTAAAGACAGGGGGTGGGGAAAACCACCGCATGGGACTTTATGATATGGTAATGATTAAAGATAACCATGTTGACTATGCCGGTGGGATCGTGCAGGCCATCGATTCTGTTGAGCAATACCTCAGCCGGACCGGTAAAAAACTGAAAATCGAAATCGAAGTCCGCAACCTTGATGAATTGCAACTGGTGCTGGATCATGGAAAAGTAGACAGGATCATGCTCGACAACTTTTCAGTGAAAAACATGCAGGAGGCAGTGCGCCGGATAGGCAGGCGGTTCGAAACAGAGGCCAGTGGCGGTATTACAGAGGAAACCCTTTGGGATTATGCCGAAACAGGGGTGGATTATATTTCAATGGGGGCACTTACACACCAGATCAGGAGCCTTGACATGAGCCTGAAAGCAGAAACAACCATTAGCTGAAGCTGGAATCATGCCCCTCCCAAAACAAATAAAAAACTGGCTCCTGGCACTCCTCCCCGTTGTCTGGGCCCTGAAAATCTCAAAACAAATTGTCCTGCCCGGCTTCAATGGAATCCCGATTTATGATGTTGCGGTCTTTTTCTTCCGCGGGCTTACCGAAGGCTATATCAATTCACGCGCCGCCGCAATCTCCTACTCGGTATTTCTGGCAATCTTCCCTTTTTTAATATTCCTGTTCAACATTATCCCCTTTATTCCCATTGATAATTTTCAACAGCAGCTTTTAGGGATCATTGAGGATTTTATGCCTAAAATGGCCTATGAAACCGTTAAAGAGACCATCATTGACATCGTCACAAGGCCCAGGAGCAGCTTATTGATCCTCAACCTGGCACTTACACTCTATTTTTCAACCAACGGCGTAAACAGCCTGATCGAGGCCTTCAACAACACCTACCATGACCTTGAAACCCGCGCAAGCTACAAACAGTACCTGGTCTCTATTTTCATCGTTCTCATCAACAGCTTCCTGCTGATCATCGCAATCGGCCTGATCACCTTCGGCTCGGAAGTGTTGACATGGATACTTCCCGATTCCATCGAAAACAGCTGGATCGTGGTGCTTCTCCTTCAGATGCTGAGATGGCTCATCATCCTGGGATTGCTGCTAATGGCGATTTCAATTATTTATTACCTCGCTCCTGCAAGGCGGAAAAATTTTCGCTTTTTCTCTCCCGGATCATTGCTGGCCACCTCGCTGATCGTAATCACAACGCTTGCCTTCAACTTCTATGTCGATAACTTCTCGCGGTACAATGTCCTGTATGGCTCCCTGGGGACCTTAATGATCGTACTGGTTTGGATCTACATCAACGCGATCAGTTTGATAGTGGGATTTGAGCTGAACGCAAGCATCAGGACCGCAAAACGGGTGTGACACCTCAAAACGCATGATAATCAACAGGCATTATTTTCCCATATATTTCCTGGCGAGGGGTATAAGTTCTTTACGGTAGGCAAAATAAACAAGAATAACCGCCACCACGAACTGCCCGATTTCTATCCTGAACTTCATGCCGGCTGGCGCAATTGTTTCTGAAATGATCACGGCCAGTATATAAATGGCCGGGGTGTAAAAGATCTTCCAGGCATTGAGTTTGAATGAATAGACTTTCCTGCATTCAAAATACATGAGCAGGGCCTGTACCGGTTTAACCATGAAGTTCGTCCATACGGCGCCGATAATGCCGAAGTAATGGATCAGCGTGATCCCCACAACAACGTTGAAAACGGCGCTGATAACAAATACGCGGGGCAAGGCAGCAGTACGCTTGAAGAACATCAGGGGCGCCAGGTACATATAAAACCACACCCGTGTGGCATATCCGGCAGCAAGAATTGCAAGGTATCCAAAAGCCTGGTAGTAAATCGGTTTGAAGATGACCAGGGGGATGACAAGCGGGACAATGATCACAAACAACGGGATCACCATCAGGAACAGCGCCGTAATTCCATTGTAATACCGGTTTATCTCCGTATTGCTTCCCTGCAGGTTCTTATCCTTCCATATGTTGTAAATTTTCGGATTAACGGTGTTTATGAGCCCTGTCATCACCAGGTCAAGACCAATGACCAGCTTTACTGCAATGTCGTATATGCCCACATAGGTTGTATCGCCCATCATCCGGGCGATGATGAAACGATCGACATAGGTCACCACCCAGGTCAGCAGCGAATAAATGATGATTGGAGTGCAATAGGCGAAAATCTTTTTAATATAGGCCGGGTTCCATGTAAGTCCGTATTCACGGCCAACCATTGAAAGAGAGGCAGAAGCCACTACAACCGCCGGGATCAGCCTGCCAAGGATGGGTCCGTACATCGTAAACGGGAAAAGATACAGGATCGTAAGCGATCCGCCAATCGTCAGCACGAAATTTGTGATGTTCAGCCAGAAAAACCTGACTGGCCGCTGCTGGTAAATGAGCAGGCCTGAATAGGTCTTGAAAATACTGTTGAACACACCCGAGATGATTGTAAAGAGCCCGAATGGAAATAATTCAATGAAATCACCGCTTTGAAAGGCAAAGTTGAACAGCCTGAACCCGCCCAATAAGAAGATAACAAAGGTAACCCCGCCCAGCATGACAAGTGCGATGAAAACTGTACCCAGGAATTCGCGGACCTTCTGCTTATCGTCCTTATAATCAAAATAGAGTACCCCGGTCGACATGTCGAGTCCGTACGAGGAGATGATCTGGATCAGGTACATCAGGGCAATATACATGGCATTGACACCAAACTGGCGTGGCGTGAGATAATTCGTAAACCAGGGCAGCAGCAGGAAACCCGAAGCATACGGAAGGGCCCCCACCAGTGAATAGATGATTGAAGATTTAAAGAAACTGCGGGAGATCATTGTTTTGGTCCAGGTTTAAACGCAGTAAGGCGAAACGACAATATTTTGTATATTTGGTGCTGAAAAGAAAACCGGAATTCATATAAATCCTGCCTTTTCCACAGAACGTAATGCCACGCAAATATCAACAAAATGATTGAGATGAGACTGTTATTTTATCAAGTAATTTATGCACCGGCGATCAATCTTGTTTTACGGAATATCAACAAAATCGTTTCCGGAATATTGCCCGGGGTACCCAAATTACCACCATCCGGGATCATTTGCCTGCACACCGACCGCGGGAACCTGAAAATTAAAACAAACCAGACCAACTACCTGACACACCTGGTATTTTGGGAAGGATTTAAGAATTTCGAATATACGGAACTGTTTCTTGATCTCATCAAAAACGTCAAAACCTTTTACGATATCGGTGCCAATATCGGGTATTACTCGCTTCTGGCTTCAATTGAAAATCCCGGCATACAGGTCTATAGTTTTGAACCAGCTACCGGCCCCCTGTACTACCTGCGGGAAAATATCAAGCTGAACAACATGCATAATATTCATGTCGAACCTGTTGCACTCTCCCATATTATCGACGGCCAGATCGAATTCTACGAAATTCATAACAAAAAATACTCCTACCTTCAATATAACCTTGCCGGTGAAGGGAATGCGGGAAGTCAGACCACCGGCCGGAACTTTGTCATCAACAAGGTCCCCACAACGACGCTTGACCATTTTTCGGCCACCCACGCTGAAAACCCGGTTGATCTGATCAAAATGGATACCGAAGGCACCGAACATCTCATCCTGGAAAACGCAGCGGAGGTCCTTGGAAAATTAAAGCCGGTCATTATCTGTGAAACCCTCTTCAACACCATCGAACCTGACCTGGAACGGATTATGCTGAAGTACGGTTACCAGTTTTACAACCATGTTCCCGGTGGACTGGAAAAAGTTGAAACAATCACGAGAACGGTGGATAATGGTGTCAGGAACTGCTTCTTTGTCCATCCTGACCGGTTTCATTTGATCGGAAAATATATCAGGAAAAAATAGGAAAACCTCCTCCATCTTTCAGGCCAATGGCTGCTCCGGCGAAATTATGAATATATGAAGCCAAAAGTAATATACATAATGTCAGCCCGGTCATCCTTTGTTGATGTCGACCTGGCAATTCTGTCAAAACGGTACCAGGTGCTCATCAATACATACCGCTGGCAGAAGAAAGCGCTGGTGCCTTTCTTTATGATACACCAGTTGTTTGTTTTGTTCAAAAACGCCTTCTCCGTAAAACAGATCATGATCTCTTCGGGCGGATACTGGTCACTGGTGCCCGTTGTTTTTGGCAAACTTTTTTCAATTCCGGTTTTTATCATCCTTAACGGATCCGACTGTGCTTCGCTTCCCCTCGTGAATTACGGGAACTTAAGAAAACCCGGCCTTAAGCAGGTATGCCGGCTTTCATATGAATATGCCACGTTGCTCCTCCCGGTAAGCGAATCTCTGGTTTCAACCCAAAACAACTACTTTTCCCATGAACATGCCGACCAACAGGGATACCGGCACTTTTTCCCTGACATCAAAACAAAATATACAGTTGTGTTCAATGGATTGGATGGCTGTTTCTGGAAGAAAGACCCCGGCATTGAAAAGGAAAAGAATTCCTTTCTCTCTGTTTTTTCACAAAGCCAGTATATACTCAAAGGAGGCGACCTGATTGTTGCAGTTGCCAGGCGTTTCCCCGAATGCACCTTTTACATGGCCGGTTTGAAACAGCCTCCCGGTGAGACCGAAGTGAGCGGCAACATCCGTTTTCTTGGCCACTTAAAACCAGGCGAATTGCTGCAATATTACAGCAGGAGCCAGTTTCATTTCCAGCTGTCGGTCTTCGAGGGATTTGGCTGTACTTTGTGCGAAGCCATGCTGTGCCAGTGCATCCCAATCGGGTCAGCAGTCAACTTCATCCCCGGGATCATCGGCGAAACCGGTTTCATCTTAAAACACAGGGACAATGACCTCCTGGAAGAGTTGATTCAGCAGGCGCTTGCTTGTGAAGACAAGGAAATCCGCGGGGAGAGTGCCAGGCAACGAGTGCTTGAAAACTTCAGCATTGAAAACCGGGAACAGCAGTTGTACGCCCTGATTGAACAAAACAAAAATTAGTCCCTGCCTTTTTTGCTGAATTGCCTGTTGGCAGCCATGGCAGCCGACAATTCCTCTTTGTCCCACAAACCAAGATGCCTGACCGGATATCCTTCGATCCAGTCTGCAATGTACATTTTAGGTTTTCCAAAATTAAAAGGAGGCAGTTCAAGGTTAATCAACCGAAAATCACCTGTTGTGATATTGCTGTTCTTCCGGCATTCGGTGTGCGTCGAAGTGAGTAAATACCGGATATCGCTCCTGAGAAAATTTTGTATCGTTGTAAAAACATCATCATAGGAAAAATGGAACAAACAATCGCGGCAAAGCCAGAGCCCTGCAGCAGGAAGCTTGTCATGGATTATGTCCAGGTCAAGAAATATTGTGGTCTCGTTTTCATAAAGATCCCTGTTTTTCAGGATCAGGGGTTTGACAATATCGCCGCCGATATAGGTGAAACCTGCCCCGCGGTCTATCAGGCGGAACCAGTTGTAATCACCGCAAGGTGCATCAAGAATGGTGTCTGTTTTCAGCTGTGCCAGCAGCGTGGGGATTTCTTTCCGGATGTTTTCCGTGTATTCTGCCGAAGATCCGTGTCCCGAGATACTTTCCGTATTGCCCCAGTTGTTGGCGGTATAAATGGAGGTAAATACATCCTGCGGACTCCCCATTTTAGAAAAATGGATGCTCCGCTTCATGTGCATGTAACGTTCAATACACCAGGCGCCTCCCGGGAGACGACCCAGAAATTTTACTATTTTTTGTTTCATTGCTGTGGCTCAGGGGAATATCGTATGGAATATTGTTTTGCCCATTTGTACAATCCGAATGTGACAAAATTAAGATATTTTTCTATTTTTGCTAGGAATTAAGTTCCACCTGCACAAATCATCATCAATGACAGAAAGTAAGTCCGCAAGTCATCCGTGCGGTGAGAATTGCCGGAATGCAGTGCTGATGCAGAAAATAATATCAGGACGATGAAAATCTTGGGGATATTGCTGATCCTTGTGTTTTCACATGCCATTGCGTTACCGGCCGGGCCGCAGGAATGGAATGGAAAGCGGGACAGTTTCCTTGTCGCTGATTCCCTCAATAATTTCGCTGAGATTTTCATGGAAAATTATCCTGAAATATCAAAATACTATTCCGAAAATGCATTTTTCCTTTCAAGCCAGATAAATTACATTAAAGGAGAGGTCGACGCACTGTCTTCCCTGTCAAAATACTACTTAACCAGGGACGATTATATTAAAACGCTTGAGATGTATTTTAAAATTATCGACATCTCCGAGCATAACCATGATATTGACAACCTTGTTTACGGATACTCCCTGGTTGCCCAGTTTTTCAGGCTGATCAAGGATTACGATCTTTCAGAAAAATACCTTGTCCTGCTCGACAAAGCTGCCCATAAATCACTGAATACCAAAATACAGGCACAGGGTTTCCTCAGCTATGCCCAGTATTATCTCGCCAAAAGCGAGTACGATCTGGCCATCCGCAACCTTTATCTGTGTATTCCCTATTTTCGAAAAGGATGCAACCCATGCAGTGAAGGAGGGGTTTATAAGTTTCTTGGTGATGCATACCTGCAGAAGAAGATGTATTCCCAGTCCGAATACAACTACAGGATGGCCGTTGACATTTTCACTAAGATGCCCAACCCGACCGAATTGGCAATCCTCTACACCCGCATCGCTCATATCCACCAGGTGCTGAACAACAACGAACTGAACCTGAAATTCAATTTGGCCGCCCTCCGGATCCGGCAGCAGATCGGCCATTCAAAATTGATCTCATCCTCCTTTCTGAATGTCGGAGAAGCCTACTGGCTGCTTGGCCGGAAAGACTCAGCAAGCTTTTACCTGAAGAAATCGCTTCAACTTGCTGAAAGGATCAAAGATACATACCAGCTGGAGGTAATTTATTCGCAGCTCTCCATTTTTGCGAAAGCCGAAAACAGGTACGCCGATGCCCTGGAATATTATAAAATATGCATGGAGCACAAAACCAGGCTCAATCTTGACCGGAACCGGTTGGAAATTTTAACGCTTGAAGCAAACCGCACCATCAGGGCCGGTGAAATGCAAAATGACCTCCTGAACCAGGAAATCCTTTTCCAGGACCTGCAAATCAAAAACCGAAGGATACAAATTTTCCTGTATGAGGTTGCATTTCTGATCATGCTCTCGCTGATCCTGTTTGTTGACACCCTGGCACGCAGGAACCGGAACCGTAAGAATGAGCTCAAGGAACTGAATACAAGGCTTACACAGGAAATTGATATCCGCATCGAGGCAGAGGGGAGATTGAACCGGAGCGAAGAACTGCACCGGTTCCTGGCCGAAAATACGGTTGATGTCATATCGCTGATGGATGCCAATATGCAGCGGCTCTATATCAGCCCCTCCTGCGAAAAGTTTTACGGATATACCGCCAGGGAGATCCTTCAGATGCGCAGCCCGCTTGATTTAATTGAACCGACCTATCATGTCACTGTAAATCAGCACCTTCTTGAAATGCTCCGTTCAAAAAGTTCCACCCGTTATATTTACAAAGTACTGCGTAAAGATGGTTCAACATTCTGGGCAGAAGCAAATATCAACCCGATTATGAACCATGCAACACACGATGTGAAAAACCTGATAACCGTGGTTCGTGATATTTCTGAACGGATGAAACATGAAGAAGAACTCTCGGAAAATTCCAGGCAAAAAGAGTACCTTCTGCGTGAAATACACAACCGGGTTAAAAATAATTTTGCCATCCTTGTAAGCCTCATGAACATGCAGCGGGACCAGTCCGCCAATCCTGAATTAAGCAGTTCGCTCACCGATCTGCAGTTAAGGGTTCGCACCATGTCGCTGGTGCATGAACAGCTTTACCAAACCCAGGAAATCAGCACCATCCCCTTCGATAACTACCTGCATCACCTTGCCCTTATCATATCAACTTCATTTAACAACAATCGTATCCAGTTGCAAACGGAAATACATCCCTGCAATGTGGCCATCGAAATGGCACTGCCGCTTGGACTGATCATCAATGAACTCATCACAAACGCTTACAAATATGCTTTCCCGGGCGACCGGACCGGTAAAATCTGGGTAAGACTCTTACCGGAAAATGAGGATAAATTCTGTATCTCCATCAGTGACGACGGAGTTGGATTGCCGCCCGATTTTACCATGAACACAACCCAGTCAATGGGGTCACAGATCGTCGGAATACTGGTCGAGCAAATTGAAGCAATCCTGGAGGTTTCAAGCAATGAAGGTGCCTGCTTCCGGATTTTGTTTTCAACCGCACAAGAAAAATAAGACATGGAAAACCAACAATATAAAATCGTACTGATCGGCGCCGGAACAATTGGAACAGCCCTGGGGAATATCCTTGCTGAAGCCGGCAGGGAAAGCGTGCTGCTGCATTCGATCGAACACCAGGTTGTGGATGATATCAACAGGACACATATCAATTCAAAATATTTCCCCACACTGCACCTGCATCCCGGGCTAACGGCAACCACGGATGACAGCATGCTCAGCCATAGCAACATCATCTTCCTGGCAATTCCGTCCGTTATCATGGTTGATTACCTGAAAAAAATACAAAAACACCTTCCGCCCGATGCGATATTAATCAACCTGGCCAAAGGGTTCGGTATCGGGAACAGAACTATTCCAGAATGCCTCCGGGAGGAATTTCCTAACCCGGTATGCACCATGAAAGGCCCGAGTTTTGCACGTGAAATCATAAACCGCCTGCCAACAGGGTTTACGCTTGGTTCACTCCACGCCGACCACTTCACAAAAATCAGGAGTGTCTTTACCAATACAAACATTCACCTGGATTATTCCGCTGATATCCGCGGTGTTGAAATTCTCAGCATCCTGAAAAACATTTACGCCATCGCACTGGGAATTGTCGATGCCCAGTTCAATTCACCGAATCTCCGGTTCCTGATTCTTACCAGGGCATTCCAGGAGATGCGAAAGGTTTTGCTGTCGTCGGGCGGACAAGTGGACACCCTGTTCAATTACTGCGGGTATGGCGACTTTACCCTTACCGCGCTGAACGATCTCAGCCGCAACCGGACACTCGGGCTTCTCATCGGCAAAGGCTTTTTTACCGAGCATGTTTCACATGAACTGGTCCTTGAAGGAAAAACAGCGGTGGATGTTTTTTATGAACAGATCTCAAAAACGATGAGTGTTGAAGATAATTTTCCTATAATTGCAGAACTTTACCGTATCTTTCACACGAAATACGACATTGCGATGTTTGTGAATACGATCCTGAATTTCCCTGAAAAATAAACCTTTTGAGACCATTAAATCGTAAATCAAAAACCGTAAATCGTAAATCCTTTTCGTATCTTTGCAACCATTTTCGGGGCTGACTGGTTTTGACAGCAGGGAAGTGGGATTGTAAGCATGCCGAGTGTTCGTGAGCCGGCCTCGTAAAAAGTCAGTTCACACAGCCATTAACTGGCGACAATTATTCTTACAGACTTGCTGCTTAATTTTAGAAATTAGGCGCGTCTTGTCTCCCGGGAAACCCTTCTCAACGGTGTTCCGGATGAGGCATCGCAAATGTTGAGATAGCCGGGTTATCGTTCCGCTGACCATGCGAAATAACAG
This sequence comes from Bacteroidota bacterium, assembly GCA_026391835.1. Taxonomy (GTDB): domain Bacteria; phylum Bacteroidota; class Bacteroidia; order Bacteroidales; family FEN-979; genus CAIVAT01. The sequence goes on from JAPLDF010000041.1 coordinate 25,197, forward strand.
GAACTAAGGATCTGGTAGGTTTGCCACTGACCGGCCGGTTCCCGACAATTAACCAGAGGCTAAGCATGTAGAAAGCATTTTTGCTACTTGTTTGGACGAGGGTTCGAATCCCTCCAGCTCCACAAAGTACAGGAAATCAGTGAAAGGGTGGACTTGAAAGTATTCATATTCACCCTTTTCGATATTAAGAGCATTCATGGATTGATATTTACAGAAATTCAATCGTAAATCGTAAATCGTAAATTGTAACCCTTCCCTCATGTTGCTAGGAAAAAAAATAATAGTTGTCCTTCCCGCTTATAATGCCGGGAAAACAATTGCACAAACCATTGCAGAAATCCCCTTTGATCTTGTGGATGAATATGTTGTTGTGGACGATGCCAGTACAGACAATACCATTGAGGTAGCAAGCTCCCTCAATGTTAAAAACCTGATCCGGCATGACAAGAACAAGGGCTATGGCGGTAATCAGAAAACCTGTTACAATACGGCACTCAGTTTGGGTGGTGATATCGTCATCATGTTGCACCCTGATTACCAGTATACGCCCAAGCTGATTCCTTCCATGGCGTATATGATCGCAAGCGGCCTGTACCCGGTGGTAATTGCCTCGCGAATTCTGGGCAAAGGGGCGCTTAAAGGTGGAATGCCGATGTACAAGTACATATCAAACAGGTTCCTGACCTGGTCTCAGAATGTACTGATAAATCAAAAACTTTCCGAATACCATTCCGGTTACCGAGCCTTTTCACGCGAAGTTCTTGAAAAAGTCAACTACCAGGCGAACTCCGACGACTTTGTATTCGATAACCAGATGCTTGCCCAGATCTTCTATTCGGGTTTCGAAATTGCCGAAATAACCTGCCCCACAAAATATTTTGAAGAGGCCTCCTCCATTAACCTCAAACGAAGCATCAAATACGGGCTTGGCGTGCTCAGAACATCATTTGGCTACTTCCTCCAAAAGAAAGGCCTGGTGTCTCTTCCGATGTATAAGTCCAAATAGGCGCTGAACATGGCAATTAAAAAGAAGATCATCAGCAAAGAAGCTAACCTGTTGAACTGGAAGGTCCTCCTGCTGATCGCTGTTTCTTTTATTGCCTTCATCCCGTCGCTGAACAACGAATTTGTAAACTGGGACGACATTGTTTACATCATGAACAATGACATGATTACCACCTTTTCGTGGGCACACCTTCGGCAGATCTTTTCCACTTATTTCATGGGAAATTACCATCCGTTCATTCTCCTTAGCTTTTCCCTTGATTTTCACTTTTTTAAGTTCGATGCCCCCGGGTATCACTTCCATAACCTGGTGCTGCATCTTCTTAACACTTTTCTTGTCTATGTCTTTTTTTTCCGCCTGTTAAACAAGAATGCGAATATTGCCATCACGATTGCATTGCTTTTCGCAATCCATCCGATGCACGTGGAATCAGTTTCCTGGGTTTCTGAGCGAAAAGACCTGCTCTACACAGCCTATTTCCTGCTCTCCTTAATTGCATATTTAACTTACCTGCGCAAAGAACGGGCGTCTTATTTCATTCTTGCCCTCCTGCTCTTCGTTTTTTCCTTGTTGTCAAAAGCCCAGGCAGTTACGCTGCCCCTGGTGTTGCTGCTGGTTGATTATTTCCTGTCCCGGAAATTTGAATGGAAGATTGTGTTTGAAAAAATTCCTTTCTTTATTTTATCACTCGTATTCGGCATCGTAGCTGTTTTTGCCCAGAAAGCCAGCAGCTATATCAACCCGCAGGGAATACCCCTGTCTCAGAGCATTTTTTATGCGCCATACGGAATTTGCGTCTACCTCGTCAAGTTCCTGCTACCCTTTTATCAGACAGCTGTTTATAACTACCCTGTAACCCTGCATGGGAGCATCCCGTTTTACATCTATTTTTCACCGGTTGTCTTCTTTGTTATCGCCTTTGCGCTCCTGAAGACATGGAAACATCATAAATACATCACATTTGGAGTGCTGTTTTTTCTTGTAACGGTCTTCCCCGTGCTGCAATTTCTGCCGGTGGGATGGGCTGTTGTCGCAGAACGTTATACCTATGTCCCCTATATTGGCCTGGCAGCGATTGCGGCCATTGCGTTCTGGGAGAACAGGCCGCTTCAGGCCGGCCGGCGGAGAACCATCCTGGATGCATCTGGCTTGCTGATAATCCTCCTGTTATTCATCCTGACATGGAACCGGAACATGGTTTGGAAAGACAGTGTGTCGTTGTGGACCGATGTAATGGAAAAAAATCCGCGATGTGTTTCAGCCTATATCAACCGGGCATTTATTTTCAACGAAAACAAACGTTATGACGATGCGCTTAAGGACTGTTCCGATGGATTGAAGATTGATTCAACCAACTTTACCTTGTACAAAAACCGGGGCATCGCATATGGCATTATCGGGAAATTTGACCTTGCACTTGCCGATTATTCAAGTGCAATAAAAAACAACCCGGCCGATTTCGACTCCTATCTCTACCGTGGCATCCTCTATACCGACAAATTCGCCAGACACGATTCTGCAATTGCTGATTTTAAAAAATATCTCAGCCACTCTCCCGGCAATCTCAATGCCACCTTCAACCTGATCGTGGCAAATTACAACAAAGGCAGTTACGACAGCGCCCGGGTTTATTGCCTGAAAGTGTTAAGATTAAATCCCGGGAATGAACAAGCCAGGCAACTTTTAGAGAAAATTGATAAACTAAAGCCATGAAATTCTTATCGGTCAGGTACCTGCCACATCTTCTGATATTCCTGTTCGCATTTGTGCTGTATGGAAACACCCTGACAAACGATTATGCACTTGACGACCTGATCGTTATCAAAGACAACACCTTTACAAAAAAGGGCTTCTCCGGGATAAAGGAAATATTCAGCTACGACTCCTTTACAGGTTTCTTTGGCACCGAAAAAAAACTTGTTGCAGGCGGAAGGTACCGGCCATTGTCCATCGCCTCTTTTGCAGTTGAATATGCAGTGACAGGCGGACTCAACCCGTTTTTCAGTCACCTGATCAACATCCTGCTTTATGCGCTGACAGGAAGTTTTATCTTTATTATCCTCTCCAGGTTGATAAAATCACCCCCGGGCAAACCCTGGCACCTTGGTATTCCGTTCATCGCTTCCGTTCTGTTCATGGCCCACCCTGTTCACACTGAAGTAGTGGCCAACATCAAGGGCAGGGATGAGATTTTCGCCCTGCTGTTCCCCCTGATGGCCGTATGGTTTACGTTACGTTATTTTGAGACCAATAAAGTGGTTCTTCTGCTGGTTGCCAACCTTTTCTTTTTCCTGGGCCTGCTCTCCAAGGAAAATGCAATCATGTTCGTGGTCATCATACCTTTGACCATCTACTTTTTCACAAGGGTTCCGTTGAGGAAGAACATTGCGGTGAGCCTCTCGTTCCTGTTTACGGCACTGCTCTTTGTCTTTATTAGGTTCCTGGTACTCGGGTACCTCAACTCCGGTGAATTACCAAAGGAATTGTTAAACAATCCCTTTCTCTATGCGACGCAGGGTGAGAAATTCGGGACAATCCTCTACACCCTTGGCCTATACGTCAAACTGCTCTTTTTTCCCTACCCGCTCACGCATGACTATTATCCGTATCATATTCCACTTGTATCCATGACCGACTGGAAGGCGGCGATTTCATTGGTCTTGTATATCGGGATGATCGTTTATGCAGTGTTGAAATTCAGGTCGAAAGACATCTTCTCATTTGGCATCCTCTTTTACCTGTTAACCTTATTTATTGTATCAAACCTGCTTTTCCCTGTCGGGACATTCATGAATGAGCGGTTTATCTATATGCCTTCACTTGGTTTTGCAATAATCATCGCGTACCTGGTTGCTGATAAACTGCCGCTGCTCTTAAACAAAGGAACGTCTTATAAAAATGTTGCAACAGGGATGTTGCTCGTTGTCCTGGTTTTGTTTACCTTTCAGACATACAGCAGGAACAAAGCCTGGAAGGACGATTTCACCCTTTTTACAACAGATGTGCTGGTCTCGGAAAACAGCATTAAATGCAATATTTCAGCAGGGGGAGATTATCAGAAAAAGGCCGGATTGGAAACCGATCCGGTAAAACAGGCAGATGATTACCAGCATTCTGTCACCTATCTTGAAAAAGCGCTCAGCATATACCCGAAAGCCGTTAACGGGCTTGTATTATATGGTAATGTATTGGCACTATACAAAAAAGACTACAAGCAATCGATTGTGCAATATTTGAAAGTACTGGAGGTGGATCCCTACAACAAAAATGCTTTCTCAAATGCATTGCAGGTGCTGGGTTCCCTTGAAAGCAGCCGGGAATCAGCTTATAAAGTGGGTATTTTAAAACAACTAAATTCCATAGATCCCAACAATGCCGATGTGAACTACAACCTCGGGAAAATATACGGCCAGTTCCGTGGAAACCTTGATTCTGCAAGCTATTTCCTCGAAAGGTCTATAAGCCTTAACCCGGGCAGCATCGCTGCATACAAGGACCTTGGCATCGTTTACAGCATGAAAGGTGAGTATACCAAGGCACTCAACATCTTCTCAAGAGGTCAGAAAATAGATCCCTCCGACCAGCAGATTCGTCAAAACATCCAGATTACAAATCAGATGATGAATCAAAGGAGAAAATAACCGTTATGGCAGCGGAAAAATCAACTTCCTGAACTTACCTTGTTTTCGACAATTCCTTTGCCTTTTCAACATTGCCCATGTTGTAATACGAAGCGGCCAGGTTCTGCCTGATCTTCATATCGTTCGGAACGATCTTCAGCGCCTTTTCAAGATAGAATGCCGACATGGGAAAATCACCTTTCATGGCAAAAGCCACCCCGAGATCGCTGAGGCAATCCAGTTTCGTACTGTCAATCCTGCTGGCCCTTACAAGGTTGCGGATGGATGAATCCAGGAGATTCATCTCCTTTCCGAATACAAGCCCCTTGTAGTAATACGCTTCATACTTTTCCCCGGCAGTTTTTATCAGAAGGTCGTAATATTTAATTTTCAAGGCAGGTGAGCTTATCCGGTTAACCGAGACGATGTAGTTGGCCAGGGCTTTTTCATAATTCGCATTGATCCTGAGTGTCTCAACATACATGTTAAGGGCCTTTTCGTATGAACCATCCTCATAATACGCATTTCCGAGTAAGAAAGTCTCAGTGGTTGTCTTGTTCATTTTTGCAGCCTGCTCGAGATAGGGAATGGCTTTTTCAGCAAAAGCCCTTTTTTCCACATTGTCTTTTGTTGCTTCCGCCCTTAACAGCAATTCATGCCCTGCTCCCTTGGTGATTACAGCGCTGTTTACCGAAGTGAGCACATCCTGCGTATAAAGCGTAAAGCTATCCTTCCAGTCAAAGTTCCTCGAAATGGTCTTTCCTGAATACAGCAACAATAACATGACCATAACATACGGCAGGGCCCTGGCTGATTTGCTTTGTTCAGCAATTCGAATCAATATCCAGGCAAGGGCAAGGGTAAAACCCACCGAAGGAATGAACGCAAACCGTTCACCCATAAAAGGTCCGATAATAAAGAGGATGTTTGAAACAGGGAAAAGTGCGACAAGATAAAACAGCAGGCCGAAGCCGGCTGCATTTTTGCGGAAAGTATAATACAGGGCGGCTGCAACAAGTCCTGCATACAGCAGCAACGGCAGGATTGCCCGGATGTCCGTGAGCCCGACATATGGTATGTAATACGGATAATAATCAATGGTGAGCGGATGGGGTACAAACAATAGTTTCAGGTAGAGCCAGAGCGTATAAAGGGTTGTTCCATATCGCTCTGAGAGTCCGGAGGCATACATGAAGGAGTTGCTCAGTATGTTATCTTCCATTGTTGGTTTTGCATTCCAGCCAAGCACACTTTGCCGGATGAACATAAACACGGCAAAACCTGTAAACAGGCTCAATGATGAGACCAAAACCGATTTTCTGAAAATCGGTTTGCTTCTGAAACAATACACGGAAAGAGGTATCAGTAAAAGAAATGGTGCGGCACTCTCTTTCGACATCAGGGAGAGAAAAAAGAACAAGCCCCCGTAAAAGGCCTGTACGGGTTTTGCTTTGTCAGTATAAATGATGATTGAATTCCACGCCAGCAGGCCAAACAGCAATGCCATCAATTCATCCCTCCCTTTGATATTCGCTGCAACCTCGGTGTGGATGGGATGCGCTGCAAAAAGAAGTGCGGCCATCAGGGACAGGCTCAAAAAGTAATCCCTGTATTTTTTAAACACCAGTTTATCCTGGAATAATGCGGCAAGCACTTTGAACAGGAGCATGCAGATCAATCCGTATAAAATGACATTCACCAGATGGCTCACAAAAGGATTTGCACCGAAAAACTGGTATTCAATGCTGAAGGTGATCAATGAAAGCGGCCGGTACCGGCCGCCCCTGAACAGATTTTTCTGCCCGGTGAACCCGGTAAAACTGTCATTGAACAGATGTCCGAAAATCCCTGTCAACCCCGCGGTTGTGTACCTGTTTCCTGCCACAACACTGAAATCGTCATAGGCATATTTATTGGGGAGCGTATTAATGTACAGGGCGGTTCCGAACAGAAACACAAACAGATATAGATACTTCCTCTTCATAGGTCCGATGGTATCACGGGTGTTACGCACTTATTTTTTATTCTTCAGCCCTTCCAGGTAGGATGGCTCCACAGGGTAATTGACCGATTTGGCCTTGAGGGCATACTGGTATGCCTTCACGAAATCATTCTGGTTGCTGTACAGTACCGAACTGTTATAACAGGCAGCCCCGTTCGAAGGATTCAGGGCAAGACAACGGGAATAATCAGCCAATGCTTCCTGGTTCCGTTTCAGCATGTACTGGCAGGTACCCCTTTTCAGAAAATAATCGTCATTCCCCGGAATTTGGTCAATTAAAAATGTGTAGTCCTTTATTGCATCCTCGTACCGCCCCATCTCCAGGAGCGTATACGCCTTGTTCATATACACTTCAATTGTTCCGGGTTTCAGCACCAGTGCTTTCTCATAATCCTTCACCGCAAGATCAAATTGTCTGGCCTTTGCATAAGTAATCGCACGGTTTAAATAGGTTTCAGGATTGACACTGTCAAGTGCTATAGACTTTGAATAGGAATCCAGGGCTTTGTCAATCTCATTTCTCAAACCATAGATGTTCCCGATGTTGCTGAATGCCCGTGGATCGTCGGGCTTCAGTTTGACGTAAACCTTGTAATCGTTTAGCGCCTTGTCGGTAATATTCAGGGCACCATAGTAATTCCCACGGTTTTTATACGACACTTCTGCCTGCGGATATTTTGAAATCACATCTGTCCATAGGGTTTCAGAGTTTTCCCAGACTTTAACCTGGTCATAGGCAACTTTACAGATCATGACCGAAAACAAGACCAGAACACCCGCCAATAACCATCGCACCTGGTGAAGGAGGTTCTCTTTACTGGTGAAACCCCGGTCAACATACCAGCCAATGATAAAAAAAACGCCTATTGAAGCAATGTAGGAATACCGGTCGGCCATAATGGCACTGCCTACCGAGATAAACTGAAGCACCAGCAACAGGGAGAACAGGTAGAAAAGGAACCCAAAAACAAAAACACGGGTGTACCGAACGGATAAAAACACAAGCCCCCCGAGGATGATCGCAATCAAAGGCGACAGGTAAAATATCGCCGGCAGGCCTCCCGAAGGGGTCAGCTGCGGATAAGGATAAAAAGCTGAGAAATTCCAGGGTACAAGCAATTTAAAGAGGTACATCACAAAACCATATGTTGCAAACATCAGGCGCTGAACCATGGTGAATACTTTAATGTCGGCAATAGCATCTTTTGACTGAATGAGCACGGTAATCAATCCAAAAACAATGGAAAGTGCGAAAAATGGAATTTTTTCCACCCAGAGACTGGTTGAGAACTTTCGCCCGTTAAAATAGTCAATTGCCAGCAGAATCAATGGAAAGACAACGGCTGACGGTTTGGAAAACAACGAACATATAAAAAGCATAAAGGTGACCAGCAGCAGCAACATCGATTTTCGCTCGAGATATCTAAGGTAACCGATCAACCCGGCCATAAAGAAGAAAGTATAGAGCACATCCTTCCGTTCAGCGATCCATGCAACTGACTCAACGTGCATCGGATGAATGGCAAAGAGCAGCGCAGTTATTGAAGCCACCCAGACTCTTTTGCGCGACAGCAGAAAAACAAATATAAAAACCAGCAAAACGTTAAACAAATGCAGGACTATATTTGTCATGTGAAACCTTGCCGCAACCGGTCCTTTGGCTTTTTCTGCCCCTATATTGTCCCTGGTTGCGTAATAATAATCAATGCCAAGCGAAATCATCGTAAACGGATGATAGTTTGAGGCAGACGGGTTTGAAAAAAAGTACCCGATATTTTCATTGTTCAGGTTTTTCACACGTGGATTTTCGAGGACATACGTAGGATCATCCCAATTTGTGAACCCATGATTGATCGCCGGCCGGTAAAGGAACCACGTAATTATCAGCAACAAACCCATTGGCAGCAAATAATGCCATGCCTGCATGGCATTATTTGCTGTTTTCTTTTTAGGGGATTGTTTTGCCGGTTGTGCCTTTTTACCTGGTCCTTTTGATATCTGCTTCATGTGCTGGTAATTTGTGTTTCAGCTATAAAAATAATTTCCGGGAGTAGGGTCCCGCTATTTAACAATGATAAAATGCCTGAGGCTCTCGCCTGTTATCACCGGAGTGATTGAATATATTCCGGAGGGACCTTCACACCACAGTCAATCGCCTTGAGTCCGTCGGCAAGAGCTTTGGCACGATTCCCCAGGATTTTGTAGGACTGTGACCTGAAGTAATAGTAACTCCCGAAACCTGGTTTTTGAAGAATTGCTTTGTCAAACCAGTCAATGCTCTCCTGATATTTGCCAAGCCTCTGGTAAGCCAGGGCTATACTCATAAAAACCCGTTCATCATCAGGCTTAATTAAAAGATAGTGTTTAAAATCAGCGATCGATGCTTCCGTGTTACCCAATCCTCCATTCGCAACCGCCCGATTGGCAAAGGAGACCGCCACGGTTGAATCGAGCATGATTGATTTGGAAAGATAATATACCGCGGAATCGAATTGGTTTCTTCGCACATAGATCGCACCTAAATTTCCCATTGCAAGCGAATTGTCCATTTTTATTTTTAAAACGCGCAGATAGTCCGAATAGGCAGAATCATCCTTTCCCAGATCGAAATAAATGTTTCCGCGCATAAGCATGATCTCAGCATCATTCCTGTCAAGGGCAAGCGAGGTATTCAAGTCGGCGAGTGCTTTCTCATTTTGTTTTTCCGCCCGGTAATACAAGCCCCTGCAAGCATAGGGCCGCGAATCCCTTCCAGGGTATTTCTGAATGACATCGGACCACAGCGCCCCTCCATTCTTCCATACTTCACACCTGTGATAAGTCGTTATCATTAAAAATATGCTGAAAGCTGCGTAAACCATCCATATAAACGGTACACCATATTTATATTTAACAGGGATATGCATCATCCCCCAGCCGGCAATAAAAACCAGGCCCAGGTATGGAACTTTTATGTACCTGTCGGCAAGGAAGCCCTGACCGGCACCAAATATCTGAAGCATAAAAATGACGGAAAAAAGAAAAAAGAGAGATCCAAATACAATGCTCCGGGTTTTCCTTGCAGTGAGGAACACTGCAAAACCAACCAGGACAATAAATACCGGGCTTAAATAATAAATTAACGGCAGCGCGTTTCCGGTGCTGACAGGGTACGGATATAAGGAACTCAGGAGAGTTGGTGCGAAAAATTTCAAAAAATAGGCACTCAGCGAATATATCCCGAAAAATAATCTTTCGGAAAAAGTAAAAATTTCATTGATTTTAAACGCTCCCACACTTCTGAGGACAAATATACCGGCGATGCCAAATACAAGCGATAAAAAAAAGTAAGGAATTTTCTCAAAAACGATCTTTTTCAAACCTTGCCGTTTGAAATAATAATCAACCAGGACCAGCACAAGCGGCAGGGAAACTGCCTGGATCTTTGAAAAAAGTGCAAGGACAAACAGGCCGAGGCTGGCAATATAGAAAACTGCCCTGCGTGATTTCGCCTTTACATAATATATATATAACAACAGGGAGGAAAAGTAAAACACACAATACAGCAGATCTTTCCTTTCGGTAACCCAGGCAACCGATTCAACACCCATAGGATGAACACCATATATCAAGGCTGCGGCAGCAGCATAAAGCCTATCGATCTGCAACCGGCGGAGTATCTTGAAAACCAACAATGTACATAACAGATGCAGTACAAGGTTCGTCAGGTGAAACGGCAACGGGTTAAGTCCCCATATTTTGTATTCTATCGCATATGAAAGAAGCGGCAATGGCACATAAGTGCCCCCTACCTGGGAAGTAAACATCCCCTTTACTGTTGCAGGGGAGATATTCCGGATCAGTGCATTGTCAATTACATAGGCGTTATCATCCCAGGTATCAATAAAATCACTTTTCAGTGTGGGTAAATAAGAAAAGAAAGTAATTGTCAGAAAAATAAAGATCAGGAAAGTTTGATTCAGGAATACAGCCTTGAATAAACCGGGATCATGGGTGGATGATTTGTTTGCAGATCTCTGGGGGCTTTTACTTTGGTTTTTTAAATGTCCTTTAGGTTTCATAATATAGTCAATGAATTAGCAGGCCATTTTCAACGGCCACTCTGACCAGTTGGGCCGTGTTACGTAATTGCATTTTCTTAAACAAATTTGATTTATGCCGTTCCACTGTTTGATTGCTGATGAACAATTTTTCGGATATCTCTTTTGTAGAACAGCCATCAGACAAATAACCTATTATTTCAATTTCCCTGGGCGTAATGTTCCGGAAATCAACTGTCCCTTCAACCGCATCAGATGCATAATCCCGCAGTATCACCTTGGAGCATAAACTGCAAAAATAGGTTTTTCCATCGTAAACTCTTTTAATACCTTCATGAAGTTCCTCAACCGTGCAATTTTTCGACAAAAACCCTTTTGCTCCATGTTTCAGCATCTCCTTAATAAAAAAAGGATGGTTGTGCCTTGAAAGAGATATAACTTTAACCCAGGGCATCTTCTCATCAATGATCCTGGTAACATCGATCCCGGTCAAGCCAGGCTTTTTTATATCAAGTAAAATAACATCCGGCTTTGTAACCTCAAGCTTTTTCAGCAACTCATATCCGTCAGAGGCAGTCCCTGTAATTTCAAAATCACCAAAAGACCTTATAAGCGAAATAAGTGAGTGAAGAATGATTCCCTGGTTCTCAGCGATCATGATTCTGATCTTGCCGTTTTCACTGTGAATATTTTCCATCATGCTGCCAAATTTAACATTTAATTAACTTTCAGCCCTCTTAATAAAATGCAATTCTATATATCTTTGGTTCGATAAAATATTTTCTAAAACATATAAAAAGCATAAACCGGAATCAAAATTGAATTTTAATTTTCCAAAAATAATAAAAATACATGATTTTAGTCATTAAATGATAAAAATCTCAAAAATGAATTAAAATTCTCATATTTATATATCCAATTCAGGAGAAATATTTTTAATTTCGTCTATTGTTTATATTAAATTTAAAACTAAATTTGTCAACAAAATAGCAGACTTTCAGCATGTTAGGGAATCACTCTAACAAAATAATGAAGAAAGAGCTAATTATTAGACATTTGTCAAATTAGATAATGCGCTGTTATAAAAGTAATATTTACAAAACTAAATTTAACGATATGCAGATAACAAAAATTTACATCCTGTTAGAGCCTCCGCCTTAGAGGCACCAAAGATTGTTTCATTACCATTGAAATTAATCAACCCACTATATTTTACCCATTATTAAATAAACCTAGTTTAAACTAATCACTAAATTATGAAAACACTTTACCTGAAGACAACAATGAAGTTGTTAAGGCTTTTACCGGTCTTAATATTCTTCATGCTGGCATTGTCATACAATGCCAGATCACAGTATGCTTCACCTAACCCTGTGTGTTACGGACAGCCCATCAACCTGTTCTGTTCCTTAACCGGGTGTGAAGTTACTGGAGCCACCTATACTTGGACCAACGTTTCTGGTTCCTGGACCGTTGGTCCTGGATCCGGGCCATTTGCCACCCAAAGCCCCCGCCTTTATCCACTGGGGTCTAACATCATTGGTGACGGTCAGGCTGAAACCTTTCCTGGTTCTGGAATCTGCAACGGTGTGGGTTATGCAGAAGACAGATTTTTCCTTCAAGTGCAATTTCAACCACCTCCGGGAAGTTTCTCGGGAGGAACTGTCAAGGTCAATCTTTTACCTGGTGTTTTTGTCACCGGAGTCCCGACCAACATTCTTTGTTTCGGATTTTCAACCGGCTCAATTGATATTACGCCAACAGGTGGCAGACCACCTTATACCTATTTATGGAGCAACAATTCCACTGTTCAGGATCCTACAGGGTTAGCAGCTGGAACTTATTCTGTCACAGTAACTGATTTTGTCGGATGTTTCAATGACACGCAGTTCTGGACAATTACTTCACCAACACAATTGGACGTGACCGGATCAGTAACACCTGTTTTATGCAGTGGAGCCAGTACAGGCGCCATTGACATTTCAGTTTCCGGCGGAACTACCAATTATTCCTACCACTGGAATACCGGAGCCATTACACAAGACCTCGGCGGATTAGTAGCCGGTGATTATGCTGTAACGGTTACTGACGCCAATGGTTGTCATTTATCAAAAAGTTATACAGTAGGCACTTCAAGCCCGATTGTTCTTGGCGCTGTTCCATCAAACGTGTTATGCAATGGTGGATCCAGTGGCTCAATCGACCTTTCGGTTACAGGCGGAGTTACAGCTTACGGCTACCTGTGGAATACGGGAGCAGTTTCGCAAGACATCTCCGGGTTAACTGCAGGTGTATATACAGTTGTGGTAACAGATGGAAATGGTTGTACAAAGTCAGGCAGCTGGCAGGTTATAGAACCTTCCGCTATTTCTCTTACAGGCAGCGCAACCCCTGTCCTTTGTAATGGCGGCAGCAGCGGTTCTATTGATATCACTGTAACAGGTGGTACAACAGGATACGGCTACCTCTGGAACACAGGAGCCATCTCACAAGATATCAACGGTTTAACAGCCGGTGTTTATACTGTGACCGTTTCTGATGCAAATGGTTGTCAGAAAACAGACACTTATAATGTATCGCAGCCATTGGCACCGCTTGCATTAAGTGCAACTCCAGCCAATGTTAATTGCAATGGTAATCATAATGGCAGCATCGACCTTTCCGTAACAGGTGGTACGACTCCTTATGGTTATGTCTGGAATACATCGCAAACAACTCAGGATATCACCGGATTGTATCCAGGAGATTATTCTGTAGCTGTAACTGATGCCAATGGCTGTTCAGCCACAGGCAGCTGGTCGATTACCGAACCAACCGATATCTCCTGGTATGGCAGTGTTACCAATGTAAGTTGTTTTGGTGGCAGCAACGGTCATATTGAAGGTGGTGCCGATGGCGGTACTCCTCCTTATACCTATTTATGGAGTAATGGTGCAACTACCCAGGACATCTCCAACCTGGTTGCTGGTACATACACAGTAACCCCGACAGATGCTGTTGGTTGTTATACCTTCACTTCAAGGACAATTGGCCAGCCAACGGAATTGATTGTTGATGAAATCGCAGTTATCACCAATGTTTCATGTTTTGGTGGCAGCAACGGTGCAATTGACATCACTGTTTCCGGCGGTACACCTGATTATGGCTACTTATGGAGCAATGGTGCAACCACTCAGGATATCAGTGGTTTAACTGTTGGTGGCTATTCTGTACAAGTTACGGATGCCAATGGCTGTCAGAAATCAGGCTTCTGGACTGTTACAGAACCCACTGTAATTTCTATCAGCGGTACACCATCACCTGTTCTGTGTAATGGAGGCAGCAGCGGTTCGATCGACATTTCTGTGTCTGGTGGAACAACTGCATATACCTACTTATGGAACAACATGGCTGTAACACAGGACATCAGCGGATTGACCGCAGGTGTTTATACAGTTGTTGTTACTGATGGCAATAGCTGTCAGAAATCAGCAAACTTTACTGTTGGTGAACCATCAGCGCTTACACTTACAGGCTCGGCTTCGCCCGTGTTGTGTAATGGCGGCAGCACCGGTTCAATCAACATCTCTGTTTCTGGTGGAACAACAGATTATTCATATATGTGGTCCAATTTCGCAACAACTGCAAACATCAGCGGCTTGACTTACGGTGCTTACACTGTCGTTGTTACTGATGCCAATGGTTGTACGAAATATAACTCATGGATGGTAGATCAGGCTTCACCTGTTACACTTTCCGGCGTACCTTCGCCTGTTTTATGTAATGGTGGCAGCACCGGTTCAATCGACATCACTGTTGCCGGCGGAACTACTGCATACGCATATTCCTGGAGCAACGGCGCTTCCTCAGAAGATATCAACGGCTTGAATGCAGGTGTTTACACTGTAACTGTAACGGATGGTAATGGTTGTTTAAAATCTGATATGTGGACGGTTACAGAACCTTCCGCACTGTCACTTTCCGGCATCCCAACTCCTATTGCATGTTACGGAGCCAGCAACGGTTCCATTGACATCACTGTCACAGGCGGAACTACTGCTTACACATATCAATGGAGCAATGGTGCTTTAACACAAGACATCAACGGATTAACCGCAGGTGTTTATGTTGTAACTGTAACGGATGGCAATGGTTGTCAAAAATCTGACAGCTGGACGATTACCGGGCCTCTGGCTCCTCTGAACGCTACAGCAGTGATTACCAATGTAAATTGCAATGGCAATCACAATGGCAACCTTGATCTCACTGTAACTGGTGGTACCAGCCCTTATGGCTACTTATGGAACAACTTAGAAACTGTTGAAGATCTCACTGGTTTATATCCGGGTACCTATACTGTTTCTGTAACTGATGCAAACGGTTGTGGAACGACCGGCAGCTGGATGATTACAGAACCTACCGATATTTCCTGGTATGGCAGCGTAACCAACGTAAGTTGTTTCGGTGGCAGCAATGGACATATTGAAGGAGAAGCCTCTGGTGGCACACCTCCTTATACCTATTTATGGAGCAATGGTGCAACTACCCAGGACATCTCCAACCTGGTTGCTGGTACATACACAGTAACCCCGACAGATGCCGTAGGTTGTTATACCTTTACTTCAAGGATCATTGGTCAGCCAACAGAACTGATTATTGACGAAGTTGCAATTATCACCAATGTTTCATGCAATGGTGGCAGCAACGGAGCAATTGACATCACTGTTTCAGGCGGCACAATGGCCTATGGATATTCATGGAGCAACGGCGCATCATCAGAAGACATCAGCGGTTTAGCAGCTGGTAGTTATACTGTGACTGTGACTGATGCCAATGGTTGTCAGAAATCAGGCATGTGGACTGTTAACGAACCTACTCCTCTTGCAATAACCGGCATCGTATCGCCAGTTTTATGCAATGGTGGCAGCTCAGGTGCAATTGACATCTCCGTGTCAGGCGGAACAACCAATTATACTTACCTGTGGAATACCACGGCAGTTACCCAGGACATCAGTGGATTAACCGCTGGCGTTTACACTGTTGTTGTAACAGATGCAAATGGTTGTCAGAAATCTGACAGCTTTACTGTTACCGAACCAACCGCACTCTCTATTACCGGCACATCATATCCTGTGTTATGTAACGGAGGCAGCACCGGTTCGATCAACATCACCGTTACTGGCGGAACAACCGCTTACAGTTACTCATGGAGCACCGGTGCCGGAACAGAAGATATCTCCGGATTAGCCGCAGGTTGCTACACTGTAACCGTAATGGATGCCAATAACTGTTCGATCACCGGCAGCTGGTGTGTAACCCAGCCTGATGCTCTTACACTTACGGGTGTTGTAACCCCGGTATTGTGTAATGGCGGAAGCAATGGTTCTATCGACATCACAGTTGTTGGCGGAACTACTGCTTATGGATATTCCTGGAGCAATGGTGCATCATCTGAAGACATTGGCGGATTGAACGCCGGTGTATACACGGTGACGATCACTGATGCAAATGGCTGTACGACTTCAAACTACTGGCAAATCACAGAACCATCGATGCTTGAACTTTCAGGAACAGCATCACCAGCTCTCTGCAATGGCGGAAGCACCGGTTCTATCGACATCACTGTTGCAGGTGGAACCACAGCTTACGGTTACGCATGGAACAATGGTGCAATCACAGAAGACATCAGTGGATTAACTGCTGGTACCTATACAGTGATTGTTACAGATGCCAATGGTTGTACCAAGACTGACAGTTGGACTGTTTTAGAACCTTCAGCGCTTACTTTACAAGCTGTTGTGACCAACATTAAATGTCATGGTGATTATGAAACCTCTTCTATCGATCTGACCGTAACAGGCGGAACTACTGCCTACAGTTACCTCTGGAGCAATTCGTTTACTACCGAAGATATCACCAACTTGATGGAAGGCAATTATACTGTTACAGTAACAGATGCCAACGGTTGTTCTTCAACTGGCAGCTGGATGGTATCAGAACCTTCTGACATCTCCTGGTTCGGCAGTGTAACAAACGTAAGTTGTTTCGGCGGAAGCAATGGACATATTGAAGGTGAAGCCTCTGGTGGCACACCTCCTTATACCTATTTATGGAGCAATGGTGAAACCACCCAGAACATCTCGAACTTAGTTGCTGGTACATACACAGTAACCCCGACAGATGCTTCAGGTTGTTATACCTTCACATCCAGAATAGTTGGTGAGCCAACGGAACTGATTATTTCCCAGCTCGCACTTGTTACCAATGTTTCATGTAATGGCGGCAGCAACGGAGCAATCGACATCACGGTTTCCGGTGGTACCACACCTTACGGATATTCCTGGAGCAATGGTGCCTCATCCGAAGACATCAGCGGATTAGCCGCAGGTGTTTACACAGTTACTGTTACCGATGCCAATGGCTGTCAGAAATCTGACAACTGGAGGGTGACAGAACCATCAGCACTCACACTTACCGGCACGGCTTTGCCTGCATTGTGTAACGGTGGCAGCACTGGTTCTATCGACATCACTGTAACCGGTGGCACTACAGCTTACTCGTATTTATGGAACAACGGTGCAACTTCGGAAGACATCAACGGTTTAACCGCTGGTACCTATACAGTAGTTGTTACTGATGCAAACGGTTGTACAAAATCAGATATGTGGACTGTTGGAGAACCCTCTGCACTCACCCTTACCGGCACGGCTTCGCCTGTGTTATGTAACGGAGGCAGTTCAGGTTCAGTCGACATCACCGTATCAGGCGGAACTACAGCTTATGGCTATTTATGGAACACTGGTGAACTCACACAGGACATCTCCGGATTGACTGCAGGTGTTTATACAGTGGTTGTAACTGACGGCAATGGTTGTACAATTACAAACTCATGGCAGGTTACTGAACCTCCTGCACTTTCACTTACCGGTATAGTAACACCTATCCTGTGTAACGGAGGAAGCAACGGGGCTATCAATATCACTGTTTCAGGCGGTACTACTGCTTACAGTTACTCATGGAGCACCGGAGCCGGATCAGAAGACATCAGCGGATTGACCGCAGGATGCTACACTGTTACGGTAATGGATGCCAACAATTGTATGATTACCGGCAGCTGGTGTATCACTGAACCTACTGCTATTATCATTACTGAACCAATCATCAGGGATGTAACCTGCAACGGTGCCGACAATGGAGCCCTCTTCATTACGGTTTCCGGAGGTACTTCACCTTATGGTTATATCTGGAGCAACGGATTAACAACAGAAGACTTACCATGTTGCATCACTGCAGGATGTTATACTGTTACTGTTACCGACGCCAACGGATGCCAGGCAACCGGCAGCTGGTGTGTTACTGAACCACCTGCTATAACGCTTACCGGCGTACCTACGCCAGTATTGTGTTATGGAAATTCAAACGGTTCAATTGACATCACTGTTATTGGTGGTACTCCTGATTACACATATCTGTGGAGCAATGCTGAAACTACCGAAGACATCACCGGTTTAGTTGCAGGTACCTATACAGTTACTGCTACGGATGCCAATGGCTGTCCGAAAGTTGGTAGCTGGACTGTAACAACCCCGACTGAGCTCTTTATTACAGGTATATCTTCTGATGTATTATGTAATGGCGGTAGCACAGGCGCCATCAATATCACAGTAACCGGAGGCACAACAGCTTATGGTTACCAGTGGAGCAATGGATTCTCAACAGAAGACATCAGCGATTTAACTGCAGGTGTTTATACTGTTACTGTAACTGATGCAAATGGTTGTCCGAAATCAGAATCATGGATGATCAATGAGCCATCGGCCTTGTCACTTGAAGGTTCAGTAACCAGCGTTACCTGTTACCAGGGAAGCAATGGTGCCATTGACCTGACAGTTACTGGTGGAACAACTGCATATGTTTATGCTTGGAGCACTGGTGCCAGCACACAGGATATCAGCGGCCTTACGGTCGGTACATATACTGTTACTGTTACCGATGCACATCTGTGTCAGGCTACGAAGAGTTTTGTGGTTGTTGGACCGCCGGCATGGTGGGTTGACATCACCGGACATTCACATGCTTGCTGCACTTCCGACATCGACGTAGATTATTATGCCACAGTAGGTGGTGAACCAGGGTACTTAGGCAACTGTCCTCCATGTAACACCTTTGAATGGGTTGTTATTGGTGGTACAATCACCTCAGGCTGGAACACTAACCATATAACAGTACATTGGAATTGTTGTACACAAGGTACAGTCACTGTTGTTGCCACATTATGCAACAATTGTACTGTGACAAGTACCAAGGTTGTTACAGTGAGCCTGCCACCAGCACCGGTTGTTACCGGCCCGGCTTCAGTCACTGCCAACCAGGTTGGTGTGGTCTATACCACTCCATTTGTGGCCAACCATCTCTATACATGGACCGTTATCGGTGGTACAGTTACCGCTGGTCAGGGAACCAACACCATCACTGTAACATGGGGCCCATTCCCAGCATGCGGATGCGGAACAGTTACAGTTTGTGAAACTGAAACCTATATCAGTGGTTGTACAGGTTGTCCCACAAACGGTTGCACCGGATGTGATACACAGCATATAACCATCCTGCCTGATCCTTTAAGCATTCAGCTGCAAGGATACGTATTCTACAAAAACGACTTCAATACTGCATTGAATGGCGTTACCGTTAAGTTGAGAAACACAACTAACAATACCATCGCAGCGACCACCGTTACTGGTCCTAACTTCAATTCTGCCGGTGAACCAGGCTATTTCTCCTTCGATGGAGTTGCCGCTGGCAGCAATTACAAGCTGGAAGCTACCTTTAACGGAACATGGGGTGGAAACAATGCAACCGATGCTCTTCTCGTACAACTGGAAGCCGCTAACCCGGGGACTGTACTTGTACCTACATTCGGTTTGAACTGGACTGCCGGCGATGTTAATGGCAGCACTTCAATTACTGCATTGGATGCTCTCTATATCAAACTGCGTACAGTTGGATCAATCTCCTCATACCCTGCAGGTAACTGGGTATTCGAGAGCCCGGCTGTAACCATCCCAACCGTACCTCTGACGAATCTCTTTGGTCTCTGCGTAGGTGACGTGAACGGTTCCTATATCCCAACAGGCTTGAAGGATGTTTCCTTCCTGTCAGTTATTGATAACGAAACCCAAACCATCCCTGTCGAAGAAACCTTTGCTTATGAAATCAGAAGCAACATGGTTGCTCAACTCGGCGCTATGACCCTCTTCATGGGTTATGACAAAGATCGTTTCGAAGTTATGGATGTTACTGCTTCATCGAATGATGAAATGAAGTATGTAATTGAAGATGGCAACGTTGCGATTGCTTGGGCTGACACCAAACCAATGTCGGTAAGAAATAACGATCAGCTCTTTACACTGACTGTGAAAGCTAAAGCTCCTATTGCTGAAGCAACACAGATCTTCAATGTGAAAACTGGAAGTGAATTTGCAAGCCCGACTGGTACAAGATACGACAACTTCGATCTTAAGATGTCCAAGGTTATCACCGTGGGCGGTTCGAACGAGTTCTCTATCTTCAACTATCCTAACCCATTCTCAGTTAGCACGAAGATCGTTTACACTCTTCCTGAAGATGCCAAGGTAACCCTTGTTATTACCGATATGTATGGTAAAACAGTGCGCACCCTTGTTACTGACTTCCAGGCTGCAGGTAATTACTCGATCGCTGTTAACGCAGCTGAACTCAATCTGGCCTCAGGCGCATACCTGTACCGGATTGAAGCAGCGGGAGCAACGGATACCTTTGTGAAGGTTAACAAAATGATCTTCGCACGGTAGTCATACCTGAAACAAGAAGGCAACAGTTCATTCTGTTGCCCTCTTGTTTTCTTAAAAATTAAAATGAATCAAACACTTCCAAGCCTGAGTTTTAGAATGAAAAGTAAAATTATCTTCTTCTTTTTGTTTATTCAGTGCTCCTTCATGTCTGCGCAGACCATCAATATTAATACCATTGAGGTCTGCGCAGGACAGGAAGTGTTACTTCCTGTTACCTGCTCCTCCTTGTTAAATGTTGGCGCAATCACCCTTTTTATAAGTTTTGACACCCTTAATCTTACGTTTAGTTCATTAGAAAACATTGATCCGCAACTCACAGGCATGAGTACCAATATGATGACATTTCCTTCCCAACTTGCCTTTGCCTGGAGTAGTACAACCCCAATTAATTTTTCAACCGGAAAATTGTTTGATCTTAAATTTATCACCAATGGGCAAACTTCGCCGGTGATTCACAATCCAGGTTGTGAAGTTGCTGATCCAATTGGTGTAATAATTCCGGTTATTTATAACGATGGTGCTGTTAATTCCGGACTCCCGTCTGTAACAGTCCAGCCAAAAGATACTGTGATTACCGAAAATTGCAAAGCCGTTTTTTCACTGGTCTCCCAAAATGCCATTTCCTATTTCTGGAAAGAAAGTCAGGACAACGGAACCAGTTGGCTGACCCTGGAAGATGGAGGCATATATTCAGGTACTCATTCTGAAGAACTTTCAATTTTCCCGGTTCCATTGTCATTTGACAATAACCAATATCAATGTGTGTTGATCAGAGAAAGTTGCCAGGCACTCTCTGCATCTGCCACCCTTTCTGTTGACGCGCTTATTTCAACCAACAATTTATCAAGTCCAGGCAAAAAAGATTTTTATATTACCCCTGTCCCGTTTACAGATCATACAAATATTGAATTTACACTTCCGGAAAATGGAAGCGCCATGATACAGGTGATGAATTGTCTGGGACAACTTGTTTATGAAATGAACCTGCCCTCTCAATCCAGGGGTGCCCGTCATATTTTGCTTAACACTCCGGACTGGCAGCCCGGAATATACTTTGTGAAGTTAACCAGAACAACAACGGAGCAAAAAACACAACAGGTCATTAAAATAATGAAGAACAAATAAATCCAAAATTAACTGATCGCATTATGCATATCGTGAAAACAAGTTTATTAAACAGGAATTTCAGCTTGAGCGTTACTTCGCTTGTGATGATGTTTTTGTTTTGCAGCTTGGTCATGAAGGCACAATCCCCCGGCCTTTCGCTCGGGAAAGTGGGCGTATGCAATAATACAACTGTTTTAATACCTTTAACAGGAAACAATTTATCCAATATCGGCGCAATCACCCTCTTTATCAATTACGATTCACTTTCCCTTTCGTTCAATGCCATCGAAAATGTAGATCCGCAGTTAACGAATGGCCTCATATTTAATAAACTGTCAAACCCTCCCAGGATCGCAATTGTTTGGAGTAAAACGTCCGGGGCTAATTTTCAGAACTCAACCCTGCTGAATTTAAAGTTTGATATTTTACAAAAAACCGGGAACGTGGGTTTTGTTAAAGGCAACTGTGAAATTGCCAACATTGCATTGCCCCCTGAAGTTCTCACTGTCGGTTACACTGACGGGTCGATATTTGAGGCCACCCCTGTCATTTCATCCGAACCTGAGAATAAAACAGTGCCATCCCAGTCAAATGCTGTTTTTCAGGTTGTCTCACCAAATGCTTCGGGCTATTCCTGGCAAGAAACCCGAAATGACGGGATACTCTGGTCGAACCTTTCTGAAACAACCAGGTATTCAGGAACACAAACAAATACATTGACACTCAGGCAGGTTCCTGCAGGGTATGACAATTTCATGTACCGCTGCATCCTTAGCTCCAACAGTTGTCTTTCAATTTCCGCATCTGCAAAATTGTCTGTTGATTCTCTTGCCGGTATTGCCGGGCAACCTTCACGGCCAATTTTACATCTCACAAATAGCCCTAATCCGTTTTCAGGACAAACGACCATTGAGTATTCTGTTCCGGGAAACGGCAATGCAACCATAAAGATTTTTTCCATGACCGGGCAGATCATGGGCAAACCCGTTGACAGGGTGCATGTAGCCGGGCTTTACCGGGTAGAAGATAATTTAGTATATTTGCCGGCAGGTGTTTATTTTTGCCAATATGTGTTCAAAGGCACTGCCGGGGTGTACGAATCCTATCGAAAAATGATCAAAATCAATTAAAAATAAACAATCATATATACGACCCATTGAACCTATAAAAATTAATAACAATAAAAATAAATACCATGATGAGAAAATTTACTTTTACACTGCTGATGGTGTTGGTTTTCGGATCTTTATCATTCGGACAATACACCGCAATGCTGCAAACTGTTACTGCTAGCCCCAATGAGAACGTATCCGTTAACCTTACCGTTACCGGGTTCTCCAGCATTAACTCATTCCAATTCTACATTCAGGTTGACCCGGCCGTGTTGACATTTCAAAATGTCACCAATTTTCTGCCTGCTCAACAAGCCAACATGACTGTTGGAGCGTCCGGAGGAAATGTAATAACCATTGTCTGGACAAACCCAACTCCTACTTCATTTGCACCGGGCACATTGTTGACACTAAACTTTAAATATAACGGATTAACAAGCCCAATTGCTTTTCAGCCCTCAAACTGTGAGGTTGCAAAATTGGTTGGCGTAACCCCGGTTGTGCTAACCGGCACCTTCACCGATGGTGCAATCAGTCCTGTTACCAGTAACACTGCGCAGGCAAACATAGGTCACATCACAGCGCCCCTGGGAACTGTTGTTGTACCTGTTACTTACACTGGTTTCCCCACCAATGTTGGCTCGATTACACAAAGAATTTCCTACGATCCTACAAAACTTACATACATCAGCACTACAGGAACGGGAAATTTAACCGGCTCAACTGCTGCTCTTTCTGCAGGAGTCGTTATCATAACCTGGACAAACCCATTGGGTAAGGACATCAATACCAGCCAGTTCAACCTGAACTTCAGCTATACGACCCTTGCCACAACCAATGTCAATTTCAGCACCGGATGCGTGATCACCACCACAACCCCTGTAACAAATATTCCTGTAACCTATAACAATGGCAGTGTTGCCCCTGGTGTTCCGATAACAGCTTTTGCTTCGATGCCTGCAATTACCACGGGTGTACAGGGACAAGTGGTTGACGTTCCGCTTACCTTCACAGGAATGCCAGCCGGTACCAATAATTTTGATATCAAATTGGTCTATGACAATCCACGGATGTCATTCATCGGCGTATTCAACCCATTATATCCTATTACCACCTATGCTTCAGGTAGCAATATCAACATAGTTTATACAGGTGCCGCACCTTCCATCAACGGACAATTCCTGGTGCTGCGTTTTATGTATAATGGTGTAGGTACGGCCAACATTAATTTCGCAAACGGAACCCAGTTCTCGAATGGCAGTCCGGTCAGTGTCGGATATACAAACGGATCTGTTTCCCCAGCTCCGGCAATTGTAAATGCAAACATTGCTTTCGTAAATGCGACCAGTCCATCCTCAGTGGCAGTACCTGTTACATTTAACAACATCCCCGTAGGAACGGAAATTGGTGCAGTGACCATGAATATAGGATTTGATGCAACAAAACTCACCTATGTGAATGCCTCGAATCCTCATGGTGCTACGATTCAGCTGACTGGAAACATACTTCACATTGCATGGAGCAACACATTGCCTACCATTGTCAACGGATCAGCCTTTGTTACACTCAATTTCCTTTATTCCGCTTCAGGTAACGCTACGACACAAATCATTTTCAAGGATGGTTGCCAGTTGGCCAATATGGCCGGTACAATTGTTCCAGCCAACTGGAATTATGGCGGAATAAACGTGAATTTACAATACACCATCAGTGGTCACCTTGAGTACAACAGTGCACCCCTGGCAAATGGTCCTATCGCAGGCGCAACTATTTATATCAAGGACGGACCTGAACCTGTACCTCCTGCTGTTGCACCTGTTCCAAATGTAATTGCAACGACAACAACTGACGCTTCTGGTTTTTACACGGTTAATGTTCTCAACGGAACCTACTACATTTACGCTTCAAGTACAGGCGTTTGGACTGGTGTTGACCAGGGTGATGTCATTAATTTAAGACGATATATCGCCGGTTTGACCAGTACCATCGATCCACCCAATGGAGGTCCGCTGAGAGTTCGTGCTGCAGATATCAACCAGGACGGAGCTGTGGATAACGGTGATGTTATCCCGTTACGCCGCAGAATTGCTGGTCTTACACCAAATGCAAATTATCTGGCGCCAGATTGGTTATTCGAGAACCCTGCCATCATAGTTAACAACGCGAACCTTCCTGGCACCAATTTTCTTGGTATTGTTTCAGGGGATGTTAACGGAACATATCCGTACTAGATAATCGACATATTATTGTAACTTTAAAATATTCAAACATATGAAAATTAACTTTATGAATTTCGTAAAAGGCCTTCTAGTGCTCTTTATTGGATTTTGCTCTCTTATAACGTTGGGCCAAGATCCACAAGCACCAACCGCTGTCAGTTCAATCACTTTAGGAACTGATCTGACTGGACTTAATGTAGGCGATATTGTTCATATTCCTGTCATTTTAAATACAGCAACTGGACCAAATAAACCAATTGCATCAGCAATTATCTATATTGACTACAATACTAATGTATTATCACCACTTGGACCTGATGGAATCACCTTAGAATATGGAGGTTCAACTTACAATCCATTTTTTGGTGGCGTAGGAAATAATAGGCTTGTAATTTTATGGGAATCTCCAACTCTTGGTAATGTCAATTTAGTCAATAAGGAAATTGCAACATTGGATTTTATTTATATCGGTGGAACTACCACAGCAATGCACCTTAGACATTCTCCAGATGCAGGTAATTTATGCTCATTTGCAGATATTAATGGAGTAGTGACTATCAGTTCTTTCACAGACAAGACTATTTCAGGGGCTGCTTCAGGAACATATGATCTACATTCAGTTGCAACAGGTGGCCCATTTGACTGGAATGATCAATTTGCCTGGACAGAAGGCAAAACCCCATCAGTTGCATCCAACATTTTTATTACTGGTGAAGAAATGCAACTTTTCATGAACACTCCCAACTACACAATAATCCCGAAATGTAATAATTTGACAATCAACCCAATCGGCCAATTCACAATCGCATCAGGAATTTCACTAGCAGTTGCAGGAAATCTCCTTATCGAAAGTAATCCAACAGGAACCGGCTCACTCTTAAATGCAGGTACTCTTACTGTTACCGGTACAACTTCTGCACAGCGTTATGTCACTGCGAACTGGAGCATTGGTTTCCCAAATTCATCGACGCTCTGGCATTATGTTTCTTCGCCAGTTAACGATGCAACCATTGCAACTTTTATGGGCAGCCTGTTGAACAAATGGAATGAACCAAGTAATTATTGGGATACGCTCACAAAGCCAACCACAATTCCTCTTGTTCCCGGAATTGGATATGGACTTGCAAAACTTGCACCGAACGGGATTGTTACCTTTACAGGCTCGCATTTGAACAACAATGCATCCTATTCACCTGCTGTAGCATACAGTGGTGCTTCCTATGGGTGGAATCTCCTCGGAAATCCTTATCCATGCGCCATTAGCTGGGCTTTAATAGGCAAGACAAATGTTAATGGTGCTGTTTATACGTGGAATGCGGCTACGGGAAACTATTTTTCCTACGCTAGTGGAGTTGGAACACTTACAGGTGGGATCATTCCTGCTGAACAAGCATTTTTCGTACAGGCCAATGCAGCTTCACCATCCGTTACGATTCCGGCTGCTGCCAGGTTGCATTCAGATATTTTACTTTACAAGAACAGCATAGAAAACCTGCTTACACTGAAAGTTAAGGGCAGCGAAGCATCCGAAGATATTGCTTTCATCCATTTCAGGCCTGAAGCCACTGCCGGATTTGACCAGGAATATGACGCCTATAAAATGTTTGGCATGGAAGATGCGCCACAACTTTATTCAATCACCCCTTCTGAAAATCTCACAATCAACTCATTGCCTGATGTAACTTCACGTCCGACTGTTGCCATGGGATTAAAGGTTGGCCTGAGTGGCACCTATACGTTAACAGCTTCCGATCTCGGCACATTTGCTGCCGGCTCCGACATCTTCCTGGAAGATGTTCTGACAAGCAATGTTCAGAACCTGAATTCGAACCCGGTTTACACTTTTTCAGCAGCCCCCGGAGATGTTACACACAGGTTTAACATTCACTTCGCACCTGTTGGTGTATCTGACCACAAAACATCCGGAGTTAAAATTTACAGCAACGAAAGTACTGTTTATGTTAACATACCTGCAGACATGAAAGGCAACATCGTTGTTTATAACATGCTTGGAACTGAAATCACAAGGACAACCATACAGGCCTATTCCCTGAATAAAATCAATTTGAATGTACCTACAGGAATTTACCTTGTTAAAGTTGATGGCGATTCCAATACGAATGCCGGGAAAGTCTTTATCAAGTAATCTTCCGAAAAGGTCGGGTTAGTTAAAACATTAGAAAATTAAAAACACATATATATGAAAAAGATCAAATTGGTTTTTATTCTGCTAGCAATATTCGCCTTGCCATTAATTTCTTTGCCTGATCCTCCGGGCCCTCCGGGTAGTGGCGGCACTGCCGGTGGCGGTGGTGGTCAAACTCCGGTTGGTGCTCCGATTGATGGCGGCCTGGGCATCCTGCTTGCCCTTGGATTGGGTTATGGCGGTAAAAAGCTCTACAATGCCCGTAAACTCAAGCATGAGAACATTGCTGAACCTGAGAATTAGTCAGTCGCATCAGCAGATATTGTTTCATCTTTTTACGCCATACGTAATTAGTTTATTTTAATTACAACTTATTGACCTTATTGTAGTTCTTACAATAGGGTCAATAAGTAAATGGACATGGATTCACTAATCAATTTAATATTTTAATAAACAATATTTATGAGAAAATTCATTCTTATCGCGGCTCTTGCTTTTTTCGGAATGTATGGTTTTTCCCAGCAACTGGCTCCAAGCCAGGTTCCTCAGAATGTCAAGGACCGGCTGCAAGCCAAGTTTCCCCAAACAATTGAAATTCCGGTGGACTGGTCAAAGGAACAGGGAAATTACAAGGCAAGCCTCACCATCATGGATTCACCGGCATTTATGGTTCTTGACTCCCTTGGCCGCACCGTGCGGATTGAGCGGAAAATTCATGAATCATATCTTCCCAAAAAGGCCAAAGCGAAACTCTACAAACTGGATCCTAATTATACAGTTGTGAACGTGATGCAGGTTACCGACAGTAAAGAAAAGATATCATATAAGGCAGTCGTGAAAATAACCAACAACTTTTCTTTTGATACCGAAGGAAACACAATTCCAGCTGTAAAATAAGCATAAATCCCTTTTTCATCAAGGGCTGATCAGGTTCCCGGTGCCCCCGTGTTTATTGAATTCACGGGCAAACCAGGCTGCCGAATCAGCCTTTTTTACGTCGTAATGGTAATAAAGAAACAGGCTGCGGTAAGCTTCGGACAGGTCAGGTTTCAGGCGTATTGCAAGTTGCCACATTGACGCAGCACGTTCTTTTTCACCCAGGTTTACATAATACAGACCCAGGTTATACGCTACTACACCGTTTGAAGGATCGTTTGCAAGAGCTTCCTCACACCGTGCTATTGCTTTCACATATGATCCCTTCTGGAAGAACTCATTGCTTGATTCAACACATAAGGTAACAAAATTCGCGTGGGCTTCAGGGCTGCCATATCCAAGTCTGAAAGCTTCCTTGAAATAAGCATAGGCCTTTTCCAAGTCCTTTTTATCCTGTAATGCAACCATACCGAGGTGATATTTGAATTCAGGATATGATTTAATGCTGTCGGCTGTTTGCAGATACTGTTCAAACCGTAAATAGTCCTTTTGTTTAAAATAATACCGGCCCAGATAGTAGTGAAACCATGCCTTGCCAGGGGCGTATTGAATGGCAGATCCCCAATACGAAATCGCATCCCTGTACTTTTTCTGCTGTACCAGCGAAGAAACAAACAAGATCACGAGCATGCTGCCAATGATGAAATTATATGTCTTTGTTTTAAGTTCAAACCATTTATCGGGACAAATCGCCAGCAGCATGATAAGAAATCCAACATAGGGGAGGTAAGTGCGGTGGAGAAGATATTCAAAGCTGTCATTTGCAGCGACCAGCCTGACAAACATATTCGGCAAACAAAAGCCCAGAAACCAGGCAGCACCGAAAAGAATAACCGGTAGTGAATTCCGGGTTTTCATTTTTATGATAAAAACTGTCACCATGATGGCGGCCAATATTCCGCCAATGGTATATGCAATTGAAAAGACAGGCGTCACGGGAAGCATAAACGGGAAGAAAAACCTGGAAACGGCTTCCGGCACGAAAGGCAGGTTCCGAAGAAGGGAAGCGAAACCCTGCTGTCCATCGCTGCGCTGATCAATCGTAATCATCCGGAGGTAGTACCAAAAAGAGAGTACCAATATCCAGGAAAAACAAACAACAAGCATCCTGCGGTCAATGACTCTCTCTTTTTTAACCAGAAGCCAAAGGACGAAAAGCACAGGAAAAAGAACTGCAGATTCCTTGGAGAAGATGGCCCCGGCAAAACACAGGATATGGGCAACCAGGTATTGAACTTTATTTTCCTTTAGAAACCGCAGAAACATAACAAATGACAGCAACCCAAACAGGGTCACCAAAAGATCGCCGCGCGCAGGAATCCAGAGCACAGCGTGACCCATCATTGGGTGAACGGCGAAAACCAGTGCCCCGATCAAAGCTTTTTGCTTGCTGAAACCCATAAGTGACAATAGCCATAAGAGGCTGACGCATGACAACAAATGATAAACCAGGTTAGCAAAATGATACATGACGGGCGACTTCCCTCCTATTGCCGCATCCAACATGAACGAAACATTCATGAGCGGACGATAGTAGGGACTCAGGCTGGCAAAGAAGGCATCGGTGCGGAAAGCCTTGCCTAAATTCGCCAGGTGGCTGAGTTTTTCATAATTGTCAAGCACCAGGATGTCATCATCAAAATAGACGAAACCCAGCCTAAGGGCGGAAATATATAAAAGAAAGGGAACAATTATGACTAGAAGAGCTGAGTATTGATATATTTTCGATTCTCCGGCAATCAGTTTTTTCTTCAACAGTGTTCTGGTTAAAATGGCAGATAAAGGTAGAAATATTTATCATTCAGGACAAAATTTGTAAATTCGCTAATTCTAATGACAATGAAAACAAATAACCGAACTTTTACCCTGTTTGCTCCTCCGGCATTATGGATGGCACTTATTGCCATTGCAACTTTTATTGCTTACTTCCCGGCTTTAAATGGAACTTTCACCAATTGGGATGACATGGTTTATGTTGGAGGCAACCCTTACATAAAATCATTATCCGCCAAGAATCTCGTGGCAATGTTTTCCGAGAATTATATGGGGAATTACCACCCGTTGGCGATGTTGTCGCTTGCAATTGATTACCAGATAAATAAATTCGATCCGGTTGTTTTTCATCTGACAAATATCCTCATCCACATCATAAATTCCATGTTGGTTCTGCTGGTCCTTAAACGGCTCACAGGGAAGCTCCAGCTGGCAGTTATTGCCGCATTGCTTTTCGGCGTGCATGCTCTTCATGTTGAATCTGTTGCCTGGATTTCGGAACGAAAAGATGTGCTCTACACCTGTTTTTATCTTCTATCGCTTTACAGCTATGTCAGGTATGTCCCCGGCAGGGATAAAATGTGGTTTGGATTAAGTCTCCTGTTCTTTCTCCTTTCGTGCTTGTCGAAAGGGCAGGCGGTAACCCTGGCAGTGACATTGTTTCTGGTTGATGTTTTTATGGGACGGAAATGGACGGAATTGAAAATCCTGGTCGAAAAAGTTCCTTTTCTGATACTGGCTTTGATTTTTGGTATTGTGGCATTTCGTGCACAGGCGGGTGCTGATGCAACCATTATGGCAAATTTCCCGATCCAGCAGCGGGTGGCTTTTGCCTCTTATGGCCTGGTCATGTATATCCTTAAACTTTTTTATCCTTTTACACTGTCAGTGTATTACCCCTATCCTATCCTGGGAAATGTAGGCGAAGTGCCCTTCATCTATTGGTTGTGCATTCTGCCTGCCCTTGCGTTCGTTGTTGCACTCATTCTTTCGTGGAAAAGATCCAAACCTCTTTTTTTCGGACTCGGGTTTTTCCTGTTGAATATTGTCCTCCTTCTGCAACTCTTACCTGTTGGCCGCGCCATCATGGCCGACCGTTATGCCTATATTCCGTCGATTGGCTACTTCTTCCTTGTTGGGTATTATCTCACCGACCGAAAATATATCAAATCGGAAAAAGCAACCTGGGGTATTGTAGCTGTTTATGCGCTCATTCTGATATTCCTGACATTTCAGCAAAGCAAGGTATGGCGTAATTCCGACACTTTATGGAGCGATTGCATTGAAAAAAACGCGCGAGTTCCGGTTGCCTGGTATAACCGCGGCAATACCCGGATGGATTCAGCCAATTATAAAGGTGCCATTGCTGACTATACAGAATGTGTCAACCTTGATGCTACATTCTGGCGGGCATACATCAACAGGGGCCATGCGCGCAGTATGGAAAAAGATTACCTCGGATCGATTGCAGATTTCGACGCAACACTCAGGTTCGATTCAACCGTTGTCAATGCCTATATAAACAGGGCAGTATCGCGGAAGATGCTGCAGGATTATGACAATTCTTTAAAAGATTACAACATAGCCATCCGGCTTAAACCGGAGCAACTTGAACTCTATACCAGCCGGGCGAGTCTGAAGTCGGACATGAAGGATTATGATGGCGCCCTCAGTGATTTGAACCTGGCACTGAAAATAGATCCAAAGTATACCTCCGCCTACACAAACCGGGCAGCCGTGAAGAAGACAATGAAGGACCTGGCAGGAGCGCTGGCGGATTATAATACAGCCATAGAACTTGATCCCAAGAACAGCGAGTTTTATAACAACCGTGGAAACCTGAAATTCCAGCTGGATGATTCCCAGGGTGCCATTGACGATTATACCACAAGTATCCGAATTAGCCCGAAAGATTTTCTTGGGTATAAAAACCGTGGTGCTGTGAGGTTTTCGCGAAAACTCTATACAGAGGCCCTTGCAGATTTAACCGAAGCAATCGGGTTAAGTCCGAAATCAGGCGATCTTTATTATACCAGGTCACTGGTAAAAAAGGCGATGAATGACCTTGCAGGAGCTAAAGCGGACTATACGAAAGCCGCTGAACTTGACCCAAATTATGCTGCCGAAGGATTTATGAAAAACATTGGGATTTCAGCAGGGGAAATGCCCGGACTACAGCCTGCACAAATGAATAAACAGGCCATGTTAATGGAATCTTCGGGAAGGGTGCAGGACGCCATCGTACTTTACAAGAAGGCTCTTGGTGTAAAGCCGGATTTCCCGGAAGCATGGTATAACCTTGGCAATGCATATGGAAAAACCAGGCAATTCGGTGAAGCCATGAACTGCCTGAACAATGCCATCAGGTACAAAAGCGATTATGTGCAGGCGTTATCAAGCAGGGGGATCGCCTATGCCAGCATGGGAAAAACCGACCTGGCGATCAGCGACCTCAGTGCAGCCATCAAAGGAGACCCCACCTATGCCATAGCCTACTTTAACAGGGCTCTGGTTTATCTCAATTCTGGTAAACGTGACCTTGCCTGTTCCGACCTCCAGAAGGCTGTCAAAATGGGATATAATGCGGCTTACCCGATTTATAAGAAAGAATGCCAGGGGAAATAGAAAGCAAAATACCGAAGATAAAATTTATTATGAAGCAAAGACCTATACATAAAACACCAAATAAACCGGCTGCAAAGCCCTCTGATAAAAAGGACACCAAAAGAGCGATTGCCAAACCATTTTTTCTTGACGCTTACATGGAAAAATACGGTCTGTGGATCACCCTTGGAATTGTTTCTCTCCTGATCCTGATTATTTTTTTCGATTTCATCATCGGGAATAAATACTATTTGTTTAAAGATATCGGAAGTGATACCATCAATACGTTCTATCCGCACTTTATTTACCTCCACAAATATCTCAGAACCGAAGGGTTTCCGCTGTGGGCATTCGCACAGGGCATGGGGCAGAACATCATGGCCGGGAGTATCAATAACCCGTTTTATTGGATAATCTTTTTGGGTGACGGGGATTCGATCGCCTACAGGATCATCTGGATGGAGGTTGTGAAGATTATCCTGACAGGCTTTTTTATCTATAATTTTTTCAAATTATGGGGACTGAAGCCCGTTGCGATCATTATAGGAACCCTTTTATACTGTTTCAGCGGATTGATGATTGTTGGCGGAGGCTGGTACATCTTTTCCACCGAGGCATGCTACCTGGCCCTGTTACTCCTGGCTTTTGAAAAACTTTACCAACAAAATTCCTGGTATCTTTTCCCCATCTCGATCGCACTGATAGCTGCGGTTCAGCCATTTAACCTTTTCCTGTATGGCATATTCTTTATTCTGTATTTCCTGATGAGGCATTTTACCTCCGACAATCCTTCCTGGAAAAAATTCATTAATGTGGTGCTTCAGATGGCCGGATGCAGTTTGCTGGGGTTGCTTATCAGCAGTTTCTTTTTCTGGTCAAGCATGCAGATGTTGCTTGACAGCCCGAGAGTTGGCGGCCACTCCGGGTTATTTGACAAACTGATGGCCACTTCCGTGTTCTCCTTCGGTGACCACAACCATAATACTGCGGCCATTTTGCGGTTTTTCTCAAATGATTTCCTGGGAAACGGATCAAACTACAGGGGATGGTATAATTACCTGGAAGCACCTCTTGTGTATACAGGATTACTCCCTTTGCTGTTAATGCCACAGGTTTTTTTCCTGACCAGCAGGAAAAAGGCACTCTTTTTCGGGCTGTTTTTCTTTATTTTAATTTTCCCGGTCATTTTCCCCTATTTCAGATATGCCTTATGGCTTTTTAGCGGTGATTATTACCGGGGCTTTTCATTGTTTGTTGGCCTGGCGTTTTTATTTCTTACCCTGTTTTCCATCAATGAAATCGTGGGAACCAGGAAGATCAACCTACTTGTCCTTCTTGGCACATTCGCAATCCTTATGGTATTGCTATATTACCCATACCAGAATGCAGGACAGATTATTGACAAAGGAATTCAGTCGACCGTACGTAACTTCCTTGTGATTTATACGCTGTTCCTGTGCTTATATTACTTTGACAGTTACAAATCATACCTGAATTTACTGCTGGTACTCATCGTGTTTATCGAACTGGGTTCGGGCAATTACACCAGTCTTAACAAGCGCTCAGTGCTCACAAAGCAGGAATCCAGGCAAAAAACCGGTTACAATGATTACACACTGGAGGCAACGGCATATCTTAATTCGACTGACAAACAATTTTTCAGGGTTCACAAAGATTTTACGGCAAGCCCGGCTGTTCATACCAGTTTCAATGACGGAAAAGCGCAGGGATTCAATGGGACGATGGTATATGACTCATTCAATCAAAAATACTACATATTGTTTCTTGAGGAGATGGGGATTATTACCAGGGGGAAGGAAACCCAAAGCCGTTGGGCGATTGGATTTGCAAACAGGCCGATCCTTCAAAACCTTGCAAGTACAAAGTATAGCCTGACCAAAGGGCCGGCATCCCGGTTCATGATGTTCAAGTATGACTCTGTCACGCTTTTCGGGGATGTCAAGGTACTCAAAAACAAATACTTCCTTCCACTGGGCTTTACGTATGACAGATATATCCTGAGGGACAGCTTTTCAAGAGTTTCTTCCGCGAAAAAAGATTACATTCTGCAACAGGCATTTGTTGCCGACAGTCCTGTCGACAAGCGATACGCCGGTTTCAAGCAGTACATGTTGCGTGACACAGCCATTAATTATACATTCGAAACCTATTATAAAGATGTAACAAATCTTAAAAAGGACACCCTTGCAATAACCAGTTTCAGCCAAAATAAAATAAAAGGAACAATTGATCTGGATTCAGCCAGGCTGCTATTTCTCAGTATCCCGTTTGATAAGGGCTGGCATGCCAGGATCGACGGGAAAGAAGTCAAACCTTTGGTTTGCAGTATCGGGTTCATCGGGTTATTCATCGAAGCCGGCAAACATGAAGTAGAACTGTTTTATTCACCTCCCTATTTTTTCCTCACCCTGATGTTAACCTTTGGGGGTATTTTTATTTATTTTGGATTGCTGGGATTGAACAGAATTATGAAGAATAAAAAAAAGGAAAAAGAGTTTGCTGATTAGCCAATAGCTGCCAATAAGCATTTTTCATTCTTATCATGTTGTTTTTTTATTTTAAATTTGTCTAAATTATCTTTGCAACAAAGAATTAACCTGGTTAACAATGCAAGCGCAGATTGTACAACTTCCAAAATTTGAAGATCCGAGGGGAAATCTCTCTTTCCTTGAGGAGGAAAAACATATTCCGTTTACTATTGAAAGGGTTTACTGGATTTATGATGTTCCAGGCGGGCAGGTGCGCGGGGGGCATGCTTTTAAAGTTCAGCAGGAGTTGATCATAGCCCTTTCGGGCAGTTTTGACGTGGAAGTTGACGGAGGTACAGGGAAACAGGTTTTCTCATTAAACAGGTCGTATTACGGGCTCTATTTACCACCTGGTTTGTGGAGGCGCATGCAAAACTTCTCAACCAATTCACTGGCATTGGTATTGAGTTCTACCCCTTTTAACGAGGATGACTATATTCGTGACTACCAGGAATTTTTAAAATTCAGGCAATCATGAGAAGGCCAACTGTATATGATTGCAGCATCATAACGCTTGCCAGTATTAAAAACCGGGCTGGTAACATCACGCCAATAACCAACAACACCGAAATCCCATTTGCAGTAAAGCGGATTTTTTATATTTATGACATACCGGGAGGCGCTGATCGCGGTGCACATGCTCACAAACAATGCCATCAATTCCTCATTGCTGCCAGCGGCAGTTTTGAAATAGAGCTGAACGACGGCATTGTACGGCGAACAGTAATGCTTAACCGGCCATACTTCGGGCTCCATATCCCTCCTGGTATCTGGGCAGCCGAAAAAGGCTTTTCTTCCGGGACAGTTTGCCTCGTGCTGACATCGGAAAAATTCCGGGAAGATGATTATATCAGGGATTATAAAGAATACATAAGGTATGTCGGGAATTGTGATTGAAAAATATGGCATTATTCTCAGAACAGTTGAAGAGGATGACGCTGAGTTCATTGTCAGGTTGCGCACCAACGAACGTCTCGGCCGGTACATTTCATTGACATCATCTGATGTTGAAAAGCAAAAAGCCTGGACACGGGATTACCTGGTCAGGGAAAACAATGGACTGGAGTATTACTTTCTTTGTGTTGACAAAGATGGCAACCGGTATGGCACTTACCGTATTTATGACATCCGGCCCGGAAGTTTCGTTTGTGGAAGTTGGATTTTTGACGAAGCCTCTCCCAAAGATTATGCAATAAAAACTGAAATACTTTCAAAAGAATTTGCTTTCGAAAAAACAAAGGCTGCTTTTTTTTACGGCGAAAACAGAAAGGATAATAAAAAAGTCAACCGTTATAATTTAACCTATCAGCCGGAGTTGATAGGTTCTGATGAACTTAATTACTATTATAAATTCACACGGGCCAATTTTGAAAAGACCTCCTCAAGGCTTCTGGCCTTGCTGAATTACTGATATTCACCCTTATGCAGAAAAATGTCATAGAATACTTTGAAAAAAACGTTCGGTTGTATCCCGAACGCATCGCGGTGATTGACGGGGAGAAAAGTATTACGTTTAACCAGTTGAACATACTTGTAAAATCACTTGCATTCAAACTGACAGGCTCAATCAGGGAGGAATGCAATAAACCGGTTGCCGTATTTCTTCCTAAAAGTATCGGAAGCGTCGTGGCTGACCTTGCCATCATTTATAGCAGCAACCTTTATATGAATCTCGACACAAAGTCGCCGGATTCACGAATAAGGAATGTCCTTGACCTGATTCAGCCTGCACTGATCATCACAGATAACAACAATGTTGATAAAGTAGTATCTATCTCAGGAGATTTCAGCATTGTCAACCTTGATGAATTCAATGAAGATCAACTGTACAGTGAAGAATTCCTGATGAACAGGTTAGAACAGTTAACAGATACCGATCCGCTGTGCATCATTAACACTTCAGGCTCCACAGGTACACCCAAAGGGGTGGTGTTAAATCACAGGAGTTTCATTGATTTTACCGAATGGGCCATCGAAACCCTTAAGATTGGTGATGCTGAAATTATAGGCTCCCTCTCGCCCCTGGTTTTCGATATTTACAGTTTTGAGTTGTGCATGCTCATGGCCAAAGGCAGCACCATCGTATTGATCCAGGACAATTTATCTGCATTTCCTGCAGCAATATTGCAACTGATGCAGGAGAAACAGGTTTCCTTTATTTTTTGGGTACCCACCATCATGGTCAATGTGGCCAATATGGACCTGCTGCGCAAAATCCCCCTGCCAAGCCTGAAAACAGTATGGTTTGCGGGAGAAGTTTTCCCCACAAAACAATTCAATTACTGGCAAAAACATCTTCCGGGTGCCATGTTTGTCAACCTGTATGGCCCGATTGAAATAACGCTCGATTGCACCTATTTCATCGTTGACCGCGAATTGAAAGACGAAGAGCCTATCCCGATAGGATTCCCTTGCAGAAACACAGATATCCTGATATTAAACGGGCACAATAAAAAAGCGGCTGTCAATGAAGAAGGAGAGCTTTGCGTGCGCGGAACTTCACTTGCAATGGGGTACTATAACAACCCGGAAAAGACAGCAACTGCCTTTGTGCAGAATCCCCTCAATACGTCCTATCCTGAAATCATTTACCGGACGGGTGACCTCGTTTATAAAAACGAACGAAACGAAATTATTTTTAAAGGGCGAAAAGACACCTTGATTAAACACCTGGGCTACAGGATAGAATTAGGCGAGATTGAGCATGTCATCATCAACACCCTGAAACTGGTCGAAAATGGCTGTATTGTGTATAACTTCACCAAAAAGGAGATCATCCTGTTTTATGAAGCACAACATGACATACCGGTTGCGGAGATTAGAAAAGCTATTGCCATGGCATTTCCCAAGTATATGATTCCAGGTACTTATATCAGGATGGAGGAACTGCCGCGAAATACAAATGGAAAAATTGACAGGTTGTTCCTGAACAACAAGGTAAACCACAATTAACTTGTTTTCAAAAATGAAAGTTGTTTTTGTCCAAGAGGAAGATGCCGTTTTGAATCACCATATCAGCCGGATCATAAACCTGAAACCGGTTTTATCAAACTATTTCGTTAAGGATCTGACCGGTTTTGAATATTTCATGACTGAGAAAAGCATTATTCTACGAAAAAAGTATGATGATTTTTACAGGGTTTACATTATTACCACGGATATCAGTGAAATTGAAGTAATTTTATCTGATCTCGACGGAAAGAATGCCATAAATATTCCCGCAAAGGGTGAAATCGATGCGTGGAACAACCTTCTTTCGCTGTGTGGGTATGATCTTATTGGCGTGTATGAAAGATATTATAATCCGAACACAGAACCCGGAGAAGGGTTTACAGCCAGTTTCGCCGGTCCTGATGATTTTGAAAAGATCAAATCCATGATGTACGGATATTTTAATCCAATGACAGACTGGCTGCCGACCGATGACATGTTGCAAAAAATGATACAAAACAACCAGGTTATTGTAAATGTGAAGCATCTTGAATTATCGGGTTTTTTTATTTATACATTTGAAGGAAAAAAATGCTATTTGAACTGCTGGTACGATAACAGCGGGGACGGTTTATACCTCTTGTACAATGTTTATGCATTGATGAAGATGAAAGATATCAGGTATTCCTATTTTTGGGTAAATGCCACAAACAATTATGTAACGAAGATTCATACCCTGCTTGGCTCAAGGCCGGATGGATTGAAAGACTATACCTTTTATAAACAAACTAACTGATGTATTATGGAACTGAATGATTTTATTAAGGATTTTGCGGATCAATTTGATGAGACCGATTTTTCAGAATTTGCTGCTGAAACAAAATTCCGGGAATTGGAAGAGTGGAGTTCCCTGACGGGCCTTGCCCTGCTGAACATGATTAAGGCCAAGTACAAAATTCATGTTACGGCAGAACAATTATTGAAAATCAGCACAATAGGTGAGCTTTTCAACTTCATTCAACAATAGCAGGTAAATGATTTCAGAACAGGTGTACGCCCCTTTTTCGCTCTGTAACAAGAAAATCCTGGTAACCGGGGCATCTTCCGGGATAGGGCGGGCAGTTGCAATCGAGTGTTCAAAAAACGGTGCGACAGTGATACTCACAGCCAGGGATAAAGCCCGCCTGGAGCAGACATACAATTCACTGACCGCCGGAGATCATGCCTCTTATTGCGCTGACCTGACAGATGAATCGGAAGTTCAGTCCCTAGCAGGCCAGGTACCCCAGGTTGACGGAATTGTTCACTGTGCAGGCATCATGGAAACGTTACTGTTCCAGTTTGTAAAGAAGGAGCAATTGCAGCAAATCATGGAAGTAAATTTCCTGTCACCTGTTTTACTGACCCAACACTTGCTTGAACAGAAAAAACTAAGGAAAAACTCTTCGATAGTTTTTATCTCTTCAATTGCCGGAGTAACATGTTCAGGGATCGGGAATTCGATGTATTCCGCTTCGAAAGGGGCCATCAATGGGATCATCAAGGGGATGGCGCTTGATCTTGCCCCAAAGAATATCAGGGTTAACAGTGTAATTCCCGGGATGATCGAAACCGGTTTTTTTAAAGAAGGGCTGATATCTGAAAGCCAGGTCGCCGAAGATAAAAACCGGTATCCGTTAAAACGGTATGGAAAGCCCGAAGAGGTGGCATTTGCTGCCATTTACCTGCTTTCGGATGCAGCAGGCTGGGTTACAGGTTCAAATTTATTGATCGACGGAGGTTACACTTTATTATAAAACAATATGGGAGCCTATATAAAAGCAATTTCGTATTATTTGCCGGAAACTATCGTCACGAATGAGGATATTATCAGCCAGTTTCCAGAATGGACCGTTGATAAAATCGCAAAAAAGATCGGGGTTTTCAACCGGCATATCGCAGCTAGCGGAGAAACTGCAGGTGACCTTGCAGAAAAATCAGCCAACCTGCTTTTTAAAGAGCATGCGGTTGTGCCAGGTGATATAGACTTTATCCTGCTCTGTACGCAAAGCCCAGACTATTTTTTACCAACAACGGCTTGCCTCCTCCAGGCTAAACTGGGTATTCCCACCAAATGCGGGGCACTCGACTTCAACCTGGGCTGTTCGGGTTTTGTATATGGACTGGCAATTGCCAAAGGATTGGTTTGCAGCAACATTGCAAAAAACGTACTGCTTATTACAGCTGAAACATACAGCAAGCACATACATCCGCTGGACAAAGGGAACCTGACCATTTTTGGCGATGCGGCAGCCGCTACATTAATTTCTGCGGATGGTTTCGCAGAAATACTGGACTTCAGTTTAGGCACTGACGGAAAAGGAGCTGAAAACCTTATTGTCAGGACAGGCGGCCTTCGGTCGGTTCAAAAAAAGTCGGATATTGTTTTTGATGAGTCCAACAATCCAATCAGTTCCGATTTCCTGTTTATGAACGGCTCTGAAATTTTCAATTTCACCTGCGAAGCAGTTCCACAACTGGTTAACGACACTTTGGCTGTCAATCACCTTGATAAAGCGAATATTGATTTATTTGTTTTTCACCAGGCAAACAAGTACATGATTGATTTTTTAAGAAAGCTTATTGAAATCGAGAAAGAAAAATTTTACTGCTATCTCGAAAATGTTGGCAACACCGTATCATCTACGATTCCAATCGCTCTTAAGGAAGCTCAAAAAGAGGGAAAACTCCGTGGCAATATTTTACTGGCCGGATTCGGTGTTGGATATTCATGGGGTGGCGTAATAGTAAAAACCATTTAAATTTTAAGATATTTTCTATAAAGGCATGGAAACAACAATCATTAATATTTTATCAGGACTTCGTCCCGAATTTGATTTTTCGGAGGATGTAGATTTTATGGAAGAAGGGATGTTGGATTCTTTTGATATTGTAAACCTGGTAACAGCTTTGGATACTGAATATGGCATTTCCATTGACGGGATGGATATTCTGCCCACAAATTTTTCCAGTGTTTCTAAAATTGTAGCTTTGTTGCAAAAAAACGGGGTAAAATCATGAATCTGAAATTTCGTCACAAGAAGATAACCGGTATCCTTACAATTTTACCTGAAAATGAGGTGAAGTTTGAGGATGAAATGGACCAGTACAACTTTTCTCCTGCCAAGTCGCTGAAGCTTAAAATGGCCATGGGCTATAATACACACCGGGTTGCGAAAGAAGGTGTTTGCGCCTCCGATTTATGCATCCGTGGTTTGGATTACCTGTTTGAAAAAAAATTGCTGGACAAAAATGAAATTGATGCCCTGATCCTGGTAACCCAGTCACCTGATTATTTCATGCCCCCAACAAGCAATGTGATCCAGGGGCACTTCGGGTTAAAGCAGGATATGATTTGCATGGATATTAACCAGGGTTGCGCCGGATTTATCATTGGCCTTTTCCAGGCATTCATGCTGCTTGAGCAGGATGAAATCAACAAAGTTGTTTTACTGAATGCGGATGTTCTCAGCCCGAAAGTTTCAAAAAGAGACCGGAACAGCAACCCGCTTATCGGAGATGCGGCTTCTGTTACCATTGTTGAGAAATCGGACGATTCAGGAATAATTTTCGGAAATCTCAAAATGGACGGAACCGGCTTCGACGCGCTGATCATCCCGGCCGGCGGATCGAGGTTACCTGCTTCGGCAGACACAGCCCAGTTGCATGAAGATGCGGCAGGAAACTTCAGGTCGCTGAACCACCTGGTGATGAAAGGGGACGAAGTATTTAACTTTGTTCAACGCGAAGTTCCCCCGATGATTGAGCAGTTGCTGTCAACCGCAGGTTGTTCACGCGAAGATGTGGATTTTTACATGTTTCACCAGCCCAATAAATTCATGCTGAATAAACTGGCCGACAAGCTTGGCGTACCACGGGAAAAGATGCCCAGCAACATTGTTGAGAATTTTGGCAATGCCAGCGGCGTTTCAATACCGACGGCTATCGGTTTTAACCTGGGCACCAGGCTAACCCGCGAATCCTTGCTGATCTGCCTGGCCGGTTTTGGTGTGGGACTTACATGGGCATCAATTTTAATCAGGCTGGAAAACCTGGATTTTAATGAAATTATCAATTACTAAACGATGGCAATTATGGAGCAATTAAAGGAAAAATTAAGTGTGATATTTGAGTTGGATAAAATAGATACAACATTAAAATTTGTCGATTTGGAGGAATGGGATTCTTTATCAAGTTTGTCAATCCTGGCTATGCTAGACTCAGATTACAATATGGCAATGAGCAATGCCGACCTGTTAACGTATTCGACAATCCAGGACTTTTGCGATTATGTCATTAAAAACAGAAAATAGCTATATACTGGTCTCTGCTGCCACTTCCGATATAGGCTATGCAACCGTTAATCGTCTGGCTGCAACAAATAACCTGATCCTGCACGGCCGCGACCAGGTAAAACTTGCATCATTGCTGAACCGGGTAAGCACCAGTCATAAAATCATCCTATGGTGTTATGATTTAAAATTTGTTGACGGCATCCAGGAGAGCTTGAAAAAAGTACTGGCAGAAAATGACATTACAATTTCAGGATTCGTTCATTGCGCTGGTACGTTGCGGATTTTACCGTTGAAGAATTTCAGGCTTGACTATGCCAGGGAAATTTTTGATGTCAACTTTTTCAGTGCGGCCGAGATTGTCAAAACGCTTTTGCTTAAGATCAACAAACAGGAATTAGCCTGCATTGTGCTGATCTCTGCCCTTTTTAGTAAATTTGGCAATAAGGGAAATTCGATGTATGCTGCCAGCAAGGGAGCGCTTGATTCATTTGTCAATTCAATGGCTGTTGAACTTGCTCCTGCTGTGAGGATCAATTCGGTGTTGCCGGGAGGGCTGAGAACCAGCATGACTGCACATTTGTTTGATTCGGAAGAGCATATGAAGGGGTTCAGGGAGAAGTATCTTTTAGGGGAGGGGGAGTGTGATGACGTTGCCGCCATGGTTGCATTCCTTATGTCGCAGGATGCAAAATGGATAACCGGCCAGCATTTTACCGTAGACGGCGGAGCTACCTGTCATTAAAACAAACAACATGAAAGAAACAATATTATTCAACAGCAAAACCGGCAAGGTATCCAATATTGATTTTTTCAATGCGCTTCTTTCAATAGATGCGGATAAGGCAGATGTATTGTATATCCATACGGCACTTAATTTTGGTGTTCCGGGTGGCCTGATGAAAAAGGAGTTGCTGGAGTCCATTTACGCCACCTTAAAGGATCTGGGTGTTTCAACGTTGATTTTCCCTGCGTATACATTCAGTTTCTGCAATGGAAACGGGTTTAACCTGCAAACCTCGAAGACGCCGATGGGCCTGTTAAATGACTTTGTCAGGCAGAAAGATGAAGCTGTCAGGTCAGTTGATCCCCTCATGTCGAATGTTCTCATTGGCAAACATACCAACTTCGTAACGAAAATCGGGAAATGCTCGGTTGGGAAAAATTCCACTTTTGACCTTTTGCATAACACCGATTTAAAGGTGAAATTCCTGTTCCTCGGTCCGAAAATCGGAGATTGTTTCACTTTCATGCACTATATTGAAGAAAACGAGGAGGTTCCGTACCGGTATAAAAGAATGTTCACCGG
Organism: Bacteroidota bacterium; assembly: GCA_026391835.1. Classification (GTDB taxonomy): domain Bacteria; phylum Bacteroidota; class Bacteroidia; order Bacteroidales; family FEN-979; genus CAIVAT01. The sequence continues at coordinate 68,691 of JAPLDF010000041.1, forward strand.
GGAAATCACCGATGGGGCCAAAACATATATTGACAGTTATGAACTTTTTGTGCGCTACAGCAATGTCAATCCTGGCACCGGGTCGTATATTTATGAAAATATCCTCCTGGAAAAGGGAATCGCTAGAAAACATAAGATCGGCGACAGCGCAATCACCATTCTCGACGAACAACCTGCCTATGCCTGCTATGTCGATTTACTAAAACTTTCTCCCAGTTTTTATATCAGCGAGCCCTTTGATGCCAGCTCCAAAACCACAAAGTTTGAAGTAAAGAATATGGTTGCCTTATAATCAAGTCAGCCATGGGAATTAAGATTAAAACAATAAAGAACAACCCGGTTGAATCCAACTGTTATATCATTTCAGCTGACAAGGATCAAAGCTGCATTGTAATCGATCCCGGTGAAAAAGAGTGCGAACAGCTATTAAGCTACCTGGAAGAGAACTCACTGACACCCGGATTCATCATTTTAACACACGAACATTTTGACCATATCTGGGGCGTTAGCAAATTAAAAAGCATTTATGATTTTAAATTGATCTGTTCGCGGTACTGTTCAGGGAGGATTACAACGCAAAAAGGAAACCTGTCCGTATTTTACGACCAGGTCGGGTTTGTTACCAACCCTGCTGACATTACGGTTGAAGAAATGAATTACCTGTTGCCATGGGTTGGCGGAGTTGTAAAATTCATTCCAACACCCGGACATACAGGCGGATGTGTGTGTGTTGATGTTGACAACAATTTATTTACCGGTGATTTTATGATCAAAGGAGTAAGGACAAATACAAAATTACCAGGTAGCAGCATTGAAAGGTTAAACGAAAGTTTTGAGACTGTGTTGTCGTCTTACCGGGATAACGATCCCTTTGTTTACCCGGGGCATGGCGAACCTTTTTATTTCCATGAGGTTGTTTCAACATTGAAATCAGCAATTCCTGTAAAATGAAAATCGCAAAACTGGCTGTTGATTCTAAAATACTGAAACGCAGGTTGTTCGAAATTATTGATTTTGACAACGACTGGATCTCGTTCGAAAAACAGGAACCCGAACTGATCAATTCAAAAGATCCCCACTATATTCAAATACGGATTGAGAGCAAGAACCTCGACATTATTAATTATTTCGAGGATCATGGATTCCGTTTTGCTGAATTTAAAATTTACAGGAGATTGTCAACCAACAATGATCTGATCAGCAGTGCCGTACTTTATCCATTTTCGGTCAGATCCGTCACAGAAAAGAAAAAACTCAACGACGTTCTGAAGATTGCGGCAACAGCTTCTTTTGAGGACCGGTTTTCGATGGACCATCATTTTTCAGAGGCCCTTTCAAAAGAAAGGAATCTCTCGTTCATTAAACGGTCTTTTAACCGGGATGATGAATTCCTGCTTGAGTATTTCAACCAACAAAATGACCGGACTGTTGGCTTTCAAACCGGGAAGTTCATCAGCCGGTCAGAGGTAATGTTGCATCTGAATGGCGTTTCCAGCGATCTGGATGGAATGAATTACCGCGAACTTTTTGACCATTTGCTTTACAACTGGCTTAAGACAAACAAGATCAAATTTATTTATGCCGTTTCCAGCGGACTGAATATGAATGAGATGAATCTGGCTATAAACAGGCAGGGTTACACCATCGAATCAACAAGTGTTATCTTGCGAAAAATATACCGTAATGATTAAATTTCTTGACCTTCAATTGATCAACAGTGCCTACGAACCTGAGATATCACAGGCTTTATCACGTGTATTGCACTCCGGCTGGTATCTGCTTGGCGATGAGGTCAAAGCATTTGAGACGGAATACGGCAACTTTATCGGGAGCAGGCACTGTATTGGGGTGGCAAACGGACTGGATGCATTGCGCCTGATCATGAAAGCTTACATTGAAATTGGCACCATGAAAGAGGGCGATGAAATCATTGTCCCGGCAAATACCTATATTGCGTCAATACTTGCCATCACCGACAACCGGCTGAAACCTGTCCTGGTCGAACCCGATATCAACACATGCAACATTGATCCTTTTCTTATTGAGCAAAAAATCACAGGCAGGACAAAGGGGATCATGATCGTCCACCTGTATGGCCAAAACTCGATGCATCCTGAAATCCAACGCCTGGTTGAAAAATACGACCTGAAGCTGATTGAAGACAATGCCCAGGCACAGGGTTGTTTTTATGGAGAGAGACGAACCGGCTCGGTCGGCCATGCCGCCGGGCACAGTTTTTACCCGGGAAAAAATCTCGGGGCCCTTGGTGACGCCGGTGCCGTTACAACCGATGATGAGGATCTGGCCGGTGTAATCAGGGCATTGGGAAATTACGGATCAAGGCAAAAATACATCAATGAATACCAGGGATTGAACTCACGGCTGGATGAAATTCAGGCGGCAGTGCTGCGTGTAAAACTCAAATACCTTGATGCGGACAATCAACACCGCAGGGAAGTCGCGCAATTTTACGCTGACCATATCACAAATGCTTCGATTATTTTACCCGAAATACAAAATCTGAAATCTGAAATCCGAAATTACAGGGGCCACATCTGGCATCTCTTTGTAATACGCACACTTGAAAGAGACCGGCTTCAGCGGTACCTTACCGAACACGGCATTCAGACTTTGATACATTACCCGGTCCCGCCGCACAAACAGAAGGCCTACCAGGACATGAACGCTATTTCACTGCCAATTACCGAGCAAATACATGCAGAAGTACTTTCCCTGCCCATCTCCCCTATTCTGGCACAGGAAGAAGTTCATTTTATAACAGATACAATCAATGCATATTAGCAGGACGAACAGAATTATCAGGAAATTCGCAGGATTCAGTGTAGTTGGCGTTATTGTAACGTTGCTTTCAATGGTCATCAGTTATGTTTTGTTAAAAATCCTGGCCACACCGCTTTTACTCACTTACATACTTGTTTACGGTGCAACCATCTTTATTTCGTTTAAACTGAACTCGAAACTCATCTTCAAAACAGGCTCCAATGCGCGCAACCTTGTCATTTACTTCCTGGTTTACGGTGTCGGCATGGTGGTTGGAACAGTTATGTTATGGATACTCAGGATCGTACTTCCGTTTGAAAACTGGATACTCCCCTACCTTGTAATTCCCTTTACAATGGCATCAAACTTCACATTATCCTATTATTTTCTAAAACCTGAGAAATCATGCTAAGCATCATATGTCTCTCATATTTCAGCGGCGGTCGGATTGCGGTCGTTTATCAGAAACTGTCCAAACTACTCAGTGAACATTCAATTCCTTTTGAGTTTATCGTAATTGATGACGGATCTACCGATAATTCGTTTGAGCTGGCATTGGCGCTTGCCAATGAGCATCCGAATGTCAGGGCCTACCAGCTCAGTAAAAATTACACCTCGCATTACGGCACATTTGCCGGATTATCTGTTTGTACGGGAGATTGCGCGATCGGGGTTCCCGATGATGAACAACAGCCATATGAAATCATTGTTGATGTGTATAAATTGTGGCAGGCCGGGAATAAGGTCATCATTCCTTACAGGTTAAAACGAAATGACGGGTTTTTCAACAATTTATTCGCCAATTCATATTACAGGATCATCAACGCACTTTCAGAAGTCAAATTTCCTCCGGGTGGCGCTGATACTATTTTCATCGACCGGGAAATTATCGATATCATCAATACCAGGATTCATCCGATCAACACGTCGCTTATGACGGAAATTCTCAGGCTGGGATTTTCCCCCTTCTATTATCCGTTTGAGCGTCCCAAAAGTATCAATGCCAAGTCGCGATGGACATTAAAAAAGAAGATCAGGCTTTTTAAAGACACCTTTTTTTCCTGTTCCACCTGGCCAATTAAAATGATCACAAGGCTTGGGCTTATTTTTGCAATCGTGGCTTTTGGTTTAATTGTATTTTACGGGTACCTCGCATTGTTTGGTAACCCAAACTTCTGGGGTGAAAGGTTGCCCGGCTGGACATCGACAGTGATCATCCTCTCCTTTTTTTCAGGGCTGAACCTCTTTTCGCTGGGGATCATTGCGGAATATATCTGGAGGATCTACGAAGAGGTGAAAAACAGGCCGGGGTACATCATTAAAAAGGGACCACCTAAGCCATAAGGCCTTTTGCCCTGAACCGTTTGGATCGGAATACCAGCAGCAGGTAGACAACAACCAGCAGCACCCCGATACCGGAAATCATAAACATCGCCTTTGCCCCTATGGAATACCATAATACACCTGCCAGTGAACTGGCCAGGAGGGTAAAAATGCTGGCCAGGCTGTTGTAGAACCCAATGGCTGTTGCCGTATCGTTTTTCTGCGCCATATTTGAGATAAGGGCCTTGGATATTCCTTCGGTGCAGGCGGCATAGATCCCGTAAAAGAAGAACAGTATACCGAATATGGTAACGGAAGTTGCGAACCCCATGGCCATATAGACGATCGCAAACAAGAACAAACCGATCACCATCATGGTCCTGAGCCCTATGCGGTCTGCCAGAACGCCCACAGGGTAGGAAAAAAGAGCATATACCAGGTTGTAAAATATATAGACACCTATCATCATGGTATCCGATAGGTTTTGCTCCTTTAATGCCAGCAGGAGAAACGCATCCGAGCTGTTGAAAAGGGTAAATGCCAGCAAGCCGGCAACGAGGAACCTGAATCCGGAAGAGGCTTTATTCCAGTATTTCAGATACGAGAAGAAGCCGATTTTTGGCGGAGAACGGGAGGGCTGGGGGACGGACGGAGCAGGGGAGTGAGATGGCAAGGTTTTTACTTTGTCTTTGAGCAAAAAAGTAAGGGCGATGGCAACCATGCCCGGGAAAAATGCGATGATAAACATCCATTTGTACTGGCCAGGATAGAGCGACAGGTAGATCAAAGCAAGGATCGGGCCGATGGCAGCGCCAACAGTATCCATGGAACGGTGAAACCCGAATACTTTTCCCTTGTGCTCCGGGGTGGTTTCATCACTCAGCATGGCATCGCGGGCACTGGTGCGGATTCCCTTTCCAAACCGGTCGAGGGTGCGGGCAAAGAAAATCCAGACCGGGAATGTCAGTACGGCCATCATTGGTTTGGAGATGGCGCTAAGCATGTAACCTGCACGGACAAATGGAACACGGCGTTGCCGCGTATCCGACAGATGCCCGAAATAGCCTTTGCTCAATCCTGCTGTTGCTTCTGCAACCCCTTCAAGAATCCCGATCAGCAATACCGAAAAACCAATTGATTTAAGGTAAACCGGCATGATGGGATAGAGCATTTCACTGGCAACATCGGTGAAAAGGCTCACAAAGGAGACCACCAGGACTGTCCGGGTAAGGATTTTTTTACTGTTAGGCATGATAGATGGTTAGATGGTTTTAGTTTTGTGAACAGGTAGGCCAGTTAAAAGGTAAACGGGTAAACCGGTGAACGGGTATACCGGTGAATAGTTAAGCAACTAGACCCGGGAGCCTTCCCGCTCACCCGTTTACTCGTTTACTAGTTTACCTGTTCACAAAACTTAAGGTATTCCTTTGCAGCGCCACTCAGTTTGTTATTCCAGTGTTTACTGGCAGTTTCGGCATATTTTTTTGTTTGCGGATCGCTGTATTTCAGTTTTTTCAACAGGCTGAAGGCATTCATCCGGGTCTCAAACTCATATTCCGGGCTGCAATAGCCGATAAGTTCAGGCAGGTGTTCCATTCTCCCATTTGCAAGGGATACCGCGAGCCACATCATGCGGATGTTTTTACCACGCCAGCCCTCCATATCCTGTGTAAGATCAAGATAGTAGCCAATGCTTTTGGGAAAGGAGGTACACAGCGCTTCAAGGGCATATTCCACATTCAGGTAACTGGAGTCGTACAACAGGCCTTCCACTGTGGTTTGAAGCAACTCCGGAACCGGGTTCAATGCAAGGAGGGCTGTTTTCCTGACATTGGCATCCTTGTCAAGCAAAGCCTGTCGGAATGTCTCAACTGATTCGGGGGAATTATCCTTTGCAAGTTGTTGCAGGATCTCCGACCTGATCAGCCAAAAAGATTCCCTGTGAAAAGCGGATGCCAGGATTTCGGATTTTTTCGAAACCGGTTCAGGCCGAAGGGCCAGCCATGCATCATAACGATCAATCATATTCTCTGCCTTCTGTGCCTGTGCGATAAGGTTTTCATAGGGCTGGGTGAATGTTGCCTTTTTCAGGATTTTCCGGTTGGGGTCGAACAACAAAAAACCGATGGATTTTTTCATGGGGTTCGGCACTGAAACCTCAGTATACTGTTTTTCGATCAAGGTTTTCAGCCGGTCACTTGTACCATCCTGGTAATGAACTTCAAATTCCACAGGCATTTTAAAGAGCCCGGTTAATTCGCTGACTTTCTGGACCTGCGACACCTTGAACAGGACGGCCCTTTTCCCGAGGGAATCTTCGGCAACAGAATCCCTGATGAGGTATTCAGGTTCACCTCCCCGCAAGATCCACTGGTCGAAAAACCAGTTATATGGTTTGCCGGTGGCTTCATATACACACCGTACGAAATCATTTGTTTCGGCATAACCGAATGCATATTTGCCGAGGTATCGATGAACAGCATTCTGAAACTCCTTATCACCCATAACATCCCTGAGCATGCCCAGTACCAGGGAACCCTTTTGATAGATCCGCTGCACGCCACCCTGGCTTCCACCAACCGGAAAATCGTTCTTTTTGGCTGCGTCGAAAGCAAGATGCAGTTCATCGTTGCGAATGTTCTGGTAATAATCCTCTCCATAGATGCTCTTCTCGAACATCTTTGCATAATAGGTCGCAAAACTTTCCGTAAGCCATACATCACGGTTTACGAAGTGGGCCACACAATTTCCGAACCACTGATGTGCCAGTTCATGGGCATTCACATTTACATAATTGCGCTGCCACCAGGCCCTGGGGGATATCTGCATGTAGTCGCCAAACACCGTGCTGGTGGTGGTTTCCATGGCACCATACATATAATCGATCACAGGTGCTTCCCGGTACTGGGCATAGGGATAGCTGAATTCAAGTTCCTTTTCAAGGAAATCGAACATCCGTTCAGTATACATATAGGTAGTGCCTAAACGGTCGGGCATGTCGGAGTAGTACCAGAATTCAAGCGGCACGCCACTGGCTGTTTTTGAACTTTTAAAATTGTAATCGCCAATCACAAGAGAGGTGGAGAAGAAAGGGTGGTCTTTTTTCATGGCGTAATGCCAGGTGCTGGTACCATCGCTGTTTGTCTTGGTTTCCAGCCGTTCGCCGTTGGAGAAAACCTTGTACCGGCTATCGAACGTGATGAACATGTCGACTGTGATGCGCCCATCCATATATGGGATCCAGCCATGCGGGCGGTGTGCCCATACCTGCTTCCGTTTTCCTGCCTCTTCGGGTTGCCAGCCAATAAAGTAGATGGGTCCGGCGTGCGGGGTGGCCGTATAGGTGATCAGGATACGTGATTCGGAGGGCATACGACGCGCAATACCGGATGCCTGATCAGTTATGGAGTTTGGATCAATAACAAGGTTACTGCCGGTTTGATGGAATTTAACTTTCCTGTCATTTATCAAGACTGATGAGACACTGAAGTCGGGGGCATGAAAGAGGATTGAATCAATTTGAGGCCGGTTGGGAATAAAAGTGAATTCGGCTGTTCCATTTACAAGGTAATTCCCTGGCTGAAACCCGAGACGGGCTGTGAGGTGCCTGATCGTTATCGGCAGATCAGGCGGAATTCCTGCAGGATCGTTATAAAAGGTGACGGTTTTTTCCTGAGCTGCCAGCCGGCTCATGTTGAGAAAGATACAGCAAACCAAAAAAAGGAGGCATGTGTTCGAAAAAAAATTACGTGTTTCTCTTACATTATGTGACCTCATAGATACTTATTTTTATTATGTTTGCCCTTGCATCGATTTCCTTTCAGGACAGAGATGGTCAAAAGTACTAAAAAACCATGAAGATCGACTCGCTCAGCGAAAAACTCATCTTATACTTCGTGTTGCTGGGCATCGGTGCAATCATGATCATCAGCACTGTTTCGTTTTACAGTACCAGGGAAGCCCTGATGGGGCGCACCTTTGACCAGCTTATCTCCCTGCGCATTGTAAAAAAGAACCAGATCGACCAGTTCTATGCCGACCGTGCGAGAGATATCACCTTCATGGCCGGGACGGGATGCTCCGCCAGCGGCCGTGGCCCTTCCCCAGGTGTGGAGCGTAAAATCACAGGCAGGTTGCGTTCGCCCGGCCAGTACTTTACTGCTTATTATATCCTGGGAAAGGAGCTTGCAGTGGCTCAGGGGTGTTTTAATGATTCAGCCAGCGCAGGTGCTCCCGCTATTCCCGAACATGTTTTCGCCCTCCTCCGCGACCAGTTGAAGGGCGAGGCGGTTGTGATAAGCGATGTCAACATTGACAAGCATACAGGGAATCCTTATCAATTGATGGCCACAGAAATTCCCGGCATCGAAACAAAAATAAATTCAGAGAAGGATATCCTCGTGGTGGCAGTTTCGATGGACGCGATCAATGCCATCATGTTAAACAACGATCCTTTGAGCGGACTTGGACTCAGCGGGGAGACTTACCTGGTTGGCCCCGATCTCCGGATGCGTTCCATCTCAAGGTTCCAGCCTGCTTCGATCCTTAAGACCAGTGTTAAAACCCAATCCGTTTCCGATGCCCTCGCCGGCAAAACAGGGTGCATTACAACCAATGATTATCGCGGCATCCCGGTGCTTTCATCGTATGGAATGATCGGGGTACCCGGTCTGAAATGGGCGATACTGGCCGAAATTGATGTTCAGGAGGCAATGGTTCCGATTTACGAAACACGGACACGGATTTTGCTGCTGAGCATGATCATGATCGTTGTGTTTTTCGGGTCAGTGCTGTTCGTATCCCGGCGCATTACCAAACCATTGATCCGGCTCAGGGATGCTACCGTCAACCTTGGAAAAGGTAAGTTCGAAATAGATCTCCCGGTTGAAACACGTGATGAGATCGGGGCGCTTACTGAATCATTCAATATCATGGCCCGCCAGATCAAGGAGAAGACCACAGAACTGCAGTTGGAACGGTTCGGGCGCATCCGCTCCGTGTTTGACGGGGAGGAGATGGAGCGGCAGCGCCTTTCGCGTGAACTGCACGATGGCATAGGACAGTCGCTGATTGCAATAAAACTGCGTCTCGAAAACCTCCTGTACCAGGACGGGAAAGACATCCGCAATTCAATCCAGGAACTGAAGAACTATTTTGACCAGATCATCGATGAAGTGCGCCGTATCTCGAACAATCTCATGCCATCCGTGCTTGAGGTGTTCAGCATTCCGATCGCCTTCCGCAATCTTTTTTCTGAAACGGAGGAACACAGCGGGTTGCGCATCCATTTTGAAGCGAAGGGCAACTTTGACGACCTCGACAAAAAGATCAAGACCTATATTTACCGGCTCACGCAGGAAGCTCTGAACAATATCGTCAAGCATGCCGAGGCAAATGATGTCAGGGTTTACCTTACCCGGATTCCTGAACGGCTCACACTGGTGATCCGCGACAATGGCAAAGGTTTTTCGCCGGAGTCTGTCGGAAAGGACGGTGGAAATGGCATCCACAACATGCGTGAGCGGGCAAGCCTGCTGCAAGGTCAGATAGATATCCAGTCGGCACCCTCGAAAGGCACAACAATTACTGTAAACGTACCAATAATCATCACTTATGTCAAAAATCAGGATTTTCCTCGTGGATGATCACCAGCTCGTACGGGATGGGATCAAAGCTTTGCTTATCAGTGCCGAAGACCTTATTATCCTGGGAGAGGCCTCGTCAGGAAAGGAGTGCTTTGAAAAAATCGCACTGGAACCACCCGATATTCTCATCCTCGACATTTCATTGCCCGATACCAATGGCATCGAAATCACGAAACGTATTACGAACGAATATCCTGAAACCCGGGTACTGATCCTCTCCATGTACACCAATGAGGATTTCATTTTCAATTCAGTGAAAGCAGGAGCCCGGGGATACCTGCCTAAAAACACATCACGGGAAGAGCTCCTGAGTGCCATTCATGCAATTTATAACGGAGAGGAGTTTTTCTCCGATTCCATTTCACGGATCATGTTGAAAAGTTACGTCCGCAAGGCCAAAGAGGATGATCTTGCGCCACAGCGGGGCCCAATTCCCCTCACAACGCGGGAAATCGAGATACTGAAGCTCTTTGCTGAAGGTTTTATCAACAAAGAGATCAGTGACAAACTCGACATCAGCATCCGTACAGTCGAAACACACAAGAACCATATCATGAAAAAACTCGAGTTGAAGTCGACGGTTGAACTGATCAAGTATGCCATCAGGAATAAGATAGTTGAGATATAGAAGGAGAAAGGAATACCGAATATTGAACATTGAATAACGAATATCGAAGCTGAGGAGGATAGGTAATTTTGCCATTCAGGTTTTAACTTATCATCCCTAAGAAATACACGTAGGCCAACCATCGTATTTAGCTGACACAATTTCAGTAGTTTACAGGATTGCAGGGGATTTTCAATCGCCCTAACATTGCATGTGAAAATATTAACAAATCACGTTGCAATGAAACGACACTCTACCCTATCCAAATCACTGGTCCTTACAGGTTTGCTGTTGCTGCTGTTAACACATGGCTTCGCACAGCTGCAGGACGAAAACAAAATGGAAGAAAAGACCGGCAGCACCGCAGCTTTTAGCGTTGGTGCCGACCTGGTGAGCCGCTACCTTTGGCGTGGCGCCGATTATGGGAATTCTCCGGCCATACAACCCGCACTTGCCTTTTCTGTTGAAGGCTTCAAGGCAGGTTTCTGGGGTTCGTACGGGCTGGGGCAATATTCAAAGCAAATCAACGACACCACGGTTGCCAACATGGGGCATTATTCCGAGTTTGATTTTTATCTATCCTACACTTGGAAAGGATTTACCGTCATGGCGTACGATTATTTCTTCCCGAACTCACTGAATCCCAATTCCGGCAATAAATATTTCAACTTTAAAAAGAATACCACCGGCCATACTCTGGAAGTCTGCCTTTCCTGGGCGGGTCCGGAAAAGTTTCCACTGCAACTTTATGCCGGCACCCTGGTGTACGGCGCTGATAAAGACAAGGATTCTGCAGGGGTATATGGAATGGGCAGCGGCAACAACTTTTCCACCTATTTTGAGGCAGCATACCAATTCAATATCAAAGGGTTTGGTGTAAAGCCATTTGTAGGAGGGATTCCTTTTGGTTCGGCATGGTATGGGCCATATGGCGGTGTCATAAACACCGGCCTGACCGTCTCAAAGTCAATTGTTGTCACCAGGGATTTTTCATTACCTGTATTCGGATCGGTAATTGCCAATCCGCAGGCGGAGAGTGTGTTTTTGGTATTTGGGATATCACTTTAGTGAAATGGCGAAATAGTATAATAAAACAACTAATCTAAACTCTTTTTATGGGAACAATCGATGTAGGTTCAACCGGGTTCATGCTCTTATCTGCAAGCCTGGTAATGTTAATGACGCCGGCGCTGGCGTTCTTCTATGGTGGCCTTGCCACGAAAAGGAATATCCTGGGGATCATGATCCAGAGTTTTGCTTCGCTGGGCTGGACGACCGTATTGTGGTTCACGTTTGGATATTCACTTTGTTTCAGCGGGGGTGCCGGTGGGATCTTCGGCAACCTGGACAAAGCTTTCCTGAATGGGGTAAGCATCGATTCCATGTATGCCGGGAACGGAAAAATTCCTGAAATCGTTTTTATTGTTTACCAGATGATGTTTGCCATTATCACCCCGGCATTGATCACCGGTGCTTTTGTAAACCGGGTTACTTTCCGTTCATACATGATTTTTCTCACTGTATGGCAGATCATGGTATACTACCCGTTCGTACATATGATCTGGGGAAACGGGCTGCTCGCACAATGGGGTGTTCTTGATTTTGCAGGCGGCATTGTTGTTCATGCAACGGCCGGTTTTGCTGCACTTGCCTCGGTATTTTATGTTGGTGCCAGGACAGATAAAAATTCAACGCCCAACAGTATCCCACTTGTCGCTATCGGAAGCGGGCTCCTCTGGTTTGGCTGGTATGGTTTTAATGCCGGAAGTGAACTCCAGGTAGACAAAATCACGGCACTGGCCTTCATCAACACCGATGTTGCCGCATCGTTTGCAACGGCGGCATGGGTTGCCATTGAATGGATCCGTGAAGGGAGGCCGAAACTTCTTGGTTTACTTACAGGTTCCATTGCAGGTTTGGCGACCATCACACCCTGTGCAGGGTTTGTCCCAATGTGGTCGGCACCCATCATTGGTGTAGCGGCCGGCGTTACCTGTTACCTTGCGGTTCAACTGAAAAACAAGCTGAAATGGGATGATGCGCTTGATGTATGGGGAGTTCACGGGATTGGAGGTGTACTCGGCACCATCCTGCTGGGGGTATTCGCCACCAAGATGATTAATCCGGCGGTATTGACCGAGGGATTGTGGTTCGGTCAGAGTTCGTTTTTCTTCAAACAATTGATCACCGTGGTTGCCGCATCTGCCTATGCCTTCATCTTCACGTATATCATGCTTGCCCTTATCAACCTTGTTACCCGCGTAAGAGTAACACAGGAACATGAAAAAGCAGGGCTGGATGTAGCGCTGCATGGTGAGAAAGCATACGATGAAGGATCACTCTGATAACACCGGATTTCTTTGAATAACCAACCAGGCTGTCTTAAAAGTCAATTACCTTTTAAGACAGCTTTTTTATTTCAAGGCCTCCAGAATCACAGGGCCCAGTTTATGTATCGCATTTTTACTTATAAATGCAGTAGCTCCGGCCTTCAGGCAATCATTGCTGATTTCTTCGCTTGTTGAACCGGTAACCAGGATAAACGGTATATCGGGGGCCAATTGGATTTTAAGCCTGAGTGCCGAATGCCAGTCAAAGCCCGGTATGCTAAAATCAGAAATGATGATATCGGGTTTAAATTCCACCAGGGCTTTCAGGAAAGTTTCCTTCTCTTCAACAATTTGAAATTCACAAGGTTCAAGTACTTTTTTTATTTCCCGGCTAACCAGATAAGCATCAGATGGAAGATCTTCTATTTGTAAAATTCGATACATTTTTTTGAATGAGTAAAAACCATTCGTTAAACACTTCACCTGGCAAAGTCTGAAAATTTCTCAAACTCACCACCAAACCTTGTTGTTTAAGTTCAGTCAACAGATATTTTTTTTAGCAATTATGCTAATATACGACAAAATTAAAGAATAAAGAAATATAAAACACGAGGCGGCTTTCATATGACTGTCAAATTCACTTTATCTTTGAAGTAAAATGGACAAACCTGTTATACCCGTATTTCTCTTTTAACAATTATTCAGGATATCATGATACAATAAAATGATGAAGCAATTCAGCAGTATTCCGGAAACGGCAGAATATCTCAGGAATGAAAGAAACCAAGGACTGACGATCGGGTTTGTTCCGACCATGGGGGCGTTGCATGAAGGTCATCTCGACCTCATACGGCGCTCAAAACGGGAAAACGACCTGACGGTATGCAGTATTTTCGTTAATCCGATACAGTTTAACAATAAGGAAGACCTTGCAAAATACCCGCGGTCGCTGGCCCGGGATTCAATATTGCTGGAAGAGTCGGGATGTGACCTGGTTTTCGCTCCGGAGGCCGAAGAGATGTACCCCGACCAGGAACCGGCAAGCCTGAACCTGTCATTCGGCATGCTTGACAAGGTCATGGAGGGGAAATTCCGTCCCGGGCATTTTAACGGAGTTGCCATCGTGGTCAAAAAATTATTTGATATTGTACAGCCAACCTGCGCCTATTTTGGCAAAAAGGATTACCAGCAACTTGCCATCATCAGGTATATGGTGAACACATTGGGATTGCCTGTGAAACTCATTCCCTGTGAAACCATCAGGGATGCTGACGGCCTTGCCATGAGCTCGCGAAATGCACGGCTTACCGTTAAGGAACGCAGCCTTGCACCGGAAATTTATGCGGTACTGCTGCAGGTAAAAAAAGCAGCCGGAAACATGAATGTCAATGAGTTAAAGGAATGGGCAATTAACAAACTGCAGGAACATACCGGGTTTCGTGTCGAATATTTTGAAATCGGCGACAAAGATAGCCTTATGCCTTTGGCAGACTGGGACAACAAGAACAAGGCAGTCGCCTTTATTGCTGTTTTTCTGGGAGATGTGAGACTGATCGACAATGTTGAACTTTTTTTGTAATTTTGCAGCATGATGCAGATTCAAGTATTAAAATCGAAGATCCATCGTGCCATCGTCACCGATGCCGACATCAATTATATAGGTAGTATCACCATTGACGAAGCCTTGATGACTGCCTCGAATCTCATTGAATTTGAGAAAGTGCAGGTATTGAACATCAACAATGGCGAACGGATCGAAACATACGTAATAAAAGGAGAGCGGGGAAGCGGCACCATTTGTTTGAACGGGGCGGCAGCCCGTAAATTTTTACCCAACGACCTCGTAATAATTGTTTCTTATGCCTTGATGGATTTTGAAGAAGCAAAGTCGTTTATTCCCAGTATTGCCTTCGTGGATTCAAAAAACAAATTGGTCAAGGGTAAAAAAGTACGTTAATGGCCGACTTTCCTACAGCTGAAACACCCCGGACCAACCGGGCAACTACCTTTATTAAATTTGCACTTTTCCTGGGACTGGGAATCCTGATCATCTGGCTATCCCTGAGAGGGCTCTCGCCAGCTGAAAGAACCCAGATCCTTCACTCCTTCAGGATTGCAAATTACAATTGGGTAATCCTTACCATCGCCCTTGGAATAACCAGTCACCTGCTTCGTGCTTTGCGATGGATGCTCTTTTTTGAGCCACTCGGATACAATCCTTCGTTAAAGAATACTTTTTTTGCGGTGATGGTAGGTTATTTCGCAAACATGGCCTTCCCGAGGCTGGGCGAGGTGACACGCTGCGGCATTCTTGCCCGCTATGAGAAAATTCCTTTCAACAAGTCATTTGGCACTGTTATCACCGAACGGGCAATTGACATGATCATATTCATCTTTCTGTTCTTTTTAATGATTTTCACCCAGGCCGGCACAATCGGGCATTATCTCAACACCAACATATACCCGAAACTGGCAGAAAAATTCAACAACCCGATATTCAGCAGGGTTTTTATTTTTTCCTCGGCTGCACTTGGAATTATTTTCATTGCCGTGGTTTACCTGATGCGCAGGAGAATTGCCTCCTCATCCCTGTTTACCAAGATCAGGAACCTGATCCTTGGCTTCTGGGAAGGGCTTAAATCACTCAGCCAGATCAGAAAGCCAGGCCTCTTCATTTTTTATTCACTGGCAATCTGGGCACTCTATTTTTTCATGCTCTATGTCTGTTTTTTCTGTTTCACGGATACCTCGTCTTTGAGTCCGGGGGCTGCACTTTCAGGATTGGTCCTGGGCAGTGTCGGAATAATGGTCACCCCGGGTGGCATCGGCTTATATCCTGCGATCATCCAGGAAACGATGCTCCTTTATGGAATTGTTCGTACGACCGGCCTGGCACTTGGATGGATCTCATGGACAGCCCAAACCAGCATGATCCTCGCGTTAGGTGGCATTTCGCTTATTTTACTTTCATTCAACAAACAAACAAATGGAAAGGCTTAGCATCATAAAGTCGAAAATTTACAACTGGGATCATATCAGGAGACAAATTGCGATATGGCGGTTCAAAGATAAAAAGATCGTTTTTTCAAACGGCTGTTTTGATGTGCTTCATCTTGGGCATGTTGAATATTTGTCGAAAGCCCGCGACCTCGGCGACATTTTGATCGTGGGTCTTAACTCCGACGACTCAGTGCACCGGATCAAAGGTTCCCACCGCCCGGTTAACAACCAGGAGGCCCGTGCCGTCATCCTTGCGGCATTGTCGTTTGTTGACGGGGTTGTCCTGTTTGGCGAAGATACTCCTCACGAATTGATCAGGCTTATCCAGCCGGACATCCTTGTGAAGGGTAAGGACTATGAAGGAAAAGATATTGTTGGAAGTGATGTGGTGAAAGCACGGGGCGGCCAGGTGGTGACCATTGAACTTACAAAAGGATATTCGACAACCCACACCATTGAACTGGCGCAGAAAGTACACCTCTAGGATTTTCGATTTACGATTTTTGATTTACGGATGACGAAACTTAAAACTGCATTTTTTTGTCAGAATTGTGGTGTCCAGGCACCCAAATGGATGGGGAAATGCAATGCCTGCGGGGAGTGGAACACGTTTGTGGAGGAGGTAATCCAGCGTGAAGAGAAGGGAACCCCGGGATCTGCTGTCCGCGATCCGAGGTCGGTTGCTCCCGTGCGAATTTCGGACGTTACGTTCAGCCATGAAGCCCGTATCAATACCCACGACCAGGAACTGAACCGTGTACTGGGTGGCGGCCTGGTGCCGGGATCACTGACACTGATCGGGGGTGAGCCGGGAATAGGCAAATCAACCCTGATGCTCCAGGTGGCCATCAAGTGTTACGGTCAGAAAATTTTATACATCACCGGAGAAGAGAGCGACCAGCAGATCAGGATGCGGGCTGAGCGATTGGGAATCAAAAACGACAACTGCTTCATTCTTACCGAAACCAACACCCAGTCAATCTTCCAGCACCTTGAATCCCTGAAGCCGGGGATCATCATTGCAGATTCAATTCAAACCCTGCAAACCGACCTCATTGAATCATCGGCAGGCAGTGTTTCCCAGATCAAGGAGTGTGCGGCAGAAATGCAGAAGTATTCAAAGCATACCAACACCCCGGTTTTCCTGATCGGGCATATCACCAAAGATGGCAGCCTTGCCGGCCCGAAAATCCTGGAACACATGGTTGATACCGTGTTGCAGTTTGAGGGTGACCGGAACTATGGTTACCGCATCCTCCGTTCGCTGAAAAACCGTTTCGGGTCTACTTCCGAACTGGGGATCTACGAGATGAACGACGCGGGGCTCCGCGAGGTATCCAATCCCTCGGAGATCCTGCTCAGTCAGCGTGACGAAGCGGTGAGCGGCATTGCGATTGCGGCAATGATGGAGGGGCAGCGTTCAATGCTCATCGAAACCCAGGCCCTTGTAAGTACTGCCGTGTATGGCACACCACAACGTTCAACCACCGGCTTCGATGCACGGCGGCTTAACATGCTGCTGGCTGTTCTTGAAAAACGCAGTGGCTTCAGGCTGGGGCACAAAGATGTATTTCTCAACATTGCCGGGGGAATCAAAGTGGAAGATCCGGCAATCGACCTTGCCGTGGTTGCTGCGGTGCTTTCATCAAACCAGGACACCCCGATAGACTCCAAGACCTGCTTTGCCGCAGAAGTCGGCCTCAGTGGCGAGATCCGGCCCATCAACCGCGTGGAACAGCGAATTTCGGAGGCAGATAAACTCGGGTTTGACCGTATTTTCATCTCCCGCTACAACACAAAGGGGCTCGATTTCAAGCGGTATTCCATTCAAATTGTTCCGGTTGCGAAAATTGAGGAGGTCTACGGAAAACTTTTTTCGTGACACACCGGGAAACGTGCCCGGTCGTGCCAAAGCCATATTGGATTTAGCCCCTAAAGGCCGTCATTGGCTTCGAGTTCCTTCAGGATCCGGGTTACATCTTCTTCAGTTGAGGTCAGCTTGTGCCTGCAAATCCTGATTAAAAGCGCAGCCCGCTTCACTTTTCCGGATAATTCATCAACGGAGATCTCCCCTCTTTCTATTTCAGAAACGATTTCCTGGAGTTCTTCATAAGCTTGTGTATAATCAGGCTCTTTCGTCATTGTTTTTAGTTTTATTGACCGATTGTGCAGTGCTGAATATGTTGCCATCCGCCAGGATGGTTTGCAAAATTGTTCCTTCGCCGGCATCACCAACTGTTTTCAACGTCTTGCCGTTGACCAGCGTTATGCTGTATCCCCTTTTCAGTATGTTCGCTGGATCCAGGAGTTTGATGTTCCTTTCAACATTTGTGATGTCTTTCAGTTGCACCTGTATGAAATTGATGGACCTGGAATACAGGCTGACCTGCTGGCCGAGATACTGCTCCTGCTTCCGTTGAAAGAAATAAACCGACTGCTGCTTAAGGGCTTTTCCTTCCTGCTGAATTTCGTTCCTGCTTTGTGCAAGCCTCGACAATGATACCGATTTAAAGTACCTGGCTGTATTCAGGATTTTCGCTTGTTCATCCAGGAGCAACCTGGTCATTTTATTGACGATGGTATCCTGTGCGTTTTTCAGAGGGACCGAGAAATTATGAAATTTCTGGATCAGGTAGTCTGCAAGTTCCGACGGGGTGATGGCGTTGGTGAAAGCCACCATTTCGGCAACCGTTTCATTGGTTGAATGCCCGATGCCGGTGATGACGGGCAGCGGGAATAAGGCAATTGCCTTTGCAAGTTCATAGTTGTTGTAACAGGTCAGCCCGACATCTCCCCCTCCTCCCCTGATGATCGCCACCGCATCGAAGTGGTCCTGGACACTGCTGATCCGTTCCAACTGGTTCAGGATTGAATGAACTGCATTTTCGCCCTGGAGCAATGCAGGGAACAACATGTAAAAAAACGCGTATCCCCAGCTGTTGCCATCGATGATCTTGCAAAAATCGGCATAGCCTTTACTGGTTTCAACGGAAACGATTGCTATTCTCCTTGGGAGCAACGGCAAAGTCAAGGACCTGTTTGTGTTGAAAATCCCTTCCTTTCTGAGTTTTTCGATGGTTTGCTGCTTCTCCTTTTCGAGTTCGCCAAGCGACCACGACGGATCTATGTCGAGGATCCGCAGGCTCAACCCATAAACCGGATTGTAGGAGACCTTTGCGCAAAACAGGATTTTGCTCCCGCTTTTCAACTGTTCATGTAAAACATTCAGGAAGTTGTCGTTAATTCGCTGAAAATCATCCTTCCAGATGATGGACCTCATTTCGGCGACAATTTTACCATCGGTTTTTTCAACAAGGTCGGGATAGCAGTGCCCCGACTGGGGATAATGGTTCAGTTTGTTCATTTCGGCTTTTATCCAAAACGAACTCGTGTATCGATCCGCCATTGTTTTTTGGATGCTCCGGGCTACCTCCAGCAACGAAAATATTGTGCGGTCATTTAGTTTATCAGGCATCTTTACACTCCAAAACTATATAATGTCAAGGCGCTTAAGTTCCCAGAAACATTTCGCAGTTGCTGAAATATCAACGGCAGCGTTGTGGGCCTCATCAAAACCTGTTTTGAACAACTTATAATGCAATTCCGAAAGTTTCGGCCATTTATAACCATACGGTCCTTTGATGGCGCAGAAATTCGTTGTGGAATGCATGGTGCATATCTTCTTTTTTGCTGCAGTGTGATCCGGCATTTTTTTGCGTAAAAATTCAGCTCCGACAATTTTCTCATCAAAACTCATGTTGTGTGCAACAAGATATTCTGACTCATCTATCAGCGACAGGAAATTCAGCAAAACACCCGACAATGGCTTTCCGTCTTCCATGGCCCGTTCGGTGGTAATCCCGTGAATTCGTGCAACATCAGCCGGAATCGTAAATCCTTCGGGTTTGATGATGTAATCGCCTCCTGAAATTTTATTTCCGTTCTTATCATAAAGCAAAAATGCCAGCTGAACCATACGGGGCCAGTTATTCAGGTCGGAAACCGGGGCTTTCCAGTTCCGCGGGAGACCCGTGGTTTCGGTGTCGAAGAAAAGATACATAGGTTTAATGTTTTTATTTTGAAATCCGGTGCAATCCGTTTATTCCAGCTAAATTAAGCATTTTGCTTATCAAACTCTTGCTGCACGGATAATATCGGCAAAAATTCCGGATGCGGTTACATCCGCGCCGGCACCGGCACCTTTTATAACCAAAGGCTGCTGCACATAACGGTTTGTATAAAACAGCACCACATTGTCCTTTCCATACAGATGGAAAAGATCGTGATCCTTGCTGATATGCTGCAGCCCTACCGATGCTTTCCCATTCTCAAGGCTGGCAACGAACTTCAGTTTGCAACCCGCTTCACCAGCTTTGCGGTAAAGGGCCAGGAAGTGATCTTCATGTTTCTCCATCTCCCTGTAAAAACTGGCAACATCGCCAACCATGCATGATTCCGGAAGAAAAGAGGTACTTGCGATCTCCGCCATTTCCATCCTGTATCCTGCTTCGCGTGAAAGGATAAGGATCTTCCGCATCACATCGGTACCTCCAAGGTCGACACGGGGATCAGGTTCAGCATATCCTTCGTCCTGGGCTCTTTTCACAATCGTTGCAAAGGAAACAGTACCATCGTAATTGTTGAATACGAAATTCAGGGTACCGGAAAGCACTGCCAGGATCCTGTTCACCTTGTCTCCGCTGCGCATCAGGTCGTTCAGTGTTCCGATGATCGGTAAACCGGCGCCGACATTGGTTTCAAACAGGTAGGAGGTATTGTATTCCCGGGCAAGATGTTTCAGCAGTTCAAAGTTCTCGTATGATGATGAACTGGCTATTTTGTTGCAGGCCACTACCGCCACACTTTTTCTCAGCAATGATTCATAACACCTGGTCACGGGTTCGCTTGAGGTAACATCCACAAACACGGGGTTGCGCAGTTTTCTTTGTTCAATAAATGCGGTGAATTCAGCCAGGTCCATGGGAGTACCCTGCGCCAGCTGTTCATGCCAGTTCTGCAGGCTGATCCCATCTTCATCCAGGACCATTTTCCTACTGTTGCACATTCCGACAACCCGCAGTTGCAGGCGCAGGTGATCGAGAAGGTATTGCTGCTGCTCCTGCAACTGGGCCATCAACCGGCTGCCAACATTCCCGATACCGGTCACAAAGAGGTTCACCTGTTTGAAAGCCGTTTCGAAAAACTCTTCGTGCAGCACATTGATTGCCTTTTTCACATCAGCGGTGCTGATAACTGCCGAAATGTTTTTTTCGGAAGACCCCTGCGCAATGGCACGGATGTTTACACTGTTGCGCCCCAGCGCCCCAAACATTTTCCCACTGATACCTGTGTGGTTTTTCATATTATCGCCAACAAGTGCAATGATGGAAAGCCCGGTTTCAAGTTGCAGCGGTTCAACTTTCCCGGCAAGGATCTCATTGGCAAACTCCTCATCCACCGCATTCCTGGCCCTGGCGGCATTTACTTCGTCAATTGCCGCACATATCGAATGTTCCGAAGAACTTTGGGTAATCAGGATGACATTGATTTTCTCTTCTGAAAGTGCCCCGAACAACCGTCTCGAAAAGCCCGGGATTCCAACCATGCCGCTGCCTTCAAGGCTGATGAATGCCATTTTCCCGACACTTGAGATACCCCTTGCCGTGTTTTTATTTTCCATTACGCTGCTTTCGATCAGTGTGCCATAATCGTCGGGCGAAAACGTGTTTTTTATCCAGACCGGGATTTCCTTTTTCATTACAGGCTGGATGGTTGGCGGGTAGATCACCCGTGCACCGAAATGTGAAAGTTCCATGGCCTCTTTGTAAGAAATGTACGGGATTGCCTTTGCGTTTGGCACCAGCCGCGGATCGGCAGTCATCATACCGCTGACATCGGTCCATATTTCAAGCACTGTTGCATCTGTGGCGGCTGCAATGATGGCAGCCGAATAGTCCGAACCACCACGCCCGAGCGTTGTAGTCACACCATTTGCATCCGAAGCAATAAAACCGGGAATGATATAGAGGTGCGACGGCCTTTGGGCAAGATAGTCACCAAGCAATGCTGTGATGACATCAAAGTCAGGTGCTGCAAAGCCAAACGTCGAATCGGTATGAATAATTTCCCGGGCATCAAGCCATCGGTTACTGATCAGGAGCGCATCAAATGCTGCAGAAACGATCATGGACGAAAGCAATTCGCCATAACTGACAATGTTGTCCTGCGTGCGGGGAGAAAGTTCCCTGAGCAAAAA
Source organism: Bacteroidota bacterium (assembly GCA_026391835.1). Classification (GTDB taxonomy): domain Bacteria; phylum Bacteroidota; class Bacteroidia; order Bacteroidales; family FEN-979; genus CAIVAT01. The sequence continues at coordinate 90,633 of JAPLDF010000041.1, forward strand.
AACAGCCTCACAGATACTTTCGAGTTCACTGCATTTTTCCTTTACCAGTTCAGGCAAGCTGTCCTGCCGGCCGGCCGGGATCAGGTCCTGTACAGCCACGTGATGCCGGACGCAGAATTGCCTTAGTTTTTCCTTATATGCCAAATCGTGCGCTGCAGCAAGCCTGCCTGCATCAATCAGCATATCGGTGGCACCTCCCAGTGCCGAAACCACTACGATTGTCTGATCCTTCAGGCATGCTTTCCGGACAATGCCAATTACTTTACTGATATTTTCGGAATTGGCAACCGAAGTACCTCCAAATTTTAATACCTGCATATTTATGAGACTGAAATGAGATACAAATATAGAAATATTAATATGTGTCTGAAAAATCTTCCGCCAATGATCCTCCGGGATGTACGTTTATATTTGCAAAAACGCATGTCCGATATCGGAAACAGGCATATACAGATAATCCTATATATTCTTTTTTAGTATTTTACACATTTTTGCCTTATGTAAATGATCAGGTAACAGGACAATATATAAAAATAATATTTCCTTTACTTTCATCGGTTTTTATTAAATTTAATGCCCAATACACGCATGGTCCTATACCTTTCTGCCAATGAAAACTCTCATGATGTGCATGTTGCTGGCCATCGGGATGGCCTTCGCCCAGAACCAAAGAAAAACCGACAGTCTTGAAAAGCAACTGACCTGCAGGATCCCTGACACTACAAGGTGCCGCATCATGAGTATCCTGTGCGAGGAGTATATGCGGATCGACAAGAAAAAAGCGCGCTATTACAATAACCAGTCAATGCTATTGTCTGTTTCCTGTGGGTATAAAAGAGGTATTGCATCCGGATTTTATGATAAGGCCATCCTGATGAAATATATGGGCAGGAACGACAGTGCAATTAAGTTGCTGAAAACCTCGGGCACATTGTATCTTCAGTTGCCGGATACCCTGAACTACCTTAATTGCCGCGCCGAAACCGGCGCAGTCTGCCTGGCCGGCCAGGATTACCAGCAGGCCATGGAATGTTTTCTTGAAGCCGAAAAAGGGTATGCACGGATCAAATCACGCCAGAACCTTGCAAGAATTTACAGCCAGCTGGGCAGTTTGTATAAAGCTCAAAAACTGACGGATGAGGCATTGAAATATCATCAGAGATCTCTCATGATCAATAAGGAGCTCAACTTTAAACTGGGCATTTCGGTCAACCTGAACAATATCGGGAATATTTTTGATGAGAGGAAAAACTATGACAGCGCCCGATATTATTACCACAAAGCCCTGGAAATAAAAGAATTGCTCAAGGACAACCTTGGAATTGCCAGGACCCTCAACAACCTCGGGATGGTTTTCCTGAACATGGGGGATGTGAAAAATGCGCTGCAGTATCACCTCAAAGCGCTTGTAATCAACCAGGAGGCGAACAATAAAAAGGACCTGGCCATCAACTATGCCAACCTGGGGTATGATTACCTGAAGGCCAATGAATTTCCCAGGGCGGCATACAATGCATCCCAGAGTCTGAAACTGGCGACCGACATCCATGATCTTACCTTGTTGAGTGAATCATATAAGATACTGAACGAAGCCGCAGCAGGGACTGGTGAATATAAAAAGGCGCTCAGGTATTACCAGTTGCACAAGCAGTATTATGACAGTGTTATAAATGAAAAGAACCGGAATGCGATTGCAGAAATCAGGGCCAGGTATGATGTGGTCAAAAACGAAACAATGATCGCTGAACTGAACTCCTTAAAAAAGGACCAGGAACTCAGGATGGAAACCATCAAAGCGAACAGGAACCTATATCTGAGCCTGCTTATTGGAGTCATGTTCATTTTGCTGGCATTTTATATGTGGATCCGCAGCAGGAAAAAGATTGAGCTGCACCTGCAGGAAGTAAACCATGTGAAATCGAAGTTTTTTGCAAACCTTTCACACGAGTTCCGCACGCCCCTGTCATTGATGCTGGGCCCGGTTGAAAAACTGCTCGAAAATGCAGATGCTGAAGAGCGCGTGTTGCTGGAAATTATCAGGCGGAATGCAAAGCGGGTGCTTACACTCGACGAACAACTGCTCGAACTTACCCGCCTTGAAACCGGCAACCATAAACTAAAACTCACCCAAGGGGAGATTTCGCTCGTCATAAAAGGTATTGCAGGGTCTTTCCAGTCGCTGGCAGAACGAAAAAGCATCAACTATACCTGCGAAATTCTGCTGAATGACACCACCGCAATATTTGATGCCGATATTCTTGAAAAGGTGATCAATAACCTTCTTTCGAATGCGTTCAAATATACACCAGGGGGTGGAAACATCTCTGTCAGTGCAACGTTTGTCAATTCCAGCGATGTCTCCGGGATGAAAGTTTTCCAAAAGAAAATTCGCAGCCGGTATATCCGGATCGATATTCAGGACAGCGGCATTGGCATCCCGGAGAAGTACCATGATAAAATATTTGACCGGTTTTTCCAGATATCAGACGGTAAGGAATATGGCCGTGAAGGCACAGGCATCGGCCTTGCGCTCACAAAGGAACTTGTCGAACTCAGTCACGGAGTGATAACATTGAACAGCCGGGAGGGGCAGGGAAGCCTGTTCACCGTATTTCTCCCGGTTGAAAAGGAAGTATTTTCCCCGAACGACACAGCAGAGATCACTGCTTACAAAGAAACGCCCGCAATGGCACTTCAACCGACAGTTTATCAAGGCCATTCGCCTGTTAAACCGCCGCATGATCCCATTGAAAAAACGGGGGAACAAACAGTTGCGCAGGTCCTTGTCGTTGAAGATAATCCGGATATGCGCAGGTATCTGAGGGTGCTGTTATCAGGTATTTATAGCGTGGCTGAAGCCGCAGAAGGAGCTGAAGGGTTCAGAATGGCCTGTGAAAACCATCCCGACCTGATCATCACAGACCTGATGATGCCTGGCATTGACGGAATGGAGTTTTGTGCAAAAATCAAGGGCGAAGTATGCACAAGTCATATCCCGCTGATCATGCTTACTGCGCTGGCATCCACCGAAGATAAAATTACGGGGCTTGAGACAGGTGCGGATGATTATATCGGCAAGCCGTTCAGTAATTCAGAATTGCTGGCCAGGATCAGGAACCTGATATCCCAGCGTGAACATTTGCGCAATTTGTTCTGCACCGAGATGAGGCTTCAGCCGGGCGATGTAACCGTAACACCTGTAGATGAGCGATTTTTGCAACGGCTTATCAAATCGATCGAGGATCATATCGAGAACCCTGAAATCGATATCGATTTTCTTACAAAGAGCGCCAGCATGAGCCGGTCGCGACTTCATATGAAACTGAAAGCACTCACAGGCATGTCGGCAACCGGATTTGTCAAAATAATCCGGCTTAAGCGGGCAGTCAACCTCATGGATCAGCATTACGGCAACGTTTCCGAAATTGCTTATGCCGTAGGGTTTACCAATCTGTCATACTTTACAAAATGTTTCCGGGAGGTTTATGGTGAGTTGCCATCCGATTATTTAAAAAAACGGATGATCGGTTGCAGCACGTAAACCGTGAATCATTTAATTCCATCCTGTTCGCCTGTTTCAGGTTATATGCTGACTCCCTGCTTCCCTCCCATTCATTGACAGTGTAGTATCATTAATTCAAAAAGACATTTGTGTTAAAAGTTAGCACATGCTTGTTAACACATGCGCTGCGATTGATATAATTTTGGCACTTGTGTTCATGTCAGGTATTACATGATTTTTATTTTCGCATCATACCATTACAAATATAAATCAGCCACCTTAATTTACGACAAAATGAAAACCATGAAAAAAGTTTACATGTTCATCATTCTGATGATTGCAGTGATTTCGCCGGCACTATCACAGGTAGCGGTCAACACAGATGCATCACTGCCCGATGCCAGCGCAATGCTGGATGTTCAAAGCACCTCAAGGGGATTTCTTGTTCCCCGTATGACTGACACGCAACGGATCGGGATATCCAGTCCTGCCATCGGACTGATGGTTTACCAACTCAACGGAATCACGGGGTACTATTATTACAACGGCACCGCATGGTTACTGCTCAATGCAGGAGCATTGCCGGCAGGTACCGGCGGGCAGACCCTCAGGCATGACGGCACCGGGTGGATTGCCAACAGCCTCCTGTTCAACAATGGCACCAGTGTCGGGATTGGCACAACCGCTCCGGCTTTCAAACTCGAGGTTACCGGCGCAGATGCAAGCTTCAACGGGATCCGTGTAGGACGGGGAGGCGGCAACGGTGGGTCAAATACCGCTGTCGGCTTTGAAGCCATGAATCTCAGCACAAATACAGGTGATTATAACTGCGCCAACGGATACCGGGTGCTTAAAAATATCAGCTCGGGTGATAACAATACCGGGCTGGGCTACGCAGCGCTGATGAGCCTGACTAAAGGAACAGGTAATACAGCCATCGGATTTAAAACGTTATACAATGATACCAATGGGAATCACAATACAGCCCTTGGGTATGCATCATTATACTTTAACCGCTCCGGTGATTTTAATACCGCCGGCGGCTTGCGGGCACTGTATAACAATACCGAAGGATATTCCAATGTTGCCCTGGGTGCGCATGCTTTGTATTTAAGCACCGACCGGAGTAACCTTGTCGCCATTGGCGATTCCGCGCTTTATAACAACGGGTTTGGCGCCACCGGGAGTACCTATGGGTCAGCCAATACAGCAATTGGTTCTAAAAGTTTGTATACCAACACAACAGGGTATCAAAATACGGCGACCGGTTACCAGGCCTTATATTCAAACACGACCGGAAGGCATAACAATGCGTCTGGATATCAGGCACTTTATACCAATTCAACCGGGTTTGACAACACGGCATACGGCTACACGGCACTGTATTCAGGCAATGGTTTAAATAACACGGCTGTTGGAAGCGCAGCGTTAAATAACAATACCGGCAGCAACAATACCGGAATCGGGTACTATGTTCTGGGCGACAACCTGGAAGGTTCTTACAATACAGGCAGTGGCAATGAAGCGCTCAGCAACAATACGACCGGTTCTTATAACACGGCAAGTGGTTACAGGTCACTTCAGTTCAACACCACCGGTTCCAACAATACAGCATATGGCAGTGGCGCTCTTTACAACAATAAAGCAAACAGCCGTGCAACCGCGATCGGATACCATGCATTGTATTATGCCAATTCCACAACCACCGGCATTGAGACAAAAAACACAGCTGTAGGATATGAAGCATTAAGGGGCAGTGCCACTCCTTCAAATAACACGGGCTCTGAAAATACTGCAATCGGTGATATTGCGCTGTTTTCAAATACATCCGGAGATGACAATTCAGCCATGGGATACGATGCTCTCTACAGCAATACCACAGGATCGAATAATCTTGCCAGCGGGGCATATGCAGCATCGCACAATACAACTGGTCATGACAATACGGCTGTCGGATATCACGCTATGAGAGTTAATTCAACAGGCAGTAATAATACGGCCATCGGTTCCGGGGCCCTGGTTGATGGGGTTTTGACTGGCACCAACTCCAGTTACAATACCGCCGTTGGCTTTTCTGCTGGTTATTATTCCGATTTCAACAATCTTGTAGGTCCAGGGTGTACCATGGTGGGGAGTTATGCAACTACCAATGGCGACAGCTCTACATTTATCGGGTATGATGCAGGACCCAAGCCACTAACCTCCGGAACATGTGCTGAAACCAACAACTCTGTTGGCATTGGGAACAACACCAAGGTTAGCGGGAACAACCAGGTAAGATTGGGCAATTCAGCCATTCAGACATTTTATTGCCAGGGCGCCTATGTGGGAACGGTGGGTACTACCAACCGTGACCTTTATGCTGACAATACCGGGAAAATCGGCTACCTGGCCTCATCTGCAAGGTACAAGGATAATATTCGTGACCTGGACAACCTGCACTGGCTCTATGATCTCAGGCCAGTCACGTTTACCTACAAATCCGATCAACGCAATGTCAGGCAATATGGGTTGATCGCGGAAGAGGTGGAAAAAGTCAACCCCGATTTTGTGAGCTACAACGAAGAAGGAATCCCTGAGACAGTTTCATATTCGGCACTGTTAGCACCCTTGTTAAAGGCAGTCCAGGAGCAAAAGGCACTGATTGAAAAGCTTCAGAAAGAGATTGATCAGCTGAAATCTAAAAAGTAGGGTTTGTCCTAAAATTAACTCACAATACAAAAATCGTGATTTATGAAAACGAAACTTATTTACTTCACCTGTTCCATTGTGCTGATTTTTCTCATTGGGGTACAGGTATGCGCCCAGACAACCATCACTGGGGGGTCCTGGCTGGTAATCGCTGACGGCGGCAAACTGGTTTCAACTAAGAATGTTGTTGTGCAGAACGGAGGCGGAATTTATGGCAATGGCAACAGTTCCCTCATCCTGAAGAAGGACCTGATCAACCAGAATATTGGCAGTATCAACTGGATTTCTGTCAATAACGTGGAATTTTCGGGGAGTGAGAATCAGCACATCACCGGAAGAAGCAGTTTTTTTAATGTTGCCGTAAACAATCCTGCCGGACTGACCCTTGACGGGAATACCTATGTCGAAAATGGGCTGGTCCTGTCCCTTGGCCATTTGATGCTTGAAAACAATGACTTAACCCTGGGACATAATGGCGTGTTTGGCGGGACACCATCCGTGTCGGCCATGGTTGTTCCGACCGGTACCGGACATCTTTTTAAAAATGTCATGGAGGGTTATTCAACGACCTTTACCTTCCCGGTTGGCAGCAACACCGGAACCGCGTCATATTCCCCGGCAACACTGAATTTCACAAGCTTTCCTTTGACATATGCCATCAAACAGGTCGGAATCAACCTTGCAAATGTAAAATATCCCGACCCGGCGATAACCGGAAATTATCTAAACCGCTACTGGAGCCTGGCAGAATCCGGTTTTACAAGTTTTACCTGTAACGCAACCTTTCAGTATGTGCCCGCCGATGTGACAGGAAGCGAAACTGTGTTATCCTGCACCCGCGTGAACCCGTTGCCATGGATTACCTACGGCCTGACTGATGCAACAACCCACATGCTTGTGGCTACAGGCATCACATCCTTTGGTTCATACACCGGGTTAAAAAGCACAACAACTCCTGCCAACCAGGAATTAGTCAATATTAACATTCCCGATGGTGTCTCCAGTTGTTATGATGCTACGCAAACAATAACAGTTGCCGGGAATGGTAAAACATTTATGGTAAACTATGGAGGCAGCGCCATTCTGGTTGCAGGACAGAAAATTTCCATGCTGCCCGGCACACAGGTTTCGCCTGGCGGTTACCTGCATGGCTATATTGCAGACAATGGCAACTATTGTGTCAGTCAGCCTCCTGCTTTGATGAACAGCGTAGCAATGGGAATGGATGCAGTGAGTGTTTTCCGTGGAACAACCGGCGAACACCAGGTCAGGGTATACCCGAACCCTGCTTCAGGGATGTTCACCGTTGAAGTTAACGGGAATGACAACACTGGTTTAACTGCGATAGAGATATACAGTATGACCGGTATCAGGCTGACAAGGGAAAATCTCCATGGAGAACAGAGTCATCTGAGCTCAGTGACCGGTTTCATGCCAGGCCTCTATTTCATCAGGGTTTACACAGAAAACCAGGTTACAACGGTGAAATTAATTAAAAATTAAGTGGCGAACCATCCAATATTAACTCAATCAAACAAATCAACTCTAAAAAGAAGAAGATCATGAAAAAAGTTTACTTGTTCATCATTCTGATGATTGCGGTGATTTCGCCGGCACTTTCACAGGTAGCGGTCAACACAGATGCATCACTGCCCGATGCCAGCGCAATGCTGGATGTTCAAAGCACCTCCAGGGGATTTCTTGTTCCACGTATGACCGATACGCAACGGACCGGCATAGCCAGCCCTGCCATTGGACTGATGGTTTACCAAACCAACGGAACCCAGGGGTATTATTATTACAATGGCACAGCATGGTTACTGCTCAATGCAGGAGCGTTGCCGGCGGGTACCGGCGGGCAGACACTTCGGCATGACGGCGCCGGCTGGATTGCCAGCAGCTTCCTGTTTAACAATGGCACCAGTGTCGGGATTGGCACAACTGCTCCTGCCTTCAGACTTGAAGTGTACGGCCAGGATGCCGGCATGAACGGTCTCCGGGTCGGCAGGGGGGCTGGCAACAGGGTTACCAATACAGCCATTGGCTATCAATCACTGAACGCCAACACGACGGGAGATTACAATTGCGCAAACGGGTATGCGGTACTGACCGATAACACAACTGGTGATTACAATACCGGGCAGGGGTATGCAGCCCTGACAAACCTTACCAAAGGAACAGGAAATACCGCCACCGGCTTTAAATCACTTTTTAATGATACCACAGGTGGCTATAACACAGCCATTGGCTATGCTGCACTTTACATAAACCGTTCGGGAAGTTACAATACGGCCGGCGGGCTGCGTACACTGTACAACAATTTAACCGGGTACTCGAATGTAGCTTTGGGAGCAAGCGCCCTTTTCAACAATACCGATCTAAGCAACCTGGTGGCTATCGGGGATTCAGCCTTGTATAACAATGGGGTAGGTGCATCCGGAAACCAGGGGAAAGCGAATGTGGCAGTTGGCTCAAAAACTCTGTATACCAACACGACCGGATATTTTAATACGGCAACAGGCCACCAGGCTCTTTTTTCAAATTTATCAGGTTGTTACAATACCGCGGCAGGATTTAATGCACTTTATTCCAACGAAAGCGGGTCAAACAACACAGCTTTTGGCTATAAGTCGCTGATTTTAAATACCGGGTCATATAATACTGGTATAGGTTCCTATGCAATGCAGTCCAATGAAGCCGGCGAGTACAACACTGCAACCGGGTACCTGTCTCTTACCTCAAATACTACCGGGAATAATAATACTGCGGATGGTTACCGGGCGCTTAACTCGAACACTACCGGGTCGGAGAATACTGCATGCGGCACCAGGGCGCTTTATAGCAACAAGGCGAACAGCCGAAGCACAGCGATCGGCTACCAGGCCATGTCCAATGCCAATTCTACAACGAGCGGAATCGATACTTACAACACTGCGGTGGGATATGAAGCATTAAAGGGAGGGGCAACACCTTTAACCAACACAGGTGGCTATAATACAGCTGTTGGCGACCAGGCCCTTTATTCCAACACCACCGGCCTGGTTAATACTGCCGTGGGAAGAATGGCGCTGTACAGCAATACATCAGGGTCACACAACATTGCAGTCGGAAATGGCGCACTGCAGTTAAATACCGGGGGAATTGGCAACGTTTGTGTCGGTTTTTCGGCCTATTATCAAAATCATACCGGGAACTACAATACAGCAATCGGCAATTCGGCCAACGGAAGTGGTATGGACAAAGACAATACCACGGCTATTGGTCATGGCAGCTATGTTTCGGCAGATAACCAGGTGCGCATCGGGAACTACGATATCACAAGCATTGGCGGCTATGCCGGGTGGACGGATATTTCTGACAAACGAGTCAAGAAAGATGTGAATGAAAGTGTACCGGGAATCGCATTCATCATGAAGTTGCGCCCGGTGACTTACCACCTCGATATGGAAGCCATTGCCAGGTTCCAGCATACCCCCGACAATTTAAGATCAAAAAAATCCGAAGCCATAAAAGGAGGAATGTTGCAAACCGGGTTTATCGCCCAGGAGGTTGAAAAAGCGGCAAATGACCTTGGGTACGATTTCAGTGGCGTGGATAAACCAAAAAACGAAAACGATTTTTACGGTCTGCGGTATGGTGAGTTTTCAGTACCCCTTGTAAAAGCAGTACAGGAGCAGCAGGCAACTATTGAACAATTGGGCAGGATGATAGAACAACTTCAGAAGGAGATAGAGTTGCTTAAATCAAGGTAGTTCGCATTAACATCCGGGAACTTGTTACTGGGGGCCATATTGTATCATGGCCCCCTTACTGTGTTGTGCAATTTCATTACCTTTGTAAAAGACAGTTTTCTGATAAATCGTTCGCTATGCCTTTTTTCCCAAAACTCCTGTTGACTTCGGTCGCCATCCTGATTTCAGGCTACCTTTTACCGGGAATACATGTCAGTACCTTCTGGACGGCTTTGCTCGTTGCGCTGGTGCTGAGTTTTCTGAATGTCTTCCTGAAACCATTCATGGTGATTCTCACTATTCCCTTTACTGTGATCACCTTTGGGTTGTTTTTACTGGTCATAAATGCCCTCCTCATCATGATCGCCAGCGCCTGGGTGACCGGCTTTAAGGTTGACGGTTTCTGGTGGGCAATGATTTTCAGCATCATCCTGTCTGTGATATCTTCATTTTTGGAAAGCTTAGTAAAACACGATGAGAGCACGCGCAATTTCTGAGAAAAGAGAACTCGTTGATGTGATTCAACGGAGCCAGTATTGCCATCTTTCCATGGTGGACCAGGGAGGAAAGCCTTATGTCCTCCCGATGAATTTCGGGTTTAACAACGACGTGATATACCTGCATGGTGCACAACATGGCAAAAAGATCGATATCCTGAAACAGCACCCTGATGTGTGTATTAATTTCACGACGGATCACATCTTAAGATACCAGAATGAAGAAGTGGCATGTTCCTGGAGCATGAAATACCGGAGCGTCCTGTGTTATGGGAAGGCCGAATTCATCACCGAACCCGAAGAAAAAATTTCAGCTTTCCATACTGTCATGGCCCAATACACAAAGGGTGAATTCAAATTCAACCCGCCGTCCATCCGTGAGGTGTGTGTATGGAAGGTGAAGGTGGATAAAATTGAAGGAAGAGCCTACGGGTATTAAAAACTAACGGGCACTTTTCATTACAACGATCTCCCTTATTTCACTTCCTTGCTGGGTGAAGACCAGGCGTCGCTTGTCAAAATAATATTCATAGGTGTTGCCACTGAGGAAAACTCCGATCTGAACGCCCTTTTCCATTCCGGGGCAGGCCATCTTCGTGCCGGACAATGGTGAGAAGGTAATGGTCGTGTTCGTTGCGGTAAAGGTACCGCCTATGTTGTTGCAGCCATCGTGACCTGTAATCTTTTGCTGTTTAACCAGAATTTCGAGGTTTGGCAGGCCTTTGGCATAATCTCCGGGGATTAAAGGTGTTCCGTTTACCTTCTCCACAACCCATGTGTTTTGGAGCCTTGTGTCGGCATTTGCACCCATACTGAGTGAATCTATTGTTGAAGCAGCACTTTCAGAAGCACCCGCTTCCATGTTTACCCGCAGGAGGATATACTTGCCAGCCAGTGCACCCTTTATTTTTTTCCCTTGCGCATCAAGCATCAGCAGCCCATTGGGCTGCCGGATAAAGTACCTGAAACCCTGCGCATTTTTATCAAGGGCAATGACTCCGTCTTTTCTAATTGTAAATTTCCCCTCAGCCTTAACCGGGGTTTCCGACTTCCCTGCATAGACCATGCTTGCGAAGTAGGTTGAATCCGTGTTGAGCCTGAGTTTATAGCTGATTTTTTCGCAGTCGGCGCATGGAATATTCCCCATATACGCACCAGTCACATCTTTATCTTCGATGCCCCGGGATTGCCCGCCAGCGGTAGTTGTTGTTTTTGTCGATGAGCATCCTGCTCCCAAAACAAGCAAGGTTGCAAGAATTAATATAAAGAATTTGTTCATGGATGCAGGATGTCAGGAAAATTATAATTTTGGTTGTTTGAACTAATCTGTCAAGGTGATAAAACTACAAAAAATACCCATTGCATCAGTACAATTTTGCATTTATCCCTGAAAAAAACCGCCCCGGTTTCCCGGGACGGCCTAACCAAACACAACATCATTTCTATTTCCCTCGGTTCCCAGGGTGGAACCTTCTCCCCTTCTCCCTGAGGAGAAGGGGTCTGGGGGATGAGGTTCCCAAAAGGGGGATGAGGTGGTATTACAATTTAACCAGCTTCATTGTCTCCACATACCCGTCGGCCACAACTTTTACGAAGTACATTCCGGCAGCCATGTCAGGGAACCTGAAATCATGCGATTTCTCCCCGATCATGTTTCCCGTCATTACTTTTTCACCGCGGATGCTGAACACTTCAATTTTTACATTGTTGTATTGAGCACCGGTTTTCTGCACCAGAGTGAAATTCCCGGTTGTGGGATTCGGGTAAATATTGAAATTGACCTGTTGGGAGCCTGGCACGCTCTCCTGCGATCCGCCTGCACCGTCAACCATTGGAGCATCCTTGGCACCGCAGTAGGATCCGGTTGAAATGTAACCGTGCATATAACCACCTGCCTCCACACGCGTCCCCAGCAGATAGAGGATATTCTGCCCGGCCACCATGGTTGCACTGCCGCCATTCAGGACTACAAAAGTATCGTCCCCTCCGGCAACCGTGACTGTATTGGTAGCATTGTAACAGGTATCGGTTATGCCGGAAACCGTTCCGGCAACAGTTGTGTTTTCAGGAATGGAGCCAGGCGTTGTAAAAGTCATATCGTTTCCATAGATAATGCTGTTGGCAAAAGTTACTGCCCTCAGGCGGAAGTGATATGGAGTATTTCCTGAAAGTCCGGTTAAGGAGGCAGTTATCGGCTGGGGAGTACCTCCCGTTAAGGTAGAGGGTGTTCCTGAAACGGTATTGCCGTATGCTGCAGAAGTTCCATAGTCAAAATAGAGACTTAAGTTCTCGCCGGCAGGGGTTGCAATACCATTGAGCGTTGCTGCAGTTGCCGAAACACCGGTGGCAGGATTGGTAACAAGCGACGGACCCGGGGTGAATTCATAAGCTCCCATGTCGGGAGGATCGGTTCTCAGCACACCGGCAATATCCGATGGTAAAGAAGGAAGGTAGTACCCGGCTTTGGGAAAGGATCCAGATGTTGGAAGCAAATACGTTGGGGATGTGAAAGCCGGGTCAAAACCTGTGGAATGAATATCCTGCCCGGTGGCTGCCTTCCAATCAGGAAGTGAAAGAAAAGTGGAACCGTTCATCACCCCGATGTGGTGGGCGCACCCATCAACATAATAATCGTTGTAGTCGATAATTGAAAAATTTGCCGCATTGCTTGCAGTCGTTGCAATCGCATAGGTTTTACCGTCTAAAGGACATGTTCCGGTTAATCCCATCATGGAATTTTTCAGGATGTTGTTCCTTATCTCGATGTTATTTGAACGGACTCCGTCCTGATATATCCCGATGCATGAAGACGAAGCATCACGTACATCGGTCGGAGAGAGCACGTTTCCATACAGATATATAGAATTATGTATAATCTTGATGTTTCCGCCGCTGTAAATGTAAATACCGTAAGGATTATTCGGTGACACCCCGGGTGCGGCACCCGATGATTTGATGCCATAAATTGCGTTGTCGGAAATTTCCGTTTCAGTATTGCCCTCCGCCTGGTACCAGATCCCATAAGCCCCGGACCCGTCGTCAACATTCCTGTAGAAATCATGGATCAAATTCTTTCGGATCTTGGTAAAAGTTGTATAACCAAGGATATATACCCCTCCATGGAGCGGCACACCGTTCCCGAATTCTGATCCCATGATGTTGTTTCCCGAAATCAGGGTATTATCGCAGTATTGCAGCAGAATTCCCTTGGCAACGATATAGTCTGAAGGATTTGACGAACCGATCACATTTCCCGTGATCTGCCCGTTCGTGGTGATCCAGCTAAAGTTACCTGTGAACTGGATCCCGGTGTTGGCAGCACAGATAGAGTCATCCATGATGACAATATCGTCGTACCCCCCGCTCACCGAACTTAGCAGAATGCCATAGTTCGTAACCGTTGTTGAGCTTACGCCCTTGATGACTGAATTCCTGATGATATTGTGTGAAGCAGGATCGGTTCCACCTTTATTGAACATACCGATCACATAGGCACCTGTGGTTTCACTGGTATTTTTAAAAGTCAGGCTTTTATCGGAACCACCATTGACAGAACCATCGATGATGAGGTAATCGAAGCCATTTACCTTTATCAGTCCACTGGATACACTGGCGTCTGCCAGCACAGGGTGCACACCGGTATTGGGTTTTATGGTGAGGGTATTGGTACTGCTGCTTCCGCCATTAGGCTCCAGTATGATCGGGAAGGTTTCGGCCGGATAGGCATTGTCGGTAAGCACGAGGGTGACCGGGCAGGTAATGCCTTTTGAATTGATATCGCTGATGGCGGCAGTAAGCGTCGGATAAGCCCCTCCTGATCCTACATTGAACGTTCCGCATATCGATGAAACAATCACATAACTGGCAGGTGCGGATGGATAGGTTGCGACTGCCGGAGGGTTGGCTGTAAACCCGGCAGCACCGGCAAAGGGAAATGAGTTGACATTTGGGGAGGCCCACAAATCCTGTGCTAAAATGAAGTAATACACTGAATCTCCCAATGCCGTTCCGGCACCGAAGCTAAAGGAATACTGGTTGCTGCCCAGTGATGTACCGGTAACGTATGTCCAGGTACCGCCAAAATTTTTCTTCCAGCAAACACGGGGCAACCCAGTTCCCGTAACGGGCACACCATGGATGTCGGTGATGGTTGCAACCAGTGTGCGGTCGCCGGTGGTAGCGACATTGGCAAGCGGGGAATAGGTAATAAGGGGCGGGGTAAGGTCGGCAGGGATCCCTCCGAATTCATCTGCACCAATATCCGGGGCATTTGCCGGAAAGGTAGGATGAACAGGATATCCCGGGTTCGGATAACGGGGATTATCGTCGAAATCTGTCGTTATTTTCATCGGAACTGCCACGATACTTCCTCCGCTTTCACATTGGGATGGAACCGCATTGCTGACATGAAGGTCGCAGGGGGTCGTTGTTGAAATAAAAGGGGTATTTTCTGTGACCGAAAGGTATTCGCGCGGGCTCATCCGGATTTTATATTGCAGCAGGGTTGAATCACTGTTGGTTCCATCGCTGAATATCAGCCTTTGTGAGGAGGGAGTTCCCGCATAGTAATTGTTGTTATTTGAGGTTGTGGAAAGGTTTCCGAAATTCAGGGAATCTGTCAGTACGGCTATGGTCTTTCCGGTCCCGTTCGGCGTTGATGTATTGATGATGATGTTGTTCCGTGTATCCAGCACCTGGATGTATTTTGTGACCATAAGCCCGGTTGTACCAAAATTGGCCCCTATTGAAGTCGAATTCAGGTAGACCGTGTTGTTGTATAGTCCTGTTGAGATGGAATTGAACCCGAACAGGTATATTCCCTTGATGGCAGATACAGATGACGTTGTACCGGCCTTGAGGTCGCCGACAATGTTGTTATAGATATAGATGCTTCCGGCCCCGGTTAGGTTGCCAAGATATATCCCTGTTATAAGGCTGGCAGTACCCGGCCCGCTGATGTTCTGGACCCTGTTGTTGTAGATATTCCAGTTATAGCCGGCATCAATGTTGATCCCGTAAGTTGTTCCTTTTGCTTCTGAAAGATTGGTGAAAGAGTTGTTATAAAAGTTTTTGGTGATTGGCCGGTTGACGTTGCAATATATTCCATACACCGTCCCGGTAGTTGTCGAGGTATTGTTGTCGCAAATATTTCCGTAACAGTTCAACGTGTAACACTGAATACCAAGCTGCATATAGGTTGTTGTTCCTCCCACACCTGAAGGGGATTGGATCCTGGTATTGTTACTGACTGTATTGTTATAAACATCAGAAGTTCCCAATACTGTTGGCAGGGCACTGGTAACGATATAAGTCACCGCCCCCTGGGAGGTGGTTGTGGAAGAGCCATACTGATTCCCTGTAACCAAGTTGTTATAGATGCTGACACTTGGGCCGCCATGGGAAATGTTCAGATAATTACAATTGCTGGAGGTAGCGGTTGGATAAGTGCAGTTGGTTATAACATTATCATGAATACTTATGATATTTGTTGTCGAGGTCGTACCCATGGTTTCCCAGATACCATAAAACACCCCTGTACCGTTGTATTGAACACTCACAGTATCGCCGTAAACATAGACACTGGCATTGCTGGTACTTTGGAATTGCATCCCGTAACAAGCACTTCCACCGGGCACCGACCCGCTGATCTTGTTTTTGGCAACCGTCAGGTTATTCTGGTACTGGCAATAGAATCCACTTGGAGATCCTGTGGTAGTCCCGAAATTCGATATCTTGTTTCCTGCCACAGACCCGAAATCGTTGTATTGGTCATAGTTTGTATATGGGGCAACAGAAGCAACTCCCATCGCATAGATCCCGTTGAAACAATTTGTTATCACATTTCCCTGGAATGAGTTGTAGGAGTTGGCCTGGAGCACATTTTTGATACCCCTGTTAGTCCCGGGAGTGTCACTTCTCCATGATCGGAGATTGATCCCAACAGTACCGGTATTGGTACGATTCAACGAAATACTGCAGTTTTTAATGGTTGCATGCTGCGTCCCACTGGTATCAGCGACAGCTTTCATCAGCAGATAACCGCTCTCGGTTTGTGTCGTTGCAGTTACATGTGCAGCATTATCAATCACATCAATCCCGTCGAAGGTCACATAGTCGGTACCGGCTATGGCAAATACATAATCAGCGGTGCCTGTCCCGTTGGCGGAGGTAATTAACGGATTGGACCCGGTGCCATCCTTTTGAAAAATAATCGGACTTGATGCCAGGCTGTTGGCGCATGTTATCAATCCGGCTGAGGCACTTGAAAACGTCTCGGTATACCCTGCAGCCACTTTAAAGGTAACCCCGGGGGCTGCAACGCCCTGGCTGTTCAACGCAGCTATGGCGGCAGTGATCGTCGGGTAATTGGGCGAGCCGTCAGGAATATAATAGGTTCCGGATAACTGCCCAAAAGACAATTGACAGAACGTTATTCCCAGGAACAACGTAATAATGATTTTTTTCATGTTTTTAGGTTTTTAGTTAATACTCTTTTTATCCCTGCATATTGACTGTAAAAATACCCACTCCATATAAAGCATATCGTTAAACACCTATTACATAAACTGTACAGCCTTATTACAAAACCTGTACAAGCAGGTAACCGAAAAACAACACATCTGACTTTAAGGCACTTACACTTTTACAAAAAAACCGCCCCGGTTTCCCGGGACGGCCTAACCAAACACAACATCATTTTCTTTTTCCCTCAGTTCCCAGGGTAGATCCTTCTCCCCTTCTCCTTGAGGAGAAGGGGTCAGGGGGATGAGGTATTACAGTTTAACCAGCTTCATTGTCTCCGCATACCCATCGGCCACAACTTTTACAAAGTACAGCCCGGTTGCCATGTCGGAGAAGCTGAAATCGTGCGACTTCTCGCCGATCATGGTTTCGGTCATCACCTTGTCGCCGCGCATGGTGAACACTTCAACTTTAACATTGCCATAGAGTTTGTCGCCCTTCTGAACCAGCGTAAAGTTTGCGCTGGCAGGATTCGGGTAGATGCTGAAGTTAGCATTCTGCAGGGTATTCGGTGTGGTCATTTCTCCCGCAGCTACAGCCGGCATGGCCGGAGGATTGCAGTATGTGCCCGGCGAAATATAGCCATGCATATACCCTCCATTTTGTACAATGGTACCCGGCAAAAAGGATATCTTCTGCCAGGCGATAAACGTCGCACTGCCCCCGCTCTGAACCTCAAAAGTAGTTCCACCACCGGCAACAGTGATCATGTTTGAAGCATTGTAGCAGTTGCTGACCGTTTCCCCAATCGTACCTGTAACAGTGATGTTTTCAGGGATTCCGCTTGCCGTGGTAAAGGTCATGTCGTTGCCATAGACTGTAATGCCGCCGAAAGTGACCGCCCTGATCCTGAAATGATAGGTGGTGTTTGCTGTAAGACTGGCTATTGCAGCATTAATGTTCAGCAGAAGGCCTCCGTTAACTGTAAACGGGTTTCCATTGACCGATGTACCATATGCAGTGGTAAGTCCATAATCAAAATAGACATTTACATCCAGGGATGTGGGATTGATTGTTCCGTTCAGGGTTGAGGAATTTACAAGGATGTCTGTTGCAGCGGTTGTGGCTATTGCCGGAATTGGGGAGAACTCGAATGCTCCCATGTCCGGCGGATTTGTGCGGGCCACACCTGCATAGTCAATTGGCAGGGCAGGAATGTAAATCCCGGCTTTCGGCATGGCAGTGGAAGTAGGCAACAGGTTGGTAGCGGATGTAAATACCGGGTCAATATTTTTTGCGTGTGCATCCATGGAGGTTATTGTCTGCCAGTCTAGCAGTGTTGGTTTGTCGACACTGTTGTACGAAGCAAGAACAGCTCCGACCCCATCGCAAAAATAATCGTTGTAGTCAAGTGTGGTGAAAGCCGAAGGGCTTATTCCGACTGCGATGCAATAGGATTTGGATGCTGCCGTACCGCCGGGAAGAAGCTGGGAGGAATTTTTCAGGATATTGTTCCGGAAATCGACAAGAGTGATGCTGTTCCTGAAATAAACACAAGCCGAAACAGCAGCGGTTGTCGTATTCAGGTAGCTACCTTCCATCCAGATCGAATTGTGCTGAATCTTAAAATTGGTTCCTGAATTGACATATAAACCGATGGCATTTGGTCCATTAAAAGCGAGGCTTGATCCAGTACTTTTGATATTGTATATGAGGTTATTTGAAATTTCCGTCACTGTTGGTGTATTCGAACTATAAAAGATCCCTGTTGATGGGACTGCTGCATCCAATGAGTACAGGTCATGAATGGTATTGTGTTTGATGGTTAAAAGGGTCACACCGCTGGTAATATTGATACCAATCGGCTGGCCAAGATAAAACCCACTCATTCCTGCAGGTGGACCAAGAATCTCATTGTCCTGGATAAGCACATTATTTGTATAGCCTACTGAAATTTCAAGAGCGGTAATCGCTTGCGATGGATCTGATGAGCCAACAATGTTGTTGGTAACCACTGCATTGTTGCATGGATTTGAGGTGATACCGGCAATCTGGATACCGAATTTACCAGCTTTCACCTCATTATTTGTGAATAAAAGGTCGTGGTAGCCCGCATTTCCTACGATTGTAAAGCATACAATTCCCTGTTTGTTTCCGACATAATCGGTAAATGCCTTCACAATACAGTTCCTGATGGTAATATTTCCGGCACCTGCAAGGCCGTTATTATGCAAACCGATAACAGCAGACCCTCCAACTCCGGAAAAATAGTTGCTGAAGGTCATGCTCCGGTCGCTGCCGCCGCTGTTCGATCCGTCGAAGATCACATACTGGCATCCGTTCAGACTGATCATGCTGTAATAATATGGACCAACAGTAGCAATCGACGTCTCAATCAATGGTGTTTTACCGGCAGCCGGGCGAAGGGTCACCGTATTCACTGCACTGGTACCCGGGATCGGGTTGATGATCATTGGCCAGGTTTCGGTTGGGTAGGTGTTGTCTGTGAGTTCGAGGACAACCGGGCAATTGACCCCTTCTGCCGCCAGATCATTGAATGCCTGGGTAATGGTCTGGTAAAACTTGCCAACACCAACCGTCAGGGTGCCGCACCTTCCTGCAATGACTTTGTAAGCGCTGGTAGCAGTTGGTGGAACGGAGGCTGCCGGGGGGGAAACTGAAAATCCGCCTGAGCCGATCAAGGGATAGGTTCCAACATTGGGCGTGGTAAACTGGTCCTGTGCCAGGACATAATAATAAACACTGTCGCCCGAACTCACACCGGCACCGAATGTGAAAGTGTACTGGCTGCTGCCAATAGAAACCCCGTCAACATAATTCCAGGTTCCGGTATAAAACTTTTTCCATGCCAGGCGTGGCATACCCAAACCGGAGGTCGGCACTCCATGAGCATCTGCGATGGTGGCAGTCAGAATGCGGTCATCTGTCGAAGTGGAGTTTGCCAGGGGTGTGTAGATGATCACCGGGGCAAGCCTGTCATCAGGTATCCCTGCCAGTTCATCCGCCCCCATATCGGGCGCAACAGCCGGATAAGTGGGATTTTCAGGATACCCGGCATTTGGATATCTTGCATCATAGTCAAAATCGTTCACAATGCTCACCGGTGTAGAAACAACTGTACCGGCACTTTCACATTGAGTAGGAAGTGAGGTGCTTAAATGAAGGTCGTAAGGTGAAGTAGTCACATTAACAAATGGTGTGTTCTCAGAAACAGAGTAACACTCCTTTGGCCATTCTCTCGTTTTGTAGTCATTCAGTGTCATATCAGTGACAAAGTTTGTTCCGTCGGTAATATAGGCGATCAGGTGTGTTGAAGATGGAGTTCCGGCAAAGTAATTGTTATTGTTGACAGCTGGGCTGAAATTTTGCACCCCGGGGAAAAACAAACTGTATTTATTCGATTTCATGGCTATCGCAAGGCCGGTACCGGTAGGAGTGGTATTGTTTACAATGATATTGTTGCGTACGTCGATCGAGGCAGGTGCTGATCCAAGATAGAGACCTACGGTGCCAAACCCGGAACCGGTTGAAGTACCATCCAGGTAAACGGTGTTATTAAAGATGCCAAGTGTGGCAAGACCGCTACCAAACCCATAAATACCATAAAGTGCATTTGGCGAGGTAGAGTTGGGCGCTTTTAATTCGGAGATCATGTTATTGTAGGCGTATAATGGGCCTCCTGAGCTTGAACCCTGGAGCCATAAACCATATACGATGGAGGAGGCAGCGACACTGCCTAACGTTTTCATATTCTGAACTTTATTGTTATATACAGATTGGTTGTTCCCCTCCGACATATACACACCGATAACCTGGCCATTGGCCTGGTGAATGTTCCTGATGGTGTTGTTGTAGCAGTTTTTCACCAAAGAGCCGTTATTCAGATACAGACAATAGGTAATACCGACCCCAACTGTGTTATTCGTGTCATTGGCAACGAGATTGTCGTGAACGTTGATCATGGCCTGGGTTCCGCCAGCGACGAGGTACATGTAGTAGGTTGACCCGGTTCCTCCGGCAGCCGATTGTTTTCGGACAATACCGGATATTGTATTTCCATAGTTATTTGTAGTTGACTGAGTTGTCGGACCTCCTCCTGTATACATGCCATAGATCGCTCCTGTTGCGGCAACTGCAGATGAACCATATGTATTGTTGGTGATCTGGTTGTTGTAATGGTTTATGGTAACAGCAGAGTTGGTGTTATACATATAGTAGCAACTATTGGAGGTTGCATTGGGGTATGTACAATTCGTAACGATGTTGTTGTAAAAATTGTACGTGTTGTTTGTACAAGTCGATCCCATGTTATTGTAGAAACCATAGAAATTTGCAACACCGTTATAGGCGATGGTCACTGTATTGCTATAGACGTTTACATTTGCATTGTTTGCAGTATTCAACTGGATACCGGCGCAGGTCCCCGCACCGTTGCTGTTTACGGTACCGTTCACCAGGTTATTCGCGATGGTCAGGCGGTTCTGGTAGGAGGTGAAGATTCCATAGCATGCAGTTGAGTTTCCCCCGGGTCCTGTAACGGTGTTCCCGCCATCTTTACCGAGCTCATTCGACTGATCATAGTATGTATAAGGAGAAACCGCATCAGCAAATCCGTTGACAACGATGCCGCTGTAACAACCAGAGATCGTGTTACTGAAAAATTTATTATTTGAATTTGACCCGGCAACATCCGTTACAGTGAGTTGTGCGGCAGGTAAAGTTCCGGGCAGAATATTTGCTGAATAGATCCCTACCGTGTTGGCATTTGACTGCTTCAGGGTGATATTGCAGTTTTTAATGGTTATAAACTGTGAACCGTTTGTAGCCGAACCCTTCAGAACGGCATAGCCCCATTCAATTGAACCGGTTGCATCGGCAACATCAATTCCATCGAAGGTAATATAATCGGCTCCCTGCAGTCCGAATACATAATCGAATGCATTGGGGCCTGCTGTGCAGCCGCTGATTACCGGGTTGGCTCCGCCGACACCGCGCTGGAACACGATTGGATTGGCCGCTGTACCAGTTACAGTAATCAATCCGGAGTTGAGGGCAGGCAGGGTTTCTGCATAGCCTCCGGCAATCACGAAGGTCACCCCTCCGGTGCCAACACCCAATCCATTGAGTGCGAAAATTGCATTGCTGACAGTCGTGTAGTCGCCCGGGATATTTTTTGTACCCGTTAACTGCCCGAAAGACAACACACTGATAATCATAACAAAAATGATGGTAACAATTGTTCTTTTCATCGTTTTGGTTTTTTGGTTAAGACTCTTTTTCCTGTTCATTCTTATTTTCAGCACCCGGATTACCGGTATCGCCCTGGTGATCATCAGGAATACCGGTGATTCCCTGGAGTTTCTTTAGCAGTTCGTTCTCCGCCTTCTTTCTCCTGATCAGTTCTGAGAGATCATCCAGCCAGGAAGCGGGTTTTTCATTTTCATTCAGTTCATCCATGGTGCAGTGCAGAAATTCAGATTGGACATTTCACCGGCAAATCTATTCCCCAAACAACACATAGTCAAATAATACCATATTACAAAAGCTGTACAGGCATATTACATTGCATATCGAGCTTGATTTTCTGATAGTTACAGAGATGGAGGTAAGTTAAGGACAACGTCTTTTGAGACCTTCCAAAGATGACCTTTGTGCCCTTTGTGAAAAATCTTCGTGCCTTTGTGGTTAAAAAAAGCTAACCACAAAGGCACAAAGGAGGCACAAACGACACAAAGGGGGTTTTGGAAAGTGATGGTATGTCTGCCTACAATTGAGAAAGGAAGATCACCAGGTTTTCATCCTTGCTAATGCCAAGTTTTTGCCGCAGGCGGGATCGTGCGACCATAAGGCTGTTCTGTGACTGGTAGGTGATGGCGGAAATCTCCTTGGTACTCATGTTTAACCTGAGAAAAGCGCACAATTTCAACTCATTCGGGGTAAGATCGGGAAACTGGTCCCCAAGTTTTTTGTAAAAATCGGTATGTACCTGCTGAAACCTCACTTCAAAATCTTTCCAGTTATCCGGGTTCGAAGCACGTTCCAGTTCACCGATGATTGATTTTATGATTCTCGCATTTTCTGAGTCGTTGGCGAGATCCATTTTCTTCAGTTTTTCGGCCAGAACCAATACAAGTTCATTCATCCTGGTGAGATACATTACATTGGTAGTCAACTCCTTATTTTGAAAATCAAGTTTTTCATTCAGGCCCTGCTTTTCAATTTCGAATTTTTGCTTTTTCTGTTTTTCCAGTTTCAGCATCAGGAAAAGGATCAGGATTACCGCGAGCAAAACAATCCCGCTTGCAATATAAACGATCAAAATGGTACGTTTTGACGATTTGGCCATGGCCATGCTCAACTCGTCATCCTGGCGTTTTTTCTCGTATTCCTGCCTGACTTCCATCAGTTTAACTGCCTTGATATTCCCGGATTTTGCAAGACTGTCGGCCTGGGCCATGAATATCTTGTAGTAGAACAATGCCGAATCAAGTCTTGACCGATGCTCGTGGACCTGGCTTAGCTGCTGGGCGGAGACCATGATCTGCCTTACCTGCTTCATCGACCTGGCGACCGAATACCCTTCCAGGTTATATATCAAGGCTTTATGCATATCTCCCATTTGATACCAGGTGTCGCCCAGTCTTGCCAGCAATTCAGAATACTGAATGTTCGGTGGTCCGGGATGGATGCTGGCATGTTTTCTTTGGAGTTCAAGGCTTTTGTTGAGCATTGTTATTGCGCCGGGCAGATCAAGCTGTTTGCTCTGGATCATTCCATGAATCATCAATCCGCGTGATTCCATGATATTGTCCTTTGCCTTGTTTGCAACCTCAATGGATTGCCGCGCATAATCCTTCGCCATATCCAGGTTGCCGAGGTAAAAGTAGCATTCACTCAGGTTCAGAAGCGGGTAAGCGACATTGACTGTATCGCCGATCTTCCGGAACAGTTGAAGTGCCCTGATAAAGTACCCGAGCGCCGTGTTAAAATCATCGGAATCCATATAAATGTTCCCGACATTGTTGAGGACATGCGGTAAGATTTTATATAACTGCAGCTTTTCGGAAAGATCGATTACCTCCATGTAATAGGTCATGGCTTCGGCAATATTGTCCCTGACAAGACAGATGCTCCCCATCATCGATTTCATACGGGCATAAAGAACCTGATCATTTGAATTTCTGTAATATTTTGCGGCGAGGGTGAAATTCAGAAATGCCTGGTCAAGCTGGTTCTTCTTCAATGCATAGAAAGCTGCCTGTGCATACACATCCGCAAGCGGCTTTTCAGATTTCAGACGCCAGGCAAGGTTTTGGGCCTCCTTCCAGAAAATCTCGGCGGAATCAGGGTTGGCAGTCTCGTAAACCTTTGAAATCGCAAGGTACAGTTCGATCTTTTTTATGACGTCGTCTGTTCTGAAGAGTTCCCGATGGAGACTGTCTGCCCTTGGTATGCCAGCGAATGAAACATTGAATGGCAGGATTGCCGTACAGACAAGAAAAAGGACGTAAAATAATATTTTTATATAAGAGCCTGACAACGCAAAAAGTGTTTGACCCTGTAAAAGTAATTCAATTTTTAATTGAATCTACTTCAGTTTGAACACCACGCCGATGTTGGCATAGGTTGAATTATATCCCACCTCGCCGTTGACACCAAATGTTTTGGTAAAAAAGTACGAGGCGCCGAAGAAGATACCGCCATAAGGATATACAGGTGTATACCCGTAGTTCCCGGCATGATGGTCCCATCCATGGGCACAGAACCCGATGCCAAGCGGGATTCCGCCATAGGTATCCAGCCCCTCTACATTCCAGCCATAGTGGTAGGCTCCCCGCGCACCAAAAATAAAATTAACCCAGGATTCGTTCCAGTTGTCAATACCATAATGCTGACTGAAAAAGGAGATCGTCGCTTCGCCGCCAAGGGTGATCACCCCCGGCCCAAGATCCCACATGCCTGTTTCAAATGAACCCTTCAGGGCAGGACCCACGCCAACCCCGTTGCCAAAGAAATGAGTGCCCGATCCTGCACCTGCATTCACAATCCAGGTCCCCAGCCGTACAGGGTCAAGCGGCCCCTGGGCAACGACACCCCTGGGGCTGACAAATACAAAAATAACCATGATCACTATGATTTTCAATAACTTATTCATGTTTTATTGGTTTTTATGAACTACTTAGATTACTTTAAGAACCAAATAAACAGACCTTACCTCATCCCCCTGATGAGGTTGTCTCAAAAGTCAAATTTCACCGCTAAGACGCAAAGACGCGAAAAATAAAACTATTGATAATCAATTCTTTGCGTCTTGGCGTCTTCGCGGTGAACATAGGGCTTCATGCTTTTGAGACAGCCTCTAGAAACTGGTTCCTCCTGTTTAAGGCGGGGCTGAATACTGGATTCATTCTAAAAACGTCACTCTTATATAAAATGATATATCAACCGACACTTTTTTTCATGAGCCGGTGCAACATCATTGGGAACAAACACTTAGCTACTGGTACTATACCGGTTTCCTGATAAACCATCCGCACAGCTGGCCAAAACCCCAGCCGATCAGTCCGCCTGCAATCCATCCGGCCAGGATATCACCCGGGTAGTGGACGCCAAGATAAATCCTGGTATAGCTTATGAATATGGCCCATATAAGCATCAGCATCGGGAAAAACCGGAACGGTCTTTCAAGCAGGATGATGAGATACACTGCAATGGCCAGGTTCGTCGAAGCATGGGCCGAATAAAAACCATGCTGACCACCAAGGTATCCGTTTACGGTATGCACCCCTTTGAGCCCTGGTTCATAAGTGGGACGGGGTCTTTCAATAAAATCTTTGAAAAAATTCGAGAGCTGGTCGCTGACAATAATCATGAGTATTGCAAAAAGAACGATCCAGATTGCCTGCCACTTATACCTCCTGATCACCAGGTATAACATCAAAACATATAACGGGAGCCATGTGAGGGAGTTGGTACCCCAGAACATGATGGCATCAAAAAAAGGGGTATGCAGTCCGTTTAAGAAGAGAAATAAACCCTGGTCAATTGATTTTAATGTTTCTAGCATCTATTCAGGCAGATAACAATGCCGCTCATGAAAATGTAAAACGCTTATTGGCAATATACTGAAAAGGTCTCTCAGCATCCGTATTTCGTAATTTTTAATTTTTAATTCATTTCAAATCTGCCGGTTAAGTTCCGTCCACAACGTCTTTTTCAGTTTCTCAAGCCCTGTTTGCTGATGTGAGGAGATAAAAACTGTCGGGATTCCTGGCAAATCCTTTTGAAGTTCATGCAGGATTTCATCGTCGGCAAGATCAGATTTTGTTACAGCCAGGACCCGCGTTTTGTCCAGGAGTTCAGGGTTGTATTGTGCCAATTCATTCAGCAGGATCTCATACTCCTTGCGGATATCCTTTGAATCAGCCGGAACCATGAACAAAAGGGTGGAATTCCGCTCAATGTGGCGCAGGAACCGCAATCCCAGGCCCTTCCCTTCGTGGGCACCTTCAATGATCCCCGGGATATCAGCCATGACAAATGATTTGTTGTCGTGATACCGCACAATTCCAAGGTTCGGGACAAGCGTGGTAAACGGGTAATCGGCTATCTGTGGCTTTGCAGCAGAAATTACCGAAAGCAGTGTCGATTTGCCTGCATTTGGAAAACCAACCAACCCGACATCGGCCAAAAGTTTCAGTTCAAGAACTTTCCAGAACTCAAGTCCAGGTTCGCCGGGTTGCGCAAACTTCGGAGCCTGGCGGGTTGGCGTTTTAAAGTGATCATTTCCAAGGCCTCCGCGACCACCGGGAACAATAATATAGGTTTGCCCGTCTTCGGTGATTTCGCATTCAAATTCGTTGGTTTCGGCATCGCGCGCAACTGTTCCCAGTGGCACATCAATAATCACATCTTTTCCGTTTGCGCCATGCATAAGTTGCTTGGATCCGGCTCCGCCGTGATCGGCCTTGAGGTGTTTTGTGAACTTAAGATGCAGCAAAGTCCAGAACTGGCTGTTCCCTTTGAGGATGACATGCCCTCCCCGGCCGCCGTCGCCGCCGTCGGGTCCGCCATGTGCATTGGTACGGGTGCGCATAAAGTGTCGTGAACCTGCACCACCATTCCCGGAAGCACAATGGATCTTTACATAATCAACGAAATTTGAATCAGACAAAATGGATTTACGATTAAATGAATTAAGATTAACGAATAATGGTAATGTATGCTAAGTGTTTTGTTTTCAAACTATTCTGCCGGAATCTGCGGAAATTATCCGCAGAAATCAGCGTGAAAAAAATCACGGTTTGATTTGCAGACAAAGCTGGCTAAAAATATCTTCAATGGTTCCTACTCCGTGAACCTCCTGGTATAAATTTTGATCTGTGTAGTAATCAATCAATGGCTTGGTATGGTGATGATACTGAACAAGACGGTTTTTTATCACCTCCTCGCCATCATCCTTACGCCCCTGGTCCAGCGCCCGTTTCAGCAGACGGGAAACCAGTTCCTCCTCATCAACTTCAAGTGCCAGTACAAGTGAAACTACCTCGCCGTGCCGCAGAAGCATCTTATCAAGTTCCTGCGCCTGGTTCAGCGTTCGCGGGAATCCGTCAAGGACAAACCCCTTGACAGTATTGTTGTTGACAAACACCGACTCCATGATTTCGATCAGCAATTCATCCGAAACCAGGTGGCCGGCATCCATGACCGATTTGACTTTCAGCCCAAGGGGAGTTCCCTGGTTTACTTCGGCACGGAGAATATCACCGGTAGAGACATGTTTCCAGCCAAATTTTTCAGCAATTTTAACAGCCTGGGTTCCTTTCCCGGCACCCGGGGGACCAAATAGGATCAGATTGAACATTACGGTAGGGTTTTAAGGAGTAACATAGTGACAAGGTAACAAGATAACAAGGTAACAAGGTAACAAGGTGACAAAGTGACGAGTTACGAGTGACAAGTGACAAGGTGATAAATCATAGGCACGTGGGCACTTCATCAAATCAGTTATTAATCATTTGACAATTTTGTAAATATCGGGCAGGTTCCTGCCATAACCATTATAATCAAGACCGTATCCGACAATAAAATCATTGGATATTGTCAGGCCAACGTAGTCAATTGCAAAATCTTTCTGAAATGCTTCCGGTTTAAAACAGAAACAGGCAACCTTAACTTCAGCAGGCTTTTTCTCATTGACATCGCCCAGGAGTTTCTGCATGGTGATCCCGGTATCAACAATATCCTCAACAATGATCACATGCCTGCCGGTTAAATCTTCATCAACACCGATAAGTTCCTTTACGACGGAGGTTGTGGTTGTTCCGGCGTATGAAGCAAATTTCACAAAGGTAATTTCACACGGAATGGTAATTTTTCGCATGAGGTCGGAGGCAAAGATAAATGCACCATTCAGGATTGCCAGCAACAATGGATTCTTTCCCTCAAAATCGCGGTTGATCCCATCGGCTACCTTTTGTACGGCCACATCAATATCTTCCTTGCTGATAAACTTCTCGAAAACCAGTTCCCTCACCTGTACCTTTGTCATAATCAGTGATATGTTACTTTCGCACAAAGGTAGTTAAAATATTTCTACTTTTGCGACGTCACAATAAAACACCCCTCATGGAAGCCAGAGTCAGCATCATCATGGGCAGTACTTCCGACCTCCC
Source organism: Bacteroidota bacterium (assembly GCA_026391835.1). Classification (GTDB taxonomy): domain Bacteria; phylum Bacteroidota; class Bacteroidia; order Bacteroidales; family FEN-979; genus CAIVAT01. The sequence continues at coordinate 119,212 of JAPLDF010000041.1, forward strand.
GGTCATGGAGGCAGCTGCCAAATTCCTGAATGAAATGCACATCCCTTTTGAGATGAACGCCCTTTCAGCCCACAGGACACCCGAAAAAGTCGAAGAGTTTGCCCGGAATGCCCATAAACGCGGGATACGTGTCATCATTGCCGCTGCGGGCATGGCTGCACACCTTCCCGGTGTCATTGCTGCAATGACGACACTTCCTGTGATCGGTGTTCCAATCAAGGCCTCGCTCGAAGGCCTGGACGCCCTCCTGGCCATCGTCCAGATGCCCCCGGGAATACCGGTAGCCACGGTGGGGATCAACGGCGCACTGAACGCTGCCATCCTTGCTGCCGAAATCCTTGCGACAAGCGATGACCGACTTCACGACAAACTGGCCGGTTTCAAGGAAGACCTGAAAAAGAAGATCATCAAAGCCAACGAAGAGCTGGAAGCGGTGAAGTTTGAATACCGTGTAGGTTAATGGCCCCTGAAGGGAACCAAGGGCCTTCCGGCAACACTCAAGTATCTTACCGGAAATGCACGATCAACCTGGCTTTACTTTTTGGTGGAAAAATCCAGGCTATAGGTTTCTTTCATAAAAAAGCCATTCTCATCCATGAAAAACTGTGCCGGAAAGACCAATGAATACTGGTGATCCGGTTCCAGTTCCCACGATACAACCAACTCGTTCTTTTTGTCAGGTGCCCATTTTACCGAAGTAATTTTGGGCCAGCACCTGTCGCCACATTTACCTTTGCTCATCCCATAAGGTCGCGCCATCATGGGTTTGTCAAAAGTCAGGATCAGTTCCCTTGTTGCCGGATCAACATCCTTACGGTTGTTTGAAATTGAAAAAGAGACAAGTTTTGGCCGGTTTTCTTCTGTCATTTTTAACTCCTCTCCGGGTGATAATGAGTTCTGCAACCTGACAATTTCGGGCATGTATTTGTCCAGTGTCGAGTATTCTTCACGGGAGTTCTCGTACTTTGCCATCGAGTTTACAAGCTTTGAAATCCAGATAAACCCGTTTGCCTGTTCAGCCCCGGTCATTCGTTTAATTTTCATTTCAGTCGCCGCATGGTCCTGGAAATACCTGATAACAGAAGCACGCACCAGCATTTCATTTACCATTGTCTGAGAATTGGCATATGCCTGCCTCCGCATGTTATCCCCGACAAGGTTGAAAAACACATCGGCAACGGTTTTCATTTCGGGATAATATTTCACACCAAGCCTGTTGCAGAATGAATGACCGAATTCATGAATGATAGTTTCAGATATTTCTGCTGAATACACCGGATTTCCAACACTATCTGCTTCCCACGACCCGATTATGGAGTACATTTCCTCTTTGCCATCCAGGTACCTGACCTTGACACCGTAATTACCCCCGCCATTTGTAAGGCTTATTATCAGATTGTAGCTGCCTTCGGGCTTTTCACCATAAAAAGTTTTAAACCACCCCAGGTCGATTTCCTTGACAACTTCAGAAACCCGTTTTTCCGCAATTGAGAAAAGTGGATTATGAGCGGAATAGAATCCGGGAAAATCAGTTTTCTGACAAAAACTGTTTAACAAGGCGATGAATTGTCCCGGATATTTTCCCCAGCGGCTGTCCAGGCTGTTCTTCTCAACATTGTTTTTCAACCTGTACGATCCGTTATCAAGTTCAATATGAACAGCCATCGACATCACCGCATCATATGAAACGCCGTTCTTTTTCCGGATCTTTTTTACAAATTTTATCAGCGCATCATCTTTGTACGGGTTGAAATATTTGTCAATCGCATCCGTATAATTCTTCATCTCGTTGTTAATGTATTCCTCTGCCCCAGCCAGTCTGAATACGATACTCAACAGTTCCGTCTTTTCATCAACTACCGGATTAATTATTAATGACTGCGAAAAAGCTGATGAAGTTAATAAACTGATAAAAAATATTCCGGGAAGGATTTTCATTGCTCAACTGTTTTAAGAATGGACCAATCAATAACAAGGATAATATCCGGATAAGTTCAATCTAAGGCGACATCAATTTTCCTGATCACCATAAGCCCGTCCCTCACCGGCAGTATAAGGTTTTCAACCCTGGGGTCCTGGTGCACAAACTCAGTGAATTCAACAATTCCGCAGGTATCCTTATCCATTTTTGCCGGATCGCCGGTCACCTTTCCGTCCCACAGAACGTTATCGGCTATCACAAACCCGCCGGGGCGAACCCGTGGCAACACCATGTTGTAATAGTTCAGGTAATTCGGCTTATCGGCATCGATGAATACCAGGTCCCAATCTTCAGACAGTGCCGGTATGATTTCAAGGGCACTCCCGATATGCAGTATGATATGCTCCTCAAGTCCTGCCTCTTTGATGAATTTCCGGATTCCATCCTCCTGTTCCGGATTCACCTCAATGGTATGCAACAACGCACCTCCCCTCCCTGCAGGAGTACCAGGGGGTACGGCAATCCTATCGGGAGAAGCCGTGGGTGTTATCAACCCCAACCCCATCGCAATGGCCGAATAGCCAGTAAATGTCCCTATTTCAAGTACCCGTTTGGGCCTGATCATCTGCACGAACATACGGAGCAGGGCTCCCTGAAGGTGCCCCGACAGCATCTGCGGGTAAACCTGTGTAAGGTGGGTTTCGCGGTTCAGTTTGGCGAGCAACGGGGTTTCCGGGGTGGTGTGGGCTTCGGAATACTCAAGGAGGAGGTCGGTAATCATGGGCGATGTTATATGGATGCAAAATACAAAGATTCTTGAAAATCTTCAATAATTATCATTTCCCCGCGTTTTCCTATTGTCTTGTCATACAATAAAGAACATTTGAAACATGCGCAAACTTGAATTCAGGCAGTTTTTACCGATGACTGCAAGCGAAGCCTGGAAATTTTTCAGCAACCCGGCCAACCTTAGCAGGATTACACCCAAAAAGATGAACTTTGTAATTACATCAAACCTCCCGGAAAAAGTTTATCCCGGGTTGATCATCACCTATAAAGTATCGCCGTTGTTGAATATCCCCATGACCTGGGTGACTGAGATCACCCAGGTTAATGAACCGTTTTATTTTGTTGACGACCAGCGTTCAGGACCATATTCCATCTGGCATCATGAGCATCATTTCGAAAGTGTCGAAAATGGGGTGATGATGACAGATAAACTTTTTTATAAAGTTCCGTTTGGTTTATTTGGGGATATGCTCGACAGGATGTTCATTCACAGGCAGGTGAAAGGAATTTTCAAATACCGCGAAATATTCCTTGAAGAAAATACTATTTGAAAGTCAACATGCTTAACTGCCTTTCGTCAAAGATTTCGTTTGCAATGTCAATCAGTTCTTCGGCTGTGGTAGCCCAGATGCGTTCAATAATCATCTCCGTCGGTTCAAACCGGTTCTGCAACAGGTAACTTTTGCCGATTGCCAGCATGGCCGCCAGGTTCGACTCCTGCGCAATGGCCAGTTGGCCGACAATCTGTTTTTTAATGTTATGAAGCTGGACCCTTGTCAGCTTTTCTTCACGCAGGCGTTTCAACTCCTGGTGCACAATTGCCAGGGCCTTTTCATATTGAACCGGATCGGTGCCAAAATAAATATGAATAATTCCTGCATCGGAATAGGCGGTATAATTCGACTCATTGTGATAGGTCAGCCCATTGCGTTCACGCAGGGCCAGCGACAGCCTTGAATTCATCACAGCCCCCCCGAGCATGTTGTTGAGCAGTGCCAGCGGGATCCTCCTGCCATGTCCAAATTTATAAGCAGGGGCCCCAACAAGGCAATGGACCTGTGAGCACTTTTTTTTCAGGGTGGTGATGAAAGGCTGGTAGTTCTGAAATGCGATCCGTGGATGGCTTTGCCCGCGACGAGGCTGTTCACTGAAGTATTTGCCGACCAGCCTTACCAGCTTTTTAAAGTCAATTTTTCCCACAGATGCAATGACCACTTCGTTGAACCGGTAATTCCGGTGGATAAAATCCAGGATATCGGCCTGTTTGAATTTTTTAAGGCTCTTTGCCGTACCCAGGATATTTTTGCCAAGCGGGTGCCCGGCAAAAACCATGTCTTCGAAATCATCAAATATCTGCTCATCGGGGGTATCCTGGTATGACCTTATCTCATCCATAACGACCTGTTTTTCACGCTCCAGTTCCTTTTCAGGAAAAACCGAATGAAAAAAAATGTCCTGGAAGAGTTCGAGGGTACGGTCGTAATACTCGCTGAGAAAAGAGGCATAAATGCAGGTCTCCTCTTTGGTGGTATAAGCATTCATGTCGGCACCGACATTTTCGAGGCGGTTCAGAACCTGGAAAACACTGCGTTTTTCCGTGCCTTTGAATATGGTATGCTCAATAAAATGGGCGATGCCATGTTCGGCATCCGTTTCATCGCGGGAGCCGGCATGAATGAACAGACCGCAATGGGCCACCTGGTTCTCAATGGGATGGTGAACCAGGCGGATTCCGTTGGGCAGCGTAAAAGTTTGCAGCTCCATGAATTATTTCCTGCTTTCGATCAGGATCTCAAGCAGTTTGATCCCAGCTTCCGAAACCACGGTCCCCGGCCCGAAAATGGCAGCGGCACCGGCTTTATAGAGGAAATCATAATCCTGCGGGGGGATCACACCGCCCACGATCACCATGATATCTTCGCGGCCAAGTTTTTTAAGTTCCTCGATCACCTGCGGAACCAGGGTTTTATGGCCTGCGGCCAGGCTTGAAACTCCAAGGATATGCACATCATTTTCAACGGCCTGTTTTGCAGATTCTGCCGGTGTCTGGAACAAAGGGCCGATATCAACATCAAAACCAATGTCGGCATACCCGGTAGCCACCACTTTGGCACCCCGGTCATGGCCATCCTGCCCCATTTTAGCAATCATGATGCGGGGGCGGCGGCCTTCCATTTCAGAAAACTTGTCGGCCAGTTCCCTCGCCTTTGCGAAAGCTTCATTATCCTTTGATTCGGAGGAATATACTCCTGAAATGCTTCGTATCACAGCTTTGTACCTCCCGTATATCTTTTCCAGTGCAAATGAAATCTCACCAAGCGATGCCCGTTTGCGCGCTGCATCGATTGCCAGTGCCAGCATGTTGCCCTCGCCGGATGCTGCTGCAGCAGTTAAGGCATCCAGGGACAGCTGAACATCTTCATTGTTACGGTTGGCCCTCAATTGCTGCAATCTCTGCACTTGCGATTCGCGCACGGCCGCATTGTCCACATTCAGAATTTCGATCGGATCTTCTTTTTCAAGCCTGTTGAGGTTGACTCCAACGATCTTGTCTTTCCCCGAGTCGATTCTTGCCTGTTTCCGGGCCGAAGCTTCTTCAATGCGCATCTTGGGAATCCCTGTTTCGATCGCTTTTGCCATGCCGCCAAGAAGTTCAACCTCCTCGATCAAAGCCCATGCTTTGTGCGCGATTTCATGGGTGAGCATCTCCACATAATAAGATCCGGCCCATGGATCGAGGGACCGGCATATCTGGGTCTCTTCCTGCAGAAAGATCTGGGTGTTGCGCGCAATGCGGGCGGAGAAATCAGTTGGCAACGCAATGGCCTCATCGAGTGCATTGGTGTGCAACGACTGTGTATGCCCAAGAGCCGCAGCAAGCGCTTCTAGACATGTACGCGCCACATTGTTGAAAGGATCCTGCTCGGTGAGGCTCCAGCCTGATGTTTGTGTATGGGTGCGCAGCGCCATCGACTTGGGATTCTTCGGGTTAAACTGTTTGACTATTTTCGCCCAGAGGATCCTTGCGGCGCGCATTTTGGCAATCTCCATGAAATGGTTCATCCCGGCCGCCCAGAAAAATGACAGGCGGGGTGCGAAAGTATCGATGTCCATCCCCGTGTTGATCCCGGCACGCAGGTACTCGAGACCATCCGCGAGCGTGTAAGCAAGTTCAATATCTGCGGTTGCTCCGGCCTCCTGCATGTGGTAGCCGCTGATCGAGATCGAATTGAATTTCGGCATGTTTTTCGACGTAAACTCGAAAATATCGGCAATGATCTTCATCGAAGGGGTGGGCGGATAGATATAGGTATTACGCACCATGAATTCCTTCAAAATATCATTCTGGATTGTCCCGGTGAGCTTCGCCATGGGAACGCCCTGTTCTTCGGCAGCGACTATGTAAAACGCCAGGATGGGCAGCACCGCACCATTCATGGTCATGGATACCGACATGATGTCGAGCGGGATCTGGTCGAAAAGAACATTCATATCCAGGATGGAATCAATCGCCACCCCCGCCTTTCCTACATCCCCGGTAACCCGTTCATGATCGGAATCATATCCCCGGTGTGTGGCAAGGTCAAAGGCGACAGACAGTCCCTTCTGCCCTGCTTTCAGGTTCCTGCGGTAAAAGGCATTGGATTCTTCGGCCGTTGAAAACCCGGCATACTGGCGGATGGTCCATGGATTCATCACATACATGGTGGAGTATGGCCCCCTGAGGAATGGCGGCAGTCCGGCTGCATAGTTGAGATGTTCCATATCCTGCAGGTCACTGTCGCCAAATACCGGCTTTACCGGGATCTGCTCTGGTGTTTTCCAACTTTTTTCAATCCCAGCCGCTTTCTCCCATTCGGTAAAAGATTCACGCGCCTGCGTTCCCTTTAGTTCAACATTCTTAAAATCTGGTCTCATCGTTCTTTGTATAGTTGTTGTAGGTTTCTAAAATGAAATTCCAAAAATAAAAAACACACTCTGGGCCTGCGGGTTGGTGACGAGCGAAACCTGCACAGGCAGTGAATACTGTGCACTCAACGGAATCTCCTTTTTCGCCATCAAACCAAGGTTGGTCACCCCTGCGCAGGGTCCGTACCAGGAACTCGAAAATGGAATGCCACCGATAAACGGCTTCAGTTCCACCCCGATTTTCTTTAGATGTATTTTATAGGCCAGTTCCAGGTAGGTGGAATAGTTGTTTGTGGAGTCGTCGGACTTGTCGGCACCGTAAAACATGGTGCACGCCATGGCTTGCAGGGGGAATTTCTCCGGGCCCTCAAACAAAACGGATCCTTCAAATGTATGGCCTGTCGTGGCATTTTTGTAATCGAAATAACGGTTTCCTTCATTCGGACTGAGCCCGTTCACCGTGAAATAGTCGAATACCATCAGGGTGAACCCGTGAAAGGTATAGGAGATAAACAGGTCTGTTTCAGCATAAGTACCGGCATCAACCACAGTCGTGTCATTCAGCCGGATGTTTTGCTGCATAAAAGCATAGGAACCCCAGGCTCCGATATTCAGCCCTTTCCAGGAAACCGAGAGATTTGGCTGAACTGCAGGAGAATTTCCAAAATCAATTCCCCGCCATATGTAACGGCTCACAAGGTCGGCACCAAAATTAATGGTAGCTGTATTTTCCATGTTTTCTGCTTCGATTTCCTCCTGGACCTTCTCATCCTGTGCCTGAAGTGACATGCCTGAACAGAGGCAAGCCAGGAACAAAAATGTGCAAGCGAGTTCACGTGGAATAGCGTTCAAATACATGACAAGGGTTATAGGTTTAAAAGACGTTGCAATTCGCTGATATCGACAGGCTTGGTCATATAGTGATCCATCCCTGCCTCAAACAGTTTTGCCCGATCGTCGTCGAATGCATTGGCCGTGATGGCAATGATTTTTGTACGGCCATCGGCTCCTGTTTGCCGGGCAGATTCAATCTTTCGGATTTCACGTGTCGCCGTAATCCCATCCATGATGGGCATCATGATGTCCATTAAAATGGCATCATAATGGTTGTCTGCAAATTTTACTACCGCGGCAGCTCCATCGTCAGCCGAATCGACATTGTGGCCGAGCCTGGTCAATGCAGCCGACATCAACCGGAGATTTATGGCATTGTCATCTACCACCAGGATCTGTATCGGCCTCTGGGTGGGATTGAAAGAATTTCCGGTCATAGTCGTGAACATTAGCAGGTGCCTTGTAACGTTTATTTTATTCCCAGCCTGGCTTGAAAATTGCGCAGGGTATCCAGCAGGTTGCTCCTGACATGAATAAAATCATCAACCCCGGCAGCTGAAAATGTTTCAATGAATTCCTTAGGGAACCCAGCAACCACAATCCTTACATTGTCTCCCTTACTTTTCAGCTTACCGGCAATTTCAGGAACGAGCAGCGGGTACTCCTCGTCCGAACTGCAAATTACAACTACCTCGGCATGGGATGACAGGGCAGCTTCAACACCTTCGTCGACTGAAGAGAAACCCTGGTTATCGAAGATTTCATAACCGGCACAGCCAAAAAAATTCGTGGCAAAACCGGCACGGGCACGCAGCATGGCGAGGTTGCCCATGGTAAAGAGAAAAACAGCCGGTCGTTTGTTGCCCTTTTGAACAAATCGTTCAGTGGCAAGCCTGACCTCTTCAAACGCAGCTGCAACCCGGAAAGGGGTAAGTTTTTTGTATGTTGTCGAAACAGCAGCCGCAGGTTCAGCAGGCGACTGGATCGAATCACTCATGGTTTCAAGCAGGTTCGGATATTGATTGGTGCCCAGCATGATGATTTTCCGCTGGGCAATGTCCATCATCTTCTGGTTCCGGCTGCGCTCCACTTCATCCTGGATATAGCCCGATTTGATGCACTCAATCATGCCTCCCCTGGCTTCGACATCCCTGAACATCTCCCAGGCATGGTGCGCAATGGAATGGGTGAGGTTTTCAATATAATATGATCCTGCGGCAGGATCTACAATTTTATCAAGGTAGGATTCCTCTTTCATTACCAGCTGCTGATTCCGGGCGATCCTTCTCGAAATTTCGCCGGAGGGTTTGAATGAGGTGTCAAATGGATTTATCGTTACCGAATCAGCATTGCCAAGGGCTGCCGACATGCCTTCGGTTGTGGTTCTCAACATATTCACATATGGATCATACACCGATTTATTCCATAATGCTGTTGTGGAATGGATAAACAACTTGAAGGATTCTTCACGAGTTGCCCGGTATTGTTCAACCATCCGGCTCCAAAGCAAACGTGCAGCCCGAAGTTTGGCGATCTCCATAAAGTAATTAGGCCCGATACCCAGTGAAAACTGGATGTATGGTGCAACGTCATCGGCCGAAGCACCCCGGTTCGTTAACCCGGCAAGATACTCACTGCCGGATGCGAGGCTGTATGCAAGTTCCTGTACAATAGAGGAACCGGCATTCTGAAAATAGTGTCCGTTGATGGTGATCACTTTAAATCCGGGAGTTCTTTCTCGCACGATGCCTAACAGGTACTCCGCCTCTTCGAGATCATGCCCCCAGCCAATATAAAATTCACCGTGTAACAACAGGTAACTGATCGGATCAAAATTTATGGAACCCTTTATCTTCTCTCCTCCGTGCCCCCGGTGACTCAACTCGTAAATTAAAAATTCAAGCGCCAGCGGATACGATTTTGCTGAAATAAAGTTAAGTGCGGTTTTTTGTAAATCGATTCCTTCGAGCAATTCGCTCAACTGCTTATGGGTGGTTACCTCGGTTGCTTTCAGCCCGACGGCTCCGGCACCCCTGGCAATGGCATCTCTTGCCAGCAGGTTGCTCTCAACGATGTCTGTTGAATCAATATCCTGGCGGACAATCCAATCGTTGTTGTCTTTCCTGGGTCCGCGAACATAGGGGGCCTGTCCCGGAAGTGTATTCAGGTACTCAAGTCCCGACAAATCTTCAGAACGATAATATGGTTTTACATCGAAACCTTCATCTGTTTTCCATATCAGCTTTTTGCTGTAGTCGCCGCCCTTCAGGTCGGCCATGATCTTTTCCTCCCAGGCTCCGGTGGAAACGGGTGGGAATTCTGAAAATAATTTTGTCTGTTCGTTGTTATCCATGACTAGTAGCTTGATAGCGTATTTTGTGTTTAACCGGGGGAATAAATGATCCGTGTCGACTATAAAAGTACCGCAAAATTAAAGAATTCCATAACTTTACGCAAAAAATCGTATGATCGTTGCATTAAGTGGCTCAACCGGGTTTATAGGGACATCCCTTACAAAGAAAATGAGAGAGCTGGGATGGACCATACGGGTGATCAACCGCGACTCAATTGCCATGCCGGACCAGGAATTCCTTGAACAGAAAACCGAGGGAGCCGATGTCATTATCAACCTAGCTGGAGCGCCGGTTTCAAAGAAATGGAACCCGGCATACAAGCAGGAAATCATGGACAGCCGGGTGAATACGACACGGAAAATTTCCGACTCGATAAACAGCGCTGTACAAAAACCATCCGTCTTTATTTCAATTTCAGCGATCGGAATTTACGATTCGGTTGCAACCCATTCCGAGTCAAGTGTTGCATATGCCAGTACCTTCCTGGCCGATGTTTGCCGCAAGTGGGAAGATGAAGCCATGAAATCGCAGGAGACAACCCGTGTTGTAATTCTCCGCCTTGGCATGGTGCTGGGCGAAGACGGGGGTGCCCTGAAAAAGATGCGCTTCCCTTTCAGCATAGGCCTGGGCGGAAAAATGGGCACCGGAAAACAGGCAGTATCGTTCATCCATATCACCGACCTTGTTGATGCGATCATCTTTGCGATCGAAAATCCGGGCATCAGGGGTGTGGTCAATGCTGTATCACCTTATCCCTGTGCGAATGCAGAGTTTGCAGATAAACTGGGAAAGGTCTTTGATCAGCCTGCCTGGTTCACGATTCCCGCATTTGCCTTAAAAATGTTTTTTGGTGAAGGAGCGCAGGTATTGCTCGAAGGCCAGAAGGTTCTGCCCGAAAAATTACTCCAGGCCGGGTTCAGGTTCAAATACCCGACCATCCAGAATGCACTTGTCCAGATCTATGGCTGATTTATTTTCATCTCACTGATCAACCTGCTGCTGCCCGCAACTTTATCAATCACAAAGAGGCAATACCGTATGTCCAGTGCTATATTCCTGCATTGCGCGGGGTCGTACATCAGGTCGCTGAGGGTACCTTCCCAGTCGCGGTCGAAATTGATCCCGATCAGTTCTCCGTTTGCATTCAATACAGGGCTTCCCGAATTCCCTCCGGTCGTGTGGTTGCTGGCAGTAAAGGCAACGTGAAGGGTCCCATCCCTGTCAGCGTAAGCGCCATAGTCCTTTTCGGCGAATAACTTTTTCAGCCGCGGATCAACCTGGTAATCGTAAATGGTGGAATCCTCCTTCTGCATCACACCTGCCAATGTTGTAAAATAATCATATTTCACGGCATCGGCCGGGTAATAATCATCAACTTTTCCAAAGGCAATCCGCAAGGTCGAATTTGCGTCAGGATAGAATACTTTTTGTCGCTGCATCTCTATCAGGCCTGCCATGTATATACGCTGAAGGCTGTCAATCTGCCCGGTGATTCTGGTCATACCTGGAACCAGATCCCGGTCGTTGCGCGCATAAATACTGGCCATCAGGTGAAAAACAGGATCTTTATCTATGGTTTTTACGTCAGAGGCCTTATAAGAATCCAGAAACTCCAGCACCATTGCGGAATCGGAAAAAATGGATACTTCATACAGCCGGTTTGCATAACTTTCAAAATCGTTGTTGTAGTTTTTGTTAATCTCAGTAAACACATCAGGGAGAAATCCAGGGTCCATTCCTGTTGCCATCGCCCGAAGCATTGCAACCATTACTTTCCGGTCAATTGAAGGCTGGTAGTTTTTAAAGAACTCGCGGGTGTTTTTTTTCAGGCTTTCCCTGGCACTCAGGATATCGTCCGGGGTAGTCGCCTTGTTTTTGCTGATCTTCACCAACTCCCTGAAACCCGATGCAAACCGTACAATTTCGATGCCCTGGCCAGCCTCAACGATATAAATGGTCGAGACATCTACCGGGAGATAACGCTGGTAAACCGCTTTGAAAGCAGGCAGCAAATTCCCGTAGCGGGCTTTATGGTCAGGAGATGAATCTGCCCATGCCTGGAAAAGTTGTTCAAACTTCTCCTTTTTGGCTATCCCGTCGATGCGCCGGATCCCGCGTGACTCACCGATCATTTTTTTCCAGTAGTTTGCAATTCCATTGGCTTTAGCCGTATACTGCAGACGAACAAGACGGCTTTCATCCATGGCGGATTTCATGATGTCGAGGCGCTTCTGGCGAAGTCCGGTCTTCAGTGGGTTTTCTTTATTGGCTGTTAAATCCACGCCAAAAGAGGTCAGGTATTCCCGGGTACTTCCCGGGTAGCCATACACAAGGGTAAAATCATTTTTCTGATATCCTTTTAACGATACCTGCAGGTATTTTTTTGGAATATAGGGGACATTATCCTTTGAATATTCTGCCGGATCATTGTTTTTACCGGCATAGATCCGGAAGACGGAGAAATCGCCTGTATGTCGCGGCCACATCCAGTTATCCGTATCTCCGCCAAACTTACCAATGCTTGACGGCAGAGCCCCCACAAGGCGCACATCTTTAAAACTCTCACTTATAAGGAGATAATATTGATTACCATAATAAAACGGCCTGATCTTTGCATCATAGTGTGTTCCCTGAATTGCAGCACGTTCAAGCTTCTCCGCATTCTGTTTTATAACCTGTGCCCGCTGAAATTGATTCATCTGGTCATTCACCCCCTCAAGAACCTGCTTTGTCACGTCCTCCATGCGAACCAGCAAAGTAACCGTCACGCCGGGACTGGGTATCTCCTCCTCAAACGATCCCGCCCAAAAGCCATCGGTGAGGTAGTCATGCTGAAGGGAACTCAGGCGCTGGATCGCACCAAGGCCGCAGTGATGGTTGGTAAGGATAAGTCCCTGGGGAGAAACGATCTCAGCGGTACAACCCCCGCCAAACTGGACAATAGCATCCTTCAGACTTGAATGATTCACGCTGTAGATATCCTCAGCACTCAGTTTCAGCCCCAGGTCCTGCAGGTGCTTTATGTTGAGTTGCTCAATAAGCATGGGGATCCACATTCCCTCTTCAGCCATGGCTGAAAAACGAAGCATGGCCAGGATGATAAAAAAAATGCCGGACTTTCTCATAGGGAGCCAAGTTGGAACCGTAAATAACAAATTTTCTTTCCCAATTCAAGCCACCGTTTTTCGTAATATGTCTGAATTGAGACCACGTCATCTGTGGTCCCCGACTGGTAAAGATCTTCGGTACAGCTTATCAGGTGATGGTTTTGGGATTTGATGACATCCAGTGTATAGGTATATAAAAAGTGGTCATCCGTTTTCAGATGAATGATGCCACCCTGTGTCAGTATATTTTTATATTTGGCCAGGAAAACCGGGGAAGTAAGACGCAACCGCTCCTTTTTCACCTGGGGGTCAGGAAAGGTGATCCAGATTTCAGCAATTTCAGAAGGGGCGAAGATCTGTTCCACGTGATCCACCATGGCCCTGACAAATCCTACATTTTTAAGCGCCTGCTCCGAAACCGTTTTACTGCCTCTCCATAGCCTCGCCCCTTTCCAGTCGATGCCGATAAAATTTGACAGCGGATACTTATCAGCCAGCCCAACGGTGTATTCGCCTTTGCCGCATCCCAGTTCAAGAATAATGGGATGGTCGTTGTTGAAAAAATCTTTACTCCATCCTGACTTTAATGAAAATCCCGAAAAAAGATCATTGTAAGAAGGCTGAATAAGGTGGGGGAACGAGCGGTTTTCCTGGAAGTGGATCAGTTTCTTTTTCGCCACAGATAAAATTATTTTTCGAGTATCCAGGCACCGCTGAAATCTGTTGTTTTCGCTGAAGCTAAAAGCTGCTTTGCATCCGACTGGACTGAACATGTACCAATGGTAACACGGAAAAGGCCGGTTTTTGACTGATCAAAAATGGATGCTTCGATCCCTTGTTCCTGCAACTCGGCAACTAGTTTTTCGGCATTCTCTTTCATCCTGAAAGCGCCCACAATCACCGCATACCGGTCATCATACCTGATGGCAGTCCTGGTTTCAACCGGGGGGGACATTGTTTTGGCAGCCGGGATGGCTTTAACCACTTTTGTGTGGTGTATTGCCGGGGCTTCCTTTTTCTCTACCAGCGATGCTGCCGAAAACCTTGTGAAAACAGAAGTTAGCAGCCCGGCATTGTTGGCAAAGTTGGCTGTGATCTTATCATACTGCGTCACCCCGATCACTGCAGCAACCCCTATAGGAAGCACAATAACGGCAGCCCATTTGAGTGCACGCGGCAGAACAAACCTCTTTCCAGGTTGCCTGGCACCCTGGCTTGCAAGGTTCCAGTTATTGGTGAGAATGGAGGAGTGCCGGATAACCGGGGGTGAGATGAATGGGGCTAACCCAAATGCATCCGGTAGTAAATTGGCTGTCTGATCTTGTTCAAAATAGATGATTCCTTCATTTCCCGGGTAGAGCTGCCCTACTTCCGGAAGTACAAACGACTTCCCGGCTTTAAGAACAAACCGGCAATCTTCCGAAAATTCATCAATAAGTTTACAGGCATCGGCATAGGATGTTCCAAACGTTGCAGCAACCGCATTTGCAAGAAGTCCGTCGTTTTGTTTCAGATTGACGTTAAAGAGAAGTTTTTTAGCGGGAGGTTGAAAGGCATGATGCACTGGATCGATCCGGGCAGGAGAATAATTGCCAATAAAGCCGCCAAACCCCGGGATGATCACACAGTCGTGCAACGACAACAATTCAGCAATGCAATTACGGATGTCCATAGTCCTGTTTTTTTCAGCCTGCTAAGATACGGGTTTATTGGAGAAAGGTTCCGGTACTGTTAGTAATTTTTAATAAATCGGCAGGCGAATCAATCGCAACACTTTCATATTCTGTCACTTGCGTCATAATACGGTATCCCTGGCCAAGCCATCGCAGCTGCTCGAGCGATTCAGCGCACTCAAGCTCGGACACCGGCAGGGCAACAATTTTCTCCAGCACCTGGGTTTGATATCCATAGATACCAACATGTTTGTAATAGGTTGTTGCCGACACCCAATCCTTTTGCTCTTTCCCCCGGAAAAATGGTATGACTGACCGGCTGAAAAACAATGCAAATCCATGTATGTCGGCAACAACCTTCACCACATCCGGGCTGGTCAATTCCTCCCGGGTGGTTATCTTCTTTATCAGTGTCGCAAGCTGGGTATGGGGGTTATCAAAACACGCAGCCACCTGGCTGATCTGTTCGGGTTCAATATAGGGTTCATCACCCTGGATATTTATCACATAATCGTAGGTTTCCTTCTCCTGGCGCAGTTTTTCAACAACCTCACCACAACGCTCGGTACCGCTGACATGTTGCTCGCCTGTCATCAGTACATTTCCTCCAAACATTCTGACATGGTTGAAAATGGCAGCAGAATCAGTGGCGACAACCACTTTATCCAGTTTGTCGCACCGCATTGCCTGTTCGTACACCCGCCGGATCATGGTTTTCCCGTTGATTACAACGAGAGGTTTCCCCGGGAAGCGCGACGAGGCGTATCGCGCAGGAATAACACCCAAAAATTTCATTTTGTTTTTTTTAATCAGCATTCCGCCAACCGGGCAGGCAAGCTGTATCCTGCACCTAGAAAAGTCCGTGCAATTGTGCGTTGATGTTGTCAATCACCTGCCCAAGATCTTCAGGATTTTCACTAACCTTCAGGTTGTCAGCATCAATGATCAGGAGTTTCCCGAATTTATAGCCTTCGATCCACTCCTCGTACATTTCATTCAGGTTTTTGAGATAATCGAGCCGGATGGCATTTTCATAATCTCTTCCGCGCTTTTGAATCTGGTTGACCAGGGTAGGAACGCTGGCCCTCAGGTAAATCAGCAGGTCGGGAGGGAGGATGAATGTACTCATGAGATCAAAGAGCGAACGGTAATTCTCATAGTCGCGCGTGCTCATGAGATTCATGGTATGCAGGTTGGGCGCGAAAATGTAAGCATCTTCGTAGATTGTGCGATCCTGGATGACTGTTTTACCCGAATTCCTGATATCAACCACCTGCCGGAAACGGCTGTTTAAAAAATAGATCTGCAGGTTAAATGACCATCGCTGCATATCTTCATAAAAACTATTGAGATATGGATTTGTGTCAACATCTTCATAATGTGGAGCCCATCCAAAATGTTTGGCAAGCAATCCGGTCAGCGTGGTTTTCCCGGAGCCGATGTTCCCGGCGATAGCAATATGCATAGGTTTGAATTTGTGATCAAAATTAAAAAAAGGAATTAACCCGGCGCTATCAATTGAAGGATTTCATCAATATATTTTCGATCGTTCGAAAGTCTTGGAACTTTGTGCTGCCCGCCAAGTTTTCCCTTCGATTTTAGCCAGTTATAAAAAGTCAGGGGCGGAACGGTTCTTATGCGCGGCTCCTCGAGCATCATGTCGTGGTAACGTTTTGCTTCATAATCGGAGTTGAGCGACTTCAGCGCAGTATCAAGGGCTGCAGTAAAAAAGGAGAGGTCAACCGGCTCCCGCTCAAATTCAATAAGCCATTCATGGGCTCCTTTCTCATTGCCGGAGATGTACACGGGGGCGGCTGTATATTCCGTCACCACGGCATTGCTCCGTTCGCAGGCAATGGACATGGCTTTTTCGGCATTGTCGATAATAAGTTCCTCGCCGAAGGCATTGATGAAGTTTCGTGTACGCCCCGAAATTCTGATCCTGTAAGGGCGGCATGAGGTAAATTGTATGGTATCTCCGATCAGATATCTCCACAATCCTGCATTGGTTGTTATGACCATGGCATAATTTGTATTCAACTCCACCTGGTCAAGACTGAATGCTTCCGGGTTCTCGCTGCCAACCTGATCGAGCGGGATGAATTCATAATAGATGCCATAATCAAGCATCAACAGCATGTCCTCTGCCATATTCCGGTCCTGGATTCCAAAAAAGCCTTCCGACGCATTGTAGGTTTCGAGATAGTTTACTTTTGCCGAAGGCAGGATCTGCCTGAATTGCTCCCGGTAGGGTGAGAAATTGACCCCGCCGTGAATGAAAAGTTCAAAGTTTGGCCAAACTTCAAGGAGGTTCGATTTGCCGGTTATCTCCAGAATGCGCTTAAACAGCAGCAAGGTCCATGAAGGAACACCGGAAATGCTCGTTACATCATGCTGGATCGTTGCAGCTGCCATCATTTCGATCTTGCTCTCCCACTCATCCATCAGGGCAATTGACAGGTTTGGTGTCCGCATAAACTCGATCCAGCCGGGCAGGTTCTCAATCAGGATGGCTGAAAGGTCGCCCTGGATATAAGATTCATTGTTCACTTCCATGATCTGGCGTGAACCTCCCATGGCAATGGACTTCCCGTCGAAAAGCCTGGTATCGGTGTGCGTGTTGAAATAGATTGAGAGCAGGTCCTTACCCCCTTTGAAGTGGCACTCTTCCAGTGCCTCCTGGCTTACCGGGATAAATTTGCTTTTATCATTGGTGGTACCCGACGACTTGGCAAACCATTTTATCTCTGACGGCCATAATATATTCTGTTCTCCCTGGCGAAGCCTGTCAATTGCACTCTTCATGGATTCATAATCATGAATCGGAAGGCGGTTTTTAAACTGTTCGGGCGTCGAAATGGATTTAAAATCAAAATGCCGTCCCCACTCTGTATAGCGTGCCGTTGAGAGGAGCTTGCGCAGCCATTCCGTCTGAACCTCCTCCGGGTACTGCATAAATAGCTCTATCTGATGAATGCGCTTTTTCATCAGCCAGGAAATTACGGAATTTATTAGAGCCATATGATTAACACTTGGTTAGGGTGTCCAAAAATACTACTAAATCAAATATGACTTTCACTGATTCTCCTGTAAATCATCTATAATTCAAAAAAAAAGTATTTGTTACGTTATTTTTACTGTTTTCAGTTGCAAAAAGATATTTTTGTTGTAACTTTGCTCACCCTAACAAATGCTCGTTAACAATTTGATTGCAGAAGTCAAATTCATTCTCTTGTACAAAAACATTTTCAAAAAAAATGAAAATTCTTGTTTTAAACTGCGGCAGCTCGTCGATCAAGTATCAGCTCATTGAACTTTCTGAAGAAACCGATCTCAAAGCCAAGGGGTTACTTGACCGCATCGGATTACCAACAAGTGAATTAACACACCAGGTAACCGGTAAAGACAAATATAAGGTTGTTCAGGAGGTCCCGGATCACCAGGTAGGGATAAACCTCATCCTGAAAACACTGAAAGATCCCGTCTATGGGGTCATCCGGGATGAAAATGAAATTGTGGCGGTCGGTCATCGCGTTGCCCATGGCGGCGAGAACTTCAAAACGAGTGTGCTCATTACCGAAGATGTAAAAAAAGACATTGAGAAATGTATCGAGCTCGCTCCCCTTCACAACCCTGCCAACCTAAAGGGAATCTTGTCCATTGAGGCCATTCTTCCCAGTGTCCCGCAAGTTGCAGTGTTCGATACCTCCTTCCATCAGTCCATGCCTGCCTATTCCTACCTGTACGCAATTCCCTATGAATTTTACGAAAAATACAAGATTCGCAGGTACGGTTTTCATGGCACTTCACATAAATTTGTTGCTCAAAAAGCCTGCCGTTTCCTTGGCAAGGACTTCAACAACCTCAGGATCATCACTTGCCATCTTGGCAACGGATCCTCGGTGGCAGCAATTCAGAACGGAAAATCACTCGACACCTCCATGGGATTTACCCCCCTTGAAGGATTAATGATGGGCACACGAAGCGGTGACGTAGACCTTGGTGTACTTCTGTTCCTTGCTGAAAAAGAAAACCTCAGCATTGCAGATACCAATGCCATGTTCAACAAAAGAAGCGGTGTGTGCGGGATTTCCGGCATATCGTTCGACATGCGTGATGTTGAGCAGGCTGCCGGAAATGGTAATTCGCGTGCTCAGCTGTCGCTTGACATGTATGCCTACCGGGTGAAAAAATACATCGGGGCTTATGCTGCTGCCATGAGCGGCGTTGATCTCATTGTTTTTGCCGGAGGTATCGGAGAAAATGATGTGGATACCCGGCAGCGAATCCTTGAAGGCCTTGGGTTTCTTGGAGTGGATTTTGATAATGAACGGAATACCGTCAGGGGTAAAGAGGCCATCCTGACAAGACCAGGCTCCCGCGTTGTTTCAATGGTTATGCCAACCAACGAGGAACTGGTCATCGCCATCGATACATATAATATTGTTACAAATTCTGAATTTAATTTTTAAATCATCAAATTATGGCACCTATTAGTTTATATATCGTAGAAGATGAATTGATCATCGCCCATGACCTTAAGACCAAACTGACAGATTTTGGTTATGATGTTCTCGGTATCGATACAAAGGGAGAAAGCGCAATTGAAAACATTGCCAACCTGCAGGAATCAAACATCGAACCTGATATTGTCATCATGGATGTTGGTTTGGCCGGTAAAATGGATGGTATTGAGGCAGCCCGCATCCTGACCGAAAATTACAACTGCGGGATCATTTTCCTCACATCGATGAACAAAAGCGAGATCTTTTCAAAATCCTTCTCACTAAAGCCTTACGCATACCTGTTCAAACCTGTTGATATTGATCAGATCCGTGCTGCCATTGAAGTTGCAAATTACCAGCGTAACCTTGAAATTACCAACGAACGGATTATCTCTGAACTCAAGAAAGAGATTGAACACCGTAAAAAAGTTGAGAAAGAACGGAACCTTCGTCTTCAGGAGCGTATACATGCAGAGCAAAAGGTGAATCAACTGCTTAAACAGAAGCACCATATGGAGCTCGATCTCATCAACCGGGAACTTGCCACATCATCCATCTTCATCTCGCAAAAAAATAAAATCATCGGTCTTATTAAAAAGGATATCAACCGGCTGGTTAGAAACGATAAGAGCATAACCAAAGTTGAAATTGGCAAAGTGCTCAAAACCATTGATGAAAATATCAAATTTGACAACGACTGGTATCGTATCAAAGCCCATTTTGAAAAAATACACCCCGGCTTTTTCGACAGGCTCAGAAAAAACTTCCCGCAACTCACACCCAATGATCACAAACTGTGTGCCTTATTGCGCATGAACCTGAATACCAAGGAAATATCACACATTCTTAAGATTACAGCTCCAAGTACCGAAATATCGCGCATCCGTTTGCGCAAAAAGCTCGAGTTACCCAAGGGCATTAACCTTACGCAGTTCATTTGCGAGGCATAATGAAAAAACGCGGCTTTCGCCGCGTTTTTTTTTAAAGTTTATCTGCCATTTCATCGCTGATTTCCAGCGTATGGAAAACATTCTGAACGTCATCGTCCTCCTCGATAATATCTATGAGCCGCAGGACCTTCCGGGTTGCATCCTCGTCAAGGGTTACGGTAGTTTTTGGAATACGCTGCAGTGAAGCACTCTCTGGCTCAATATTGAGTTTTTCCAGCTTTTTGATCATACTCCCGAAATCCTCCATTGCCGTAGTAATGTTGAAAACATCATCTTCCAGGCTAATATCCTCAGCCCCGGCATCGATCAGTTCCATTTCAAAATCATCCCTGTCGAGATCGCCCTTTGGCACAACAAATACGCCTTTGCGATCAAAAAGATAATTAAGCATTCCGTTCTGCCCAAGTTCGCCGCCATATTTATTAAAGTAAGCCCTCACATTGGAAACGGTCCGCTGCAGGTTGTCGGTGGTACATTCAACAAAAATTGCCACACCATGAGGCCCTTTTCCTTCATAGGTTGTTTCGAGCAATACCGCGGCATCCTTTTCGGCACCTTTGCTGATGGCCCTTTGAATATTGTCCTTTGGCATGGATGCACCCTTGGCATTCGAAATTGCAAGACGCAGGCGTGGATTGCCGTCGGGATCAGCTCCCCCTTCTTTCACGGCAATCGTAATATCTTTGATGATCTTGGAGAAGATTTTCGAACGCTTTGCATCCAATGCGCCTTTCTTACGCTTTATGGTGGACCATTTATTGTGACCTGACATATGTATTATTGTTTGTTGATTAACAATGTAAAATTAATAAAAAAAGGGTTTGTTATTAAAACGAATGGTAAATTTGGGGCCACAAACTTACAAAAAACCTCTGCTAAGGTGCAACGATCAACCATTTTATTTTATCTTTTTCTTATCTCATCCGCACTGTTGCTGTATCGCTGTGCAAAACCAGTCAGCCCCCAGGGTGGTGCAAAAGACCTCAAACCCCCGGTAGTAACTGCTTGTGAACCTTTAAATTTTTCAACTAAATTCAATGTAAAAACATTCCGGATCGATTTTAATGAATTCATCAGCATCAAGAATCCCGTAACAGAAATTTTCATCTCTCCCCCGCTGCGGCATCCGCTCGATCCGAAATTAAGGGGTAAATCGCTGGTTGTCAAAATAGAAGACAGCCTGGCCGCAAATACCACCTATTCCATCACATTCGGCAATGCGATCATCGATCTCACCGAAGGAAATATAATGAAGGGATTCAACTATGTATTTTCCACCGGCGATTTTATTGACACCTTATCCCTGCAGGGGAACCTGCAAACAGCATTCGACCACAAACCACAAAAGGATGTTTTTGTTGAGCTGTACATAAACAACAACGATACGCTGCCGTTCGATTCACTTCCGCTAAAGGTGGCACCTTATTACATTACCAAAACCGATGACCAGGGGAATTTCATGTTCCACAACCTTCAGCATGAACAATTTAAGCTTTTTGCCCTGGCAGATCAGAATGGAGACCTGGTTTTCAACCAGCCTTCCGAAAAAATTGCTTTTTATGATACGCTTGCCAGGCCTTATTACATGGCCGTGCCAAAACCGGATACATCACAAAAAGTTTCCCCGATTCCGGATAAAAAGAAATCACCTCCGGCCAGGGTTAAACTATCTGACTCCCTGAACAAAATTGATTCAACCCGGGAGGTCGATTCCATCAGGCAAAACAACCGGCAATATCCCAATTATTCCCTGTTCCTCTTTGAAGAAACTGATTCTGTCCAGCGCCTTCTGCATTCAACCTTCCCAAAGAGGGGACTTGCCATGCTGGTTTTCAGGTTTCCGGTTTCCAGCCTCCGTGTTGTACCATTGAATTTTGACTCAATCGCCCCGTGGTATCTCGAAGAAGATACTAAAAACAGGGATACCGTGCGGCTCTGGATTACCCGCCCGGATGTCGATTCGCTGGTTGCCAAAGTCTTTATCGGCAACCAGGTACTTGATACAGTGCGCCTTGAAGTGACAAAAAAGGAGATTCAAAAAAAATCAAACAAAAAAGAGAAACCGGAACAACTCGGCATTTCAAATTCAGCAGCAGGCGTTGGCCTCAACCAGTTAAAAAACAAGCTGGTGGTGACATTTTCCTATCCACTGAGCCGCTGGGATTTTACGCGGGTTTTGCTGATTACGGTCAAAGATACGATCCACCCGAAAATTGTTTTCGCTGACAGCCTGAAACGGAAGATTTTCATCCTACACAAATGGGAGGAAGACAAGAGTTATAAAATACTGATACCTGATTCGGTCTTTTTTGGAATCCACGACATTTCGCACGATTCGGTTCTGATGGAGTTCAGAACAAAAGGAGAGAAGGATTTCGGGAACCTGATCGTCACAATGAACATGGAAAAACGACCCGGCCAATACATCATTCAACTGATGAACGACAGGGAATCAACTGTATTTGAGGAACAAGTTATAACCGGTTCGGGAAAAATTCATTTTGACTTCATGCCACCTGGAAAATACAAACTCAAAGCCATCAACGACCGTAACCGGAACAAAAGGTGGGATACAGGTAATTACAGGTTGCATCTTCAGCCGGAAGATGTCATCTATTTTCCCAAACCCATTGAAATCAGGGCAAACTGGGATGTGGAAGAGACGTGGGATTAGTGTGTGGCACACTGGTTGATGCAATCAACCACGTTGGCAAGCACATTGGTTTTCAGCGAATACAAGATCATCTTGCCATCGCGTTTTGACTCAAGCAATCCTTTGTTTTTCAAAATATTCAGGTGATGCGATGCTGAAGCCTGTTCAATGCTCAATCTTTCATATATTTCAGTGACGGTGAGTTTTTTGTTCTCAGTAAGCAGTTCAATAATGGCAATACGCATCGGATGAGCCATTGCACGAAGTTTGCTGGCAGCCAGTTCAAGTTTTTGAATGTCGAGTGTCGATTTTTTCGTCATGATGAGTTGAGTTTAGTTAAGTCACAAAGTTAATGAAATACATATTACCGATATATATAAATATGTAACTTTATTTTTCAAACAGGCTGGTAAATGTAAAAGTCGTGCCATCAAAAAGGCCCTTGTCACTTATTTTGATTTCAGGTATGACCAGCAATGCCATAAATGAGAGCGTCATGTAAGGAGCGGATAAAGTAGCCCCCAACTCCTTCACTTTTTTATCCATCTCGTCATACTGCCTGGCAACTTCAAAGCCATCGACCCCCGACATAATCCCGGCAAAGGGCAACGGAAGTACTTGCTTTAAGGGGCCATCCACAAGCGAAATGCCTCCCTTTTCTGCAATGATCAGGTTAATCGCTTCGGCTATTGATTCATCATCAACCCCCACAGCCACGATGTTATGACTATCGTGGGCAACACACGAGGCAATCGCCCCCCGCTTCAACCCGATGTTTTTGATAAAGCCTACCGAAGGAGGAGCCTCATGATACCGGTTTATAACAACTATTTTTAAGATATCATGGCTTACATCACTCACCACATTGTCACCAAGGGTAACAGGCTCGGCAAGTAGCAGCCCGGTAATCAGTTGTCCGTCGGATGCGGTGATCACCCGGATGCTGCCTTCTTCCGGAACAACGCGGAGATCTTCCACCAATACCCGGCTGATATTGAACTTATTGAAGGGTATTTCAACTGTTCCGGGTATACAGGTTTTCCCGTCTTCGGCAACCAGGTTTCCATCCACATAAGTGGCCAGGACATTGAAATCGGCCAGGTTGTCAATACAGATAAAATCGGCAGCATCACCTGGCTGAAGCAATCCAATTTCAAGATGGTAATGCTTTACGGGATTGTAGGTACAACTTCGGAGCACATTCATGGCATTGAGCCCAAGACCGAGTGCCCGCTTCACCTCAACGTTAATGTGCCCCTCCATGAGATCATTGGGGTGTTTGTCGTCAGAACAAAGCATAACCTGGTCGGGAAACTCATCGATCAGAGGATAGAGTGTTTCAAAATTTTTAGCCGCGCTCCCCTCGCGGATCAGGATATGCATGCCATATTTAATTTTCTCGTATGCCTCTTCCAGCGTAAAACATTCATGGTCGGTTGAAATCCCGGCCCTGATATACTTTTCCGCATTTTCGCCTGTCACACCCGGCGCATGGCCATCCACGGGTTTGCCTGCCTTATGTGCCAGCTGAAGTTTGGCCATCACCTCCTGGTCGTTGTATAACACACCCGGGAAATTCATCATTTCCGACAGGTACTTTATTTCCGGCATGTCCAGAAGTTCTTTCACCTCTTCCACCCCAAGGCTGGCTCCCGATGTTTCAAACGGTGTTGCGGGAACGCAGGATGGAGCGCCAAAATAAAATTTAAACGGCACTTTACGCCCGTTCGCAATCATGAATTTCACCCCGGGTATTCCAAGTACATTTGCGATTTCGTGGGGATCGGAAACAGATCCCACCGTGCCGTGTACCACTGCAAGCCTTGCAAATTCAGAAGGAATCAGCATCGAACTTTCAACGTGAATATGCGCATCGATGAGCCCCGGCAGAATGTACCGGCCGGCGTCAACCTGCTCTTTACGTATGCCCGCTATAACCCCATCGCGCACGATGACAGTTCCCTGGAAAATGGTTTTTGCAACAACATCAACGATATTTCCCTGAATTTCAAAAGTATTATGCCCCATATGGATAAGAATAGTTTCTAAGTGAAAAATAATCCCTATTGTAAAGCAGGAATTTTTAATTTTTAATTTTTAATTGATTTCCGGCAAGTTGTCCGCACGCCGCATCAATATCCTTTCCCCTGCTCTGCCTTACATTGACAACAAGGTTCCGGCTTTCAAGGTAATCGGCAAATGCCCTGGTTTTTTCAGGTTCCGCCCTGTTAAAACCAGAACCCTTAACGGGATTGTATTCAATGATGTTGATTTTTACAGGGAAATTCCTGCAAAATACGGCAAGTTCCCTTGCATCCGCAACTGAATCATTGAAATTACCAAAAACAATGTATTCTATGGTGAACCGCTTATCGGTTTTTTTATGGTAATATTTCAGTGCCTCCGTTAAATCACCAAGCGGATGTTTCAGGTTAAACGGGATAATTTTGTCGCGTTTTGCATCGGTTGCAGCATGCAAGGAGAGGGCAAAATGGTACTTTGGATCATCATCTGCCATCTTTACGATCATTTTCGGGATTCCTACACTTGAAACGGTGATACGCTGTGGCGACATGCCCAACCCTTCAGGTGAGGTAATTTTCCCGATGGCACCCATCACGTTTTCATAATTCAGGAAGGGTTCACCCATTCCCATAAAGACAATGTTAGAGATCCGGGTTTCGGAATCAGGGATTGCGGTTACCTGGTCAAAGATTTCACCAACCGTGAGATTCCTGGTAAATCCAAGTTGCCCGGTTGCACAGAATTTACAACCCAGGGCACAGCCCACCTGTGAAGATATGCAAACTGTGGCCCGATCGCCGGCCGGGATCATCACCCCTTCGACCATCATTCCGTCGTGCAGCCGGAATCCTGTTTTCACGGTGCCATCGGTACTTTTTTGCTGATTTCCAGGAAAAGCCGTGTGAAATGTGAAATGGTTTTGCAAAAGCTGCCTGGCACTTTTTGAGAGACTGGTCATATCTTCGAATGAATGACAGGATTTTTTCCACAGCCATTCATACACCTGATTTGCCCGGAATTTTTTTTCTCCCTGCAGCAGGAAGAATTGTTCCAATTCCAGTTTTGTCATTGACCTGATATCCGGCCGGAGGTTACCACTCATCTTTCTTGACTACAGTGGGTTTCATTTTTTCCTTCATGGTCGAAATAAGCCTTTGCATGGTGGTATCCACCTGGTAGAGGTACGAATCCCAGTTGGCATTATATGCCGGATCAGTTTTATTCATCCATTTTTCGAGCGGATAACGGGATGCTCCCTTCAGGTTGAAATCAGTGAGGGTATACCGGTACTTGTTTTCCTTCAGTTCCATTTTTATCTGGTAGAGTACCTGCCCCCCGTCCATCTGGACCCCGGTAGCCTGATCGGTATAATATATCTTCATCCGTCCAAAACCCTCGATCTTGCCATTCTCTTTACTTTGCACCGAGTAGACCGACTGTGCATTCAGGTAATAGTACCCGAACCACTCGATGGCTTTATCATAGAGGTAAGAAGGTTTCCCTGCCTGTTCAATAACTTCACGGTACATGATTTTTTTGGATTCGGGATCTATCGGAAGGTTATATGATTTGGCTTGCTGTTGTGCAAACGACTGCAAACCCAGCATACTCATGAACAAAACTAAAATGTGTGTGTTAAAATATTGTCTCATATTCAAAGTTTTTGACACTTACAATATTAGGGAAAATATAACAAAAAAGCCCTGAAAAATCAGGGCTTTTTTGAACAAGGTTGTGAACGGTTAGTACATGTCACCCATTCCGCCCATACCTGGATTCATTGGCGGCATGGAAGGTTTTTCTTCTTTATGGGTTGCAAGAACGCATTCGGTTGTTAAGAGCATGCTGGCGATTGATGCAGCGTTTTCAAGCGCTACACGTGCGACCTTGGTGGGATCGATAACGCCTGCCTGGTAGAGGTTTTCGTATTGATCAGTCCTGGCATTGAAACCAAAGTCATCTTTGCCTTCCTTTACTCGCTGAACAACAACGGAACCTTCGAGTCCTGCGTTTTCAACAATCTGGCGGAGAGGCTCTTCAAGTGCGCGACGGACGATTCCGATACCGGTGGTTTCATCTTCGTTTTCACCCTTCATTTTCTCAATGGATTTCTGGGCGCGGATATAGGCAACGCCTCCACCCGGGATAATTCC
Source organism: Bacteroidota bacterium (assembly GCA_026391835.1). Lineage (GTDB taxonomy): Bacteria > Bacteroidota > Bacteroidia > Bacteroidales > FEN-979 > CAIVAT01. The sequence continues at coordinate 146,085 of JAPLDF010000041.1, forward strand.
CTCTTCAATGGCTGCACGGGTTGCATGAAGTGCATCATCAAAACGGTCTTTTTTCTCTTTCATTTCCACTTCAGATGCAGCTCCAACATAGATTACTGCAACGCCACCGGCCAATTTGGCAAGGCGTTCCTGGAGTTTTTCCCTGTCATAATCGGAGGTAGTTGTTCCGATCTGTGTCTTGATCTGGTTGATGCGGGCGGTGATGTCATCCTTTTTCCCATTGCCATTGATGATGGTTGTATTTTCCTTGTCAATGGTGACTTTTTCAGCCTGGCCAAGATATTGCAAAGTTGCATCTTCCAGTTTATATCCTTTTTCTTCACTGATGACCGTACCACCTGTAAGAACAGCAATGTCTTCAAGCATCTCCTTGCGGCGGTCGCCAAATCCCGGAGCCTTTACGGCTGCAACTTTCAGTGTGCCACGGATCTTGTTCACCACGAGGGTTGCGAGTGCTTCGCCTTCAACGTCTTCACTTACAATGATCAAGGGGCGTCCGGTCTGAACAACCTTTTCCAATACAGGAAGAAGGTCTTTCATCACGCTTACCTTTTTATCATAAATCAGGATATAAGGAGTTTCATAAACAACCTCCATTTTATCCGTATCGGTCACAAAATAGGGGCTGATATAACCACGGTCGAATTGCATGCCTTCAACAACTTTAACGGTTGTTTCAATTCCCTTGGCTTCTTCGATGGTGATCACACCTTCTTTTTTTACTTTGGCCATCGCTTCGGCAATCATCTTGCCAATAAAACTGTCATTGTTGGCAGAGATGGAAGCAACCTGCTCGATTTTTTCCATGCTGTCGCCAACTTGTTTGGTTTGTTCCTTCAGCGATTTGATAACCTCGGTAACAGCTTTGTCGATTCCGCGTTTCAGATCCATCGGATTTGCTCCGGCAGTAACATTCTTCAAACCTGTCGTGAAGATAGCCTGGGCCAGTACGGTAGCAGTAGTTGTACCATCACCTGCGAGATCGCTGGTTTTGGAAGCAACTTCCTTAACCATTTGAGCACCCATATTTTCAACAGGGTCTTTCAACTCAACTTCTTTTGCAACAGTTACGCCATCTTTTGTTACAATCGGTGATCCATATGATTTGTCAATGATGACATTGCGGCCTTTGGGCCCTAAAGTCACTTTCACAGCGTTCGAAAGTTCATCTACACCTTTCTTTAACGCCTCTCTTGCTTTTATGCTAAAGATAATATCTTTTGCCATGGTCTTAAATTTTTAAAATATTGTTTCTTAAATTCTTACCTGTATTCTGACGATTAAATTACTGCAACGATGTCAGATTCGCGCATGATAAGGTAATTAGCGCCATCAACTGTGATTTCAGTACCGGCATATTTGCCATAGAGCACACTGTCACCAATTTTAACGGTCATGGGTTCGTCCTTTTTACCGGGACCTACTGCAACGACAGTTCCTTTCTGAGGTTTTTCTTTTGCCGTATCAGGAATGATAATTCCCCCAGCTGTTTTGTCTTCAGCCGCCGCAGCTTCAACCAATACGCGGTCAGCCAACGGTTTAATCTTCACATTTGCCATTTTACGTTATAATTTAAAGTTAAACATTACAATTTATTACCTTTTAATGCAGGTTACCCAACTTAGACATAAGGTATGCCAAAAGGAATGAGGTGGGGAAATCTGGACATTTTTTCAGTTAATGCCCTTAAAAAAATAAAAATGTCAGACTGTTCTGACAATCTGACACGATTATTCTGACTGATACAGTTCAGAAAAAGTACTATTTCTTTTGTGCAGGCGGGGCTTGAAAGTCCTGAATCGGAGCAGTTTTGCTTGCGTCAATCTGTTTCTGGATTTCACTTTGGGTTGACTCAGCCTTCCCCTGGGATTTTGGAATGACAAATATTGAAAAGAGGCTCAGTACAAGCAGTGTAAGGGCCAGGGTCCATGTGGTTTTTTCAAGAAAATCAGCTGTTTTTCGAACACCCATGAACTGGTTTGACGAGGCGAAGTTTGAGGCCAAACCGCCACCTTTTGAATTCTGGACTAAAACAACCAATACCATCAGAACACAGACGATCAGGATAAGAACGGAGATTAAAATGTAAAGACCCATGTTGATTTACGATTTACGATTTGTGATTTACGATTTTAACAAACCAAATTGTCTTTCACGGACTGAGTTTTTCAATTTGGGCTGCAAAGTAACGACTTTTTTCTTGATTAATCAAGGATAATTTGTCATAAATATGAATGGCCTTCTGTATATTTCCCTGTTGTGCATACAATTGCGCCAGGGTTTCGCTCACAATTTCTTCTTCATCGAAATTACTGCGGAAAGCACTGTCGCCGGGATTAAAAAAAGTGGCCTTTGGCTTGGAAATCCTGGGGTCTTCCAGGATGAATTTTTCAATCAGCGAGGCCTTACTTAACGGCACATCAGGCGCCTGGACAGGGGTTGCCGTATCGACCTGAACCGTCTCTTTTAATCCCTGCTCCGGCGAAGTTATCTGCTCCCGTTTTTTTTCAGCATCGATTTCTGCAAGCCTTTTCTTCACGATAGAGAGAAGTTCCTCAGGTGTCATTCTATCGTACGTAAACACTTCACTTTCCGTGAAATGCACTTCTGGTTCATGAAAAGGGACCACGACCGGCGGAAGTGGGACAGGGATTATTACCGCCGGAATACTCTCAGCTTTTTTTGCAAGCCCGATCAGGTTCTTAAGGATGTTGCGGTCTCCTGCATATGCAGCCGCTTTTTTAAGCTGGGCCGGGTATTGATTGTTTTTTTCAATGAAATAGTTGCATGCCAGCAACATTTGGCCCGACTGGCAATAAGGGAATCGTGTCACCATGTCTTCAAGCATTGGCAGGCTTTGGCTGTTCACCAAACCGGGATCATGTAGTAATGTTGAAAATTGCCGTCTGATCATGCTTGCTGAATCATCATTTGAATGAATTACCAGTTTACGACTGATTTATTGAAAATATCCTGGACAAGATCATCGGTAATTTCCCGGATGAGCCCATCCTGAACGGATGAAAGGTTGAACGAACTTGAATAATCACGAAAACGGGAAAAGGATGTTTCCCAATTCTGCTTGGGATCCGTTTTATTGGTGAATTTCACATTCACTGCAATGGTGAGCCGGTTCATCGCCGCGGTTTCATTACTCTGGATGGCCACCGGCTGAACAACATACTGGGTAATGGCTCCATCAAGGTTAAGATCGCCGTTGCGGTCAACAAGGTTGAGGCTCGTTTGTGATGTGAAATATTCACGCAGGGCATCGGTAACTGTCCTCGACAATGTTGGCACTACCAGCCCCGAATTGTTCGGAAAATATACAATTGACACCGTTTTCACATTAGGCGAAATCGATGCCCCGGTAAAGGAATAACTCATCCGGCAGGAATCTGTTATCAATAGCAGTACAACCATCAACGTGGACCATTTCAGAACAGAGTATCCCGGTTGCCGGTGTAAATATTTTAGTTTCACGTTTTTAATTGATTCCCAAAGGTAGATAATATTATTCGATGCCATACTCCTTGATCTTCCGGTAAAGGGTGCGCTCTGAAATTCCAAGTTCATTTGCCGCATCCTTGCGTTTGCCTTCATGCTTTGTGAGCGCCCGTTTGATAAAATCGATCTCCTTTTTCTCCAGCGACAGTGACTCTTCAACCTCTTCAGGCTCCTGGATCGGTTCCTGTTCATCATAAATTTTACCAGGGCTGTGAACAATCATTGGCCGTGACGGCTCCTTGACTTCTTCAAGATCCTTGTACAACCGTTGGATCAGGTGGGTATTCTCTCCGAGATTGTTGCTGATATCGTGATCATTGTGCATAAGATTCATGACCAGTTGCTTCAGATCGTTCATGTCCTTTTTCATGTCAAAAAGGACCTTGTAGAGTAACTCCCGTTCATTGAACTTCGCTGAATCTTCACCCTTGTAAAGTACCGGCAATTCACTTGACTGGCCCTGGGGCATATATTTTACCAGCGTATTTCCATCGATCATCCTGTTTTTTTCGATGATGGAGATCTGTTCGGTAAGATTTTTCAGCTGGCGGATGTTGCCCGGCCACCTGAAGTTCCTGAGGACCTGCTGCGCATCATCGTCGAGCTGGATGGCCGGCATGCGGTATTTTTCGGCGGCGTCGGAGGCAAATTTCCGGAATAAAAGGTAGATGTCCTCCTTGCGTTCACGCAGGGGAGGTACAAGAATTGGAACAGTATTCAACCGATAGTAGAGGTCCTGCCTGAATTTTCCATTTGAAATGGCATCCGGAATATTAACATTGGTGGCACCGACAACGCGCACATTTGTTTTTAAAACCTTGGAAGAACCAACCCGCATAAATTCGCCAGATTCAAGTACGCGAAGCAACCTGACCTGGGTTCCCAGCGGGAGTTCAGCTACTTCATCCAGGAATATGGTTCCCCCGTCAACCACTTCAAAATATCCCTTGCGTGCCTCATGGGCCCCGGTAAAAGAACCTTTTTCGTGTCCAAAAAGCTCTGAATCGATTGTTCCTTCGGGGATAGCCCCACAATTCACTGCGATGTAGGGGCCATGTTTCCTTGCACTCATCTGGTGGATGATTTTCGGAAAAAATTCCTTTCCGGTTCCACTTTCCCCGCTGACCAGGACTGTAATATCGGTCGCAGCAACCTGACGGGCTATGTCGATGGCGCGGTCGAGAATCGGTGAGTTGCCGATGATTCCAAAACGTTGTTTGATTGCCTGAATATCCATGGTTGAAATTATCTGAGCTGTGCATTAAAATTAGCGGCCATGGCGCGGAGTATTTTATCCATCACTTTTTCGATCTCTTTATCTGTCAGTGTTTTATCGTCATCCTGAAGGATGAGGCTGAGGGCATAGGACTTTTTCCCGGAACCTATTTTTTCACCCTCATATACATCAAACAAACCAACTTTTTTCAACAATTTCTTTTCTGTCTGAAAAGCCAGCTTCTCAATCTGCATAAAAGTGATATCATGATCGACCAACAATGCAAGATCGCGCCTGACCTCCGGGAATTTTGGAATGCCCCTGTACTGCAAGCTCTTTTCAGGAATCAGCGAGAATAACCGGTCCCAATTGACCTCTGCATAAAACACTGCCTGTTTGAAATCGAACATTTTCAGAACCTGGCTGCTGATCGACCCAAGGATGAAAATACGCTTATCATTGTGGGTATATTCCAAACCATCAACAATCTGGCTTGATTTATATGGCTGAACCTTCCACTGATCACGCAAAACCGACAGTTTGTTGCAGATCCCTTCCAGGAAACCCTTCAGGTCATAAAAATCGACCTGTTTGTCGGGTGCGTTCCAGTTTTCGGACTGCGACCGGCCGGTCATGATGATGGCGAGGTGCTTTTCCTCATGATAACCCGGCAATGGATCGTGTTTATGGGTTCCGGTTGAATAAACCCTGCCGAATTCAAACATTTTCAGATCAGTAATCTTGCGGTTCTGGTTATACACAATGCTTTCAAGGGCACCGTAAAGCAAAGTCTGCCGCATGACATCGAGGTCGCGGCTGATCGGGTTCAGCATTTTCACCGATTGCTCAACAGGAAAATCAAGGTTCCCGGTGTAATAGGTTGACCTGGTAAGCGAATTGTTCATGATCTCATTGAATCCATTGGCAGCAAGGTAATCCGATACAAGGTTCCGGACCTTCTCCGGATCAGGATTCGTAGTAAAGGAGATGGATGATCTTATCTCTTCATGAAGTTCAATGTTGTTGTACCCGTAAATACGCAAAATTTCCTCAATCACATCGGCCTCACGGGTAACGTCAACTTTGAAAGCAGGTATTTCCAACCGGAGGCCCTGTGCCGGGGTTTCTTCCAGGATGATAATTCCAAGGTCAGCCAGGATCGTTTTCACAACATCTCGGTTGATCACCTTTCCAACAAGCCGGTCGAGGTTTTGGTATGAGAGGGCAACGATACGTGGTGCCAGGGGGGACGGGTAAACATCCACGATATCGGATGAAATCTTACCCCCCGCAATCTCTTTGATCATCATGGCTGCACGCTGAAGCGCATACACCGTGATATCGATATTGGCGCCCCGTTCAAACCGGAATGAGGCGTCGGTTTGCAGCCCGTGAAACCTGGAACTCTTGCGGATGTGACGCGGTTCAAAGTAAGCGCTTTCAAGAAAAACACTGGTGGTATCATTGGTTACTCCAGATTTTATTCCGCCAAAAACACCTGCGATACACATCGGTTCTGCTCCATTGCAGATCATCAGGTCGTTCTCTGAAAGTTCGCGTTCAACTTGATCCAGTGTGACGAACTTGGTTCCTTTTGGGTATTTTCTGACCACAACTTTATTCCCGGTGATACGGTCGCAATCGAACGCATGAAGCGGCTGTCCGAGTTCCATCAGGATAAAGTTGGTGATATCAACAATGTTATTTATCGGGCGAAATCCCACGCTGATCAGGCGATTTTTCAGCCAGTCCGGCGAATCGGTCACATGGATCCCCGAAACAGTGATCCCTGAATACCGGGGGCAGGCTTCCGGATCTTCGACGATCACGTCAATATGCCTGTTGTCGTTATCTGCCCTGAACGTTGAGATATCAGGAATTTTAATGTATTTACGCGTTGCACCAACGGGCTCAGCCCTGCCAAAATTGTTGGCAACGGCAACCAGGTCGCGTGCAACGCCCAGGTGTGAGGATGCATCGACACGGTTCGGTGTCAGCCCGATTGTAAAAGCTACATCTTCTTCAACTTTGAAATATTCAGAGGCGGGCATCCCGGCAACGGCAGATGGCTCCAGTACCATGATCCCGGCATGAGATGTTCCGAGTCCGAGTTCATCTTCGGCACAGATCATCCCTTCGGAAACTTCCCCCCTGATCTTTGTTCTCTGCAGTGTAAGTTCCTTATCCTGAAAATACAATGTAGTTCCAAGGGTAGCCACGGCAACTTTCTGTCCTTTGGCAACATTGGCGGCGCCACAAACTATTTTCAACGGTTCGCTGCCTGCCCCGATATCAACGGTGGTAATGCTGAGATGATCGGAGTTGGGGTGCTTGTCACAGGTGAGCACTTCACCAATGAACACGCCCTTCAAACCTCCTTTTACCGACTGAAAAGATTCCTGGCTTTCCACCTCCAGTCCACATCCGGTTAACATTTCCGCCACCTTGTCAGGTGACAAATCGAGGTCATGATATTGTTGCAGCCAATTGTAGGAAATCTTCATCTGATTTTTGGATTAAAAAGGCAAAATTAGCAATAATAAACGAACGATCTATGAGATCAGTCCCCAATTTTGCTGCTTCTGGTCCATATTGCGGAGATGGAGTGCCAGAATGTCATTTTCGTTTTTCGACAGGGCCGGATCGGTGCTGATGATCTCATTTGCAACATTCCTGGCATATTTCAATATTTTTTCATCCTTGACGATATCTGCTATCCTCAGGTCCATGATGCCACTCTGCTGTGTTCCCTGCAGATCCCCGGGTCCGCGGAGCTGCAAATCGGTTTCAGCAATTTCAAAACCATCATTGGTACGCACCATGGTTGAGAGCCGCTTCCGGGCTTCAGCCGACAATTCATAACTGCTCATCAGGATGCAGAAGGATTGATCATCTCCCCTACCAACACGGCCCCTTAGCTGATGAAGCTGCGAAAGGCCGAATCTCTCTGCATTTTCGATGACCATCACTGAAGCATTCGGAACATCAACGCCGACTTCGATAACAGTGGTGGCCACCATGATCTGGGTTTCCCGTTCTAAAAACCGCTTCATTTCAAGATCCTTTTCCTGTTGTTTCATCTGCCCGTGAACCATGCTCACCGAAAATTGGGGTGGCGGAAATTCCAAAATGATACTTTGATAGCCATCAATTAAATTCTTGAGGTCAAGGGTTTCTGATTCCTGTATCAGGGGAAATACGATATAGACCTGGCGACCTTCACTGATCTTATCGCGGATAAACCTGAATACTTTTCCGCGCCCGGGTTCGTAAACGTGCCTGGTGACGATTGGTTTGCGCCCCGGAGGCATTTCATCAATGATGGAGGTATCAAGGTCCCCATACAGTGTCATGGCGAGCGTACGGGGGATCGGCGTGGCTGTCATGACCAGTATATGCGGTGTGACGACATTTTTCTCCCACAGTTTCGCCCGCTGGGCCACCCCGAAGCGATGTTGCTCATCAATGACTACAAGCCCTAGGTGTTTAAATTTGACATTTTCCTCGATCAGTGCATGTGTTCCTATCAACAAATGCACGGTCCCGGCATGCAACCCGGCCTGGATCTCACGCCGTTCGGCTGCTTTAGTTGAACCTGTAAGCAGTTTCACAACTACATTGAGGCCGGTAAGCATTCCCGAGATGGTATTGTAGTGCTGGCGGGCAAGGATCTCAGTCGGGGCCATCAGGCAGCTCTGGAACTGGTTATCGAGGGCAATGAGCATGGTCATCAAGGCGACAAGGGTTTTCCCGCTGCCGACATCACCCTGGAGCAACCGGTTCATCTGGTTTCCTGATCCAAGATCGGCCCTGATCTCTTTGATTACCCGCTTTTGCGCGTTTGTGAGGGCAAACGTGAGATGGTGATGGTAAAACTGGTTTACGTAGTCGCCCACTTTCAGGAACTGATGACCTTCATGTTTCAGCAACCGGCCATACCGTTGTTTTGCAAGCCTTAACTGGATATAGAACAACTCTTCGAATTTCAGCCGTGTCTGGGCCTTTTTCAGCAATTCCGGGCTTTGCGGAAAGTGAATGTTTACGAATGCTTCCTGTCGGTTGATCAAACGAAGCCTTTGCATAATTTCCGGCGTCAGGCTCTCATGCATGATGAATTTTTCATGCAGCAAAATTGTCCTGACCAGCTTGCCGATTCCCTTAAAATCCAACCCCTTCGATTTTAACTTTTCGGTTGAATTGTAGATCGGCCTGATAACTTCATTCAGCGGAAGGGGCTGTGTGGTGGGGATTTCCAGTTCGGGGTGTGGTATATTCCACCGCCCGTTGAAAATACCCGGCTTGCCAAAGATCACATATTCCTGTTGCGGTGACAACATATCCAGGACCCATTTGACACCCTGGAACCACACAAGGTCGATTTCACCCGAGTCGTCGCGCACCGTGGCAACCAGCCGCTGGTGATGCGCAGCGCCTATCGTTTGAATGTGGACAATTTTCGCCTTGATCTGGATAAAAGAATGATCATCCCTGATATCGGCAATCTGGTAAAATTTGCTCCGGTCGACATAGCGGAAAGGAAAGAAAGTGAGCAACTCACCAAACGTGTGGATGTTCAGCTCCTTTTTCAACAGGTCGGACCTTGATGGGCCAACACCTTTAAGAAATTCTATCGGGGTTTCCAGAAATGGAGTTGTCATATGCTTTTTTCATTCCAATCCACACAAAAGTAAGGAAATCCGGGTCGTGATGCAGAGAAAGGAACACCCTTTGACGAAAAAGGCTGACTCAAACAAATGAGACAGCCTTTGAAGTGAAATATCCAGAACGGGCAACAAACAATCAAATGCCCGGATTAGTATTCCCAAAGATTTGATTCGAATTCCGCTATGTTGTTCTTTGCCTTTTCGGCTTCAAGCAATGCATCCGCACCGGATGAATATTCATTGATCTGCCTGTTGTAAACATTCTCTTCCTTATACACATAACTTGAGAACATCCGTTTCATAAAAACATCATCATACGTCATCCTGCCTGCAGCACCGTTCTTCAGGTTAAACATTTCGTTTTTAGCGAAGAGGTTGCGGCATTCGGGGAAATAGATCCAGAAAAGCGGGGTTTCAAACTTGAATTCACCGGTGTTTTTGTCATACACATTGACAACCGGACAAATACCCAGAATACGCACTTCCATCATTGACCTTTGTGAATCGAAAAAATAGTCTTCTTTAATTTTGAATTTCTTAACATCTGCGGGATTGAATGGCGTCACCACAGCTTGTTTAACAATTATATCAGGATTATCCACAGAAGGCAGGGGAATAGTGTCGGTTGTTTCCAGATTGTCCATCAACTCTTTATAGGTCACAGGGATCTGGAACTGATCATCTTCTGATTTTGCCGAGTATGCGGTGATGCTACCCTCTTTCAATCCATCCATAATGATTGTCAGGAAACTGCGCCAGTTATTTTTTGGTTTTTCGGGAAAGTAAAACGGCTGGTTCATCTTTTCACGCATATCCAGCACCCGCCATATCCTCCGTGTCCAAACAACGTCAGCCTCCCTAAGATAGGGATAGGGAATCGGCTGAACCTGCGAGATGGCGGTTTTATCATACACTCCGTCACGGGGCGGCCCTTCAAGAACCTGGGCGCTGCATGTCAGGCTGAGAACACCCAGGAACATGGAGAAAACGATCAAGAAAAGTACTTTTTTCATATTACCTCCTTATAAATAATATCAGTTCAATTTCAGGCTGAGACTTAAATTTACCCTGCGGGTCCCGTCCGGCCCTTTCACATAAATATCTTCAATCCAAATACGCTGCCCTTTCCGTGCACTCTGAATACCAGCAAGTGCATCCTTTGACAATTGGTTTCCTGTCGTTTTAATCTGGCTACCTTCTCCGCCTGCATTGGCAGTTTGAAAATTGAAGGAGGTTACGGTGTATTTCAGATCAAAATCAAATCCCGGGGGCATTTCCGCTACAACAATAGGGCTGGCCTGCAACAGGTTTTTGGCAATAAATCCTTCACTTTTGCCTGCGATCTTGATAATGGGATCGGGAAGTGTTTTCAGACGGAACTTATATGTTCCCATACTTTTTGATTTACCCGAAAAAACTGCATTTACACTGATGATTGCTTCGCGTACACTGCTGTTCGGGAGGTTTGACACGATCCAGTCTTTTCCCTCCTGGCGGATGCTGCCAACGGAGATTGAAGGAACAATGCGCTCCGGTCCGCCGGGAACACTGATTTCAACAGGATTATCCACACCGATATAAAACACATTCATTTTACTTGGTGAAATGGTTATGGCCGGCCTGGCAACAATGAATTCGTCCTTGAAGTGAAATACCATGGTATCGCCAAGCGGACTAACCACTTTAATGATTCCGGCAAATTTTTTCAGCCCTTCGGATGAACCTGCCAGTTTCAGAACTACCAATCCCTGTGAACCCTCAAGGGAGGTTGCATTTTTAAAATTACCAGGGGTCAGTGTATCTGCACCCAGCGTATAGCGCACATCCGGGTTTTGCTTGGTATCATATGCTCCCACAAGAATTTCAGCCTGGTACTCTTCACCAAGAAACACATAACTGCTTCTCGGGATCACCTTTGCCTGGATCTTGTCGAATTTGAAATTTAATGCATCGATGGAGCTGTACAGGTTGTTAACAATGTCAAATTCTGCATTGTAGACTTCGGCTTTTGTCTTGTTCAGGATGGTCACAGTGGCAGCAAGAATGGTACGATAAAAATTATGCATCTCCCAATTCTGCTTGTTCCCGTCAACATCATAAAACGGACCCTGGGTATCCATACCCATTTTGATGGAACTTCTGAACTTCGGGTCAAGCAGATCAAGCATTTGTTTTTTATACAACTCGATCTTTTCCCTGAATATCTTAGCCTCGCCGGCTGACCCGTCGGGTGAACTTCCTATAAAAAAACGAGTTGGTTCATTGTAACTCTCCTTCCGCTTGGCGTCGCGAAGGTTCAATTTCCTCGCTTCGTCAATGGTAGCCAGTCCATCTGTACGCTGGACCACCAGGTACTTGATGCTGTCGACATATTTGGAAAGTTTTTCAGATAAAGCATGTGCCTGTTGGGCTTTTTCCCAATATGGTCCAACCTTGTTGGGGTTTAACTGATACTGAATTTTAAATTTCGAATAGGTATTATCAAGTTTTTTAGAGAAGTTTTCGTTGGTGGTCTCCATACTTTCATTAACCAGCAAGAACGCATCAATGATCTGTTTCGAGACATTCAGTGCGAGCAATGCCGTCAGAACGAGATACATCATCCCGATCATCTTTTGCCTCGGTGTCTCCTTATATCCAGCCATCTAGTTTATATTATATTGATACAAATGAATCCTAAATTATTTTCCGCCGACACTCATTGCCGAAAGCATGTTCCCGTAAACCTTGTTCAGTGCAGAGATGTTCCTTGTAAGGTTGTCCATTTCTGTTTTGAATTTTTCGGTGTTGGCCATGGATTCACTGATATTGGCAGAGAATTTATTCATGACGGTATTGAACTTATTTGTATTTTCCATCTGCTGATTTGAACCTTGCAAATGAAGTTCGTAGAGGGCATTGAGTGCTGAAAGATTGGTTGATATCCGTTGCAGTTCCTTATTGTATGCTGCTCCACCGGCTGCCGAAGCGTTGATGGTTTCGGCTGATTTTGACAGCAAAGTAGCCGATTCATTGTACTTCTCAATGAATTTGTTGGCGGAAGAGGCTGCATTGACAATGCTGGCGGAAAACGCCTTGCTGGCATTCACATCCTCTTTGAGTGATTCGCTAACCTCCGCAAACATCGTAGACAGTGTCGCGGCGCTTTTGGCGGTTGACTTGATATGTGTTAGTTGTTCTTCAGAAGCATGTATACTCTGATCCAATGTTTGAGCTGTTTTGCGGTAGGAATCATTTAATATTGTAGCTGACTCGGTGGCGCTTTTCATGGTAGTCACATACTTGTCATTTGCCAGTGAAGCATCAGCAACATTCGACAATTTCGAAGTAGTTTCAGAAAGGTTGGTCAGGCCGACACTGAGGCTTGCAATAAGTTCAGGGCCTATCTTTGCTTTTTCAAGCATTTTGTCCAACTCCTGGGTAACAGTATCCTTTGTGCTGAAGGCTTTGCTTGCATCCACTTCGTCGGCATGGTAAATACCTGCGAGTTGCGGATATACAAGACTCCAGTCCGGTTCAACGTGGGGTGGCTCAAACGCCGAAAAAAAGAAGATAAGGGATTCCGTACCCAGACCAATGATCAGCATAGTGTCAGCTCCGGTATAGTGGTTGATTTTAAACAACGCACCAATGATGACGACAGCGGCACCCCAGCCATACAGTTTGGACATGAAATTCTTATAGCCCTTTGTTTTTACAAGATCGAGTAAAGCCATAGTTGTAAAGGATTAAGTATTAATGAAGTAATATGTGTAATGAATTATCTGTAAACTTTGGATGCCCTTGCAGGGTTGTCATCACGCTGGCGACCAAGGAAATTCTGTACGCAACGGAATCCAATAAAGCACTTGGCAGTATCCTGGTATTCATAGGCACGGGTAGAGACACGCAGGAAATAGGCTACATCTTTCCAGGATCCGCCTCGTGTAACTTTCCTTTTCAAAGCAGGGGGATCGGTATCCTTTGCATTGTATTTATAGTCAGGATTCAAATCCCACGAAAAATTATAGGAAGAGGGATGAAATGCGGTAACAGTCCATTCGGCCACATTTCCGGCCATATCATATAAACCATAGTCATTTGCGGGATAATGTGCAACGATAACAGTTGTGGCACCTCCGTCGGCGATATAGTCACCACGCATCGGCTTGAAGTTTGCAAGGAAACAACCTTTGTCATTTCTTGTATAAGGACCTCCCCATGGGTAAGGATTGCCTTCATAGCCACCGCGGGCAGCCCATTCCCACTCACCTTCGGTTGGTAACCTGAAATCACTGATAAATGTTTCACCCTTCTTTCCGTTAAGCGAACTGTTTTTAAGTTGTGTCCGCCAGATACAGAAAGCATTGGCCTGCCTCCAGTTCACACCTACTACAGGGTAGTTGTCATAGGCAGGATGCCAGAAATATTTTTCGGTACTCGGGTCATTGAAAGAATAAGCGTAATCATGAATCCAGCAAAGGGTATCAGGGTAAACGTTTATAACCTCTTTGCGCACGTAGACGGAACGGTCTTTCAGGCCCTGGGGACGGTTGGCCAGACTGGCTTCTTTGACATCGGGCTGGGCTGAATAGTCCTTGCGGGATGCCGCTTTTAAGTCAACAAAATAATATTCAAAATAAAGTTTGCGGGTGTCAATTTCCTTTCTTCTAAAATAGCGCTCATTTTCAGGAAGATACAATTGAGCCAAGGCATCACGGACATCCTGCTGGTCAGAATTCCAATCCAGTTTGCTTTCCCTGTTCAGATAAGGAGGATCAAACTGTTCACCGGTTTTTTTGTTTTCTGAAATAAAATAGACCTCAGGCTTGGTTTCTCCAAGGATCCTGCGTGCAATGGAATCTCTTACCCAATAAACGAACTGCCTGTATTCATTGTTGGTAATTTCGGTCTGGTCCATATAAAATGCAGAAACAGTAACCGTTTTGGGGTTATTTAGCTGTGCATATGGCATATCCTCATCGCTGACGCCCATGGTGTAGGAGCCCATGGGGACGTAAACCATGCCAAACGGATCCGGGGAATAGTATCGCTTCCGGTTTTTAACTCCCGTAAGCTCGCCATTTCCTGAGTTACCGCAGCTTCCTAGAAAGATGAGCAGGGCGAAATAAATGAGCAGTTTTTTCATTTGCTGGCTGATTAATAGATGAAAAATAACGCTACGTATTGATGTTTATTATGATAATATTCAGTTTTTCAATACAAAACGGCAAATTTACTCTTTTTATTTTATAAGAAACGTGTATTCCTGTAACTTTTCCGGAATTTATCCGTGTCAATTTTAAAGCAATAATTGACCATGACTTCCAGGCCTCCACTGTTGTACTTGTGCATTGCAGATGTGCTGATATCATAGGCAACTCCTATGTGGATACCTTTGATGAAAACCCCTGCCAAAACCGAAACGGCATCCTGGAGGCGATATCCGATACCGCCGTAAATTTTGTTCGAGTACATTACCAGGGCACTTGCATTTAACTGTAATGCAGCACCATCAAACATGAACTGGGCCGAAGGAAGGACCTCAAACAACGGATTGTTCGGAGGAGTCCATTGGTAGCCTCCATTCAAATAATAGGTCCGTCGCAACTGATAGCCTGTTTTTTTTCCTTTTGTCTGCAAAATGTTTTCGGCAGACAACCCGACATAATACTTGTCCGGCACCCTGTAAAACACACCCAGTCCCAGGTCGAATGACATATCGCTCTTTTTTTCTTTTGGCTGGAGGACCTGGTCATTTTCTTCGATCGGATTGTATTTTGATCCATCATAGCTGATATTCAGCAAACTTCCCTGCAACCCGAACGACAGGTCTCCCGACCCCATTTCCATCCGGTAAGCATAACCAAGTTTCATCACAATATTTTTGAAGGCACCTATCTGGTCCTGTGAAATGCTCCCTCCCAAACCACCATGAAGCATCTTGACCGGCGAATCAACGGTAAGCAGGAATGTCTGGGGATTGGAATTGGTAATTATGGTGTCGTCCTTCCACCCCATCCACTGCTGGCGAACAAGCCCGGTAAGGTTTATTCCTCCGCTTCCACCTGCATAGGCAGGATTGGTCGCCATATTTGTAAACATATAGTGCGTGATGAGCGATGATTGCTGGGCATGCAAGGAAACACCTGCCTGTAAACAAAGCATAATCAGGAGAAACAAAGATCTTCTTCTGAATTTATGGAGATATATAGATGTATGCAACGTCAAATATAAGTTGTTAGGTTCATTCAAAAAACGGGATAAAAGTACAGTTTTTTTTGTTACCACCACCATCCAGTCACCAATTTATACTCTGTCAACTCAGGGAAACCAGCCTAAAGCACTATCCGGCTTATTTATACAAGAATCCAAAAAAAATGTTACAATGATTAACGCATATTCATTGCTTGCATTGTGTTACAATGAAATATCTTTGCATTCCGGCAACCGGAAACCTAAAACAACACAACATGTCATTTTTTCTGATCAAGGAAAAGCCCTTCTCCCGGAAGTGGTTTTTATCCTACAGCCTGATAATTACGGGGGCATTTATCCTTGCTACCAGTTTTGTCCTGTTTATTACTCCCTATAAAATAGTTCCGGGCGGTGTTTACGGGATATCCATCGTGATGCACTACCTGCTGGGCACGCCTGTCGGGCTTGTGGCCCTGTGTTTCGACATCCCGCTGACGTTGCTGGGAATAAAATTCCTGGGTCCACGTTTTGGAATGAAGACAGTTGTCGGATTTTCCCTGACTGCGCTGTTTACCGATACGCTGACTTTTTTCTGGGGGTTTGAGCCCCTGGTGAAAGGGGATGCGCTGCTGTCATCAATTTTCGGGGGTGTCCTGGCGGGCCTTGGACTGGGCCTTATATTTAAAGCGAAGGCAACTTCCGGGGGAAGCGATATTATCGCCATGATCATTGCAAAATACACGAGGCTTCCCATGGGGTTGCTGATGATCTACGTCGATTCGGCAATCGTGCTGGTTGGTTTGCTGGTATTCCGCGACTGGAAGATCCCCCTCTATTCGTGGATCGTGATTTACATTACCGGGAAAGTGATCGATGTGGTGCTTGAAGGGGTGAGCCATGATAAAAGCCTCTTCATTATTTCTGACAAGCATGAAGAGATCAGGGATAAAATCCTCAGGAACCTCGACCGGGGAGGAACCTTCATCGATGGCAAAGGGATGTATAACCTGGCCGAAAAACGGATCATATTCACCGTTGTGAACCGCCGGGAACTGGGTATTCTCGAAGAATACATCCATGAAATTGATCCAAAAGCTTTCCTCACTGTAACGGATGCAACGGAAATACTTGGGGAAGGGTTTAAGTCGTTGAAGGAGAAAGTGTCTGAGTAAACGGGTAAACGGGTATACAGGAATGATACCCGTTTACCAGATTATCAATGCCGGAACAGTTTCATAATGTCCTGTCCGTTTGCAAATATCAGCAGGGCAAACAGGATGACCATACCGCCAATCTGTGCATATTCCATGAATTTATCACTGGGTTTCCGGCGGAAGATGATCTCGTACAGAAGAAACATTACATGGCCTCCGTCGAGTGCGGGAATAGGCAGGATATTCAGGATGGCAAGCATGATTGAAAGAAAAGCGGTGAGTGACCAGAAAGCACCCCAATCCCAGGTTGACGGGAAAATGTTGCCGATGGTGATGAATCCGCCAACCGACTCATAGGCCTTATCCTGGGAAAACAAGAGTTTGATGGATTTGATGTAATTCCCTGCCTGATCGAATGTTTTCACAACGCCTGCCGGCAGTGCGGTTATCACGTTGTAACTCTTTTCCTTGAATGTGAAATAGTTTGCCGGTCCCTTCGGGTAAACCCCGATAAGCCCTGCTGCCGGTACATTCACGGCCAGGTGCATGGTGTCTTTGCCTCGAAGAACCATCACCCGGACAGTTTTATTTTTATAATGTTGCACGGATGTCCTGAACTGATCAAAATACGGAAGTATCGAGTCATTTAGTCCGATGATCTTGTCATTGATTTTCATTCCTGCTGCTTCGGCCGGTGATCCGACTGTAAATTTGCCCGCCTCGAACGGGAACCTGACCGCTATAAAATCGGGTGACTTCTGTTTGATCAGCCTGCCGATAAAACCTTCAGGCACCGGAACGCTGATTTTCTGACTATCGCGCATCACCTGCACCGATTTGGCCTCCTCAAGAATGATTGTTTTCGGAATGGCTTGAAAATCCTCAACAACCTTGTTGTCGACAGAAAGGATGATATCGCCGTTGCGTAATCCCATTTCGCTGCCCAGTGAATCCACTGAAATTCCGTATTTTACCTCGGAAGCGGGAAGATATTGTTCGCCCCACACTGCAAGCATGATGACATATATGGCAATTGCCAACAGAATATTGACCGTTACTCCACCCAGCATCACGATCAACCGCTGCCATGCCGGCTTTGAGCGAAGTTCCCATGGCTGGGGGGGCAGTTTCATCTGCTCCTTATCCATTGACTCATCGATCATTCCCGAAATTTTCACATACCCTCCAAGCGGAATCCAGCCTACACCATATTCCGTGTCCCCTTTTTTAAATTTAAAAAGTGAAAACCACGGATCAAAAAAGAGATAGAATTTCTCCACTCGGATTTTAAAGATACGGGCAGCAATAAAATGGCCAAACTCGTGAAATATCACGAGAATAGACAAACTGAGCAATAATTGGATGACTTTTATTACAATTTCCATTAGATGTTCTTAATTTACAAATTAATACTTTCTTAAATTCACGATAAACTCATCCGCCCGCACCATGGTCTCCTGATGCGTGCCGACATAGTCATCATATGTTGGGTTCTTTATAAAAGATACACTTTCCATGCAGTGCTCAATCACCTCCGAAATGCCCATAAAACCTATACGGTCATTCAAAAAAGCGGCGACTGCCATCTCATTTGCGGCATTCAGTATGCATGGCATGTTCCCCCCCTGCCGCATGGCGGCATATGCGAGGGATAAATTCCTGAACAGATCTGTATCAGGGGCTTGAAAAGTCAACTTTGGATAGTCGGTAAAGTTAAACCGCGGGAGGCCGGACAATACCCGTTGCGGATAGGTCATCGCATACAGTATCGGCAGCTTCATATCAGGAAGCCCCATCTGTGCCTTCATTGAACCATCGATGAATTGCACCATGGAATGGATCACCGACTGCGGATGGATGATCACATCGATTTGTTCAGGCCTCAGGTTGAAAAGCCAGCGTGCTTCGATCACTTCCAGCCCTTTGTTCATCATAGAAGCCGAATCGATGGTGATTTTATCACCCATTTTCCAGTTGGGATGCTGCAATGCCGCTTCCTTGGATATGCCGTTGAGCTGATCCCTTGTTTTTCCAAAGAAAGGGCCACCCGAAGCAGTAAGATATATTTTCTCCACACTACCCTGCTGCTCACCCGCAAGACACTGGAATATGGCAGAATGTTCCGAATCAACCGGAAGTATCATGACCTTGTTCCGGTGCGCTTCAGCCATCACCATATCACCGGCAATTACAAGCGTTTCCTTGTTGGCCAGTGCAATATCTTTCCCCGCCCTGATTGCGTTGAGCGTGGGTTTCAGCCCGGCATAACCGACCAGCGCTGTAAGCACCATGTCAATTTCGTCCATCGCGACGATCTGCGCAATGGAATCCTGTCCGGTGTAGACCTTGACCGGATAATTTCTCAACGATTCAACCACTTTTGAATAGCAATGCTCATTCCCGATCACCACAGCGTTGGGACTGAATTCAATAGCCTGGGCGATCAGCAGGTCACAGTTCCCCTGTGCCGTTAGCACCTCCACCCCGAACAAATCAGGATGGCTGCGCACCACATCAAGGGCCTGGGTACCAATGCTTCCGGTTGATCCTAATATTGCGAGGTTCTTTTTCAAATGATCAGCAGGTTGCATTAAAAGGTAATGTATTCTTTCGGATCAACTGGATTGCCATCGCTCCAGAGTTCGAAGTGAAGATGGGGTCCGGTAACAAGTTCGCCTGTTTCACCCACGATCGCAATGGGTTCACCGGCCCTTACATAGTCACCTGCCTTTTTCAAAATGGCCGAATTGTGCTTGTACAATGAAACTATATTCCGCGAATGCTGGACTGCGATCACATAACCTGTCTCTAACGTCCAGTTACTTAAGATGACAGTGCCATCAAGCACCACCTTGACTGCCTCGTTTTGTTTGGCAACAATGTCCACACCATAATGCTTTTGCGCCGGATTGAACAAATTTGTAATGATCCCTTTCAAAGGTGTAAAGAATAAGACACCGCCAATGGAAGATTTTTTCTGGCTGATATTCTCATTTGCTTCAATTTTATATAAGTTGTATTTGTTTTGGTTTTCAACTTCAAGACGCAACAACGAATCTTCAGCAGAACGTTTCATCTTAATATTCCCGTAGCGCTTGATCGTATCTCCCGTAACAGGTTTGTCTTCTGTTAAATCTTTCCCGTTGATGACATCCCTGAGATTTGTGATAAACTGTTCTTTTGCAACCAGGTCACGTTCAATCGAATCAGTTTTCAACTGAAGTTTATACAGTCTCTTGGTCAATCCCACGCTGGTGTAGCCGGGTATGTATTCCCGCAAAGGGGTGAATGCGATGAGAAAGCTGGTTAAAAAAATCAGCACAATGACGAGTGTTCCCAGGGCAATAAAGACATTCATCCTGGAAAGCCTGAAAGTAAACCGTTCTTCCAGGGTATCGTCAGTCATGAAAACAAGACGGTATTTATTACGCCATCTCCTGGTCCACTTATCTTTTTTTCTATCTAATCTCGTCAAAGCCATGTTTCACAAACTGATCCTGAAAACGCTGCAAATATCGGAAAATTATGCGATCGCGCAACGTTTGGGCCCCGGCCGCGAAATAACCCAACCCCGGAACCCTCTTTCAAATGAGGTTACCTGCCGTCATCCATGATGGGGATTAACATCATGCGGACAGGTTGAATCATAGAATTTTTCAATTATTACTTTCAGGTTAATTCAAAAATTTAAAATATTTTTGTAGAATTAAAGTTTGTATTATTTTAATGTAACTGGTGTTTTGAGATCGACGAAGAAATTTACACTCGCCGCATGGATCCTGATTTTGTCTGGATCAATCATGTTTAGTGCCTGTTCCACCAAGAAAAACACATTTGTCCGCAGAACCTATCACAACATCACCGCACATTACAACGTGTACTGGAATGGCATGGACAACCTTCGTCAGGGGCTCAAGGAACAGCAGGCCGACCTGAAGGACAACTATGCCCTGATCCTGCCGGTTTTTTATTACGGCGACAAAGCCGGAGCCACCAAGGTATCCCAATATGCCGATATCGCGATAAAAAAAGCTTCCAAGGCAATCAACAAGCATTCGATGACCTTCAGCCGTAAAGAGTATGTGCGGTGGATCGATGACTGTTACCTGCTGATAGGCAAATCCTATTTTTACAAGCAGGACTATCCAATGGCCAGGCGTACCTTCGAGTTTGTGATCAAAACATACAATTACAACGAGATCAAATATGAAGCAATGCTTTGGCAGGCCAAGGCAAACATTCAAATCGGCGACTTCAACCGTGCAGAGCCGATGCTTGATATGCTCCAGAGTAAAATCAACAAGGGCGATGCTCCCCAGAAATACGAAACGGAACTTAACCTGGTGTATGCCCAGTTTTTCATTATGCAGAAAAACTATGAAGGTGCCTTGCCATACCTCAACCGGGCGTTGGAACTCAAGCCTTCAGGTGCCATGCGAACCCGCTGTGAATTCATTCTTGGCCAGATTCACCAGCTGAACGGAGAATTGAACGAAGCTTCGGAAAAATATGCCTATGTGATCAAGCATGCAAAGACATATGAAATGGAGTTCAATGCGAAGATCAACCTGGCACAGTGTTATGATGCAAAAAGCGGGAACAGGGAGTTCATTGTCAAGAAGCTTACAAAAATGCTGAAAGATGACAAAAACAAAGACTTCCAGGATCAGATCTACTATGCCCTCGCACATATTTCCATGAAAGATTCCGATACCGCTACGGCTATCAGTTATTATAAAAAGTCAGTCAGTACCAGCAAAACAAACAATTACCAGAAAGCTATTTCTTCCCTTGAACTGGCAGATCTTTTCTTCGGGACACGCAATTACACCGTTTCCCAGGCATATTACGACAGCACGATGCAATTCCTGCCGAAAGACTATCCGGGTTACAAGGAACTCGTCAAGCGTACCATGACACTGACCGACCTGGTTAAAAACCTCCAGGTTATCCAGCGGCAGGATAGCTTGCAGAAACTGGCTGCCATGCCGGAGGACCAGAGAAACAAAATCATCGACCAGATTATTGGCAACCTGATCGCCGCTGAAATGAAAAAACAAATGGAAGAGCAGCAGCAGCGCGAGGCATTAGGCTTGTACGGACAACCCGGGATGACCCAGGATCAGCAGATTGGCGGAACAACCGGGAGATGGTATTTTTACAATCCGACAACCATGTCAAACGGGTTTTCCACTTTTATGCGCAAATGGGGCCGGCGGAAACTTGAAGACAACTGGTTTCTTTCCGATAAAAACATAGTCGCCTTTGCCAATGAAACTCAAAAACCGGATTCCCTGAATGGTGCACCGGGTGACACAACCAAGGGTGGAAAAAAAGCCCTGGCAAAATCAAAAAATCCGAAAGAAAGGGCATTTTATCTTCCTGATATCCCAATGACCAAAGAAAAAGTACAGCTTTCCAACGATATGATTGTTGAGGCATATTACCAGGCAGGGTTTATCTATGTTGAGGGTCTCGGCGATTATGGAAATGCAACTGAAACTTTTGAAACATTGCTCAGCCGGTTCCCGGGCAACAAATACAAGATACAAACGGCCTATGAATTGTGCCAGCTTTATCTGCATCTTCAGAACCAGCCTAAGAGCGACGAGTATAAAAACCAGATCCTGACGCTGTACCCCGAAAGCGATTATGCCAAACTGCTGGTGAATCCGAATTACTACAAAGAGATAAACTCCAGGCAATCGGAAGCATCAAAGCTATACAATGATACATACAAGGCATTCACCAACCAGCAGTACTACATGGTTATCAACAATGCCGATATTGCAAGGGCAAAATACAAATCTGATTCTTTGCTCATGCCAAAATTCGATTACATGCGAGCGCTGGCACTGGGTAAGATAGAAGTGGTTGATTCGCTGGTTACGGCAATGACCAAGGTAATCAAGGATTATCCTTACAGCAAGGTGAAACCGATGGCCGAAAATGTTCTGGCATTCCTGGGAACCCAGAAAGATTCAAAAGGTCAGCCTATTGTCACTGATTCAATAACCGTTGCCGACAACACACAAAAATTGTATTCATTCGATCCGAACGCAGTGCATTTTTATGTACTGGTTGTGAATGATGAACTGGTGGATGTTGATGCGCTCAAGATTAAAATCTCGGACTACAATTCAAAATTTCACGATCTTGAAAACCTGATGGTCAATAGTTTGGTATTGGAAACCGGTCGTCAGATGATAACCGTGAACAATTTTGACAACAGTGAAACTGCCATGAATTATTTTATGGGTATCCTGAACAGCAAATATATTTTTACCAAACTTGAAAATGCAGGTGCCTATTTCAACTTTGTAATTTCTGTTGAAAATTATCCTGTGTTTTATAAGAACAAAGATATTCAGCAATATCTCCGGTTCTTTGAAAAGAATTATCCGACACCAAAATAGTCACCCGTGTTTAAATCAGCATTTATGTCTAAAAACAGAGAACCTGAAATGCCTACCATCAACATCCTGGGCCCCGGCGCGGTTGTCAAAGGCGAGATTCAAGTGAATGGAGATTTTCGGATTGACGGAACGCTGAATGGAACCATCCAGTGCAAAGGAAAAATTGTGGTAGGCCCCACAGGCAAGATCGACGGTGAGATCCAATGTCAGAATGCTGATTTTTCGGGGGAAGTCACTGCCAACGTTAAAGTTTCAGAACTCCTGACGCTAAAAGAAACAGCCCGTTTCAGCGGGGATATCACCACCGGAAAACTGGCCATTGAACCCGGGGCCAAATTCTCGGGGACCTGCACCATGGAGCAGACCGGGTCAACCGACATTAAGTTTCCTCCTATTACAGATGAAAGCCGATCCCCGGAAAAACCTTAACGACTATGCCCGTTATTCAAGCATGGCCTTTCAGATGCTTGCAATCATTCTTTCAGGTGTGTTTGCAGGATTCAAACTGGACCAATGGCTGGATACAAAACCGATCCTGACAGTTATTCTGTCTATAGCGTCTGTCGCCCTTTCCATCTATTTTGTCACAAGGGATCTGTTGCGCAGGTAACCACTTTTTTTTTATAATTTTACACCTTTTCGACATGAATTCAGCATATATCAACTATCTCAGGCACCTGCTGATCTATTCTGCCATCCTGGGAGCAATTGCGATACTTCTCGGTTTCATATTTCCGAAAACTTACCTGTCGCCTGCACTTCCATTCCTTTTTGTCTTTTTCATCGCAACCTCCCTCCTCTCCTTTTATTACCTCCTCCAGTCGGCGACTAAACGATTTATAAAATTTGTCAACACCTTCCTGTTGACCATCATCATCAAACTTTTTTTATATGCAGGCGTCATGATTGCCTATGCTTTTATGAACCGCAGGGATGCGATTCCTTTTATGCTCGGTTTTTTCATCCTGTATTTATGTTATACCATATTCGAGGCTGTCAGCATCATCAAATACACGCAGCCAACCTGGAAGGATAACAAAGCCCAATAAAAAAAACGATACCTTTGCTTTCCAAACCAATCCAAATGATTTACCTCATACGCCGGGAACATTTCAGTGCCGCTCACCGCCTTTTTCTTCCGGAATATACGGATGAAGAGAATTTTGAGGTCTTTGGCAAATGTTCCAATCCGAACTGGCACGGTCATAATTATATCCTGTTTGTGACGGTGAAAGGAGAACCAGATCCCAAAACAGGACTGGTCATTCACCTGCGTCATGTGAGCAAGTTAATTGAGGAGAAGATCCTGAACAAGCTGGATCATAAAAACCTGAATATTGAAGTTGACTTCTTAAAAGGGAAGGTTCCTACAAGTGAAAATGTGGCAACCGGCATCTGGAACGAACTGGCAGCCGATATCGGGAAACTGGGCGGAATTTTACATTGTGTGCGCCTGGAGCAATCAGAAAACAACATTGTTGAATATTACGGTTAATGATTTGTAAAATAGACTTTTATGGCAATTAAACGACGGCTTAATTACGAAAAAACCGAAGAATTCGATCAAAAAACAACCGAAGAGCTTGCTTTTCATTATAAGGAGATACTTCGCCTTATCGGGGAAAACCCCGACCGGGAAGGGTTGGAAAAGACACCCTTACGTGTTGCCAAAGCCATCCAATTCCTTACCCAGGGCTATGCCCTTGATCCGAAAGAAGTCCTGAGTTCGGCAAAGTTCAGGGAAGATTACCGGGAAATGGTTATTGTAAAAGACATTGAGATCTATTCCCTGTGTGAGCACCACATGGTTCCCTTCATCGGGAAAGCACATGTGGCGTATATCCCCGATAAATATATCACGGGATTGAGTAAAATCGCCAGGGTTGTCGACATTTATGCACGCAGGTTGCAGGTACAGGAGCGGCTTACCATGCAAATCAAAGATGCCATCAACGACACACTGAAACCCCTTGGCGTGGCAGTTGTAATTGAGGCACAACATTTGTGTATGGCCATGCGCGGTGTTCAAAAGCAAAATTCTGTCACAACGACATCCGATTTTGTCGGAGCATTTGAACGGGATAAGACCCGGGCGGAGTTTTTGCATCTGATCAGCACGAAGCTTCACTAAAAAAAGAATGCAGACAATGCAGGCAATGCAAACAATGATGACAGTGTAGAGAAGTTAGAAAAGGCAAAAAAAGACAATATTAATGAAGTTTTGACAGGGTTTTCATTGCTTTCATTCGTTCCATTGCCTGCATTGTATGCATTGTTTTCATTGATAAATTGATTTATTAATTTAAAAGGAGAACAGGTTATGTTTGAACAAACAAATAACAGAGGATCTTTTAGCATGCAACCGGGCACACAGGATGCCGCCGTTGCAAAATCATTTATGACACAGGTATTCAGTTGGATGACACTGGCCATGTTTGTAACTGCTGTTACGGCATACTGGTTTAGCTCCTCCGACTCGCTGATGAGCAGTTTAAGAAATGTTGAAACCGGCGGTATGACCGGGTTGGGCTGGATTGTCACCCTTGCGCCAATCGGGTTTGTTTTGCTGATGTCTTTCGGGTTTCAACGACTTTCACCTGCCATTCTGACACTTTTATTCATCTCCTTTTCCGTGCTGATGGGTATGAGCATGAGCTTCATCTTACTTGTTTATACAGCCGCCTCGGTGTATAAAACCTTTGCAATTACTGCTGCAATGTTTGGCATCATGGCAGTAACCGGGTATACCACAAAAACCGATCTGACCAAATTCGGGTCCATTATGATGATGGGGATGGTTGGACTCATGGTTGCGATGCTTGTGAATTTTTTCATGCAAAGCGGTACCATGGACTATATCATCAGCGTTATTGGCGTTTTAATTTTCACCGGTTTAACCGCCTATGACGTGCAGCGCCTGAAGAGGATGGGTGCAGGTGCGGGCGAATATGGGGAAGCCAATTCAAGGAAACTGAGTATTCTCGGTGCCTTAACCCTTTATCTCGACTTCATCAACCTGTTTATGTTCCTGCTGAGATTCCTGGGAGACCGAAAATAAATAAAGAACCGGCAAAATAGTGAAATTATGAAAGCATATGTATTCCCCGGGCAGGGGGCACAGTTTGTAGGCATGGGCAAGGATTTGTATGACAACTCCCCGCTGGCAAAAGAGATGTTTGAAAAAGCAAATGATATTCTTGGATTCCGCATCACCGACCTGATGTTTTCAGGCACTGATGAAGATCTCAGACAGACGAAAGTTACACAACCTGCAATTTTCCTGCATTCCGTGATTCTGGCTGCCACCCTTGGCGACAGCTTCACACCGGATATGGTGGCTGGTCACTCGCTTGGTGAATTTTCAGCACTTGTCGCAGGTAAGGCACTCTCCTTTGAAGACGGGCTTCGCCTGGTTTCAGCCAGGGCACAGGCCATGCAGAAGGCCTGTGAAAAGGAACCCTCCACCATGGCGGCAATCCTGGGGTTGGAGGATGCCAGAGTTGAGGAGATTTGTAAATCCATAGATGAAATTGTTGTCCCGGCAAATTACAATAGTCCCGGGCAACTTGTAATTTCCGGCAGCATAAAAGGGATAGAAGTCGCCTGTGAACAGCTTAAAGCTGCAGGGGCCCGCCGTGCGCTGCCGCTCAAGGTAGGAGGAGCATTTCACTCACCGCTGATGGAACCTGCACGGGTGGAACTTGCAAAAGCCATTGATGCAACCCCGATTAACACCCCAATTTGTCCGATATACCAGAATGCAACCGGTCTGCGTGTTACCGATCCTGCACAAATCAGGCAGAACCTCATCGACCAATTGACTGCCCCGGTACTCTGGACCCAGATCATTCAACATATGATCGCCGACGGTGCTGACAATTTTGTGGAGGTAGGCCCCGGCAATGTGTTGCAGGGCCTTATCCTGAAGATTGGCAAGGATGTCACTGTCTCAGGTGCATGATCCATGGGAGACGCACCAACGTGCGTCTCCGCACTGATTATCTTTTGGTATATTGTTTATCGTAGTATTTCTGGTAATCGCCGGTGGTTACATTTTTCATCCATTCTTCATTGGCGAGGTACCATTCTACAGTTTTCTCCAGGCCCTCGGCGAACTGCAGGCTGGGTTTCCAGGCAAGTTCTCTCTGGATCTTGGCTGAATCAATGGCATACCGCAAATCATGACCGGCGCGGTCTTTTACATAGGTTATGAGGTTTGCAGAAGTACCTGCCGAGCGCTTGAGTTTACGGTCCATGATCTCACACAGCAGCTGGATCAGGTCGATATTCTTCCATTCATTGTGTCCCCCGATATTGTATGTTTCAGCAATCTTACCCTCATGATAGATCAGGTCGATGGCGTTTGCATGGTCTTCAACATATAGCCAGTCACGGATGTTTTCACCCTTTCCATAAACCGGAACCAGCTTATTGTTTTTAATGTTGTGAATTGCCAGCGGAATCAATTTTTCAGGGAACTGGAAAGGGCCGTAGTTGTTTGAACAATTGGAAATCACCGTCGGGAGGCCATAGGTGTGGTTATAGGCTCTTACAAGATGGTCGGAACTGGCCTTTGAGGCAGAATAAGGACTGCGGGGATCGTATGCGGTATCTTCGTAGAAAAAGCCTGTTGCTCCAAGGGAACCATATACCTCATCAGTAGAGATGTGGTAAAACCTTTTATCGGTATAATCCTCCCAGATCACGCGGGCTGCATTCAGCAGGTTTACCGTGCCTAAAATATTGGCGTAAATAAATTCCATCGGGCTGCTTATGGACCGGTCAACATGCGATTCTGCGGCAAGGTGAATGACACCGTCGAAACGATATTTTTTAAAGAGCGCCTTCATGAGTTCACCGGCAGTGATATCCGCTTTGACAAATTCATAATTGGGCTCGTTTTCAATATCCCGCAGGTTGGCCAGGTTTCCTGCATAAGTCAGGTTGTCGAGGTTTACAATTTTGTAATCAGGGTATTTTTTCACAAACCTGCGAACAACATGGGAGCCGATGAACCCGGCACCCCCGGTGATTAAGATTGTTTTCATAAATTACTTTTTTCTTGCTTAACTACTTAGATATCACTATTTCGCTATTTCTTTTTTGCCAGTGCCAGCTCCCACTTCCATGCCGAACGGGTCATTTCATCCAGGTTCTTTTCAGCTTTCCATCCCAGCTCCCTGTTTGCAAAATCTGTATCAGCCCATACCTTAACGATGTCGCCGGGGCGCCGTTCCTTAATTTCGTAGTTCAGTTTTACCCCGGAGGTTTGTTCGAACGATTTGATCACCTCCATGACGGAAAAGCCATTGCCTGTTCCAAGGTTAAACACCTCCACGTCCTTTTTGCATTTTTCGCCGGTAAGACGTTCCACGGCAATAACATGGGCCCTGGCCAGGTCAACCACATGAATGTAATCACGAATGGCGGTGCCGTCAGGGGTGTCATAATCATCTCCCCAAACCCGTAAAAACGGTCGTTTCCCGATTGCAGTCTGTGTAATATAAGGCATAAGACAATTGGGAACACCCAGGGGAAGTTCGCCGATAAAGGCCGATTCATGCGCCCCGATGGGATTGAAATACCTGAGCAGGATCCCGCGGATGCTGGTACTCAGGCTGGTATCGGTAATGATCTCTTCACAGATTTGCTTTGTATTTCCATAAGGAGAAGCGGCTTTTTGCACAGGAGTGTCCTCCCTGGCCGGAAGCTGGTCAGGTTGCCCGTATACCGTGCAGGATGAAGAAAACACGATATCCCGGATGTTGTTGTCGGTCATGCCCTGGAGGATATTTACCAGCGACAGCAGGTTGTTCCTGTAGTACATCAGGGGAAATTCAACTGATTCGCCCACGGCCTTGAACGCTGCAAAATGGATGACGGCCCGAATGTCGCTGTGTAATTTGAAAAAGGCGGAGGTCATCTCAGGATCGGTCAGGTCAAATTTTTCGAAAAGAGGTTTCTTTCCTGAAATTTTTGCAATATTGTCGAGGACATCAATGGTTGAGTTGGAAAGGTTGTCGACAATAATCACCTCAAACCCCTTCGCCTGAAGCTCAACAACGGTATGGGACCCTATATAACCTGTTCCTCCTGTAACTAAAATTTTCATAAAAACCCTTTTTTAAGATGAATCCCTAAAAACACATGCAAGTTAATGAATATCCCAGAATGCAATCCGAATTAAAACACAGAAATATTTGCCGTCAGGCCTTTTTAGCGATCGTTTTCAGGATAGGGTGGAAATCACCGGTCAACCCAATCGGTTCGGTGTTCCGGATATGGTAGACAATGTTGATGCTCTGTTTGGCATCCTGCAGACCAAATCCACGGCCGGCAAGAATTTCACGGTAAACCTCCGTATGAAGATCAGTGAATCCATCGCTGAATTCAATTTCCTGGTCCCCCATCAGCAGCGAGCGGTATGTTCTTTTACCCGATTTGCGCACATCTTCGGGAATATCGTTGTAATCAATACTTAAGAACCACCGGATGTTCGCATGTTCAAGTTTCAGCAACCCGCCTGCCTTGGTGTCGTCCAGGACATGCACAATGTTCTCTTTCATTTTCCCGAAAACCCAGGTAAGCATATCAAAGAAGTGAACCCCGATGTTTGTCGCGATACCGCCCGATTTTGACACATCCCCTTTCCAGGACCGGTAGTACCAGTTTCCACGCGAAGTGATATAGGTAAGATCGAGGTCATAAACCTTGTCCTTCGGTCCATTTTGTACAAGTTCACGCAAGGCCTTTATTGAAGGATGAAGCCGCAGCTGAAGTATTGTATACACCTTTTTCCCGGTTTCACTCTCTATTTTTCCCAGGGCTTCAAGATTCCATGGATTTAGCACAATAGGTTTTTCGCAGATGGCATGGGCATCGTTTCGCAACGCCAGGCGGATATGCGAATCGTGCATGTAGTTTGGCGAGCAGATGCTCACGTAATCAACCTTCCTGTCGCTCAGTTGCTTTTTGGAAAGTGCCAGCCTGCGCAACTTGTCAAGGTGCCTGTCGAACCGCTCTGGTTCAATGAAAAAATCTGCATGTGGAAAATAACTGTCCATTACTCCCACGCCATCGTATGGATCGAGGGCACAGACGAGCTGGTTTCCCGTATCTTTAATGGCCTTCATATGCCGGGGAGCGATGTAGCCGGCAGCGCCAATCAGCGCAAAATTAACGGGTTTGTGCGTTTCTGTCATGGAATATTCTCAAAGTTTGATGACTTTTCCTTCTTTTGTGAGTTCGTATTTATCATGGCTTTCGGGACATTCCGCGATATTGTTTTCATCAAAATGCAGCCGATGACCGTATTCGCTCATCCAGCCAACATGGCGACCGGGATTTCCAACGATCAGTGCGAAGGGTGGAACATCTTTGGTAACGACAGCACCCGCCCCGATGAAGGCGAATTCGCCAATTTCATTGCCGCAGACGATGGTGGCATTTGCACCAATGGAGGCCCCGCGCCGAACGTGGGTTGCCTGGTACTGATCTTTCCGCAATATGTGACTTCTGGGATTGATCACATTTGTAAACACCATGGACGGGCCAAGAAAAACATCGTCATCGCAGATCACCCCGGTGTAGATTGAAACGTTGTTCTGAACTTTCACATTCCGGCCGAGTACGACATCGGGCGAGATGACGACGTTTTGTCCAAGATTGCAATTTTCGCCGATCTCGCATCCCTTCATTATATGGGTAAAATGCCAGATTTTGGTTCCCTTTCCAATTTTGCATCCTTCATCAATGATGGCCGATTCGTGGGCAAAATAGCTCGATTCCATAATCAACGGTTTAAAAAATCAAGGACATTGCTGGTTATGTATGTAAGTTGCTCCTGGTCGAGTTCAGTATGCATCGGCAGGGAAAAGACAGTTTCGGAAAGTTGCTCAGTTACCGGGAAATCTCCCGGCTTGTAGCGTGAATCCAGGTATGCCTTCTGCATGTGAAGTGGTACCGGGTAATAGATCATGGCAGGAATTTCTTTGGAGGTGAGGAATTCGATCAAAGCCTTCCTGTCGGTATTTTTAGTGACCAGCGTGTACTGGTGGAACACGTGTGTTGATTTTGCATACCGTTCGGGGGTATTCAGTTTGGGATGACTTGCGAATGCCTTGTCATAAAAGTCGGCAGCAGCCCGCCGTTTGGCGGCATATTCATCAAGCAGCGCAAGCTTCACGTTCAGTACGGCAGCCTGGATGCTGTCGAGCCTGGAGTTGACACCAACATAATCATGATAATAGCGTACTGTCATCCCATGGTTCACCACTACGCGCATTTGCTTGGCAAGTTCATCATCATTTGTAAAGATGGCACCGCCATCACCATAACATCCCAGGTTTTTTGACGGGAAAAAGGAAGTACAGCCGATATGGCCGATGGTGCCTGCCTTTTTACTTGTGCCGTCGGTGAAGAAATAGTCTGACCCGATGGCCTGGCAGTTGTCCTCGATCACGAAAAGGTTATGTTTTTCGGCGATTTCCATAATTTCCTCCATCGGGGCAGCCTGGCCGAAAAGGTGAACCGGTACAATTGCCCGGGTTTTTGGCGTGATGGCACGCCGGATTGCTTCAGGATCGATGTTGAAAGTACCGGGATCCACATCGACCAAAACCGGTGTCAGTTTTAACAATGCAATAACTTCGGCTGTCGCTATGAAGGTGAAGGATGTCGTAATCACTTCATCACCGGGCTTCAGGCTCAGGGCCATCATGGATACCTGGAGGGCATCGGTTCCGTTGGCACAGGGAATGACATGTTTAACACCGAGATACTGTTCCAGGCTTTTTTGAAAATTCTGGACTGCCGGGCCATTGATAAATGCACAGGAATCAATTACCTCCTGGATTCCCTTGTCAATTTCAGTTTTGATTTTGAGGTACTGACTGCGCAAGTCGACCATCTGCAATTTCTTCATCGTGATCAGGTTTTTGAGGTTACCACATTAATTTGCGCAAAGTTAAATAATATATCCACCAATGTCGAACACCTTCCATCCAATCCGTGTTCTTTTGATAAAAAAAACCATCCTGATTTTGTAACTTTGACCATTGACTCCTAATTTTAAAACATACCTTCAATATGAAAAAATTTGCAGTTGTTTTATCCGGATGCGGTGTTTATGATGGTGCCGAGATCCATGAAGCCGTTCTCACCTTACTGGCCATTGACAAAGCCGGGGCATCGTACCAATGTTTTGCCCCTGATATCCTGCAACATCACGTGATCAACCATGTAAGCGGGAAAGAGACGCCGGAACAGCGGAATGTGCTGGTTGAAGCAGCACGTATCGCCAGGGGAAATATTAAACCACTCTCACTCTTCAGGGCTGGTGATTACGACGCACTCATCTTTCCCGGCGGGTTTGGTGCCGCCAAGAACCTATGCAACTGGGCAGTTAAAGGAGACAACTGTACCGTAAACCCTGATGTGGCGCGTGCTATCAAAGCCATGTTTGAAGCAGGAAAGCCTATTGGGGCCATGTGCATTGCCCCTGTCATCCTGGCCAAACTTTTCAAAGGCACCAATCTCACCACCGGAACCGATCCTTCATCAGGACATTTTATTGAAACGATGGGGAACGTTTACACAAAAACAAACCACGGTGAAGTAGTTATCGATAAGGCCAGGAAACTTTTCACTACACCATGCTATATGCTGGATGCAACCATTTCTCAAATCGCCGGTGGCACCGAGAATATCGTCCGGGAGATGATGAAGTAGGCGGCATCGTGAACTTCAGGATTACACCCAACACCAATATTTGGTTATTTGGTGCCTGAAAATGTCGTCTGGGTGGCTCCGCTTATCAAGGTCATCGTGAGTGTGTTGTTGTCGTATAACCCGCTCAATGTACCACTTGCATCACTATAGGTAAGGATTATTTTCCCGTTTGAGCCATCGCTCAATTTTACACTGGGTATTGTTGGCATAGATTGTCCACCTGCTGTCCCGATCAAATTCACGGCAGTACTCGTAACCTTAACTACCTTGCAAGTTCCGCTAACCTGTCCCAAGCCGGGAACAACCCAGTATCCGGAGTACAACCCGGTGGTAGTTGTTGCATAATCAGGGCTTTCTGTGCTCTTTTTACATCCAAAACAAATCATCAGCATGATTACTGCAATGGATAAAATTTGTTTTTGTTTCATCACGTTTAATTTAATGACAGGTTTTTAAAACTACTTCATTATAAATTATCGGATTCCGGGACAACCTCCATTTTTGTTTTTGTAGAGGAGACACGTACTGTTCAGGCAATGCCGGTTTGGCTAAAACTCATGATGGTATCCAATTGAAAATGTAACGGGTAACGGTTCACTGAAGCTGGAGAGGTTTGGATCGTTTTTCATGTTATCAACCTGATTTTTAAAATCACTGCCATGAATTGGATAGTTCACATCCAGATCCAGCCCGTTTTTTTTGTGTCGGCCAAACATCAGTTCTAGGCCGATCCCGGGTGTAAACCCGTAAAACATCTTGTTATACTCGGTAGTACCTTCAACTGCGGTTCCGCCATTAACTCCATACATGATTTTTATATTTGGCCTGCAGGTATACCGGGAAGTGGAAGGCAGTATATGCCAGGTTGCGCCGGCATTCCAGCCAAATCCGAATAAATAGTACCCGCCCGATACAAATAATGAGACATATGGTACCGGAAGATAGGCAACCTTGACGCCTAACAAACCACCATAATCAAGCCCCAAACCAACTCCGAGGTCGAGATAATGGTTTTCGTACTGTTTGACAGGTGTCTTCTGAAGCGGGAAATTTTCAGAACTGGTCTGTCCATTTGCGAAAAAAGGTGTCAGGAGGATTTGCAATCCCAAGGCCGAACCGAGCAGGATTACAGTCAAAAAGTGATGGTGTATTTTCATGGCTGCTGATCTTATAACGTGAAATGTACATCCGTATATTACTGATCAATCGAAATAAAACACATCAGGCACTTAAAAAAGCATTTTTACAGGTAATCCTTCACTTCCAATTCCCCGCGGACCACCATGAGTCCGTTTATGGCGAGGGCTTTCATTTCGTCCTCCCCGGGATATATGTGCGTCGGGGCTAGTTTGTAAATCCGTTCCTGGATCCAGTTAACGAACCCTTTGTCGTAAGCAATTCCGCCCGTGATAAGGATTGCATCAACATCACATTTCAGAACAGTGTACATCTCCCCGACATATTTTGCAACCTGGTAAGCCATGGCATGGTAAATCAGCTCTGCATGGGCATCACCGGCATCCACCATCTTTTCAACATCGTAGGCATTGTTGGTGCCAAGGTAGGCCACCAGCCCGCCTTCACCCTTCACCATCTTCTGGATCTCCTTCTGGGTATATTTTCCACTGAAACACAACCTGACCAGGTCCATGACAGGCAGGGTGCCGCTGCGCTCAGGGCTGAAGGGCCCCTCTCCATCCAGCCCCTGGTTCACGTCTATCACGCGTCCCTTCTGGTGGGCACCAATGGTAATACCTCCGCCAAGATGAACCACGATCAGATTCAGGTCCTCATATTTACGGCGGATCGATTTGGCGTATTCGCGGGCTACCGCTTTCTGGTTCAGTGCATGGAATATTGAAATACGTGCCAGCAGGGGATGCCCTGAAATCCTGGCAATATCCTCAAACTCATCCACAACGATCGGGTCAACAATATATGCTTTGGCATTTGGCATAAATTCAACCAGGTTGCTGGCGATCAAACCGCCCAGGTTGCTGGCGTGTTCACCAAACGGGCTGTTTTTCAGGTCGGCGATCATTGCCTCATTCACCTCATAGATCCCGGAAGGAATGGGTTTCAGTAAGCCTCCCCTTCCAACCACTGCCTGTAAATCTTCGATATGGATATCTGCTTCATGCAACTGCTGGAGGATGATCTCCTTGCGAAATTGAAACTGATCAGTAATTTTTGAAAAAGGTGCAAGTTCTTCAGTCGTATGTTTGATGTTCTTCAGGAAGATAGGTTCTGAATTCTGATACACGGCAATCTTTGTCGATGTAGATCCTGGATTGATGGCGAGAACCCTGATGTCTTTCATTCGGATACGGCTTATTTTGTGATTTTTGTAAAATTTCGTTGTTTGCTGTGACGATAACCGTAAGTAAAGTAGATGACAAACCCGATGGCCATCCAGATAATGAGACGAAGCCAGGTATCCACAGGCAATGCAGCCATCTGGATCAGGCAAATAAGCGCCCCGAGAATGGGAATCGTCGGCACGAAGGGTGTGCGGAAAGGCCGTTCGATATCGGGGCGGGTTTTACGTAAAACAAGTATGCTGACGCACACAATGGCAAAGGCCAGCAGGGTACCGATTGAGACAAGTTCGCCCAGGATGCTGATGGGGAGCACCCCGGCAAGGATAATTGCAACACTTCCCGTGAGCAGGGTGCTGATATATGGCGTTTTATACTTGGAGTGAACCCTTGAAAACACCGGAGGAAGCAACCCGTCTTTTGACATCGAGTAAAAAATCCGCGGCTGGCCCATCAGCATCACCAAAATCACCGAACTCAGCCCGGCAATAGCGGCAATCTTCACAATGGGCCGCAGCCAGAACATGCCAGGGCCCATGGCATTTACACCTACCGCAACCGGATCAGAAACATTCAACGTGGTATAGCTCACGATCCCGGTAAGCACGATGGCAACCATGATATATAACACCGTGGAGATGCTCAATGAGCCGAGAATCCCGATGGGCATGTCGCGCTGTGGGTTTTTTGCCTCCTGTGCAGCAGTGGAAACCGCATCGAACCCGATATATGCAAAAAATATCACCCCTGCCCCGCGAAGTACCCCGCTCCATC
Source organism: Bacteroidota bacterium (assembly GCA_026391835.1). Classification (GTDB taxonomy): domain Bacteria; phylum Bacteroidota; class Bacteroidia; order Bacteroidales; family FEN-979; genus CAIVAT01. The sequence goes on from JAPLDF010000041.1 coordinate 182,040, forward strand.
CGAAATGCCCCCAAACCCCGGTATTTTTGGGGATGAAAGGATGCCAGTTTCCCGCGTGTACGAAAGCAATACCGATGCCTATGAACATGATGATGACAGCTACTTTTACAATCACCATGATGTTGTTGAAATTGGCAGACTCCCTGATTCCAATAATCAGTAAAAGCGTCAGCGCGGCAATGATGAACATGGCCGGAAGGTTGACGATGGCTGTTACATGCGGCAGGGTGCTCACGTTGATTCCCTGTGCCAGCAGCCCGGTGCTGAGATTCTCCGTCAGCTGCTGCCATCCAAGTTTTGGAACTTCCACAAGAACTGATCCTGTAGCGGCAGTGAACGCTGTAGGGATGAAGATTCCGAAATCTTTCAAAAAACTCACTACATATCCCGACCACCCGACCGAGACCGTGGAGGCGGCAAACAGGTACTCAAGGATGAGGTCCCAGCCGATGATCCAGGCCAGGAACTCTCCAAGTGTTGCATAGGAATAGGTATATGCGCTTCCCGAGATGGGGATCATTGAAGCGAATTCAGCGTAACACAATCCTGCAAAGGCACAGGCAATCCCTGAAATGATAAATGACAGCACGATGGCCGGGCCGGCATACTGTGCTGCCGCCTGCCCGGTAAGGACAAAAATTCCCGCTCCGATAATGGCTCCGATTCCAAGGGTGGTGAGGTTTAACCCGGTGAGGGTTTTCTTCAGGCCCGCTTTGTTGTCTTTTGCTTCCTGAAGAAGATCGCCCAGGGGCTTTGTCAGGAACAGGTTTTTGACCATGGGTTCAGGTTAAGTAGATAAATAGTTAAATCGCCGCTGCCATCACAATGCTGGCCTGTTTTGACTCTTCGGTATCGGAACGTGAGGTGAGTACAATGGGGGCAGCAGCTCCGAGCACAACTGCGGCAAGTTTTGCGTTTGCCGAGAAGCCAAAGGCTTTGTATAAAATATTACCGGCTTCAATGTCGGGAACAATGAGTAAATCGGCATCGCCGGCAACATCGCTTACAATGCCCTTGTGTTTTGCACTAGCAGCACTTACGGCATTGTCGTATGCAAGAGGCCCGTCGATGATACAATTTTTAATCTGCCCGCGCTGGCTCATTTTTGAAAGGAGGGCACCATCGAGCGTAGCTGGCATTGCTTCATTGACCATTTCGACGGCAGCAAGCACGGCAACTTTAGGCTTTGCATAACCCAGCTTGTTCATAAACTCAACAGCATTGACCGTAAGGGCAACCTTGGTTTTAAAATCGGGGGCAGGAATCATGGCCGCATCGGTTAGGCCAAGCAGTTTATGATATGTCGGAACTTCAAAAAGGGCGAAATGGGACAAAACGTCTCCTTTGCGCAAACCATTTTCCTTGTCGAGAACACCTCTGAGGAAAACGGCGGTAGGAACATTGCCTTTCATCAGGATATCGGCCTCTTTATTGCGAACCATCGAAACGGCGATCTTTACGGAATTCGCATCAACTTCCTCATTGATTATCCTCATTTGACTGACATCGAGATTCAGTTTGCCGGCAATTTCATGAATTTTCTTTTCATTTCCGACCAGGATGGCCTCGACCAGACCCATTCTGTCCACAGCACAAATCGCCTCCAGGCAATGTTCATCATGTGCAACGGCCACTGCAAGTCTCTTTTTCTTTGATTTCCGTGCAAGTTCATTGAGGTCGGAAAGCTTCGTGAGGCAACCATTTCCTGTTGTTCCAGTTGTTGTAGTCATATTGTTCAATTAAAATTAAAAAATAAAAATTTCAGGTTTGCTGCAGGCCCGGTTATGCGTTTACCTGTTAACCTGTTCACAGCGGTTTCTTTGGGGCAAACCTACGTGATTTTTGGCAAACAGACAAGCAGTTACAAATAAATTTGTTCAAAATATTATCCTATCTTTGCTGAAACCATTTAACCATTGCATTATGGAGTTACCCTTTGCCGAGTCATTTAAAATCAAGATGGTGGAACCGATCCGCAAGAGTAGCCGCCAGGAACGCGAGAAATGGATCAGGGAAGCAGGCTATAACCTGTTCGGATTGAAAAGTGACAAGGTATTTATTGACCTTCTTACAGATTCGGGTACAGGGGCCATGAGCGACAGGCAATGGTCGGAGATGATGCTGGGCGACGAGAGTTATGCCGGTGCCTCTTCCTATTTTAAACTGAAGGACGCCATACAGAAACTGCTTGGTTTTGAGCACTTTCTGCCAACACACCAGGGACGCGCGGCCGAGAATGTGCTGTTTTCCGTACTCATCAAAGAAGGCGATATCATCCCGGGGAACTCCCATTTTGATACAACCAAGGGGCATATTGAATTCCGCAAGGCGACTGCAGTAGATTGCACCATTGACGAGGCATTTGACACAACCCTTTCACATCCTTTCAAGGGCAATGTCGATCCTGAAAAACTTGAAAACATATTGAAATCTCAGGGAAGTAAAATTCCCTTTATCATTGTCACGGTTACCTGCAATTCATCCGGGGGTCAGCCTGTTTCCATTGAAAACCTGAAAATGGTAAGAAGCCTGGCCGACAAATACGGAAAGATTGTTGTTTTTGATTCGGCACGTTTTGCAGAGAATGCATATTTCATCAAATTGCGTGAAAAGGGTTACCAGGATAAAACCATCCGCGAAATTGTACTTGAAATGTTCTCCTGCGCCGATGTCATGACCATGAGTGCAAAAAAGGACGCCATCGTGAACATGGGAGGCTTCATTGCCATGCGAAGCAAGGAGTTGCACAGCCAGGCCAGTGTTTACAACATCATGTTCGAAGGATATATTACCTATGGCGGCATGTCGGGGCGCGATATGAACGCCCTGGCACAGGGACTTTACGAAGGTACTGAATTCGATTACCTGGAAACACGAATCCGGCAGGTGGAATACCTGGGCAAACTCCTGATGGATTTTGGCATTCCGGTGCAGCAGCCTATTGGCGGACATGCTGTTTTTGTAGATGCGAAGCGGTTTTTGCCCCATATTCCCAGGGAGGAATTCCAGGCACAGACACTGGCAGTTGAACTCTACCTTGAAGCTGGTGTACGTGGCGTGGAGATCGGAGCCCTGCTGGCCGACCGTGATCCGGTTACCCGTGAAAACCGCTACCCTGCATTGGAACTTATGCGCCTGGCCATTCCGAGAAGGGTGTATACGAACAACCACATGGACGTTGTGGCCGTTGCGCTGAAAAACATTTATGACCGCAGGGATACAATACGAAAAGGGTTGAAAATTGTGAGCCAGGCACCTATCATGCGGCACTTCACGGTTGCCCTTGAGCTCGCCTGAACCATGGATACCATCAAGAAACATGCCCGCTACCAGCGCTTGTACCAGCAACTGGAGGTGTTAATGCATAAATCGACCGATCCCGATGCCCGGATGGCTACGATCGTGGCTGTTCTCCATCATAAAATGGAGTATTTCTTCTGGACCGGGTTTTACTTCCTCAAATCCGGTGAACTTACGGTTAAAACTTACCAGGGGCCGCTTGCCTGCCAGGTACTGCAGCAGCATACCGGCGTTTGCTGGGCTGCCATCGACCAGCAGAAAACGATGGTAATTCCTGATGTCCACCTGTTTCCGGGGCACATTTCATGCGATTCACGGTCACAATCCGAAATCGTCATTCCGGTGAGAAACCGGGAAGGTGAACTTGTGGGGGTTCTTGATATTGACAGTGAAGTAAAGGGATCCTTTGATGCAACCGATGCCGGATGGCTCGAAAAAATCGTTAATCTCATCTGCCTTTGAACTTAACCGAACTGTTCCTGATTGCCCTCGGCCTTTCGATGGACTGCTTTGCAGTAGCGCTTACCTTTGGATCCTCCCGTAAACTTGTGTGGAAGGACATATTGCTGATGGCATTCCTTTTCGGGTTATTCCAGGGAGTTATGCCCCTCATCGGGTGGTTGGTCGGGAACAGCATTCAATCACTGATCGAGCCCCTTGATCATTGGATCGCCTTTGCAATTCTTGCAACAATTGGGATAAAGATGGTGTGGCAATCATTTTTGAATGATGAGAATAAGAAGGTTGTCGATATCCGGAAGATTTCAGTATTGCTCACACTTTCGGTTGCAACCAGCATCGACGCCCTGATAACCGGCGTCGGGTTTGGATTCATCGGGGCAAATATCTTTGAAGCTGTTATTATCATATCGGTTATCACCTTTGCCGTTTCGGTTACCGGGGCAAAACTTGGTGAAAAAACCACATTCATTCCCGCCAGGTGGGCAGAATTTGCCGGTGGCATCGTACTGATCGCCATCGGTGTAAACGTAGTTCTGGAGCATATGGCAATCCGCTTAATGTTGTAACGAGCTTGATGGATTTTCATATCTTTGCAGCATAGTTAATTCCATGAACCAGATCAGGGTCACCAAAGAATTCAGGTTTGAAGCAGCCCATGCATTGATGGGTTACGATGGTCCGTGCAAAAATGTACACGGACATTCCTATGAGCTGACGGTCACAGTAATCGGCACCCCGGTCACTGACCGCTCCTCTGTAAAACTCGGGATGGTTATGGACTTCGGTGATCTTAAGAAAATCATTAAAAAGCAGATCGTAGATCCCTTTGACCATGCGCTGCTGTTGAATTCTGATGTTCCGCAAAAGGAGCTGCAAACATTCGGGGAACCCTTTACAAACATCGTCCTTTTACCCTACCAGCCTACCAGTGAAAATTTCCTGCTTGACTTTGCAAAACGAATTGGCGAACTTTTGCCATCCGGCACCAGGCTTCACAGCATGCGGCTGAGGGAAACCGCAAATTCCTATGCCGAATGGTTCGCCGAGGATAATTAACTTTTATTTCGCTATTTTATTTTTGGTATCAGATGAACTTCCAGGCTTATATCCTGGTTGCTGATTATGATCAGTTTGCAGGAGTCTGCATCTTCACACTGTTCATACCAGGCAGGTAAAAAATTCTTTGCCGGTTCTGAATTTCTGTCGGGAGCGATTCGCAGCATGTACTTCCCGGGCCTGATCTTTGCAAACCGAAAATGCCCGTAATTGTCTATGATTGCGGAACGATAATGTGTTGCAGAATCCCATGGGATGGTGTTATCGGCGACCTCGAACAACTCGGCCGATCCGTTGTGCAGGCGAACGTTTCCCGAATAGGCGTGGCCGCGAATTGTATGACGATCTCTCAAAGCCAGGTAAGCCACTGACACGAAGAAGCCGAGCGCAGCCCCGCCAAGCGCAATAGAATAGACAACCGACTTCCCGGTTAAATGAAAAAAGGCTGCAGTGCGGATCCAGATATTGCCAGGCTGAAGGGGTGGGTGCAACTCCTTTTGCAGGTTTTCCCATACACCCGACGGCGGTTCTTCCTCAAAGTTTGAGAATGATTGCCTGAACTTATGTTCTATGGGATCATTTTCTTTCATGGAGCATTATTAAGCAACGTTCCTTTTCCATTTCCTGCAGCCTTTGTTTGATAAGAATTTTTGCCCGGTGCAGTTGTGATTTTGAATTCCCTGTTGAGATGCCTAGCATTCCTGCAATCTCTTTATGTTCATAATTTTCGATGACATGCATGTTGAAAATAACACGACACCCCCCGGGAAGACCCTGGATAATTGACAACAGGTCCTTGGTCGAAAGTGCCGATAAGGCATCCTCCTTTAATCCTTTATCCTCTCCTGAGTCGGTATATTCAACAGCCCATCTGAATTTCAGGTTTTTCCGGTAATAATTTACAGCTGTTGTCACGAATATGCGTTGGACCCATCCTTCAAAACTACCCTCAAACCTGAACTGATTCAAATGGCGGAAGAGTAACATAAATCCATTCTGAAGTATGTCCTTTGCCTCCGTTTCATTACCTCCGTAACGAAGGCAAATTCCGTACATTTTAGGTACAATGCGATGGTACAATTGATATTCCGCAGCAACTTCACCGTTGAGGCACCGGGAGATCAGATCATCGTAGTTGTCAGACAATGGCTGGCAGATTTTTGAATCAGTAAAGTTAAGCAAAAAATGTTGCTTAATATTTAAGGAGTTTTTTTACTGTAACCGGTGAGCCATCCATGGTGCTGATCAGCAATAAATATAGTCCTGCCCTGATTGACCTCACGGGAATGGTTATTAGATTGGACCCAGCACAGCAGGAACTTGACCCTGACCATGCTGTCTGGCCTGTCAAAGTCCTGACTTCAAACCTGATAGATGTTGCCTTTGCCAGCTCAACTGGAAGGTTTACGGTATTGGTTGCCGGGTTGGGGAACAATTCACCTGTAACAAACGGAGCAGGGGACATCTCCTGGAAACCGGTAACATCATGGTTGAAAACCTCAAGCCTGAGGCTGTCGGCGACAGGTATTGCAGGGTCGAGCCAGATTGCGGTCAGCCGTGAATATTTTCCCGGGTATTCAACATAAACATGATAGGCACCAAAAGGGATGCCTGCAAATACAAACTGACCTGATTTGTCTGAAGTTGCAAACAGAACAGGGTTCAGCTGGGCATTGTATAAAATGACTTCGGCAAAAGGAAGCACCTCAAAAAGACTTTTTGAATTTGCTTTCACTACGTCACCCCTGATCACCCCCTGCCCTGTAAGCGAATCATTTGCACGCGTGAGATGGATATCAGACACATATGCATCTCCCTGCGTAAGATCAAGTATTTCAGTCTCTTTCCACAAAAGTCCCTGCCGGTAATATGCCGGGAAATATTTTGAATAATGCATTGAACCAGGCGTCAGTGAAGCCCTTATGATGTAGGAGCCATTGAGCGTCCCTGGAAATGTAAAATACCCCAGTTGCGTAAACCTGCAGGTATCATATGGAATCAGTCTGGATTTATCAATCCTGAAAAGATATGCAACTCCCGTATCGCCGGTGGAGACAGGGTTGTTAATGGGAAAGTCGCCAACAAACAAATGGCCCCCGATATCAAAATATCTTGATGTGGAAATGGTCTGGCAGACGGAATCGGCACATTCAATACTGCCATGTTCTTCTCTTTTAATGACCAGGCACACTTCGTGCTGGCCTGATGATTGAAAATGATGCTTAGCGTCGCGCGTGCTTGAGGATGATCCATCGTCAAATTTCCAGAGGTACCTGTTTGGCCCGCCAGTGGAATTATTTGTAAAACTGAAAGTATTGGGCACAGGGTTCAGTGAGTCGAGTTCACTGGTAAACAATGCATGGCAGGGTGCAGGCTGGATGAGTTCGACGGAATCACACTTGATATCGTTGCAAACTGATAACGAATCGATGTTGTAGGCCGTTAAGCAAACTCTGAATTTTCCATAGGCCGGAAAGAGATGACTGGGGTTGCGGTCATCCGAGGAATTCCCGTCTCCAAAATCCCAGTGCCAGCGGTTGATGTTCCCGGTTGACTCGTCGAAAAACTGGATTCTTAACCGGTCAAGCGGGTCGCTGGTGTAATGATAGTCGGCCACGCATGTTCCAGGCTCATGGATCGTAAGCGAAATGCACATAAAATCATGACAGATATTTCCGGAATCGGAGTTGGAAACAGTAAGGCATACAAAATAGGTTCCCGCTGTGGCATAGGTATGCACCGGGTTTTGAACGGTAGTGGATGAACCATCCCCAAAACTCCACTGCCAGAGTGTGATTTGCCCGGTCGACTGGTCCTGGAAATGAATAACCATGGGTTGTAACGGCTCAGGATTGGCAGAAAACCCGGCATGGCATGATGTCGTATTGTCTGTGTTCATTGACGCCTGGCCGGGGCTGTGACAGATCGTTGCAAGCAGGAAAAGTATCAGAAGAAAGGGTCTCATGGGCTTGTCTTTTTATTTCCAAAGTTGAACTGAATTCCCACGCCAAGGCCAATTGTCCATGGTGGTCTGAATGTGACATTTTCCTGGGTAACCATTGGTTTAAGATAATATTTGAATGAAGGCTCCATGTAAAAACTGAGTTTTTTATTCAACCTCATTTCAAAGTAAATGTTTGCTAGGATCTGCCAGTTGGTCTGAATCCGTGAAGGAGTATTGTTATCCACGCTGATAATCCTGGCGTTCCGATAATCAACTGCCGGTTCCTCCTTGTGGGAGCCGAGGAGGACGGAAACTGCCGGACCGGCCTGAAACGTCAGGCTGATCCTGTTGGATTCAAAAAACCGGTAACCAAGCAGCAGCGGAACCTGTAAATATGTATACCGGTTCCTCACACTGGCGCCGGCAAGATGCTGCAGGCTGTCATAAACACCGATGACCTGGGTGTTGTAAATTATTTCATTGTTCGATCCTACCGTATACGATGTGACACCATTAAAATATCCAATGCTGTCCCTGCTTTTATATTCCACGCCGTACTTACCCTCATCGTAAACATATCCAAGGTCTATTCCCGATGCAATTGAAAAACGGGAAATATGGTATGTGATTCCTCCATTCAGCCAGTAGTTTGTCCTCGTATATTCATCTGACCCGCCATAGAAGGCAATTTCGGGAGTGATGCCAAGGTTGGCTGAGAAAAACTGAACTGCGGCGGGTCCTGTTTTTCTGACTTTTAAAATACCTGTCGGGGTGTGAATGGTTATAATGGTATCAGGCATGGGGGATATGGAGAGCAGCATTGCCTTGCATGGCTTGACCGGTGTTATTCCCGAATAAGTGGTCAACCCGTTGTCGCCGGTGCTTGACAGCTTATTTTCACCGGCAACTTCGGAAACGAAAGCAGATTCAGCTTCAACAGTCAAAATGCCTGTCGATTTTTTTTGCCTGCCCGAAACCGAAGCCAAAGCAATTTGTTCAGCTTCAATGGCGGACTTTGTTGGTTTTTCAGAGGCGGGCACCTGAGCAGGCCGGGTTCCTGTTATTGCATTCTCATTGTGCACTGGTTTTGAACTTGCTGGTATAAGGACAGAAGAGGTTGCAGCAGGATGCCCGGCTGAAAGACCAGCAGGAATATTAACTACCGGATTTGTTGTAACGTTATCAGTTGCAGCACCGGGGAATCCTATATAAAGGGTGGTCGCTACAATCAAGAGGGCAGTTGTTCCGGCAATCCAGAATTTCGGGGAAAGATTGGTAAAGTTGAAGTGGATGATCTCTTTCCACAACAACTTTCGGCTGATGCCTTTCCAGAGGCCGGGCCTGGGCTCAACGCGATAACCTGCCATGGTCTTTCGCATCAGCTGGTCTAACCCGCCCTCATCATTGGCCTTAAAATCTATTTTTTCACTCATTGACAAATATTGTATTTTTCACGAGATTTAATTCTATCAGTTTTTTACGCAGCATCCTCCTCGCTTTCAAAAGCTGGGTTTTGGAAGTGTTTTCTGAGATGCTTAGTTCCCGGGAGATTTCTTTATGGCTATATTCTTCAAATACGTACATGTTAAAGACCATGCGGTATCCGGGAGGAAGCATTTGGATAAGCGCTGTCAGCTTTTCAGCCGATACCGGAGCATGCAAGGCCGGAAGATCCTCCTTTTCCATAATCTCAGTTTCGTTGATGCTGTCGATATCCTCCAGGAATGGCAACTTCCTGTTTTTCCGATAATAATTGAGGGCATGATTGATCATGATGCGCTTCATCCACCCTTCGAACGATCCCTCCTTCCTGTAAGAGCTTATGCTCTGGAATATTTTAAGAAACGCTTCCTGAAGAATGTCTTCCGCTTCATCACGATTTTGGGCATATCGCAGGCATATCGCCAACATTACCGCAACATATTTACGGTAAAGGGCGCTCTGGGCACTGCGTTTACCAGCAACACAACCCTCGATTATGGAATCGTCAATGAGCATCCAACTTTAACTATTAATCAGACGTAAATCAGGAAATTAAGTTGCCTGTGAGGTGTAAAAATACGAAAAAAGACAAACTGTGAACCTTATCAAATCAAGGTCGCCTTGAATTTGTCGAAGTTGTTCTCAAAAAATGTCCGGCCTTCATGACTGAGGATTCCATGTAGGTGATAGACAAAAATTTCATGGAACATTTTGAGCGAGGTGAGTTCTTCCTGGGTAAACATATCGTTGTCAAGCAGATTTTCATTTCTGAAAACATGAACTTTCGCAATAATTTTAGAATTGAGTTCCTTTCGGTAGAGCCCCTCTTTTTTCCCCTGGTTTAAATTGTTGTATACCGAATCAAACATACGCTTCCGCCTGATCTCCCGGATTTTCAGGAACAGGTTAGGGTAATATTTCCTGATGTCATACTCCATGGAAGGGTTGAATTCCCGCAACATTGCATTGATCATCTTATATACTTCGAACAGTTCCTCAATTGCGTTAAACTTTTTATTTTCAATGGCACTCAGGAAACCGCAGCGGTGATCATGTTCATAAAGAAGCACTTGCCTTACAAGATCTTCCTTGTCACTGAAAAATTCGTAAATCGTCTTTTTGGAAACACCAAGGTGGCTTGCAACATCATCCATGGTCACACTCTTGATCCCATATCGCCGGTAAAGCCTTCCAACCTGCTCAAGAATGAAAATTGCTTTTGGATTCATGCTGCAAAAATACGGAAAAGGAACGTGGAAACGATTTTCGATTTAAAAGTTTTTTGCATCGCTAAAATTCCTATATTTGCCCTCAGAATTCCTGCTTAAACGATGCAATCCTTATCTATACGATTCCAACTATGAAACAGATATTTCTTGTTACCGGTATTTTATTAATTCTTGCCGGTTGCGGCAGCAAGGAGGGTGATAAAACAGCCAGGCTGGCCGAACTAAAAAAAGAACACGATAAGCTTACAGAAGAGATAATGAAACTGGAAAAAGAGATCGCACCCGCCAATTCAGTTTCATCCACGCTTGTCAGTGTCGAACTTGTCACAAAAAAACCTTTTGAACATTATGTTGAGGTTCAGGGGAGAATCGACGGCAATGAAAACATTTCGGTAAACCCCCGTAACCAGGGTGGCATGGTGACCAGGATCCTTGTTCATGAAGGTGAGACAGTAACCAAAGGCCAGGTGCTTGCTGAACTTGATGCCGAAGTGTTGAAACAGCAGCTCTCCGACCTGAAAAACAAACTTGCTTTCGTCACCGATATTTATGCCCGTCAGAAAACGCTTTGGGATCAAAAAATCGGATCAGAGGTGCAATACCTGAAGGCTAAAAACGACATGGAGTCGGTACAGAATGGAATTTCCACGCTCGATGAACAGATTAAAATGTCGGTGATCATGTCTCCCATCAACGGCACGGTTGAGGATATTCCGATCAAAGTAGGGCAACTGGCTTCTCCAGCCTCTCCTATTCCGGCCTTCCGCATTGTCAATTTTTCAAAAGCCAAAGCCTTGGCCGATGTTGGCGAAGCCTATTCAGCACAGGTTAAAACCGGCGACCAGGTAAAAATATTCCTCCCCGACCTCAACCGGGAATTTGTTCAGCAAATCACTTTCGCCAGCAAATTTATCAATCCGACGAACCGTACATTCCTTGTGGAAGCCGCTTTGCCCGGCTCGGATGTTGTATTTCGTGCCAACATGATCGCTGTCCTCCGCATCAAGGATTATTCAAACCCATCTGCCCTCGCGATTCCTCAGAATTACATTCAGAATTCCCGTGATGACGGCCAGTTCGTCTTTGTGGCGGTTGAAGAAAACGGAAAAAAAATTGCCCGAAAAAGAACCATTACTTCTGCCATTTCCTATAATGGCCTCACAGAAATAGTCACCGGGCTGGCTGAAGGTGATAAAATCATTACCGCAGGGTACAAAGATCTTTACAATGGCCAGCCCATCGATTTCTAATCAGAACAGGAAATGAAAGAAAAACAACATAAACTGAAAGAGTTTTTTGCTACAAGCTGGTCCATTGATAATAAGGTGAGCATCTATGTGCTCACCGTCATCATCACAACCCTGGGTCTATTGTCCTATTTCAACATTCCGAAGGAACAATTTCCCGAAATTGTAATCCCGACCATCCTCGTGAATACGGTTTATCCCGGCACTTCCCCCGAGGACATGGAAAACCTGGTAACCCGCCCCATCGAGAAACAGTGTAAATCGCTTGCTGATGTAAAAAAGATCACCAGCAATTCGATCCAGGATTTTTCGACCATCGTAGTAGAGTTTAACCCGGGCATCGAGGTTTCTGAAGCCAAACAACGGGTGCGTGATGCGGTGGACAAAGCCAAAACCAATTTGCCCAACAACCTGCCAAAAGATCCTGATATCAAGGAGTTTGACATTTCGGAAATACCGATCATGAACATCAACCTCGCCGGGGATTATGACCTGCAGCGGTTGAAAAAATATGCCGAGGATGCCCAGGATAAAATCGAGACACTCAAGGAGATCACCCGCGTCGATATTGTCGGCGCCCTTGAACGTGAGATCCAGATCGATGTGGACATGTATAAAATGCAGGCGGCCAGCGTCTCCTTTCGCGACATTGAATCGGCCGTTGCTGCTGAGAATGTAACGGTTTCTGCCGGTACGATCACCTCATTCGGAACAAAATACACGATTCGCCTGGCCGGGCAGTTCAAATCACCTGACCAGATCAAAAACATCATGTTAAAATCTGCCAGCGGTGCCATGGTGTATATCCAGGATGTTGCAGATGTTAAAGATTCGTTCAAGGAGCAGGAAAGCTTTGCCCGCCTTGATGGAAAGAACGTAATTACGCTGAATGTCATTAAAAAAAGCGGTGAAAACCTGATCAATGCCTCCGATAAAATCAAGGAGATCATGGATTTAATGAAAAAGAACTCATATCCGCCCGACCTGAATGTGCATATCACCGGAGATCAGTCCCGCTTTACAAAAAGCACCCTGGAAGAGTTGAACAATACGATCATCATCGGGTTTATCATGGTGATCGTCGTCCTGATGTTCTTCATGGGCTTCAACAATGCCTTTTTTGTCGCACTGTCAGTGCCCCTTTCGATGTTTGTCGCTTACCTTGTGATGCCCAGCCTCGGGTTCACCATGAACATGATCGTGATGTTCGGATTCATCTTTGCCCTGGGGATCATTGTTGACGATGCCATTGTGGTCATAGAAAACACCCACCGGCTGCACCGGTATCAGCCGGATATTGTGAAGGCGGCGAAAAACGCCGCCGGTGAAGTATTTCTGCCCATCCTTTCGGGAACACTCACCACGCTGGCTCCATTCTTCCCGCTGGCATTCTGGCCGGGAATTGTCGGGAAATTCATGCACTACATGCCAGTCACCCTGATCCTTACCCTCTTTGCTTCGCTTTTCGTGGCCTATATCATCAACCCTGTGTTCGCTGTTACCTTCATGAAACACGAATACGATGAGGTTGAACACAAAACCAATCGCAGGAGGTTATTCATCACAAGCGCGTTATTCCTGGTACTTGCCCTGATTTCCTATTTTGCCGGTGGATTTGCCATTGGGAACATCTTAATCTTTATCCTTTTATTGAATGCATTTTACAGGCTTGTTCTTAAAAGAGCCATCATCAGTTTCCAGACAGTTGCCTGGCCCTGGGTACTCAACATGTATGAGCGCTCACTGTACTTTGCTTTAAAGGGCCGCAATCCATGGTATATCCTGGCATTCGTAGTCTCGCTGCTGTTTTTCAGTTTCTGGCTCATTGGCGTAATTAAGCCACCGGTACTGTTCTTCCCCAACAACAATCCTACCTATGTGAATGTCTTCATCAAGATGCCTGAAGGAACCGACCAGAATGTTACTGATTCAGTGACGACACTTGTTGAAAAACGGGTGACCCGGGTACTCGGAGAAAAGAATCCCGTTGTTGAATCGATCATCACCAATGTCGGGTTCGGAGCCGGGGACAATATGTTCGACCGGTCTGTATCTTCGAATAAAGGGAAGATTACAATCAATTTCACCGAGAGTAAATTCCGGAAAGGTATTTCAACGCAGAAAATCATGGATGACATCCGGGCCAACATGAAAAATATTCCCGGCGCCACAATCAGCGTAGAAAAAAACAGGATGGGGCCTCCTACCGGCAAACCGATCAGCATTGAAATTAATGGAGAAAACATGGAGGATCTGATTGCCACATCCGTGCATTTCAAATCCTATCTTGACTCCCTGCGAATTCCCGGGATTGAACAACTTAAATCCGATTTTGACAATAATAAACCTGAGATCATCATCGACATCGACCGGATTCGTGCAAACCGAGAAGGATTGTCGCTCGGTCAGATCGGCCTGGAACTCCGGACTGCCATTTTCGGGAAAGAGATTTCAAAATACAAGGAAGATGAGGACGAATATCCCATACAACTGAAATATTCTGCAAAAGAACGGACCAATATCAACAAGATCATCAACGCCAAGATTACCTACCGCGATATGAATTCCGGTCTGTTGCGCCAGATCCCGATCTCATCGGTCGCAACCATTCATTACAAGGATACTTATGGCGGTATCAAACGAAAAAATCTCAAACGGGTAATAACCCTTTCTTCAGAAGTTCTGTCAGGATTTACCGCCAATGAGGTTGTTGCCATGATCAACCGGTCGCTGTCGGGTTATACCACGCCAAAAGGTGTGGAAATCAGCCTTACCGGTGAAAAAGAAGACCAGGCGGAAACGATGGTCTTCCTCGTCAAGGCGATGATGATCGCAATCGGTTTGATCTTCTTCATCTTAATCACCCAGTTTGGCTCACTCAGCAAATCGTTCATTATTTTGAGCGAAGTCATCTTTAGTGTGATCGGGGTACTGCTTGGCATAGCCATATTCGGCATGTCGATCAGCGTGATCATGACCGGACTGGGTGTTGTTGCTCTTGGAGGTATTGTTGTAAGGAACGGGATCCTGATTGTTGAATTCGGTGATGAACTCAAGTCACGCGGTATGAAAACAAAGCAGGCCATCATCCAGGCCGGGAAAACCAGGATTACACCTGTGGTTCTTACGGCAACTGCCACCATGCTGGGGCTTGTGCCGCTTGCCGTAGGGATGAACATCAACTTTATCACATTGTTTACAGAGCTGAACCCCCACCTCTATTTTGGCGGGGACAATGTGGCTTTCTGGGGTCCGCTGTCATGGACCATCATCTTCGGTTTGAGTTTTGCAACATTCCTCACACTTGTTTTCGTGCCGGCAATGGTGCTGATCGATGCACAGATGATTGCCGGGATCCGGCGGAGAAGGTCAAACCGGCTCGCGAAGAAACGAGCAAGATCCTAAACCAACATTGCGCTGGCTAGTATTTTTCCAGCAGTTTGGTAAGTTTGATTTTCTGACTAAGCACAGTGTATATTGACTGCATGTAGTCGCTGTTTGAGACGAGGAACTGGTTATAACGCTGGTTCAGGTCTGTGCTGCCGACCATCCCCTGTTTGTATTTTGCCAGGGTTTTTTCGTAAATCTTCAGAGCTGTCTGAAATCCCTTTACTTTGTTCTGATATATGGCATAAGCATTGCTGAAATCTGTCTTGGCAGTGGCTACCTGCAATTGCAATCCCACACGCATTTTCTCATCAGTCACTTTCGTCTTTGCCACGTTCAGTCTCGCCTGGTCAACCGTATACTTTCGGCTGCCGCTGCTCCAGATAGGTATTTGCAGGGATACCCCAAAGATTGCTGTCGGGTACCAGCTCTCGCTGGTTTTTACAAAGTTCCATTCATTCCGCTGGGCAGCGGTCGAACCGGTTAAAAACCCGCTCAGTGACGGCTGATAGGCGGTTTTTGAAAGTTTATACTGCATTAAAGTCAGGTAATCCGCCTTTTTTAACAGCACATAATCCAGGTTCGAATTGTAATCAAACTGTTGGTTTACAAGGGCATCACGGTTCACCTGGGCAAGAAAAAACTCCAGGTTGTCAGTCTGAACCAATTCCTGGTTATCCTTCAAACCAACAATAAATTTGAGCGATGCATACCCGAGGTTCCTCATGTTCCTGGTGTAGGTAATCGTTGCAGCCAGGTTTGACTTGTTCAGGTCGGCCTGGTCAACATCAATATCTTCAATCAATCCGGCTTCGTAACTCTTACGAGCTTCTTCAACCAGCTTGCTTACCACCACATAGGTAGAATCAAGAATTTTAATGCTTTCGTCAACCACAAGCAGGCGGATGTACGCATCGGCAACCTGGTCGCGGACATCTACCTTATCCCTGACATTTTTTTGTTTGGAAGTTTCGAGAAATGCCTTCGCTGTTTGCAAACCAACAAGGTATTGTCCGCTGTATATAAGTTGTGTGATGGTTGCCTTGAGGGTTGCATTAAACGGGGTCCCAAACTGTACCGGGATGTAGGTCCCGGCAGGCTTTCCCTGGATCTCTCCAGGCAGCATGGTTGTCGGGATAACCAGGTAGTTCGTATAATCAATGTTCCCGCTGACTTGCGGCAACCCGATGGAGGTGTTTTGCTTCACCATTTTCCGGGCGATCTCCACATCCGTAGAAGAGTTCTTCAGATCATAGTTATTCTCACTGGCATAGGCCTGTGCCTGCTCAAGTGAAAATTTCAGGACTTCTGTTCCCTGGGTGGCAGAAGCAGTCTGCGCAATTAAATCAATCCCTGCATACAGGTAAACGATTATAAGAATAAGGAAAAACCGGTAGTTCATTTGAGTTAATTAAATTTTTTAAAGTTGACCTTGCGCTTTTGTTTTTCATAGTAATCGATCCCGTTGGCATTTGCAATGCCGCGAATGAAATTGTCGAACATCACATCGAACAGGGTCTGAAATGAAAATTTATCGGCCGGGAAAAATTCAGGATTATGAAGGTCGATCAGCCTCCGCATATAAAGCCGTGCAACCAACTCGATGCTCAGGTCATCACGGTACATGCCCTGGCTGATTCCTTTTTGGAGATTTATTTGTATCTTGTTGTAAATAAATTCGATACGATCATCCACATGTTTGTGGTAAATATCCGGGTAATATTTCTTCAAGTCAAAGGTCATGGAAGGGCTGACATCGCGAAAACGATCTCCAAGGTCGCGGCTGACGATAAGCAGGATATCTATGGCATTGACACCTTCGAAATTATGGTTGTCGAAAATGATTTCAAAATTCTGGCGCTCAAGTTCCAGCAGTTTGCCTACCAATTCGGTTTTGCTGGCAACATGCTGGTACAATTTCTTCTTCGACATTCCAAGGTCACGGCAAATATCATCTACAGAGACACTTCTGACTCCGTACTTATAAAAAAGTTCCCTGACTCTTTCAAGGATGTCGATCAACGCTTTGTTCATTCGGATTTATTAATAAGATAACTCCTTTTCTCAGACATTACCTCCCCAGGCTGATTTGGGGTGGCGAGACAAAGGTAGGAAAAATCCGAAAACCAGAAACAAAACAAGGGTAAAAAGTTTCTGCCGGACCCTCCTATTGGACAACCATTTTTCGCTTCACAGACATTTCGTCGCTTATCAGTGAAAAATAGTATAACCCGGGAGCCAGGCCGGATTCCCGGCAGTCGAATTGTTCAATATGCTTGCCCGGCGAAACAGGTACGTTGGATAGGATCGTAGCAACCTGATGTCCGTAGATATCATATACCTTAAGGCTTACGCTTGCCGGAGCATGAACCTTGTATGAGAAGTAGGTAATGCCATGAACCGGGTTCGGGTAATTCTGTTCAAGTGAAAAGGGGACAATTTTTTCTTTCTCGGGGCTTACCCCGGTAAAAATGCTGTCGGCAAGGGCAGTCATGACGCTTAATGTGCCATTGTGAAGCCTGGTCCAGATGGGGCGGACAATATTGTTATGTGCTACAATGCAGGTGTAGTCGCCGAAAAAAATCGCCGGATCCGGATTGAAAGGCGTTTCGCTTATCTTAAAATTATTAAAAGTTTCGCCCCCGTCCTTTGATACCGCCATGAACACATCGGTAAGATTGTCATTGTGATTGCGCCGGTCGTAAAAAACGGTATAGATAATTCCGGTGACCTGGTCAACCGCCATCCAGGTAAAAAATTGCTGATGCCCTGCCGGATCATCGTTCACCCGTTTTGGTGATGACCAGCTCGTACCGCCGTCTGTTGACTTGATGATCCAGATATCGGTATCATTTTCTCCGTTGCGCTGATCAGACCAGTTGATGTATATTGTTCCGTGGTAAGGCCCGTTGCTCAGGTCGCAACAGGTAACAGGCAGGCCATTGGCACGGTAAATCCCGGCAACACCGAAATCCCAGCCCCCGGGGATGTCCCCGGCAACCAGGTTGTCGGCCCAGGTCTCACCTTCATCGGTCGATTTTGTGAACACAAGTCCCAGGGGTCCTGCCCACGACACATAGATCTCCCCGTTTGGGCCTGTGGCAGGCACTGCGCCTTCAACCGTATTGTCCATATCGAGGCAATCACCTGCTCTGCTGTTGATACGTTTTGCAGGGCTCCAGGTTCCCCCGCCATCTGACGAACGGCTGAACATTATGTTGGAACTGTCATAAGGAGAAGCACTCCCGTATGCATCAAACTGGGTCCAGCAGGTGTAAATGGCATTGTTCGCCGGGTTAACGACAGCCCACTCCTTGTCCTCATCTTTCAGGCCATTGAGTCCCATATAGGAACCATCGTTCCAGGTTTGCCCGCAATTGACCGACTTTTGACAAACAATCCTGTCGAGCCACGCCGATCCCCAGGACGGGACAGAGAGGTGGAAAAAATAGAAACTTCCTGCTGTATCTGCAATCACTACCGGATCGCCCCATACTCCATAGCTGGATGTTAGGACGCCATGGTTCCAGGTAAGTCCGCCATCGGATGAATAGTAATAGTTTTCGGTGTTTGATCCGGCGACCATCTGCAATGGGTTTTTCGGGTTGATGCAGATGGAAGGCTCATTGGGGGTGTTTTCCGATGAGATCATCACATTGGGATATTGGGCTTGCAATCCGGCCGCGATGGCGAACAACAGGATCAAAGTGAAAAACAGGTTCCGCATGTTAACAGGAGATTAAAATGCAAAAATAGGCAAAATTGCCCCCTGGATCCCTCGAAATACCATTTTTTTCTGTATGTTTGACACCTCAGTAATTCTTCATTATGAAACGATTCAACCTGCTCCTGTCAGGGCTCCTGGTTTTCCATGCTGTATTGGCACAAGACATTGACTGGCAAACTTTTTATGAAAAATCCGGCAAGCTTGAGACACCCCGGTACCAGGCCACCATTGACTATTGCAAACAACTTGCCGGTGCCTCAAAAATGGTCACCTACGCTGCTTTTGGAAAGAGTGCCCAGGGCAGAGACCTGCCATTGCTCATCCTCGACAGGCAGGGGCTTACTGATCCCAAGGCAATTCATGCTTCCGGCAGGACGATCCTGCTGATCCAGGCGTGTATTCATGCCGGGGAGTGCGAAGGCAAAGATGCTGGACTGATGCTTTTCCGGGACCTGGTAAGGGCAGTCGGCGAATCCCGGGCCAAACTACCTGCTTCCGGGATCCCGCATCTTCCGGCAAAGTTACTGGACAATGTATCCATCCTTTTTATCCCCATTTTCAACGTGGACGGCCACGAACGGTTTGGCCCTTACAACCGCATCAACCAGAACGGGCCAAAAGAGATGGGCTGGCGCACAACAGCCTCCAACCTCAACCTGAACCGTGATTTCCTGAAGGCCGACTCGCCCGAGATGCAGGCATGGCTGCGCATGTTCAACAAATGGATGCCCGATTTTTTTATTGATTCCCACACCACCGATGGCGCCGACTACCAGTATGTGCTTACATACCTGATGGAAATTTATGGCGACATGGATGACGGACTGACAAACTGGTCACGAAACAATTTTATTCCGCAGATGGAAGGACATATGAATAAAGGGGGATACCCGGTTTTTCCTTACGTCGGTTTCCGCAACTGGCATGATCCCCGGAGCGGGCTCATTACTGAAGTTGCACCACCTATGCTTTCACAGGGGTACACCGCCCTGAGGAATCGTCCGGGGTTGCTGATTGAAACACACATGCTCAAACCTTACCCGCAAAGGGTGGAAGGGACCTACGAATGCATGCTGACAACCCTTGAACTCCTGAATAAAGAGTCGAAAAACCTCAACGCGTTGATCCGTAAAGCGGACCAGTTTGTTTGCAGTGAGCCGTTTATACACACCCCATTTCCGCTGCAGTTTGAAACCCGGAAAGATGACAGTACCATGGTCGGCTTCCTGGGTGTGGAGTACCATGCCGTAAAGAGTGAGATTACTGGAGGAGACTGGTTTCAATACAGCAACATCCCCGCAACACTGAACATACCTTATTTTTCAACAGCCCAACCTGTGAATTCTGTACAATTGCCCTATGCATATGTAATACCGGCAGAATGGGCAACGGTGATTGACCGGTTAAAAATCCACGGGATCCAAATGACGGAACTAACCAGGGATGCAACACTAAAAGTAAAAACCTGCAGGTTTAAAAACCCGAAATGGCAACAGAATCCATATGAAGGGCGACATCCAATGACAAATATTGAATACGATGAATTTGAAGAAACCAGGCTTTATCCTGCCGGATCAGTCGTGGTCGAAGTGATGCAGCCGGCTGGCCGCATCATTCCTCACATCCTGGAGCCCAAAGGTAACGGCTCATTTGTTTACTGGGGGTTTTTCGATGCCACCTTTGAACAGAAGGAGTACGGTGAATCGTATGTCATTGAGAAAATGGCCCGTGACATGATGGCCGGGGATCCTGAACTGGCACGGGAATTTGAGCAAAAAAAGTCTGCAGACACAACATTCGCAAAAAACCCGCAACAGATCCTCAACTGGTTTTACAACAAATCGCTCTATGCAGATAGCCATAAAGGGATTTACCCGGTTGGGAAAATATATGATTTAAAAGTAGTTGAATCGCTCAGACGATAATCCGCGGATCACCTTGTATTATTTTACCGATGATGGCAGCATCCCCGATGCCGGCTTCATGGAGACGGGAAACCAGTGATGCGGCCTGGTCTGCCGGCAGTGAAATGAGCAGGCCGCCCGATGTCTGGGCATCTGCCAGTATGAATTTCATCAGCTCCGGGATTGTTTCACCCCAGTGAACAAACTCCTTCACATACTCAAGGTTGTTTTTGGTTCCGCCGGGAATCGCTCCGGCGCCTGCATATTCCCATGCCGCATCCATGATTGGAACCTTTTCGAACTGTAATATTGCCTGAACGCCTGCACCACATACCATCTCTTTCAGATGGCCAAGCAAGCCGAACCCGGTTACATCCGTGCAGGCGCTGACCGAAAAACCGGCCATGATTTCTGCCGCTTTCCGGTTCAGTTGGGCCATCACATTCATCACGCGGTCAACTGCCGCAGTACTGGCTAGTCCACGCTTGATGGCCGTTGTGATGATCCCCGTCCCGATGGGCTTTGTCAGAACCAGCATGTCTCCCGGCCTTGAAGTTGAATTACGCAGGATCTTTGACGGATGAACAAGACCTGTTACCACCAGCCCGAATTTGGGCTCACTATCCTCGATGCTGTGCCCCCCGACCACCTGGATGCCGGCCTCAGCTACCTTGTCGTTCGCGCCCTTGAGTATTTGCTGCAATACTTCTACCGGCAATTTCCGGTCAGGAAATCCCACAATGCTCAGGGCAAAAAGTGGTTTGCCACCCATGGCATATACATCACTTATGGCATTTGCCGCAGAAATGGCACCATACATATAAGGATCATCTACGACCGGGGGGATAAAATCCACCGTTTGAACAATGGCCGTATGCGCATCAATCTGGTAAACTGCGGCATCATCAGAGGTTTCATGGCCGACCAGGATTGCCGGATTGTCCTTCACCGGGAGGCCACCCAGTATTTTTTCAAGCAGTTGCGGCCTGATCTTGCACGCGCAACCCAGTGCATGGGTATATTCGGTAAGGCGGAATCCGGATTTTTGATTCTCGATTTTAGATTTTAGATTTGGGGGTTCATACCTGGTCGCCCCAAAACTGAATTCCGCATTCGTCATTCTTGATTCGTCATTTGTCATTCGTAATTCGTCATTCGTCACTTGCAATTCGTCATTCGTAAATCGTAAATCGTCACTCGTAAATGGTAAATCCCCTTTCAGCCTCCTGTATCCATCGACAATAATGGGGATCGCTTCATCTATCTCCTCCATTGTCGTCATCCTGCCAACCGAAAAGCGGATTGTTCCGATAGCATATTCCAAGGGAACATGCATGGCCGACAGCACTCCCGAAATATCAACCTGGTCGGTATGGCACGCGGCACCGGCTGATGCTGCGACACCCTTCATCTCTTCGAGCAGTATTGCCGCTTCAACACCTGGAAATCCAAGGCTCAGGGTATTTGGCAGCCGGCATTCGCGGTGGCCGTTGAGGCGAACTTCCGGAATGGCGAGGCAGATACCATCGTGCAGGTGGTCGCGAAGATCACGGAGCACTATTTCCGATTGACGATTGACGGTTGACGAACCAAGTGCCAGCAGTTGTTGCGATAACTCTGCAGCTTTTCCAAGTCCGACGATTTCAATTACATTTTCTGTTCCGGCACGCAGGTTTGATTCGTGGTCGGCTCCATGGATCAGCTTTTCGAGTTTGACACCCCGCCGGATATACAGCACGCCGACTCCTTTTGGGGCATATAATTTATGCCCGGCAACAGAGAGCAGATCAACATTTAACTTTTCTACATCAACCGGGATTTTCCCTGCCGACTGGGCGGCATCTGTATGAAAAAGGATCCCATTTGCCCGGGCAATTTTGCCTATCTCCCCGATTGGCTGAATCGTTCCGGTTTCATTGTTGGCATGCATGACAGTGATCAGGATCGTTTGTGGTGTGATTGCCCTCCTAACATCTTCCGGATCAACCATTCCATATTCATCAACCGGCAAACAGGTAATGTTGTATCCGTTTTGCCCGAGGTAGTTACAAACTTCTGTGACTGCAGGATGTTCAATGCTTGTTGTAATGATGTGTTTTCCCTTCTGCCGGTTGGCTATAGCTGCACCTTTGACGGCAAAATTATTTGACTCAGTACCCCCGCTGGTAAAGATGATTTCGTCACTTCGCGCATTCAGCAGGGAGGCAACCTGGCGGCGTGCCTTTTCAATGGCATTTTTTGCCCGGACACCATGGGCATGCGTACTTGAAGGGTTCCCAAAATGGTGCTCCAGAAAAGGGATAATTGCTTCGATCACCAATGGATCTACCGGTGTTGTTGCATTGTAGTCGAGGTAAATCGATTCCATATTATATGCATTTATAGCCAAATTCAATAATACTTTTAGCGTCCTTTACCACATCCACCCCCGAAACAGGGATATCGAACACCTTTTTACTTTCCCGGCGGGCCATGGAAAACAGATACGCTTTATCGTAATATGACAAGGCAATGGCGGCAACTTCGTCAAAACGGTCGTTCTCAAGTGCTGCAATCGCCTCTTTCGTCCTGGTTCCTCCCAGGCGTTCACCTATCCTGTTTATTGCATCAGATAAAAGTTGTTTGTCAAATCCTGAATACTCATTGACCAGCCGGTTGATACGGATCGCAAGGTCAAGCTCAACCCTGATGAGTGTGCCGTTGTTGATCTGTTCAACTACCGGATCGGGCAGGGTAACCCTTCCGATCATGCGGCTTTCATCTTCCACCCATACCACCCGGGTGAGATCAAGTTCCGACCAGTGGCGGTATAACTCATTTTCAAATTGCTCATTTGTCGGTTGTGCCGATTGTCCGAGGGCACCGAATACGGAACCTTTGTGGCATGCCAGGCCTTCAAGGTCAACCACCTGCTCACCCAGTGAAAAAATTGCGTGCAACAAATCCGTTTTTCCGCTACCGGTATAACCTCCCAGCACGATCATGCGCACCGGCAAGGCAAGCTGTTCACGAATATACCGCCGGTATGCCTTATAACCGCCCGTAAGCAGGTCAACGTCATATCCGGCCCTGCTAAACACTTCTGCCATCAATGTACTTCGCAGACCACCCCGCCAGCAATGCACCAAAATTTCAGGCGATGAACATACTTCCCGCAGTGATTCAATGTACCAGACGGTTTTAGGTAAGGCAAAATCCAGCCCTTTTTGTATGGCATAATCCCTTCCCGACTGAACATACAACGTTCCCACCATCGCACGCTCAACATCATCAAAAAGCGGGATATTGATGGCTCCCGGGATATGTCCCTGGCCGAATTCTCCCGGTGAGCGCACATCGATTACCGGAAACCGTGTTGCATGTTTCAGAAAACTGGTCGGTTCAATTGGCCGGATCATCGTTTGGTTGGGAGCATTTGTCAAAAATAGTCTGGTTTTTCCTGCCAAACAAGGATATTGTGCTACATTTATCATTCATTTTTCCTGAAATGCCGCTCCGTAAGTGGATATTACCGCTAGTACTTGTTTCGGCTCTTGTCTTTGTCCTGTCGCTCAGGCAACTCTCAGACCCAGACCTTGGTTTTCACCTCAAATATGGTAAATGGATCGTTACGAACCAATGCGTTCCTGTCAATGATCTGAGTACCTATACTGTACCAACGCATGCTTACATCGACCTGCATTGGCTTTTCCAGGTGGTGCTATATGGTGTTTACATACTTACAGGATACCCGGGCATCAGCATTTTTGTATGTGTGCTCAGCATGTTTCTTGCCCTGCTTATGCTGCTTCGGCTAAGATCCCCTGAAATCTCTCCACCTGTTACCTGCATTGCCTTGTTTGCTTTCTTCCTAATCATCGAGCCCAGGATTGCACCTCGTCCCGAGATGTTCACCTTCCTGTTTCTGGCAGCCATGTTGCTCATTCTTGATTTATATGCCGCGCAGCGAAAGAACATGCTGTACCTGCTACCGGTGATCATGCTCCTTTGGTGCAACATGCATGCCCTGTTTGTCATCGGATTGGTAGTTATGGCCGTCTATTTCATCAGCCTGGTCATACGATACAGGAAATTCGACAACCAGTTGCTGACCTGGATGATCATCTCCTGGCTGGTATGCCTCATCAATCCATACGGAATAAGGGGTTTTGCCCTCCCGATCGAATTGCTGACACGATTTGATCCAAACAATATCTACAACCAGCATATTCAGGAGTTCATCCCCTTCTTTTCGCAGCCACATTTCGTGATCCGCGATTATCTCTTCATCATCCTTCTCGGAATATCTGCTGTATTTACATTTCTCACATTTGATAAACGAAAGCCCCATATCGTTATCCTGCTTTTACTTTTTGGATTCCTTGCAATCGGTTCTGTCAGAAACATTCCGCTCTTTGCGCTGATCGCCGTTCCAATCATAAGCCGGCAGTTGTCTCAGCTTTCGGGTAAAACCGGGCAGTGGTGCAATCATATTAACCAGCCGCTGTTTGTCCTGATGATCATTTTCCCGGCACTGTTGATTCCGAGGCTGTTCACCAATGCCTATTACACCGGCAACAATTCATTTAACAAGACCGGAATTGGGATTGACAATGCGCATCTGCCTGCGCAGGCTGCCACTTTTTTGCTGAACAACCACCTTGATGAAAGAATCATCAACAGCATTGGATTTGGAGGTTGGTTTTCATGGACACTCCCACAGCCGGTTTTTATGGATGGAAGGCTGGAGGTTATGCAGGAGCCGCTATACCGGGAAGTTACGCAAAGCTGGAACGACGGGCTTGAAAACCTGATCAGCAGGTACCACCCGCAACTGATCGTATACAACTACCTTAAATACTATCCATGGACCTTGCAAATAAAGGAGATGGGCAACTGGAGGCTTATCTATGCCGATGGAATCGCAGCAATATTTGCCAGTAATACCTGTGCCGAAGAAATTCCTGCAGTCGATTTGTCATCATTGCCGTCATCCGACATCCCTGGCATGCATCAAACATTCAGGGATTGGGTAAGAGGATTTTACCAACAAACCGATGATGAGCAGATCAGCCGGCAGCACCTGGACTTATTCAGGCTCCAGATGGTTTCCGAGCGCAAGAATGACAGGAGAGGTCTGCGGGCAGTCACGTTTTTCAATGCTGCAAACCTGAAGTACAACAGTGGCGACATCAACGGGGCGCTTGCTGATTATGATTCCGCGATCATGCTTCAACCGGATTATGCAAAAGCCTTCAACAACCGTGGAATCCTCCTTGCTTCAGCGTTCAGGAACTATACCGGCGCCATTTCGGATTTCACCAGGGCCATAGAAATCAATTCAGCTTATGGTGACGCGTACCTTGGCCGCGGTACGGCATTTTTTATGATGAAGGACCCCGCATCAGCCTGCAAAGATTGGAAAATCGCCTGGTCGTATGGAAATTCACAGGCAGCCACATTGGTCAAATTGCATTGCACTCGGCAATAATTCATACCTTTGCGACTTACTAAAAACTTAAAATGAGCGATTCCATCCATCATGAATGCGGTATCGCCATGATCCGCCTGCTTAAACCATTGGAATACTATCTGGCAAAGTACGGAACAGCATTCTATGGCCTCAACAAACTGCACCTGCTCATGCAAAAGCAGCACAATCGCGGGCAGGATGGTGCAGGCATTGCCAGTATTAAATTTGACCTGGACCCGGGAAATAAATTTATCAACCGCATCAGGTCCATTGCCAATGCCCCGATCCAGGACATTTTCAACAAGGTGAACGTCAACCTGAAAGAACTTGAAGACCGTCACCCACACCGGTTCAACGATGTACAGTGGTTAAAACAC
Source organism: Bacteroidota bacterium (assembly GCA_026391835.1). Lineage (GTDB taxonomy): Bacteria > Bacteroidota > Bacteroidia > Bacteroidales > FEN-979 > CAIVAT01. The sequence goes on from JAPLDF010000041.1 coordinate 208,607, forward strand.
AAGGTCGACATGCTTGGTGAACTTTACCTGGGCCATCTCCGTTACGGCACCTATGGCAAAAACAGCCTCCTCAATATTCATCCGTTTATCAGGGAAAACAACTGGATGACCAAAAACCTTGTCCTCGCCGGTAATTTCAACCTGACCAACGTGGATGAGCTTTTTGAGAAACTGATCGATTTGGGGCAATACCCCGTTGAAACCAGCGATACCATAACCATTCTTGAAAAAATGGGACATTTTCTGGATGAAGAAAATGAAGATCTTTACCAAAAGTTTAAGAAGAAAGGTTTTCCAAAAAGAGAAATTACCTTCCAGATTGCAAAACACCTGAACATTCAGAAAATCTTGCGCGGTGCCGCGAAAACCTGGGACGGCGGCTATGTAATCGCCGGAATGTTTGGTCATGGTGATGCCTTTGTGATGCGTGATCCTTCCGGGATCCGTCCCGCATACTATTACCAGGATGATGAGATTGTTGTTGTTACGTCGGAACGGCCGGTTATACAAACAGCGTTGAATGTGTCGTTTGATTCGGTCCATGAAATAAAGCCGGGCCACGCCCTGATCATTAAAAAAGATGGCAGGGTCACTGAAAAAGAATTCAGCAAACCCCTCGAAAAAAAGCCCTGTTCATTTGAACGTATCTATTTTTCAAGAGGTACAGATAAAGAGATATACCGGGAACGTAAAAAACTAGGAAAGCTGCTTACGCCTGCCATCCTGAGAGCCATCGACCATGATGTTGAAAACACCGTGTTTTCATATATTCCGAACACCGCCATTGATGCCTATTACGGACTGATCGAGGAGATGGATGTTTTTTGCGATAAGATCAAGATCGACCGGATCCTGGACGCGGGTGCCTCTCTCAGCCAGGAAAAACTAAAAACCATTTTTCAACTGAAACCCCGGGCCGAAAAAGTTGCTGTGAAGGATGTGAAACTCCGCACCTTCATCACCCGCGATTCGCAACGTGATGACCTGGCTGCCCATGTATACGATATAACCTATGGCAGCATTCACAGGGGTGTTGACAACCTTGTCGTACTCGACGATTCTATTGTAAGGGGAACTACGCTGAAACAAAGCATCCTGCGGATTCTCGACCGGCTTGGCCCCCGGAAAATTGTCATCGCTTCCTCTGCGCCACAAATCAGGTATCCTGACTGCTACGGCATCGACATGGCCAAAATTACCGACTTCATTGCCTTCAATGCAGCCATCGAACTATTGAAAGACACGCACCAGGAGCACATTATCAATGAAGTATATGTGAAATCCAAGGCCCAGGAAAAACTCCCTAAGGAAAGGATCATCAACCATGTAAAGGAGATTTACAAACCCTTCACGGCGGAACGAATCTCTGAGAAAATTTCCGAACTGCTCACCCCTGTCTCATGCAAAGCAACTGTGGAAATCATCTATCAGACTATTTCCGACCTGCACGAAGCCATTCCCAATCACAAGGGCGACTGGTACTTTACCGGGAACTATCCAACACCCGGCGGCAACAAGGTCGTAAACCGGGCATTTACCAATTATATTGAGGGAAGGAATGAAAGGGCCTATTGAAAAAAGGACAAATTACAAATGACGAATGACATATATGCAACGCAGAATTTGTCATTTGCATATTCTTAATTCATCATTTTTTTACTCAATTGCAGATGAAATCTTCCCAGCAATTTCCCCGAATTCCGTGGGTGTGAAGGTCAGCTTGGGTCTGCGAAAATCCATATCATACATACTTTTCAGCGGGATAAGGTGGATGTGCGCATGAGGAACCTCAAGGCCAATCACGGTAATGCCAATCCGCTGACAGGGCACCACTTTTTCGATGGCTTTCCCGATTTTTTTTGCGAAATTCCACAATCCGGCATGCAGTTCATCCTCCATATCAAAGATATAGTTGACCTCTAATTTGGGAATCACAAGTGTGTGCCCTTCCTGAAGGGGATTGATATCAAGAAACGCCAGGTACTTATCATCCTCTGCTACCTTGTAACATGGAATTTCGCCATTTACAATCCGTGTGAATATCGTTGCCATCTTTAACTTTTCAGACGTGTTATTTCCACAATTTCGAATGTAATTTTTCCGGCGGGAACAGCGATTTCAACAGTTTCGCCAATGCTTTTTCCCAATAACCCCTTGGCAATGGGTGAGCTCACTGAAAGTTTTCCGATTTTAATGTTGGCTTCATTTTCAGGCACAAGAGTATAAACCACCGTAGCGCCATTTTGGGTATTCCGAAGTTTGATGGTAGAAAATATCAATATTTTAGTGTTGTCCAGTTTGCGTTCATCAATCAGCCGGGCATTGTTCAGCACTTCCTGCAACTTGGATATCTTCAATTCAAGCATCGACTGAGCCTCTTTTGCTGCTGCGTATTCAGCGTTTTCCGACAAATCACCCTTGTCTCTGGCTTCTGCAATTTGCCTTGAAATTGAAGGCCTTTCGACAGTTGTCAAATGATGCAGGTCGTCCCGTAGTTTATCTAAACCTTCAGGAGTATAGTATTTGATATCTGACATTGTAGCGATTATATTTGATGTTATAATAAGGCAAAAGACCCTATGAAAGGGTCCTTATGCACAAAGAAACGAAATTATTGTAAAAAGTTGTACCGAACTGTTAAAAGTTAAGTTTAATGCCAACACTATGGGTTCCCTGGAAAGGATTGGTTGCCCGGTAGGAATAGTCAATGGCTATTCCGGATTCCTTCTCCTTGTTGAACGGAACCGAAACTGTGAAACCTGCACTTGGTCCTGTGAAAACAGTTCCACGGTCCGCAAGGCTGCCTTTAAAGATTCCGTCCTGATATGTGTATCCGGCCCGTAATTGCAGGTAGTATTTCAGTGAATACTCGAGTCCGAGAATAAACTGATCCTTTGTAAAAGAGTTTGAGTTGAAATTGCCGGCTACAGTAATCCTGTGCAAATCGCCAATAAAGAAATCATAGGATGCACCAATACGAAGCGTTGCAGGGAGCTCATATGTAGCTGACCGCTGCTCAACAGTAAACTGGTCGTTGTTATTATCGTGTCCCGGGATAATACCACGGAACGACAGACCATCCCCGCTGAAATGCATGGGAGCACCGACATTCTTCAGAGCGATTCCGAATTTTATCTGTTCCTTTTCTCCAGTCACATATTGAATACCCGCATCAATGGCCAGGGCAGTGGCACTTGCATCAGAAATTGACTCAGTGATCAATTTAATAGCAAGTCCGCCATAAATACTATTTGAAAACGCCTTGGCATATGCAAGGTTGATGTTCATGTAGTTCGGTTTAAAAGTACCGGCACCTTCAGGTAACGCAACCGTGGTGACCTGTATTTCACCAAATGTCATGGACATGACAGCTGCTGTAAGAACACCACCATTTTGTCCCAACTTCTGGCTAATACCAAATGCCATCACATTGACATCAGAACCTTTCAGCCAGTTTGTATAGGAAAAAATAATGTCTGTTCCTTTGGTAAAGCCAGTTCCCGCAACATTGGTAAACAATGCTTCGAGCCCGTGCCCGCAGGATGTACCAACCGATCCCCAACCCGAACTTCTGGCCCAAGGGTTGATCAACAATTCCGCAGCACCTGCCTGACCAGAACGGTCTTTATTTCCGGCTGTTACCCTATCCATGGGAAAAATGACCATCCCAATCAAGAATATTGCAACTAAGCAGCTATATATATTTTTCATAATCCTGGAATTTTTTGTTTTTATCATGTTATAAATCGCAAATACCATTACAATGAGTTTAAGTCGACAGGGCGCAATATACCAAACCATTTGATCGTGCGCTCACCGAGTCCGTCGGCTTTCACATGTATCAGATACACCCCACCTGCGATCGGGATACCCGCAAAGTTTTTAAGATCCCAGTCCAAAGATGTCTTCGCATCGGTGTTCAAACCTGTTGTTGCCCCCCGTGGCATGACAATGAGTGACTTGTCCACGTTGAACTGGCGTATCATGGTACCACTCATATCAAAAATGGTAACGACACATTTGTTTGGCAGGTTTACAATTTTAATTCGATTGTCAAGCTGGTTCCGCTCATAATCATCATACGCAAAATACGGATTTGGCACAACATTGATCAGATCAAGCTGGGTAGTGGATTTAGCTACATTATTCTTTGACGTCGAAATAGAATTGGTGTTAAATGTATACATCGGATAATTACGATTTACAGTATCAGTTGACCCGGCAGGCATCGGAGTAGAGTAATACCGCTGGTATGGTTTTGATATCCTGATTTTCGTTGTAACTGTTGTTGATAACCATTCCTGTCCTGCAACTGCTAGCGGAATATTGACATACATTGCCGTTCCAAAAGCATATGCTTTAAATACCGTATTCCTCGGTAATTGCGTCATGAGGAAAGCACCGCCGTCATAAGCAGGGTAATCAAGTTTAAGACCTGCACCCTGGTATGAATAATGGTTCATGACATAAACATAATGCTGCCCTCCAAATACAGGGGTACCTGCTTCATTATATATCCGGGTTGAAGGATTCCACAACATGTCACGGCCGTTGTCGGCAACAAGCCATGAATTCTCGCCGAACATTATATTCAAACGTTCACCGGTTTCAAGGTTGATCGCATAGCCGGGGAACCAACCCATTCCTGTTGCGCTGATGAAGTTCGAATTATACATGGGATTATCACTCACAACACCTGTATCACCATCAACATTTACCGATGCCGAATACCGTGCACCAAAGAATTTGGCTCCTCCCTGTGCAAGTTTTACATCCGGGCACATTTCCACAACAGGGCACCTGGTCCAGAATTTTTTCTCCTTAGTAATCACAATGTCAACACTTGCAATGTTTGTAATGTTGGCATTTTTCTTTGATATTTGTGAAAAAGCGGGACCGACGACCGATTGGTCTTTATTATAACTACTTGCCACAAGGCAATAAGGGGCCCAGATTCCAGTTTGAATGCGCTGGAAATTCTTATTCGGGTCAACAGGTTTACCGTTTGTCCCATTCGCCATATCCCAGTCATAATAGGAGTCTCCATTGTTCGGATCTTTCCCCTTGTATGTTCCCGACCTGATCCAGTTGGCAGGATCACCCGGAACATCGCTGTCTTCAACACCGGTAAGCCACCTTTTGGTACTGTCGCCAAAAATAGCAGGTGATGCATACAACAGGCCATTGCTGGGCGTTACAGAACTTGTAGTTGCCGATGTTTTAATGGAGTCTCCTGCGTTCGGCACCTGGTTTATGGTCAGTGCGATACCCAGGTCAAGGAAACATTGTTCATATTGATAAATGGTTGTTGTATCGGACCGGTATGAAGCACCTGTTGCATTGTTGATCAGTGTATATTTTCCGAACTGAATTTTTTTAGTGTCCGTAAACGGGTTGCCCGTCTTGACGTAAACCATGGAATCAAATCTCACGGTATACTCGCCCTGAACAACGTTCAGCGGATCGATCACCTTCACCTGTAAAGGTCCTTTGCCAATAAGGTAAGTAGGCCTGTAGCAAATCGGATAAGCAGTATCACCCAGTTTTGTTTTCGTCGAATCAATGGGTGGCTTAGACAGGATTTCAGCAATCGATGCTTCTGAGAAATCAAGTATCATTCCACCATTTCCCTGTCCCTGGATACGGGTAATCACAGGACCTTCGCCATAACTTGAATTTGTAATAACACCTAACGGGAGATGTGGAATGGCTGTATAAATCTTAATGTTGCTGCGGCCTCTCAGGTATGGTTTTTTCTGACCATCAAGTGCCAGCGGATCATTTTGGACATACTTTTTAAACTGATTGTAACCATAGGCAATCGCCAGGTAGTAATATTGTTTATGGTTGATCAGGCGGTCATCACCTGTTGCAAACATATCCTTCGTGAAAACAAATGAGTGCCTTACCCCTTTGTCTTCTCCCGGTGTCATAACCTGCCCGGTGTTGCCACCCAATGCCTGGTCATATGACCAGTTCACAAGTTTTGTTACCCCGTTCTGTACATCACATTCTGCAACCAGCCTTGATTTGCTTGCATCATCAATATCGGCTGACGACACTGTTGCATCTTTCAACTGGTAAATCTGGTATCCTTCAAAACGATAGAGTGAATCAGGGTTACGGATGGTTGGATCGACTTCCTGGTATTTTTCATTATAGTTGTTTCCCAGATCATTCCATTTACGGTTCGACAGGTAAACGATCAGTGAGTTTGGCAATTCTTCGATGGTGACATCAGGTGCATTTGGTCCGTTTAATACGGCAAAGCAATTATCGAAAAGGCTTTGTGCTTTATCATCAACCTGTTGCAACAATCTTACTGACTCCTCAGCCGTACCTGAAATGGAACGGGCCCAGGGAATACCTACAGTGATATAGTTACATGCGCCTGGCTCCAGTTTAAATGGTCCGGCTGATTGCATGAAACGACGGTCTGACGGGTTGTTCCCTGCAGTAACCTCCGTCCACTCCTTCGGGCCGAAGGGATCTTGACCCTGGGTACCCCAGTTGCAGATATCGGTCAGGTTTGGAAACATGAAATCGCAATCAGGACCAACACTTCCGGGGGATCCAACGTGCGCGTTTCCTCCGTAAATCATTTTGGCATTGTCTTTCCATATACCACGTAAGAACAGGTAGTATTCAGGGGCATAATCAGGGTCCTGCATATATTCGGGAACGCCGGAGAGGTTGTTGTTGTGATAAACGAACCGCCTCATGCCATATCGTTCATTATCCACAATTCCATCACCAAAGTTAACACCGTTGATAGCTTCAGCCCTTACAAGAAAAATAGCCGAATCAGTGCCACTCGGGCCATAGCCCATTTTTATTTTTGTTTTATCAAAATTGACAATTTCGCAAGGATGAGGATCAGCAGCGGTCGGATATGTGCTAAAGGAGGGTCCTTTCAAAGAATTACCTTTAAAAGAAGGATTGTCATAACCATCAGGATCCATGTAAGGTCCCTGGAAAAAGTCAACGCCGATTGCAGGCGGATGGGCGCCGTAGGCAAAACTCTGACCTGTGCCATCGATAGGTGTACCATTGTAGCAATAACCAAGTCCGCGGCCTACATCGCAACCTACATAATCATCGTTGGAATATCCAAGGTCCGGGTCAACCCATTGGCTGAAATAAGTTCCGGTTAAGGTATAAGTGGAACGGTTAATAAGTTCATAGGAGTAAAAGGTCATGTTGTTTATTTCGTCATTGGTAGCAAAGGCGAAATACTGTGCCCTGATTTCCATCCCGATGGGCTCACCCGTAGTTTCAGAATGGTAACTCCCTTTATCGTTGTATACGCTCCACAATGTCTGGTCACCTTTCAGCACCTGGTCAACCAGGATCCCTGCTGTGTCAATCTCAACGCCATTGGCGTTTTTTCCACCGTTTTTAATTTTAGCACGGGCAAGACGTGAACCTGGTTTCAGGTTTATGGGGCAAAGGGCATTTGCTAAATCGTAATAGGGATAATCACCACTTTTAGGATCGTAATTACCATCTCCGTTCACATCCATAAATGGTGCAAGATAATAGGCCTGGCCTTTTGATTTGTTACCATGTGCCGGCCATTCCAAAATCGATTTTGGTATCACATAATTTGGATAATCTGCCTGGTTGTCCCACCATGCGAGAAATTCCTGTACTTCAACCCGGGTTATCGGGAAAAGTTTATCATATTCTGCACAGGTTTCCGTGCTGATAGCGGCTGTTCCGTCAACAGTCAGCGGGCCGGGCCAGAAATCGTTCTTTGTGTGGGAAGTAGCGGTTGTCGGTCCCTGGCCGTATCGATAAGCAGCCAATTTCAGGTTGTTATTGACGTCGATCCCACCGATCCACAGGGAGAAAGAAAACATTGAGGTCTTCTTGGAACCTTTCGGGATTTCATATTCGGCGTTTTCGAGAAACCAACCATTGCCGTAAGAATAGCAAAGAGTTCTTACGTTATTGATATCAAGATATTTATAACTCGAACCAGAAGCACAGCCGGCTGCTGTTGATTTAATTGTGTTGGTGCTCTTTGTGCCACCCGTCTTGTGAAACTCCTCTGCACGCAGCATATTTGGGACCACCATACAGCAGAGTGCGATCACTAAAAAGCGAAGGATATTTTTCATAGTTGCATTATTTATAAACATACCGTAATTTTTTCTCATTAAAATTGTCAAATACCTTAGAAATTGAACATAAGACCTAATCTGATGGTCCTCGGAGAACTATAGCGATACGGGTTATTCATCTGGATCGAATACAGGTCACGATATGCCTGGGGATCAACCTGCTGGCTGATGGCATTTTGCCATTCGGGAGCAGTAAGATAACCGTCATCGGCTGCGTCGCCGGTTCCAGGGTAAACAGCAGTTACATTCTGGGTATTTAACAAGTTTGCGAATTCAATATAAACATTGATGGTACCTTCTTTCTTCTTGTTGAGCGCAAAGTTGAAGTCCTTGTCGAAACGGGCGCTGATAAGAAACTGCCATGGCAACCGGGCACCGTTGATACTTCCCTTGATGGGGCCCATGGCTCCGAAGGCAAGGATCTTGCTTGTCTGGGTGTAGGGTGTTCCCGATCCCCCTGTGAGGGTAACGTTGGCGCCCAGGTTTGACAGAATCTGTACAGGCGCCTTCCCGCTCTTTTTACGGTTGACAACAGGTCCGTTATAGTCCTTGCCACCGCCCCAGCGATAGTCGAAACTGATGTTGAACTGGTGACGACGGTCAAAGTTCAATGGATTCAGTGTACGCAGGTTGGGTTGGTCGGAACGGATAATCGTACTTGCTGCATCCGGGTCGGAACCGGTACCGTCCGCAAACTGGAGGGTGTAGTTGAAGCGCAAACGGGCATTGCCTGACCGGCGTAAATCGTATGTGAGGGTCAACCCTTTTACTGTTCCAAAGTCAATGTTGGTGTAGGAATAATAGGTTTTGGGATAAGCACCGCTTAACCGGTATTGCTGGATCTGGTCACGCATTTCACGATAAAAGACCGCCAGTTTCAATGAAGACGAATTGTTTATTTTCTGCTGGAAGCCCAACTCATAGTCGATGGTTTTCTCAGGCTTCAGGGCAGGGTTGTTAATCGTTCCTGTTGAACCGGTGATCCCGATGTAATAATAACTTACAGGCTGAATCTGTACTTCATTGGAAGAAGGACGCTGTGTTAAAATGTCATAATGTGCATAGAACAACGCATCATCACTAATTGGGAAAGAGAAGGAGATACGTGGCATCCAGTTGGTCTGGGGATCATAATCCTTGAAGGCAATGGCCCGGGTAGGCGCACCAACGGTGTCAACACCAGGATAAAGGAGATAAGGCTGCACACCGCTTCCGGCATCGAGTGCACGGACAGGATCCGTTATCGGGCTGCCATCTTTATTGTACCAGTTGTTGTCTGACCGGTATCCCGTAATTTTTGTCGGCTCCCGTGCATCATCAACATATACAATATAATCTCTTCCCATGCTTGAAGGGTGGGATACACTTGTTCCGTTTAGATCCGTCACTTCTCCAACAGTTTTAGCGGGATAAAACAGGTAAGGATCTTTCAGGACGGGTTGATTGGCATCAAAACGGTCGACACGAATCCCCACGTTGAAGATCAAATCTTTAAAAGCAAATTTATCCTGGATGTACCCTGCAATATAAATTGGCTGGTAAGGCCCGATCGCCCTTGTATAATTTCCGCTGGCATCCTGCTGGGTAAAGAAATCATCAAAACTTGTGCTTCCTGATATTTTTTTACCCGTGTAATCGTATCCGTAATACCCTACACTCGGTGATCCGTTGTTCAGGACTTCTTCGGCGCTGAACATGTCCATGGAGAGGAGTTGTCCGCTGGTCGAAAGCGTATGAAGCTGTAAGTTCTTGTCGTAATAGTTGATGGAGTTTTTTGCAAAATCATAGGAATACATATCAATCCAATCGCTGCCATCAATGGGTAAACCGAGTTTTTTACGCAGGTTGATGTCAAAATTCCGCTGTAGTACGGGAACATAGTTACGGAAGTAATTGATGGTATCCATATAAACGCCATTCCGGTAAACTGGCTGGGGATTTGCAAGATTCAATTCGTTGAGCTGGGTATTTGTCAATCCGCGCATAACATCCCAGAGAGAAGATCCGATATTGGTATAACCTGAATTTTTACGCTGCTGGTATTGCAATCCAACCTGGATTTCATGATTACCGAAGTCAGCGGCAAAGGAAGCATTTACGGCAACCTGGTCGTTGACCTGTTCGGAATAACCGTTGGGCCTGTTCCCAATGCTTGCGATGTTGCCATTCATCCCGCTGTAAGGGGGGGTTGGTTCCATCCCGTTGATCAGGCCTTTGCCGGAAATGATCTCGTTGATATTCTCATAATGTCCGACAGCGTCATCAAACAAGCCGTAATACTGCTGTGTCCAGCTGGAGGATTCGGGATTCAGATCGGAACCCTTATAGATAACGATGGTGTCGCGGGTACCATTCTGCAAATGTCCCCAAAGCCTGAGAACTGAGTCGTATGCAAGAGCCGGGGTATAGGCACGAACTGTATGAGTGGCAAAACTGCCCACATATCCATATTCAAAATAGTTATCTTTGTGATCAGCGTCTTCGGTTTTGTAGAAACTGCGGGTAAAGTCGGCACCAATTGAGTAATAGATGTTCTTAACAAAACTCTTGCTGTCGGTGGCAGCAGGGAACCGCTGCGTAAACCGGCCATTCACACGCCATGTATAATTGTTGGAGTGGGAATTATTCTGCCAGTTCATCATGGAATTGGCAAAACTGAAATTACGGCTGTCGTGCCAGGTAAAGGTACCGCCAAAAGAAAGGTTGATGGTCGGTGCTACCCTGAAATCAAGTTTTCCGGAAACGTTGATGTCGGTTCCGGCGGAGTTGAGCGTCGATTTTGTGGTCTGCATCTGGTCATAGGTCAGGAACTCCGAGTTGTACATAACGGCATTGTTCCCTCCGTATAGCCGCAACGGACTGGCAGTCAGGCTGTTCTTTACATCGTCCTTGACCCTGTATAATGGGAATGCAGCAGGACTTCCGTCTTTCTGGTAAATAAGGTCGCCGGCAATAAAGAAACCCATAATGGGTGTTTTATATCCACGGACGGTATCTTTTTTTGACACCAGCGGGCCGGTAAAGTTCACACCCAACCGGTTATATCCGAAAGCATCCAGCAATTGCGATGTCTGAAGATCGATTCCACCTGAAAAATCTTTGGAAGGGCCTTTGGTAGTGACATTGATAATACCACCGGTTGCATCGCCGTAGGCGGCAGGAGTACCGCCAAGGATTACCTCTACCTGCTCAATAGCGCTCTGTGGCAGGGAATTGCTCCCGGTAACGCGCATCCCGTCAATAAAGTATACTGTCCCCGCCGTACGCGCTCCACGCATACTGGTGATATTGCCGTTTGCATCAGTCGAAACACCACCAACGGTGGTTGCGACGGCAGAAGCGGATTTATTGGCCATTTTCGAAATTTCTTCAGAAGTAACTGTTCCTCCGGAAGTGGTCTGGTCTTTGGAGATCAGAGGCACCTTATAATCCACAACCTCAATTTCATTAAGGGTGGTTGTGGAAGCTTCCAGCTCGAGGTTCTGGAAGGTAATCTTGTCGGGAGAAACATAAATACCCCTGTACATAAAGGGCTTGTATCCAACAAAACTGGCCTTGAGGTCAACTTTTCCCGGAGGGATTGGCTTGATGGTGAAGTTACCGTCAAAATCGGAAGTAGACCCTCCAACCTGCACGCCCCCGACCTCAATAACAACATTGGCAAAGGAGATCGGTTCTTTGGTAGCTTTGTCAATGATCTTTCCCTTTAGTGTTCCCGACCCGGTTTGTGAAAATACCAACACGCTTGTTGCCAGTACAAAACCAATAGTAAATAGTAAATTTCTTAACATACCATACAATTTTATGTTAGATTATAAATGCGCTTGTAAAAGGCCGTAAATGTAATAATTATTTAAAATCAAACAGAAAATTATTTGATTCCTAAATCAAATATATAACCATTCTAAATTAGTCTGAAGTCAATTATGCAAACTGTTTCAAATGATCGGTAAACGGGTAAGAAGAGGGGCTAAAACCACCCGGTCAATGGATGTTGGGTGTGACTTTTTTCGACTCTTTTTTCATTTTTTTCATGCTTGCCCTGGTCGATTTAGACTGCCTGATGTTATGTCGCCTGACAGCCTTTTCGTAATCTGCTCTTGCCTGCTTTTGCTTCCTGGCACGCTCCCGCTCGATCTTTTTCTGATTTACCCGCGACTCTTGCGGTACAAAGGATACCAGCATAGGTAACATGGCAGACATCAAGATCAATAATAAAAACCTTTTTCCGGTAACCATAACCGACTTTTTTATCAGATTGTAAAATCCTCACCCTAACGTACCCTGGCAAAAATTCTGATTTACCTTATTTTTGACCAAAAACAGGCTACGGGAAAGGGTGAATTGATAAAATGCTTATTAAAACGAATCTGATTATTTTTATCCCTGACGATATTATAATATTGTATGAAAGCAAACGTTAAAATTACGAAATTTGTATCATGATAAATTTATTCCTGAAAAAAACTGTTATGGTACGGCTGTTCATGACCGTCATGATCCTGGTTGCATGCTCCTGTAAAAAAGAGGAGCAGGCGCCTCAAATCCCTTACGTTTATGTTAATTTCAGCCTGAACCCCGATGGGACCCAGTACATTAATCTGAATGTCGTGAACGGTTGGGAGACAGTAAGCGGAGGATACAATGGAATCCTGATTTTCCGCAAATCATTAAACGAATTTGCTGCATTCGAACGAGCCTGCCCGTATGATCCGACCAAAACAGGTGCCCAGGTGAGGGTTGAAACATCAGGAATAACATGTTATTGCCCGGTATGCGGTTCAAAATTCATTTTAGTTGACGGAACACCCTATGCAGGTCCTTCGCATTATCCGCTCAAGCAATATACGACTTTTTATGACGGGGTGACACTCTATATTTCGAATTAGGTTAACGAGTAAACGGGTAAACGGGTGAAAAAACCACCTGTTTACCCGTTTACTGTTCACTCGTTTACTTGTTTACCTGTTTACTTGCTTACCAGTTTTTCCTAATACCTGTAATGTTCCGGCTTGTAGGGTCCATCCAGGCTGACATTGAGATAATCTGCCTGTTCCTGGGTGAGTTTTGTCAATTTTACACCGATTTGTTCAAGGTGTAAACGGGCTACTTCTTCGTCAAGCCGTTTTGGAAGGCGATAAACAGCCACTTCGTAGTTGTGTTGCCACAGGTCAAGCTGGGCCAGGGTTTGGTTGGTAAAGGAGTTCGACATGACAAATGAAGGGTGGCCTGTGGCACAGCCCAGGTTTACAAGGCGGCCTTCAGCAAGCAGGTATATGCATTTTCCGTCAGGAAAAATAAATTTATCAACCTGTGGTTTGATGTTGATCATTTTGATGCCGGGCCAGTTGGTCAGTTGCTCTACCTGGATCTCATTGTCAAAATGGCCGATGTTGCAGACAATGGATTGATCCTTCATTTCGGACAGATGTTTTGCCGTAATCACATCTTTATTCCCGGTGGTGGTGACATAAATGTTGCCTTCAGAGAGTGCGTCTTCGATGGTGCTCACCTCAAAGCCTTCCATGGCTGCCTGAAGCGCGCAAATAGGATCAATTTCGGTAACGATCACGCGTGCACCGTATGAACGCATTGAGTGGGCACATCCTTTTCCCACATCGCCATATCCGAGCACAACCACAACTTTACCTGCAATCATTACATCTGTTGCACGTTTGATCCCGTCGGCCAGTGATTCCCGGCAGCCATAAAGGTTGTCGAATTTCGATTTTGTCACCGAGTCATTCACATTGATCGCTGGAACAAGCAAGGCTCCTTTTTCTTTCATCTGGTAGAGGCGGTGAACTCCCGTGGTGGTTTCTTCAGAAACGCCTTTCCATTCGGCAACGGTACGGGTCCATCTTGTTTTATCTTCAATATAGATCTCCTGCAGTTGTTTCATAAATGCTTTTTCATCGGCATTTTCAGCAACAACTTTGAGCAGTTCATTGTTCTTCTCAATTTCAAACCCCTTATGGATCATCATGGTAGCATCGCCGCCATCGTCAACGATGAGGTTCGGGCCCTTCCCTTCAGGGAAGCATAGCGCCATGTTGGTACACCACCAGTATTCGTCGAGGGTTTCACCTTTCCAGGCAAAAACCGGGATTCCTTTTGCGGCTATTGCTGCTGCGGCATGATCCTGGGTTGAAAAAATATTACAACTGGCCCAGCGTACATCTGCACCAAGTTCAATGAGCGTTTCAATAAGGACGGCTGTCTGGATTGTCATGTGAAGGGATCCGCTGATACGTGCTCCTTTCAAAGGTTTTTCAACACTGTATTTTTTACGGATTGCCATCAGACCCGGCATCTCCTTCTCAGCAATTTCAATCTCTTTTCTGCCCCATTCAGCCAGGGACATGTCAGCTACTTTATATTTCATGTTTGTTGGTGTTGCAATGTTTTCCATGTTTCCGTAGGTTAGCTTTTGTGCTTAAAAATTAATTTTGAAGTGAATGTTATTTCTTTCACTTAACGGGCGGCAAAAGTACAAAAAATCCCGATATAAAGGATGACATAATGTCGTATTTTTGCGCCGGACTTAAAAAAAACAACATCAAATGCCCTTTTTACGGGAAATCAGCATTGCCGGCGGAATCCGGACGGGAATATGGCAGATCACGGAAACACCGGATGAACTGCTGGCCCTTGTTCACCTGAGTCATTCGGAATTGAGTACTTACGCAACATTCCGTAACGACCTGAGGAAGAAGCAATGGCTGGCTTACCACGCCCTGTTGAACCACCTGCTCGCCCCGCTCCCTGCGAATCTATCCTATGATCCCAATGGCAAACCTCTCCTGGATTCAGGAAGCCACCATATCTCTGTATCCCATGCCGGAGAATTTGCCGCCGCCGTTTGCAGTGAAAAAAATGCTGTTGGCATAGACATTGAGAAGATGAAGGAACGCGTAGAACGTGTGAAAGACCGTTTCCTGCAGCAATCTGAACTGGAATCCATCGGTGCGGAACACAGGATTGAACAGTTGTACGTGTTCTGGGGAGGAAAGGAAGCCCTGTACAAACTGCATGGCAAGCCCGACGTCGATTTCAGGAATGACATCTATATTCATCCATTTGATTACCTTTGCAATACAAATCAACAATGCAAAGCTGCCATGACAATCAATGAGCAAAACCTGGAATATACCTTGTTTTTTGAGAAAATCGGGGACTATATGCTGGTAGTTGCCCATTGAAACAGGGCATCGTGTTAACTGCAAATTTGAACTGTTTTGCCATGTTACTTTTTCCTTCGTGGCCCCGTTGATTTGAAGTTTTATTACCTTTTACCAAGCATACAATGACAACTGATATATATAGTGCGATCAAATCCCGTGTCCTTGTGCTCGATGGCGCAATGGGCACCATGGTTCAGCGGTATAAACTGGAAGAATACGACTTCCGCGGCAGCCGGTTCAAAGACTTTGCATATAATCTTAAGGGGAACAACGACCTGCTTGTGCTGACCAAACCCGGGGTAATCCGCGAAATCCACGAGGCGTACCTTGAAGCCGGGGCCGACATCATCGAAACCGATACATTCAATGCCAACCGGATCTCCCTTTCCGATTACCATCTTGAAGACCTGGCTTATGAAATAAACCTTGCTGCTGCGCGGCTTGCCAAAGAGGCAACTGCAAAGTTCACCCTGCTCGCTTCGGATAAACCCCGCTGGGTTGCCGGCTCCATCGGCCCTACAAGCAAAACAGCCTCCATGTCGCCCGACGTTCAAAATCCTGCATACCGGGCCGTTAGTTTTGACGACCTCTACAATGCCTACCGTGAACAGGCCAGGGGACTCCTCGATGGCGGCGTCGATATCCTTATGGTTGAAACCATTTTTGACACGCTCAATGCAAAAGCAGCCCTGATTGCTGTTTTTGACGAAATTAATGCCAGAACCCCAGCCCATAAAGGCTCATTGGCCGATCACCTCCCAGGCAGGATCCCCGTAATAGCCAGTGTTACCATTTCCGACAACAGCGGGAGAACCCTTTCGGGGCAAACACTCGAAGCATTTCTCTTTTCAATCATTCATTTCGACCTCTTTGCCATAGGGATAAATTGTTCCCTCGGGGCCGAGGAATTACGACCTTATATTGAGGAACTGTCTGTAAAAGCCCCTTTTCCCGTCATCGCCTATCCGAATGCCGGTTTACCCAACCAGTTTGGTGAATATGACCAGTCGCCCGTTGAGATGGCAGGGTATATCAAGGATTTTCTTGATAACGGTTTTGTAAACATGGTTGGCGGATGCTGCGGCACCAATCCCGAACACATCCGCAGGTTTGCAGAATTGGCGATGGATGCAGCGGTACGGCCGGTCCCGGTCAGGGCCCATGAACTGAGGCTCAGCGGTCTTGAACCACTCACGATCTTTAAGGGAAGCAATTTTATCAACATCGGTGAACGCACCAATGTGAGCGGATCCCGGAAATTTGCACGCCTCATCAAGGAGGAAAAATACGAAGAGGCACTCTCTGTGGCGCGTCAGCAGGTTGAGAGCGGCGCCCAGGTGATCGACATCAGCATGGACGAAGCCATGCTTGATGCGGAAAAAGCCATGGTCAACTTTCTCAACATGGTGGCTTCCGACCCTGATGTGGCAAGGGTTCCCATCATGATCGATTCATCCAAATTTTCGGTCATCCATGCAGGATTGAAATGCATCCAGGGGAAACCGATCGTCAATTCCATCAGCCTGAAGGAAGGTGAGGCCGCATTCAGGGAACACGCCACCCTCCTGCGCAAATTCGGCGCCGCCACGGTGATCATGGCATTTGATGAGGAGGGCCAGGCGACCACGCTTGACCGCCGCATAGCCATTGCAACACGGGCATACAGGATTTTGACACAGGAGCTGGGGTTTCCGCCCGAGGATATCATATTCGACCCAAACATTCTTACCGTAGCTACAGGCATTGACGAACACGCAAACTATGCGGTTGAATTCCTGAATGCTGTTAAATGGATAAAGGAGAACCTCCCCTATGTTTCCGTCAGCGGCGGAATCAGCAACCTTTCTTTTTCCTTCAGGGGCAACGACGCATTGCGTGAGGCCATGCATTCTGCGTTCCTGTACCATGCCATCAGGGCGGGACTTGATATGGGGATCGTCAATGCAGGAGCACTTCCTGTTTATGATGAAATCCCGAAAATGCTCCTGAAACTGGTCGAGGATGTGATCCTGAACCGCCGTAAGGATGGCACCGAACGACTTCTTGCCTATGCCGACCAGGTAACTGATTCGGGCAAAAAAGAGGAAACAGAGGCGGAATGGCGGTCGCTGCCAGTTGCCGAACGCCTCAGGCATTCACTGATCAAGGGCAATGCAGAATTCATCGACCAGGACATTGATGAGGCCATGCCCCAGTTCGACCTGGCGCTGAAAATCATTGAAGGGCCTTTGATGGACGGCATGAACCAGGTAGGCGACCTTTTTGGAAGCGGCAAGATGTTTCTGCCCCAGGTTGTAAAAAGTGCCCGTGTGATGAAAAAGGCGGTGGCAAGGCTCACCCCGCGACTGGAAGCTGAAAAGGCCGACCTGAAAGGATCTCCCAGGAACAATGGGAAAATATTGCTGGCCACCGTGAAAGGTGATGTGCACGACATTGGGAAGAACATTGTGGGCGTGGTACTTGCCTGTAACAATTACGAAGTCATCGACCTGGGTGTCATGATCCCTGCCGACAAGATCCTGGCTGCGGCCAGAGAACACAACGTGGATGTACTTGGCCTCAGCGGCCTCATCACTCCTTCACTTGAAGAGATGGTGCACGTTGCAAAAGAGATGGAACGGCAGAAATTCACGATACCCCTGCTGATCGGCGGTGCAACCACTTCTGATATACATACGGCTGTAAAAATTGAGCCATTCTATTCCCAATCCGTCATTCATGTGAAGGACGCCTCCAAAGCGGTTGGTGTTGTTTCTAACCTCCTTTCGGCAGAAGCCAAAAAGGACTTTACCGGTTCCATCAAAAGGAAATATGAGCGGATACGCAACACCTACGACAAAAAAGCTGATTACTCCTATATACCAATTGCCGAAGCGCGGAAAAACAAACTGAAAATCGACTGGGAAACCAGCGGGATCTACAAACCCAAGTTCACCGGGAACAAAGTATTTATCGATTATTCGCTGGAAGAAATTGCACCATATATAGACTGGACCTTCTTTTTCCATGCCTGGAAAATGAACGGGAAATACCCGGCCATCCTTACGGATCCTGTGAAGGGCGCGGAAGCTACCAAACTGTTTAACGATGCCCAAAGACTGCTGAAGGAGATCACAGGCAAGAAAATGCTGATTGCCCGTGGTGTCATCGGTCTTTATCCTTGCAATTCAACCGGTGACGATGTGGAGGTATATGCAGATGAATCACGTTCAAATGTGCTGACAACCTTCAGGTTCCTGCGAAACCAGCAGTTGAAGGACCCTGGCCAGCCAAATCTTTGCCTTGCCGATTATATTGCACCCAAAGAATCGGGGATCATTGATTACATGGGAGGGTTTGCCGTTACCGCCGGACTTGGCGTTGAGGAGTGGGTATCAAGGTTTGAAAAGGAGATGGACGACTACAACTCCATTCTGGTCAAGATACTCGCCGACAGGCTGGCCGAAGCTTTTGCGGAACTGATGCACGCGCGTGTCCGCAAGGAGTTCTGGGGATATGCCAAAGACGAGCAACTTGACGTTTTCTCTATGATCCGCGAAGAATACCAGGGTATCCGCCCTGCGCCGGGATATCCCGCCTGCCCCGAACATTCCGAAAAACGCACGCTTTTCAACCTGCTCGATGCCGAGCAGAAGGTTAACATACATCTTACCGAAAATTATGCCATGTACCCCGGGGCCTCGGTAAGCGGATTCTATTTTTCACACCCGCTCGCCCGGTACTTCAACCTAGGACGCATCAGCAAGGACCAGCTGACTGAATATGCAAAACGAAAAAATTTCAGTGTCGAACATGCTGAAAAATTACTGAATACAAATCTGAACTATTAACGATGAAAGTCATAGACCTTATTAACAAGTCTGACAGGACACTTTTTTCCTTTGAATTGCTCCCCCCGCTCAGGGGGCACAATATCAACAGCATTTACCGTACAATCGATCCGCTTCTTGAATTCAAGCCGTCTTTTATCAATGTGACCTACCATCAGGAAGAGGTCGTATATAAAAAGCACGAGAATGGGCTCCTGGAGAAAAAAACCGTGCGGAAGCGCCCCGGAACCGTTGCTATTTCGGCGGCTATCAAGTACAAGTACCCTGATGTCGAAGTGGTTCCGCACATCATCTGCGGAGGGTTTACCAAAGAAGAGACGGAGTATGCGCTGATTGATTTTCATTACCTGGGAATCGACAACATCCTTGCGTTACGTGGCGACGCCCCAAAAAATCAGCGGACATTCACGCCGGAAAAAAACGGGCATGCCTATGCAAATACCCTGGTAGCGCAAATTACCGATATGAACCGGGGCAAATACCTCGATGATGAACTGCAAAACACATTCAGCACCAATTTTTGTGTCGGCGTGGCAGGCTATCCCGAAAAACACATTGAATCGCCCAACCTGGCCTACGACATGAAATATCTGAAAGCCAAAATCGATGCCGGGGCCGAGTACATCATTACCCAGATGTTTTTCGACAACCGGAAATATTTTGATTTCGTTGAGGGTTGCCGGAAAGAGGGTATCACCGTACCTATTATCCCGGGACTGAAACCCATTTGCACCGCCAGGGAGATCAACGTGCTTCCGCAGATCTTCAACATCGACATTCCCGATGAACTTGTGAAAAAGGTGATGGGTTGCAAGAATAACGAGGAGGCCTTTAAGGTCGGCATTGAATGGGGTATTAAACAATCGGAAGAACTGATAAAATTTGGTGTTCCTGTCGTTCACTATTTTTCAGTCGGGATTTCTGAGAATATCCGTCAGATAGCCAAATCAGTATTTTAAACAGTTTTTATGAGCCTCTATCAACTACTGCTGAAGGATACTTTGGCGGGCAAAAAAAAATTTGCCATACTCATCGATCCCGATAAATACTCGCTCGAATCCCTGTCCAGGGTATTAAAACAGGGCGTAAACGCTGGGATTGACTATTTCTTCCTGGGAGGAAGTCTTCTGATGCACGACAACCAATCGCAGCTCATCGCCCATATCAAGGAGGCTACGGCTATTCCGGTTGTGCTGTTCCCGGGAAACAACATGCAGTTGAACCACACGGCCGACGGCATCCTGCTTTTATCACTGATCTCAGGCAGAAACCCCGACATGCTGATCGGCCGGCATGTGATCTCGGCACCCTACCTGAAGGCCAGCAACCTCGAAGTGATCTCAACCGGCTATATGCTGATCGAAAGCGGGCGTACGACCTCCGTTTCTTATATGAGCAATACCACCCCCATTCCGGCACACAAGAGCGATATCGCCGCCTGTACCGCTATGGCCGGTGAAATGCTGGGCATGAAACTGATCTATATGGATGCCGGCAGCGGCGCCATCAACCCTGTTCCACTTGCCATGATTTCGAAAGTAAAAGAATCCATCGGGCTTCCATTGATCATCGGCGGGGGCATTACCAGTCCCGACCTTGCAAAAGCCGCATATTCAGCAGGGGCCGATCTACTGGTGGTTGGCAACGGCATTGAACATGACCCCGATCTGATTGCCCGCATTGCCGCCGTCAGGTAGGATGCTAAACCAAAACTTAAATCGTAAATCAAAAATCGTACATCGTAAATTCATTTAGCATGCCCAGATTCCGCCACTGCCTGCTCCTCGCCTGTCTTCTTCCGGTCATCGCCCTTGGTCAGTCAAGGTTGCTTACAGTGGAGGATGCAAGTTACATGAATCCCAAACTCAATGCAGCTTCGCTGAGCCAGCTCCAATGGCGGCCGGGGACAGACCAGTTCGTATATGTGGCCAAAAACAGCCTTGTCCTGGGATCTGCGGCAAATACCAGCCGGGATACCCTGCTGCGGTTATCTGAATTAAACACGTTTCTGAGGATTGCCCTGCAGGATACCCTGAAACGGTTTCCTGTTATCACTTTCGATGCCGCCGCTGAATTTCACTTTACCAATGCGAACAAACTTCTATCCTGTGATCTGTTGAAGAAAAAGGTTACAGAAGAAAACTCCTGGAAAGAAAAAGCTGAGAACCTTGATATCGCCAGGGCCGGAAAACTTGTCGCTTACACGCTGAACAACAATTTGTATATTTCCGGGGAAGGTAAAGAAACCGCGGTGACCGAAGAAAAAAACCCTGGCATTGTTTATGGTTCAAACCGGGTACATCGCAACGAATTCGGCATTGACAAAGGAACATTCTGGTCACCCGACGGCCTGCAACTGGCTTTTTACCGGATGGATGAAACCATGGTGGCTGATTACCCGCTGGTAGATATTACACCACGCATTGCAACGGTAAACCCGACCAAATACCCGATGGCTGGTATGACCAGTCATAAAGTTACTGTAGGCGTTTATTCCGCAGTCAGTGGAAAAACCAGCTATCTTCAAACTGAATCAGCACCTGGCGTGGATTCTGCCATGCGTACCGAATACCTGACAAACATCACGTGGGACCCGGATGGGAAAACCATCTACATCGCCACCCTCAACCGAGATCAGAATTTTATGCAGTTGAACAAATATGACGCATCATCCGGAAAATTCATCAAAACCCTTTTTAAAGAAAAAAACAACACCTATGTTGAACCCTTGCATGGTCCTCAGTTTGTGACCGGCGATCCCGGCAAGTTCATCTGGGAAAGCAGGCGCGACGGGTTTAACCACCTTTATTTGTACGATACCACTGGTAACCTTGTCAAACAACTCACCAAAGGTCCCTGGGAGGTGACAGAGTACCTGAAATCTGATGGAGCCGGCTCCAAAGCCTGGTTTCACTGCAACAAAGACAACCCGCTCGACCGCCAGTTATACACGGTTGATCTAAAAACCGGCCGCTTCTCCCCCATCACTGCTATATCAGCGACGCATGCCGCCAAAATTTCGGAAGACGGAAAGTTTATCCTCGACAACTACTCCAGCACCGCAGTTGCACGCCAGGCAGAACTGCTGGATGCAAAGGGAAAAACGTTGCAGGTTTTGCTTGCGAACGACAATCCGCTGAAGGATATCCAGGTTGGAGAGACAACGATCTTCACATTAAAAGGTGAAGACAACACGGACCTTTACTGTCGTTTGATCAAACCTGCCGGTTTCGATCCACAAAAGAAATATCCTGCAATCATTTATGTTTACGGCGGTCCTCACTCCCAGCTCATTACCAATTCATGGCTGGGCGGTGCCGGGCTTTTCCTGAACTACCTGGCCGACAAGGGATATGTTGTGTTCACCCTGGACAACCGGGGAACATCCAACCGCGGCCGCGATTTCGAGCAGGCCGTTTTCCGCAATCTCGGCGTCAAAGAGCTAAGCGACCAGATGACCGGCGTAAACTACCTGAAATCACTGGCTTTTGTCGACTCTGCCCGTATCGGCATTAATGGATGGAGCTATGGTGGTTTCTTGACAGTTACTATGTTCCTGAAGCATCCAGGGACCTTTAAAGTGGCGGTTTGCGGCGGACCTGTCATCGACTGGAAATATTATGAAGTGATGTACGGCGAGCGTTATATGGATACACCCCAAAGCAATCCCGAAGGCTATAAAAATGCCTGTCTGCTCAACTATGTCAAAAACTTAAACGGAAAGCTCCTCATCATTCATGATGACCAGGATGGCACGGTTGTTCCCCAAAATTCATTTACCTTTCTTAAGAAGTGCGTGGATGAAGGCAAACAAGTCGATTTTTTCATGTATCCAGGCCATGAACACAATGTTCGGGGGAAGGACCGTGTGCATCTCAACCAGAAGATGGTGCTCTATTTTGATGAAAACCTGTAGATTTACGAATTCCGATTTACGATTTACGATTTGGAATTTTCATATGATGATACCATAAAGACTCTCTTCCAATCGCTTACCGTGCCATTTCCAACGTAAAACTCAGCATATCAACACCGTACACGTTCATCGACTAAATACCGGTGTTGGTCGGGTTTAAACCTCTTCTCATCGACTTTCTTTTTATTGAATCCAGATAAACTGGTACATTTGCATCACAATTAATTAATTATCAATCGTTTGTTAAATAATTGTTAACAACCCTGCAGATTGTAACATTGAAATCAATGCTGCGTCTTATGGGCACTAAAAACACAAAGATTAAATATTAAAACAATGAAAACTACCAATATGATTACCACAAAGACCATCTATATCCTTGTTGCTTTACTGGGATTGCAGTTCAACACCATGTTCGCAGCAGGAAACTACAGTGAATTACCCGTTATGTCAAAAGAGTCCGTAAGTATTGTCAACAGTGTCATGCTGACACCGTCGACACCAGCTGAGGCCACATTTGAAGATTTGATTGAATCGGATGAATTATTTTCTAATTTCTCAGCCCTTGCCCCGGTAATTCCGATGGTTGCTGATTTCAGCGACGGGGCCCCGGTATCGGAAATTAACATGATCAGCCTGGCACCTGTTACGCCAAAAGAGGCAGATTTTGAAGATTCAACAGCAACCGTCAACACGTCAGTTGTCATGGATCTTGCACCGGTCACGCCTGCCAGGGCAGATTTTACCGACCACATTTAACCCAATATATTTCCCGATCAAAGCTCATTGAAAAGGGGCTGTCATTTCCGGCAGCCCCTTTTTTTACGTACCTTCCAGGTCTTGAAGACCTGGAAGGTTATGATCGCAAACGTCAATCTTTGTAAAACTCCCGGAGTGAGCCAAAATAACTGTTGTTCCATCCATCTTCAATATCCTCAAAATCTTCGTCGGGAATATTGGTATGCGATAATTCAACGGAAGTGCTCATGCCTTTTGCATGCAACAGGATCGTAACAATTGATTCTTCGGGCTGGTCGCCAAAATACCATTGCTGAACCAGCTTTTTCCCAGGTTCAAATTCAATGTTTTTACCAACGATGCTCCCATCCCATAACGAAAATTCAGATCCGGGGACTGTCGTCATTTCTGCGGGTTCACCCGTCCATAACTGAATAGTGACCGGATTGGTAAGTGCGGTATAAACATCTTCAGCCAGCGCTGGTATGGTGTAATATTTCCTGAAGTCTTTCATATCTGTTGATTTTATTCCTGATGTTTCTCAAATGCACTGATATCCTAATGATGGTTGCGTAATTCATACCTGTACCTTGTTTCGGCTTCCATGCTTTTATCGGCAATAAATATTATTGTTTTCCCATCATCAAGAATCACCGGGTATTTATCTATTATTGAACCTGTTAACAGCTTTGAGTGTGGGATACTCATGCGGTGGTTTCCAAGGTTCATCCTATTGGATAAAACGTCATTTTTCATAATCGGGTTGTATATTTATGGTTGTGAATTTTTATAATTGCGCAACTAAGATACACTCAATTTGATCCTTTTCCCTGCCGCCACGGATATAGTTATCAACAACAATTCACATGGTCAGCCAGGGTAGCTTAAATGACAACAAAAGCCGGAAACTTTCGTTAAAAAAATAACAGTTCTGTTAATTTATTCTATTTTTGATTCCCGGATTTTCAAACACAAAAAGATAATTGAACAGTTCCGGTGTTATTAACCGTTTTCTACCAAAAAATGACAAACATGAAGAAAATTCTGCCGCTCATAAGCCTGGTATGTGTTTTATACATCCAAACCATTGCACAGGAAACGGTACAGTGGCGCGGTGCCGGCCGTGACGGTATATACAGCGAAACCAATTTATTAAAAAAATGGCCTGAGGCCGGGCCGCAACTGTTGTGGCATTTTGACGGTTTGGGTGAAGGGCATGCCTCCCCCGCCGTGACCGGTAACCGGGTTTATACAGCCGGAATACTTGAAGGCATCGGTTACCTTTTCTGTTTTGACCTGGCCGGCAAACAACTATGGAAAGTTGCCTATGGTGAAGAGTGGACAGAAAGCTGGCCTGGTGTAAGGAGTACACCACTGGTATCCAACGGCAAAATATACCAGTTGAGCGGATTCGGGAAGCTGGTATGCCGCAATGCTGAAAACGGCGACTTCATCTGGAGCGTTGATGTTCTTAAGGATTATCAGGGCCCCAACATAAAGTGGGGTGTAACTGAAAACCTGCTTATCGACGGGAATAAGTTGTTTTGTACTGTCGGGGGAACAGAAGCCAATGTAATTGCGCTCAACCCCAACACAGGCAGCCTGATCTGGAAAAGCAAAGGGAAAGGTGAGGTCAGCGCTTACGGATCGCCTGCACTGATCAAACTGGCAAAAAAGCACATCCTGGTAGCCCAAACTGCCAATTCGATCCTGGGTATTGATACGGATAACGGCGCCCTGCTGTGGAGCCACGATCAGCCAAACAAGTACTCGGTGCATGCCAATACGCCACTATACCATGACGGTTACCTCTATTGTGTTTCAGGATACGGGAAAGGCGGTGTAATGCTGAAAGTTTCCGACGATGGCAGCTCGGTTCAGGAAGTGTGGCGCAACACCAACATTGACAATAAGATGGGTGGTTTTGTGCTTGTCAACGGAAAAATTTTCGGTTCTGACGATGCAGGAAAAGCATGGTATTGTCTTGACTGGAAAACCGGCACCAACATGTATTCTGAAAAAATTACCGGCCGCGGCAACATCATCTTTGCCGATGGGATGCTCTATTTATATGGTGACAATGGCGAAGTCGTCCTGGCCGAACCCCTGGCCAATTCATTCAAAAAGATCAGTGCATTCCAGGTTCCGTTTGGCGCAGATCAGCACTGGGCACACCTTGTGATCGGGAATGGCAGGCTCTACGTGCGCCATGGAAGTTCACTGATGGTCTACGATATCCGGAGCAAATAGGATCACAGCGGGAAGCAGGTTCTTTCGTTTTCGTCGGCTTTCTATTGGCGTTTGTCAAATTTCCTGTCGTTTTTGGTTTTCACGTGGTATATTTGTGATTCAACCTGTTAATCAAAGAAAGTTTACATGAAAAAACAGTTCTCCATCCTGTTGATGCTGCTCGTCGCTGCACTTCCCGGTTATGTGCAAACAATCACCCAATGGCGCGGGGTCACCCGCGACGGGATTTACCACGAAACGAACCTGTTAAAGACATGGCCCGAAAACGGTCCTGAACTCAAATGGGCAATTGACAGCCTGGGAAATGGTTTTGCCTCTCCGGTTGTTACAAACGACCGTATTTACATACCCGGGGAAGTTGACAGTACAGGTTATCTTTTTGCATTTGACAAACAGGGAGGGCTGATCTGGAAACAGGAGACCGGGAAGGAGTGGACCGAAAACTTTCCGGGGCCCCGGTCAACACCTACTGTTGTGGACAACCTGATCTATTACTGCTCAAGCATGGGCGAGGTTATTTGCATGGACGCGGCAAACGGACAAAGAAAGTGGTCGGTCAACATGCTAAAAGATCTTCACGGCATAAATGTAAGGTTTGGCTATACCGAGTCACCGCTGATTGATGGGGACCGGCTGTTCTGTTTCCCAGGGGGCAGGGATACAAACGTGGTTGCATTAAACAGGTTCACCGGGAAGATGATATGGAAATCAAAAGCCATGGCCGATTCCGCATCGTATTGTTCGCCCATGATGATCCGTCTGCCTGCAAACAACAAGATCCTTGTTACCCTGATGATCCATCACCTGATCGGGGTAGATGCTGCTACTGGCGACTTGTTGTGGTCATATCCGTTTGAACGCCCCGGCGACATCCATTGCAATACGCCTGTCTACGAAGGAGGGTTCATTTATTATGATGACAGGGGAGGAAATGGGATTGTAAAACTGGAATTATCCCCTGATGGAAAATCCATCAGGGAGGTATGGCGGAATTTCAAGGGAGGGAATGTCCAGGGCGGCTCTGTTAAAATCGGGGAATACCTCTATGGCTCTCGGTATCGGCCAGCCCGGTTTGAGAGTGTTGTAGCATCAACAGGTGTGGTCGCCGACTCGGTAAAGTTCAATTGCGGTTCGACCATCTTTGCCGATGACATGCTATACTGCTACAATGACCAGGGAGTGATGGGGCTGATCAAACCAAACCAGGGAAAACCTGAAGTTGTAAGTACATTTAAAATCACGGAAGGGACCCTGGAACATTTCGCCCACCCGGTGATTTGTGACGGCGTGTTGTACATCAGGCATGGAAATGTACTCCTGGCATATGATATTCTCAAAAAACAACCTAAATGAAGAATGTTATGAAAAACCGCTTCTGTCTTATTGCCTTCCTCTTTGTTTATTCCATTTCAGGTTTTGTTCAAACAACCGCCCAGTGGCGCGGGCCGGAAAGGAACGGGATTTTCCCGGAATCAAATCTTTTAAAAGCATGGCCTGCCGAAGGACCGGCGATGCTCTGGAAAACTGAGATCATCGGGAATGGTTACGGTGCCCCGACCGTTACTGCCGGCAGGATATTTATCACAGGAGAAGTTGACTCGACCGGATACCTGTTTGCTTTTACCCTCGAGGGAAAACTGCTGTGGAAATCGGAATACGGGAAGGAATGGGTTGTAAATTACCAGGGTTCACGCTGTGCGCCAACTGTGGCAGGCGACCTAGTCTATGTTTGTTCGGGCCTGGGAGATCTTGCATGTTTTGATGCAGGGAACGGCAGAAAAAAATGGTCGGTCGACATGATCCATGATCTGCATGGAAGATTCACCCTGTTCGGGCATGCAGAATCATCGCTTATTGACGGCGACAAGGTTTTCCTGGTACCGGGAGGAAAAGACACCAATGTGGTGGCGATGAACCGGTTCACCGGGAAAATTATCTGGATATCCAAAGGACAAGGTGAAATCCCCGGTTATAATTCACCTTACCTGATCAAGTTGCCCGCCCGCCATGTGCTGGTAACATTTACTGCCTATTCCATGCTGGGACTCGATGCACAAACGGGTCAGCTCCTCTGGGTTCATCCGCAGGATAACATACCGGTCCCCGAACGTAAACCTGGCAACGGAGATACCCACAGCAACACGGTTATCTATGACAGCGGGTTTATCTATTATTTTGCCGGAGACGGGAATTGCGCTGTAAAACTTGAATTGTCGGCTGATGGAAAAAATATCAGGCAGGTATGGCGGAATAAAACCATCGACAACTACATGGGAGGCTTCGTGAAACAGGGAAAATATCTTTATTCATGCGTCTCGGAGAAGAGACAGCTGAAATGCCTTGATGCAGCCACCGGCCTGGTTGTGGATTCTCTGAAATGCGGGGCAGGTTCTATCATTCTGGCCGACAGCATGCTTTATTACTATAACCAAAAGGGAGAAGTCAGGCTGGTAAATCCCGGTCAGGGGAAAATGGTGCAGTCGGGATTTTTTAAACTCACCGCCGGAACAAAGGAACATTTTTCACATCCGGTTGTTGACAAAGGCGTGTTGTATATCAGGCATGGGGGTGTGATGGTGGCATATGATGTCGCGAGGAAGTAAGCGGACGGGCGGACGGGCGGACGGGCGGACAGGCGGACGGGCGGACGGGTGGACAGTGTTATTCAGATTGGTTTTGAATTCAGGCTGAGCTGATTATGCTGTGTGATTTTCAAGTAATTTAGCAGTTCATTTGCCGCATATAACTCCTTATGTTCAAGAAGCACCTGACCAGGATTATTCTGCTGTTATTCATCATGTCGGCCACGGGGGTGCTTGGCTGGTGGTTTTTTCATGATCCTGTCAGGTCCATTAGCACTTCAGTTCCCGGCATGGATAACAGGAAAAAAGGAGCTGTTATTGCCGGAAAACCTGTTGTGATTGGTGCTGAATTCAAACTGTACAAGACTTCGCCGGACATACCCGGAACAAGATGGACGCGCTTCAGGGGGGCAGATTTTGACAATATCAGCAAAGAACCTGTCCGTTTGATAGAAAAATGGGGAAAGACAGGACCGCGGATCCTATGGAAAATAACCCTTGGCGAAGGTCATGCCGCCCCGGTTGTTTACGACGGGAAAATCTACCTGCTTGATTACGACGAAGCCGGAAAGTCGGACCAGTTGCGTTGTTTCCTGCTGGCAACCGGTGAAGAACTATGGCGGCGCGGCTACCAGGTGAGGCTGAAGCGAAATCACGGGTTATCAAGGACCGTTCCTGCCGTAAATGCAAAATTTGTACTGACCATCGGGCCAAAATGCCAGGTAATGTGCGTCAACCGTTTGAGCGGTGATTTTCTGTGGGGGCTCGATCTTGAAAAGGAATTCAATACCGAAATTCCATTCTGGTATACCGGTCAATGCCCGCTGCTTGACAACGACACGGCGATCATTGCCCCTGGTGGCAAAGCGCTCCTTGTAGCCATTGACTGCAATACCGGCAGGAAAATTTGGGAAACGTCCAATCCTAAAGGGTGGAAAATGTCCCACTCATCGGTGATGCCAATGACCATCAAAGGGAAAAAAATGTATGTTTACTTCGCTATCGGCGGGGTTTGCGGAATTTCGGCATCCGGTCCCGACAAGGGCAGGGTCTTGTGGGAGACCTCTGGTTTTTCACCATCCGTCGTGGCGCCGTCGCCGGTTATTCTTGACGACGGGAAAATATTCCTGACTGCCGGGTATGGAGCGGGATCGGCACTGCTGCAGGTCACGCATAAAGAAGGAAAATACCTTGTGAACGTGTTGCAAAAGTACAAACCACAGGATGGGCTGGCATCTGAGCAGCAAACGCCGATTTTTCACAACGGCTACCTGTATGGGATCATGCCCAAGGATGCAGGTGGTTTGAGAAACCAGTTCACCTGCTACCGGTCGGGCGATTGTAAAATGCCGGTCATGAACAGCGGCAAAACCAACAGGTTCGGCCTGGGGCCATACATCATGGCGGATGGGAAATTTTTCATCCTGAACGACGACGGGGAGATGACAATTGCCGCTGTCTCAACGTCGCAATTTAACGTCCTGGATAAAGCCCGGATCATTGAGGGCCAGGACTCATGGGGGCCGGTTGCCATCACAGGCGGTTACCTGCTGATGCGGGATTCAAGGCAAATGGTATGCATCGATATTGAAGCGCATTAATATGAAAAAGAAAATCATACTCTTTGCTGCACTGACTCTTTTAATGGCAGTCATTTTATTTATGGCCTGGGATATGTTTTTCAACAAACCGGCCGACAAGGGGAATCCATATGCCTACGATCTTAAGGCATTCAAGTCGGGAGATTCTTCAAAGATCATGTATGCCGAAGTGCAGCATTTCAGCCCCGGACTCCCTGCCATTCACGGGATCGCCTGTGATCAATCTGACCGTATCTTTATCTGTGGCGATAACGGGGTTGAAATCTATGATCATGCCGGCAATCGTAAAAACGGTTTTACTGTAAACGGGACAGCCAACTGCATCCAGGTTGATCCGGACGGACGGATTTACCTTGGCATGCAGGAACATGTCGAAATTTTTGACAACACGGGCAAACAGCTGAAAAAATGGAAGACCTGCGATAAAGATGCGATCATTACATCCATTGCCATTGCCGGAAAAGATGTGTTCATTGCTGATGCCGGCAATAAAGTGGTATGCCATTATGACCAGGATGGCAACCTTGTGAAAAGAATTGGGGAAAAAGATCCTGCCAGGAATATCCCCGGGTTTGTTGTTCCAAGTCCTTACTTTGACCTGGGCACTGATGGCAACGGGTCACTCTGGGTTGTAAATCCCGGCCGTCACCGTATTGAGAAATACAACCACGACGGGGATTTAACCTTCACCTGGGGTGAATCTTCCATGGCCATGGAGGGTTTTTGCGGATGCTGCAATCCGTCTAACTTTGCCATGCTTTCCGACGGTTCTTTTGTTACCAGTGAAAAGGGGATCGAACGCATCAAGGTATATGGAATGCGTGGTGATTTCAGATACATGGTAGCGGGTTCCGACGCATTTGTTGAAGGCACCCGTGGCCTTGATATTGCCGTGGATTCAAAGGACCGGATCCTCGTGCTTGATCCTGAAAAGAAACAGGTAAGGATTTTTACGTTGAAAAAACCATAGGACTGACCAGTGAATCAGGAGAAAAAAGTGATGCAGAACCGGAGAAAATTCATAAACACGCTCATCAGAGGAGGGATTTTTACCTCACTGACCTTGTTTAGCGGGATACTGGTGCGGCGTTGGAGTGAATCTGAGGGTTGTCAACAAAACCATGCCTGCGGCAACTGCGGATTGTCTGACCGTTGCCGGCTCCCTGAAGCAGACAGGCACCGCCTTGACAGGGCATTGCAAAAAACCAAAACAGCTGATGGAAGATCCGGGAAATAACCAAAAAATCAACCGGCGGAGATTTCTTGCAGCCGGTGTGAGAGGCTCGGTGCTGCTGGGAATCGGCGGGGTTGCCGCCCTCGTTGTTAAAAACAGCGCTGCCGGCCAGATGGTGTGGCAGCTTAACCCGGCAAAGTGCATCCAGTGCGGCCGTTGCGCGACCAATTGTGTCATGTCCCCTTCGGCTGTGAAATGTGTGCATGTTTATGCCATGTGCGGGTACTGCGATTTATGCGGCGGGTATTTCAAGCCCGAAACCAAAACGCTGAACACCGGTGCCGAAAACCAGCTTTGTCCCACCAGTGCCATCAAGCGGAAGTTTGTGGAGGATCCGTTCTTTGAGTATACCATTGACGAGCCGCTTTGTATTGGCTGCGGAAAATGCGTGAAGGGTTGCAGCTCATTCGGCAACGGGTCACTGCAACTTCAGGTGAGGCATGACAGGTGTCAAAATTGCAACCACTGCTCCATTGCACGGAATTGTCCGGCTGATGCATTCAGCCGCGTGCCGGCTGGGGAGCCTTACCTGCTCAGACAGGTTGCTGATGATAAAAAGGCATAAACGCTGTACGATGAAGAAACGCCTGCCAACCATTTTCCTGATGATCCTGTTCGCCATTCTGATGTTGAACGGGTACGGGGTGCAGCGTTTTCCGAAGCCTGAATTTGAGTCGGGCTATCTCCAGCCCGAAACTTTACAACCCACATCCCGTGCCGAAATACTTGGAATGCTGGACGTGATCGTTCTGGCTGTTTCCATGGCAGTTGTAACCTGGCTTGTGCTAAAGAAACGGTCACGAACCGGTGTTTTCTGGGCTTCCCTGTTCTCCCTTGCCTATTTTGGCTTTTACCGCCAGGGATGTATCTGTTCAATCGGCGCCATCCAAAACATAACGCTGGCCATCTTCGACAGTTCATATGGTTTGCCTTTGACGGCAATCGCATTCTTCATCCTCCCATTGATTGCCACGCTTTTTTTCGGTCGTACGTTCTGCGCCGGGGTATGTCCATTCGGAGCCATCCAGGACCTGGTTTCTTTCAAACCTCAAAAACTTGGAACACGATTGAATACAGTATTGGGGCTTATTCCTTACATCTACCTCGGGCTGGCAATTCTTTATGCAGCGACAAAAAGTGATTTTATCATCTGCCGCTACGATCCTTTTGTTGGGATATTCAGGTTTAATGCATCATTTGGGATGTTCATCTTTGCAGGAACACTGCTGGTTTCAGGGATTTTCATTGCCCGCCCCTACTGCCGGTTCCTTTGTCCATACGGTGTATTGCTGAACTGGATCAGCCGTTTTTCATGGAAACACATGACCATCACTCCCACAACCTGTATTCAATGCAGGCTGTGTGAAGATTCCTGTCCGTATGATGCAATCGACATGCCTGTTACGGATAAAAATCCGGAAAGCCGGTCCACAACCATCAGGAAACTGATCCTCATCTGTTTTCTGGTTCCGTTTTTAACGGTACTAGGGGGCTGGACGATCTCCCGGATGCATGAAACCCTGGCAGGGGTCAATGGTAAAGTGAGTCTTGCCAGGACCTTGCTGCAGCCCGAAAAACCAACCGATCAGCCTGAACAGGTTGAGGTAACAGCCTTCAAATCATCCGGAATACCAGCTGCAAGGGTATATGCCGAAGCATCCGTTGTGCTGAAGCATTTTTATATTGGCAGCTGGGTCCTTGGCTGCTTCCTGGGGCTTGCATTCGGCCTTACGCTTGCTTTCCGGATGGTTACGACATACCAGCCGGATTACACCCCAAACAAAGGCACCTGTTATAGTTGTGCGAGGTGCGTTGATTATTGTCCGGTCGGCGGGAACGAACTTACACCTGATAAAACATGACCAGATCAATTTTTCCATACGACAGTGGGAACACGCAGAAAATCGTGTCGTTGCTGCGCTATATTGCCATTGCCAGCGCAATTTCCGCCATGATCCTATGTCTCCTCATTGCGGTCAATTTCATCCAGGTCAGGCGTGCTGATCCGCTCAACACACAAGTGATGAAGGTTATGATTGAACGGATGCATGCCAATCCTGCGGATCAACAACTCCGCCAGGAAATCCGGGAAATAGACCTCCTTTCACGTAAGGCTTTCTTCACCACCCAATGGCAGATCCGTACGGGAGGATATCTCCTGTTTTTCAGCCTGCTGATTTCTGTCATTTGCATAAAAAGTATCGAATTGCTGGGCAAATCAACACCCGGGGTACCTGCTGCATTGAAGGCTGATTTCTGGATCACCAGGAAAACCGGCAGAAAATGGGTGGTTTATACCGGGATTTCGGTTGTGATATTTTCATTTGTCCTGGTTATTCTTACGCACCAGGAGCTTGGAACAAGCCTGGATATGGCTATAAAAGACCCGGGAAATAAGGAAATGAGTGAATACGGGAATACAAGAATACGGGAATACAAGAATACGGGAATAAAGGAACAAGGGAATGCAGATACGGTGCAGCAACAAGACACCGTTAAGATTGCAGCCGCCACAAACATGGATGGCTACCCATCGATGCAGGAGATAACCGGCAATTTCCCGTCATTCCGGGGGCCCGGTGGAAATGGGATCGCCTTTCAGAAAAACATCCCCTCCAGCTGGGACGGGAAAAGCGGGAAAAACATCAAATGGAAGACGGCGATCCCGCTGCCGGGATACAACTCCCCCATCATCTGGAACGACAGGGTTTTTATCACCGGTGCCAGCGAAACCAAACGTGAGGTTTATTGCATTGATCTCAATACAGGGAAGATACTGTGGCAGAAGGATGTCGGAAAAATCCCCGGCAGCCCTTCGCAGGAGCCGAAAACTATAAGGGAAACAGGGTTTTGTGCGCCGACCATGACAACTGACGGACGGCGTGTATATGCAATATTTGCTAACGGAGATCTCATCGCCCTCGATTTTGACGGGAACCAGGTATGGACAAAAAATCTTGGCATGCCGCAGAATCACTACGGGCACTCCTCCTCGCTGATCATGTACCGCGACCTGCTCATCATCCAATACGATCAGCGCGGATCGGGCAGTGTCATGGCTCTTTATGGGAAAACCGGTGAGAAGGCATGGCAGGCAAGCCGCAGCGTCAAAATTTCATGGGCTTCGCCGGTAATCGTCAATACCGGAAAACGAACTGAATTGATTCTCGCTGCGGATCCCATTATTGCATCGTACAATCCTGCCGATGGCAAGGATTTGTGGCAGATGAACTGCATCTCCGGCGAAGTAGGCCCAAGTGTGGCCTATGCCGACGGGGTGGTTTTTGCGGTAAATGATTTCTCCAAACTATCCGCCATCGCGATCGGCGATCCGCCTAAATTGCTCTGGGAGGATTCCGACTACCTGTCGGATATTCCCAGTCCGCTGGCCACCGGGAAGTTCCTGTTCCTGGTAACCAGCTACGGAACCGTTGTTTGCTATGATGCAAAAAACGGGACCAAATACTGGGAACAGGAATTTGAGACGCCCACCTATGCTTCACCAATACTGGCAGAAGGAAGAGTTTACCTGCTTGATAAAAAAGGCATCATGCATATTTTCCCTGCCGACCAGGTATACAAAGCCACCGGGCAACCCGCACTTGGCGAAGGTTCCTCATGCACCCCGGCGTTTGCCGATGGAAAGATAATTCTCAGGGGGGATAAAAACCTGTATTGTATCGGAAAATAAAATCACCATTGTACAAAAAACACGAAGAAGGCAGATGCCACAGAACTGACATTCGTTCAATTTATGGATAACAGAAAAATATTTACGGGATTTTTCGTTTGTAAACGAAAAAAGCATAATTTGATAAAAAAAACGACATGGGGAAACTGGTAATAAACAGCTTTGAAGAATTCGAGCAATACATCGGAAAAGAATTGGGAATCTCCGGGTATCTGAAAATCACGCAGGAGCAGATCAACAAATTTGCTGAAGCCACCCTGGATTATCAATGGATCCATATGGATGCCGAACGGGCAAAGGCGGAAAGTCCATATAAGACAACCATTGCGCATGGATATTTAAATCTTTCCGTCCTGCCGTATTTATGGGGGCAGATCGTTGAGGTAAACAATATCAAGATGCTGGTAAATTACGGCATTGAAAAACTCAGGTTCAACCACCCTGTTTTGGTTGACAATGAAGTGAGGGTCCGGGCAAAACTCGCTTCTTTAATCAACCTGAGAGGAATAACCAAAGCTGAGGTGAATGTCTCGCTTGAGATCAAGGATAACAAGAAAACGGCCTTTGATGCAACAGTGGTTTTTCTCTATCATTTTATGTGATGTGACATCTCGCAATTCTAAAAGATAGCGGCCGGAAACATGGATGTAAATAACCAGCATATCAACGAAAAAGTCGACCGGATGGTAGCCCTCCATGGCTCAACCGTTGATGCCGTTATTCCGATACTGCAGGATATCCAGCATGAATTCAACTTTCTCCCTGAACCAGCCCTCAGGCGGGTTTGCGAAACCACCGACATTACGCCGGCAGGGATTTCGGGGATATCTACCTTTTATACGCAGTTCAGGCATTCGCCGGCCGGGAGGCACAGCATCCTTGTATGCACCGGCACGGCCTGCCATGTGAAGGGTGCCTTGTTTGTTTATGAAGCGTTCAGGCGCGAACTTAAACTGGAGGAGGGTGAAGACACGGACGCCTCCATGATATTCACCCTCGGGAAAGTAGCCTGTCTGGGCTGCTGTACCCTGGCGCCGGTTGTGCGGATTGACGAGGTGACCTATGGCCATGTGCAGCCGGAAAGTGTTTCATCGCTTTTACGTGATTTTCTTACCAAGAAAAACGATGGCATTTCCACTGCCCTGCCGGCAGGAGCCGGGAGACATGTTTCACAGGGTGAAATCCGTATCGGGTTGGGATCCTGTTGCGTGGCCAGCGGCAGTTCCGACGTTAAAATGCAGCTCGAACGGACCCTGGCGCAGACAAAGATCAACGTGGATGTCAGGCAGGTCGGATGTGTTGGCATTTGCAACCAGGTTCCCATTATGGAGATCATCAAGCCCGGGGAGAGCCCGGCATATTATGCAAGGATTAAGCCGGAAGAAGTGAGGGAAGTGCTGCTCAGGCATTTCAAACCGGAGGGTTATGTAAACCGGTTCAAAACCGGTTTTTACAACCTTTTTGAAAATATCCTGGCGGATGGCGCTCCAAAGTCGTTCAGGAAATACCTGGGCGAACAACGGGACACACCATTGTCAAAATTTCTGGGCCCGCAGGTCAACATTGCCACAGAGAACAGGGGAGTTACAAACCCCATTGACCTGGAAGGCTACAGGGGTGGCGGCGGATTCGAATCCCTGCGAAAATGCCTGGCAGAGATGACTCCCGGGGAGGTAACCGACGAGATCAAATTGAGCGGTTTGCGTGGCCGCGGGGGTGCAGGTTTTCCGACCGGACAAAAATGGCAGCTGGTAAAAGACCAGGCTGATCCTGAAAAATTCGTGATCTGCAACGGCGATGAGGGCGATCCCGGCGCTTTTATGGACCGCATGCTGCTTGAATCCTATCCGTTCAGGATCATTGAAGGAATGCTGATTGCCGGTTACGCCACCGGGGCATCCCACGGAATCTTTTACATCCGCGCCGAGTACCCGCTTGCGGTGATGCGCATCGGCGAAGCATTGAGAATCTGCCGGGAAAACGGAATTATCGGATCCTCCATCCTCGGTTCGGGGTTCTCTTTTGATGTCCGTATTTTTGGCGGGGCCGGCGCTTTCGTATGCGGGGAGGAGACCGCCCTTATCGCCTCTGTGGAAGGGAAACGCGGAATCCCCCGGATGCGGCCACCCTACCCGGTCGTAAAAGGACTATGGAATAAACCCACCCTCATCAACAATACCGAAACGCTATCCCTGGTTCCATGGATCATCCACCACGGGGCCGATGCCTTTGCAAAAACCGGCAGCCCCGGCAGCAAGGGAACGAAAGTATTTGCCCTGGCAGGCAAAGTAAAACGTGGCGGGTTGATCGAAGTACCCATGGGCATTACCATCCGGAAGATCGTAGAGGAGATCGGCGGGGGTATTGCCGGCGATAAAAAATTCAAGGCCGTTCAGATCGGGGGCCCGTCGGGGGGCTGCCTGCCGGCTTCGGAAACGGATATGCCCATTGATTTTGAAGCACTGAAAGGCGCAGGGACCATGATGGGCTCAGGCGGCATGATCGTCCTGGACGAAGCTGATTGCATGGTCGATATTGCCCACTATTTTCTTTCATTTACCCAAAGCCAATCCTGCGGACGATGCACCTTTTGCAGGATCGGCACCCGCCGGATGCTGGAAATTCTTGACAAGATACGCAATGGAAACGGAATGCAGGAAGACCTGGCAAACCTGGAAACACTGGCGCTGAGCACTTCACGCGGCAGCCTGTGCGGACTCGGAAAGACAGCACCAAACCCGGTTCTTACCACTCTTCGTTACTTCCGCGAAGAGTATGAGGCCCACCTGAATGGAATGTGTCCTGCGGGGAAATGTCTTCCGCTTATTCACTATGAGGTTACCGATGCATGCATCGGATGCACCAAATGTGCACAGCGCTGCCCGTCGGATGCAATTGCGTTCGCCCCCTATGAAAAACATACCATTGACCCGGAAAAATGTATTAAATGCGACATCTGCAGGCAAATCTGCCCGGTTGATGCCATCCTGATTCTTTAACATGGTAAAGCTGACGATCGACCATATCCCCGTTGAGGTGCAGGAAGGAATTTCTGTCATGGATGCTGCCGCCACCTTTGGCATCACCATTCCTTCCTTGTGTTTCCTGCAGGGGCTCTCAAACCATCCCTCGTGCATGATCTGCCTGGTGAAGGATCTTGACAGGGGGCACCTTGTCCCGTCGTGTGCCATGCCGGTTTCAGATGGAATGAACATCCTCACCGGGTGTGCTGAAGTCCTGGAAGCCAGGAAAGAAGCTCTCGAACTGCTGCTCAGCGACCATGTGGGCGATTGTGAAGCTCCGTGCAGGATCTCATGCCCGGCATTTATGGATATTCCCCTGATGAACCGGCTGATCGGCTCAGGCAATTTTGAGCAGGCCCTGAGTGTTGTGCGGGAGGAGATTGCCCTGCCCATGGTGCTTGGTTATATCTGCCCGGCTCCGTGTGAAAAGGCCTGCAAGCGCAAGCAGATCGACCAGCCGGTTTCGGTCTGCCTGCTAAAACGGGCAACAGCCCAGTATGAAATACCGCAAAACGACGCATTTTATAGTATTTCGCTGGACAACAGGAAGAAGGTAGCCATCATCGGTACCGGACCAGCCGGGCTTGCCGCCGCATTCAGCCTGCTAAGCTCAGGCCATGCCTGCGTTTTGTACGACCAGCATGAAAAAGCCGGCGGTACTTTGCAATATGACATCCCGGATGAACACCTTCCAAGGGCGGTGCTTGATGCTGAAATCGCTGTCATCAGGAAGATGGGCGCTGAATTCCGACTGGGCATTACCGTTACCAGGGAAATATTCCGGCATTCGATCCTGCCTGCGTTTGATGCGGTAATCCTGGCAACAGGAACCATGTTATCTGATCCCGCCACCATGTTCGGCCTTGCACCGGATGAACATGGCACGTACATTGATAAAAAAACATTCTCAACAAGCCTGCCCGGTGTTTTTGCCGGTGGAAATATCATCCGCGAACAGAAAATGGCGGTGCATTCGGTGGCGCAGGGAAAAATGGCGGCAAAACAGGTGGAGATCTATCTTGGGACACAACATCCTGGAACCGAAGGCGAGTCCAGGCGTAAATCCGTTTCGGCAACAGGCCCCTTGTTTGAGCCTGAATGGAATGAGTACCTCAAAGAGAGCAGCCATGACCAGCGGACCATCCCGGCAGGGGGCATTTCCCGGGGCTTCACCCGCGAAGAGGCCATACATGAAGCAAAACGCTGCCTCCGTTGCGATTGCAGGAAACCGGTCAGCTGCAAACTCAGGATGTACGCCGAAACATATGGTGCAGGCAGGAAACGATTCACAGGCCCGGAGCGAAAAATACTCACAAAATCGTTTCACCATGAATTTGTTGTTTACGAAACGGAGAAATGCATCCGCTGCGGTTTATGTGTTGAAATTACGGAGAAGCAGGGTGAATCGGTCGGGCTGACATTTGCAGGCAGGGGATTTGATGTCCGTATTTCAGTCCCGTTTAATCAGACTACCAGGGAGGCGCTGACCTCAACGGCAAAGCTTTGCGTGGAGTCATGCCCCACGGGAGCCCTGGCATTTAAAGACCAGGAAGAAAGAAAACCATTATGAGGCAAGGAATACGCCAAAGGTCGTTCACGCTGCTGCTAATCTTTTTGGCAGGAACATTTGGTTTGTCCGCCCAGGTAAAAAGCGCAGAATGCTGGCCCTCTTTTCGGGGTGATGCCCGTCTGTCGGGCGTTTCTCCGGCCATCATCAAGCCTCCTTTCAGGCTGCTCTGGACTTTTAAAACCGGGGATGCCATCAAATCTTCTGCTGTTATCTGGAAAACCACGATTTATATAGGATCCAACGACGGGTATGTTTATGCGCTCAATTCCTCCGGAACGCTGAAATGGAAATTCAATGCCGGAACATCCGTTGAAGCTCCCCCGTTGATTGTGGGAAATACCATTTATGCCGGGACCATGGAGGGAATCCTCTTCGCCCTAGATGCAGAAACAGGTTCGGTGAAATGGAAGTACGCCACGGATGGCCAGATTTCAGGATCAGCAAACGTTGTTTCTGGTGTTGACAACAAACATACATCGATCCTGGTTGGAAGTTACGATTTCAACCTTCATTCCGTGGATGCAGCGAGTGGAAAACTCCTGTGGAAATACGAATCGGGGAATTTCATCAATGGTTCACCTGCTATTGCCGGTAAACTCGCCATTTTTGGCGGTTGCGACGGCTTTTTACACCTCGTCGGGACGCAGGACGGGAAAGCAAGGCAAAAGGTTGATCTCGGGACGTACATTCCCGCATCAGCCGCTATTTTAGGAGAAAAAGCTTTTTTTGGCAATTATGACGGGGTGTTCTATTGTTTTGATCTCAGGCTGAAGAAAATCCTTTGGAAAACCGAAGGAGGAGGGGCCTTCCTGGCATCACCTGCGATCGGATCCGGCAAGGTTGTTACCGGGTCGCAGAACCGCAACATCTCCTGTTTTGATGCGGTGAGCGGAAAGCTGTTGTGGAAATTCAAAACACTCGGAAAAGCAGATGCTTCGCCGGTGATTTCAGGCAACCTCGTCCTCGCCGCTTCGGGCGACGGCAGGTTGCATGTGCTGGATATCGGCACCGGAAATGAATTATGGGTTTATGAAATCGGAAGTCCCGTTTTCAGCACCCCTGCTGTCACTTCAAACATGATCGTGGTCGGGGCGCAGGATGGAAAGGTTTATTGTTTTGGAAAATAGGCCTTCAACGGGCATGAATTAATTTAAGTTGATTATGAAGATTGTATATATTGTTCCCGGCTTTGGCGGCACCTTTTATTGCGGTAACTGCCTGCGCGACGGCGCTTATGTGAATTCCCTCCGGGAGATGGGGCACGATGCCATCACCCTGCCGATGTACCTTCCGCTCACCCTGGATGGTGACAAAACCGACGGGGATGTCCCGGTGTTTTACGGGGCCGTCAACATATATCTCAAGCAGCAATTCCCCCTTTTCAGGCACATGCCGGGATGGATGGAAAATCTGTTCGATTCAAAACCGCTTCTGAAATTCGCAGCCAGGAAATCAGGATCAACCAGGGCGCATGGACTGGAGGAGCTCACTGAATCAATGCTTCTCGGGCAAAAAGGCCACCAGGGCCATGAACTTGACCGGCTGGTCGACTTCCTGAAAAACCATGAAAAACCTGATGTCGTGCATTTTTCAAACGCGCTCCTGCTTGGCATGGCCAAACAGATCAGGGAAGAGGTGAAGGTGCCTGTCGTTTGTTCGCTGCAGGATGAGGATGTTTGGGTGGATGCGATGGAGCCGTCGTGGCGCGGAAAAATATGGGAACTGATGTCGGAGAAAAGCCATGACGTAGATGCATTTGTAGCTGTCAGCAACTTTTTTGCCGGCATCATGCAGGAAAAAATGCAGATTCCTTCCGGAAAAATGCACGTGGTCCATATTGGTGTAAAACCCGAAAATTACAGTTTTACACTTCCGGCAAGCGCTCCCCAGGCAATTGGCTATTTGTCAAGAATCTGCGAAGAGAATGGTTTTGAGATCCTGGTCGATGCGTTTATCATGCTTAAAACAGATCCCCGTTTCAACCAGCTGAAGTTGAAAGTCACAGGTGGCATGACCGGGGATGATCAGACTTTTCTTCAGCAGCAGTTAAAAAAGCTGGAACGGAAGAGCCTTATGAAGTATGTTGATATCGTGCCTGACTTCACCCCGGATGCGCTGAATGGCTTTTTCAGGTCTTTGTCGGTGCTTTCGGTCCCCGTTTTGAAAGGAGAAGCTTTCGGGCTATACCAGGTAGAGGCACTGGCATCAGGGGTCCCATTGGTCCAGCCTCAGCTTGGGGCATTCCCCGAAATCATCCATGCGTCACGGGGAGGCGTCCTCTACCATCCGAACACAACTGAATCGCTTGCCTTCGCACTTTCAGATTTACTGACCGATCCCTTCAGGCTTGAACACCTGAGCCGTGCCGGAAGAAAATCGGTGGAAGATGAATTCGATTGCAGGAAACTGACAAAGAAAATGGTTGAAGTGTACGAAAAAGTAATCCGGTAGCACATGCTTGCAGAACTTCAAAACATCACCAAATATTATGAGCAGCCAGGCTCCGGAACCAGGAATATTGTTTTAAACAAGGTTTCACTCACCATTGGTGAAAAGGAATCAGTTGCCATTGTTGGTCCTTCCGGATCCGGGAAAAGTACGTTGCTGAATATCCTGGGCACCCTCGACCGCCCATCGGCCGGGAAAGCGTTCGTTGGGGGAACCGAAGTGGAAACGCTTGACGACAGGCGACTGGCAGATATCCGCAACCAATTTATAGGCTTTGTGTTCCAGCTGCACCACCTGTTACCACAACTGACCCTCATCGAGAATATCCTTCTGCCAGCGATTCCTGTAAGAGACAAATCCCTCCGGAAAATTACCATAGAGCGGGCCCATCACCTGATTGAACGTGTCGGACTGTCCAGGCAAATCAACCAGCTTCCTATTCAGCTTTCGGTTGGAGAATGCCAGCGGGCAGCTGTGGTGAGGGCCCTGGTTAACCAACCCCGGCTGCTGCTGGCTGATGAACCGACAGGTTCGCTGGATGCACATAACGCCGGCCAGCTGTCACAATTGCTGGGCGACCTGAACCGCGAGCAGGACCTGGCTGTTGTGGTTGTCACCCATTCCATGGACCTGGCTTCACGTATGGGGAAAATATACCAGCTTACCTCCGGGGAGCTTCATCTGATGTCCCCGTTATGACCTGGCCGCGACTGATCTTTAGGAACCTCCTGTACCACCGCAGGCAATATCTCGCAGTGCTGGCAGGTGTTTTGATCAGTACCATGGTATTGACCGGTGCGCTGACCGTGGGAGATTCGGTACGGTTCAGCCTGCAGCGGGTTACGGAAATGCGCCTGGGGAAAATCAGGTATGCGCTGCAAACGAACGACCGGTTTTTCAGCGAAGACCTTGCAAACACAATGTCGCGCCGTTCAAACATGCCGGTGGCACCTGTCCTGCAATCGGGAGGTATTGCCGTGAACAGTGATCGGAACCAGCGAATAAACCATGTTGAAGTAAACGGCATCGACGGCCGGTTCTGCAAACTCTGGGACCAGGAGCTGCCTGCACCGGGGGCCGATGAAGCCATTGTCAGCAGCAATGTCGCGGAAAAATTAAACCTGAAGGTTGGCGATGACCTGCTTTTGCGGATTCAGAACCTGGGAAAAGCCCCGTCAACAGCCCCGTTTGTTTCTGAAAAACTGCCATCCGTCTCTATTCGGGTAAAGGTTTCCGCGATTGCAAACGATTTACAGATGGGACGTTTCAGCCTGAAAAACAACCAGGCCGCCCCCTGCAATGTGTTCATCTCGTTGAAACAGCTGGCTTCAGTGCTTCACCTGGCAGGTTATGCAAACATGCTCCTCGTGGCAGGCGATGCAGGCGCTGGAACGCATACGGAAATGCCCGACAGTATCCTGAAGGCTTGCTGGAAACCAGCTGATGCCGGACTGAGTTTCGGTCACCCTGTGTTCGGGGGAGTGGCAGCCGGAAAGTATGAAATCACCACCGACCGTATCTTTTTTGATGAAAAAACTGCAAATGCAGTTAAAGCGGCAATCCCGGGCTGCGAGGCCATCTTCACCTACCTGGTGAATTCGATCTCTTACAAAGAGAAATCAACTCCCTACTCATTCGTGACTGCCGCCAATGAGCCTTTTTTGAAACAAACCCTCGGGAATAGGGAACTCATGATCAATGACTGGCTGGCACAGGATCTTGGAGCCAGGCCCGGAGATTCGCTTATGCTTCGGTATTTCCTGATGGGCCCGCTGCGTTCGCTGCGCGAAGACAGTACCCGGTTTATGGTTAAATCAGTGTTCGGGGCCGGAACCGGCCTGTCGGATCCCGGGCTGATGCCCGATTTTCCCGGGATGTCGGAGGCGGGAAATTGCCGCGACTGGGAAACCGGGGCACCGGTGAACCTGAAAAAAATCAGGGACAAAGACGAATTATACTGGAAAAATTTCCGCGGCACACCCAAAGCGTTTATTTCCATGGAAGCCGGAAAACAAATCTGGGGCAACAGGTTTGGCAACTACACCGCATTTCGGTTTAATGCCCTGGAAACAGATCTTCCGGCGGTTGAAAAATCGTTGATGCAGAGACTCGCACCCGCTCAATTTGGTTTGTTTTTCAGGCCGGTGTATGTCGAGGGACAACTGGCAGCAAAAAAATCAACCGATTTTGGAGAATTGTTCCTCAGCCTGAGTTTCTTCCTCCTAATCAGCGCGCTGCTGCTGACTGCGATGCTGTTTTCACTGCTGGCCCGAAAGCGCATGGCCGAAACCGGACTCCTTTCCGCCATCGGCTTCCGGAAGCACCGCATTCTTGGTATCCTTGCTGGCGAAGCATTCGTGGTTGCCTTTGCCGGGGCCTTTGCCGGGGCCTTTGCAGGTATCCTGTATAATTATCTCCTCATCCTTGGCTTGAACACGATTTGGCAGGGTGCCGTGAACGCTTCCCTGCTGGTAATTAAAATCAACCCCGCCACGCTTTTCGCCGGTGCTGCCTCAGGTGTGATCACCTCTGTTATAGTACTGCTCTTTATTTTATGGAAAAACCTGCGAAATCCGCTTTCAATGCTGGTGAAAAGCAAATCCATCATGCCGGGCGCCGGATCCGGAAAGGTC
This sequence comes from Bacteroidota bacterium, assembly GCA_026391835.1. Taxonomy (GTDB): domain Bacteria; phylum Bacteroidota; class Bacteroidia; order Bacteroidales; family FEN-979; genus CAIVAT01. The sequence goes on from JAPLDF010000041.1 coordinate 253,433, forward strand.
AACACGATTTTCAATGATGTGATTGCTTTTTTCTCAACAGGGGCTTCAATGACATTAATTGCCTGGATGTTGTTACGCGGAAGGGGCCCCGACAGTATGTTATCCCTGGTAGCAGGTGGATTGTTGCTACCCGGCGGATGGAGCCTGCTCAACCTCTTTCTGATCCGTTCATCAGTTAACCCGGGGAGCCTCATCCCCGGCATTGGGCAACTCACAATTAAAAACCTGGCATTGTACCGCAGCCGCACAATTTCGGCAGTGGCATTGCTCTCCCTTGGCATTTTTACGATCATCATCACAGGAGCGAACAGGAAGACATTTTATGGCCTGGAAACGACAAGGGATTCCGGCACGGGTGGCTTTCTTTTGTGGGGCGAGTCGAGCCTTCCCGTCATGAATGACCTTAACACGGCACTGGGAGCCTCCGCTTTTGGGCTGAATGATGAGCCTGTGTTAAAGACAGTGCGTTATCATCAGCTTGCCCGGTTGGATGGTGACGACGCCAGCTGCCTGAATCTCAACCAGGTGTCAAGACCGGGGATGCTGGGTGTCCCGGCAAGTTTATTTAACCGCCTTGATGCATTCAGTTTTACCGCACTTGATCCGTCGGCAGATCCTTCACACCCATGGAAGGCACTTTCAGCCTGCCTTGCCCCGGATGTCATCCCAGGGTTTGCTGACCAGACGGTCATCACTTACGGACTGCAAAAATCTGTCGGGGATACCCTGTTGTACGTGGATGAATCGGGAAAAAATTTGAAAATCAAGTTGATCGGGGCGCTGGACAATTCGGTTTTCCAGGGAAATATCGTGGTATCCGACAGCCTTTTGCGGGTATTTTACCCTTCGATGGGTGGTTCCCGGATCATGCTGATCGAAGCCCCTGCAAACCGGCAGGATTCAATTATACAAAGGCTCGAATCCCTGTTTAAGGATTATGGCATGATGGTAACCCCTGCTTCGGCGCGGCTGGCCTCCTTCAACACGGTTGAGAACACCTATCTTTCAGTCTTCATGCTGCTTGGCGGCCTGGGGGTAATGATCGGCACGATCGGCCTGGGCATTGTCCTGCTCAGGAACATTACCCAGCGCACCAGGGAACTTGCGTTATATGTTGCGCTTGGGTTCCCCCGGGAATTTGTTTTTAAACTGATTCTGAAGGAGCACCTGGTCATTCTTTTGTCAGGACTGGTGCTGGGACTCATCGCCGCCACGCCGGTACTGCTCATCACCCCTGTTCATGCGGTTCCCTGGATGCTTATTTCAGGAATTCTCATGGTGGTTCTGATCAACGGGTTTCTCTGGATCTATTTTTCTGCAAAAAAGATTTTATCCGAAAATCCCCTTACCGGGTTACGGGAAGAATAATACCGTCAATCCAGGTTCAAATCGCCATTGACGGTCAGAACAATTCCGGGAGAGATATGAAGTGCTCCACCGCCCGGGGAAACAACGATTTTGCGGCAGCTCAAACCAGGGTTTCTCACCACGGGCATATTGGGCGCCGATGGCGGGATCAGTACATCATCATTCCAGCCGGGAATCCCATCAGGCAACCAGTTTCCTGCAACTTTCCAGTCATCGCTCACAACACCGGTCCAGGTCCGTGAAGTACTGCTATAGTTGAAAGTAGTATCATGCATGATGCTCCAGTTCCCGGCAGCATCCTTGACCCTGACGACCAGCAGCCTCGTCCCGGGGGGCAGCCCGGTTGTGTCGGGGCTGAATTGCGCTGCCACGGAATTTGAAGGGGTGATGTTCACCGGGTGGCCGCTCCCGAACCCGGGATCGGCATCGATAAAATATTCAAGCCGAGTCATGTTGTGCCTGATTTCAGGGACCTTGCTAAAAACGTACTGTTGCAGGTTGCTCCAGGTACCTGCCCTGTTTTTCGCCCTTACGCACAACGAGTGCACACCTTCGGCCAGAGTGGCGGTGGAGGGTGAAAAAACTGCATTCACATTGTTCCCGGGTGTGACCGGGACCTGTAACCCGCTTCCAAATCCGGGATCGGTATCAATAAAATACTCCAACCCGGTGATGTCCGCGTTAACCACAGCCGGCAGGCCCACAAACGGGTACCACGAAAGGACGCTCCACCGCCTGTTCACATCCATTGCACGCAGGCAAACATAGTGCATTCCCGGGGCAGTAGACCCCGGACTGAGAGCAAAAGAAGCAGAGATTTTTGATCCGGGTGTGAATGCCACAGGGGTACCGCTCCCGAAACCTGGGTCTGTATCCACAAAATATTCCAGTTTACCTAAATTGGTGCTGGTTTGAATATCGCCGGCTACAAACAAGGAAGATGTGAGAACGCTCCACCGGGATTGCGCATCTTTCGCCCGGACACAAACGTAATGCAACCCTTCGGCAAGACCAGTTTGATTGATCGAAAAAGAAGCAGAAATTTTTGAACCCGCTGTAAATGTCAATGGGATGCCGCTTCCGAAGCCCGGATCGGTATCCACATAATATTCGAGCAAGCTGATATTTGCTTCTATATCCTTCACAAAGAACATTGACGAGGAAAGCACACTCCACCTGGAATTGTTGTCTTTGGCCCTGACACATATGTAATGCATACCGGTGGAGAGTCCGGCTGTGTTTGCCTGGAACCATGCAGGTACCAGCAATCCCGGCATTACCGGAACCTGGGTTGCACTTCCGAATCCGGGATCGTTGTCAATGAAATATTCAAGACTCACAACAGGAATCCCTGGGCCGGGGTCCATGATGTAAACGGGAGCCCAGTTCACGGTACTCCATTTCCCGTTGACATTCTTCGCCCGGATGAGAAGGTTATGAATTCCTTTTGAAAGTCCTGACGGGTTTATATTGAATGTAGCCGTAACCGAGGATCCGGCCATATAGCTCACCGGGGTGGCCGATCCGTACCCGGGATCGGTATCGAAGAAATATTCGATCCGGCTGATGGTCTGCCCATTTCCGGCAACCTGTAAAAGAATGGCAAGGGCAAGTATCAGGAGGCGCCTCATGTTCAGTGGCTTTTTGCCTTGACCGTCACGTCAATGCCGTTCATGTTCATGTACCACACCGAAGGGCCTGGTACCATTCCTGAAAGTACATACGTATAATTGCCGCCAAAAATACCACAGTCAGCGCCGCCCACACCTGCTGCAATTGCAGGAGAGCCGGCTTTTAGCCTGTACCGGCCATCGGTGCTGCCGGAATTTGTGAAAACAGCTGTCATATCAACATTCTGCTGGTTTCCGTTCGAAGTCCCGAACTGGGTGGATGCCCCGATATTGTTCTCCATGACAGAATTTAAGGCGGTGAAAGATGACGGCATGGAAAGAGATGTACAGATGTTGTTCCTGAGCAGGCAGTTGCTGATGACAATCTTGCCAAGAAAAATATTGTTTACCATCGTTGCTGAGGCATCACCATTTACATAAAGACCAGTTCCGTAGGCTTCCGTTTTTACAACTAAATTGTTTGACACCAGTACATTTTGAGCCGATATCACGGTAATCGCCTGGATGTAGTTCCGGTTGATGACGATCCCGGAACAGATGCTGACACTCAGGTCTTCAAACCTGTTCATTTCCAACACGATGCCTGAGGCAGTGATGGTGACATAACTGCCAAATGACATCCCTTTTACAATGGTACCCTGTGAACCTGCCGAGAAGGAGACCGAATTCATGGAAGCAGGTTTTACATCCGCCTGTGTTGAATCATTTTCTCCAAGGAAATAACCCGGGCCAATGATCACCAGCTTCTTGGTGATGTTCGCATTTCCGTAGGAAAACATTGAACTTTCGAAATAAACGGTATCGCCGTTTAACACCAGCGGTGAATTGACCATTTCGCTGCAATTGGTGAAATTGGCGGTGATCCCGGTGTTGTTCACCCGCCACTTGGCCGCCCGGGTATTACCGGCGATTAAACATAAGATCACAAGGATCAGCAGGAAGTTCATTTTTTTCATGGCAAAGAGGATTATAAGTGAATATAGTGTTGGTTTATTGATCGTTGCGAGGGAAAAACTTCCGGGGAACGGGTATGTTTCAGGGTACTGATCAGTGACTGACAGCTTTCACCGTCACAGTACTGCCACTGATATTCATATACCAGACCGAAGGAAGGTTTGGAACACCTGAAAGAACATAGGAAGTTGCCCCGCCAAAAATACCGCAGTCAACACCATTGGTACCGGCGCCACTTGCCGGGGAGCCCGGCAACAACTGGTAGCGGCCATCATCACTTCCGGTATTGGCAAATACCAGTGACATGTCGATGTCCTGCTTGTTCCCGTTCCCTGATCCATACTGGCTTGAAGCGCCAACATTGTTATTCACCGTTGAGATCGTCGCGGTGAATACATTATTTCCAAGGGCGGCGGTTCCAGTTGCAATATTATTTTCATACACACAACCGTTGATCACCTGGCACCCCTTGAAAATGTTGTTCCGCACAATGGCCGAAGAGTTGTTGCTCATGTAAAAGCAGGCGCCATTGGGGCAATTGTCGCTTTTTGTGACCAGGTTGTTAACAATCCTGTTTCCTGAGGAGCCGGAAATGCTGAGTGCATACATATAATTCTGTGCGAAATAATTGTCGCTTGAAAGAGCACCGACACCCACATTGGCAAGGTTGTTCCGGATAAGGTATATTGCACTGTCCTGCACACTTGTATAGGATGCGACCGTCACCCCTGTCACCTGAGATCCTTTTGATCCTGCGCTGAAAGTAAGATAGTCGATGGTGGCAGGGGCCAGGCTGGCCTGGGTCGCCGGGTTCTGGCCAAGGAAATAGCCAGGGCCGATGATCACAAGTCTTTTCGCCAGGTTGAGGCTGCCATAACTGGTCATTGAGCCCTCAAGATAAAGGGTGTCTCCCGGAAGCACCGAAACAGAATTTGCTGCCTGCTGTACTGTGGTGAAACTGGCTTCGATCCCGGTGTTGTTTACACGCCATTTAGCGGCATTAGTCGGGAGGATGAAGGCTGGAAAAATCATGAAGCAAACGAGGAGAGCGGGGAGAACTTTCTTCATAGTCAGTCTGTTAGCAGGTTTGAGGTCTGGCAGGATAACTGTGTACTACAAAGAAACGAAAATAAATCACATACCGGCAAATTTTTTTCAAAATTATCTTACAGGCAGGCAATACAGTTACAAAACGTGCCGGAAGGCCCGATAGCAGTGTCTTTTAAGCACATACCAGGCTTGTATCATTTATAAATCAATGCCTGACAAGTTTGCCTGTAAATACGCTACTGTCATCTGTAATCCTGACTAAATATATTCCGCATGGCAGGGTACTGATATCAAGTAGTGTTTTTATCCCGGCAAACTCATAGCTGAGTACCTGTTGAGCCTGGAAGTTCAACATGGTGAGGTGTTTTTTCAGATTGCTTGCAGGTGTTTCAATGGTGATATAAAGGGAGGATGGATTGGGATAGAAGGAGATCCGTTGAAGGTCCTTTTGCGCCTCCAACGATATCAGGGTGCAGGCGACTCCAACCTCTTCTATGCTGTTGCAACCGGTCGCATTGTCGCTGATATTTACAGTGCCGTTGGGACTGGATAAGTATGCACAGATACTTGATACTTCACATTCAGAAAGGGTATCATTGTGGTCAATTGTTAACCCGGTGACAGACTGCGCATCAATATTGTCCAAACCGGCCAGGCTGGTCAGAACAGGGTTGTAACCGATGTTAATGTCGCCCCCGATGGATGTGACATGAGAGAGCGCCTGGAGGCTTGCCAGGGCCGGGTTGCCGATGCTTCCCAGGTGGCCGAGGCCGCCGATTGACAGGTCGCCCCCGATGGATGTGAGGCTTTCCAGCCCCGTTAGACTGGCAAGCGAGCTATTTGAAAAAATCTTAACAGTTCCCGCAACTGAAACCAGGTAGTTTAATCCAGTAAAACCGGAGAGTGCCGTGTTGTCATCAATCCACAACCTGCCATGAATGTCCGATAGCCCTTCCATGCCTGTAAGGTTTACAAGCGCGATGTTGTCAGTAAATTCAACATCACCCCCGACGAATGCCAGGCCATTCAAACCCTGCAGGTTGGTCAGCATCATGTTACCCTCCACATACAGGTTGCCCCCCACCGTAGTCACATTATTCAAACCGGCAAGACTGGCAAGGGATTCATTGCATTCAATCATAAGGCTTCCCCCGACCGAGGTAATGACATCCAGTCCATTCAGGTTCGTGATATTGTATCCACTGATCGTCACATTTCCGGCTATTTGTGTACAACCAGGATTGCTTGTCCTGAAACTGTTGATTTGCTGCTGTGTCGAAAAAACAATTCCGTCCGGAAAGCATGACTGGGCTGTTGCGTTGTTTATTGTCCACAACGCAGTCAGCAAGATGAAAATCCTTTTCATAATCATGTTGTTTTAAGATTGTTGATCCCATGTTGCTATTGTTCAGACCATAATTAGGCCTTCAAGGGATCACTGCCTGTAATGAAGTGGGAGCGGCAGCTGTGGGGAAGAAACTGAAAAGGAATCCGTCAGAGACATTAACCCCTTTTATGCCGTAAATATACGAAATTATATGTTTGAAAGCAATACATTTATGCGTTTTCAAACCAGTTGTACCGCCTGGTGTATCTGTCGCAATGTCGTGTCCTGGCGTAAATCAGATTCATGAAAAAGAAAAACCCCGGGTTCCTCACCGCTCGCGCTTCAAAGAATCCAGGGTATTAAATGGTGCATCCAGCCTCAAAAATAGCTGATCTGCGTTTCAGAAGAGCCTCTCAGGGGACTTGAACCCCCGACCTACTAATTACGAATCAGTTTACGAATCAGTTTTGATATCATAATCATCCATTTTCATTCATAATCGGATCGAATTTTATATCTATGTATATCAATAATTTAAAATATATTTTATCAATGGACTACATTTTTTTAGAGCACGTTTCAACAAAATAGATTACTTTTATGTTTTAAATTTTGTATTAAATTTAAGATCTATGTCTTATACTGTTTACCACTATTTATGGCAAGTTAGAAAACTTAGTGACAATACCTATCCTGTAAAGTTAGTAGTAAATATTGATGGCGTCAGGAAAAATTATAAAACCAACTACTCATACACAGTTGACGATTGGGATAGATTAAATGGTGCCAAGCTGCGTGACCTTGATTTACAAGAAGAGAAAAAACATCTTGAAAACCAAATTAAAGAAGTCAAAGCAATTTTAGCGGATATTGAATACCCGACACATCCTGCTTTCGAAAAGAAATACAACCAAAAACGGTTAAAAAAGAATCAACTGGTTCGATTCTGGTTTTTAAAGTATATCGCAGATTTGGAATTTCGCAATAAACCTATCAGTTCAATCAAGTTAATGCATACTGTAATAAATTCACTTGAACTATTCAAACCAAATCTGAAGTTTCAGGAAATCACCAAGAATTTTCTTGAAGATTATGAAGCCTGGATGTTGTCGAAAAACCCTAATGCTCGCACTACCATAGGAATTTATCTTACACATCTACGGGTAATATTCAACTATGCCATCAGAGAAGGGATAATTCCAAGAGAACTGTATCCTTTTGGAAAACAAACAGGTGGATACGTTATCAAACAAACGAGAAATCGAAAACCATCACTGAATCTCGGTCAAATTCAGCGTCTTATTTCATACAAATGTGATACACCGGAAAATGAATTTGCAAGAGATATGTGGGTTCTGCTTTATCTACTAAATGGAATGAATGTAATCGACCTCTGTAGATTACGATATAAAAATATTGATTTTAAAAACCATTATTTTTACTATAATAGAACCAAAACACGTGAAACAAAGCCCATCAGTGTTCTCATTGACGGAGGACTAAACCCTGTTGCCGAAGAGATAATAAGAAAATATGGGAACAAGGATCATACACCGGAAAACTACGTCTTCCCATTCCTGGAAAAGCTTAAAGGGAAAGAAATGACTATGCTAAAGGATGAATTTTACATCAAAAATGACTTAATAAAACGCATCAACCTCAATCTGAAACCATTCAAGAAAAAATTAAAGATTGATTTCGGATTGACCGTAAAAATAGCAAGGCATTCCTATGCAAGCGTTCTTCACTATGAATTACATTACCCAATCCCTATGGTAGGTGATGGATTGGGGCATAGTGGCATCCAAGTCACTCAACATTATTTATCAGGCGCCAATACAGCAGAACGTAAGAAAATGAACTTTGACCTTCTACCTCAAAAAACAAACAAAAAACCTCAAAATGAAACAATTAGAAAAAATCGAACATCTTAACGAATTTATTTCAACACTTGAGAACGAGGATGAAATTGGGTTTTATTTAGGGATATGTGACTTTTTTGATTTCCGAAAACTCGGAAAACTTTTTGAACTTAATGAACTTATATCAACCTATCGGGATTGTATTGAAATATTGAAATCCAATGGCCAGGATTTTTGGAAAACTATTGTTTTCATCAGGAATATCATTGAAAATAAAAAATACAATGACGTTCAGAAGTACAATTTTTATCTTTTGCTTCATATTTTTTTTGAATACCTGCTTTTTGATAATATCAAAAAGGATGCGGCAAAATATATTGATTGGATTGAGGATCAGTTAAACGCGGTGCATCCTATTGCCACGGCTTATTATTTGGATTTCGATATTTCAAATTTGATTGACTCTATTTGTAAACGACCGTTAAAAGAACAAATTAATATCTTAGTTGCACGAAAGAGTGAGTATCTTTTAGCTTTAGATAATTGTCAGATTCCCAAAAACAACTTTGATATCAGGTGCGAACAGCAAATTAATCTAATTAAGGAACAGTTAGCAATTGCTAATCTGAATCCGTTGGTTTCCGAAAGTGACAATCCTCAAACAAACATCGATGAAGTAGAAACCTCTTTGCCTGAAACAGCCAGACCAACCCTGACGATGCCGAAGTTGGCAGGCACAGATGAATATGGCGATGTTCATTTTGCTGCTGAACGGACAGGATTTTCTGTATCCCATATAAGATTATTGGCAAGAAAAGGCCTTATCCCAAGGCATAAACCTACTAAAACCGGTGCCTATAGGTTCTACGCTTCAGAATTAGACGAGTGGAAAAACAATGGGATGAAAAATTTTCAAACGGGTAATGACAGTTCCTTAATCGGGAAACAAAGGAGAAAGAAATGAAAACAATTATTCCGATTCCTTCTATATTACCTCTCCCCCGTCAGTTCTTTATTCCCACTTATCATACTCAACCCCCATCAAAATGAACCCCAAAATCAAAGCAATCATCACCGGTGCCACCGGAATGGTCGGCGAGGGCGTCCTTCACGAAGCCCTTCAACATCCAAATATTGAATCCGTCCTTGTCATCAACCGCAAGCCCTGCGGCGTAACCCACCCAAAGCTGACTGAGATTATCCATCCCGATTTCTTTAACCTGTCCTCAATCGAATCCCGACTGAGCGGGTATAATGCCTGCTTCTTCTGCCTTGGCGTTTCATCCGTGGGGGTAAAGGAGCCGGAATATACAAAAGTCACATATGACCTCACAATGAGCTTTGCCCAAACCCTGAGCCAGCACAACCCTGATATGACCTTCTGCTATGTATCGGGCAACCCTGATATGACCTTCTGCTATGTATCGGGGGCGGGAACTGACAGTACCGAAAAGGGCAAAATGATGTGGGCGCGGGTGAAGGGCAAAACGGAGAATGACCTTATGAAGCTTCCGTTCAAGGCGGTTTATAGCTTCCGCCCGCCTTTTATGATGCCGACCGATGGGCTAAAGAATGCTCTGCCATATTACAAGTATGTTACCTGGCTCTACCCGATTGCCCGCCCCTTATTCCCCAATTACTTCATCACGCTTAAGGAACTTGGGTTGGCGATGATTAATACCGTTGTTTTTGGTTATGAGAAGGAGGTGCTGGAAGCAAAGGATATCGTGGGGCTGGCAAAAATACCTGCGTGACGACATCCATCTTTATTACTTTACAAAGTAAGTAGAACTATCAAGTGTTGTACTATTTCTAATTGTAGGTTGGCGAGTATTCCTTGATGTAAAATGCTTCTAATCTCTTTCGGGCGGTGCCGTCCACTGTATCGTGGTCAACTCTTTCGAGAACATAAAAATCAAATGAACCTGCTCCATATTTGTTGTAATGTTCTTGCATCAAATATCTGTGGTGAGATTTTACAGGGTCTGCCAATTCACCAAGGTGAGTCAATCGCCTAAATGAAATATTTTGAGATTCACCAATATAAAAGTCTAAAGTTATATTGTTAACGACAAGGTACACTCCTGCATATGTGCAGTAATTGTCAATTACTTTTGTTATTGACTTTGAAATTAATTTTCCAGCAGTAGAGCTTCTTACCCGCGTTCTTTCCCACTCTTCCGCTGCAATTTTCGCTTTTTCTTGTTTCTCAGTCCGTTCTCTCATTCGTCTTATGTCTTCAGCTTTGCGATTTCGTTCGTCATCTTGAAGCTTCTTTTTCCCCCCTTCTATAATTGCTTGTTTTACAGGCACTGATATCCCCCTATAATAGCTAAATATATAATCTTGAATGATTTCAAATTTCTCCTTGTCAGTCATTCTATCAAAAGCATTCGTAGAATTTAAAACCTTTTTTATCCATTTTGATTCAGATAGAAATGAATTGTAGGAAAACCATTTTGCGTTATCTGACGTTAATGCTTTGAACGCGTACATTGCAAAATTCTCAGCGTAGAACTTGTTTTCTAAATAGAAATCAATACTAATACTTTTTAACTCATTAAATAGTATATGCTTATGGTGTCGGGAATTTACTTCTCTTACCCATTTGTCAAAATCTCTATATTCTTTTCTTAAAGCTTTACACTCGCTTTTATCCCGAAAAACACCTTCTTTTAAAAGAAAGTTCAGCTTGATAAGAGTCTCTTGCTCAATCTCCCTTTTTCTTTGTGCCCGCTCAAAACTAACTTGCCGTCTTTCTAACCATTCCTTGATGCTCGTTATCCAATAAATGACCATAAAGAAAAAAATGATGACGAATAAAAGTCCACCAATCACATCCATAAATCAATCATTATATTAGTTACTCAATGATAGTATATGAACAAAGATAATAACTATTGTTCTAATATTTAAAACAATTCAAGTCAGAATGATACGGTCATTCAAAGCTGGAATCCGTTATCTATATATAATTTTTATCCTTCTCTCTGCGTCATAGACAACAGTTGCAACTATGAGAACATTTTTGGGCTCTTCGGACAAAAAAGTAATACGATAAACTATTGGGCGATTGAGAAACTTTCAACTTTGTGTTTCATTATTAGAGTAGACGCAACATTAATCTAAAACCTAAAATCAAAGAACTGAAAACAAGTACATTTACTTTGAATCACAGGTAACCCTATATATGATTCATTTTCAACTAACCATTACAGCGAAGAACTGCTAAGCGACCCTATACCCATATGGTTGAATTTGTTTTTTATTACCTTTGGTTGTGCATTAAAGCATCCGCCATATGCAAACCCGTCCGGTCATCCACGCTATCATCCTGTCTTTTATAGTCCTGTTGATGCTAACAGTCGTTCCAACGGCACAGGCAAACACGCCATTCACAATTTGGGGCACCGGGTATGCAACACCTATGGGAACCCACCCGCTTACCACGGTTAATCTATATGATAAAGCAACGATGACCCTGCTTGGAACCACCGTAACGCAGCCAAGCGGGAGCTATGCGATAGATTTTTATCCCGTTGGCATCAGGGTAAATGCCGGGGCCGGAACTGAATATGCCCGATTATTGTCGAATCCATATCAGGATAAGATGGTGATTGAGATTGCTTGTGCAGAAAAATCAACCTGGTTATGCACTGTTGTTGATGAACAGGGAAAGACTCTGTTAAGCCAAAATCTTTCACTTGATCAAGGCACCCATCTATTATCACTGTCCGGTATGGGAGCAGCCGGATTAAAGACAATAAACCTAAAATCAATATCGGGCCGGTTTTCGTTGAAGGCAATTCAATCGGTGGCAACCTCACTTGACCCACAATTGCAGGTATATAAAAAATCCTCAGAGTTAAAATCGACACCCGCTTCCGACAGCTTGTTGGTATCGTTTGTTCCGCCATCCGGATATATTGGTATGGATACCACGGTTGCTTTTCAAAGCCAAGTCGTGAATTACGTGTTGGAGCAGATTCCGACAATATTCGATTTCACGGCCTACGCCTTGACCATAAACGGTGACACCATAAAACAAGGAATGCCGATTGATGCAGTATCCATCGATGTCAGATGGTTCAGTGACGGCGTGACGATTAACTATCCAGCCGTAAATGGCGTGATATACATCCATCGTGAAGAATATGCGCCCAATGTATCGGCTATGGTTGATATATCGAACCCGGATACCTCACTTGTGACGGAATACACCATAGGGCTAAAACGAGATTCGCTTATTAATACAAAGGAAATGAACTTGTTTCAGAACGTCAAAACTCCTTCAGGGAATTGGGGGTCACCCTATAATCCACCTGGAGCTGCCACAGCCACGCTTGCTATTCTCCCCGACTCATTTGACATCTACTTCGTACCAAGGCTTATACTTGCAGCAGATGGTCAGTATTACAATACAAAGGGAGAAATTTTCAGGTTTGTCGCAAGAGGTAATGCCCCGTATAGCACAAGAAAATATGAAACGATGGACTCCATCGCAGATAAGATTCACCTATTTGAAATGCAACCGCTGTATCTTACAGGCACATATCAGCAAGGCCCTCTAATAACAAATCAGCAAAGACTCGACCAGAAACGAGTGGCAGATTCAGCTCAAACATTATTCTTTCTGAATAATGGCCGGCAAATTTTTCCAAAATGGGATAGACCTGAAATATATGACTTTACGGAACCTGAATGGATACAAGCACAGAATAGAAACTGGGATCAGACACACCAATATCAGTACATAGATGCAGGAAACCCAGAAAATGCTGTAGCTACAAATATGCCAGGGTTTGGTGGCATAACAAGGATTAGAACAGGCTATGCGCATTCCTTGTTTGGCACACTAATGGGTGGAAGGATGGAAGAAGCTTTTCAGGCTTTATGTAATGCACACGATCCACCGGCTTTGACAACTTTGGCGGACTATATTTATTCCGACACTTCAGGATTGTCCGAATTCGGGAAAACGGTGTTCCATTTTATATACATAGTGAACCCGGGCACCAACCCTTGGTAGGAGTATTTGCCGGTTTAGTGTTTTAATCCGGTGTTGTTGATTGGCGAACTCCAATTTGACCGCTAATTCAGGCTCAGAGATATTTGCCAAGCAGTTAATATTACAAATTCACATAAACATCCTGAATTTCCTTATCCCTTATGCCAAGATAGATTTTGGTGGTTTTAATACTGCTATGATTCAGGATGTCGCTAAGTAAAATCAGTGATAATTCCGAATTGTCATTATTCTCAAACACCCGCCGGCCAAAAGACTTTCTTAGGCTGTGGCTTTTAATTGCCGATGGATCCTTCGTTACCTTATACTTGATGGCGATTCCTTTCAGCTTATGGTTCACATACTGCCTGGTTATGGCACCGGATTCCCAACGATTCAAAAAGATTAGCTGTTTGGGGTCAGGACTGCCCATTGATTTATATATCCGGCTGATTGTTTCCTGTAGTTGGCCATTTATGCTGATTTTCCTGTCCTTCTTTGTTTTCTTTTCGGTAACGACAATGGAATCTCTTTCAAGCAGGTCATTCCACGTCAAAGACAGGATGTCGGAAATACG
>JAPLDF010000001.1 GCA_026391835.1 Bacteroidota bacterium
CCATGAACGGCAAATACTATCAATCACTGACAAACCAATAACCATGAAAGACAGAGCCATACTGATTGTTGATGATCTTGTTGAAAACCTTCAGGTTATCGTTTCGATATTTGAACAAAACCGCCCCGACCTGGTTATTTATCAGGCCAACAGCGGGGAAATGGGATTGGAACTGGCGCTTAAAATGTTACCCGACATTATTCTTACCGACTGGGATATGCCCGGATCATCGGGTATTGATTTGATCCTTGAATTAAGAAAACAAAAAACAACCCGTAATATCCCGGTGATTATGGCCACCGGCATCATGCTTTCGCCCGAAAATCTCAGGGAAGCCCTGCAAGCAGGTTCAATTGATTTTTTAACCCGCCCAATCAATGCCGTGGAATTGTTAGCCCGTACCCACTCGGCATTATTACTTTCGGAGCAACATAAAAATGCACTGGCTGAAAAAGACAGGCAACTGGCAGAAATTGCGCTGGACATAACCAAAAACGATACTTTTCTGAATAAATTTAAAAAGCGAATGGAGGATTTGCTACCGGCTTTTCGCGACGACCAAATCCATCCCAGGGAAGAATTAGCAGCCATTATCGGCGAACTTGACCGACTATTAATTCACGACAACTGGCAACGGTTCCAGCTTTCCTTTGAAACTGTTCACAGCGGTTATGTTCAGACGCTTGCTGAAACCCATCCCGAACTTAGCCCGGGTGAGGTTAAACTCAGTATTTTCCTGAAACTTGGAATGAACACCAAGGATATTGCCAATTTATTATTTCTCACCCCGGAAAGCGTTAAAGTTGCCCGTTCAAGGCTCCGAAAAAAACTGGGGCTTTCCCTGACGGATAATCTTCATAGTTATCTGATGGCATTTTAAGCTGGATTGCCAGCTTCTCCGTCTCCTTATCGCCCTGCCTTCCTTTCGCTCCATCTCTTCGTCTCTTTGTCCTCTCTTGTGCTGAGCTTGTCGAAACCTTGTTAACCTTTTGCTAACTTTTTCCCCTTCCTTGTTAACCTTTTGCTAACCTTTTGGTTGGCTGTTTCCCATTTTTTAATTATAATCTTGCAATGGATTTTGTTTGATGTTTACCGCTGCCAGAGTTTCAAACCGTATCAGGCTGTAGTTTCCGGGATCACTACTAAAAACTAACTATACATTACCATGAAAAAACTATTATTTTCTCTTTTGGTTACGGTTGCCCTGCTACTGGGCAGTAACACAACAATTTCGGCACAACCCACCCCGGTAGCGCCTGCGGGTTCGGGCACGGCAGCCGATCCCTGGCAAATAGCAACGCTTGAAAACCTTTACTGGATTGCAGCTTCTGATGCTGTGGTGCCTTCTCCAACCCAGGCAATAAGATGTTCCAAATCGTATGTCCAAACAGCCAATATCGATGCTTCACCCACTTCAACCTGGTTTCCAGATGGATCAGGTGTGTATTATGGCTGGAGCCCGATTGGGAAAGAACTTAATAATTTCACCGGCAACTACAATGGCGATTACCACACGATTAATGGTTTGTATATAAACCGTGGTCATAACTATAACTCTTGGTTGTTTGCGGAGGACTATATCGGGCTTTTTGGCATCATTAATTCAGGTGCTGTTATCAGCAATGTAGGTTTGACCAATGTTTCTATTGCAGGAAAATACCAGGTGGGTGGACTGGTTGGAAGAATCGTGTCGGGAACCGTCACAAACGCCTACGCCACAGGAAGTGTAACCGGCTTGACGCATGTTGGCGGAATGGTTGGACACATCGAGTCGGGAACAATAACAAACGCTTACTCTACGGTAAAGGTAAGTGCATGGGATTATATTGGTGGACTGGTTGGTAGGATTGTAGAGGGAACCATCACAAACTCATACGCCATTGGACGTTTATATGAAACTAACCGCATAGGGGGATTGCCGATTGGGGGGGGGGGGGATACCCCCCATTAACAGGAAGTGTCGGCGGATTGGCAGGCTCGAATACCTCAGGAATCTTCAACAACTGTTTTTGGGATGCCCAAATCGGATGGCGATTCAGTGCAGGTGGTACCGGTAAAACCGTCGACGAAATGAGGACCCAGGCCACCTTTGCCGGTTGGGATTTTACGTCCGGGCCAGGCAAATGGCAAATGTTATCAGCGGGCAGCGATTACAGATATTGTCCAAGTCTGCAAGGTTTTGCTTATGATGCACCGGGTACTACACCAGCCGTTAATCCAATACCGGGCCTTATATGGGCTTACTCGGGAGGCGATGGGACATCGGGCAATCCTTTCCAGATTGCCGACCTTACAGATTTGAAATTTTTAAGTGAACAATATTACGATTTATCAAAATATTTTATCCAAACCGCCAATATTGATGCCACTGCAACATCGGGCTGGAAAAGCGGCCTTGGCTTTTCACCCATTGGTAGTGAGACTGTTAAATTCACCGGCAACTACAACGGCAATTACCACACCATTACCGGTTTGTATATCAACCGCCCTGCAACTGACAATATTGGGATGTTTGGGTACGTAGCTATATCCGGCACCATCAGCAACGTAGGTCTGCTCAATGTAGCCGTTACAGGTAAGGAGAATGTGGGCGGGTTGGTTGGATATTTCGATGCCGCTACCGGAAGCATTGCCAATTCTTATGTAACAGGGCATGTTACCGCACCGAAGGATGTGGGTGGACTGGTCGGGGAAATTAACGATGGACTCGTTACAAACGTTTACTCCACTGCAACCGTAACCGGAGACTGGGGAGCTGGCGGGCTTGTTGCAGCTACCAGGGACAATATCACAAACGCATACTCCACAGGGCTTGTAACCGGAAACAATTATGTAGGCGGGCTGATTGGCTGGGAATGGTACATAACATTAGTTAATAGTTTCTGGGATAAGCAAACATCAGGGCAAAACAGCAGCGCCAAAGGTACAGGTAAAACCTCCCTGGAGATGAAACTCCAACCCACTTTTACCGATTGGAATTTTACAGCAGGCACAGGAGTATGGCAGATTAAAGAAATCACCAGCCTTTATAAATCTTATCCATATCTGCAAGGCTTTACCTATGATGAGCCTGGCGCTTCACCGGTAGTGAATCCCATACCGGGGCTTACAGACCTTCTCTACTCAGGTGGTATCGGTACTTCGGAAAATCCATACCAGATAGCAACCCTTGCCGATTTGAAATTTTTGAGCGAAAATTCAGACTTTTGGGCAAAACATTTTATCCAGACTGCCAACATTGATGCTGCTGCAACATCAGGCTGGAACAGCAACGCCGGCTTTTCACCCATTGGAAACGAAACTGTCAAATTCACCGGCAGTTACAATGGTAACGGACACACCATTGATGGTTTGCATATAAACCGCCCTTTACAGGATTACATTGGACTTTTTGGGTACATCAACACATCCAACAGCTTCAGCAACCTGGGGTTGACCAATACAACCATCGCAGGACAAAATTTTGTCGGCGGGCTGGTTGGGGAGACTTATGGCGGAACGTTCACAAACGTGTACGCATCAGGAAATGTAAGCGGAACCGGCAGTTATGTCGGCGGGCTGGTTGGGATTATGCAGAGCAGCGGAACCTTAACAAGCGCTTACTCCGCAGGAAGTGTAACCGGAAATGAGGAAGTTGGTGGGCTGGTTGGGTTTATTTGGAATGGAAATGTAACAAACGCATACTCCTCTGCAAACGTAACCGGAAGTTCGAATGTAGGCGGACTGGTTGGATTGACACTTTTTGCATCATTTGTAAACAGTTTCTGGGATACCCAAACTTCAGGGCAGGCGACAAGTGCCGGCGGTACCGGAAAAACCACTGCCGAGATGAAAACCGCTTTAACCTTTGTAGGTAACTGTTGGGATTTCCAGGCAGAAACCGGCAATGGGGCCAACGATTATTGGGGAATCAATGCAACCGATAACAGTGGCTATCCATTTTTAAGCTTGCAGGGATATACAAACACCGCAACGTTTCCGTCAACCATTACTATCGGAACCACAGCAAGCCCCACCTGCGGCTGGTCAATCAGCGGCGGGGTGCTTACCGCTTCAACGGATGTCACAATCAATGTGGTCGATATTAAAACAGCCCTGGTAGCAGGCAATCTCACCATCCAGGCTACCAACGACATCATTATCAATGCATCCATCTCTTCGGCTTTGACAGCTGCCCGCACCTTAACATTGAAGGCAGGTGGAAATATTGCCATGTATGCTTCCACCTCGATAGCACCTTCTACCGAATTTGCTTTAAACACCATTTTCTGGTCCGATTCGGATGCTTCAGGTGAAGGCTGGGTTCTATTCAATAACTCCGCTTCCATCAATACCAAAGGTGGCCATTTATGGATAGGGGGAGGATCGGGTTCAGCAGCCTGGAACGGGTTGACAGTCGGCAACGGCTTTGCCAAAAGTATCGCAGATGCTGTTTCACTTACTTCGGCCAATCTCTCAACCTCGGGTGGGGATATCCTGATAAAAGGTGAAAGCACAGCCAATGGTGGATATGGCGCCGATGGTATAAACATAAGTTTGGGAAGCATAAACACAGGTGCCGGAAATGTAAGTCTTTACGGCATCGGTGGCCAGAACGCCTGGGATTGCGACGGAATCGTGTTGAATGGCCCCATCACCACAACCTACGGAAATATTTCACTTACCGGAAGTTCAACAACACAGTATTTATCGGATGGTATTGCGATTCAATCAAACATTTCCAGTACCTCCGGAAATATTAGTCTCATTACAAACATTTTCTGGATGTCTGCTGCTCCTCGTATCGGAAGCAGCGGGTATCTTATACTGAAACCTTTCACCGATGGAAATACAATTGGGATTGCCGGCGGTACAGGAGCAATGATTCTGCCTGCCGCCTACTTTACTGCCAACTTTGTGAATGGATTTTCGGCAATAACCATCGGCAGCAGCACGGCCGGAAATATTGGTATCAAGGCAATCCCGTTCAACGATCCGGTTACGTTTAATGCCAATGGCAACCTGAATCTTGAAAACAATATTGATCTTATTGGGCAAACCATCACACTGGGCAACGAAATCACGCTTAATGAAGCTTCGGGCAGATTTTATGGTACAACCGGAGATATCACCACCACCCGGAACCTGAGCAATATTTCGGCAGTAAATGTTGCCGGCCTGGGAGCTACATTGACCACCACCTCCGACATGGGCGCAACCACCGTCACCCGCGGGCACACCAACCAAAGCTGGGGCGGAAAAAACAGTGTATTACGATATTATGATATACAACCTGCAAATAATACCGGGCTGAATGCTACCTTGGTTTTCAACTACAACGATGCCGAAATGAACAGCTTGTCTGAATCTAAACTGTTTCTTTACAAATCGACCAATGGCGTCTCTACATACTCATGTGTAGGAGGTACGGTAAATGCATCCGAAAATACCATCACGCTGGCGGGAATTGGTGATTTTTCGAGGTGGATGGCCGCTGAAAGAATGACTTTAACCTGGAACGGCACTGGCAGCGATTTTAACACAGCTGCGAACTGGACCCCAAATGCAATGCCTACTACATTTTATAACATCAATATCCCCCATGTGGCCAATGACCCGATTGTAAATCAGGCCCCGTCCACTCCGGCAGTATGCAACGACCTTGCCATCGCTTCAGGCGCTGTGTTGACGATCGCACCAGGCAAAGCCCTTACCGTGAACGGGATACTTTCCAATAATGGCGGAAACGCCGGCCTGGTGGTTCAATCAACCGCTGCAGGGACCGGTTCCCTTATACACACCACCGCCAGTGTTCCCGGAACGGTGGAAAGATACATCCCTGCCGCCGCATGGATAACCGGGTATGATGGCTGGCATTTTCTGTCATCACCCGTTGCCGATTATCCGATCGCTGGTAACTTTACTGTTGATCCGGCTACAGATTACGACTTTTTCGCCTGGAGCGAGCCCCACAATCTTTGGGTCAATTATAAAGCCGGAACAAACCCCACTTTTGCAGAAACAAACGGAAGCACCACATTTGAATTGGGACATGGATATTTGTGCGCCTATAAAAACGAGTTGCCCAAAAAGGCATTTGCCGGCGCCTTGAATGTTGGTGATGTTACTGTTTCCGGCCTTGCAATTTCTTCCGGTACGAACTGCGGCTGGCATCTTCTGGGCAATCCTTTCACCTCAGCCATTCCCTGGTACAGCGATTGGACAATGTCCGGCATTGGTGGGGTCGCGAATATCTGGAATGAAGTCGGGCAAAGTTACACCCCCATCAGCGCCGGTGGGATTATTCCTTCCGGCAACGGATTTATGGTTCAGGTAACCACTGGCCCCGGTTCGTTCACCATTCCGTCAGCACTGCGTGTGCACAGCGCCCAGGGTTGGTACAAAAACACTGATTATCCGGTGATCAAACTGTTTGCCCATAACCTCGATGATCCTTCCTTTCAGGAAAGCCAGGTAAGGTTCAACCCTGCTTCAACCACAGGCTTCGACGTTGAGCACGACGGCCGTTTCCTTGCGGGATATGCCCCGTTGTTTTACTCGGTAATGGCGGGTGAAAACCTGATGGTGAACAGTTTGCCAGCGGTTACGGCAGAAACCGTCATCCCCATTACCTTCATAAAAAACGAAGGCACGAACTTCACCATTGAAGCCGCCGGCATGGAAACCCTGCAACCGGCAGCAACTGTTTTTCTTAAGGACAAAAAGCTCGGGACAGACCACAATTTGTCGGAAAACCCGGTTTATGCATTCACCTCCACAACGGGCGATTCACCGGCCCGGTTTGAACTGCATTTCGGTAGCGTGGGCATCAACGAATTGCCGGAAGCGCAACCCATCATCGCCTGGTATTGTGGCGGCACCTTAACAGTAAAAAACATTGAAGGACTTGCCACCATTTGCATTTTCAACATCCGGGGGCAGCAGTTGCAGAATTTTCAACTGGATGGAAGCGGGCTTCAAACGGTGCAGCTCAACCTTCCGGCGGGCGTTTATGTTGCCCGGATCGTGAACGATGGCAGAATGCGGACCTTGAAAATGGTTGTTCAGTAACAGTTTCCTCCGTGGTTCTCCGTGAAAAAAAGTTACACGGAGTTCCACGGAGGTTTCACAGAGTTCCACGGAGAAATAAATTAAAACCATGAAAATTAATCAAAAACAAACTCTGTGCAACTCCGTGAAACCTCTGCGCCCTCTGTGTAACAATTTTAACACGGGGTTCCACCGGGAAAATTAAACAGTATCAACGTGCGATGAAACCATTTGAACCATTTGACGACGAACTTGAGATTTGCGCTTCGGGCAAAACGGTACAGCTCAAAAGCACAGTTCCCATTCCTTGCTGTTGGATAAAAGTAAGCGACCCCGCCGGGAAAATTGTATTTAAAAAGATTGAAAAAGAGTTTACAAATACGACCATATCGTTGCATGTCAAAAGTGGATTTTACGATGTTACCCTGGTTACCGAAAACAATTTTGCGAAGAAGATGATTTTTCTGGAATGAGAATAGTCCGCTATGTATTAGAAAAATGTGTGTAATACCGTACCTTTACCGTAGTGATTAATACCCGGGTCCACGATGTTGACTATTCCGGCGGCAAGGCCAGGGTGGAGAAAACGGTCAGGCTGACCACCTTCCGCCGATTTTGATTGACCACCCTACAACCTTAAAAATCAAAGAGGTGAGGTGGTCAAGTTGCTCCGGCGGAGGCTGGTCAATGTTAGCGCTTTTTCCAATAGCTGACGAAAATCAATGATTCTGAAATGTTTGTTAAAAGCAATCTCAATGTACGATAATTATGTATTATGTTGGCATTATCAGTTTATATCTGATTATATTAACATAATATATCATTAATTTCTTAAATTGACAAAAATGTTATTTATCTTTGTGATGTTTTATGTTTGTAATATCAGGTTAAAACTGTTTTTTCTAACATGAATAATAAAACCATCTCATCTCAATCTGCAAAGTTATTAAGCCATCTGAACCAGCAGGGTAAATCGTTTTTTACCGTTCAGGACGCTCATGTGATCCTTTCAGACAGTAAAAAGGGTACTATCATTGAATTGGTCAATTCTATGATCTCAAGAGGATTGTTAATGAGAATCAAAGATGGGCTTTATCATGTTATTCCGTATGAGATGGATAGCTCCAATTACTTTCCGAACTGGCATCTGACCGCACAAGCCATGGTTCAGTCAAAACAGTATTACATTGGATTTTACAGTGCGTTGGACTTACATGGACTTATTACTCAACCTTCCCAGTTCGAACAG
The DNA here is from genome assembly GCA_026391835.1 of Bacteroidota bacterium. Taxonomy (GTDB): domain Bacteria; phylum Bacteroidota; class Bacteroidia; order Bacteroidales; family FEN-979; genus CAIVAT01. The sequence goes on from JAPLDF010000001.1 coordinate 8,279, forward strand.
ATAGTTGTATTTGAACGTATGCTACCAAAGGTTCAACAGGTAGGTGTTGTTAATTTTGAATTCATCACCTTTAGTAATAACCACTTCTTTGGTTTTAAGAATCAATGGATCGATGACTATAATAAGGTGTGCTTTTCTGAACTTGAAAAAACTATCATAGATTGTTTGTATATCCCCCGCTACGCTGGTGGTATTGCTGAAATCACAAAGTCCATTTACAAATGCAGAGAACAGATCAATACTGACAAATTATTCAACTATCTGGAACGGTTTAAAGTGCAAGCGGTAAATAAACGACTTGGGTTCATACTCCAGAACCTTGAACTTCTAAGTGATTTCAGAAAGGACTTGGCTTCAACTATCAAGGGTGGCTATATCCAACTGGAACCCTCGTTGCCAAAAAATGGTTGCCATCATTCTAACTGGAAAATTTTGGACAACATAGATATTACCACTGTAATAAAATCTTTAACAACATAACCAATGATACGGGCGGGAGAAATACAAGCCGTAGCGGCTAAACTTGGAGTCAGAGATACCCAGATCGAAAAAGATTATGTCATTTCATGGGTTCTTTATGGAATTGCTAACAACGATTTTCTTGTTAATCATCTTGTTTTCAAAGGTGGAACCGTCTTGAAGAAAGCCTATTTCCCAGATTACCGATTCTCTGAAGACATGGACTTCACTTTTATCAAAGGTGATTTTGATATTCCCAAAATTAAAACTGCTGTTGAAACACTAATTGGTTGGGTTTATGAGGAATCACGGATCAGGTTGGTGATTCAGGATGAAACCCAGCATGAGACTGGTAACTACAACTTTTATCTGTCTTACATAGGATCGCTCGGTGGCAAAGGTGAAAACAAGAGTATCAAGGTAGATATTAGTTGTGACGAGTTGGTTTATTATCCCGTTGAGAAAAGAGTGATTATTAATACCTACAGCGATTTGACATTTGAGTACGGGGTACATTGCTATTCTTTAGATGAATCAATTGCTGAAAAGATGAGATCATTAATGCAACGTACAGCTCCAAGAGATTTGTATGACCTTTGGTATTTGTTCGAAGTTGAGGGGTTGAGTATCGAGGACTGCATTTATGCCTTTCAAGAAAAGACCCAATACAAGAAGCTAAATCCAAAGGAACTGGTGAAAACAGTTCTTCAGAAAGAAAAGATTTTTTCCAGACTATGGACAGATCATTTAATCCATCAAATTAAAGAATTGCCTGATTTCAAAGATGTTTGGCGTGAATTGGGAAAACATTGGAAGAAATTCGAGAAATTCAATTGATACCCATAGGTATTGATTGTTTTTTTACTTTTGAATGTCTGTTATTAACGAACAATCACTCCATTCTATGGACAAAGCAGAAAAAGCAGCCATTGAAAACAGGAAGAATCAAATCATCAGCCTGATCAGGGAATTTTGTACGGAAAGACTTGATGATGATTACTTTGAATTATCTGTCAGGCTTGTTGAAAAACTGGGCAGAAAAAGAACGGTGCCGTTTATGAGCGGTAAAATTGAAATATGGGCTGCCGCTGTGATTCATGCACTGGGCACCATTAATTTTCTTTTTGATAAATCGTTTCAACCTTACGTTACTGTTGAAGAGATCAATGATTTCTATGGAACGAATAAGTCCTCATCGGCAGGGAAATCAAAGGTTATAAGGGATTTATTAAATCTGAAATATTTCGATGATGAATTTTCAACTACCAGATCGAAAGAAAACAACCCATTTGATCGGATGATGATGGTTAATGGATTCATTACATTCAAAAAACCATCCGAATTGCGACCATCTGAACCTGAAATACAAACAGAAAAAAAAGGTTTAAAGATACCTCCCAAAAAAGCAAAGAAACCCCTTCCTGAAAGTACTGATATGGATTTATTCGCAGAGATAGAATAAGGGTTATGGAAATGGTTTTAATCGAATTTCAATACTTTAACGGGTGCCCGAATGCCGACAGCACTTTGCACAACTTGCGTGAGGTCATGGCAGAACAGGGAATATTAGAAACCCATCTGAAAATGACAGAAGTCACCAATATTGAATCAGCGAAAGCATTGAAGTTTCAAGGATCGCCATCCATTCTGTTGGACGGAAGGGACATTTATACTGGAGATGAACCAACAGATTTCAGTTATGCATGTAGGCTCTATCGGTTTGGTGGTGAGCAAACTGGGGTGATACCTAAAGAGTTTATCAAAGCAAAACTTGAGCAATGGATAAATCATTCAATTTGACCAGTGTCTGTCAATTCAAATTGACCAACCTTATGCCGATGAAAAAATCTGTTCCCTCTGAAGCAATTTGACCAGCCCACGATCTATTTGAAGTGACACGCTCAAGACAGTCTTGAAGAAGGAAACCAAATTATCTTATTTTATGATTTAGGCTGTGCCATCCGCCACCATTATACACATTGATGTAACCATTCGAAAGTAAAATTTTTTTCGCATAAGAACTTCTCGAACCAGATGCACAGCAAGTTATAATGTGCCTTGTTTTATCCTTTAACTTGTTCAGGTTGTTTCCAAGTTGTTCAACAGGAATGTTAATTGCTCCATTGATGTGTCCCTCTGGATAAACCATTCACTTTGACCAGTGTCTGCCGATCCAAATTGACCACCCCTGTGCCGGTGTAAAAATCGGTTCGCGCCGGGGCAAATTGACCACCCCCTGCCGATTCAAATTGACCACCCCTTAGAACGATATTTTCC
>JAPLDF010000054.1 GCA_026391835.1 Bacteroidota bacterium
GGTAACCACCCAACCATTATTTATCCACGAAGAGCCTACAGCACTAATCATATAACCGCTGGTATCATAGGATGGGGTGTAGAGCCATTGGTTCACCCAAAGGCTGTCCTGCCCTTGCTGAAACATACTGGTATCATTTAATCCATTTGCATCAAAGTGCCAGTAATAATGCCAGTCGTTCATCCAGGTATTGTTTTGCCACCAGGTAGTTTTCCAATCCACCATGTCGCCATTTGAATTATAAACAAACTTCTTTATAGTTTGATTAACCCATGCATTGTTTTCCCATTTTTCACTTAAATAGGTCAGCCAATTACCGGCTGAATCAAATGTCAAGGATTCCCGGGCGTAATTTACATAAACGAAATTGCTTTGACTCATCTCCATCAATTGAACAATGGAGTCGCCCGATGAACTGTACTGTCGTGTAACCCGGTAATATGGAGCTGACCCCGATGTTTTGTAACAGAAGATGGTGTCCCACTTCCACATATAGCCTGATGAATCGAACATAGTCCGTTTCGCAGGTACCACCATATGGTCACGTTTGAATCCTGGCTGTGATGGGTTGAACCAGTTGCCGGTCCGCTCAGGACCGGAAGGAAGGGTGGCTTTGCGTTGCTGAGCCTGGGCTTGTACGCTCCAAGTGAACATGCAAAGGATGCTGATTAGTAGGATTTGTGTTTTCATAAGGCAGGCTTAGTATTTAACTTTCGGGGTGAAAAGGTATTATCCAGTTTATCTGATACAACGCTGCAATCAAAATTTCCGTTAGCCCTGCAAGGGCGCAATCTGTCAACACCGGGTGAAGCCCTGTATGTAAGGAAAATGAAAATCCATCAAGCCCTGAAAGGGCGGAATGACTAATCCCAAACATATCGGTCATCATATTCGACCTTATACTTCTTAAGAAAAGCTCTGTATTCTTGCTGAAAAGTTTTTGTACGGTGATGTTCCTGCTGATTATCAATGTAGGCTTTTACAGTATCCACTTCCGTCGGATTTACTGAAAAAGCTCCATACCCGTCTTGCCAATAAAAGTTTTTCAACGATTGATCTTTTGTCTTCATCCATTTTGAGGAATGTGATTTCAACTCTTCTATAAGTTTTGTAAGCGCAATTTTTTTTGAAAGCATACAAAGTACATGCACATGGTCGGAATAACCACCAATTTTTAAAACTTGCGATTCCAAATTATTACAGATTCCGCCTAAATAACTATAAAGTTCTACATTGTATGGCGGATGAATGATTGGGGCCCGCAGTTTGGTGCTAAAAACTATATGCAGGTAGTTTTTTACAAGTGACTGTCCCATATTACATTGATTTCGCCCTTTCAGGGCTTTTAACCTGATTCCTGTCTCCTTCGATGGGCTATACCCATCGTTTATGTATTACACCCCGTTCGGGGCTGCGTTGAATATGTTTTGCATGATGGAACTTTAGCCACAACGAGGCAGCGTCCGGTTCTCATAATAACCCCGAAACTTGAGTTATTAAAACTATTGGCTGTTGGCAACACGCCTAGTCCTTTACAAATTTCAACACCCGTGTCATCCAGTTGTCGCTGAATCTCACAAAATAAACACCCGTCGTCAAGCCGCTCACATCGATCCCGGTCGTTTCATTTACTATCTGTTTCGTTAAAACAAGCTGGCCGCGAATATCAGATAGGCTAACTGATCCTGGCGAACCGGGCGATGAAGCAGGTGAAGATATATATATCCTTGATTGCGCAGGATTCGGATACAAAGTGACCTGTCCCTGTGACAGGCCTGGTTCCGTGGAAACCATGATCGAATCAATAACTGCTGCATACCGATACATCTCCCCCTGTAAAACCATATCCCGTTCGTGGTTGGCATAAACATCAAGACCTCCATCATACGGTTGCCCCCAATGCATAACTTTCCCCGTCAGCGAGTTGCCCCATGAATCATAGGTGTATTGGGTCGTATATGCATTCCGCCAGGCAGCATTGACCCAGTCCTGGGAGGTCTCCGATAGCAGGTTAATACTGGTATCATAGTCATAAAGAATGCGATGGCCGTTTACCCAGGCGCCATTATACCAGTTTTGCCATGTCTCCATGACCTTATTGCCAGCCGGATCGTATGTGTATACATAGTAGTTATTATTTTCCCAGGCGTTGTTTTGCCATAATTGATACAAGGATGAAAGACAATTTCCGGCAGGATCCCAGCTGGCTGTTTGAAAACTGGTGTTCACCCACAAAGAATTTATCCAATTTTGTCTCAGGTAGGTAAGAAGGTTGCCATTTGCATTATAGGTGCTGGAATCACGGGAGGAAACCTCCCAGTTATTGTTTAACCAGGAATAACTTATAGAACTTGTCAGATAACCATTTCCATCATAGGAAGGAATCCAGAGCTGGTTGTTAAGCCAAAGGCTGTCTTGTCCCTGTTGAAAGATACCGGTATCCTGCAACCCACTGGCATTAAAATGATTGTAATAATGCCACCAGTTATCCCATGATGTGGAGTCCCATATTTTACGTTTCCAATCCACCTGGTTGCCGTTGGCATCATAAACAAACTCCTGTTTCTGAAAATTCACCCATGCATTGTTTTGCCATACCTCCTGCAACTGATCCACCCAATTGCCTGCTGAATCATAGGCATCCGCCTCCCTGGCATAATTTTCCCACGCAAGGCTGCCCTGCCTGCGCTCATATAAAATAGTGAGTTGCTCGCCAAATGAATTATAGGTCCGGGTGGCCCGTTGAAACGGAATGTCACCCGAAGGTAAATTGTAACACATGATCGTATCCCATTTCCATACATAGCCCGAAGAATCGAACATATTCCGTTTCGAAGGTACCACCATGTGGTCAGGTTTGAATCCTGGCTGTGGTGAGTTGAACCATCTGCCGGCCCGCTCAGGACCGGAAGGAAGGGTGGCTTTGCGTTGCTGAGCCTGGGCTTGTACGCTCCAAGTGAACATGCAAAGGATGCTGATTAGTAGGATTTGTGTTTTCATAAGGCAGGCTTATTATTTAACTTTCGGGGTGAAAAGGTAATATCCAGTTTATCTGATACAACGCTGCGATCAAAATTTTCGTTAGCCCTGCAAGGGCGCAATCTGTCAACACAGGGTGAAGCCCTGTATGTAAGGAAAATGAAAATCCATCAAGCCCTGAAAGGGCTTTTAACCTGATTCCTGTCTCCTTCGATGGGCTATACCCATCGGTAATGTATTACACCCCGTTCGGGGCTGCATTGAATATGTTTTGCATGATGGAACTTTAGCCACAATTAGGCAGCGTCCGGTTCTCATAATAACCCCGAAACTTGAGTTATTAAAACTATTTGCTGTTGGCAACACGCCTAATCCTTTACAAATTTCAACACCCTCGTCATCCGGTTGTCGCTGAATCTCACAAAATAAACACCCGGTTTCAGTCCACTGACATCAATCCCTGTTGTTTCATTGACTGCCTGTTTCGTTAAAATGAGTTGGCTGCGAATATCATACAGGGTAAATGATCCAGGCGAACCAGGTGATGTCGCTGGCGATGAAATATACAACCTTGAACGGGCAGGATTCGGATATAAAGTGACCTGTCCTTTCGAGAGGCCCCGTTCCGTGAAAACCAGGATCGAATCTAAAACTGCTTCATATCGGTAAAGTTCTATCAGATTGATATAATCATCCCGCTGGTAATTAGCAAAAACAGAAAGACCGCCATCATATGGTTGCCAGGTATTTTGATACCACCACAAATACTTCCCCGTCAGTGAGTTTCCCCATGAATCATAGGTATATTGTTGCGTAACTGAATTCTTCCAGTATGAATTGTCCCATTGCTGGGAAGTCTGCGACACCAAATTATTGCTGGTATCATATAAATAAAGCATACGGTTCTGGTTGACCCATGCACCACCCGACCAACCCTGGCTTGAATATAGGATATTGTTTCCGTTCCCATCGTATAAATAGGACGACAAATGATTATTCTCCCAGGCATTGTTTTGCCACTGTTGATTCAAACCAAACAGTCGGTTTCCGGCAGTATCAAGCGTCATGGTGGACAATGAGCTGTTAACCCATGAAGAATTTTCCCACAGTTGCCGGAGGTAAGTAAGAAGTTCACCATTAGAAGTATAGGTAAAGGTATCCAGGTTGGTCACCGACCATCCATTATTGATCCATGAGGAGCCAACAGCACTGATTCTGTAACCGTTGGTATCATACGATTGGATATAGAGTGAGTAATTCACCCAGAGACTGTCCTGCCCTTGCTGTTGCATGCTGGTATCATTTAGTCCATTGGCATCAAAGTGGTTGTAATAATGCCAGTCGTTCATCCACCTGTTGTTTTGCCACCAGGTCTCTTTCCAATCCACCATGTCGCCATTTGAATTATAGACAAATTTCTTTGTGTTTTGATTCAACCAAGCATTGTTTTCCCATTTTTCACTTAAATAAGTCAGCCAATTACCGGCTGAATCAAATGTAAAGGATTCCCGGGCGTAATCTACATAAGCGAGACTGCCTTCACTGAGCTCCATCAACTGAACAAGGGAATCGCCCGATAAACTGTACTTACGTGTAACCCGGTAATATGGAGCTGATCCCGATGTTTTGTAACAGAAAATGGTGTCCCACTTCCATGCATAGCCCGAAGAATCGAACATATTCCGTTTCGCAGGTACCACTATATGGTTTGGTTTGAATACTGGCTGTGGTGGGTTGACCCAGATGCCGGATCTTTCATGACCGGAAGGAAGGATGGCTTTGCGCTGTTGAACCTGGGCCTGTAAGCTGCAAGCAAACATGCAAAGGAAACTGCATAGCAGGATTTGTGTTTTCATAAAGCAGCCTTTTTAAAAAATGTTTGTCCTGATTTGATGAATATCATGATGTTCACGGCAGGATGATTTAAACAGACTGGCTAACGCCATATGGCAGTTATTTTCAATTAAAGGCGCAATTAAATCCGCATTAACCAGTAAATGTAAGGAAAAATAAGAAAAATTGTTCTCATCACAGTGAAAATATTCAAGATTTTGCATGAAAATAAAAAAACACGCCATCACCGACAGGCTTCTAATCAAATACTTACAAGAAAACAAACTTTTACCAGTAGGCCGGATTGGGATCGTGAACGATTGTACCGCTATAGATGGCAATGAGTTTACTTTTTTTCAGGCACAACCAACACTGGTTTTGTAACAGGTGCAGGCTCCGGGCATATTTTAATTTTCAACTCAATGATTTTAGTTTATTGAATCACCAACTTTTTAACTTCGACAGTTTCACTTGATTGAATTTTCACCAGATACGTACCTGGAGGCAATGCACTTACATCCATCTCAAGCCTGTGCTGGTTTTTTACCATTTCAGAAATGACGGTTTTACCTGTAACCGTGAGGATGGTTATTTTCTTTTCCCCGGGAAATTTCCGGTTATCCAGGATCGTAATTTTACTGGAGGAGGGATTGGGAAAAATAATTGCATCAGCTACTTGTGAATTTGTTGGGGGGCCGGTCGAAACCTGGATCCCCCCATTGGTCGTGCCAAACAAATAGCACCATAGACCTCCGGTGTATGCACAGTTTCCCGTTGTTGCGACAGCGTAAAGGGGATAATTGGATGGGATGAATTGCTTATGCCAGGTAGCGCCCCCATCCGTGGTTTTCAGCACAAGTCCTGTGATCATCTCCGTGCCGCCAACCGCATACCCGGTATCTGCATCATAGAACCGGACGGCGTAAAGGTCGTCAGTGGTTGGGAAGTTATGCTGCTCCCAGGTATCCCCTCCATCTGTCGTTTGAAGGATCAGGCCATTGCTGCCGACGGCAAATCCCTTGTCGGGCGTGGGAAAATCAATGGCAAAAATATAAGAACCCTCATTGATCACATTCCAGGTCGCCCCGGCATCGGTGGTCTTTAAAAGTGTGGAATTGCCCGCTGCAAATCCATTGTTTGCATCTGAGAAACAGACTGAACGGTATCCCAGGTTTGGAACACCGGGGACATTGATCCAGGACTGCCCGTAGTCAGTGGATCGCAGGAATATACCATCATAACCCACCGCAACAAAAACCCCATTCTCAGTGTGCGACAGGGACTTGACGCCATGCCAGCCGAGGTTTAACACCCGGGGAATCCAGGTTTGCCCCCCGTCGAACGTACTGAAAATATCCACACCACCGATACAGCCTGTGTTTTCGTTGATAAAGTCAACCGCCCTGAAACCATGGAATTTAGAAGCTGTATCCTGGATAAACCAGGTAGCGCCACCATCAGCCGACTTCAGTATCTTGCCTTCACCAGCTTCTCCCTCGTCGATCGCAGCATACCCGATCTGAGCCGTAGGGAAATCCATGCCATAGATCCCGGCACCCCAGGCCAATGGCGGGGAGACCCAGGTTGTATGGGAGATCCAGGAGTTTCCATAATCGGTCGTTTTTTCAATACTGCCCCAGGAGCCGGCAGCGAAGGCCACTCCGCCGGTCTTCGCCGTGAGGTTCGCGGAGTAGGGTGAACTGGCGGGAAGCTGGAGCCTGGTCCAGCTATTTCCCCCGTTGGTTGACCGGTACCTGACCGGTCCACTGTAAACGCTGATGGTACCGAGTTCTGTGCCATTTAAAATCAGGGTATCGGGACTAAACATTGCGATGGAGGAGAACGAGGCTGAATCATTGAGATATTGACTGGCCCATGTTAAACCGCCGTCGGTTGTTTTCATCACAAGTCCATTGGCCCCTGCAACAAATCCAATATTTGCGGACGGGAAAACCATGCACCTGAGAACGGTCGCAGAATCAACGTGAACAGCATTCCAGTCATTCCCTCCATTGGTGGTTTTTAAGATATACCCCGGGGATCCTGCTGCATAACCTGTAAGGGATGAGGTGAAACAGACACAGTTCAGGTTTACCGGCTCCTGGAAATAATACGGAGTCCAGGTATTGCCCCCATCCAGGGTCCTGATGATCTTACCACCGGAGCAAACCACAAAACCATCTTGTGTATCCGTAAAACAGGAGGCATTCAAGTACTCCTCTGTTTCCCAATACATCGAATCCCAGGTGATGCCTGCATCCAGTGTCCTGTAAATATAACCGGATCTGTCAACAGCAAAACCTGTGGAATCACCGGGCCAGTCAAGCCCAATGAAATTGGTGTACCTGGCGTGTCCGACCAGGTTTATCATTTCCCAGCCAAGCCCTCCATCTTCCGAATGCATCACCGTACCTACATAACCCGCTGCCCAGATGGAGTTGTCGTTCTTTATCCGGATCACATTCAGATCGTTGCCCTGTGGAACCGGGTTCCTCCATGTCCATTGCGAATGGGCAAATGCAGTGAGGCATACCAGCCAACTTGTTATAAGAATTCTTCTCATGGGGTCAATCATTGATAAACTTGCCCATAAAGCAAAGCTGCTGCCAGCGGTTCATTGCTTATTTTAAATATTCTTTGATCACAATTTTTTTCTGTCCCATCATTACTTTAAAAGCGTCCGGCTTACTCATCAGCTCACCTAAATTCTTTGGCAACACCTGCCACCGGAGTCCATACTTATCTATACACCAACCGCATTGAGATTCTTTGCCTTCCCGGGTGAAATAGTTCCAGTACTTATCAATTTCACTTTGATCTTCACAATTAATCATAAACGATACAGCGTCATTTAACAGGTGATGTTCAAGAGCAGTACTCATAAGGATATATTTCTGCCCAAAAATATGCACCTCACACATTTCAATTTTTCCGCCTGGCGTATCTCCAAGCGGGATTATTTGTCCATTTTCAAAGTCTTCCAAAAAAATGTTTTTATAATATTCAACAATTTTCGAAATACTACCCCCATCAGCATTAAACCATAGGTTGGGAACTATTTTATTATTATCCATATATTTATATCTAAGTTGTTAAAATGCAATAATCTGTGAGCTACTCATTTCCATTTTACGTTGTCGTTTTTACAATGACCACTAACGCTGCAGCTGAGTCCCGTGCGCTGGTACCGGGGCTGAACAGGCAATCCCGGTAGTATACAACAGGGGCTTAGGTACTATGCCATGAAGTTCCAATTTTGACTCCATTCAGAAAGGTTTTTATTTGCCACTAAGTCACAAAGTCACAAAGTCACAAAGTCACAAAGGTTCACCATAGGTATACCGCTGATCTTTAATCATTTACACTTAGAGTCTTGGTGCCTTCGTGGCATCTTTTAAGCTATTAAATTTCGGTACAGACTTAACCTGCGATAGCAACTGTATTTTGCGATAATACAAAATTATCCTGGTAAAAGAGGATAACCAAAAGAATTGTTAGTTTCCTGATCACTTATCTTTATTAACTTCATCTAATATTTCCCGCTAACTGCCATATCGCTGCGGTGTGAGGCCGGGGAATTATTTATCATAATGATATCTGCAACTATATATCAGTATTTCCTTGCCGCTTACCTGATAAACAAGTCTGTGCTCCCTGTCAATCCTCCTGGACCAAAACCCGGCGAGGTCATACTTAAGTGGCTCCGGATTTCCCAATCCTTGGTACGGTGTTCCCTGAATATCCTTTATAAGATCATTGATCTTTTTTAACATCTTTTTATCATCCAGTTGCCAGGATTGGTATTCTTCCCAGGAGTTCTGCGAAAAAGTAACTTTCATTGGTCTTCGATTAACTCCTTTTGAACTGATTTTCCAGATTTCATTTGATGAATGGATTCATACAGCCTGTCCGCATTTGCTTTGGAACTAAGCAAATGAACAGTTTCCAGAATAGAGTTGAATTCATCCAGTGATATGAGCACTGCCCCTCGTCCGGCGCCTCTTTTGATAATTAAGGTTTCGTTATTTTCTTCCACGTCATCAAGAAACTGTTTGAGTTTAGTCCTGAACTCTGTGAAATTTGCCGCTTTCATGTTTTGAGATTTACGTTATTAATGAAGTACAAATATAAGTACATATATGATAACTTATACAAGCCGGCAAATTTTTCTTTTCATGCAAACGAATCGTATCAGGCAGGCGAGTTTCACACGATCGTTTTCGAAGGAGGTCAATGTGTAGTTTTCCCCCGTCATTTTGTTGTCCGTTTTTTTGTTTCCGGTTTTTCAATGTCTTCAGCCAGGCGGAACATGACGATTTCTTTGATCAGTTCTACCGGCAGGGGCTTGTCAAGGGGGAATTGAATGGCGCCTTTTGAGGTCGTGTATTTTGACAACTCGTCTTTGAACACGATAATTGGTGAGGCTGTCGGATAGAAGCCTATATGTTCCTTATGAACGGCATAATACACCAAAACCCTGTTAAACCTGAATGCGGGCATATTGTAGCTGATCACTTCAACTGCCTGAGGAGCAGCCTGCCTGATCGCCTGGCGGAGATGTTGCAAAATCACCCGGATATCCTCCGGAAATGTTTCGTGATATTCGTCTATGGTCTTGAATTTTCCTCTACTACGGGGAGGTTCCTGCATGGATATGGTTTTTTTTATAATACCTTTTGACGGTTCCAGGCTCTCCTTGCATTTGATCTGATTGATACCGTGGATGTCCGGGTTCCTGTTTTGCAAATTGTCGTTATCAGACCTTTAGCGAGCCACGGAATCCCCTGGCAGCATAATACGATTCTGCACCGTTATGATAAACGAATACCTTCCCGTAACGGAAATCAGCAAAGATGGCCCCGCCAGGTGTCCTGATTTCAGCAGGCGTTTTCACCCAGCTGGATGTTTTCGCATCAAACGTTCCAAACTGCTGCAATTCACGATACTGCTCTTCAGTGAGTAAGTCGATCCCCATTTCCGCTGACATACTTACAGCACTGTTTTTGGGTTTATGTTCTTTTCTTGCGTCAAGTGCTTCCCGGTCATAACAAACACTTCGGCGACCTTTCGGACTTTCTTCGGAACAATCGCAAAAAATGTATTCGCCTGTTTTTTCATCATACCCTACCACATCAGGTTCACCACCCGTTTCTTCCATTTGATAAAGCGACCATAATTTTTGAGCATTTGCTTTTAGTCTTGCTTCTGCTATAGTCCAGTCAATATTTTCATGACGCACCATGTTTTTTTTAAACCGGGCACTTAATGTATCGAGTAGTTCTTCCCTTTGTTTTGGAAGCAATTCCTTTTCATTTGTATTTGTCATAATGATTTTTTGTATCAATTAAGCGTCTGTTTTAAATTTATTCATCTGAAATATTCAGATCGTAAATGCGACAATTTACACGATTAACGTGTTGTAAATGACCTCTCCATCCCCTCCAAGGCTGCTCTTTATACACATCTTTTCCTATTGTTCTAAATTGCAAAGGAGCCTTGACATCGTTTATTTAATTGAGTTGCGCCTTTGCTGGCAGTTTCCTGTTTTATTTATTTTTCATTTTAAGCAGATTCAACGAAATGACACTTAACAACCAGTTACACAGAGGGCCACAGAGTAGTCCCGGAGAAGCACAGAGAAAAATAAATATTGTTGAATGTTACCAGCATGGTTGAGGAATTTATCAACTATTCGATCGTTGTGAACTATTATTCCCGGCTCACGAAAAACAAATATAGAATAAAAACTCTGTGGCTTCTCTGTGGCTCATTTAGATTTGTTGCTTTATAAACAATAAGTGTTAATAGTTCTTTGACATACTGGTGTAAGTGTTTGATTTTCTTTTCTTTTTGCTTCTTTTTCTTTTCTTTGTTAACTTTGTTTTATTGTTAATATCGTGACCACCTTATGGGGCGAATTAATCCGTGCGGCAGGTTAATGACCTTAACAGAGATTTAATCCCCACAAAGGAGGTTTTGGAAAGGACTCGGATAGAAATTTAGGTTAAGACCTCTTATTAATGGCTTGAGTGAATCCAAAACCAGGTTACCTTTAAAAACCAAGCAGTATGAACTATTCAAATTTTATCGGCATTGACATTTCAAAGAAAACCTTTGATCTGGCATTAATCAA
>JAPLDF010000036.1 GCA_026391835.1 Bacteroidota bacterium
ATTATTGCTCATTGATCATTCCTCATTGCTCATTGATCATTCCTCATTGCTCATTGATCATTCCTCATTGCTCATTGATCATTCCTCATTGCTCATTGCCTTTGTGGAGTATACCGGAGTCGAACCGGTGACCTCTGCATTGCGAACGCAGCGCTCTGGCCAACTGAGCTAATACCCCTGGGATTCTAAGTGGTCAGGGTGCAAAGATATTGATATTTACGAATTACGATTTTAGATTTTAGATTTCAGAAGAAAATAATAATTCCCGGAATCAAAAAAGGGTTCGTTTGCCTTTTCCCTGCATCAGCGAGGCAAATGATATTTACGAATTACGATTTTAGATTTTAGATTTCAGAAGAAAAAAGTTGATTCCTGGAAATAATAAGAATTACTATACCTGACATCCCCAATCAGCACCTAAATCGTAAATCCAAAATCGTAAATCTAAAATCTAAAATCGTAATTCGTAAATCGTAATTCGTAAATCATACTGCCGGCTTCACCTTCCCAACTTTGTTCTTCACCGCCTTCAGGCTGTGCAAATACTTATAGATCGCAACCAGGTCAGTTGTATCCATTCCGGCATACATGGTCCAGGGCATGATCGACTGGATCTCTCCTTTTTGAAGGACCGGAGGTTTGTACGTGGACAGATCATAGCTCCTGAAGCGGAAGATGAAGGCCTCTTTCGACCACTTTCCGATGCCGGTTTCTTCATCCGGCGTAATGTTCGGAGATACCAGCATACTCCCGTCCGGCATCTGGAACTCGCGTCCACCGGTGAAGGCAAGTGTTTTAACGATCTGGCCATGCTCCGCAGGGGTATGACATTCAACACAGCCCGATGCTCTTACCAGGTATTCGCCATATCCAAGGGTGTCTGATGAGGAGGGCCTGGCTTGTGCCCTGGCTTTGCGCGGGATGAGATGCAGGATGACATTCATCGGGAAGGTCGGATTTGACCGGGATGATACAGACTCTATGGATGCGATGCTGCGGATGTAGGCAATCACACTGAAAATATCTTCCGTATCAAGCGTCCCGTATGCCGGGTAGGGCATGATCGGGAACAACGGGTGCCCATCCTTGCTGACCCCGCTGGTAATGGCCCGGTAAATTTCAGCATCGCTCCAGTCCTTCAGGTGAAACGGGGTGATGTTTGTCGAGGTGAAATGCCCGGGGAAGCCCAGCTTCTCATCGAACACCTCCCCTCCCCTTCCCTCCGTACCCGGGATCAAGGGACCGGAAAATTTACTCCAGTCACGGGTTGAATGGCAATCCATGCAGACCATCACATGATTGGCCAGGTATTTACCGCGTTCAATGCGCACATTCGTCGATTCCACCTTGATCTCTTTGACCGGGATACTGGGCAGGAACCAGACGATATACAGGATGACAATGACAACAATCAACACCAGGGCGCCGGTGATCACACCGAAAATCATGGGCCATTTTTTCTTTTTCATACGGTTTGCATGTTAGTTGGTAAGAATAGATAAACCAAAATTAATCGTTTTTTCCGGCCATGTCAAGAAATTCTCCCTTATTAAATTTCAACCGATTGCCTGCCAGCTCCATAATAGTATGCGTTTGCCCTGCGACATCACAATTTTGCGCCCCCGCTGCCCCGCTAATTCACTACTTTTGCATCAAACTGCCGCCATGCAAATCGATCCTTCCATCACTGTTAAAAACGCCTCCGAACACAACCTCCGTTCGGTCACCCTTGAATTCCCTAAAAACAAGCTGATCGTGGTCACGGGTGTGTCCGGTTCAGGCAAATCATCCCTTATCTTCGATGTGCTTTACCGGGAAGCTGAAAGCCGCTACCTTGGTTCATTCTCCTCGTTTGCCAGGCAGTTCATGGGCAAGCTGAAAAAACCGGATGTGGAGAAGGTGGAGGGACTTTCGCCGGCAGTGGCCCTCGACCAGAAATCGGTGGTCTCAAATCCCAGGTCAACCGTTGGAACCATAACAGGAATCTATGATTCCCTGCGCCTGTTGTTTGCACGTGCGGGACAACGGCCCGCTGAAGCAGTTCACTTCCCTGTGAACCGCAGCCTGTTTTCATTCAATTCGCCCGATGGTGCCTGTCCTGCCTGCAAAGGACTCGGTGTTGAAGACTTTCTCGATCCTGAACTGCTCGTATCTGACGGGACCAAAACCCTTCGCGAAGGAGCGTTGGTGATCACCGCGCCCAACGGCTACATCATCTATTCGCAGGTTACCCTCGATGTCCTTGACCAGGTGTGCCGGTCGGAAGGTTTTCATATTGACATCCCGTGGAAGGATCTCACCCCGGAACAGAAACACATTGTCCTCTACGGCAGTGACAAGATTGAAATCCCGTTTGGCAAACACCCGCTCGAATCGCGGATGAAATGGAGCGGGATCACCGCAAAACCACGCGAACTGGGTTATTACAAGGGCATCCTTCCGGTGATGGAGACGATCCTTCAACGTGACCGTAACAAGAATATCCTTCGCTTCGTGAGAAGCGGGCAATGCAGTGCCTGCAATGGCCGCCGGCTGAACGAAAGAGCGCTTTCTGTTACCATCCACGGATACAACATTGCTGAACTTGCAGCGCTGCAGCTGGATGATCTCCGGGACACCCTTCAGGCAATCAGCTTCACAAAAGATGAAGCGTTCATCGCCAGGCCAATTGTAGCACAGGTGTCAAAGCAGGTTGATCTCCTGAAGCGGCTGGGACTGGCATATCTATCCACCGGCCGGGATTCAACCACCCTCTCCGGGGGCGAATCGCAGCGCCTTCGCCTGGCCACCATGGCCGGGATGGGACTGAGCAACATGATCTGTATTTTCGACGAGCCATCGATCGGGTTGCACCCGCATGACATCGGGCAATTGATTGGAATTCTGAAGGAGATCCGCAATAAAAACAACACAGTTATCGTGGTCGAACATGATGAGGAGTTCATCCGTCATGCCGACTGGCTCATCGATATTGGCCCCGGACCCGGTGTTCACGGGGGTGAAGTTTTGTTCAACGGCCCACTGGAGGAGGCTTTTAAATTGCCTGAACCCGAAATCCGGAAGAGCCGTACGTTATCCTTTCTGAATGGTTTTGAAACGATCCCGGTACCTGTCATCCGCAGGCATGGTTCCGGGTTCATTGCCATTGAAGGGGCTGAGGCGAACAACCTCAGGAATATTGATGTTGCATTCCGGCTGCAGGCGCTGAATGTTGTAACAGGCGTGTCGGGTGCGGGGAAGTCAACACTGACAAACCATATCCTGGGGGCTTTTTTAAAGAACAGACTGCATCATGCCAGCGAAAATGTGGGTAAATTCAGGGAAATCAAAGGATGGGAAGCGATCGGGAAACTGATTTCGATCGACCAGTCGCCGATCGGGCGGACACCCCGCAGCAACCCGGCCACCTACACCGGCGTGTTCGACCTTATCCGTGATTTGTTTTCACAACTGCCCGAATCGATCCGCCGCGGGTACGACAAAAGCCGTTTTTCGTTCAACACCCTGGGTGGGCGTTGCGAGACCTGTGAAGGTGCCGGCTACCAGCAGATCGGCATGCATTTTATGGGAAATGTGGAGGTTTTGTGCGAGGTTTGCGGGGGGCGCAGGTTTGATGCGGATACCCTCGAAATTGCTTACCCGGCCGACGTAACTTCAGGTCAGGGGAAAAACATCTCCGAAATTCTCGAAATGACGGTGTCGGAGGCGATCTCCTTTTTCAACGGCGAAGTTAGAATCCTGCGTTATCTTGAAACGCTTGACAACCTGGGGCTCGGGTACCTCACGCTGGGGCAGCGGTCTTCGACCCTGAGCGGCGGGGAGGCCCAGCGCATCAAACTGGCCACTGAACTGGCTAAGCCAACATCAGTGCACACCCTCTACATCATGAATGAACCGACCACGGGCCTCCACCAGGCTGACACCGGCGTCCTGTTGCGGGCGCTCGACGGCCTGGTCAGCCAGGGCCATACGGTGATCCTGACCGAACATCACCCGGGGCTTATCGCTGCAGCCGATCATGTCATTGACCTGGGCCCGGGAAGCGGCCGCGACGGAGGATCTTTGCTTTTCTCGGGCACACCGGAGGAGATGGTTTTTTGCAAGGGATCGCTCACGGCAGACGCACTGAAAGAATATCTATGTCAGATTAACGATTTACGATTTACGAATGACGATTTACGATTTAGGAAAGAGGCGTGCCCGGGAGAAAAGAATGTTTCACAAACAATCGCCGATCAATTTGTTTCTGAAAATCGTAAATCTAAAATCGTAAATCGTAAATCAATTTTCCTTCACGGCGTTTCCACCCATAATCTAAAGCACATCAACACAGTCATCCCCCATAACAAGATCACCGTCATCACGGGGGTTTCGGGAAGCGGGAAGTCATCGCTGGCATTCGACACGATTTTTGCGGAGGGGCAGAACCGTTTCCTGGAGAGTTTTTCGCCCTATGTGCGGTCCCGCCTCGGTGTGATGGAACATCCCGACGTGGAAGAGATCTCCGGCCTTACCCCCACGTTTGCCGTCAGCCAGGGCAGTACCGGCAACAACCCACGGTCAACTGCCGGCACCATGACCGGAATTTACGATCATTACAGACTGCTGTTTGCACGTATTGGGAGAAGGAACGGGAAAGAAGAATATCGAATATTGAACATTGATCAACGAAGTTCGAACCCGGAAATCGTAAATCGTAAATCCAAAATCGTAAATCCCTCTTCCACCCTGTTTTCCTTCAACCACCAGCATGGTGCCTGCCCCGTATGCGACGGATTGGGTTTTCAAACCGTTTGTGATGCGGACAAGCTGATAACCGATCCTCAAAAACCGCTGCCTGCCGGGGCGATGGACGGAACAAAAACGGGAAAATTCTACGGTGATCCCTACGGGCAGTATATTGCCACGCTCCGGGCAGTAGGTGCCAGGCATGGTGTTGATTATAACCAACCGTGGTGCGATGTTCCTGAAAATGGCAAACAGTTGGCCCTGGAGGGTACCGGTGATGAGCAGTATGAAGTCAACTGGCAATTCATGCGGGACGCCCGCACCGGCGAACATCATTTCAGCGGGCCATGGAAAGGCTTGCTAAACCTGGTAAATGACGAGTACCTGCGCAAGCATGCCGACCACCGCGGCGAAAGCATGATGGCACTCATGAAAACGGCATCGTGCCCGTCGTGCCTCGGGTCCCGGTTGCGAAGCGAAGCGCTGGATTATACCATTAACGGGGAGGACATTGCCGGGTTATCCTCATTTTCAGTGGGAAGGTCGATCGGATTTTTCAAATCGCTCTTCCAGGCATTTACCGCTCCCGGCGAGATGGAAATTGCCTCCCCGCTGGTGAATGAGATCTTGCGGAAGCTTGACTATTTATCAGGGCTGGGCTTGTCATACCTTACCATCGACCGCATTTCATCAACCCTGTCGGGTGGCGAGGCCCAGCGCATCAGGCTGGCCGGGCAGCTGGGCTCAGGACTGACTGGTATTACCTATGTACTCGATGAACCGACCATCGGCCTGCATCCAAGGGATACCGGCAACCTGATGCAACTGATCCGCTCCCTCCGGGATGCAGGGAATACGGTGATCATCGTTGAACATGACCGTGATGTCATCCTGGCAGCTGATCATGTGATCGATATCGGTCCCGGGGCAGGTAAAAACGGCGGACAGGTGGTTGCCGAAGGAACCCCGGAACAGGTGATGAACAATGTGCATTCAGTCACCGGGCCTTATCTTTCTGACAATTCCAACATGCTCGGGGCTGGCCACGGCAACAACCGCGGGGTCCTTCCTGCAAACAGCCGGCGCCCGTTAACCCGGGGGCTTACGATCCGAAATGCCTTTGCGAACAACCTCAAGGGGTTCGATCTCGAAATTCCCGCCGGCGGCATCATTGCAATCACCGGCGTTTCGGGCAGCGGTAAATCGACGCTTTTGTTCGAGGTGGTCCTTGCCTCATGGGAAAATAAAAAACCAACAGGATGCTCATCCATAGAAGGATTTGATACGTTTCAGCGGGTTGTGGGAGTTCACCAGCGTACCGGGTTCAGTTCCCCGCTTGCCACACCGGCCACCTTCACCGGTATTTTTGAACAGATCAGGAATTTGTTTGCATCCTTGCCGGATTCAAAACAATCGGGTTTCGGGAAAAACTCTTTTTCCTACCTGAACAGGGACGGGCGGTGCCCGGTTTGCGAAGGGACAGGGCAAATACGCATCTCCATGGATTTTCTGCCGGATGTCAGCATGGAATGCGAACAATGCCAGGGAAAACGTTACAGGCCGGAAATTTTATCGTGCACATACCATGGGAGAGACATTGCGGATATCCTGAAAATGACGGTAGACGAGGCCCGTCACTTCTTTGCTGACCAGCACAACCTTTGCCGGCAACTGGGGGTACTTGAACAGGTGGGGTTGGGCTATCTTCAGCTCGGTCAGCCGCTTGACACCCTTTCGGGCGGCGAAGCACAGCGGCTTGCCCTGGCTTCCGAACTGATGAAGCCCGGAAAGGGCGCAACGCTCTATCTTTTTGAAGAGCCTTCCACCGGGCTGCATTTCCGCGACATTGAATACCTGCTCGCCCTGTTTCAGCAACTGGCCGACATCGGAAACACCCTGCTCATCATCGAACACGACCCCATGATCATCGCCCAGGCCGACCATGTCATTGAACTCGGTCCGGAAGGGGGTGATGCCGGTGGATATCTCGTTCACCACCAGGGATAAAAAAAACCGCCCCGTATCTGGGGCGGTGTCGCTTTTTGCGATTTAAATCATCCAACAATCATAAGATTCTGGATCAGCCTTTGGCTTTAAACACATGTTCCGGTATGAGCGAAACACGCCATAAAACAAAATGAGGGTTTTTCTTTTTTCGGTTTTTTTAAGTTTTAAAATTACAGACACAAAGATAACTCAAATGTACCGGATGTCAAGGATTTTAACATTATTTAACATAACATTATTTTCCCTGATAGGGTGGGTAGTCTGTGTACCCCTTTTCATCAGCCGAGTAAAATGTGTTGAAATCCCAGTCGGTGTTAAGTGGCCAGTCATTCAACATCCTTTCGGCAAGGTCGGGATTGCTGATAAACGGTCTCCCGAAAGCGATCAGGTCGGCAAGGCCGCTTTGCAGATCACGTTCGGCTGTCTCCTTTGAGTAACCCCCGGCAAGGATGAGGGTATTCTTCAGCTTTTCACGGATGGTTTGCTTGATTGCCAGCGGAACTTCGGGGGCGCCCATGGCACTGTGATCCACCAGGTGGATATAGAGTATGCCAAGTTTGTCGAGCTGGGCAGCAAGATAGATGTATGTGTCGTTGATCTCAGGGTAGGGAACCATGCCGCCATTCACCCCGTAAGGTGACAACCGGATGGCCACCTTGTCCATGCCGATGGCCTGTCCGACAGATTCAACGACCTCCAGTACAAACCGGCAACGGTTTTCAATGCTTCCGCCATATTCATCTGTCCGTACATTGCTGAAGGGCGATAAAAACTGCTCCAGCAGGTAGCCGTTGGCGCCATGGAGTTCCACCCCGTCGAAACCGGCGGTGATGGCATTGATGGCCGACTTCATGAACTCTTTTTTTGTGGTTACGATGTCTTCGCCTGTCATGGCCTGTGGGATGGGCAGATCCTGCATACCCTGGCTGTCGGTATACATCTGCCCGGAAGCTGCAATGGCCGAAGGAGCGATTAATTCTGCTCCCTGGGGAAGGTTGTCCTGATGTCCCATTCTCCCGGCATGCATGAACTGGACGAAGATCTTTCCTCCTTTGGCATGAACAGCTTCGGTGGTTTTCTTCCAGCCGGCAACCTGTGCTTCGCTGAAGATGCCTGGGATCCTGGCATAACCTAAACCGTTTGGTGAGGGGGATGTGCCTTCGGTAATGATCAGGCCGGCGCTGGCACGTTGTTCATAATACGTTGCAATAAGATCGTTTGGCACGTTGCCGATGGCTCTGCACCGGGTCATCGGGGCCATCACCACCCTGTTTTTTAATTCTATGCTTCCAAGCGTGTACGGACTGAATAATTTCTGCATTTTCAAAATTAAGTTAAATGAATATAATAATTTTTGCAAAAGTACGCTTTTTATTTAGAATTAGTATAAATTTGCGGGAGATTCTGTTAACAATGAACAAAGTAGTCAACAATGCCCATGAGGCAATCAAAGGGATAGAAAGCAGGATGACCCTGATGCTGGGCGGGTTCGGCTTATGCGGGATCCCCGAAAACTGTATTGCAGCGCTTGCTGCCAGCGACATCACCGGGCTTACCTGCATTTCGAACAATGCGGGGGTAGATGGGTTCGGTCTTGGGATGCTCCTGCGACGGCACCAGATCCGCAAGATGATCTCTTCGTATGTGGGTGAGAACAAGGAGTTTGAACGGCAGCTGCTCAGCGGTGAACTTGAGGTGGATCTTATCCCCCAGGGAACACTTGCTGAACGCATCAGGGCCGGCGGGGCAGGCATCCCTGCATTTTTCGTTCCGGCCGGGTATGGCACCGAAGTGGCGGACGGGAAGCCTGTTCGTGAATTCGACGGGAAAATGTATCTCGAGGAACACTGGCTGAAAGCCGATTTTGCCATCGTAAAGGCCTGGAAAGGAGATACCCACGGCAACCTGGTCTACAAATCTACGGCCAACAACTTCAACCAGGTTATGGCCACTGCCGGAAGGATCACCATTGCCGAAGTGGAAGAACTTGTACCGGCCGGCACGCTGGATCCCAACCATATCCATACGCCGGGCATATTCGTCCAACGGATTTTCCAGGGAACCAATTATGAAAAAAGAATCGAATTTGCCACAACCCGCCCTGATTAGTCAATTGTCACTTGTCACTTGTCATTCGTCAATCGTAAATCAAAAATCGTAAATCGTAAATCACCTATGTCTCTCGATAAAAACGGAATAGCAAAACGCATCGCCCGCGAGCTGCACGATGGGTATTATGTCAACCTGGGCATCGGGATACCGACGCTCGTGGCCAATTACATTCCTGCCGGGATGCAGATCGTACTGCAGTCCGAAAACGGGTTGCTGGGGATCGGGCCCTTCCCCGCAGCAGACGGCATTGATCCCGACCTGATCAATGCAGGGAAACAAACCATTACAGCAGTTCCCGGTGCAGCGTTTTTCGATTCCTCGGCAAGTTTTGCCATGATCCGCGGCGGCCATATTGACCTTACTGTACTTGGCGCCTTTGAAGTATCCGATACCGGTGACATATCTTCCTGGAAGATCCCCGGCAAACTTGTAAAAGGCATGGGTGGCGCCATGGACCTGGTGGCATCGGCCCAGAACATCATTGTTGCCATGATGCACACCAACCCGCAGGGGGAATCAAAGTTGCTGAAAAAATGCACCTTGCCGCTGACCGGTGTCGGTGTCGTTAAACGCATCGTCTCCGATCTTGCCGTGATTGATGTCACCCCGCAGGGCTTTAAGCTCGTGGAGCGGGCCCCTGGTGTTTCGGTGCAGGAGATCATCAATGCAACGGAAGGCAGGTTGATCGTGGAAGGAGATATTCCCGAGATTGAATTGTAATTTACGATTTACGAATGACGATTTACGAATGACAAAATACAACTGATCAAAATCAACTGACAATGTCCCATTATTTTTCCCTTGGCCAGGTACCCCGCAAACGGCACGTGGTTTTTCGCAAGCCCGATGGAGGCCTATATGCCGAACAGCTGGTTTCGACGGAAGGTTTTTCCGATACGTATTCCCTGGTGTATCATTGCCACCCGCCCACCATGGTCACAAAGATCGACCAGGCTTACTCCGTGGCCCCTGTGGTTGCCGATGCGAAGAACATGCAGCACCGCTTGTTCCGCGGGTTTGACGTGGCTCCGGACGACGATTACCTGGAGAGCCGCATTCCTGTTCTGGTAAACAACGATTGCCATATCAGCCTTGCCGCCCCCCGGAAGTCGATGGCAGGTTACTGGTTTAAAAATTCGGGTGCCGATGAAATGATCTTCATCCACCGGGGAACAGGGACATTAAAAACCATGTACGGAAACATCCCCTTCGGCTATGGTGATCACCTGGTGGTTCCCCGCGGTGTGATCTACCAGGTGGAATTCAATACCGGTGATAACCGGCTGTTCATTGTCGAATCCTTCTCACCCCTTCGTTTTCCGAAACGGTATGTCAACAAAGAGGGGCAGCTGCTCGAGCATGCGCCGTTTTGCGAACGCGACATTCGTAAACCACAGGAGCTTGAAACCCATGATGAAAAAGGAGATTTCCTTGTAAAGATCAAGCGGGAGGATATGATCTGGCCATACCATTTTGCCAGCCATCCGTTTGACCTGATCGGCTGGGATGGTTATCATTATCCCTACGCCTTCTCAATCCACGACTTTGAACCCATCACCGGGCGGCTGCACCAGCCTCCCCCGGTGCACCAGACATTCGAAACGCCTGCTTTTGTGATTTGTGCTTTCGTGCCGCGACTGTATGACTACCATCCCGACTCCATCCCGGCACCCTACAACCACAGCAATGTCGATTCCGACGAGGTACTCTATTACGTTGACGGGGACTTCATGAGCAGGAACAACATCAAACAGGGGAACATCACCCTCCATCCTACCGGCATCGTCCACGGCCCGCAACCGGGCGCTGTGGAACGCAGCATCGGGGCCAGGGAGACCAGGGAACTGGCTGTGATGGTGGATACCTTCCGCCCGCTTAAAATCACTGAACAGGCCTTCGCGATCGAAGAGGCGGACTATTACCGGTCGTGGATGGAATAATGAAAACAATGCAGGCAATGAAAATAATGCAAACAATGTAAACAATGTAAACAATGCAGGCAATGCAGGCAATGCAGGCAATGCAGGCAATGTTTAAATATTAATAAACAGTTATCCGGATTCATTTTCAAATTTTCAAATCATCAAATTTTCAAATCATCAAATTTTCAAATCATCCAATTTTCAAATTTTCAAATTATCCCTATGAACACCCGCGAAGATTTTTTACCGATCAACGGTACCGATTATGTGGAATTTTACGTGGGCAATGCCAAACAGGCTGCCCATTATTATCAAACGGCTTTTGGGTTTCAGCCGCTGGCCTATGCAGGGCTGGAGACCGGGCTGAAGGACCGCACCTCTTACGTGATCCGGCAGGACAAGATCACCTTTGTCCTTACGACCTCACTGGTTCCCGATTCGCCCATCGCCGAACACTGCAAGCTACACGGCGACGGTGTGAAAGTTGTTGCCCTGTGGGTGGATGATGCGCGCAAATCATTTGAAGAGACCACCAGGCGTGGTGCAAAAGCCTATCTCCAGCCAAAGGTCGAAAAGGATGCACACGGAGAAGTGGTAATTTCAGGCATCCACACGTATGGCGAAACCGTACATATATTTATCGAACGGAAAAATTACAAGGGGATATTCCTCCCGGGTTTTGTCAACTGGGAACCGCACTATCGCCCGTCCGACACCGGGTTGCGGTATGTCGACCACATGGTGGGCAATGTAGGCTGGGGAGAGATGAACACCTGGGCACAATTTTACCACGATGTCATGGGTTTCAACCAGCTGATCTCGTTCGACGATACCGACATTTCGACTGAATTCACGGCGCTGATGAGCAAGGTGATGGCCAGCAGCAACCTTTACATCAAATTCCCGCTGAATGAACCGGCCCATGGCAAGAAAAAATCGCAGATCGAAGAGTACATCGATTTTTACCAGGGCGGCGGGGTGCAGCATGTGGCCATGGCTACCAGCAACATCCTCGAAACAGTGGCAGCATTGAAAAGCCGCGGCGTAGAGTTTCTCAGGGTCCCAGATGCCTACTATGATGCCTTGATTGAACGGGTGGGAAACATCGAAGAAACCATCGAGCCGTTGCGCGAACTCGGCATCCTGGTCGACCGGGATGAAGACGGTTACCTGTTGCAGATATTTACCAAACCGGTGGAAGACCGGCCGACCGTTTTTTACGAGATCATCCAGCGCAAGGGTGCCAAATCCTTTGGGAAAGGCAATTTCAAGGCATTGTTTGAGTCGATCGAGCTGGAACAGGAACGCAGAGGGACCCTGTAGAATATCGAATATCGAAAATTGAATAACGAATTTCGAATATTGAGCATGCTCTGAAAAGTTATAAAACAAAAAATGCCACTAAGCCTCAAAGACAACAAAAAACACAAAGTATTCAATATCTGCAGTACATGCCTGGTGAAACTTTGTGACTTTGTGACTTTGTGACTTTGTGACTTTGTGACTTTGTGACTTTGTGACTTTGTGACTTTGTGACTTTGTGACTTTGTGACTTTGTGACTTTGTGACTTTGTGACTTTGTGACTTTGTGACTTTGTGGACTTTGTGACTTTGTGACTTTGTGGCAAATAAATAATTTCGGAGTGGACTCAAAATTAAATGTTGCATTTGGAAGGCAGGGCTAACAGGAGTTAATTTGAGTGGTATGGCTAAGGAAACAGATGTTTATATGAAGAGTTGGATCGAGGTGAGCGGGAACAGTGATTTTCCGTTGCAGAATATTCCGTTCGGGATTTTTAAAACACCCGGCGGGCCTGCAAGGGCGGCCACCCGGATCGGCGATACCGTCGTGGATCTGCATGCAATGGCCATGAAGGGATTTTTCGACGGGTTGAACATTGACCATGATCTCTTTGGCAGGGACACGCTGAACGCTTTGATCGCCATAGGCAAACCGGCGGGCCGTGCCCTCCGGTTGCGGATTGCTGAGATCTTTGAACAAAGCAACCCTGAACTTCGCGATCATCCCGGAATACAAAAGGATATCCTATTCCCAGCCGGATCGGTGCAAATGCAGATGCCTGTGCATGTAGGCGATTATACCGATTTTTATTCGAGCATCGAGCATGCGACCAACGTGGGAATCATGTTCCGCGACCCGGCCAATGCGCTGCTTCCCAACTGGAAGCATATCCCGGTAGGTTACCATGGCCGGAGTTCTTCCATCGTGGTTTCCGGTACCAACATTCACCGCCCCAAGGGACAAACAAAAGCCGACACTGCTGAATTTCCTGAATTCGGGCCGTCCAGGCAGGTAGACTTTGAACTCGAGATGGCTTTTATCACCGGGAGAAAAACCGAACTTGGGCAATCTGTTTCAACGGAGGATGCCGAAGACCATATTTTCGGCATGGTCCTGTTCAACGATCTTTCGGCGCGGGATATCCAGAAATGGGAGTACGTTCCCCTTGGGCCCTTTCTTGCCAAGAATTTCGGATCGGTGATTTCACCCTGGATCGTGACACTCGATGCCCTTGAACCTTTCCGCGTGCCCGGGCCCACCCAGGAACCTACCGTGCTGTCTTACCTCCGGACCGAAGGAGACCACAATTTCGATGTTCAGCTCGACGTGCTGATCCAGCCTGAAAACCAGCCGGAACAATTGGTTTGCCATTCCAATTACAAATACATGTACTGGAACCTGGCGCAGCAACTGGCGCATCAAACGGTCAACGGCTGCAACATCAACGTGGGTGACATGTATGGCTCCGGTACAATCAGCGGCCCCACCCCCGACTCACTCGGCTCTATGCTCGAGATTGCCTGGAAAGGAACCAGACCTGTAAAAATGGCCGACGGCAGCGAACGAAAGTTCATCAACGACAACGACACCATCATCATGCGGGGCTACTGCATCAAAGACAACCTTCGCATCGGCTTTGGTGAAGTCAAAACCAAAATCCTGCCTGCAACTTCTTAATTCAACCTTCGTTGTTCAATATTCAATATTCAATCATGACTCTCCCTACCCCCGAATACATTCACTTCGATCCCGCGGATACCTCCATCCCCAAATTCCACCACCTGATGCTTGGCGCCATCGCCCCGCGTCCGATCGCCTTTGCAAGCACCATTGACAAGGACGGGAAACCCAACCTTTCCCCGTTCAGCTTTTTCAATGCCTTCGGCGCCAACCCTCCCATCGTGGCCTTTTCGCCTTCACGGCGCGGCACCGACAATACCACGAAGCATACCTACGACAACATCAAGGAGGTTCCCGAGGTTGTGATCAATGCTGTGACCTTTGAGATGGTGCAAAAGATGAGCGACTCAAGCGCCGATTTTCCAAAAGGCGTCAACGAATTTGAGATGGTAGGGTTTACCATGGAACCATCCGACCTGGTGAAGCCTTTCAGGGTCAGGGAATCTCCGGTTCAGTTTGAATGCAGGGTACTCCAGGTGATTGAAACCGGAACCGGGCCCGCCGCCGGGAATCTCGTGATCTGCGAAATCCTGCGTATTCACGTAAACACTGAAGTATTGGATGAAAAAGGCAGGATCGACCCGAACAAAATCGACCTTGTAGGCAGAATGGGTGGCGAACATTATGTACGCGCCTCCGGAGCAGCGCTCTTTGAACTTGCCAAACCAAGATAGTACAGACGCGTTATGGCGCGTCTCGCACCATGGCGCGCCTCCACAAAAGAAGCAATGATATGGAAACAAACCCAATCCTCGATAAATTGCCCAGGCACCTGATGAGCCTGGTGATCGACCAGCCATACAACGAATATACACCCCAGGACCAGGCGTTGTGGCGCTATGTGATGCGGCAGAATGTGCGCTACCTCGGGAAGGTAGCCCATGGAGCGTACCTGGAGGGATTGCGAAAAACGGGCATCAGCATCGAAACCATCCCGAGCATGTATGGGATGAACCGAATCCTGCAGGATATCGGGTGGGCAGCGGTAGCGGTAGACGGCTTTGTACCTCCTTCGGCATTCATGGCTTTCCAGGCATACAATGTGCTCGTCATCGCTGCGGATATCCGCCCCATCGACCAGATCGGGTACACGCCTGCGCCCGACATCATTCATGAAGCAGCCGGCCATGCACCCATCATTGCCGATCCCCGGTATGCCGATTTTCTGCAGAGGTTTGGTGAAATCGGTGCCAAAGCTTTTTTATCGACACAGGATTACGCCTTGTATGAAGCCATACGCCATCTTTCGATTATAAAGGCAGACCCCTATTCCAGCCAGGCTGAAATAAAGGAGGCTGAAAAACGGCTTGCCGACATATCAAACAACATGGGCGAACCCTCCGAACTGGCCCGCATCAGGAACCTGCACTGGTGGACCGTGGAATATGGCCTGATCGGCGATCCCGGTGACCCGAAAATTTATGGTGCCGGACTGCTTTCATCCATTTCAGAAAGCTACCAGTGCCTGCAGCCTGCTGTTAAAAAAATCCCGCTCACCATCGATGCCGCCAATTACAATTATGACATCACCGAGCCCCAGCCGCAACTTTTCGTCACTCCCGATTTTGAAACATTAAACAAGGTGCTCGACGAATTTGCCGAAACGATGGCCGTCAGGCGCGGCGGCGTTTATGGGCTTAAACAGGCGATACGCTCAGGCAATACAGGAACTGCCGTTTATAGTTCAGGGCTCGAGGTTTCAGGCACTTTTACCCAGGTTCTTGAAAAAAACGGCGCCCCGGTATACCTGAAAACCACGGGACCGACAACCCTGAATTTTGCAGGGAAAGAGTTACCCGGCCATGACAAGGAGTACCATGCGCATGGGTTCGGTTCACCGGTCGGACAGGTGGCCAGCCTCTCGGTACCCCTTGAGGATTTTTCGGAGGAGGAACTGGACCAGATCGGGCTGACCGAAGGCGAACCGGTGAACCTTGCCTTTGAATCGGGATTGACGGTCGCCGGGAAAGTGCTCAGCAAAACCATCTGTGACGGGCGCCCTGTGCTGATCAGTTTCACCGACTGCTCGGTAACCTACGAAGGAAAAACCCTGTTTGAAACCGGCTGGGGTACTTTCGACATGGCCATTGGAAATAGGATTGTTTCTGTATTTTCAGGCCCGGCCGATGCCGATGCCTTCGGACTCACCTATCCCGCCCCGGAAGAGAAAACCCATAAGATCCGGCACGAGGAGAAAGCAAAAAAACTGCACGGGCTGTATCAGCAGGTACGTGATATTCGTGAGCAAAATTGTTCCTTTGCGCTACTGCCTTCAATCTGGCAGGAGTTGAAGCGCGATCATGCCGACGACTGGCTCTGCGCATTGGAAATACTGGAGTTGCTGAAAGAGAAGAAAATTGAGGATGCATTCACCCGCGAAGTCACCGAATTCCTGCTTTCAAAGAAGCCGAAAAACGAAGGGATGGCGAAACTCATCGACGATGGCTTTGCCATGCTCACTCCGGCCGCTTCTTAAATTTCACAATCCCGCGTACCAGGATGGTCATGGTGACAAGGGTAATGCCTAACACAAAATACTCGATGTTATCAATGGAAGCCGGGATTTTCTTTCCCACCAGGTAACCAAGCGGTATCAGGGTTCCTGCCCACAGCACCGCTCCGACAATATTGAACATATTGAACTTCCAGAAGTTTATCCCGATGGTTCCCGCAAGAATGGGTACGAACGTACGGATGACCGGTAAAAAACGGCCGGCAACCAGGGCAATTCCGCCATACTTCTCGTAATAATCCCGGGATTTTTCAAAGTGCCGTTGCTTAAAGAAAAATGTATCTTTTTTAAGCAACAGCCTTTGCCCGAAGATCTTCCCGGTAAAATAACCGGTAAAATTCCCCGCAATGGCAGCAAGGGCAACTGAGATTACCAATAGCCAGATATTCACAGCCAGGTCACTGCCGCAAAGCAACCCTGCCGTAAACAACAGGGCGTCACCCGGGAAAATAAAACCGATGATCAAACCTGTTTCAGCAAATATCACAATCAGCAGGAGTGCCAGTCCCCCATAATGAATCAGTTTTTCTGAATTCAACAGGATTTCAAAAAACTCCTTCAGGTTCTCCATTCAATTGAACTCACTGCCTGGTGATCTCCTCAAAAATCTTCATGATCTCCTCTTTGTATCTTTCGGGTGCTTCCACATAGCCCCAGCCAATTTCCATTTCCATGATTCCGCCAAGCGCTGAATCATCCGAAATGACAATCCCGTGGGGTATTTTGCGATCGTTGAGAACTTCTTCAAGCAGGTTTGCCTCGAATTCGTTGTTCAAAACGAGAATTTTTTCATAGGTTTCCATAGGTTCTATTTTTGCTCTAAGATACAACACTTTTAGGTAAGGGTCATGGGCTGGTTTTGGAAATTTACGATTTACGATTTTTGATTTACGATTTAAGGGTTTTCTGGAATGGATTTAAAATTGAGAAGATTGATTTGCTTTGCCGGTCGAAATAGCCGCCGCTGACAATTTTCACTTCGTCAATGGTATAGAAGGCTGTTGGATTATGCTCCCTGATGATGTCAATCACATAGGGTGCTTCCTTGCGCCAGATGGTTGTGAAGAGCATCTTGGTTGGCCCCATCATGCCGTCAACCGGTACCACGGTCACCCCAAAATTCTCAGCACGGAGGTGTTTGATCAGTTCGGTGGTGTCTTTTTTCGGAATAACCCTTATCACCACCGTTCCGATGGACAGTTTTTCTTCCAGGATAATCCCGAAGTAGTTGCCTGCAGCATATCCCGCGGCAAAAGCAAGATAGCAGTATACATTGTCGAGTTGCTTCATGATCTGCCCGATGGCCACCAGCCAGATAAATGATTCAAAAAATGCAAAAAACGGGGCCAGGTTTTTCATTCCCTTTGCCGCAAAGATGAGGCGAAGTGTACCAATCGACTGATCTACAATGCGAAAAAGAAATATCAGTAGCGGCAGAACCAGGTACATGAAGGTTGCATTATCGAAAAACCGGGAAAAATAGTCAAGGCTCATGGGGAAAATTTTATGATGTAATTAATGGACACGTAAGCTTATCACAGAGAAGGATCTTCCTGATTCACAACTCCTTTGCACTTTGTTTTTGCATTTTGAATTTGCATTTTGCACTTTGATTTTTCCTAATTGCTTGAAAGTTTAAGCCCAATAACGCCCAGCACAATCAGCGTTGCGGAGGCAATCCGGAAAAAGCTGGCGGGATCCCTGAACAGGAGTATCCCAAGCAGGAATGCGCCAACAGCACCCATGCCGGTCCAGATAGCATAGGCAGTGCCCATCGGGATGGTCTTCTGGGCGATCCAGAGAAAGATCCCGCTGGCAGTCATGCTTAATATGGCGAAAATAATCCAGCCAATCCTATGGCCTGGCTGGGTTTGCGAGAATTTCAGGCCCAGGGGCCATCCGATCTCCATCAATCCGGCAATAAACAAATAGATCCACGCCATCGTTCAAACAAGTTAGTTGGTTTAAACGGCGAATTTACGAAAGATCGGTGCAGGAATAGTTGGTGAGTGAATGAGTTTGAAAGGAGTGTTGTCAGGAATTCTTCAAAACCGGCATAAAAAAACGGCGCATCCGTTGAATTCCGGCAACGCTGATGTACCCAAGGAGAAAGATGAATATACCAGAAAACAACCCGGGATGTGATGAAAACAGTTGTTTCCCGTCATTGAGCATGACCCGGTAAATCCCTTCAAAAGCATGCATGAGGGGGTTGAAAATCTGCGGGAACGCATTGATGATAACCTGGAAAATGTCTAAAGATGCAAGGATGTGTGTGAAGGTTTCCATGGGGTAAATATTTAGGTCAAAATTAATGAAGACGGGCCCCCATGGAAACTCTTTTTCGATGAACCCCCGAAAAAGGGGGGTGAATGAGGGGGTAAGAATGGCAGAATGACGAATTTGTTATCTTTGCATATGTTTCGTCCAAACCGAATATTTCTTCTCCTGTCTCTGATTGCTGTTTTTTCCATTCTGAATGTTGCAGCACAGCAGAAAAAAAACCTTCCGTGCCCTAAAAACATCATTATCATGATTGGCGACGGGGTAGGATACAACCACATCCTTGCAACCAATTATTACCAGGGGGTGCCGGGCCAGGTCCAGGAAAAATTCCCGGTAAAGCTTGCTATGGCACACTATCCGGGCAAAGCCGGGGAATACGAAGCCGGCAACCCCGGTTCAAATTACTTTGCCACGGGCTACAACCCATCCCTGGCGTGGAAAGATACGGCATACCTGAAACGGGATTTCACCGAATCCGCGGCCGCCGCCACGGCTATAGCAACAGGGTTTAAAACCTACAACAATTCCATCGGCATGTCGCTGGGACACGATTCCCTCGAAAACCTCGTACAGTGGGCCAAATCGATCGGAAAATCGGCTGGTGTCGTCACGACTGTTCCATTCTGCCATGCAACACCGGCCGGATTTGTGGCACACAACCTCACCAGGACAAATTACTCACAAATTGCTGCCGAAATGCTGCTCGACAGCCGCTGTGATGTGATCATGGGCTGCGGCGATCCGATGTATGACAATGACGGGTTACCTGTAAAAGGGAAATGGACCCATGCAAAATATGTGGTCGACAGTGCATTCTGGCTGCAATTCATCGCCGGCAGCGGGAAAAGCATCACTTTTGGCGTCAGCGGCAAAACAAAGACCGTCAGGGATACCGACGGGGATAAAATTCCGGATCCATGGACTGTAATCCGCAACCTTGAAGATTTCAGGGCATTGCAAAAAGGGAAAACCCCGAAAAGGGTACTGGGCTGCCCCAAAACTGGTGCGACGATCCAGCAGGCGCGTACGGCAATGAATGGTGAAACAAAAGACTCACCTCCCTATACCACTCCCCTTGTTAAAACTGTGCCTGCCTTGTCGGAGATGGTTGGCGGGGCCCTGAATGTACTCGACAACAATCCCAAAGGTTTTTTCATGATGATCGAGGGCGGCGCAACCGACTGGGCATCGCATTCAAACCAGCAAGGGCGGTTGATCGAGGAGATGAACGGGTTTAATGAAAGCGTTGAAACGGTGGTTGCCTGGGTTGAGCGGAACAGCAGCTGGAAGGAGACCCTGCTCATCGTAACCGGCGATCACGAAACCGGGCTGCTCTGGGGCGAACAACCATTTATCCCGCCCACGGACAATGGAAAAGGAAGCCTTCCCCTGATGGTGTTCTATTCAGACAACCATTCGAACTCGCTGATCCCCTTTTACGCCAAAGGTGCCGGAAGTGAATTGTACCGGAACTTCGCCGATGAATGCGACAGCCTTCGCGGCCCGTTCATCCAGAATACAGAGATCGCCCAGCTCATCCACCTGCTCTGGTTTAAGTAACATCGAAAAAAATCACGTTTCACACGATGGAATTTCTCATCAGGGCCACTTTCTCATTCAATTGCTGTAGTAGCACCTGGACATTTTCGCGGTAATAACTGATCAGTTCCGGAAGTTTTTCCAGGTTTTCCATTTTAGTAGTACATTCGTGAATCTGGTTTATATTCAGGCTGAGCCCTCCGGACGAGAGCAGTTCAAGGCTGGATTTGATCTTATGGGCGGCCTTTGCCACCTCTCCGATGTTGTTTTGCGCATAGGCCGAAAAAAGTGCCGATGAATATTCCGGCGTAAGTTCGATAAATTTTTCAATCAGGCCAATCATCTCCGCCTGGTCGTCACCGAACAGTCTGGAGAGGTTGTCCAGGTCATAAAGCAGGTTGCCGGCAGTGGAAACAAGACGTACAGGGTTTGCCATTCCATCTGTGTCAGAGATGAAGCGCGGGGTTATCCCAAAAACTGACAACAACTGGCTGTACAGGATCTCCTCTTCAAAAGGTTTGGTCAGATACCCGTTCATGCCTGCAGCATATGCCTTTTCGATGGCATCACTGGTTGCAAAGGCTGTAAGCGCGATGACCGGGGTGACAATATTTAGCTCCGTACGAATGAAGCGGGTGGCAGTTAACCCATCCATCACGGGCATTTGCATGTCCATCAGGATGAGGTCATAGCTCTTTTGCCTGATCAAACGGATGGCCTCCTTGCCGTTTGCAGCGATCTCGACAGCGGTGTTCCATTTTTCAAGGATCGACCTGGCTATGAACTGGTTGAATTCGTTGTCTTCAACAAGCAGGATGTTTTTCCCCCTGAGGGTTTCCGGGTCAATGAAAATTTTCCGGTTCACCTCCCTGAGCACTGCTACATCGGTGGTGCCGAACTCAATGGTAAAAAAGAACCTGCTGCCTTTCCCTTTTTCACTTTCAACCTGCAGGGAACCACCCATAAGGCTCACGAGTTGCCGGCTGATGGCCAGTCCGAGACCGGTTCCGCCGTACACACGTGTAACAGTTTCATCCTCCTGTTTGAATTCTTCGAAAATATCCTGCAGGTTCTCTTCGCTGATCCCGATCCCGGTATCGGCAACTGAGAAAAGGAATGAAGCCCCACTATCGGTTTCCCGAATAAGTTTACATGTAAGATCGACACCCCCGTCGGAAGTGAATTTTATGGCGTTGTTCAAAAGATTGATCAGTACCTGCTGCAGCCTGTTAGGATCGCCTATGACAGCCCTGGGAAAGGACACATCCATCGAGGCTTTTAGTACAATGGTTTTTTCTTCGGCAACATGTGACAAGAACTTGTACACCTTGCCAACCAGGTCCTGCAGGTTGAAAGGGATTTCCTCAAGTTCAACCCTGCCGGCTTCAATCTTCGAAAAGTCGAGAATCTCATTGATAATGCCAAGGAGGTTTTCTCCCGAAAGGAGTAATTTGTCATTCAGTATCTTCTGTTCGGGACTCATGTTCGTGTCGCGCATAAGCCGTGAAAGGCCGATTACTGCGTTGAGGGGCGTCCTGATCTCGTGACTCATGTTGGCCAGGAACGTGCTTTTAGCCAGGGTTGCCGACCTGGCTTCGGACATGGCTTTCCGTAAGTCCTTCTCGGTCATCACACGGGCAGTGATATCGCGGTATTGCCAGAGGTTTCCAAGGAATTTCCCGTCGAGGAATATCGGAATATAATCACGCTCAAAGATCCGCCCGTCAGCAAGTTCGAGTTCCTCGCCGATGACAGGGATTTTATCCTGGAGAATGGCCGTGATTTGTGTGACGAAATGATCAGGATCGGTGAACAGGTTTTTGGATTGTTCTGCCGAATCGGAACAGTCGGAACCGACCAGGTAATCAGGTTCAACCGGAATGGCGAACATATCGCAGAAGGTCTTGTTGATGAGGGCGATCCTGCGGTCCTGGTCTTCAACCAGGATGCCCGACTGGAGGTTTTTAATGAGGGTTTCAAGCCTCACCGTGAGGGCTGCCAGGTGATCATGCGCTTTTTTTTGTTCCGCATTGTTCACGATGGTGGCATAAATGCTGCCGGCAATATTGCAGATGAAGGAAAGAATGACCTCGTACTCCTCGGTGAAATAGTTTTTTTGTGAACTGACAATGCCAAAAGCACCCACGGGCTGGCTTCCGTTGAGCACCGGAATATAAAGCCTTGACCGCACAACGAAACTGCGCCTGGATGAAAGGGTAAGGTTTGAGTGGTCATTTTCGGTATCCGGGATATTGATGGTCTGCCCGGTTCTAAACACATAGCCCGGGTGCCGCTCCATCGCTGTATTGTCGGCGTCCATACGTTCTTCGTCAGAAAAACCCTTTGCAATCAGTAATTTGAGCCGTTTTTCCTGGAAATCATACAGGTACAGTCCCGACGATTCAATGTCAAGGAGATCATCCAGCACCTCCCCTACACTGGTGGCCAATTCCTCAATGGTGGTGATTTTTACAAAAGACTGCGAAAACCGGTTGAGCCTTTTCAGCAATTCTGTCTGATCCTTGATTTTTGTCATAACTTACTTCCCAATTGATACCAGGCCGGCCAAGGCACACTCCTGGTCTTTTATGTAATGTCCGCCACTGACGCCGATTCCCCCGATCACCTGGTTGTTCTCAACGATCGGAAATCCTCCGCCCATCAGCATGAAATCCCTGAAACCATGAACGCCTTCGCGCATGATGGGATCATCCTTGATGAAATCGAACCAGGGTTCGCCTGTCGGCATGCCAAAACCGACAGCGGTAACCGCCTTCTTCCGGGATGCATCCACCGCAATGAGCGGGGCATGGTCCATCCTTGTAAAGAGTTTTATGATCCCGCTTTCATCCACGATGGTCACGGCAACCGCGATACCGAGTTCGGCGGCCTTTGAAACGGCTGCCCCTGCAATACGCTGAGCATCAGCAAGACTGACAGACCTTTTGATATATTCTTCCATTGGCTCCCTGGTATTTGGTTTTTTCTTATTGAACGATTGCCGCCCTTTTCACGCCATGATAATCGATCTTTCCTGCTACCCCGAGATACCTGATCAACGCTTCGGCTGTTGTAAGTGTCGACGGTGTTCCCGGGTCTTTATGATCAAATTTGTAGGTGTATGCCATGTAATTGCTCATGGCCACCGAGTATTCTCCTGCAGGGTCAATGGGTTTGCCCGACATGTCGGACATCTCCACCTTCGCGCATTGTCCCTTCCCGTCGTCGGTCACCCGGTAGGTCATGCCCGAAACCTGCAGGTCAATGCCCTTTTCGTGCTGGTATCCATAACATATCAGTGACCTGATCTCGTCGGATTTCATCGTAAAGATGACGACCTGGTTGTTGAAGGGATCGAGTTTGTATATATCCTTCAGGGTGATTGCTCCCTGGGCCATGGAAGATACCCGGATCCCGCCCCGGTTCTGAAAGGCGAAGTCGACCTGGAGCTGGCTGGTCAGGGCATCGGCCATCAGGCTGCCGAGCTCATCCTCCCCTTCGAGCGGTTTTTCGGCAGTTCCAACTATTTTATTGAATTCCTGGTTGTCGTTATACATGTCGATGAGCGCCCGTAACCCACGATCTTCCTTTTTCAGGGAGGAGACCAGGATCACTTCGTCGTTCCGGCCGACCACTTTGCCGTCGGCAACCGCCAGGGTGGTTTTGCCCACGTATTTCAGATTCGACCCGGCCTGGACGATCATCACGCCGTTGGCAAACCTTGGCTGGTTCAGCAGGGTGTGCGAATGGCCACCGATAATCACATCGAAACCGGGTACCGAATCGGCCAGTCGGATGTCGTCGTCGATGCCAAGGTGCGACAGTGCAATCAAGATGGTATGCGGTTTTTTCAGCCAGGCAAATTCCCGGGCTTTGGAAAGTCCGTTGACAAATTTGACATCCTTCATGTTTGAGGGATGCGCGCTGGGCAAGCCGTTGTCGTCGAGCTGGATAAGTCCCAGCATTGCTACAGTATCCTTTCCCGCAGGGAGGAAGAAATATGGCCTGAGCTGTCCGACCACGGCATCAGAACCGTCCATGTTGCAACTGATAAAAGGAAATTTCGCCTGCTGCATCCGCTTTTTCAGCATTGTCTGCCCCATGTCGAACTCGTGGTTTCCCATAGCGCTCACCTCGAAGCCGCAGCGGTTCATCAGGTCGATCATCGGATAACCTTTTTCAGGGACCATGTCGACCACCGGGTTGCCGGTAAAATTATCGCCGGCCGACACCAGGTATACATACGGGTGGCCTTTCCGCAGGCTGTCGGCAAGGTAGGCCAGTTTGGCCATGTTGTCGATCTTGGAATGCATGTCGTTGGTGTGGAGGATGATGATTTCGGTTTGTTTTCCCTGGGAAAATCCTGAAACGGAGAGCAGGAAAAACAGTCCTGCCAGCATTGTGACGTATCTTTTATTCATGCGGATCATTTGTACAAAAGTACAAAACAACGGGGATTAATCACAAAATGCAACAGCCGCTATTAAAATTCAATAGCGGCTGTGCCCCGTAAAAAATTAACCAAAAAAAATTATTTTTCACATACGAATGTTCCGTCGTCCTTCAGACGGTCAATTTTCTTAACCTGGCCCTGGCGCAGGTAAACCATGAATTGAAGCGTGTTGTCGGCCATGGTGAATTTTGTTGCCCTGCTGCAGGCGGTGTACAATATACGGTTAAGTGTTAAGT
The DNA here is from genome assembly GCA_026391835.1 of Bacteroidota bacterium. Taxonomy (GTDB): domain Bacteria; phylum Bacteroidota; class Bacteroidia; order Bacteroidales; family FEN-979; genus CAIVAT01. Next base: position 24,779 of record JAPLDF010000036.1, read on the forward strand.
TTCAAGTGTTAAGTGTTAAGTTTTAAGTTTTAAGAGTGATAGCGGGTTATAGGCAGATAATGGGTTTTGGAGTTCCTTGAAAAATCAAGGTGATCTGGAAAGAAGACACGGAAAAAAAATGCAGGTTGCCCGGGGATGGTTATTTTTTCTAAAAAAATTGGTTTTGGGTTTTTTAGCTTTTCCCTGTTACTCGCTTTGCCTCCCCGGTGAGCCGGGTAATATCTGTTTCACGAAGGGCCACGAAGTGAACACGAAGATCCACAGAGAAAACAGAAAAGGAACATGCCGATTATTGAACGGAAAGAGTTATATTTGTTTGATGGCGGCGAATATGGATGAACGGGATTTTTTGGGTGAACTGCATTTCAGCGCCTCGCGGAGCAGCGGCCCCGGCGGGCAGAATGTGAACAAGGTGAGCACCAGGATGGAGGTGCGGTTTCATGTTGCGTCGTCGGCCCTGCTGTCGGATGCAGAAAAAGAGCTGGTTGCGGAGAAACTTGCCTCAAGGATCAATTTAGCCGGCGAACTGGTGCTTGTTTCGCAAACGAAACGGTCGCAGTTGCAAAACAAAGAGAAGGTCATTGAAAAATTTTACATGCTGCTCACCCGTGCCCTGACACCACGGAAGAAGCGCACGCCGACAAAGCCATCCAGGGCTTCGAAGGAGGAACGGCTGGAGGCGAAACGGCAACAATCAGAGAAAAAGGAACGGCGCCGGGGTGGCGTTTAAAAACGGAGGTTTTTATGAAAATTTTACTCACATGCTTTTTCATCATCCTTACCTGCCTTGCCCACGCCCAGGGCAGGCCACAGGTGAATTCAGCCAAAGTAAACCCGCTGCAGTTTGAGTGGGACACGCTCACCACTTACGACACTGCAGGGTTGCAGCAACAGACCACCCGGACATTTGATGCACATGGCCGGCTTTCTGCCATATTAATCCAGGCATGGACCACCGGCACCTGGCGGAATTCAGGGAAAGAGACATTTACCTATGATGCAGGCGGAAACCTGCTGGATCATTTCCGCCTGACATGGAAAAACGGTGCCTGGGCGAATGGCGACAAAACCTGCAGCACATACGACTCTGCGGGGAAAACACTTACGACTGCCTTTGAATACTGGTCCGACAGCGCATGGATCAAGTCGAGCCGGGTCTCCTTTCTCTACGACTCAGCCGGCCACATGGGAACCAGGATCTACGAATCCGGACATAACAACGCATGGGCTGTTACTTCACGAAATAGTTACACCTACGATGCATCAGGGAATGAACTGGTTGATTTCAGCGAACTGTTGAAAAACAACGTGTGGCAGAATAACAACAGGTTTATCTCTACCTACAATGCAAACGGGAAAAAGCTGACCTATATGGCCCAGCTATGGAACTCGGTTGCATGGGAAAATGGGTGGCGGGACACCTTCAACTTTGATACAGCAGGAATCCTGCTGACCTATGTTCATGACCTGGGGTACAATACTGCCTGGCAGCCAAACTGGAAAGAAACCTACACCTGTGATGCAAATGGCAACAGGCTGACTACACTCGGGCAGGAACCCCAGGGCACCTCATGGGTCGACAGCGACCGGGCCACCTGCACCTATGATCTGACTGGAAACAAGCTTTCCGAAAAGTATGAAATCTGGTATATGAACTCCTGGCGCGACTATTTCCGGCAGACATATACCTATGACAACTACGGAAATTCAATCACCGGAAAATACGAATGGTGGTTTTCAGGAGGCTACCAGCCCGAAACCGGCTATTTGTTTTTTTATAACCAGAAGCATGAAACCGGTCCGCTATTCAACCTGTATCGTTACGAGGCGCACTATGTCTCTTTCATCAACGGGATGGACGGTCAGGCACCCCTTATCAGGAACCTCTTTGCATTCCCCAATCCTGCAACAACGGCCGTTACCGTAATTCATCCCTCCTTCGGCGGAAATAAAAACGAAATGATCTCCCTGTGCGACCTCCGGGGGCAGGTTGTCCTGCAACAACCTTTGCAGCAGGCAAAAACAGTGATTGACATCAGCAGGTTGAAAAAAGGCATCTATATATTACGGGCATCGTCTGCCAGCAAGTCGGAACAAATTAAGCTCATCATCGAATAACTACCGGAACATGGAAATTCCTTTTATGATTGAAAAGATCACCCGTGAACTGGTCGGATCGATTTTGATGAATCCCTCGGAGCCGCACCGGCACGACCATGAGGAGCTCATCATCGTGACCCATGGCCACCCGGCTCATTTCGTTGATTTCACGCAGGAGATGCTTGAGCCGCCCGTGATCGTGTATATTGCCCAGGGGAAGGTGCACAGTTTCATTCCCGATGAGGAAACGCTGGGCTGGGTCATCAGGTACACCAGCGACTTTATCCCGCAAAGCAATTTTAATTTTTATTCAACTTTTATTGATGACATCAACTTCAGGCTTGACAACGATTTTTGCAGCACCACGCTGCATGACCTGTGTGAAATCATGCTCCGCGAAAATGCACTGGAGCCGGTTGATTACAGGATGATCAGGCATTTGCTGAATGCAGTTCTTTCGAAGCTTGAATCGGCCACCAAAAAACAGTTTCTCGACGAGAAGGCCACCGGGAGTTCCCAGCTCATCACCTTCAACAACTTCCTGCAAATCCTGGAATATAATTACAAACGCCCCGTCGGCGTTGAATTTTACGCCGAAAAACTCAACATGTCGGCCCGCAACCTGAACCTGATCAGCCAGGCTGTCTTTGGGAAAAGCATCACCGAGATCATTGAAACACGGAAACTGATTGAAGCACGGCAGTTGCTCCTGAACTCAGAAAAAACGGTTTCCGAAATCGGTTATGAGCTGGGTTACAATGAGAAATCCTACTTTACACGGGTATTTCACAAGAAAACCGGGACCACCCCTACCGGCTTCCGCAACCAGATTCCTTCCGTCATTTCCTGATTGTACCACCACTCTTCCTGAAAGTGCAACCACGGGGGTTTGAGGCACTGTACCTTTGTCGAATGAAAAGCACCTCATTACCTGGCACATTTTCCCAGATCATTGCACCTCATCAACTGGCACATTTCCCCGGGTAAATGCACCTCATCCCCTGGCCCCTTCTCCTGGAGGAGAAGGGGGATTCCTCTCCTGCCGGAGAGGATAAGGTGAGTTAGTAAAGGTTTTAGAAATCAATTAGTATCAATCATTAAAATTAAACATAACTATGAAAACAAAAATCATCGCATTATTTTTCTTATCGCAATTTGCAATTGCAGCTACATGGGCGCAAACCTACACCGTTGACGCCGCAAAATCAACTTTAAACTGGAAAGCCGAAAAGATTACCGGGTTCCATGAAGGTACCATTGGCATTAAATCAGGCTCATTCAAAGTGGCAAGCGATAAAATTACCGCCGGATCGTTTGTGATCAGCATGAATACCATCGTTAACACCGACCTCACCGATGCAGAATACAACAAGAAGCTGATCGGTCACCTGGGTTCCCCCGACTTTTTTGACGTGGCCAAGTTCCCGGAAGCAACATTCACCATCACAAAGCCGGTTGATCTCACCAAGGCCGTGACCGAAGTACATGGAAACCTTACCATCAAGGGTGTTTCAAAGCCCCTCAGCTTCAAAACCGTTGTCAAGAAAGATGGTAGCTCCTTCGTTTTCATGGCAAACAGCATCGTTGTTGACCGCACCGCATACAATATCAAATACGGTTCAGGCACATTCTTCAGCGACCTTGGCGACAAAGTGATTTACGATGAATTCACGATAAAGCTGAAACTTGTTGCTGTACAATAATCAGGAATGGACCGGAAGCAATTTCTTGCATCACTCGCGCTTTTACCATTAACCGCAACAGCCATGAAACTGAATGATTTAAAAAAATTGTCACAATCGATGGAGCGCACCGGTACCATGCCGGTGCTCTTTATCGGTCACGGCAGCCCCATGAATGGCATAGAACACAATGAGTTTACCGACGGGTGGAAGGCAATGGCGGCAACGATGCCAAAGCCGAATGCCATCCTGTGTATATCGGCGCACTGGGAGACAAATGGCACCTATGTGACTGGCATGGCCAAACCCAAAACGATCCACGATTTCGGCGGGTTCCCGCAGCAACTGTACGACGTGCAGTACCCGGCCCCCGGCAGTCCGGAACTGGCGAAAGAGGTGCAGGGGGATATCACCGAAACAAGTGTCGGGCTCGACGACAAGTGGGGGCTTGACCATGGCACGTGGAGCGTTGTCAAACAAATGTACCCGGATGCATCGATACCGGTGATCCAGCTAAGCCTGGATTATGGACAAAGTGCCCAATCCCAGTACAACCTTGCAAAGGAGCTGGCCCCGCTTCGCCAGAAGGGCATACTGATCATCGGCAGCGGGAATATGGTCCATAACCTCCGCGCCGTCGACTGGTCCGGGAAAACCCAGGGGTTCGACTGGGCAATTGAAGCAAATGAAATTTTTAAGAAGCTGATCGCCGGAAACGAACACCAGCAACTGATCAATTATCAGAAGTTAGGCTCCGCCATCGGGCTGGCAATTCCGACGCCGGAACATTACCTCCCTTTGCTTTATGTGCTGGGCTTGAAAAACGGGGATGAAACCGCCACTTTTTTCAATGATAAAATGATGATGGGTTCTCTTTCAATGACCTCGGTGAAAATTTCATAAGCGTAAACCGGTCTGCCGCTTTAAAGCTTTATGGTCCGCTCCAGTTCGCGGAGGTTTTCCATCTTTTTCTTTTGCAGGAAACTGTGGATGTCGCCCAGGTGTTCCTTCACCTGTTTGTTCCCGAATTCAAAAACCTTATTTACCAGTCCATCCAGGAAATCGCGGTCGTGGGATACCAGGATCATGGTGCCATCGTAATCCTGCAGGGCGCTTTTCAGGATATCCTTGGTCTTCAGGTCGAGGTGGTTCGTGGGTTCATCAAGGATAAGCAGGTTCACGGGTTCGAGGAGCAGCTTGATCATGGCGAGGCGTGTACGTTCGCCGCCTGAAAGCACTTTCACCTTGTTTGAGGAGATGTCGCCGCCAAACATAAAGGCCCCGAGGATATCCCTGATCTTGGCCCGGATATCGCCTTTGGCCGCATCATCGATGGTCTGGAACACTGTTATCTCTTCGTCGAGCATCGAAGCCTGGTTCTGGGCAAAATAGCCGATCATGATGTTGTGACCGAGGGTGAGATTCCCTTTGTACCCTTTTTCGCCCATTATCGCCCTGACCAGGGTGGATTTGCCCTCGCCGTTTTTCCCGACAAACGCCACCCGTTCTCCACGCTCAATGCTGAGGGATACATCAGAAAACACAATGTGGTCGCCATAATTCTTCGACAATCCACCCAGGATCAACGGGTAGCTGCCAGACCTGGGTGAAGGCGGGAATTTCAGCCGCAAAGCTGAAGTATCTTCCTCGTCGATCTCAACAATTTCAAGTTTCTCGAGCATTTTCACCCGCGACTGCACCTGCAGCGTCTTGCTGTAGGTTCCCTTGAAGCGGTCAATAAACTCCTGCGTTTCGGCGATCATCTTCTGCTGCTCGTCAAACTTTTTCTGCTGCTGCTGGCGGCGTTCAAGCCGCAGTTGCTGGTACATGGTATAGTTGACCTTGTAGTCATAGATGCGCCCCATGGTCACCTCGATGGTGCGGGTGGTGATGTTGTCGACAAAGGCCCTGTCGTGCGAGATCACGATAACAGCTTTGGCGCTGTTGATGAGAAATTCTTCCAGCCATTGTACCGATTCAATGTCCATGTGGTTTGTCGGTTCATCCAGCAGGATGAGGTCGGGTTTTTGCAGCAGGATTTTGGCCAGTTCGATGCGCATGCGCCATCCCCCGCTGAATTCGCCGGTCGGACGTGTAAAGTCGCTGCGCAGGAACCCCAATCCCAGCAATATTTTTTCAATTTCCGCATCGTAGTTGATATCCGCGATGGAGTAGAACTTTTCGCTCAGCAACGAAACCTCTTCGATGATCTTGTAATATTCATCCGATTCATAGTCGGTGCGGAGGGTAAGCTGGCTGTTCAGGTCTTCGATCCGGTTTTTCATATCGAAAATGGACGAAAAGGCCAGGGAAGCCTCTTCAAACACCGTACGGCTGTCGACCGTCAGCAGGTGCTGCGGAAGGTAGGCCACAACAGCACCTTTAGGGGCGGAAACCCGCCCTGACGTGGGAGGCCGTTCGCCGGCAAGGATTTTAAGCAGGGTTGATTTTCCCGCGCCGTTCTTTCCCATGAGGGCGATGCGGTCCTTTTCGTTGATGGCAAACGAAACATTTTTAAAAAGTGTGGTTCCTCCGAACTCAACGGTAAGGCCTTCTGCTGCAATCATAGAACGTGGATGGTGGTGTTGAATTAAATGGTTTATGGCAATCGGGATGCGTTTTTGAATCCCGAATATTGAACAACGAATTTTGAATTCCGAACGAGGTGCCCCGGTAATTCAGGAAACTCCAATGTTATCCTCAATCGTAAATCCCCAATCGTAAATCGTAAATCAATAAAGCCTGTTTCGCTGTTCCCTGATCTTCTCATCCGTAACGTAGTCATCGTATTCCATCCGTTTGTCGATCATGCCCATGGGGGATATTTCGATGATGCGGTTGCACACGGTTTGAATAAAGGCATGGTCATGCGACGACATGAGGATGTTTCCCTTGAATTTCATGAGCGTATTGTTGAACGCCTGGATCGACTCAAGGTCGAGGTGGTTGGTGGGGGTGTCGAGGATCATCACATTGGCATTGCGGGTCATCATCCTGGAGATCATGCAGCGCACCTTTTCGCCACCCGAAAGGACGCTGGCCTTTTTAAATATCTCCTCCCCCGAGAAGAGCATTTTTCCAAGGTATCCCCGGAGGTAATTTTCGGTGGTATCGCTCGAGAACTGGGCGAGCCATTCCATCAGGTTGATGTCGGTCTGGAACAACTTTTCGTACTCCAGCGGCAGGTAGACCTTGGTGATGGTCTGGCCCCACACGTACGACCCGGTATCGGGCTGGTCGTGCCCCTTGATGATCTCGAACAATGCGGTCATCGCCCGGGTATCCCGCGAAAGGAAGATGATCTTATCCTCCTTCTGCATGGTGAAACTGAGGTTTTTGAACAACAGGGTTCCGTCGAGCGTCTTACTCAGGTCCTTCACCTCGAGGATGGTATTTCCCGGCTCACGGTCGGGGGTAAAGATGATGCCCGGATATTTGCGGGTGGAAGCCCTGATCTCTTCGATGTTGAGCTTCTCGATCATCTTTTTACGGCTGGTGGTTTGTTTCGACTTCGATGCGTTGGCGCTGAACCGGGCGATGAATTCCTGCAGTTCCTTTTTGCGGTCCTCGGCCTTTTTATTCTGGGCGAGCTGCTGGCGGAGGGCCAGCTGGCTCGACTCGTACCAGAAGCTGTAATTCCCGGGGAACTGCTGTACACGGCCAAAATCGATGTCGACGATATGGGTGCAGATGGAGTCGAGGAAATGCCGGTCATGCGAAACGACCAGCACCGTATTGTCAAAGTTGGCCAGGTAGCCTTCGAGCCAGTTCACTGTTTCAAGGTCGAGGTCGTTGGTAGGCTCATCGAGCAGGAGGTTGTCCGGTTTCCCGAAAAGCGCCTGTGCAAGCAAGACCTTTACCTTGTCTCTCCCGTTGAGTTCGCGCAGCAGCTTGCTGTGCAGCTCCTCCTTGATCCCAAGTCCGCTCAGCAGGCTGGCGGCGTTGCTTTCGGCATTCCAGCCATCAATGGCGGCAAACCGCTCTTCCAGTTCGGAGGCCCTGTTTCCGTCGGCCTCCGAGAAGTCGGTTTTAGCGTAGAGGATATCCTTTTCATTCATGATCTCCCACAGCTGGGAGTGTCCCATCAGCACGGTTGTGAGCACGGGAAAGGCATCAAATTCGGCATGGTTCTGCTTCAGCACCGAGAGCCGTTCTCCCGGCCCGAAGGTGACCGATCCCGTGGTGTTATCCATCTCTCCGTAGAGCAATTTCAGGAAGGTGGATTTTCCGGCGCCGTTGGCCCCGATGATCCCGTAGCAGTTGCCGGGCGTGAATACCATGTTTACGTCCTGGAACAGGATGCGCTTGCCAAACTGGATGCCCAGGTTTGAGACTGTAATCATTTAATTTTATGTTTGTTATGTTTGATAAAACGATGCCCGGAAAAAGGGTGCAAAGGTACGCATTTATGATGGGAAAATTGCGTTTTTCTTATAGAAAAGCCGAATTAACCCTCCTGGTGACGATTATTGGTTGCAGGTGTTTAAAAAAGAAGGGAATTGGGAATGTTTGAACCTAAAGTTAAACCAACGAATGTCACCGGGATCGCGCCTGCGATCAATGCACTGCCGGGCATATGCCTTGTTTGCATGTTGGGTATTGACAAGATTATTCTTTTTTTTCTAATTTAACATCATACCAAATACCAAGCCCGAATCTTGAACATCCACGGATTTTTTCAATTTCAACAGTAAGGTGATTTAGAAAATGAATTTTCTGACAGGAATTACCTTCAATCTTACCAGGTAAAACTGAAATCATCAAGGTGTCTGTTTTTTCTACCCAGCTGAAGTTTTTGTATTTACAAAGTATTTGTGCATTTGATTCAATTGATCCCTGACCATTGGCATTGAATGAAAGTATTCCATTTACATTATTCATTTTGTATTTTTTCACTTCTGCCCCCGGATATACCCCTCTTGCACAACTATCAACTTCTACAATTTTCCAGGTTCCAACCAAAGAAAATTCCTGACATTCGGATTCCTTTACCCCAACTGATAGAAATAAAGAGATCAGAATAATAAATTGAAGGCATTTCTTCATACCACCGGCATTTTTAAAGTTTGTGCCTAACGACCGGCCCAGTGATTTCATTTACATGTGATTTACAAGATGCTTCGTATCGTGATCTCCCGGTCAAATACAACCTGACCTCTTTGTACCCGGAAATTTAATTTCGTCCCTACCGGGCATATGCGTGATTTGCATGTTGGGCCGTGCGTAGGAAAATCCATAATAAAGACCTTTTTCCATTTGCTTTCCCATAAAGCCAAGGTACAAAAAAAGTGAATACAGAAGAAAAATTATTCTAAAAATCGAAAGAACAACATGAAAAATGAGACCAGGGTATTACAAAAACACCATGGCTGACTCCGTAGGAGTCGAATATTGGTAGAATTATTGCCACGGTCACCCTCATCGGCCCTGTAAGGGCCGGTAGTTTGAATTGTCCTCCCATTGCTACCGATATTTGATCCCCACGGGATCATTCCCTTACAGGGCTTGAGGCCCCCCTTTATCAATTTCCTGTTATTTTACCCTGATTCAACTTGCAGGAATTCAATTACAAAGGAATAGTATCGGGATGTCTCGTTTTAATAGATTTGTATAAAGAGTAGCCCCCCAGGGGGAAGGTCGGGAGTAGGTCATTATAAATCAGGAATTAATAAAAAATTAATAATCTCTTAATCATATATCGCACCTAATATGTGACCAGCAGCCGCAGAAAAGGCAGTCCTAAGGATAAACCATGGCAGCAAATCCGATGCAGTGGATCCAGGGTTGCGCTGGCAATCCCGGTAATATGCAATATGGGGCATCGTTACCAGGTCAGGCACTCGTTTTTATTTTTTTATCCTGTCGTTTCTTACAGGGAATTTACCGTCAAAGTAAATTGGTATTCCGTTTCCGCCTTGTATCATTTTACCTGTGTCGGTCCCCGCAATTGCGTGTATATGCAGATGTGGCTGGGTGGTGCGTCCTGAATTACCTACCCGTGCAATTGGTTGCCCCTTTTTTACGACATCACCGGTTGATACCATTATGGAGTTTTTCAACATATGGCCCATTACAATTAAATTATTTTCATATTCCAAAACGATGTAATTACCCCTGGGATTAAGATTATCTGCAACGCCAATAGGAACATTGTCCTGACCGTCTTTCGTTTTTACTATCTTACCGTCACAGGGACTAAATATCGTGTCACCATAAATGGCATATTTATTTAAGTCGCCAGGAAGGAACCCGTGCGCGCGCATTCCCCAGGCGTTTAATTTTACTATGTCTAAGGCGTATTGCTGTGATGTCGTATCTGAATGATGATAATTAATCAGTTCTGAATTTCCTCCCTGGCCGATCAAGCCATCTCTTAGCGGAAAAGCAATATCAATTCCCTTTTCTGCAGTCGAAAACCCACTTATTACTTCAATGCAACCCCAAAACAACAGAAGCGAGAATAGAAATTGTCCTGCGAATGTTGTCCAGCCCCATATTTTCTTCTTTTCAAATAGCACAAGTCTTTTGAATTGCATCAATGCCTTTATTGTCGCAAGGATTAATAAGAACAGGAAAATGTAGCGAAGAAAATATGATAGAAAGTCCCATCGCCCGGTATAGAAGATGAATGTAAAATATATCCAGACAGCCAGGAGTTTTAATATGAGGTTGATTTTTGATTTGCTATTTCTGAAGCCCACCCAATAAAGAAATAATACAAAGACAACTATGCTTGCGATATTAAGAGAATTCATTGCCTTTGTAGTCTTAAGAAGATTAGTGAGGGACCTGTTTTAACTAAAATTGGCTATCAACCCCATTTTTCTATTTCATAAATTGTGCTTCAATGTTATTAATCATTTAAAAAAGCAATGAGTAAAATTACTGGCATCTGACCCAACTATAAATTGATAAAATCCTGAGCTGTCATAACCGGAATTTGAGCCTTTTTATAATCCTTTAAATTTCGGGTTAATAGTACTTCAACATCATTCTCCAATGCACAGTAGTATTGAATTGCATCCTCAAAATCTTTGAAATCCGAATTTAATGCGAGATCAATGATTTTTTCATTTATTGGCGCAATATTCACTAAAAGCTTAAATTTTCGAATAATTTGTTTTGCTTCATTCGAGGAAAGTTGCTTTGAGATTAAATAGTGAATGTTGGCAATTGTTAAGGCAGAGATGAAAATTTGAATTTTTCCGGCATCAGAAAGCGTAAATAACCTGGCAGCCGCCTGGTAGTGCGGTTCCCGGTTTGCAAGCATATCGTATGTAATATCCGTATCGGCAAAGATTTTGCGTTTCATAAATACTTTTCGTTAAGATGTTTATGAAAACTCTCTTTGTGATTGAAGTTTGATGGAACATTGACAACACCACTGATCGACTTAACAAGGGGGGATATTTCCTCCGGTTCGGTTGATTCTGCAGTTATCGCAGCCAGGTAATTTTCAATAATCCGGGATAAACTTGTTTCATGATCAGATGCATATTTTTTTGCCTGATCAATTACTGTCTTTTTCAGCTTTAATGTGAGTTTTGTATCCATTGCTTTTCATTTTAGACGTACAAAGATACGACATTAATACGTACGTGTCAAGAGGGCTTAAAATCTGGGTTTGGCACTAACTGTACACGGGCGATGTTCCTATTTGCAATCTGAACCTGGTGGCTCGACACTGAATGTTCGCCATTCTGACCATTCTCCCCATTGCCCATCAACTCTGGCACGTACTTTCCACTTCCATCCATTCAAATTTGCTTCCGGGACCCAACCGCCTTCATAAATAGTAACGCTTGTATTTCCTATATTCCTGTAATCAAATGCAGGGTTGAGGGCATTTTCGTGAATTACATAAAGATGATAATTCGACGCACCGGAACATGCTTTCCATTTGAACGTCCACTCCATATAATCTTTACACCCTGTTGAATCATGCCATACACCATTATCCAATGTATCACTAATTGGAAAAATAAGAGTAGGGATACATATTACATCGCTGCTTTTGCCACAACCGTATCCAACCAAAATGATACATAGTACTGAAGTAATAAGGCTTTGAATTTTGTTCATATCCTTGTCTTTTTGAATCAGGCAGACAAACAACCGGGTTATTTTTACCAATACAATAATCCTTTCAGGTAAAGATGGTTTCATATCGCACTAAATATATAGATCTGGAAAGAATTTAGTTAAATACTGCTACAAAACATGATGTTACCTAAAACCCTATTCCAATCTGAATTCCAATACAAGAGACCTTCCCCAAACTTATCGTAGTGTTTGTTTCCGGGATAACAAACTCTCTCATAATATTTTTTGTCCCAAAATCACATCTAACGTCAGCTGTAATGAGCGGGAACTTATGTCCAAAACCTCCAAATTCATAACCACACCCGAATACTACACTTATGAACTGTGGAATAGTAGGCAGTTCGCCGCTACCTACAAAGCTGCTTTGTGTTCCGGTAATTTCAAATTCTGCATAACGACGCAATGAAACTTTTGCCCCCCCATATGACCGAAATCTGTTTTTTTTACTTCTGATGCTTGTGAAATTTAAGAGTGCTGTCACATCCTGATATGCAAATGTCGCAGAAATCTGACCAAATTTTTCATGTGTTGCAGTATACTGCAAATCTTCTTTGATAGAAAATTGTGAACGATGATACTGTAGCTCAAATGCAAATCTATTGGTCATGTAGGCTCTAAGAAATGCACCGTAAGGTACTGCAAGGAATTTTGTTTTATTGAGAGAACCACATCCAAATTCAACTAAAAGGCCAAAACCGAACCAACGATTTATACTGCCTGTGCCGGCATCAGGTTTAATTACCAAAGTGGTATCTTTATCGCAATCTAACTTGAAGTCTCTCGGTATGTTGTTTGTCTTCGGAATGGCAATTTCTTCAATTATTTTCCTATTTCCGTTTGAGCACTTTGCTTCTATTCTTATATAAGAAACATTATATTTAACTCTATCTAGCATTAATTCAATCGCGTAGTTGCCGGATTTGTCCGTTTTGGCTGTCAATACAAGGTCAGCAATTTTAACTTCTATATTTGCTCCTGATAATTCCTTGTTGTATTTGTCTGTCACCTTACCTGTAATTAAAAGTTTCTCGTCTTGCCGTTTGTTTAATTTTACACGTAAAGTATTGCTCTTTTCCTCTGTAGTAACGTTAAAGGCAGCATCTTCGCTACTGTAGCCTTCCTTACTTACAATATAACGGATTCTACCAATTGGAACAGAACCATCAAAGTAAGCAATTCCTTCTTTGCCAGTGGTCTTGGAAGCCCATCCCGCCTGTTCAATACGTATTGTGGCATTTGCAATTGGCGTTACTCCATCGAGCTCAGTTACAAATACGTAAAGTGAAGTATACTTTGTTTGACTTTGCAAATTTGTCAAACAAGAAATGAAAATGTAAATAAATGCAAGAAGGTACTTCATTTAAAGAACTGTAACTAATCAGTGGTTAAAAAATAAGGGTTATTAACAGGATTTGGCTGAAATGAACAGGTTGATTTCTGAAAATAATTTGATTTTTTGAAATCCAACACATACTAACATTTATTATTTTAAAAGTTGATAAACAACC
>JAPLDF010000019.1 GCA_026391835.1 Bacteroidota bacterium
ATGAACAAAGAAAAAAAGAAGCAAAAAAAGAAAGATGCTGATCCGAGAATAACTCTTCGAGTTATTTCCCGTCTCAGCATCAATCAACAACAACAATCTTCTTTAACTTTTCTGTCCTAACAAAGGGGAGTAGCATAAGGACAATGCAAGTTGCAAACATTTGTAGGTTCTATCATCAAATAAACAGGATGGCAGTATTTAGGTGTAATTTGAAAAAAATGACACAAATAAAGAAAATATTTATTGAGTTTTTTTGTCATTGACATGGCTTTTGTTATAAAATTATAATCGGTTTTTTTAACAAGTGGTGTTTTCACGAATTTTATATATACTTTGATAACCCCATAGCCATTTAAAGCTATCATTATGCTGATGGCTCATTATTGTTAGATTTTTTGATTTATCCTCAATAAATTCCAGGTTTAAATTTAAATCGTTACTGATATTTTTGCACATAATTAAATCAAGTTTCCCTCGTTTCAGGCTCGTTCCGATATTGAATTCGGTTATGCCGGGATTTTTTAAAAAAGTGGTTAAGGGAACGATTTGATTATGGTTATCATAAATAATAAACCGGGGAGAATCGGATTTCAGGAAATCCGGACAATCTTTAAAGCAACTTTCTATTGAATCGATCTCAACATAGGCTTTTCCCCCAATATTAAGTACACGCCATATCTCCTGCAACGCTTTCTCTTTTCTTTTTGCATATTCCAGGGTTGTCAAACTTATAACTACATCAAAATAATTGGATTCAAATGGCAATGCCTGGCAATCCTGAAAGTAAATTTCCGGAAGTTTAATTGATTCCAGTTCATCTTCTGTAAAATAATTATAATACAGCGCTGTCATCTTTAAATCCTCATTACTTTTAATATACCTGTCCCTGGTCTTATTCAATGCGAATAATTCAGCTTCTGGGAAAAGAATGCGAAAATCCCAAATCAATTTTCCAACACCGAAGCCAATTTCAAGAATCCTTACTGTTCCGTTTTTTTGTATTCTGTCATGAATAAATCCCCTCAACTGATTCAAATCAAAACGTTCCTTAAAGACATCAACACCCCTGTTCCGACTAACAGCCGGCCAATCACCTGATTCGATGAGCTTTTGTAATTTATTTGTAACTTTTTGCATTCCCAATAACTTACTTTATATTTATTATAGTTGATGGGCCCAAACTGTCAATGTCATTTTTGGTCAATTTCCATTGATATTGCGGTTAAATATCATAGTAAGTAAACTTGATTTTAGTGTAAAGAGGCAATGAGCACATTCGACATATTGGAAAGTTGGTATCCCTGAATAAATTTAGTTTTGTACCAGTCCAAATTTCTGTCAACGTACTGTCTTTAATATTACCTGCAATACGTTGGTTTGTATATTCAATCATATTACATGGCAGTACATCTCCATTGCATAAGATTAAAAGTGCTTCGGAAGGTCTTTTACACGGCAATGTATTGCCTGGTTGATAAATTCCTTTTGACAAATAATTAACAGAAGTTCCGTGGAGGGAGATTAGCTTATCAATGATTTCCCTGTAATTATCTACATAAGGAGCAATAACATTTGTTACCTTTGGTATTACTTCAGAAATATATTCAGTCAGCTCTGTTGCATTTAATAAATTTTCATGATTAAAGTCACCTTCAATATACGTAAAATCAAGTTTATTTATTTTCAATTTTATGCACAAGTTGAGTACTTCAGACAAACAACGATAATTTAATTTTGATAAAAAATATTGTGAGTTTATCTTGGTATCAGGACATTCTTTTGAAATAAAATCAATTGTTTCAATTGCAGAGAAAAAAGCTCCTTTGGTTTTTCTAATACCATCATGAATATCCTCATCATTACTGTATAAAGGAATAGACAGGTCATCCACGCCCGCATTACAAATCATTTTAAGCAGATTTTTATCATATCCATGTCCGCTTGTATTGATAACAACGAGCATGTCTTTGCTTTTTATATATGAAACTAATTCCGGTAATTCTTTGTAAAGAAGAGGCTCTCCACCACTAATAATGACAACTTTACAACCTAAGCGATCTGCATTGTCAATAATATCGCACCACTCAACTAAAGTTAACTCGCCGGCAATTGCAAATTTCTTATATAAATCCTGACGATTTACGCACATTACACAATCAGCTGTACATAGTATCGTCGGTTTTATAATTATTCTTTTTAACTCCATTATAAATCCTGTTTTATTGATTCGCAAATTTCTTTTATCCCATCAAAGCCACCAATGTTTTTTTCTATTAGGTCACGTTGTTTGATTGCAATGTCGGTGGTTTCAAAAAGATGAATAAAGTCAGTAGTCCTTTTTTTGTATTTTGCTAATAATTCTTCGTTTTCCAGGATGTTTGCATAGCAAACTTGAAGTCTTTCCATAATATCTTCAGATGATATCAGATTATTTACGTCTTTATCTGATTCATCCAGAAAAAGATTGGGAAAGATTTTTACCCGGATATCATCAGGAGCGGCTTTTGTAATTAGTTTGTATTCATAAGCATGCCCTTCATGGTTTTCCGGGAGGAACATTATTGGCACATTATAAGCAGCCGCCTCATATACGGTTGTAAATCCACATAGACATAATATAGCCCTGGCATTATTCAATTCCTCCAAAAAGTCAGTATGTTTTAAAGACAAATATTCAACGTCAGGAATTCTGTTGATTTTGGATATAACTTTACTATTTCCTGTAACGACAACTCGATATTTTAGCTTACATTGTTCAATAAAGTCATTAAGAATATCCGTAACAAGGTTTGAGTACCTTACCGCTAAGCCAATATCAATAACAGGGCACAATTGTCCACTTAAACTAATTATTACTGTGTTTTTGAGGCAATTATTGTCAATGAGCTGATTATTGATGATTGCAGATACATACCTTGTCGTTTTTAGCTGACCGTTATCTTTAAAATAATTTCCCTGAACAAATACTTTATCAGAAAATAACTGCCCAACGATCTTGGAACTTCTGGGCGGCATATTTTTCAGGATACTAAAAGCACCTGATATCCCTATGTTTTCAAGAGCTTTGTAAGTCAAACCTATTTCTTCAAATTTATCCCAATTCCAAAGCCATGACATGCTGTCAATCCAATAAAGTTTAATGTTGTTTTTTTTTGCCCACAATGCAATAAATGGATCCATTACACTTATTACGCAATCAAATTGTTTAAAATCAATATCCGAATAATCGTCTTCAATCATTAGCTCGAAACAATCATTAAATGTGCCTGATGATTTGCAAAAGCTTAAAGAGGTACCAACCCCGCAGAAATACACATCAAATTCGTTTTTTAAACCATTCGCAATGACTTCTGCTTTTGATGCAGGTCCCCAGGCCCACGCCTGAGCACCAAATAATATTTTTTTCATTTTTTAAAATAAGTTAAAAATTCTTCGGTTGAATGGATATGCCGACCAAATTGACCTCCCCCTGCCGGTTCATTTTACCGGCCTTCTGCCGATATAGTTTGACCACCCCAATTTTGCATTCTTAAGCACAAGCTCTTTCCTGTTTTTTTAAGGCGTTATACAAAATTAGATTCTTTTGTATCGTGTCAACATCTTCAGTGATTTTATTTCTCAACTAGAAATACCAGAGTCTTCGTGACACCTTTCGCACTCTGATCACTATACATGGTGAGTTATGAACCTGATTGGAAAAACCGGAGTTCCTGACCATCCTCTTCCGATTTTTGTTGGCCGCCTTTCTTTATTAACAATCACCAAATAGAGATGATCATGCTGTACTGACGGAGGCTGGTCAGGGAGGGCGTTGTTTCCAAAGCATCTTCTGTCAAGGATCGAGGCGTTAAACAAAGTTTTTCCGAGATAATGTTCTCGTAATGATACAATAGAATGAGGGCATCTTTGGATCAACCTGCCCAATTCCCAAAAGAAAAACCCCGAAACCGTTAGGAATCAGGGTTTTTGTTGTTTTTGGTGTGGCATCGACTGGAATAATCCCCATACCATTCAGAACTATTCGGTTGACTCAGTGTTTCAGTTATCATGTTGGTACAGTTGTTATTAACCATTTTCTGATTAAAGTAAAACCCACACGGAACTACCCGGAACTACTTATTTTGTTGCCCAAATCCTGCCCAATCCGTTTTTTCTTTGGATTTGCTTAACACCATATTTCTTCCATTGGAACCACACTTCAAAATTCGAGACGATCACTCTGATAATAAAGACCTTAGGCTATGATCACAGGCTCTACCCTGATAAAGGCAGGGTTTGTCCATGAATAGGATGAATGTATTGTTGTTCAGGAAATCATTCCATTGACCAGGATACAGATCAGGTCAGCCATTTTGATTGTCTCCTGAATCTTAAATTCAGATACTCAGTTTTCTCCACCCAAATCCGGCATTTCATTTTTGCTAAATTATTGTATCTTTATCCCGAAACTGGTTATCCACTGCTGATCTTGAAAAGAACCTGCAAATCGGGTGTGACGCTTCTGGCATTTTTGCTTACAACAATGTTATTTAGCCAGGAAAGGAATATTCAAACAAGGTTTGATTTGTTGTACAACAAGGCGATGGATAGTCTTGCAACCGATGGCAGAACTTCTGCAAGTTGTCTTGAGGCCATTTCTGCCTTCGGTGATGATCTTTCCACGCTGCAACACGCCAGGTTCAGTTACCTGCAGATGAAAATCATGGAGAAAAGGAAACCCGCGACAACCGTTTCCGGTAAAACACCGCCTGAAGACCCCGACCATGTTAAACATCCTGACTCATTGCCATCCTATGCCCAGTGGTATCTTGAGCGGTCGATGCCCGACAACGCGATCAGGCTCCTGATGCGGGCGATCGATATACTCCCGGAGACTTCAGTTGATGCCGACTTTGTCAGGATTGAACTCTGCGAGGCCTATCGTCAGAAACTGGAATACAGTAAAGGGATCAGTTTGATCTACCGGCTTCTTGAACGGCCAGTTCCCCTTTCCGATAGGAACCAGGCTTATGCATGGAATCGCCTGGCAGCACTATACAACGAATCCGGAAATCCGGCCGCGAGTTATCCCGACTCCGTTTTCAAATACTCCCTGTTATGCATCGAACTATCTAAGAAGACCGGTGATATGTGCGATCTCGCGACCTCACAAAATGAGCTGAGCTATCAGTATATCTTGTGTAAAAATTATGATAAAGCGCTTGATCTCTCACAAAAGTCAGTTTCTAATTTCCTGGCAGCCGGACTGCCTTTCCATGCCATGAATTCGTTGATCAACCAGGGGAACATCTATATCAGGAAAAAAAATTACCATTCGGCATTGGAATCTCTCGATCAGTCAACCCGGCTTTCGCCCTTATGGAAGAACCGGAATCTCTACATGCGTATTTATGAGATGTATGCCATTGCTTTTGCGGGTCTTGGCAAATACAGGGATGCCTATGAGTTTCAGAACCTTTACCACCTGTTGAGGAGCGAGTTTTACAGGGACCGGATGAACGACCAGATCGTTGAGCAATCGGCCCGGTACGATTCGTTTATCAAGGATCAAAAGATCCGGGAGGAGCAGAAAAAGAATGAATTTAACCACCGCCAGATCATTCTCCTGATCATCCTCTCCATTGCGCTCACCCTCGCTTTCATTTTCAGCCTTTTCTATTTCAGGTTGAGAAGACAGGGCGCCCTGAAGCAAAAGCTGATCGAGGCCGTTGTGGAGACGGAAAACAACGAACGAAGACGCATTGCCCGCGATCTTCACGATGGGCTTGGGCCTGTTCTTTCTGCTATAAATCATTATTTCCAGGCTTTTCTGGATGCGAAACCGGAGAACAGGGAGTCTATCCGGAACCGTTTGCAGATGGTGATTTCCGAGGCAATCGATGAAGTTTCAAGGATCTCGCATAATATCAGCCCCCATGTGTTGGAAAAATACGGGCTGATAGCCGCCCTGAACAATTTACTTGCCCCGCTGATAGCCAGTGAAAAATATGAGATCATATTTTCCTCAGGATTTAACGAAAGGCTCGACCCGAAAATCGAACTGGCTGTTTACCGCTGTATCACCGAGCTGATCAACAATACCCTGAAGCATGCCGAAGCAACGAAGATCAGCCTGGATATCGGAAAAAGCGATGGCCGGCTGGGAATCCTATATACCGACAACGGCAAAGGGTTCGTCGCTTCCCCGGGAAAGCGGGTAGGCCAGGGAATACCCAATATCACCAACAGGGTTGAATCGTTTGGAGGAACCCTATCGGTGGTAAGTTCCCTGAATGCCGGAATCTCAGTCGAAATTTCAATACCAGTATAAATGGAACAGATCAGGGTTGCAATCATTGATGACCACAACCTTTTTCGGGAAGGGATCTTTCTCGTATTAAACCAGATTGATGGTCTCAACGTGGTTTTCGACACCTCCGACGGAAACCGCTTCATCGAGGCGCTGAACGAAATGGAGGTGGATGTTGCGCTGATGGATATTGAAATGCCTGCCATCGGCGGGGCGCTCACTACCGAGCGGGCGCTGAAAGTCCGGCCCGGCCTGAAGGTGATTGCCCTCACCATGTTCTCCGATGAAGGGCACTATACCCAGATGATCCATGCAGGGGTAAAGGGTTTTATCCTCAAGAAGGCAAATAAGTTCGAGCTGGAACAGGCCATCAGGGAGGTACACAGGGGGGGCAACTACTTCAGCCAGGAGATACTGCAGAAACTGGCTTTCAGGCACACCGGGAAAACCTCGGGGACAGACGAACTGACTCCCCGTGAAATTGAGATCATGGTGTTTATCTGCCAGGGGTTTAGAACCCAGGAAATATCCGAACGACTTTATATTTCCTGCAAAACCGTCGATACCCATCGTGCCAACCTTTTTCTGAAAACAGACGTCCGGAACGTGGCCGGGCTGATCGCCTGGGCCATCCGCAACCAGTTCTATACCGTTGAATAAAATACTTCTTCCAATATAAGGGTTTCCCCTTAGACAAACTCAGGTTATACCCTCCGGGTTTTCATGGATTCTCCTGAAACCTGCCACGTATCACCGATGTAATTTTACATCCGGTTAGCTCTCTCATGATGATCAATATCGCAGTTGCCGAAATAAACCAGACCTATGGACAGGGTCTGAAAACCATGCTTGAACAGGTGGAGGGATTCAAAGTCGTTCTCCTGCCCGTATCAGGCTTCCGTCCCGTCTCGTTGACAAATTTGAATGTGGATGTCCTGTTGGTGGATGAAGATTTGTATCAGTCAGTCAAACCCGGGAACGGTGAAGCTGGTGCGGTGTGGCCGGTGACAAGAACGATCGTCATGACCATGGATGTAGATGAATTTGCCACGCTGCCTTATGGGGTGGATGCTATTTTTAAAGGATCGGGAAAGCGGAAATTTTCCGAAAAGATATTGAAATTGATGATGGAACAGATAAAGGCCAATCGGTAAAATAAAAAATGTGATATGGATTATCTATCAATAAACAACCACTAATAATCAAATTGTAAAACTCACCATTATGAAAACCACAAAACTCCAGATCCTGGTTTTATTTGTAATGTCAATCGTCAGTATCCAGTCCTTCGCCCAAACGCCGGGCCCGAGGACCGCCCTGACTTACGACGGGGTCAACGATTATGTTTCCGGTACCGGCATCCCTTCCACCCTTACCGCCTTTACCATCGAAGCATGGGTGTACCACAACACCCTTCCGGCCGCCGTGCAGCGTTATATCACGATCAGCCCCGAAGTGGCTGTATTGCGGTATGATGGAACAATTTACGGGGGTACCAATGCATTGCATTTTTACATCAAGAAAGCCAACGGTTCCCTGGCGGGTTTCCTGGTTGCCAATGTGCTGACAACCGGTACCTGGATGCATATTGCGGGAACGTATGATGGAACAACCATGAAGCTCTACCTGAATGGCACCCTTTTAAAGAGTGCATCGCCCGGCGGAGGATTGTACCCCCCTTCAGGAGGCTTTTCTTTCAGCAGCGGCGGTTCGGAAGTGTTTAACGGAAAGATGGATGAAATGAGTATCTGGGATAATGTCCGTTCTGTGACCGATATCCGGGAAGATATGTACAGGACAGCGCCACTCTCCGACGCCCACCTGATGAATTACTGGCAGTTCAACAATGGCACCGGAACCACCGTAACCGATTTAAAGGGAGCGGCCAACGGTACGTTGAACAATATGAACAACACCAACTGGGTTGCATCCACCATTCCTTTTTCAGCCGGAGCCGTAAATACCCAGGTGGTAAACGCTACCGGAACAAAAACCTTTACCGGAACAGGTTTATCAATGAATTTCACTGCCACAAGCGGAACCGATACGATTGTGGCAAGCCGCATCGATACCCTGCCAAATCTGAATCCGACAGGGATGCAAAATGTCTACAATAGTCAATATTGGGTGGTAACCCGTTTTGGAACCGGTACTTCTACTGCAAACCTGACATTCACCCTTAATGAAGACATTACCCCAGCACAGGAGCTGTATCCCATCAGGATCAAACTTTATTACAGGAACAATAATTCAGAAGGGGCATGGACCCTGGTTACCTCTGCTTCCAGTGTGAATGCAGCAGACAATACGGCTACGTTTAATGGCATAACCAGCTTTGGCGGACAATATATTGTTTGCTACAAATACCCTCAGAATCTCGCAGGCACCGCGCTCGATTTTGATGGGATCAATGATTATGTTAATTGCGGGAATGCTAACGGACTGAATATTATCGATAAGAACATCACCATAGAGGCATGGATAAATGCTGATTCATGGAATGCGAATTACTGGGGTGGAACGATTGTAGGTAAAGAAAGTACGGATCCAAAAGGGTACGTTCTTCGTTGTGGCAATAACGGCAGTTTAAGTTTTCTCATCGGCGCTTCCGGAGATTGGAGAGAAGTCGTTACAGCTCCGTTCATGTCAACAGGTGTATGGTATCATGTTGCTGCTACGTATGACGGAATGATACACATTTATATTAACGGTGAACTCATTAAACAACAAAATTTCGGATCCTTTATAGAAACTTCACCTCAACCACTTTGTATTGGTACCAGCCCATCATACCCCACCCGGTGTTTCGATGGCAGGATTGACGAAGTGAGGATTTGGAATGTAACCCGCTCACAAAGCCAGGTACAAAGCGACATGCTCAATACCATGACCGGCACTGAAAGCGGTTTGGCGAGTTACTGGCAGTTTAATGAAGGTGCGGGCACCATGCTTTCTGACGATGCCGGAAGCAGCAACGGGACCCTGGTCAACATGAACAGCGCCACCTGCTGGCTGGAAAGCTATGCCATGGTTGTACCGCAAGCCAGGGCCGCCTCCAATATAACCCGCTCAGCCTTCACTGCCAACTGGTTGCCTCCGGCAATTGGCATTGCCGAAAGCTACAAGCTGTATGTGGCTACAGATAAGGCTTTTACCAGCTTGTTAAGCGGCTATCCCAAATCAACTACCGGAACTTCATATCATGTGACCGGATTATCACTCTACACAAAATATTATTATCGCCTGATAGCTGAAAAAGCCTCGTTAACAGGACAGGGGGCCTATTCGAATACTGTCATGGCCATAACCGGAGACTCAATATCCGCCTTGACGGGGAGCGGAACAACGCTCGATCCATTCCAGATAGCCAACCTTAATAATCTCAACTGGCTCATGTCTCATAGCACTTACTGGAACAGGTGCTATGTTCAGACGGCTGATATTAATGCTGCTCAATCGAGAAACTGGGACGGCGGAAATGGATTCAGTCCCATCGGTAACTATTCCGACACAAGCATTAATATTTCCTACAATGGCAAGGGCCACATCATTGATAGCATCTACATCAATCGTCCGAATACGACTCTCAACGGATTATTCGGAGTTGTAAAAAATGCTGCTATTGACAGCCTGAGTGTAACCAATGTCTCCATCATCGGGTCAAATTATTGCGGAGGCCTGGTGGGGGCGGTCGGTGGCAACTCTAAAATACGGCATTGCAGTTCCAGCGGAAACATTTCAACTTCGGTTAATTCCAATGGGTACGTGGGAGGTCTTATCGGAAGGATGCTTAGTCTTAATCCGGATACCATAAAGTATTGTTACTCATCAGCCAGCGTGAGTAGTAATGCAGATTTTTACAATAATATCGGTGGATTTATCGGACAAAACGGCGGAGCCAGTCAATATATTACACAATGCTACGCCACCGGAATTGTGTTCATAGATCCCGCCAAATTGATTTCGAACAGCTCAGGGGGATTTGCAGGCATTAATTCCGGTATTGTCGAATCATCCTACTGGGATATTGAGACCACAGGACAAACCTCAGGAGGTAAGAGTACTTCCGGTATTTTTAACGTATATGGAGAAACCACGGCACAAATGAAGACCCAATCCACATTTACCGGCTGGAATTTCACCAACAACTGGTTCATGTCGCCTGCCTGCAACAACGGCTATCCCTGTTTTTATTATGCACCTGAAGCAGGAACCCTTGCAGCAAGCAGCCTGGGAAACCATGAGGCTACGCTCAATGGCTATGTAGTAGGTATTGGTACGGTTCCCACCATTACTAAGGGCTTCTGCTGGAACACCTCCGGTTCTCCCTCCTTTACCGATCAGGTGGTAACGTTAGCGCCCGGGGTGGGCATAATCGGGAAGACCTTTTCTGCCAATCTCAGTGGACTGAATCACAATACCACCTACTATGTGCGTGCCTTTATCATCAATGCCTATGACACGGTTTTCGGAGCAGTGAAGAGTTTCACTACCACCAATATCCAGGAGGCAAAAACCTGCCTCAACAACGGCGACCAGGCCAATTATATCAGCGTCCCTGACAACAGCTCACTACATTTAACCAATATTTACACCATTGAAGCGTGGATAAAACCCGGGGTGGCGGTAACCACCAACCGGATTATCGTATCGAAAGGATATAACGCGAACGGCTACACCCTCTTGTCGGGTGGAAGCGGAAACCATCGCGGACTGATTTTCGATGGCATGGCAACGGCCGACAATATACTCACTCAAAATCAATGGTTTCACGTAGCTGCCGTGAATGACAACGGCACAAGGCATCTGTACCTGAATGGCGTTGAAATGCCGCTTACGGGAACCCCTACAAGCGTAACCGCAAACACCCAGCCCTTGTACCTGACAAACTATTATAACGATGCTTTAATAGTAAACAATTTGTTCAGGGGATATGTGGAAGAAGTCCGCTTATGGAATACGGCGATGACCTATTCACAGATTCGGGAAAACATGCACTTGCCGCTAACGGGAAGCGAAACGGGACTGGTTTCGTACTGGCAGTTTGATGAAGGGCAACCGCCAACCGTTTACGATAAAAAAGGTGTAAATAACGGAACATGGTATGCTTCTGTTATCAATCAATATACAACCTCTACCATCCCGTTCGGAACAGGATTCAGCCATACCAGCGTTGTGAATGCTACCGGGAATTACGATTTCACGAATACGGGACTTTCTATCAACTTCACCGCCAAAAGCGGATTAGATTCCATCGTGGTTGCAAAAATTGACACCTTTCCCAATCTGAACCCGGCTGGCCTTCCTGCGGTTTTTGACCGGCAGTATTGGGTGGTGCACAAATATGGCACCGGTACGCTCACTGCTAACCTTACGTTTACCCTAAGCCAGGATATGAACCTGCAGGATCAGGGTAATCCATCCAACATCAAGCTTTACACCCGAAGCAGCATGGCAGATGATGCAAGCTGGATATTGCTGGCCTCAGCAACATCGGTAAATGCGGCCACCAACCAGGCCACCTTTGAAGGAATAACAGGCTTCAGCCAGTTCATCCTTGGGAAGGCAGTATTGGTACCGGTGAACCAGACGGTTGCAAACACAACCATTCACAACAATGAAACGGAGTGTTTTGATGCCACGGAGGTTGTATCTGTTTCAAACTTCACGGTGGAAACCGGCGGAGATGTAACCATCATCGCCGGCGGTCAGATTCATTTTACACCAGGTGTTGTGGTGCAGCCGGGAGGGTACCTGCATGGGTATATTACGACCACCGACGGGTATTGCATATCGCCGGCTCCTTCGATTCCGGATGTTTCTGGAGAGGAAGAAGAAACTCCCGCGGTTGTAGGTGAATCATGGTTCAAACTCTATCCAAACCCTACGCGGGGCAAGTTTACCATGGAATTTAAGGATGTCACCAGGGACGAAGTGCAGGTCACAATCTATGGGATACAAGGCAATAAAATTCTTCAGCAGAAGGTATTCCTGGAAAAGAGCAGGAACTTCTGCCTAGACAATGCACAAGCAGGAATTTATATCGTGCGGATAAGCACGGCATCTGAAACCATATTCAAAAAAATTGTGAAGCTTTAACTTTTTGGCATTTTTCGATGCCAACTTTCCTAAAATAACCTTTAAAATGTCGGCTCCATGAGAACAAAAAGTTTATTAGCAGCATTTTTCCTGTTGGTGAGCGCGCTGGTTTATTCACAGAATTACAGGTACGTAAACACTATCTTTCCAACTGCTACGATAACAAGCAATGTGGTTTACGGAAGCGCTCCATTTTTGAACTCCCCATATTACAATGAAACCAGCACTTCGACCGGTAATTTGGTGTTGGACATCTACCAGCCTGCCGGAGATCCTGTCACCAATCGTCCGGCCATCATCTTTGTTCATGGCGGTGGTTTTGTGACAGGCAACCGGAATCATGATGATATGGTTGCCTTTTGCGATACCTTTGCCCGCAAAGGTTATGTGACGGCAACCATTGATTACCGTCAGGGTGTTTATACTTATACCTATGCCGATATGCACTATACCCGCGCCGTGTATCGCGGTACCCAGGATGGCCGGACGGCAGTTCGTTTTTTGCGGGCAAACGCGGCCACATACGGGATTGATCCCACCAAAATTTACCTGGTGGGAAGCAGTGCCGGCGGATTTATCGGATTGCATGATATTTACATGGACGACCCTGGTGAAAAACCGGCCTATGCCGGAACAACCACTTATGGTTTTCCTCCTGTTACCGCACCCGACCTGGGTCCTTATGACATCGGCAATAATCTCACCTTCGGCGGAGAACCCGATGCCGTAGTCTCTTTGTGGGGAGCGGTGGCCAGCCCGGATTTGATCACCCTCGACGACGCCCAGCCTGTATTTCTTGTTCATGGAACAGCAGATATCATTGTCCCCTTTGACATCGGGCACCCGTTCCAGGTTCCGGCTTTTCCGCTGACGTATGGCAGCAACCAGGTTAACATCAAACTTAATACGCTTGGGCTGACCAATAAAATGACCTATTTTGTCGACGGCCAGGGACATGAATTTTATGGGGTAACCAATGGCATGTGGAACAACGGGACCGGGGGCAACGCCTATTGGGACACCATTGTAAAACAGACGACCACCTTCTTCCACAATGTACATAAGCCCACGGCTGCCTATTCATTCCAGGTAAACGATAAAACCGTAACCTTTACCGACCAGAGCACCGGTGCCGTTTCGTGGCTGTGGAATTTTGGTGATGGGGGGTCCAGCACTTTGCAAAACCCGGTCCACACCTACGCATCATTCGGAACCTATGATGTCAGACTTTATATTCAAAACAACAATTCCAGCTGGGACACCCTTACGCACACAGTGTTCCTGAGTTCAGTACCGGCCAACCAGACAGTTTCCAACCTTGTCGTCCACAACAATGAATCTCCCTGTTACGATGCCACCCAGGCGATTACTGTGTCGGGATTAACGGTGGAGGCGGGCGGAAACGCCACGCTGATCGCCGGGCTTTCCATCCATTTTACACCGGACTTTCGTGTTTATTACGGTGGCGCCCTGCATGGATATATCACCACCACACAGGAGTACTGTGGCACGGGTTCAACCATGGCAGCACCGGTAACTTTAGGAGAAGAGGAAATTTCTTCCCTGAGCGGCGGCAGTTGGTTCAAACTCTATCCCAACCCGACCTCAGGCAACTTCACCCTCGATTTGACAGGGGCCGAAAACCCGGGAGAGGTCCATGTCGAGATCTATGGCATGCATGGGGAGAAAATCCTGCAAACAGCGCTGTACCAGGAAAAACAGAGGACTTTCTGCATAGAAACGACACCAACTGGGATCTATGTCATAAGGATAAGTAACGGGAATGAATCC
>JAPLDF010000076.1 GCA_026391835.1 Bacteroidota bacterium
TAAAGTGAATGTCAATCCCACACCGCTGCCAACCATCACAGGCACGAATTCGATTTGCCTGGGGGCTGTAAATATTGCCTATACCACACAAGCCGGGATGACCGGCTACAACTGGACCGTCAGCGCAGGAGGAACCATCACGGCAGGTGCCGGAACCAATACCATCACCTTGACCTGGAATACGCTGGGATCCCAGACAGTCGGGGTGAACTATACCAGCATTCTTGGTTGTACAGCCGCCACCCCTTCCATCATGAACGTCACTGTCAACCCCATGCCGGCGCCCGTCATCACCGGGAACGGCAGCATGTGCGTGTCGTCAGGGTATTACGACTATGCAACCCAAACGGGCATGACAAATTACACCTGGAGCATTTCACCGGGAGGAACCATCCTGTTCGGTACAGGGACAAACCTGGTTACGGTGACCTGGGATGTTCCAGGCCCCCAATGGCTCAAAGTAAACTATACCAACAGCAGCGGCTGCACGGCCACTGCACCAACACAATTGAATATCATGGTTAACCCCCTGCCTGGTGCAGCCGGAACAGTCTTGGGGTCTGTCTCGGTTTGCGCCGGCGCAGCAGGGGTGAATTATTCAACCACGCTTATTCCCGACGCGGTGACCTATGTGTGGAGTCTTCCAATGGGCGCTTCCATCGCTTCGGGTTCGGGAACAAACAGCATCCTGGTTGATTTTGGCCCAAATGCCCAGCCCGGAGATGTGACCGTTTACGGCAACAATTTATGCGGCAACGGAACTTTGTCAGCTTCCTTGCAGGTGGCCGTTTCCGCCTTACCGGGCAATGCCGGCACCCCGACAGGGGAGGAGGAGGTTTGCCAGGGTGACACGGGCGTGATCTATTATGTTTCACCCATCGCGAATGCGGTGTATTATATCTGGGAAATTACCGGCGGCGGCGTGATCACAACCGGCAACGGAACCAATTCGATCAGGGCGAAATTCCCGGTCGGGCCTGCTACCTGCGGCATCACTGTTTATGCGTCCAACGCCTGCGGGGCAGGGCTGATCTCCGGTTTAAGAAGTGTCCTGGTGAATGCCTTGCCACCGGTGCCGGTGGTCACCCAGAACGGCAACCAGCTGGTGAGCAGCGCGCCGTTTGGGAACCAGTGGTACTTCAACGGAATACTGATCGCGGGTGCGGACCAGGCGACCCTCACCCCGGATAAATCCGGGGCATATTCGGTGATCGTAACCTTATCAGGCTGCAGTTCGGAAGCATCCGACGGGTTCTTTTATGTCATGACCGGAACTGCCAGTCCTGAACCGTTCAGCGTAAAAGTTTACCCTGTGCCGAATGATGGCTTGTTCCGGGTTGATCTGAACGGCGGGAAACCGGAACTGGTCAGGTTATCGGTGCTGAACGGGCTGGGGCAGAAAATATATGAACACCAGGGGATTGAACTGAGCGGAGAGAGGCAGCATAAAGTCGATCTGCGGCCGGTGCCTCCAGGAGTTTATACCCTTATCCTGGAAAGCGGAACTTACCGGGTAATCCGGAAGATCGTAGTGGATGGTAATTAAAAAAGAAGCCGCCCTTTCGGAACGGCTTCCAACCAAACACAAATATTATAAGCTATTCGTTTATCCCGGGTACTAGAGTTTGATGATTTTCAGGACTCTTGTCCTGGTTCCGGATACAATATGCATGAAATACATCCCCGGGACCGCATTTGAAATTGTAATTGCGTGATCGCCGTTGCCTGTAAACACACTGGTCAGAATGGCAACCCCGTTCATTCCAACGATGTTGACTTTTACCGGCTCCAAGTTCGTGATGCCTTCGATGCTTAATGTAATATTGCCGGTGCTTGGGTTGGGATAGACTTTCATGAGGCTGTGATCATCCGTTTCTGTGAGTATCGCCGTCTCTTTGCCTTCTTTTACAGGGCTGCTGACCAATGGGTTCAGCGGTGTCATGCAGTACTGGCCATTTTCCGTGATATAAGCATACAGGTAACCGCCTTGTTCAACAGAGGCCCCGGGTAAATAGATGATGTTCTGCCCGGCGATCATGGTAACATTGCCGCCTGCCAGAATTGAGAAAGTTCCGCTGCCGGCAACCGTAATGGTTTGCACGGCATCCATGCACTGGGTCTGACCGTCGGCGACGGTGAGGTTTTCAACGGAGGTGCTTGTTGCAACAACCTTGATGTACAGGGCAGGGGACTCAGCGCCAATACCACACGCGTTGGTTCCTTTTACAGTAATGTTGCCTGATATGGGGGGGCCGGTAAAACTGACTGTAATGCTGTTCGTGTTGTCGCCGGATGTGATGGAAGCACCGTTGGGCAATACCCAGGCGTATCCTGTTGCACCTGCAATCGGGTCAATACCGTAAACCACACTGGTCTGTCCCTGGATGACCGTTGCAGGACCGTTCACAATAGTTGCGGCTCCGGGAGCCTGGCAGGCATTTGTTACTGAAACCAGCCAGTTCTGAGCGATGCAATTGTCCGCGAATACTTTGTAGATAACCGCTCCGTTGCTGAAGTTCTGCGGGGTTCCCGAACCCGGAATGACGGATCCTCCCGGTGAAACGGTGATGACGGGGGACAAGTTGGTCAGGTTGGTCGAAGCCGTTACTTCACAGCTAACAGTATGATTAACCGGATCGATTACGGCAGGTCCGGTTTGTGTAGGCAGCACGAAAGTCAGAATATCATTTCCGGTTAGCTGCATGCTTTCGGTTACCAGGTACTTCTGGTTGATCGCAGGATTACAGAGGTGCTGGATGGTTCCTGACGGCCACCGGATGACCACTGAATCAACAGTTGTAGCTGTTCCGATGCCGATCGTTTGCACAAAACTGCTGCTGCAATATTGCCCGGTGGATGAAGCAACTTCCCTGATCTGTTTCTGGCCGCCTGTCCAGAGTGTGATGCGTGCCCCGATGCCAGACCGGTTCGATACGGTGCCCTCTAGTTTAAACTGGACCCAGTTGTTATTACCCCCTTTATTCCGGTACATGCCAGGTTCGGTTGTCGACGACCAGGAGTCAATGTAGATATCCGGATAACCATTGTTGTCATAATCCGAGATCGAAACCCCCATGCTCCTGAGCAAATCAGTCACAACAGGTTCAGTCGTCTGGTTCGTGAACACACCGTTGCCGTCATTCCTGTAGAGGTAGTTGTGACGGTCGGTGGACTTATTGTTGGCAACCACCAGGTCGAGCCTGCCGTCGTTGTTGAAATCGAGCCAGCCCGATCCGAACGACTGGTTCCCATCGATTGACGGCTGCAGGCCGCTCATGAATGTAAATGTACCGTCACCATTGTTATGATACAGGTAGTTATGCGTGGAATACCCTCCTGTGCTGGTATAGGCTGCGGTATAAAGGTCAAGGTATCCATCGTTGTCATAATCTCCCCAGGAAGCGGTTTGATCCGTCGCTCCGTCATTGTTAACAGAAAGAGAGGGATCTTTTGAAAATGTTCCGTCATGATTGTTGTGATACAGGGCATTGTTCTCACCCGGCAAGGTCGCAAAATAGTTGACAACATAACAATCCTGCCAACCATCATTATCATAATCAGCCCATACTGCTGTCCAATGGTGGGCGATGTCCGTTACAATGGATCCGGCAGCGGTGTAATTGCGGGTAAACGTTCCGTTGCCATTATTGTGAAAGAGAAAATTCACAGTATCAGTGTTCACAATATAGATGTCGAGGAAACCGTCATTGTCGTAATCCGCCATGGAAGCACCAATAGCTGAACCATGATTGGTATAGACAGGGCTGTCAGTAATAAGAGTCCACATCCCCTGGCCGTCGTTCCTGAACAGGTAATTATGATGATTTGCGGCTCCGGAATTCATATTGTTTACCAGGAGCAGATCAAGATTGCCGTCATTATTGTAATCACCCCAGCAGGAACTCATGGTGTTCACACTTGAAGTTGTATAAATAGGGTTCAGGGTGTCTTTCTGGAAAACTCCGTTACCCATATTTTTAAATAATGTATTTTTTTTGTTATTGTCAGTCTGGATCAGGTCATCGAGACCGTCGTTGTTGTAATCATTCCAGGATGCAGAATACCCCTTTGCAAAGTTGTTTGCGGGCGGTTTTCCGGTTACCTTTTCAAAATACTGCGCATTGGCCAGGCTGCAGGTAAAAAGCAGCAGGATCAGGACATGTAAGTTTTTTTTCATAGGGTTGGTTTTTAATTCTTAATTGATAAATTGCAGATACAAATGTATTTCCAGCCGGACCGCGAGAAAAGAGTATATCTACCTGTTTTTAGTTTTCAGAGATAAATTTTGCCCGTGGATTAAATTCCCCGGGAAATAGTTCGTTCAACAAATCGTCAAGCGAATCACCTACCGATGGTTTGAAGATGAAGGCACTGGCGCCTGCCAGTTTTCCGTCAACCTGGTAGCCAGGTTCGGAGAACATCGACATGAGGACGATCAGCATACCCGGAAAGAGCTGGTGAAGTTCCGAGGTCAGGGCAAAACAGTTCATCTTCTGAAGGTGAACATCGATGAAGACTATATCCGGACAGGTAGCGGAAACAGCTTGCACCAGGTCGGAATGGCTCGATGTCACACCCGCAATCCGGATACCCGTGATCGCTTCGAGCATCATCCGCAGTCCGTTTCTGAAGGCTTTGTGGTCGTCGATGAGGAATACGCTTTTCACTGCATGGTTATTTGCAGCAAATGTATCCCGGGCCGGGGCATTGGGAAAGAGTAGATCTACGTGTTTTATAAAAGGTCAGATGGAGACCAGGTTGTTTTTTATGGCGAAAATTACCAGTTCGACGATGTTCTTCGTGCGGGTCTTGCTGATCAGGCTTGCACGGTGGCCTTCAACGGTACGGGCGCTGATGAACATTTTATCGGCAATCTCCGGCGCCGAGAGGCCGCTGACAAGGTAATGCAATACTTCGACCTCCCGTTCAGTGAGTTTTTCACCCATTTTTTTAAGGATATCTTCTCCTTCCTGTCCTTCAGAATTCCCGGCAAGTTCGCTTCGCACACGGTGGGAAAAATAGGACTCACCATCACTGACGCGTTTGATTGCCTCCACCAGCTCATCCTTGGTAACATCCTTTTGTAGAAACCCCCTGGCCCCGGCTTCCGCCATCAGTTTATAATACTTCTGCTCACCAAACATGGTGAGGGCGATGATGTTCAGCCCCGGGATCTTTTCAAGAGCAAGCCGGGTTGCCTCAATACCGTTCATGCCTGGCATCCTGATATCCATCAGTACCACATCGGGCACATGGTGTTCCAGGTCGAGGAGGAACTCCATCCCGTTGCGGGCTTCGCCGATTACCTTGAATTCCACGACTTCGTTGAGCAGGAGCGAAAGCCCTTTCAGAAAGATGGAGTGGTCATCAACGAGATATATCTGGTAGATCTTCATGTGCTTACAGAAGTTAAAGGAATCCTTATCTTGATTCCAAATGGGTTTTCATGGTCTGTTGTAAAATCATACTCCCCGTTCAGGGATTTTACACGACTGATGATGTTCGGAAGCCCAAGCCCGTTTGACCGCCTCGAATTCAGCTCGGTCCAGTTCATCCCGATGCCGTTGTCGGTATATTCGAATTCCAGGAACCTGCCCGATTCGCCGATCCTGATGCCTGCGCGGCTTGCCTTTGCATGCTTGAGGGTATTGTTGATCAGTTCAAATGCGATCCGGTAGATGGCTGTTTCAATGTCCCTGCTTGGCCTGATATCGAGCCCGGTTGAAGTGAACCTTATCCTGATGGTTCCCAGCCTGTTAATTTTGTCAATGTATACCGAAAGGGCTTCAAGTAAGCCAAAGTCATTCAATACGTTAGGAACCAGGTTGTTGGCAATCTCCTTGGTGCTGCGGATCGCCTCGTCGAGCAACTCATTGGCAAGCCGGATGTATTTCTCCTGGTCTTCCCGGTTATCCGTCCTTGAGCGTATCAGCTCCAGGTGGATCTTGACGGTTGAGAGCAATGGCCCAAGCCCGTCGTGGAGATCTTCAGAAAACCTGGCCCGCTCACGCTCTTCAGTTTCAATGGTATTCCGGAGGATCCGCTGTTCGCTCTCACGCAGTTCGCGCGTGCGCTCTGCCACTTTAACCTCGAGTATTTCACTTTGCATCCGCTTCATCCTGTAAAGATAAAAGAGGATCACAATCCCGATGAGAATAAGGATTGATATGAATATAAATGAATTGCGAAGGTTTCGTTGCCTGTTGATCTCCAGTTTCTGCAGTGCGTTTTCTTTCTCCTTCGCCTCCGTTTCATACCTCACCTGCATCTCGGCAATCGAATTGTTCACCTGGGAGGTGAAGATGCTGTCGCGAACTTCATTGTATTTGGCAAAGGCAGACTGGAACAACTTGTAATTGCCGGTAGCGCTGTAGTAATTTGTCAGGCAGCGGTAACTGTATAAAACAACGTCGAGGCTGTTGATCTGCCTGGCATACCTGAGGCCTCTTGTGAAGCAGGCCAGCGCTGAATCATACCGGTTCATGTCGAGGAATACTTCACCGGTGCTGTTAAAAATGTAAGAAATCTCCCAGGGCTGGTCCAATGCCTCACTGGTTCGGAGGGCCTTCCTGTTGAATTCCAGTGCTTTCGCGAGATTTTTTTCATCACGGTACATCTGGCCAAGGTTGTTGTAGGCAGTTCCGAGCCTTGCCGAATCACCCGTTTCTTCCAGCAGTTTGATTGCATCCATCAGGTATCGCCATGACTCCTCTTTCCGGTTGGTCTGGCTGTACAACCTGCTGATGTTGATGTAATTTGCAGCCATACCTTTCTTGTCGGTACTCTTTTTCCTGATCTCCAGCGACTTTTGGTAATAGATCAGCGCCTTGTCATACATGTTGGTGGCCAGGTATACATTTCCGATGGAATTGCAGAGCATCCCGATAGAAGGAACGTCGTTGCGTTTGCCGGCAAGTGCAAGTGCCTGGAAAAAATTTTGAAGAGCCAGTTCGAAGGAGGTCGCATAATAACAGGCGACACCGAGGTTTTTAAGGATTTCGATCCGGCAACTGTCGTTACCCATTGCATCGGCCAGTTCCAGTCCCGACTTGCCATATTTCATGCTCCTGGCTGAAGAAACTTTCCAGTTCAGCCTGGTCAGTTCATTCAGTACCTGGAATTTTCGCATTGAAGTCATCCCAGGCCGGGCAAGCCTTGATTCAAGACTGTCGATGGCAGATTGCTTTTCACCTTGCCCCGGGAAAGTGCAAACCAGGAAAATAAAAATGAAAGTGAAGTTTCGCATGTCACTACCGGGTGAACTGCAAAAGTATGTTTTTTTATCATTCCTGCACGGGAGGTTGGGCGAGGAGATAACAGCCGGGAATTTGTCACGGAACTTCTCTATTTTTGCACATGGTATCCGGTGCCTAATACCGGGTAGTCTTAAAATAGTGTTGCACATGAAAAAAACGATACTTATCCTGCTGATAAGCTGGATTTCCTTTCAAATGAATGCCCAGAATTCAATCGGAATCCAGGTTGGGATATTGGGAACCCACACCAGTGTTGCAGAGTACGAGCGGATTGAACGCTTTGACAACCTGCTTGACTCTGTCGACCTGTCGCCTGATGTGGCATCTGTGCAGGCTGCCATAAATGTGGACATAGACCTTGGAAAGAATTTCTTCCTTTCAACGGGATTTCACTACAGTAAAAAGGGGCTTGCGAATGTTGTCTTTACCGACTCGACAGGATGGCCATGGCAAACGCCTGCCCGGCAGCATTACATGGGAATGTCGATGCTTATCGGCTATCACTTTCATTTTCGACACAGTAAATTCGGTTTGCAGGTTGCTGCCGGTCCGCAGGCCGATTTTGCCATCGGAACACCGAATGGCGGCGCACTCTTCTCAGGACCTTATTACCGGTTCTTTATGCCATTTTGCCGGTTCAACGAGGTTGACCTGGGTGTCAGGGCCGAAGTTGGAGCAAGTTACAAACTGGGCCCCGGGGATGTGGTTGTTAAATTGTCTTATCTCTACGGAATGAGTGATGTGCTTGAAGATGCATTCATTGTTGCCCGCAGCATGTCGTATGGCATATCCCTGGGTTATTCTCTGAGACTTTCAAAATAAGGTTCCAAGGTTGAATACTCGCTCACCAGGGAGGGCGAAAAAAAATAACCGTAATACAACTGATGGCAGACCGGGGCGAAATATTTGCAGTCTAATCCGTATAAAACCTGATCATTTTTTGAATGGCATCCCGGCAGGCAGGACAGAATTCGGGCGCTTCATTGCTCTTCATCCGGCAGTCCATCACCGGGCTGTAGATCCCTTTTGAAAGATAACCGCCGCCTTCGAACATGCCGGTAACGCCTTTGAATTTGTCTTCACGGGGCGTGGGGAGAGGGGTTCCCGAAGTCACCATCATTTTCCACTTCGACTGAAAGTTCACATTGGTGGTGATATTCGGCTCCCATGGTTCGAATTTCAGGTTGTAATAATCGGAGTAGGTGATTTCGGAGGCATAATACTCATCTGCCAGGCCTGCAAACTCATGGCCGAATTCGTGCAGGGCCACGATGTTCGAAAGCTGGTGGTCAACGGTGCCTTGCCCGTAATGGTTGTAAAATCCTCCACCGCCATATCTTTTGCTGTTTACAAGGACAAAAATGATATCATAGGGCACATTCGCGGCGATGTCGTATACCGATTTTGTATCGGCAGTGGTGAGGTACCTGTCCATGTCGAAGGTGTAAAAATTGCTGTGGATATTGGTATTCACATAGATATCCTTACCCGGTATGGTCACGCCCGATTCGTCTGAAGGCGATTCAATGGCATAAAAATTAAAGGAGCCGGCATTGCTGGCATAGGGCTCAACCGACATAAAATAGGAACATACCCGTTTTGCATCTGCAAGGAATTTATCCATCTCCAGGGTGGTATAGCCTTCGGCAAGAAAAGCCACATCGACATGGTGCTGCGTGTCGCCGGAATCCTTGATCTTCGTGAACTTATATGGGTGAATGCTTTCGCGGGTGATGAAATAATCGGTGGGATTGATGTACTGCCCGTAGAACAGTTCAAACTCATTGGTTTCAAAAGATCTCTTTTCAATGACAAACCGGATGGTGTTTTTGGGAAAAGGCATCACGGCAGTCATGGGCCAGGCGCGTTTCATTTTCTTTGCTTCGTCTGTGCCTTTCCATTCCTGGAACAGCGTGCTGAAACCACGGGAATAGAGCAGTTTGTTTGTTGCCGAATCGTAAGCAGCATACCGGTATGTGCCGTATCCAAAAGGATCGGTGAGATTTTTATGCGGGCCGCCCCACTGGGGCTCTTCCTTCATCCGGACAAAATAGGCAATCTCCGACTTTGAATCACCTGCCAGCAGGTAATCAACGCGAAGGGTTTTTGACACAAAATATTCGTCGAATGAAACCTGTTCATTTTCAGCCACAGCCGCAACTGGTTTACTTTTTGCAGTTTCAGCCTGGGATGTCGCGCGGCCCGGGGCCATCAGTGCGGCACCTGTCAGCAAAATCATTACAATTGGCATTATTTTCATTTCCGGTGATATTGGTTTAAAATCCTGGATGGTTTGCGAATGCAAAATTATATCATTCCTGTTTCATTTTCCCTCTTCATTATTTCCATTTTACCTGCACCACGATCATCCCCATCAGCATCAGTGCGCAGCCGGCCAGCATGCGGCCTGTGAGTCCTTCATGCAGGATCAGCCAGCCTCCAAGGACGGCAAATACTGCTTCAAGGCTCAGGATAATGGAAGCGTGGGCAGGATGGGCGGTTTGCTGGGCGATAACCTGCAAAGTATAGGCAATGCCAACCGACAGGATGCCGCCATATGCAATGGGCAGCCAGGCCTGCATGATGGAGGAAATGTTCACCGGCTCAATGGCAAACGCAACGATAAGGTTAAGCAGGGCGCAAATGGCAAACTGGGTGACGGCAAGCAGAAAACTGTTCATCAGCGGTGAGAGCCAGGCGATGAAAAGCACATGAAACGTGAAGATGACCGCACAATACAACACCAGTTTGTCACCGTGGGCAATGGTGAACCCGCCTGTCATGCTCAGCAGGTAAAGGCCTGCCACCGAAAGGATTGCCCCGATCCACATGGTGAGATGGGAGCGCTGCCCGAAGAGCAGCCCGGCGATTGGAACAAAAACCACGTACAATCCGGTAATAAACCCGGCTTTACCCGCGGTGGTCTGCTGCAATCCCAGCTGCTGCAAGGCAACCCCGCCAAAGAGTAAAAGGCCCGTCATCAGGCTCCCGATGGCTATTTTGCGCCGGTCGGATGGATGTGATACCCTGACAAGTGGCTCGTTTTTGGATGCGCTCATGAACAGGAAGGGCAGCAGGACCAGGGTGCCAAGGGCAAAACGCACGCCGTTGTATGTAAACGGCCCCACGTATTCCATACCGATGCGCTGCGCCACGAAGGCAAATCCCCAGATAACCGCAGCTAGAAGCAGGATGAGGTCGGAGCGGAGGGTGGTTTTAAGCATCAGGAGGTATTTGCGATTTACGATTTTTGATTTACGATTTACGATTTGATGCCATGGAAGGGGTTACCAAAGGACTTACAGATTTGTGAATTATTCTATCGTGATTTCATCGGCGAAGATCCATGATTTGTTTCCGGCGCCCGGATGCCATGCGGGGCATGTGCCGCGGTTCTTTGCCAAGACTTTGATATAGCGGCACTTAATACCCTTTGAGGATAGGGAGAACTCTCTGGTTATTGCCCCGTCATGGTGTTCATCCACATCATTGGGTATGGCAGCTAATCGTTTAAAGTCCACGTTGTCGTCCGATATCCACCATGTAACCTCTTCCGGCATAAAGATCCATGCGCCCTGGTCCTGGATGAACCCTGCCGAAAGTTTGCGGATGGGTTTCGAAACTCCCAGGTCGATCACCGCTTCAAGGTCGACTCCCTCATATCCCTGCCAGGTACCTGTCCTGAAGTCGTCGCCTCCCCGCAGGAAATCTATCAGGCCAAGGTCCCCGCCGGCCGCATACTGGCTGGAATAGCTGTTTTTCAGGGTTATCTTGCGGTTTTTGGGGATCTGGATGAACTTTGCGTCGATGATAAGGCTTTTCTGCAATTCCTGGGTGACCGCAAAGGCCCTGAGCCTGGTGGTTTTCCGAAAAACAAAAGGCCTTTGATAAACAGGCGACCTCATTCCCGGCTCGGAGCCATCGAGGGTAAAGTGTATGTTCGCCCCCATGAGCGCACACGAAAGCCCTACCACCGTTGAATCCATGAATGTACGGTTGCCCTGGTGAACAGAAGGTACCGGGGTGATTGGATATTCGGAGATAAAGGAATCCGGGAAAACGCCATATCCCACACCCCATGCCTTGTTTGGCTGGGGGCCCAGGTTGAACACGAGTTCACCTCCCTTCAGGAGTTCAGCATGGCTGATGAAACATTTAGTATATGGTTTGCCATTCAGGCTGGCCGATTGAATATAGAAGTTCTTATCGCTGATGTTTATTGCCCGTATGGTCAGTGATTTTCCACCTTCAAGGCTGACGACAGCCCTGGGAAATACAGGTGTCCCGATTGCGTAAATGCCCGAACCCGGTGTGACGGGATAGAAGCCCATCGCACTGAGAACATACCAGGCCGACATCTGTCCGCAATCTTCGTTGCCAATCAGCCCCTCGGGGGTATTCTGATAAAACCCGGAACAGATGCGGTGTGCCATTTCCTGTGTTTTCCAGGGAGTTCCGGCATAGTCATACAAATAAGCCATGTGATGGCTTGGTTCATTGCCGTGGGCGTATTGCCCTATCATCCCGCTGATATCGGCCTGGTTGCGGCCCGTGGTTTTTGAGTCGGCTGAAAAGAGGTCGTCCAGTTTTTCGGCAAAGTTGTCTCGTCCGCCCATCAGTCTCATCAGCCCGCTCAGATCCTGCGGGACATAAAAACTATATTGCCAGGCATTGGCCTCGGTATAGTTGAAATTCACTTCGGCCGGATCGAACGGGGTCAGCCATGTTTCATTCGATTTGGGGCGTATGAAACCGGTGATCCGGTCGAACAGGTTCTTGTAATTCTGCGCCCTGACCAGGTAGTGCTTGTAATCTTCCTGCTTCCCCAACGATTTGGCCATCATGGCAATGCACCAGTCGTCGTAGGCATATTCCAGGGTTTTTGAAACAGACTCCCCTTCACAGTCGGCAGGTATGTAGCCCTTCGCTTTATAATATTTCAACCCGAGATGGTCCTGCTCTGCACTGTGTTTCATGGCCTGGAACGCTTTTTCGCCGTCGTACCCGCGGATTCCCTTTAACCATGCATCTGCAATGACAGGAACTGCATGGTACCCGATCATGCAACCTGTTTCGTTGCCCGACAGTTCCCAAACGGGCAGCATCCCGCCCTCCTCATACTGGTGCAGGAAGGTGTTCACAAAATCATTCACCCGTTTGGGTTCAATGATGGTATACAGCGGGTTTGCGGCCCGGTAGGTATCCCAAAGCGAAAACACGGTATAGTAGTCAAATCCGGTTGCCTGGTGTATTTTCAGGTCCCGGCCGCGGTACTGCCCGTCAACATCACTGTAAATGTTTGGCTGCAGCATTGTGTGGTAAAGCGCAGTATAAAACACCGCCTGCTGATCACGGGTACCTTCCTGCACCCTGATTTTCCCGAGTTCCGCATTCCACAGGGCAGATGCCTGGTTTGCAATTGAATCGAAATCCCAGCCCGCAATCTCAGTTTCCAGGTTCTTACGTGCGCCTTCGATGCTCACCCCTGATATGCCAACCTTGACAAGGATTTGTTCATTCGAAGTGGTGGTAAAGGTAAACAGGGCTTTGATGTTGCTGCCATTCACCTCGTTCAGCCCCGATAAAAGCTTGTCATCCGACGAAAGTAAATAGGAGGTGAAAGGTTTCGAAAACTTCGCTACAAAGTAGATCATCTGCCTCGATGCCCATGCCTGCGATACCCTGAAACCTGCCAGTTCATCAATCCCTGTAACCGTGATCCCCGATTCAAGGACCTTGTCGCGATGCTTTAAGTCGACCACTATACAGGATTGATCTGATGCGTGATAGGTATACCGGTGGAAACCCGCCCTTGCCGTTGCCGTCAGTTCGGCGGTCACCTGGTTTTTGAGCAATTTTACTTTGTAATACCCGGGTGAGGCAACCTCATCCTTTTTGCTGAAAGTACTTGAATATTCGTACTGCTTCAGGCTTACACTTCCTGTTGCAGGCATGACCAGGATATCACCGTAATCGGAACAGCCCGTGCCGCTCAGGTGGGTGTGGCTGAAACCGTAGATCACAGAATCGCTTCCGTGATAGGCTGAACAGCCGTCCCAGCCTTCGAGGCGGGTGTCGGGACTGAGCTGAACCATACCAAATGGCACACTGGCCCCGGGAAAGGTGTGCCCGTGGCCTCCCGTACCGATGAACGGGTTTACGAATCCGGTGAGATCCTGGTTTTTTTGTGACTGAACTGCCCAGGAAACGCCTGCCAGCAGGCAGATCAGTAAAAACCTGGATGCACCCTTGTGATGGAACTGATTGCAACGCATGTGTCGGGTATTGAATATTTAAGTCCGGTCAGGCCCCTTCTCCTTCAGGAGAAGGGGTTAGGGGATGAGGTGAATTAATAACTATCTGTCAAGCTTTTAACCACGATCAACTCCGCCATTTTCGCATTCTTTTTCGGGGTGGTGAACTGTACATCTATTGATTCTCCCGGCAACATATCGAAGTAATTATCGGAAAATTCGCCCTTTACAGAAGTTGAAAGATACAGGTTCTTTACCAGCTTATCACAGCTGAGATGAATGTTATAGCCGGTTGGTGTGGCGGTTACCTTCTTTTCAATCGTTGGAACCGGCAATTCGAGATCCTTTGGCGAAACAAAATAAAGCGTGTTTTTCACCTGGGTTCCCATGATCCCGAGGCTTTTGAAAGTCACCAGCAGCATCACCTCCTTTGGATTTAATTTTCCCAGCAGGGCTGACTGCAGTGTGTCGTAATATACCAGCGAGGAGTTTTCAGGAATATCAACCGTGAAACCTTCGTCGGAATACAGGGTTCCTGCAAAGTCAAGAACCTTCACCGTCATGATCGCCCGGTTGAATTTCGGATCATCCGTGGTGATGTAAACCTTGATATGGCCGTCTTCAATAACCGGGGAGATGAGGATCTGGTCATAGGCTGATGGAATCGCATACTGCAGTGCCTTTTTTTTGCCATAATAATCACGCGATGACCATGAAACAACGGGCCAGCAGTCGTTCAGCTGCCAGTAGAGGGTTCCCATGCAGTAAGGCTTGGCCCTGCGATGTGCCTCGATGGCAGAAACGACGCCTCTTGCCTGCAGCAACTGGCTCACATAGCCATATGATTCCAGGTCCTTCGGCTTTCTATAATCCCGCAGCAGGTATTCATCAATGGTTTCATACCCAACGGCATGTTTCTGGTGTGCCTTCATCACTGCCGATCCCTGGAC
Source organism: Bacteroidota bacterium (assembly GCA_026391835.1). Taxonomy (GTDB): domain Bacteria; phylum Bacteroidota; class Bacteroidia; order Bacteroidales; family FEN-979; genus CAIVAT01. Next base: position 14,461 of record JAPLDF010000076.1, read on the forward strand.
ACGGTCTTCGGGGGCGGTGAATTTTTTAATGGTCGAATAGTCCGGGAAACCCTGGAAACCATATTCCGACATGAAACGGCCAACTTTCTTTTCATAGTTCAGGAAAGGCTCTTTTCCCCACCACACGCCCCAGTAATGTGAATCTCCCTCGGTGAGGCTTTCGGCATGCCCCCATCCGTAGAGTGGCGAAGAGGGGATATAGGCCCGTGCAGAGTCAAACCGTTTGACATTGTTTGGCAGGATGAGGTTGAAGATCGTCCGGTATGTCCTGTAAATTGAAGCTGAATCAGAAGGGGTATACCCGTATTGTTTCTGCCATCCCCAGTTTTTCCAGCCCTCATCGATCTCGTTGTTGCCGCACCACAGGGCGATACACGGATGGCGCCGCAACCGTACGATATTCTGAATGGCCTCGTCCCGCACATTGTCAAGAAACTCTTTGTCGCCGGGATACATGGAATTTGCGAACATGAAATCCTGCCACACCATGATGCCGTTCTCATCGCACAGGTCGTAAAAAATGTCATTCTCGTAAATACCTCCGCCCCACACGCGAAGCATGTTCATATTGGCTTTTTTGGCATCCGACACAAGTGCCCTGTAAGCCGAGTCTTTGACCCGCGGCACGAAATTGTCCTGCGGGATATAATTGGCGCCTTTTACAAATACCGGCACATTGTTGACTTTAAAATAGAAGGACCTGCCAGACGTATCTTTGTCCTGGACAAGCTCAATGGTACGCAGCCCGATTTTCTGGCTGCCTTTGCCGGCCAGGATGCCATTGAAATAAACTTCATAGCCGAAATTATAGAGGAAAGGATATCCCATGCCGTTTGGCCACCACCGTTTGGGATTTTTCACCGAAAAATCGCCCCTGACCACATTCGGCCCCTTATTCAGGATGACCGACTGGCGCAGGATTTCGGTGGAATCAAGAAAAAGCCTGATATCTGCAGAATCGCCAAGTTCAGAAAACAGGGTGAACTGGGCAGCAAGGTTTGCCACCGAATCGGTGAGCTTTTTCGTGATAAACTGAACGCCAAGCACATTCACCGCATCCCATTCGCGAATGTATACAGGACGCCAGATGCCGCTGGTAACCAGCGACGGGCCCCAGTCCCAGCCAAAATGATAGGCAGCTTTCCTGCAAACCACCTTTTCATCACCTGGAAGCTTGTATGCCAGCCTGGCATACCGGGCCTTGTTTTCGGGAACAACGGCCGGGAACTGGATCCGCAACGTGTTCGGCCCTACATGGAGAGACTGCTTGATGTCGGCATACCATTCACGAAACATGTTGTCGGCAACAAGTACCAGGGAATCATTGAGATAAACATTCGCATAGGTATCGAGCCCCTTCATAACCAGGTCGATGTGGCGCCAGGCAAAATTCTTTTCATCATACTGGAAAGTCTTCGTGTATTCCCAGCCAACTTCTCCGATCCACTGCAGCTTTGATTCATTGTCCTGCAAATATGGATCAGGAATCATGTTGTTGCGCATCAGGTCAAGGTGAACCGTACCGGGTACCCTGGCCGGAAACCAGTCTTTTGTTCCGGCCCTGCGGAATTTCCATGCGCCGTCAAGGTCAAAGGTATGAATATCCTGCGCCGGAAGAAACTTCGAAAACAGCATGACAAGTGCAACGAATAAGAATGAAAGATAGCGGTTCATGGGCATGCATTTTAAGGTGCAAAATTATCATTTTCCGGCGTACCCTTTCCCGAATCGTTTGATTTGATTTCAGAAAGTTACCCGGGAAATGCATTTTCTTTATAATTTAGCAGGTATATTGGAAACCTCTCAAATAAACCAACCATCAATCACTGCCATGGATCTGCAAACATTAACCGGACTCTTTTTTGAACTGTACCATAAACGCGACGAAAAACCCAGGTGCTTCTTCGCCCCCGGCCGGGTCAACCTGATCGGCGAACATACCGATTACAATGGCGGGTTTGTGCTGCCATGTGCCATTCAATATGGAACTTACCTTGTTATCCGCCCCAATGACGAAGGAGTTGTAAAGCTTGCTTCCACAAACATGGAATTCAGGGCGGAAATTCCGCTTGCCGAACTGAAAAAAAAGGTGACCGGCCAGTGGGTGAACTACCCGCTGGGGATCTTCGATCAGTTTAGCCAGATGAAGGTTCCTTTCACCGGGTTCGACATGCTCTACTCGGGCGATATCCCTTACAATGCAGGCCTGTCGTCGTCAGCCTCCATCGAAATGGTCACAGCCTTTGCCCTTGCTGTGATGACCAATGCCGTTGAACTTGAAATGATCGACCTGGTAAAGATGTCGCAGCGTGCCGAACATGAGTTCGCAGGAGTCAACTGTGGCATCATGGATATGTTCGTGGTGGGTATGGGGCATAAGGATCACGCACTTTTCCTCAATTGCCTGACGCTGGAACACAAACGGGTACCCCTGGAACTGAACGGATTCAAAATCATCATTGGCAACACCCAAAAACAACGCGGGCTGGCAGAATCGAAGTACAATGAACGTGTTGCCGAATGCCAGCTGGCAGTGACTTACATGAACCAGTTCCTCCCCGTATCCAAACTGGGTGAGATAAGTTTCATGCAATTTTATAAAATGCAGGAGAACATCCCCGATGAGCTGATCCGCAAAAGGGCACGTCATGTCATCTCTGAAAACCAGCGGGTGCTGAATTCTGTTTCAAGCCTGCTCAAGGGCGATATCCTGCAGTTTGGCGCACTGATGAATGCCTCCCATGAGTCGTTGCGCGACAATTACGAGGTGACCGGGTTTGAACTGGATACCATGGTTGCCGGGGCGCAGAAAATAAACGGCGTGATTGGCTCACGGATGACCGGTGCCGGGTTCGGCGGTTGCACCGTGAGCCTGGTACGTGCGGAAATTGTGGACATGTTTGTTGAAACAGTCGGCCGGGAATACTTTGCCAGGACGGGCCTCAAAGCCGAGTTCTATCTTGCAGAACCTTCCGACGGGGTAAGGGAAATCAGTCAATAAACCACATAAGGCAAATTTTACCTATATTCGTAAATCGTAATTCGTAAATCGTAATTCCAATATCATCATTATGGGCCACAAAAAGGATAAATCAAAGGATAAGCCAAAAAAGGAGAAGCCCAGAGAGGAATCTCTTGTTGCACCTCATGCAAACCTTACGAACCCTGAAGAGGATGGCATTGATAAACTGCCGAAGAAAACCTATGAGGATGAACTTGCCAAACTGCAGGTAAGTCTTGTCCGCCTGCAGGAGTGGATCAAATACAAAGGCCTTAGGGTGGTGATCCTGTTCGAGGGACGCGATGCCGCCGGAAAGGGCGGCTCCATCAAGAGGATCACCGAAAGCCTCAATCCCCGCGTATGCCGCGTGGTGGCGTTGGGTGTGCCCACGGAGAAGGAGAAATCGCAATGGTATTTTCAGCGCTATGTTTCCCATCTGCCTGCAGCCGGAGAGATGGTCCTTTTCGACCGAAGCTGGTACAACAGGGCAGGGGTGGAGCGCGTGATGGGTTTTTGCACCGAAACAGAATATTGGGATTTCCTGCGGTCGTGCCCTAATTTTGAAAATATGCTGATCCGCTCCGGCATCATCCTTATCAAATACTGGTTTTCGGTAAGCGATAAGGAGCAGGAGAAACGGTTCATTCAACGGATCAACGATCCAACGCGCAGGTGGAAAATCAGCCCCATGGATGTGGAATCACGTACGAAATGGATCGATTATTCGAAAGCAAAGGATGAGATGTTTGCCTATACCGATACGAAACAATCACCCTGGTTCGTGGTGGAGGCCGACGATAAGCGGAAAGCCCGTCTCAACTGCATCTGCCACCTGCTGAGCATGATCCCGTATGATGATGTGCCGCGCGAAACGATCATCCTGCCGCCGCTTGAACGCGACAAGGCCTATGTACGGCCACCCATGTCGGAGCAGACATTCGTGCCCCAGAGGTATTAGGACAATGAGCAGTAAGCAATGAGCAATGAGCAATGAGCATTCACTGGAGTTTTCACAGATATTGTTCATTGTTCATTGCTCACTGTTCATTGCTATTTGTTCCCGGGTTCAATACCCATGTTGTAAAACATAAACGACCATTTGTCGGTCTCACTTTCGATGACCTTTGAAAGGGAAGCGCCGGAAGCCCCGTGTCCCTGGTTGATTTCGATCCGGATCAGTACAGGATTGGTGCCTTTCTGGTTTTCCTGGAGTGTCGAAATAAACTTGAAGGAATGTGCAGGCACGACACGGTCGTCATGATCGGCTGTCATGACAAGTGTTGCGGGATATTCAACGTCTTTCCTGATGTTATGCAACGGGGAATATTTGTAAAGCACAGGAAAATACTTTGCGCTGTCGCTGGAACCATATTCAACCGACCAGCCCCATCCCACGGTAAATTTCTGGAAACGAAGCATATCCATAACGCCTACTTCAGGAATGGCAACCTTGAAAAGGTCGGGACGTTGCGTCATGACAGCGCCGACAAGCAGGCCGCCATTTGAGCCTCCGTTGATGGCCAGCTTATCTCTTGTGGTGTATTTCTGATCGATCAGGTATTCAGCCGCTGCAATAAAATCATCAAAACCATTCTGTTTGTTCAGGAGATTCCCTCCTTTGTGCCATTTCTCACCGTATTCGCCGCCACCACGGATATTGGGCATGGCAAATATGCCGTCATTCTCATACAGGATGATCTTTGAATTCGAAAAATAGGGGGTTGAACTTACACCAAACCCGCCATAAGCATAAAGCAGCGTGGGATGTGAACCATCGGCCTTAATCCCTTTTTTATGAACCAGGAACATGGGGATTTTCGTCCCGTCCTTGCTGGTGTAAAATACCTGTTCTGTTTCGAAATCATCAACATTTGCCTTGGGAGTGGATTTCCTGAATACTACCGATTTGCCGGTTGCGATATCGTACCTGTAAATGCCTGGCGGGTAGGTAAACGAGGAGAAATCATAAAACGCATAGGTATCACTGTTGTACCCGCCGATCCCGGAAGCTGATCCAATCGCCGGCAGGGGTACTTCATGTTCAAAAGTGCCATCAGTTTTGTACTGGTATGTTTTGGTACTGGCATCTTTCAGATAACTCACAAACAACTTTCCTCCCAGCGTTGAGGCGGATTCCAGTTTCTCGGGTTTTTCAGGGATGATCTCCTTCCACAACTTTTTGTCCGGGTTGTTGGGATCCACCTCGATCACCCGGTAGTTTCCCGCTCCATCATTGGTGTAGGCGAGCAATTTATCACCTACATTGTTGATAATATCGTAATTGTATTCGAACCCCTTGAAAAGCAGTTTAAAATCCTTCTGTCCGTTGGTGAGGTTCCGGTATATGATCTCAGCTCCGTCGGTACCTGGTGATTTGATGACAAACAGGTACTTCTCATCTTCGGTAACCTCCGGGTTATAATACATCTGGGGATGGGCCTTGTCTTCGAAAACAAGCTTGTCCTGTTCCTGTTTATCGCCCACCTTGTGGTAGTATATTTTCTGGAATTCGCTTTTTGCTGAAAGTTCGGTTCCCGGGGCCGGTTTATTATACCGGCTGTAATAAAAACCAGGTCCCTGCCACGCAGCACCGCCGAATTTTATCCAGTCAAGCTGGTCATCCATTTTCTTCTGGGTTGCGATCTCCATGATATACATGGTTTGCCAGTCGCTTCCTCCCTTGTTTACATGGTAGGTCAGGTACTTTTTATCATTTGAAACCTGGTCAAGGGCAACTGAAACTGACCCGTCATCCGACAATTTATTGGGATCGATCAAAACTTTGGCCTCACCCTCCGGCCCTTTCTGGATGTAGTAAACAGACTGGTTCTGCAATCCCTCCTGTTTCGTGAAAATGATATAATCGCCAACTTTGAATGCACCGAAGAACTTGTCATAGTTTAACAGTTCCTTGTAACGGTTTTTGATCGTTTCCCTGAATGGGATTTTCGACAGGTAATTCTCGGTAAAGCCCTGTTCTGTTTTTACCCACTCTTTGGTTTCCGCAGATGTGTCATTTTCCAGCCAGCGATATGGATCTGCCACGACAGTGCCAAAATAGGTGTCGGATTGCGTACCCTTTTTTGTTGTTGGATAGCTCAGCCTTGTGTCTGGTGATTTGCATTGTGAAAACACCAGCAGCGTGGCTATGAAGATTGGAATCAGGTGTTTGTTGCGCATAATATGAAATGGTTAAGTGGTTATTAATATGAATTATTTGATCACCGAAAAACGGTATACTGTTGTTTCTGAAAATTTCACTCCTGGTTTCAAAACTGTATTTGGAAATGCCGGTTGGTTCGGGGAATCAGGAAAGTGCTGTGTCTCAAGGCAGAGGCCGTAATGCTTCCGGTATATTTTTCCCCCTTTTCCCCTGATGGTTCCATCCAGGAAATTCCCTGAATAGAACTGGATGCCGGGTTGTGTGGTCAGAATTTCCACCTGGCGCCCGGTTCGCGGATCGTACAGCTGGGCGGCCATGGTTAGTTCGCCGGCTTTTTTCTTCAACACATAGTTGTGGTCATAACCGCCTTTCACCTTTGAAATGCGCTCTCCAACCGCAACGGTATTGTTAAAATCCATGGCAGTTCCCCGAACGGCAGGCAACGCACCTGTCGGGATCAGTTCACTGTTGACCTCGGTGTACTGGTCGGCGTAAAGTGTGAGAATATGTCCGAGGATGCTGGTGTCGGCCTCACTAAGGTTGAAATAGGTGTGGTTGCAGAGGTTTACCGGGCTGGGTTTATCTGTTTCAGCCTCAATCAGTATGGTCAGTTCATTGTGGTCATCCAGGGAGTAATGTACAACAATTTTAAGGTTCCCGGGATAACCCTCTTCACCGTCCTTACTCAGGTAGGTCAGCTCCAGCATGGCTTTGGTGGAGTCTTTTATCTCCCTGGAATCCCAAACAACCTTGTCAAACCCTTTCAATCCCCCGTGCAGGCTGTTGTTCCCGTTGTTAACGGCCAGTTTGTAAATCTTCCCGTTCAACGTGAATTTTCCTTTTGCGATCCGGTTTGCGTAACGGCCGACGATCGCCCCAAAATATGGACTGTTGGCAACATATTGGCTCAGCGTGTCATAACCCAGGACAATGTCGCCCGTGTGGTCGTTTTTATCAGGCGTCTCGATGGAGGTTATAATTCCTCCGTAGTTGCTGATCTTGACTTTTATCCCGTTGTTGTTGGTAAGGGTATAAAGGAAAACTTCCTTCTGATCTGCACTCCCAAACTTCTCTTTCATGATTTGCATTGTTGTGTGTGTGGCTTTGGCTGAACCAATCTCAACCTTCAGGGTGGAATCGAGGTCGGCAACATCCCCGGATGAGTTATTTTCATTGCACGAAACACATGCAAGGATCAGCAATACCGGGAACATTAACCCGAAGATGGTTTTCATGGATGGATATTTTATAATGACAAACCTATGAAAATAATGGCATACAAACAACATTCTTTCTACTTTTGGCCTTTTTAAAATCGTAAATCGTAATTCGTAAATCGTAAATCGTAAATCCTTTAACTTGTCCCTATCCCACAAAATCATCCTCATCACCGGCGCCTCTTCCGGAATCGGCGCAGCCACGGCGCTTGCACTTGATGCCGCAGGGGCCACGGTTGCCATTGCCGCGCGCCGGAAAGAGAAACTTGACGACCTGGCTGCCCGCATGAACAATCCATTGGTCATTGCAGTTGATCTGTGCGATGAACCGTCGGCCCGTGAAATGGTTCGCAAGGTGATAAACCGTTATGGCAGGATCGATGTACTAATAAACAATGCGGCCAGCATCATAGTTGCCAAAAGCGATGCGGTAAAACCGGCGGATCTGCTCAGTGCATTCACCACGAACCTGGTGGTTCCTGTAGTTTCAACGCAGGAGGCTGTTTGTTTTATGCGCATGCAGGGTGGGGGACATATCGTAAATATCGGTTCCCCCGGGTTTATGATGGGTATCCCGTTTTACGCACCCTATGTGTGTTCAAAAGCTGCATTTTCGGCATGGACCCGGACCATCCAGGCAGAATGGGCCGGCACGGAGATATTCGTCAGTGAATATTTCCCTGGCTATATCAAAACCGATTCACTGCCCGATTCCAGGCTTGGTTCAATAGACCAGGATTTCCTGATGGCGGAGCGGCAAAATTTTATTGCGGCACTGTTTACGAAGCCAAAAACTCCGGAAGATGTTGCCCTGGATATTGTAAAACTCGTCAATCGTCCCAGGACACTCGTTTATTCAGATATCAGTGTGAAAATCGGCGCATTTATCTCCAATATTCCGGGGTTCCGTCTGAATATCGCCCGCCAGCTGGCTAAAAATGCCAGGAACAAAAAGAATCTTTCAGTTTTTACCGACTTAACACGTGGCGAAATAACGAAATAGTTAACTGGCGACATTGTCGGTTGCCTGAAATACCCGAAATAATTACATTTATAAATTTTCAAATACTAAATCATGAGACAAAACATCCCGCTCAAAGAACGTAAAACAGACTACATATATCTTGCTTTTTTCTTCCTGAATTTATTTTACATAACATACATAGTTGACCTTGAGCAGCTTGTAATAAAAAACCCCGATGATTTTCAGTACCCGTTGTGGCCGTTCCCGTTTCTCGTCGACATGGTACACTGGTGGGGTAAAAGTTTCGACCCGCTGCAATGGGCGAGGCCAACCTGGTGGAAAGCAACCATCTGGCTTGATGCCGTATTTTTCGGCCCTTATTATGTTTTTGCCATTTATGCGTTTATAAAGGGGAAAGACTGGATCAGGATACCCACCATCATCTACTCTTCAATACTCTTTACAAACGTATTCATTATCATGAGTGAAGAGTACTGGGGGCCGCATGCCACCTTCGCACCGGTCGTCGTTACCCTCGCCAACGCCCCCTGGTTTTTATTCCCTATATTCCTTGTCTGGAAAATGTGGAAGCACGAGCACCCCTTCACCCGCCTGAAATAGAAAACTGTATTATCCTTTTTCATACTCAGAAGGGAAGACGATTCTCCCTTCTCCTCCAGGAGAAGGGTCAGGGGATGAGGTGCATTAAGCCTTTACAGGGGATGAGGTGCATTAATTCCTGAGCCTACTTCTCCAAATCCAGGTTCATCCTGGCAACCAGTTTCCTGAACCTCTCCATATCCGTCGCATCAACAGGTTTTGCCGGGGGCGATTCGAGTTTCAGGGGATCAACAGGCGAGCCATTGTGATACACGCGGAAATCAAGGTGAGGCCCGGTAGCCAGCCCGCTGCTGCCCACATAACCAATCACTTCGCCCTGCGAAACATTGCTGCCTGCCTTCAGCCCTTTTGCATAGCCCGAAAGATGCGCGTAGGTGGTCGTATAGACCGAGTTGTGGCGGATGCTGATAAAACGGCCATATCCCCCGTGAAACCCGAGTTCATTCACGTGACCGCTGCCAAGCGCCACAACAGGAGTGCCTTTTGGCGCCGAATAATCCACCCCGAAATGAGGCCTGACAATACGCAGGATGGGATGCATCCTAGCACGTGAAAATCGCGAACTGATGCGCGAAAATTTAAGCGGGGCCTTCAGAAAGGAGCGCTGCAGGCTTTGCCCGTTTTCATCAAAATATTCGCCTTTCCCTTGTTGTTCAAAATGATATGCATAAAAATCCTTGCCGTTGCTGTGGAATTGTGAAGCCAGGATGCGATCGATGCCGACCATCTTATTATCCACAAAGACTTCTTCGTAGATCACCTTGAAATGATCCCCCTTCTGCAGGCCGTAAAAATCGACCGTCCAGGCATAAACATCCGACAGCGCAAGTCCGAGGTTGACATCGAGTTTGTTCTCCACAAAACAATTCCAGAGGGAACTGGTAATGATGCCGGTGGATGTCTTAACCAGCCGGGTAACTTTTTTCTTTTCCCGGTACACCTTCAGGGAATCCCTGAAGTCGTAAACAACGAAGTCGATCGGGTTTATCTCATAAATGAAATACAAGGTTGTCCTGGATGAATCCTTTGAAAAGATCCTGGCAAACCTGTTGCCGGCTTTGATCTTCCTGACATCAAAAACATCACCCGCATCCCTGGCAATCCGATCGATCATGCCATCTGATATATAAGGAGAGAGTAATGCAGAGAGGTTCTGGTTATTCGCTACAAACCCATGGACGATATCCAGGCTGTCGAGCCTGATGCCGTAAGCCACGGGAGGTGGGGCATGGGGGGCAGGGGCAACAGGTTTAACGATTACTTCACGCTGGTAATAGAGCAGCACGCCAATAATTACAACAATGATGAGAACAACAAAGAGGGCAATGCCTGAGTATGTTCTTAATGAAATTTTCTGCATGGTCCTGGTTTGTTTGTGGCTATATACCGGCCACTGAATGATTAATCAAACGTCAGCCTTATCTGTACGATCTCGGGCCTGTTTCCGAGTCTCACCGGGGGCCCCCAGGTTCCAAAGCCGGTTGAAACATAAAAATTTGTGTTTCCGGTCAGTTTGTAACCGTGGCTGATTTCATACATGGCTGTTGTTATATAGTTGAATGGCCATAACTGCCCGTGATGGGTGTGGCCCGAAAGCTGAAGGTCAACTCCCTGCTTCACGGCCTGTTCAAGATGAAATGGCTGATGGTCCATCAGGATCACCGGGTACGACAAGTCAACCTGGTGCATGAGTTCAGCCAGTTCTTTGCGTGGTTTTCCGGTAAACCGGGATTTGTCGCGGTCGTCTCTCCCCACAAGGTAAAATCGCTGGTCAATGAGGATTGCCGTATCCCTCAATACATTCACACCGTGCTCCCTGAGGTATTTCACGGCCGCCTCAGCCCCGCCGATATATTCGTGATTCCCGGTGATGGCGTAAACGCCCAGTTTTGCTTTGATCATGCCAAGGTTTGCCCCGAGGTCATTCTTGATCACCGGGGCAAGGTCTTCATCAACCACGTCACCTGCAAAAAGAACAATGTCAGGATGCAGCCCGTTGATGGTGGCAACAAGCCTGTTCGCCTTTCGCTTGGCGATGATTGTACCCAGGTGTATGTCAGAAGCCATCACGATGTTCAGCGTTTTTTCTCCCGCTGCTTTCTTTTTAACATGCAGGTCAAGTTTTGTGATCCGCGGGATCCGTGCATTGATGAAACCGCCTGCAACAACGAGTGCAACCAGCAGAAGCGAACCAAACAAAACAACCAGTTTGGTCTTCTGGTAATCAACATAAAAAAGTTGCGGAAAAATATGGAAAAAATGGTTGATCACCCTTGCAAAATCAACGAACACGGCTATGAGGATAAAATAGAGCATAAAGGCCAGCCAGAAGGAACCGATCCAGGTGATGATCCCGGTGAAGCCGCACGGGTAGGTCCGTTCCAATATCCTTGCCAGGACAAATGTTGACGCAATGATCCAGAAGCTGGCAATATACCATGGCCTCCAGCACGAACCTGCCGGAATGGCCTGCAACCCGCGGATAAAAATATAACTGTTAACGAGTCCGTAAATGACCAGGACAATGGAGAAAAAAATTAAAAAGGCGCTTGCTTTCAAGGTTTTTTGAACTTTTAATGATATTCAGGCGCCAAAGTTACCGTTAATAAAAATATACTTCTAAATTTGTTTGTTGTTTAACCTGACCCTATAAAAAATGACAGACACAGGATTTGTTCTTAGCTTGATCGACTACACCATCATGATCGTCTATTTCGTCTTTGTGCTGGGCATCGGGTGGGCGCTCAAGCGGTACATGAAAGATGCCAACGCTTTCCTTGAAGCAGGACGCTCTATGCCGGCATGGGTAGCAGGACTTGCCTTTATCTCAACGAACCTTGGTGCACTTGAAGTGATGGGGATGACCGGGTCGGGAGCCAAATACGGAATGCTTACGACCCACTTTTACTGGATTGGCGCAATCCCGGCCATGGTTTTCCTTGCTTTGTTCATGATGCCATTCTATTACGGATCAAAAGCCCGGTCGGTTCCGGAGTACCTGAAGTTAAGGTTTGATGAAAAGACGCGCGGACTGAATGCCATCCTTTTTGCAGTGATGACGATCCTCGCATCGGGTATTTCCATGTATGCCCTTGCAATCCTGATGGAAAAGGTACTGGGGTGGAATTTCCATCTCAGCCTCGTACTCTCAGCCGCTATCGTTCTCGGATACACTTACCTGGGGGGGCTTTCCTCCGCTATTTACAATGAGGTCCTGCAGTTTTTCATCATCGTCATCGGACTTTTGCCGATTGTCATTCTGAGTTTGCAGGACCTGGGCGGCTGGTCGGGGCTGAAGGAGCAGCTGGCACCAATTGTAACCGCCAAAGGATTTGCGGCAGATACCTGGACAACCACCTGGAAATATACCGGGTCGGCCACCACGAACCCGCTGGGTGTCGAATGGTATGGCATTGCTGCAGGACTGGGATTTGTTCTTTCTTTTGGATACTGGTGTACCAATTTTCTCATTGTCCAGCGTGCCATGTCGGCCGAATCGCCCACGGCAGCCCGGAATACCCCCCTCATCGGGGCATTGCCCAAAATGTTCATCCCGTTCCTGATCATCGTTCCGGGAATTGCCGCCCTTGTTTTGCTGAACAAGCAGGGATCGGGTTTTACGCTGCCTGAGATTTCACCCGGGCATTACAACTACGATTACACGATCATCGCCCTGCTGAAGCAATACCTGCCTGCCGGCGTGCTGGGGTTGGGCATTACCGCGCTCCTGGCTTCATTCATGTCGGGGATGGCCGGAAATGTTTCTGCATTCAACACTGTCTGGACCTATGATATTTACCAGAGCTATATCCGGCCCGTTACTGCCGACAAGGCAGCCGATGACAAACATTACCTGTTTGTGGGCCGTATGGCTACCATCTTCGGTGTAATCGTCAGCATCGCTGCGGCATACCTGGCAAGTCTGTTCGGGAATATCATGGACTTCCTCCAAACCATTTTTTCCATGATCAATGCCCCGTTGTTTGCCGTAATTTTCCTCGGGATGTTCTGGAAACGGACCACCGGCCATGCCGCTTTTACAGGTCTGCTGTCCGGCTTTTTTATCGCACTGCTGCACCATGGGCTTACCGTTCCCGAAGGCGCTGCAACCCTCGTGAAAGGAGGATGGATATGCAACCTGCATACCTATCCCGTTGAAATGGCCCAGAACTTCTGGACCGCTATTTTTGCCTTTACCACCAGCGCTGTCATAACCGTTGGATTATCCCTGGCAACCAGGCAGAAAAAATCTGATGAAGAACTCAGGGGACTCGTATATTCCCTGACCCCAAGGCATGTTGAAACCAACATCCCCTGGTACCAGCGCTCTTCGACCCTGGCCATCCTTGTGCTGACGATAGCGACCATACTGACAATATTGTTCTGGTAAGCAGATATCGATTAAAAATTAAAAATTACAGGCAATGCCAACTATCTTCAGTCCGCCCGTCCGCCCGTCCGCCTGTCCGCCTGTCCGCCTGTCCAAACCATTAATTAACCAGCAAATCCAACCAACTCTATGGGTATAGATATCAAATTTCCGATCGGCCTCATGTTCACCATCCTTGGCTTCCTTCTCACGGTATTCGGGGTCATTACAGGGGGCGATGAGGCCTTGTACCGCCGGTCGCTGGGCATCAACATCAACCTTTGGTCGGGATGCGGGATGCTGGCTTTTGGTCTCATCATGCTCTTCCTGGCCTGGAAAAGCTGGAAAGCAAAAACTTCGTGATATGAACACGCTGCATCGGGCATTTCTCAAGACACCTGCCGGCTACCTGGAGGTTACCGGCTCCGATAACGGGATAAAGACCTTGTACTTCCTTGATTTCAGGGTAAAACCACAGCATGTTCCGTCGTGTCTCCGGAATGCTGTTGTGCAACTCGAAGAGTATTTTCACGGTACCAGGCATCAGTTTGATTTAAAGCTCGACCTTGAAGGTTCTCCTTTCCAGCTTAAAGTCTGGAACGAACTTCTTAAAGTACCTTACGGAACAACCATCTCATATCTTGAACTGGCGGCAAGAACAGGAAACATCAAGGCTTTCCGGGCGGTGGGTGGCGCCAACGGGAACAACCCGGTTTCCATCATTGTACCCTGTCACCGGGTGATCGGGACGAACGGCAGGCTGGTAGGCTACAGGGGAGGGCTCAAACGAAAAAAATGGTTGCTCGAACATGAACATGCTTTTTCGCAACGGGACCTGTTCTATGGCAAGCTCTGAAACATATTCGAAATTCCGCTAATGTGTGTTTACCACAATAATGAAAAAACTCTTCCGGATATTCGTAATGGTTTGCCTCCCGGCTTTTTTACTCGCACAGGGCAGTCTTCATAATCTCATATTTGATCCCGGAAATCCGTTCAATGTAAAGTCGGTTGTCAATCAGGAGGAAAGGATAGTCCTCCTTCCTGAACCACTGCCGTTTTTCTCAGTGGTCGTCGACAGTGTTCTCCAATCAACCTGCCCCGGTGCACAAATCAAAGGAGATACCCTTTTCTTTACCCTGGCTGGCAGCATCCTGGGTTGGGCGGTCATGGAAAAGAATTTCAGTCCGGGCGTGAAGTTCAATGTGCGGTTCACGAACACCGGCAAGGGCAGCCACAGCATCGAAAACCTCGTACCGTTGGGCGAAAGCAGCGACAAGGTGTACATCACGGCTGCAGGGACAAAGCAATGGCCGCAATATCTTTGCCGGTCGCGGCTTTACCGCCCAGGATGCGGACCGATAGGAGTGGTGCTTCCCGACAATGTGTGGCACATGGGATTTGCCGATCTCCGGGTCGACAGCACCGTTTCAGTGGCCGCTGTTGCACGCAGGGGCGCCCGTGACAAGGATCATACGGATATCGACCGCTGGAAGGTAACCCTTAAACCCGGCGGGTGGGCCGAATATGCCATCTATGCCGATTGTCATAAGGGTGACTGGCATGCAGGACTCCGGATGGTGTTCCATGACAGGTGGCTTTACGACCTGCCTGCATTTGACAACAGCATGTTCAGGCGCAGTGACCTTGCCTGGATGAAAAACAGTTATCTCATGCTGCTGCAGTTTGCCTGGGATAAGAAATATTATGATTACGGCCAACAGAAATACACATTTTACAACAACCTTTTCGAATACGATTCGCTTACCGGCGGGTACGACATCTATACACTCTGGCCTACCTGGCCCAGGCTGGGACTTGACCAGCGCAACCAGTGGGATATGTACCGCGATCTCCCCGGCGGACTGGCCGAATTGCGCAAACAGGTTGATTTCACGCACAAGGCCGGTAAAAAATACTTTATCTCCTTCAACCCCTGGGATGAAGGGACCCGCAGGGAGGACCAGTTAAAAGGAATGGAGGACCTGCTCAGGGCAACAGATGCCGACGGCGTGGTGCTTGATACAAAGGGTTCATCAAGTGTCGAGCTACAGGCTGCCGCCGATAAGGTAAAGCCGGGGATCATAATGTACAGCGAGGGAATGGCCGTACCGAAAGACATGCCCGGCATTGTCACCGGCCGGGTGCATGATGCGCTCGTGATGCCGCCGCCCCTGAACCTGAACAAGCTCATCAAGCCCGATTTTGCCATTTTCAGGGTGCTTCAGCTTGCCGATGACAGGCTTCACCGGGAACTGGCCATCTCATTTTTCAACGGTTATGGCTTGGAGATCAATACCATGCGCCCGGGACGGCCGGAATGGATTGAGGAGGAGTTCGCCTACATGGGCAGGACAACCAGGATCCTGCGCGAGAACAAGTCGGTTTTCAACAATGAATCGTTTGGTCCCCTGTTACCCACTCTTGTTGATTCTGTGTATGTAAACTGCTGGAACGACACAGTGAAAAGACTCTTTACCATTTACAGCGCCAACCCGAAAGGATGCGATGGAGCCCTGTTCGAATTACCGGACGCTCAGGGGCTGCCCAACGGCACCGCTTACCTGCCTGATCATCATTTCGTTGACCTTTGGAACCATGTGGAGGTTACACCAATTGTAAAAAATGGCAAAGCCTTTGTGCCGGCGAAAATTGACGCTTTTGATGCTGCCTGGCTTAATTCCCGGCGGGAGGGGAATGTTGGTTGCATCGCCATGTTTTCCAGGTTGCTGGATGTTCGAGTAAACGGCAGTACCCTGGTTTTGCGGTCCGGTTTTTCGACGGCTGACAGGATTGCTGTCACCGGGCAAAATCCCACATACCGTTCAAAACATTTCATTTACCCTAAGTCAGGCGCTATAGTTGATTACCGGAGCCTGTTTTTAAAACCGGTTGAGAAAATCGTCGTCCAGCTCTTTGCCGGCAGTGAATTGTGCGATGAGGTAATCATCACACCCGGGCTGGCTTTCCCCATCCTCATCAGCAAACCCGAAAGCACCCTGCCTGCAAATGATATCCCTGCCGAAATGGTGAAGATCCCGGCAGGACAATTCCGGTTCTACACCAAACGTGACCCTGGTACCCTTGAACCGTTTATTCCCTTCCCGGATTACAGTGATACGGTGGCCATCCCTTTGCACAGCTTTTTTATGGATAAGTACCCGGTGACCAATGCCAAATATCAAATATTTGTCAACCAAACATCTTATATTCCCAAAGATACAACAAACTATCTCAAGCATTGGTTTATGAATGCCCCACGCCCTGGTACCGAAAATTTCCCGGTGGTGTATGTCAGCCCGGATGATGCCCACGCCTATGCAAAATGGGCCGGGAAGAGACTTCCCACGGAACAGGAGTGGCAGTATGCCGCCCAGGGAACCGATATGCGCAAGTACCCGTGGGGTGATAAAATGGACTCGCTGAAATGCAACTTCAACCTTAACCATGCGACACCGGTAAATAAATTCCCGCGGGGAAAGAGTCCGTTCGGGGTTGCCGACCTCACAGGCAATGTATGGCAGATGACGGCAGATGTTTACGACAACGGGAGTTATTACTACAACATCATCCGCGGGGGGAGTTTTTATCATCCGACGGAAAGCATCTGGTATGTCACAGGCGGCCCATTGCCTGCTGACCACCCTGAAATGTTGCTGCTGATTGCCCCGGGACTTGACAGGAATGCCACCGTGGGGTTCAGGTGTGTGAAAGATGCCCGGTAAAACGGGGGAAGCACTACCTCTTCAGCAACCAGGCGTCCCTGTAAGTTTTCTTTACCTCTTTCAGTTTCGTCATGACAAGGGTCTTATCCGGTGATTCAAAAACTGAAACCCGTAGTTTGCCATCCTTTTCCTGCACCATTGCACCGGGGTATTCGCCCAACCTGAGCACGCCGACCAGTTTATCAGCTGCTTCCCGGGACAGGTTTGTTTTCACAATGATGAAATAGGTGGCCGTTGCAGAATCTTTTGGCAAAGCAGGAGTGACCTTCCGTTCCGGCACTGAATCGGCAAATTTTGCAGTAAGCGTGTCTGGCGCCTTTTTTGCCAGGCTGTCTCCCTTAAGTAAAATGGCTTTACCTGGCTTGGGTTTCTTTGGCTTTAACGGAGGCGGGATTACCGGTTTGATGGCAGGCTTAACTGTATCATTCACCTGTTTCACCGGCGGGCTGCCACATACATAAGTTTCGCCTTCAGGATCTGGTACTTCACCAAACCATGCGCAGGCATAATTTTCATAAACAGCGATCCCCAGCGCATTCCAGGTCTTCCCGGCCCATTTTCCCGTATTGAGCAAAAAATTGTTGAAATAGGCTTCGGTTTTCCACACCATGATGATGGTATCCCTGATCAACGGGTTATTCTCCCAGTAAACAATCTCATATGCTTTGGATGGGTACCTGGTAAGTTCACGGGGTTTATCCCAGACAGAACTCTTTTTTGTTTCATCTTTCGGATAACAGAAGGGTGTCCAGGAGCCTTTGCCTGACCAGGAATGAAAATTGCATGCTCCCTGGTCGGGATGGTTTAAAAAAAGATCTTTGGCATGCAGTGCAGCAACCCGCGACAGTGATTTTGAAAGCGGAATGGGAGCGAGGCCCTGTTGTTTCCGGTATTCATTGATCATATGGTACAAATCCATTTCAACAGGATGGATGCAAAAATTTGCAGGCACTGCGGGTCCCTGCCTGGAGACCATTTGTCCGGACACCAGGCCGGAAATGAGTGAGTTAACTATCAGCACACAGGCCAATATCAATAGGTCCCTGAAGTTTTTCCTGGTCATTTGCTGCTTTCAGTTGGCAAGTTCTGGTTCGGGCTAACGACCAGGTTGTTGCTGGTGTCAATCAAACGTGCATAAAAGGAATATGCACCATAATTATTTTCTATTTTCAATAACAGTTTATTCCATCCTGCTTTCAGGTTCAGTTCCACCTCTGCCTGGTCGGGTTCTGCAACCCGCTCGCCAAGGTAACGATAAACCTCCCTGCCATTTAAAAACACCTTGCTGCCGTCGTCGGATCCAATGAAGAGCATGGTTTTCCTGTTATCTGGTGAATGGATGTAGGTGACCGCATACGAAACAACCATTTCGTGGGGATTAATTAAGTCAACAAGCGAAACACACCCGTTACCCGGTGTTTTTACATATGTCCACCGGATGGGCTGCACGGTTGCTCCGTGGTAATCCTTCTGAAGATCGATGATTGTTTCGGGTAGATAGACCGAATCCAGGCCACGCCTGGTGAAGCCTGCTTTATGCGGGTTGGGGAAAGGCCCGAGGATATACCATTCAGGGATGTACACCCGCTTTGGCTCCATGCTGATCCCGTCAAGGCCAATGAAATATCCTTTTGAAAGCGT
The DNA here is from genome assembly GCA_026391835.1 of Bacteroidota bacterium. GTDB lineage: Bacteria > Bacteroidota > Bacteroidia > Bacteroidales > FEN-979 > CAIVAT01. The sequence goes on from JAPLDF010000076.1 coordinate 33,162, forward strand.
ATTTTTCCCGGTAACTACAAACCTTATATCGATTGACTGCTTCTGATTTTTCAGATCTTTCAGGGTTACTTTCCCGCTTGGCAGGATGTATGGCGAATACCCGATGATCGTACCAGCCATGATCCCGTTTACAAAGATATCCGCGTTGCCATAATCCGGGGCTTTAGAATAATAAAGGGTCAAATCGTATACTGGTTCCTTTAATCCATTGATGTCCAAACCGAAAGAAGACTTGTCGCGGGATTCTATCAGGATTTGCTTATTTGCACCCCATTCAGGTCCTTCGTTCGACATATCGATCACTTTCGATTTTAGTCCTTCAAGCCTGAATTTCAACTTCTCCGCTTCGTACATGCGCGCCGGTTTCACGATCCGCAACGGGATCCGCTGGCCGGCAATCGGAAAGCGCGGAAACGGATCATGGGGTTCCATCTGGTACCAATAGGCCGTGGAACTGTAATCTGCTATTTCCTGGTTCCCGTGACCGTGTTCAATGGTGACTTTGATGTTTTTCTTAAACGGGATGGGATCCATAATATAAAGACGGTAGGCAGCGATTTGACCAAGGGAGTCATTCTTGTAGACTAAACCACTGTAAGGCCCTGCAAATTCACCATTCCTGAAATACCAGCCTGCCGAAAAATAGTCTTCTGTTCCGGTGCCATGGATGGATGGCTTTTTCTCTCCGTCAACATAAATCATTTCGTCACCCTCCAGGAAACCGAGGCCGCCGTTGTAAGATTGCACATTGAGGTTAACTCCCACGAGATGCCCTTTCCCTTCGGCCTTGAGCATGACAAAATTCGAATCGTAATTGGTTCGGATGCTCCTTTTCCATTGTGCATGAAAATATGCGACATCAGACTCCAGTGCCCCCTCGAATTTTTGATAATCAACCTGGTATAGAAACCCGTCAACCTCTTGCCGGGTGTCATTTGCAATTTCTATTCGGGCCGACCGCTCGAAGGGCATCGGGAAGTAGCAAACATAACCGCCACTGGTCATCCCAAGGTACTGTGAAATATATGGATTGTATTTAAAACCGCATCCGAAAAAATCGCCGATCGGAACCTCAACGGATGGTTTTGATTCGCCATCCCAGAATATCCGGAGAACGATCCGTCGCAGAAAATAGGGATCGCGTGAATCGATGGCAAACCACATCCGCACGATCATCCCCGGACCCTCCACATCAAAAATGGTCACTTTTTTACCGGGGTCAATGCTGATCCGGTCATTGTTCCCGCCCGAAGTGTCGACACTCGAAACCTGTATCAGCTTGCAGTTTTTAAGGTAGGGGAGTGCCGCAGGTGACAATAAATGCTGAATATCCGTACGGTACCCTGTATTGCATGATGACAAACTTAACAATGCAACCAGCGCAAAAACACCCGCCAGGGAAAAAAACTTTTTCATACAACCGTCTTTCAACCTGCAAAGGTAGTCTATTTCTGATTTTCATCCATCAGCAATTTCGCAATGATGGCATCCCATATGTAGTTGGGCGGGCAATTCAGCACTTCGTTGTCAGGACTATATGACTCCCAGTAATTGTGATTCTTTGAAAGTTGAACGGTGACGGCGCTAACCATTTTCCCGGCAACCTGATGCGCCTGGTCATTGTAGCCATATCGTTTCAGCCCGTCGTAAACCATGTAATCCCAGAGCATCCACACCGGGCCGTTCCATTTGCAGCAATAGTCCACATAGGGGCTGTACCACGGATCACGGGCAGAGAGGGTTGGCACACCGTATTTTCGCCAGAATTTCGTCGTATCGGTAAGTGTCTGAACCAGCCTTGCTGCGCGGTCTTTTGGGGCAGCCTCAGCCCAGAGGGCGAGGAACCCGATGATCTCCTGCCGTTTCAGGTCGCGGGTCATGAATTGAAACGAATGATCCTTTTTGTTTACAGAGTAATAAAATCCGGTGGATTCATCCCACATGCGTTCATTCACCAGTTTTGACGTCGAATCAGCCAGCCCCTGCCATTTCTTTGCCTCTGTGTTCTTCCCCAAAAGGTCTGCCATCTTTGAAAGACTGCGTTCCTCCTTGATGACCATCAGGGTAAGGTCGAGGCACTCCAGTTCGTCTGAGATATCCTCCTTGTCCACATCAAGGTAACGCTCGGCCGAAACCTGGAATACCGCATTGTACCAGTCACGCACATTTTCAATGATGCCGTTTGGCCCCCATTCAAACGTGCCGTCATGATCAGTATCCCGGTTTTGGATCAGCCAATCCACGTACCTGGTGCCTGAGGCATATGCATCATTCAGAAACTGCTTGTCTTTACCCGCCTTATATACTTCCAGGTTGATCCAGCTGAAAAACGGCGCCGACGTTGTAGGCACGTTCTGGTGAGGATAGTCCTGCAACCCGCGTGGCCCGTGACGGTAAGCGATCAACCCGTCTTCGCGCTGCTGTTCCATGTATACGCGCTGCGACCCTTCAGCCGATTTTGGATCCATCCAGGCATAGGCAATCATGCTCAGCGATTCATGTAGCACCTGGTGTCCGTGACCCCATCCCCACAATGGGTTGCGGGAAAAGACATAGAAGTTGTACTTCGTTTTTCCCGATGGCGGATACATGCATCCGCGGGCAAGGTTGAAGGCGCTAAGGTAGGCCAGCTTCTCCGCCTGTGTTTTAAATACGATCCTCGGAACTCTTGCATAAAGGATGAGGTTGTCTTCGTAATAGGTACGCAACATGAAATTTTTAACAGAGTCAACCGTCCTGATCAGTGTTGCAGCGTCCTCCTTTTGATCCTCGAATCCGCGGAGATACCTGAAGCTGACCGATTCCCCGGGGTTCAGCCGCTTTTTCATCTGCAGTGCAATAAAATCGACAAGTCCTTCCGGCTTCATGTTGAGGGAATCGACCCGTTTGCTGGAATAGAAATCGGTTTTTATGGAGTTGTAAAAGTCGTTCATATCGCCTGAGTAACCCCCGTGCGATTCTGTTTTTCGGTTGCAGGTGAAAAAATCCCTTACCTTCAGGGGATACCCGTATTCAACTTTCAGGCTGCTGATCAGGCGGTATGGGCTTTCATAACGCTGCGTGATGTACCCGTCGGCACTTTTGTCATACCGGATAATTTCAAGCGAATCGTTGCCCGTTTCAAGCACCGGGTAGGCGGTGACATCGTGCAGGATCTTATCCGTGTTCTTAATTTCCATATCAACCATGGCAACCGAGGAACTGTATACAAAGAAGGTTTCTTTGACCCTGATCCCCCTGATGGGCTCATACTCAAGGATAGCCATATCCGGGAAAGAGAACCTCACAGCCGGCTTCACAAGAAATTCACCAATCGTGGGAATGACCACCTCGTCAATTTTCCAGATGCAGAACATGCTCCCGGCATGATCGGATGAATAACTCACCGGGCGGCAGTCGGAAAAATAATCCATTTTATAAGCCTTGTCGCCATAGAGGCGCGAGCGGGACATGGCGGCTGCATAGGTTGTATAAAGCGGGTCATTGGCCTGTGCACTGATGCGCACATAATCCTCGATGGGCTTGAATTGCTGTGCCGCAACTGTAAGCCCGCTCAAGAGGCAAACAAGGAATTGAATGGTCTTTTTCATTGGTACGGGTGACGGATTTTAATGATGGGATGAAAGTAGTCATTTTTCAATTTCTGCCATACGCCAGGATGCATTTTTATAACACACCGTCCGGGAAAACCGGTTTATTTTTTTTTCGCATCTTTGCAATATTATAAATTTAACCATTAAAAACACCAAAATATGGCATTACTTAACCTCATTGAAAAAGACCAGGCCACCGGCCGTGTAGCCGAGATTTATGAAACCATGATCAATACCATGGGCTTTATTCCAAATGCTTTTAAAGTATTCAGTCCCAGCGCTCATGTGCTTGACGTCCAGGTCGGCAACCTTGGATATTTCATGCGGCATAAAACCCTGAGCGGGAAGTTGCTGGCTTTCATACGCCTTCTGGTCTCCGACCAGGAACAATGCAACTATTGCGTTGGCATGAATTCAGGGATCCTGCTGCAATATGGCGTTTTACCCGAGATGATTGCCGGGATCAAACTGGATCCGTCAACGGCTCCACTGGAAGAAAACGAGCTGGCAATGCTGCTCTTCGTCCTTCAGGTGGTGAAGAACTCCAACTCCATTGAACAACCTGATGTTGATAAACTCAGGAACCTTGGATGGAACGATACCGAGATCCTGGAAGCGACATACCATGCTGCCACCTCTGTTGGCGTCGACAAGATCTTCAACGCCTTTAAAATCGAGTCGGACAGGTAATAAACTGGGCAGGGATCATCCTATTTCATCCGACTGGATGATCCTTTCCCCTTTTTCTTCAGAAAGAGCATGCACGATCATGCACCGTGCCACGGCATCGGCCTGCACGCCGCGGTATTTCCTTAACCCGCCGATCATCAATGGGCCCAGTACATTCATGATCACGATGCCTGCTTTCTCTCCCGGCCTGGACTCTTTCCGGTCGCCCAGCAAAAAGGAGGGTTGAAGGATAAAAAGTCCTTTGAAAGGAAGTTTTCCCAGGTCCTGTTCCGTCTCCCCTTTTGTCCGGAGATAGAAATTTGAAGATTTGGCATTTGCACCAATGGAGGAGACCACGGCAAAGCGGTCCACCCCGGCAGTCATGCATCCCTTCGCAAATGCAACCACGTAGTCATGGTCGATGATATACTGCTTTTCTTTGCTGCCGGCAACTTTGATGGTTGTCCCAAGCGCGCAGTAACCATGATCGGCTTTTAAATTTCGCAGTGCTTCCGGCAATTTATCGAAATCAACCACATGTTGTTCCAGTTTCGTTTGAACTAATTCCATTGGTTTCCTCACAACCGCGATCACCTTACCATACAAAGGGCTGGCCAAAAGCTGGTTTAACAATTGTTTTCCTACGAGCCCTGTGGCACCTGCAATCACTGCAGTTTTATATTGATTTTCCATCTTTGACTTTATTTTAATGGTTTGAATGTTCATCGATCAGGAACCGCGCGGCAATCCCTGCCCAGATGTAGGTCTTGTTCCATCCGGCCTGGTGATCGTCGGCACTGTAGAATTCCCAGAATGTATGGTCGCTTTTTAAATGGAAGATCATGTTGTCCAGCACCCGGTTTGCAAGCGTGCCGGCCACCTCACCGTAACCATAATCCCGCAACCCCCGGTAGAGCAGGTATTCCCACTGAACCCAGACCGGCCCGTTCCAATAGCCGATCGGGCAATAATAGCTGTCTGCCGCAGTGAGCGAGGGCACCCCGAACGGACGCCAGAATTCGGCGGGATCCTGCATCTTTGCAACCAGCAATTTTGCTTTCTCTGCATCCGCCCCGCCTGACCACAGGGGAAGGAAGCCGATGATCTCCTTTATCTTCAGGTCATTGGGCGATTGAAAGGTGAATGAATGGTCATTCTTTGTTACGTTGTAATAAAAATTCGTTTCCGGGTCCCACATGGTCTTGTTTATCAGATCACTCCTGCGGCGGGCGTCATCCTGCCATTGCTTTGATTCTTCGGCCAGTCCCAGCTGTTTTGCCATTTCCGAAAGCGACCCGGCCTCTTTCACCAGCATCGAATTCACATCAGGCCCTTCAAAATTGGCAGCCCATCCAACCTTGTCCCAAACGGCCACCCGGGCATCCCGCACCGATTCCAGCTCAGCATGGGCGCCCCATTCGCACAAGCCGTTGTTGTTGGAATCCCGGTTGGCTACATAATATTGGTAGAATTTTTTGCCCGATGCATAGGCTTTCTTCAGGAAACGTACATCACCGGTAATCTTATAGATTTCAAGATTCTCGTAGTTGAACCATGGCGCCGAACTGGTTGGCTTGCCATTGGTTTCAATGGTCTCATCAAGGTAGGGTCCCGTGCGGTAATTGATGTAACCGCCCGGTTGCTGGCGGTCCATGAAAACCCGCTGGGAATTCATCGCGCCCATGGGGTCCATATAGGCATAGGCCAGCATCACGAGGCTTTCATGAAACACCTGCCCTCCATAACCCCAGCCCCATCTTGGTTCACGCGAAAAAACATAGTAATTGTGCCTGCAGGCTGCTTCGGGTGGCATCATACACTGCCGCATCAGCGAAAATGCGCTCCAGTAAAGCATCTCCTGGTTCCTGTTGGTAAAACTCAGCTTTGGGATGTTCGCATATGCCTGCTCATCCTCTTTGACCAGGTTTTCCAGGTCAAATTTATCCAGGTTTCCAGGTTCTGACAGCTTTTGAACCTCTTTCCCGGCTACTTTTCTGGAGGTATGCAGAGATCCCTGCCTGCCGGAACCCTTGTTGACAAGGTCAGCAGCAACCCTGAACGAAGTCGCATCGCCCGGTTGGAGGGTAAAACTCCTGCTGCTGATGATCCCGTTCACATATTTGCTGCTGCGCTTTTGAAGGTTCATGGATTCAATAAGCTGTTTGTATTGATCATCGTCAGTCTGCCTGGCATTTTTCTCAGTACTCCGCACAAATACCCGTCCTGTCAGGGCACTGCAACCTGTTTGCATGTAAAACCCTGTGAGGGTGTCGGCTAAAGGTATGTTGTGCTCCTGCATCCAACCATCACGTTTTTTTAACAGGGAAAATGCAAACCCATCCGGGTATGGCTGATGCTCAATTTTAAGCAAACTGTCGGCATAGGGATAATAAAGATAGGGCAGTGCTGAAAAGGAGAGGGGGATAAGCCCTTCATTCACAAAACGATATTGTACAATTGCGGTTTCAGAACTGTAAACGGCAAAGAACACTTCCACGCGGAAATCCTTCACCGGGTAATAAAAATACCTGACCAGGTCGCTGTATGAAGAAGTCACAACCGGCTCCCTGTAAAGCTCCGCGAGTTTGAATATCAACCGGTCCCCGGTTTTAAAGGCGATTCCCAGGTTCGGGCCATCTTTTGAAATGAATTCCACGCCCGATCCATCATCAAACCATTGAAACTGGTATCCCTGGTCGGTTTTATAATGTGTCCGGGCCGAGGGGGCTGCATAGGTTGTATACAATGCATCCGATTTAACCGCCTTCAGGGTGGAGAGAAATTGCGCAGATCCCGTTACGCCAACCTGCAGGAGGGTGACAAATAGGATATATCTGATAGTTTCCATCATCGTGTTAAATGATCAGGTGGTATTACCGGGTTAACGGAATAGAAACAGTTTTATTCGAATATTTTAACTCCGACCGCTCAAAATCCACGGCAAACCTGTATGTCCTGCCGTCCTGGCCCAGGTACCGTGCATTGTCCGCATGGTGCAGTTCCTCGCCGCCCGACCAGAATTCAACAACACCCGAACTTCCTGCTTTGCCTTGCACCTCAACCTCGTAACTGTTTCCCGACAGCCGTGCAGAAATTATCCTCAAACCTTCGGCAGGATCACCCGGCCTGGGATCTGAAACTACAGATAAAACTGATATTCCCGACCCGGTTTCAACCACAAGGTTTGCATCGGAGCCCAGGTCAAACGAAACGATCAGCGTCATGGATTGCGCAGATTTGAAAGAGGTGAACGGAACCACTTTCCCGTTCAGTGTCACGCCCACAAACCGGGTTCCGGCTGGAAATGAGGGCATAAACTCAATCCGCACAGGCGCACCCTGGTCGAGCGAGAACCTGTATTCATTCGCACCATTCATACGGGTAAAATGCAGGTCGACCCGCTGGTCTGCCATCCTGATATGCCGGATGTCAATGGAGTCCCATTGTGGCGGAAATTGAGGAGCCAGGAACATTTTTCTTTCCTGTGCCCTGGTCTCCAGCCCGAGCATGCCTTCTATGGCTGGCTGCAAAACCATGGTCTCCGACCAGCATTGGTGGGCGCATACCCCCGAAGGCTGGTATTCGGCTCCATTCAGGACCTCTTCCACGAAGCCAAGCCCCCAATTTTTGTAGACATCCAGGTTATTCATCAGGTGCGAAAACCCCTGGACAGGATTGTATGTGGTATATTCGGCAAGTGAAGCCCAGCCTGTAAACAAAGGCCATACGCTCCCGTAATGGTAACCGGTTGGTTTGAACCAGGGACTGTCTTCCCGCAGGATCCGTGCGCCCCAGTTGGTGGTAAAGGCATTCCCGGCAATATTTTTTAAGACCAGGGCGGATTTGTCTGGATCAGCCATCCTGAAATAGATGGGTACCGAAGGGAGGATGGTCTGTTCAGTGCGGAATGAGCCGTCTTTGTTCATTCCGTAAGCAAAATACTGCTCCTTGTCGCTCCAGAACCTGCTGTTGATGATCCCTGCCTGTTCTCCAGATTCCAGCCTGTAGCTTTCTTCTTCAACATCTTTCATGAAGCCTGCCATGTTGGCTGCTTCCCTAAGTGCGGCGCCCCATGCACCGGCCATATAAATGGTAGCATGGGAGCCGTACAGTTCCCCGCCTTCAACCCATCCATGGCCAACATTGGTGTTTTCGACCAGGTGGTCATGGTCGGTATCGGTGAGGAAACAGAAGTTGAGGGCGCGTTTTACGTTTGGCCATATTTTCCGGAGGAATGCAGTATCATTGGTATGGCGGAAGTATTTGCCTGCGAGCACAATATATAACGGGGTAGCGTCGGCCGCATCATAATGGATCAGCCCCGAAGTACTTGCTTCATGAAAAATTTTCCCGTTCAGGTCCTGGTACGTGTTAAAGAATTCAAGTTGCGATTTTACCTTTCCGAAGTCGCCGCAGTCGAGCAGCGCAAAACTGCTCCACTCGGCATCGCGTCCAAAATACCAGCCATACCCCGGTCTGCCATTCACCTTATGACCTCCATCCCAGCCGTGACGGGTTGTCGAATAGCCTGCAACCAATGCTTTCCCCATTCCCGGGGTGTTTACAAAAAAGCGGTCGGCTGCCAGCAACGCCCATCGGTAGCCGGTATTGAAATTGCTGTCGGGGGTCGTGATCACCAGGTTGTTTGCGAGTATATCCCGTGAATGTTGGATGGCATCCTGGTAAACAAGTGCCGGGTTATGGAGTGTTTTGTCAAACTGTGCATGGGTGTCGGCATATCCTTCGGCAGAAGCACTGAAAACCACGTCCAGGTCTTCATTCATGCCCAGGTTATAACACAACAGCCCCCCGGCCTGGAGTTTCCCGGTAGGGATGCCTTGAAATGTAGTGTCCTTCCTGCTGTAGCTGAATCCGTCGAACTGACCTGAAATATGGTAAACCGGTTTTTTTGTTGCACCGATCATCACATTCATATCCCCTGATCCATCCTGCATTGCAATGGCATTGAGGCCGGCATCCCAGGAATGGCAGATCGACCCTGTAACCCGCTCCGAATATGGCCACATCCACCGCATGGTTGACTTAAACCGGATGATCAGTTTGCACGGGTAGACTCCCCTGTACGCATAATGTATCACCCCGGCCGGTCCTGAAGGATCATTGACCATCAACTCTTCCAGGTAGGCCCGCCTGAACTTGTACTGCCTCGAGAAAAATGCCGGATTCACCGTAATTTCAGGCCGTTCGTCGCTGAGCCAGAGAATGGTGTCGTTATACTCAAACTGGATCCCGGCTTCATAATCCCGCAACGCCATGAAAGGATGGGACCACACCTCTTCAATACCGCCGTTTTCAGAACCCATAGTCAGCATCCGCTCACCCGCCACATCCCAGAAATTCCCGGAGGCGTAACGCCGTTTAAGGTCAATCCCTGTTGACGATTCTTCCCATTTTACCGAAGGCGGAACTGCAACAAGCAACTGGTCTGTTTCCGGCAGGGGAGGGCAATCAACTACCCTTGCAGGGGAATAATCCCAGTAGTATAAGGGCATGCCGTTATATTGGTCCAGCAGGTAATTGAAACAATTTCGTGTGAACAGGGCGAGGTGCGAATCATTGCTGTTCGGGATGCTGAAATTCATATAGCCGCCCACTGCAAGTACTTTCCCTTTTCCCGGGCTGTAATCAAGAACCAGTTTCGATTCCTCCCGTAAAAATATGTAGTCCCAGTCAACGGCTGCAACCTTGCCTTGCTGAGGCACATTGTCGCCGAACAAGCCAGCAACCCTCACAGTGATATCGGCTGCGGGCCGGCATATATAGGCACCCCCGTTCAAGCCTGTAAACAAAGGATGCTCCCGGCAGGCATGGAACCCGAGCCGGCGCCCGTAACCCTCATCAACGCAGCGTTTGGTGCTGTCCTGGAGTTTAGTTGTTTCAAAACCAAGCAGGTTCAGGTAATGTACTGCCTGAAGGGTAAGCAGCAGCCGGCCCCCGTTTTCAACATAGTCCTTTAGGGTTTGAACCAGTTTTGGGTTGTTCTCTGCCTTACCGAACAGGAGGGTATCAGGCCTGTGGATCCAGATGGCCGAATACTGCCCGGTTTTGCCCGGTTGCTTTGCCAGTTCCCCTGTGGTCAGATATTCCACATTGAATTCAGTAAATGCAGACAACTGCCGGTAGGCATCTTTTATTTCAGCATCAGCTTTTTCAAACGGAAGCGGGTTGACAAATGCCACCAGTGGTTTGCTGCCAGGTTTTGCATCCGCCGCTTTTTTCTTTGCAAGCGGTATGGAATGCATGCGCATGCTTTGTCCTTTGATTGCCTGGGAAGATGCGGGATGAAAGGAACAAATTAAAAGTGTTATTAAACAGTATGTAAATATATTACGCGGTATTATCATAATCATTTGATTAAGTCTTTCAACGAGTATATGATGGGGACCCCCATCAGTTCCAGCCGCTTTTCGCTGTGGTGCCCGTTGGGAACCAGGACACAATCGATCCCTATTTCCGCGGCAACCTCGGCATCATGGCGCGTATCCCCGATGAACAACATCTTCTCTTTAGCCACCCCGATCTCCTTCATGAGCTGCCGTCCCACATCAGTCTTGCCGTGGGCAAAATGGTCGTCGAGGCCCTGTATGCGGTCGAAGTAGCCGAAAACGCCAAGTGATTTTGTTTCCGAGATAAGTTCGTTATGCTCCCTGGCCGAAAGGATATTCTGGGAAAGACCTTTTAACGCTATTCCTGCAAGGACTTCCGTAACTTCAGGGTGAAGAATGGTTTCGTGTTGCCGCGCATTGTAGCGCATGATGAACTCCATCCCGACTTTGTCAAAGGACTCTTTGTTAAAGTCAAAACCCAGTTTTTCGTAATAATCTTTCACCGGGAAATCAAACAGTTCCTGGTACTCCTCCACTGTTTTCAGCGGCATGTCGCGCTCTTTGAGCATGCCATTCATCACATCGACGCAAAGCCAGGCATCATCGAGCAGGGTGCCGTTCCAATCCCAGATGATATGCGTGTAGTTTTTCAGTTCGATCATCATTTATCCGTAGTTTTGTACCTGTTATCCGGCTGTTTGGGTTTGCATAAAATGCAAAGTGAGCCGTTCGGTATAATTTGTCAAAAATAACGAAAAAACCAACCTCTATTTTGAATTTTGATGCATTTACCGCGCCGTTGAAGGAACTTGAAAATTGTGCGTTGTGCCCGCGGAATTGTAACGTTAACCGGCTTACCGGGAAGGTTGGCTATTGCAAAAGCGATGCGGTTTTCAGCATTGCCTCCATTTGCATCCACAGGGGAGAGGAACCGGCCATCAGCGGTGCAGGTGGGATCTGCAATGTGTTTTTTACAAACTGCAACCTGCAGTGCATCTATTGCCAGAACCACCAGATCAGCAGCAACCGTCTCACATGCGCGAGTTATCGGCTGGAACTTCCTGAAATCATCGGGCAAATAACCGCAATCCTCGACCAGGGGGTCAACAGGGTGGGGTTTGTCTCCCCTTCGCATTTCATTCCGCAAATGAAGGTGATCATCAGCATCATCCTTTCGATGGGCTACAAACCTGTATGGGTATACAACTCCAATGGCTATGACAAGCCTGAAACCCTGGTTACACTGGAAGGGCTTATCGACGTTTACCTGCCCGATTTCAAATACATGGACCCGGAACTTGCCCGGCAGTTTTCAGGCGCACGCGATTATCCGGTATACGCTGCACAAGCTTTGAGGGAGATGTACCGCCAGAAAGGCGCTGTAATGCATACAGATGAAAACCAGGATGCTGTATCGGGGATCATTGTGCGGCACCTGGTATTGCCCGGCCTGGTCGAAAACAGTCTGGGCGTACTGCGGTTTCTTGCCGAAGAGATTTCTCCCAGGATCCATGTCTCGCTGATGGCACAATACTATCCCACCAAACAAGTCGCAAAGCATTCGCAACTCAGCCGTGGCGTCACGGAGCAGGAGTACAGGCAGGTAACCGAAGAAATGGAAAAACTGGGAATGTACAATGGCTGGATCCAGGAATTCGAAAGCAGTGAATTCTACCGCCCCGACTTCAACCAGGCCCATCCCTTCGAATAACCCGCCCCGCCATCCTGCCATTAATATTCGTCCCCCTCGTCACCTTTGTCACTCGTCACTTGTCACTCGTCACTTGTCAGTTGTCATTTGTCCCAATTTTCCCCGTTCATCGTCAATTTCTCCCGGTTCAAATAAATTTCTTGCCTTGTCAGGGTTATCTCATTACATTTGAAGCGTAATATCCTGAACCATTTACATTGCCTCAAACGCCACTCGTTACAAATTTTCATTTATAACATTTCAAACCATGAGAAAAATTTCAACCTGCATCCTGTTAACCTTGTTCCTTACCTCTTTTTCAGCTGGTTTTGCGCAAGATAAAGAGAAAAAAGCCGATTCCGGGTATGTCTTCACTGTGTTAAAACAATTGCCGGCTACTGCAATTAAAAACCAATATCGTTCGGGCACCTGCTGGAGCTATTCTGCGATTTCTTTCCTTGAATCCGAACTTCTGCGAACAGGCAAAGACACGTTTGATTTGTCCGAAATGTTTTGCGTCCGCAACGCTTATTCCGATAAAGCCTCATTGTATATCAGGTTCAACGGGAAACACAACTTCGGGGGTGGCGGGGCAGCACATGATGTGACCAGCGTGCTCCGGAAATACGGAATGATGCCGGATGCGGCATACACCGGCATGACCATCGGCGAGCCGAACCCGGTGCATGGCGAAATGGATGCAGTGCTTGAAGCTGATGTTGAAGCCGTTCTCAAGAATTCAAATAAAAAACTCACCCCGGTCTGGCACCAGGGTTTCGACGGGCTGCTTGATGCGTACCTTGGCAAGGTTCCGGAGAAATTCACCTACAAAGGCAAGGATTATACGGCCAAATCGTTTTCCGATATGATGGGGCTCAACCCCGACGATTATGTTGAATTGAGCTCTTACACCCATCATCCATTTTATGCGCCGTTTATCCTGGAAGTTCCGGATAACTGGGAAATGGGTCAGGTATACAATATTCCTGTTGATGAGCTGATCCAGGTGATTGACAACTCGATCAACCAGGGTTACACGGTTGTTTGGGGAGCCGATGTCAGTGAAAAAGGATTCGCATGGAAAAGCGGCGTTGCCGTTGTTCCCGATAAGAATGCCACTGAAATAGCAGGTATGGAGAGCGGTAAATGGTCCAAGATGTCGGATGCCGACAAGGATAAATTGCTCTACAAATTTGACAAGCCAAATCCGGAAAAGAAGGTCACACAGGAGATGCGCCAGGTTGAATTTGACAATTACCAGACAACCGACGATCACGGCATGCACCTCACCGGGATCGCCAAAGACCAGAACGGTACCAGATACTACCTGATCAAGAACTCCTGGGGCCTTGACGGAAGTCCCTACAAGGGCTACTTCTATGCATCAGAATCGTATATGAGATTGAAAACCATGGATATCATGGTTCATAAAAATGCCATCCCGAAAGAAATAAGGAAGAAACTTGGCATAAATTAATCACCTTGATTAATAATCCCCGCCTGCGTAAGCATGCAGAAGGCTCCGGAATTGACCGGGGCCTTTTTTTTATTACCTCCCCTTCCGTCATTGAATTATCTTCCATTCCCCGTCCTGAAGGTAATAGTTATCCCAACCGGTAAACACCACAACACAAACTGCCAGGCATCACTCCCCATCGAAATCTTCATGTGGTTTTATCTGCAACATCCAGGTGTCATGCTACATGGCATTTGGCAATACAGATACATAACAATCACTTGTTTTACAGTTCATGGCAGCTTTGGAATTGGTATGTAATAATGAAAAAATATTTTAAATGACTTGACAAAGCTATTATCATATAGTATATTAGCGCAAAAAATAGATATATACCCTCATTGTACTGCCTTGCTTTTTTTAAAGTCCGGTAAATACATGTATTTGTTTGAATATGATAAATAAGTACAACATCTTATATCACTACAAATATAGATCAAATATATTCTAACATACTAACAACAAAGAAGTTGATGTTATATTATTATCAATGCAATTATAAACTAAAAAAGGAGGAAACCTATGAATCCATTAAATCCTGCAAGTGCTCAGCATGCAGATGATCCGTTAAACCTTTGGGAGATGTCGGTCGAAGAGATGGCCGGTTTTGGAGAATCGGCAGATGGTATGAACAGCCCGGCCCATGAAGGTGAGGGTGAAAACTTAACGGCAGCCGGTGGCACCTTGAACCCGGAGCCAAAACCTGTGAAAACACCAATTGTATTGGCATTAAAAAAGAACCCGGTCAGCGGCCGCTACCGCGGGACTTTTAGCATGTTCCAGCTCGAACTGCGTGTAGATGTTGACCGTACACGGCCGATGAACCGCCTGAGTGCCGATTTCTTCCAGGTAAGCGGGGCAACGACCACCTATTATGGTTCATTTGTCGTGAACCTGCCAGCAATTACAGTAAGCAATACACAGGTTGTCGTAAGGGGAGCCGGGAACTTTACCTTCGCCAATACCTACTCGGTGGTCCAGGTCACTATTCCGCGGCGAACCATCTTACAATCAATGGCACCCGCCACCGTGCAGTTTTTTACAACAGGCGGTGCTGCAGGTGCAACCTACATATGTTCCTTTGAATCCATCTATTTCAGAACCGTGCGGGTTGAAACCGACCGTGTTTTAAATGTGGCTACCCCCGTGTTTAACAGCTACAATACAGGCGCTCTTCCTTCCGGCGGACCGGCCCGGAACCTGAGTGTTATCAGTTCCTATGCCGAAGCAGGCATCGAAATGATCTCCACCCCGGGCAGTGATATCGTCAATATTGGTGAAGCTGGTCCAAACGTCTCATGGAGCAATGCTGAATTGCATGCTTCCATGCAGCGTCACTTTTCATTGTGGGCTGACACGCAGCAATGGTCGGTCTGGCAGCTTGTGGCCCAACTGCATGATCAGGGTCCCGGGCTGTACGGCATCATGTTCGACCAGCAGGGCAAACAACGACAGGGCTGTGCCGTTTTCCATGCCAGCATAGGGGGGGCGGCAGCAGCGCAGCAGCGTCTCCAGCTATATACCTATGTGCATGAACTTGGCCACTGTTTCAACCTAATGCATTCATGGCAGAAGCAATACGCTTCTCCGCCGGGTGTAAACAAGCCGAATGCAATGTCGTGGATGAACTACCCATGGAATTATCCAGCCGGCGGGGCAGTTGCATTCTGGAACTCATTCCCGTTCCAGTTCGACAACGAGGAGATCATCCACCTTCGCCACGCCTATCGCAACAACATCATCATGGGCGGAAACGACTTTATGATCAATGCAGCCCTGGGCAGAAATGTAATGGCAGACTCGGTAAAAGAAGATTCCGGGGTGTGCCTGAACATATCCACTCATCAGAAGAGTTTCGCACTGGGCGAGCCTGTTGTACTGCAGATTGAACTGTGCACGACCGATTCAAGGGGGAAACGTGTTCATACCTGGTTACACCCGAATTTCGGGATGGTGAAGGTTGTTATTCGCAAACCAAACGGTGAAGTCGTGGCATATGAGCCATTGATAGATCACCTGGTGGGAGCCAGTGAAACCACCCTTGGCAGGGACGATGTCATAAAGGACAGCGCTTACATCGGCTACGGGAAAGACGGCTTCTATTTTGACCAGCCCGGCTATTACCTGGTTCGTGCAACCTATGCGGCACTGGATGGTTCAGAAGTGATGTCTGACGTCATCAGGATCCGGGTCCGCTACCCGGTATCTGTAACCGAGGAGTCACTGGCCGATCTATTCATGGGTGAGGACCAGGGTACATTGCTTTACCTCCTTGGTTCCGACAATGAATCGCTCAAACACGGCAACGATGCCTTTGATGAGGTTCTGGAGAGATATGAGAAACATCCGATGGCAAACTATGCCCGTTTGATCAAAGGAATAAACGCCAGCCGTAATTTTAAGACAATTACGGATGAGGCAGCAAACCGGATGATCATAAGAAAGGCACAATTGACCGAAAGCACCAGTTTGTTGACATCTGTGGCTACTTCCGGGATCCTCGATCCTGTTTCAGCTCAAATGACATTGTCGAGCCTGGCGGATGTTCAAACCAGGGACGGCAACAAGGCAGGCGCAAAAAAAACACTCAGCACGCTTTCAGGGTTGAAGGGTTGAAAATGACGGCCTGATGCATTGAAAATCGCCGGCAATGACTAACTTTGTCAGTCATCAGCCGGCCTTCACACCTAGTTCACGGGGCCGACCTGCACCTTAGGTTGCAGCCGGCCCCGGTGCTGGTAGAATCTCAAACTTAAAGGAGGAATATCATGCAGTTATATGTCAAACTTCGGGATGGTTTTAAAAATGACACGGTCTCCATCACCGTGGATGGAAATGAGATTTATCATAAAACCGGCGTCACCACCGACCTGACGATATCATTTGCAGATGGTGCGGATGTTCCTGTTGATAACCCGGTTGTTATGCTTGAGGTCTTGGTAAAGGGTGGCCTGCGAAACGCAAAAGAGATCCGGGTAAAAGAGACTCCCTATGTGGGTGTATGGATCATGGATGGTAAGATGGAACTCAGGGCGACACAGGAGGAAGTCCCCATGATGTAAGCATCTGCGGGAGGCCGTCTATCGCCAGGAACCGCTGGCAGTGGGTATCAGCAATGCTTTTTTTAATAATTCAAGATAATCAGGCCTTGGGATCAGGGTTGCGCCAAATCGCATCAGGTGGGATGTCTCAACCTGGCAGTCGATAAACATAACCCCATGCTGCCGGCATCGTTCAACAAGCGCATTGAAGGCAACCTTGGAGGCGTTGTTCATGGTGAAGAACATGCTTTCGCCAAAAAACGCATCGCCCAGTGCCAGGCCATAAAGACCACCTACAAGTTCTTCCCGGTAAAACACCTCCACTGAATGTGCATATCCCTGGTAGTGCAGGTTTTTGTAAGCTTCAATGAAATCATCGGAGATCCAGGTGCCGTCCTGCCCGGGCCTCGGCGTGGCTGCACAACTTTCAATGACCTGGTCAAAAGCTGTGTCATACCTGACTGTGAACCTGTTGCTCCTGATCACCCGATTAAGCGAATCCGTGAGGTTGAACTGATCGGGAAACATCACCATCCGCGGATCGGGAGAGAACCAGAAAAAATCGTCTTCGTCCCTGAACCAGGGAAAGATGCCATGGGTATAAGCTTCCAGCAACCGTTCTACCGACAAATCGCCGCCAATGGCGACCAGCCCGTCCGGCTCGGCTTCATCAACCGGCGGAAAATACGGCTCTTCAGGTAATAAATATACTGTCATGACTTATGAAATCCCATTCAAAATTCATTATTCGTTATTCGATATTCATTATTCGATATTCATCATTCGTTATTCAGTATTCGATCTTCCCCCGGCCTCCGTCAGTGCCAGAATCACCTTCCCACACGCCAGTTCAATCTCATCATCAGTAATGGTCAGGGGAGGGGCAATGCGGAACGTTGCCGGCTTAAAGAGATACCAGTCGATGATCAACCCCTGTTTCAGTGCTGCTTCCATGAACTGTCCTCTTTTTTCGGGGTTCGCAAGGTCGATGCCCAGCGCCAGGCCTGCGCGCCTGATTTCCCGGACACCAGGGTGGTGCGCAAGTTTTTCTTCAATTTTTTTGCCTTTTTCTTCAGCCAGAGGGATGAGTCCTTCCGAGATCAGCACGTCAAGCCCCGCCAGTGCTGCCGCACAGCTCACCGGGTGCCCCCCGAACGTGGTGATATGCCCCAGCTCGGGGTTGAACGCCAGGGTATCCATCACCTTCTTCGGAGCAATGAAGGCCCCAAGCGGCATGCCGGCACCCAGTGCCTTTGCAAGGACAAGGATGTCGGGAACAAAGTCGTGGTGCTCAAAACTGAACAGCTTGCCGGTGCGCCCCATGCCCATCTGCACATCGTCGACAATGATCAGCACACCGTCGCGGGCACACCGTTTTTTCAGCTGGTGCAGGAAATACTTCTCCACCGGGATGATCCCCGCCTCGGCCTGTACAAGCTCAATGACGACGCAGGCGGTGCGTTTCGAGATCTTTTCGAGGTGGCAGTAGTTGTTGAATTCAATCTGCCTGACATCGGGAAGCAATGGCCTGTAGGCATTTTTCAACGCCTCGTTGCCGAGGATGCTCAAACTTCCATGGGTGCTCCCGTGATAAGCGTCAATGAATGAGATGATTTCGGTGCGGCCGGTGAAGCGTTTGGCCAGTTTCAGCGCACCCTCAATGGCTTCGCTGCCGGAATTGACAAAATAGACGGAGTCGAGTTTCTCAGGTAAAAGTCCGGCCAGCCGTTCGGCGAGGTGAACCTGCGGCGACTGGATAAACTCGCCGTAGACATTCAGGTGCAGGTATTTGTCAAGCTGATCCCTGATCGCTTCAAGCACTTTCGGATGGCGGTGCCCGGTATTGCTCACGGCGATTCCTGAAACCAGGTCGATGTACTGCTCGCCCGACGTGTCGTAAAGGTAGATCCCTTCTGCTCTTTCAATCTCCAGCCCCACCGGGTAAAACGACGGCAACCCGAGGTGCCGGTAAAACAATTCTCGCTCAGTCATTGATCAGTCAACTTGGTATTATTGCTCAAAGATATAAAATCGGGATGGAATAATTACTTTTGCAGGTGAAGTGGTGAACGGGTGAACGGGTGAACGGGTGAACGGGTGAACTGGTAAACGGGTGAACTGGTAAACAGTAATTTCCCCTTCCCCTTGAGGGGAAGGGGTCAGGGGGATGAGGTATTGATTAAATTGCAAACCAATGAAAGATAAAGTAGTCATCATCACCGGTGCCTCTTCCGGCATCGGCAGGGCACTTGCGTTTGAGTTCGCAAGGCGCGGGGCGAAAATTGTCCTGGCATCCCGCTCGGGCATGTCCGATCCGGGATTGTTACAGTTATCTCCGGATATGCTGGATGTCCGTACGGACGTTACCAGGGAATCCGACTGCAACGCCCTGATCCAGAAGACAGTTGAGAAATTCGGCCGGATCGACATCCTGGTCAACAATGCCGGTATCTCCATGCGTGCGCTGTTCAGCGAAGTCAGCCTGGTTGTGATCCGCCAGCTGATGGATACCAACTTCTGGGGAACGGTGTACTGCTCCAAGTTTGCATTGCCATACCTGCTTGCGTCAAAGGGGTCGTTGGTCGGCGTCTCTTCTGTTGCCGGCTACAAGGGGCTTCCCGGGCGGACCGGCTACTCCGCCTCGAAATTCGCCATGCAGGGATTTCTCGAAGTTGTCCGCATCGAGAACATGAAAAAAGGGCTGCACGTATTGATTGCCTGTCCCGGGTTTACTGCGTCGAACATCCGCAATGTCGCGCTGTCAAAGGATGGCTCCGCACAGGGCGAAACACCGCTCGACGAAAGCCGGCTCATGACTGCTGAACAGGTTGCGGTCCATATCATCCATGCCATTGAGAATAGAAAGGACCGGCTTACCCTCACCACCATGGGAAAAATGACCGTATTGCTGAATAAGTTCTTCCCGAAGTTTATGGACAAGATGGTTTACAATCATATGGCGAAGGAGGCGAATTCACCGTTTAAGTGATTGGGAAATGGGTAAACGGGTAAACGGGTAAACGGGTGAACGATTTCCTCGCGCCGTAGGTGCGCAATTATTTATTGATGATAATTTTTTCTGAAAAATTCATCCTGCCATCTGAAAGCAGGGCATTGTAAATTCCCCTGGGTTTATCCGAAAGGTCCAGGGAGATTGTATCCGCGTTCACATCCACCGGCATCTGTTGTACAACCATTCCCAGGTTGTTATATATTGTTAGCACGAGATGTTGCCCAAGCCGGAATTCACCGGGGAGGATGACAGTACATTTGCCATCATTCGGATTGGCATAGATGACCAGTTGATTTCCCGGTTTCCTCTCTTCCACGCCAAACCCATAGAATGGCCCGTATTTCGCCACGAAGATGTCTCTTTCGCCGTTACTGGTTAATGTATCCGGACCGAAATTTGTGGCATTCCTGAATTGCCCCGCAACGATGCAATACCCGTTTGAATCAACTGCCACCGAAGTACCCCCTTTAGAATGTGTTTGGGCATAATCAGTTAGCGCCTGGTTAACCCCGATACAATTCCCGTTATCATCATACCCGACAATAAACATAACTACATTCATGGGAGAATCTCCAGCAGTCACCGAACAATTTCCAAAGTACGAAGCAGGATTTTCAATACCACTGAAAGATATATATCCAGTTATATAGATATTGTTATTTATTCCAAAAGTCATTTCGGCTGGTTCAACCCAGTTATTCCCATTGCCACTTGATGCCCTCACCCATATTGGATTTCCCAAATAATCAAATTTTACGAGATAAAATTGCATTCCTCCTGTGTGGTTTATTATTGTGTCATTCCCAAATATGAAATCAGCACCACAATCGCCACTTATATAAAAATTATTATTATTGTCAATCCCTGTATTTATGATCCCGTTTATTGGTCCATTCCCTTCAATTTTAGCCCATTGGGTTGTACCATTTGCATCAATCGATGCAGCAAATATGGGCGACTCCGAAGGATCCAGTACAAAAGAATCGAAATTGAATGGAGTGTTCACAGTGGCCTTTCCAGCAAGAATTACCTGGCTGCCATTTGTAGCCATACCACACGTATAGAAGGATTCATCTCCTATGCTCCTTGCCCATTGGCATTTCCCCTGGGCATTGTATTTTGCGATATAATTGCCGGGACCAATGGTGATACTGTCAAAAGCGGCTGTACCATAGGCGCTTCCGGCAATAAAAATGTTCCCGTCATTGTCAACACAGGCTTTTTCTGCATAGTCATGCCCGCTTCCGCCGGCTTGTGTTGCCCAGATGCAATTCCCGTCAGGATCATACCTGGCCAGGAATATATTTACTGTATTGCTTTGAAAATAATTGCCCCCTATTGAAACATTATAAATATATTGTCCATAGAAATAAATATTGTCGATGTTTTTATTCATTGCAACCGAGGCAAAGGCCCCGGAATATTCCGGTCCGGTGATACCTTTAACCCACTGAAAAGTTCCGGAAGGATCGATTTTACAAAACATGACAGGCAAATAAGGCCCTCCCAATGCACCAGACACCAGGGTGTCATGCCCGAAAACCCCCATCCCGGAATATTTTCCGGTCATATATGTATTGCCGGCTTTATCGGATGCAATCGTGGCATAATCATCATACATTCCCTTTCCGCAACTTGTTGCCCATTGCCAGCTTTGGGCATGACAGTTTAATGAAACAGCAAACAACATCAATAAAAAGCCAAAAACGGGAAAACTTTTCAGGTTGTTCATCTGAACTGATTTTTGTTGAAAATTGTTCCGTTCGAATTTCTATGCTAAATTAACATTAAACCTAAAATAAGCAAAACAAACCCTCTCCGCACGGAGAGGAATCCCCCTTCTCCTTCAGGAGAAGGGGCCAGGGGATGAGGTACTCAAGACCTCGGATGATACTGAATAATCGTACTCCTTAGGTAATCCCTGTCCAGGTGTGTATATATCTCGGTGGTTGTGATCGATTCATGCCCCAGCATCTCCTGCACGGCCCGCAGGTCGGCGCCGCCTTCAACCAGGTGCGTGGCAAAGGAGTGGCGGAAGGTGTGCGGGCTGATGTTCTTTTTGATCCCGGCATCACGCGCAAGCCTCTTGATAATGTTGAAGACCATCACGCGGGAGAGGCCGGCACCGCGGCGGTTCAGGAACAGAATGTCCTCCTGCCCCTTTTTTACCGGGATGTGCGGCCTGAGATCGGAGAGGTAGAACAAAATTTCATGCTGCACGACGGAACCGATGGGCACAAGCCGCTCCTTGTCGCCCTTGCCGGTCACTTTGACAAAACCGTCCCTGAAAAAGAGGTTTGAAATCTTCAGGTTAACCAGCTCCGAAACACGCAGGCCGCAGCCATAAAGGGTTTCCAGCATGGCCTTGTTCCTTTTTTCCTCCGGTTTGCTGAGGTCAAGTTTCCCGATCATCTGGTCAATCTCAAGCACATTGAGCGTGACAGGCAGTTTCAATCCCAGTTTTGGGGAGTCGAGCAATTCGGTCGGATCCTGCCGCACGATGTTCTCCAGCAGCAGGTAATGGTAAAATGCGCGCAAACCGGAGATAACCCTGGCCTGGGTGCGCGCCGTCATCCCCAGCTCGGTGATCCACTTTAAAAAAGCCTGGAAATGATGGAGTTCCAGCTTCTCCGGGCCAAGCTGCAAATCCTGCATCTCAAGAAATTGCGTTATCTTTGCCACATCATGGAGGTAAGCCTCCACCGAGTTCTTTGAAAGGGATTTTTCAAGTTGCAGGTATGCTTTAAAACCGAGGATATATGAATTCCAGATGCTCAAGTGGTGGTGGTTGATAATGGTTGATAAAGAAAAGTCATTCATTTCGGCTGCTCAAATAGCGATTTACCCCAACCGGGAAATAAAAGTATGAAATATTTTTTGTTTATCCCGGGAAATAGTTTAATTTTGCAGTCCCGAAAAATAAAGAATTCAGAAGATGGCAAAAAAGAGCAAAGACCAACGGATTCAGGTGATTTTAGAATGTACTGAGCAAAGAAGCAGCGGTGTTCCCGGCATCTCAAGGTACATTACAACTAAAAACAAAAAAAACACACCTGAAAGAATTGAACTGAAGAAGTACAATTCCTATTTAAAGAAAATTACAGTTCATAAAGAAATTAAATAACTTAGGATATGGCAAAGAAAGTAGTTGCTTCGTTTAAAGCTACCTCCGGAAAAGATTTTACGAAAGTCATCCGCATGGTAAAGTCCCAGAAATCAGGAGCCTTTGTTTTCAAGGAAACGATTGTTGCCAATGAAATGCTGAAAGATTTTTTAGCAAACAAAGAAAACTAACACAATATTTTTTCCTGTTGAAAAGCTTTTTTCCCCGGAAAAAAGCTTTTTTTATATACTAAAGGTCGTCCTATGGGATTTTTCAACATATTCTCCCGCGAGAAAAAAGAACGTCTTGACCAGGGGCTGGAAAAAACGAAATCCAACATCTTCACCCGGATATCAAAGGCCATCGTCGGCAAATCGACAATTGATGATGAAGTTCTTGACAACCTGGAGGAGATCCTTGTTACCTCCGATGTTGGCGTGGAAACAACGTTACGGATCATCGAACGCATCCAGAAACGTGCATCAAAAGACAAATACCTTGGAACCGGGGAACTGAACAACCTGCTCAAGGAGGAGATCGTAGCCCTGCTGCAGGAAAACAACATCCTCGATTTTACCGAATTCTCTGTCCCCGACAACAAAAAACCTTACGTCATCATGGTGGTAGGGGTGAACGGCGTCGGAAAAACAACCACCATCGGTAAACTGGCCTACCAGTTTAAGAAATCGGGAAAATCTGTCCTGATCGGTGCTGCAGATACCTTCAGGGCGGCTGCGGTTGAGCAGATCACCATATGGGCCGACCGGGTGGGCGTTCCAATCGTCAACCAGGGCATGGGCGCCGATCCGGCCTCTGTGGCATATGATACGGTTAATTCAGCCATTGCCCGCAACATGGATGTCGTCATCATCGATACGGCCGGGCGCCTTCATAATAAAATAAACCTCATGAATGAACTTTCCAAGATCAGGAAGGTAATTCAAAAACTGATCCCCGACGCACCCCACGAGGTACTGCTCGTGCTCGATGCATCCACAGGGCAAAACGCCTTCGAACAGGCCAAGCAGTTTACCATGGCAACGGAAGTCAACACACTGGCCCTCACCAAACTTGACGGAACGGCAAAGGGTGGCGTGGTGATCGGCATCTCCGACCAGTTTAAGATTCCTGTAAAGTATATCGGCGTTGGCGAAGGCATCGAAGACCTGCAGGTGTTCAACCGCGTGGAATTTGTCGACAGTCTCTTCAATTAACCCCGAACTTCTTGAAAACAAAATCCGGACCTCACAATATCGGTTTGATATCCCTGGGATGCGCAAAAAACCTGATCGATGCTGAACTCCTGATGAAACAGCTGGAAGCGAACAAGTTCAACCTTGTTTTCGACCCGGTTGATCATACAAAGATCGATACAGCCATCATCAACACCTGCGGGTTTATCAACGATGCAAAGCAG
Organism: Bacteroidota bacterium; assembly: GCA_026391835.1. Lineage (GTDB taxonomy): Bacteria > Bacteroidota > Bacteroidia > Bacteroidales > FEN-979 > CAIVAT01. The sequence goes on from JAPLDF010000076.1 coordinate 57,551, forward strand.
GAGTCCGTCGATACCATCCTTCAGTACGTTCAGGCCAAGCAGCACGGACTTATTGAACATGTATATGTGATGGGTTGTCTTTCGGAGCGCTACCTGGCGAAAATGAAAGAGGAGATCCCCGAAGTTGATGCCTTTTTTGGCGTAAACGACCTCAAAAGAATAGTTACCCACATTGGCGGGATCTACAAAAGCCAGCTGGTGGGTGAACGAAAACTGACCACGCCATCCCATTATGCCTACCTGAAAATTGCCGAGGGCTGCGACCGGAGTTGTTCTTTTTGTGCAATACCCCTGATCCGCGGCAAGCACATCAGCAGGCCGATGGAGGATATTGTCAGCGAAGCTTCCCGCCTCGCAGCTGCAGGAATTAAAGAGGTGAATATCATTTCACAGGATACAACTTATTACGGGCTCGATCTTTATAAAAAACGGCTCCTGCCCGAACTGCTTGATACCCTGGCCAACATACAAGGACTCGAATGGATCCGGCTCCATTACACCTACCCGGATGGATTTCCGCCCGAACTGCTCGAGGTGGTGAGGTCGCACAACAATATCTGCAATTACATCGACATCCCTCTCCAGCACATCAGCGAACGTATCCTGAAATCGATGCATCGCGGGATGGATGGCAAAACCACCCGCAAACTGGTGGATACCATTCGCTATACCATCCCGGGGGTGGCCATAAGGACTACCCTCATTGCAGGCTACCCGGGTGAGACTGAAAAGGAGTTCCGCGAACTCAGGAGCTTTGTTGAGGAATACAGGTTCGACAGGCTTGGCGTGTTTTCATATTCCCATGAAGAGGACACGGGTGCATTCAATCAAAAGGATTCAGTTCCGCAAAAACGTAAAACGGAACGGATGGAAGAATTGATGTCCATCCAGGAGGGCATATCACTGTCGCTCAACCAGGCAAAGGTGGGACAAACCATGAAGGTGCTGGTCGACAGGCTGGAAGGTGATTTTTATGTTGCCCGGTCGGAACACGATTCTCCCGAAGTGGACAATGAAGTACTGATTCAGAAACAAGGTAAGGCCTTGGACCCCGGAACCTTCTGCAATGTAAAAATTAACAGGGCCGAAAGTTTTGACTTATTTGCAGAAATGCAATAAATTTGCACTTTAGAAAACTAAAACCATGAAAAAAAATCTTTCTCTTTTTTTGGCAATGATCTTTGCCATTTCAATGCATGTGAATGCCCAGGATGCAACAAATGACAAGAAGGTTCCTGATACGGTAAACCGCACCGACGCCAGCGGGAACATGTATGGCTATTGGATTGAAAAGCGGGGAGAATTGACTTTCAAAGGCCAGTTTGCCGCAAACAAGAAAATTAAGGACTGGGTTGGTTATTACCCGAACAACATGGTCTTCCGTGTTGAATATTACACGAATGGCATTAAGGAAGGCATTGCCCTCCAGTTTGACCGCAAAGGGAAAATCTCCCTGGTCGAACATTTTAAAAACGGGTTGAATGAAGGCCAGAGCATTTACTACAGCGCGTTCAACGAACAGATTACATCCGAAACAGAGTATGTTGCCGGCAAGAAAAACGGGCTGTACCGCCAGTTCTATGAAAACTCCAAGATCCAGGAGGAGTCCATGTACAAAGATGACCTGAAAAATGGCCTCTCGCGGTGGAATAACAAGAACGGTCAGCGTATCGCCGAGTACAATTACAAGGCAGGTAATTTTGACGGATTGCAGAAGACTTTCTACGAAAACGATTCACTGCAAACAACCAACTATTATATTGATAATAAACTGGCAGGAGAAAGCAAAGAGTATTACCGCAACGGGAAATTGAAGGTTTCCGGCAAATATGTGAACGGACTCAAAGAAGGTCCGTGGACCGAATACGATGAACTTGGCAAGGTTGCAACAGTCACCCGGTTCAAGGAAGGGGAGGAAGTCAGGAAAAAGTGAAAAAACTCAGGAACCCGTTTACTGAACTTGAAGGATACAACTGTTTTGGTTGTTCCCCGCACAACCCGCTGGGCCTGCACCTGACCTTCGTTGAAGAGCAGGATGAAATTGTAAGCAGGTGGGATCCGGATACCAACTTCCAGGGTTATTTCAACATCCTGCATGGAGGTATCCAGGCCACACTGATGGATGAAATTGCAAGCTGGACGGTATATGTCAAGGTGAAAACGGCCGGTTTCACGTCGAAAGCCGAAATCCGCTATCTCAAAACCGTGGGAATGGACCAGGGCCCGATCACCCTGCGTTCAAGGCTGAAGCAAATGCGGAGAAACCTGGCTGATATTGAAGTGAAATTGTTGGATAAAAACAATACGCTGTGTGCGGAAGGAATACTCACTTTTTTCACCTTCCCGCTCGACAAGTCAAAACAATCAATGTATTATCCGGATCATAAGGAGTTTTACGAAAGCCGGCAGAAGCCGTAGTCCTGTTATTTCCTGCTATTCCTTATCACGTAGGCTTTCCTGACCGGCTTGACCTTGTAACTGTATTTGGATCCGTAACTGCTTTTGTTCTTCTTCATTTTTTTAGTCTTGTACGGACCATCCACACGGCAGGCCGCTGTTCTCGATTTACACGACGAACCGGGAACTGCCAGGCAAAGGATGACCAGGGAAAGACCGATTGAAATTATTCGTTTTATATTCATTACACCTTGAATTGAAGAAGGAACCAACAAAGCAAAAATAATAAATAATCAGTTACCACTGATTTTTTCTATTTTTGTATAGCAAAGTTTGCCTTAAAATGAAGTTGATGAGTATATTTTTCCCGCGTACAATTCTATTGATCAGTGGATTATTTGTTTCAACGATTTTATTCGCCCAGTATCCGCCCCCGGCAGGCCAGCCCGGTACAACAGCCATGTATAAAGACAGTTCAGCGTTTATCGGCTGGGCCTCAACCTGCACCATCGAACGGGGATATATAAACATTTCGGATACGACAATCTTATACAATGGGTCCAATAAATCCACCTATGGCAGCTATCTTTACGGCAGCGGCCCGGCAGATGAACTGGTTATCAGCCTTGGCGACAACGGTTCAGCCCTGCTTGGGTTTGATAACCCTATCGTAAACCGCACCGGTCCTGATTTTGCCATCTTTGAAAATTCCTTTGGCGATAGCTTCCTCGAACTTGGTTTTGTAGAGGTGAGTTCCGATGGCCAGCGCTTTGTCAGGTTCCCTTCGATCTCGCTGACTCCCGACACTGTACAGGTCAATACCTTTGATACCATCGATGCTACAAAAATAAACAACCTGGCAGGGAAGTACAGGCATTCCTATGGTACACCGTTCGACCTGGACGATATCAGGGATAGTTCGGGAATCGACCTGCATAACATCATCCGGATGCGGATCGTCGATGCCGTCGGCTGCATCCAGGGGCCTTTTGCTACGCATGATTCACAGGGCCACAAGGTAAACGATCCCTGGCCGACTCCCTTTGATACCGGAGGCTTTGACCTTGATGCGGTAGGGGTGATCCACAACCAGACTGACGGGATGACCGACGAAGGAAACCTTTCGTCCATCCTGATCTATCCAAACCCGGTTACTGATTTCGTTACCTTCGATACGCGCGGGTTTTCGAAAGTTAACCTGGTAATTTCCGATCCCGAAGGCAAAACCCTGGTTGAGTCCGTGGTATCCGGAAAAGTCAGTATCAATATGTCTGCATTCCTTCCCGGTATCTATTTTGCAGGCTTTACGCTCACCGATGGTACCTCTGTCAAAAAGAAAATCATTAAATATTAGTCTTCTGAGCAAGTACGCTATTTTTCTGCTGTATTCTTCCGGCCTTCTGTGTTTCCCGCTGTTTACGCATGCCCAAAACCTGAAGGATACACTGAGACTTCCTGAATTTGAGTTTAAATCCAATTTTATCATTGATAACCAGGGATTTAAACGGGTGAAAATGGATTCCACCCTTTTTATTCCCAACCTTAGTGCCGACCTGTCAACCATCCTGTCGGAGCACTCTTCCATTTTTATTAAATCATATGGCAACGGCACACTGGCAACACCCTCGTTTCGGGGAACTTCGGCCCAGCATACCCAGGTTGAATGGAACGGGATCAACCTGAACTCGCCAATGCTCGGCCAGATGGACTTTTCGCAGGTTCCGGTTGCCCAGTTCGACGGACTTGAAATACTCTATGGTGCTGCCGGGATATCAAGGACAAGTGGCGCCTTTGGTGGTGTAATTGACCTTGTTACGATGCCTGACTGGAACAACCGATTTAAGGCATATCTTGCACAGACCATTGCCAGTTTTGGCAATTATGTCACCAACTTCAATGTTGCTGCGGGGGGACGGTCGTTTCAATCGCATACAAAAGTCAACTATGCATCTGCCGTTAACAATTTCCCGTATACAAACGATTTTGGTGATGTTGTCAGCCAGCAGAATGCATCCTATACCGCATTCGGGTTGTCGCAGGAACTATTCTGGAAAGTGAAGGACAGACACCTTTTTTCAGCGAAGATCTGGTACTCCCGCGATGACCGGAACCTGCCCCCGACGACACAGGACGATCCGCAAAAAATTGAAACATTAAAAGACAAGGCCCTTCGGGGTGTGGTTGAATATAAGCTGGTCGAATCTAAATGGAACCTCCTGGTGAGGTCAGCCCTGAACGACCAGTATATGAAGTATACCAACAACGTGCTGGAACTTGAGTCTGTCCATCAATTTTACTCCTGGATCAACCGCGCCAGGTTTTCTTACAGTGGCGTCAGGAACCTGACCATCAGGCCGGGTGTTGATTTTGTCTACGACCGGGTAAATTCAGATGAGTACCAGGGAATCAAAACACGCACCACGACAAGCTTGTTCACGGAAATTAACTACAACATTACCCCAAAACTCAAATCATCACTGGTTTTGCGGGATGACCTGATCGATGGAAAATTCAGCCCGTTGATCCCCGCCCTCGGTGTCGAATACCGCCCGGCGGATAAAATTAATCTTGCCTTCTCAGCCAATCTAGCCAGGAACTACAGGTCCCCCACGTTGAACGAGCTTTATTGGAAAAACAGCGGCAACCCTGACCTGGCGCCGGAGACGAACTATTCCATTGAGGTTGGCAGTACCTATAATTTCAGGTCCAGGAACAATTTGTTTTACCTGGAAGCAAGCCTTGCCGGGTATTACTCCTGGATATATGATATGATTGTATGGACGCCCATTGAGGGGAGCGGACTCTTCATACCTCAGAATGTCAGTGAAATACTTGCGCGTGGCATCGAACTGGGATTGAACCTCAACGGAACAGTTTGGGGATTTGATGTCGGGATGAAGAACAATTATAACTTTTGCCGGTCAACCTATGAAAAGGCCAGCTCCGGTTTTGATAATAAGATTGGAAAGCAACAGCTTTATATCCCTGTAAACACCTTCAATACAACCATATCAATTGAAAGATGGAATTATTATTTTAACTATAATTTTACATTTACAGGCGACAGGTTTACCGGGGTCGAAAACAATTCACTGATGCCCGGTTATAACTTGTCAAATATTTTTATTGGAAAGAATATCCATATCAAACATTTTATTTTATCTTTACAAATTGATATAAATAACCTGTTCAACCTCGACTATCAATCCATAAAAAACCGGCCAATGCCCGGAATCAATGGAGCATTCACGATAAAACTGGCATTTTCAGGAACCAACAGGCCGTAGATCGTTTAACAAATTACACGAAAGTGAAGAAAATTCGATGCTTAATATATAATTTCACGGTTCTCTGCTCTTTAATAGTTCTGTCCATACTTCCCTCCGCCTGCTCCAAAGACCCGATTCGTGAGAAGATCATAACGCCTCCCGATACCACCAAAGTCGCTACCTACGAAAATGGAATTTTTATCGTCAACGAGGGAAATTACAATTGGGGAAATGCCTCGGTAACCTACCTTGACAATAAAGACAATACAGTCATCCAGGATATTTTCAACAAATCAAATAACCGGAGTCTCGGTGATGTGGCTGAATCAATGACAATTTCCGGAAACCTTGGCTACCTGCTGATCAACAACTCTAACAGGATCGAAGTGGTTTCACTGAAGGATTTTAAATCGGTGAGCACCATAACGGGACTTCATTCTCCCCGGTACCTCGAAGTAGTTGATTCATCTAAAGCCTATGCTACCAACCTGCAAAACTATATTTCGGTCATAAACCTGAAAACCAATACAGTAAGCAGCACAATTCAAACGACAAGCTGGACCGAAAATTTGATCCGGTATGACAGGTTTATGCTTGTAACGTCAATCGGCCGGTTCAGTGAGCCAACAGCCGTGCGCAAAGCACAGATTCTTGTCATTGATACCCAAACTGATGCCATTGTCGACAGCATTCAATCCGGCAAAGAACCAATAGGCATTGTTATTGACAAAAAACAAAAAGTCTGGGTGCTGTGTTCAGGCGGTTATGATAACTTTGAAGCCCCCTCGCTGCTGAGAATCAACCCGGAGTTGCGCGTGATCGAGAAAGTATTCACGTTTCCCGATCCGAAAGCAGTTCCGAGCAGGCTGTGCATGAATCCAACCGGAGATACGATCTATTTTTTAATGGGAGGAGTATACCAGATGCCGGTTACCTCTGCTGCTTTGCCTGCCCAGCCCTTGATCAGACCCGAAGGCAGGCTCTTCTATGGTTTGAACATTCACCCAGCCACGGGCAGGATTTACGTGAGTGATGCAAAGGATTATGTTCAGAATGGCACGGCCTATCAATACGACGTTACAGGCAGCCTGGTTAAATCCTACACCACCGGCAGAATTCCGGGCTCTTTCTGTTTTACCAAAAACAGCACCAAATAAAGTTATCCCGGGTATATTTCTGATATAATTTCCCGTAATTCGCTTAATATCATGGCAGTCGCTCCCCATATGATATTGCCTTCGATGCAATAGGAGGGAACCTTCAGCGTAATTCCAAGGCTGAGTTTCATCTTTTTCATTTGCCGGTTACCGGTGTCAAGCAAGTCATCAAGTTTGATTTCAATGACCTTTGCCACCTCTTTGGGATCGGCTGTGAAAACGGGTTGGGTGGCCTGGTACCCTACGACCGGGGTTACCATGAAATTACTTGGGGGAATGTACATTTCAGTGAGTTGCCCGATAATCTGAACCCGTGTAGGATCAATTCCAATCTCCTCCCTGGCTTCCCGTAACGCAGTGTATATAAGGCTTTCGTCAGTTTCTTCGTATTTGCCGCCCGGTAAGCTGATCTGACCGCTGTGAACTCCCCGGTATTCAGGCCTGAGCATAAGCACAAGTCCGATAGTGCCTTCAGTGGGGTAAAAAAGGATCAACACACTGCTTTGTGTCGCTTCCTCCGGGGTCGAAAACCGCATTAATTCCTGGATCCTCGCCAGCGATGACATCTTCAGTTGTGCTGGTTTCCCGGGAAGTGGTTCCTGCAACCGCTTTTCAAGTAAGAGAATAAATTCGGTAAACTCCATTGGCATATAGGAATATCAATTCAAAGATACTGGTTTGAAATCATTTTATTTGTAATTTTGTCGTTGAAAATCAAGATCAATGGTCAAACAGAAAGATAATCCGTCCAAAATTCAAAAAGATAGTTCTGCAGTGGAGCGGGGACTTATCCTGTACAACGATGATGTCAATACTTTTGAGTTTGTGATCGATTCGCTGATGGAGGTATGTGACCACGAACATGACCAGGCAGAACAATGCGCCATCGTTGCCCATTTTAAAGGCAAATGCAACATTAAAACCGGCGATTATTACAAAATGAAACCAATGTATGATGAGATGACCATCCGTGGTCTGACGGTTTCCATCGAGTAATGGCCATTATGGCCGCCCCGATTCGCAGGCGGAATTTTCTTCCCGGTTTTAAAGTACAAACGGAATTACTGCCTTCCGCTCCGCCGGATATTCAGGAAAAGTTTGCTGGTACCATTTGTGATGGTGCAAAGCCCTTGGCAGGAGGTTCACCAGTGTCCAAACCGCAAATGCTAGTGCAGGCGAACACCACGTCATTAGTGCAAAACCAAACCATTCAACAATTTCGCCAAAATGGTTCGGACATGAAACCAGCTTAAAAAATCCCTTCTGAGGAATGATATAGGCTGTCTCTCCGGGTTTCCGCAGGTGGATCAGGATATTGTCGGACTGCCAGTTGATAAACATACCAAAAAAGAAAACGGTCACGCCGCCAATAAAGCGCAGGTCGTTCATATAAGCCAACGGGTATTGTGCTTCGGTAGCAATTGATCCCAGGTAATAACCATTGATGAATCCATTCACAAAGTTGAACCCGATAGCCATGAAAACGATTGCCAGTGGCATCTTTTTTCCTTTGGTCCTCAGCCGGAACGGGAAAATAAGGGTCCTGTTCAAATAGTGCAGCACCCACATGCCAAAGAAAATCCAGGTGACAACCGGGTGACTGCCCGAACCGCAAAGGTAAAACCCTGAAAAGACCAGGAGTGCCGGGAGTTCCATGAGGATCCAGCCGACACGGTTATCGATCAGCACGCCCCATTGCCTGGTTGTATGACGTCCATAAGGGGCAACAATTTTGAGGACCACCGGGAAAATAAACAGTGCAATGGCAATCCATGCATATACGATGAGATAGAATGTGCTTTCTTTCATTGATAACTATTATTGAATGCTCCCGTTCTCCTTCAGCCAGCTTAAAAAATCCCTGATTGTTTCGGTGAGCGGGCGCGGGTTAAAATTTAGTTCATTCCTTGCCTTGGCATTGCTGATCATCCGGTTTCCTTCCGAAATAATGGTAAGCGATTCGCTGGTATACAACGGTTTTGTACCCGATATTTTACTGTACAGATCAATGAAAGGCAGTCCTACCCGTGCGATCCACATTGGTAACACTGTACTTACTGTTTTTCGTCCTGTGTGCAGCCTGATGAGTCCCGAAAATTCCTGTAAACTGTGCCAGTGACCTGCAAGGAGGTACTTTTCACCGGTTCTTCCCTTTTCCATGGCTGTAATGGCAGCGGCCACAATATCCCTGACGTCCACCCAGTCGTACCCCCCGGGAACAAGTGAAGGGATTTTATGGTTGTAGATGTCAATCACCGCATTGCCAATAAGAGATGGCTCAGGATCGGATGGACCGATGATTGCGGTAGGACTTAGCACCAGTGCGTCCAGGCCATTCCGCACAGCTTCCATCACCGCCCGCTCCCCGGCTGCTTTCGACCGGTCGTAGGCAAACCCTTCATGCATGACCAGCGGCCTCGTTTCATCCAGCGCCAGGTGCTGTGGCTGCTGCTGGAATGCATGGATCGAACTGAAGTGAATGAACCGCTTTACCTTGCATTCAACTGCTGCGGCAAGCATATTCATGGTGCCTTCGGTATTTATCCTCGCAACCATGCCGTCGGGATCGCCGGTTATGGAGATTTTCGCGGCAAGGTGAAAAACAATATCAACTTCCGACAGCAGGGGCACCAGCGAATTCTTGTCAAGAAGATCGCCCTGGATCATGGTGACAGGGAGATTCTTAAGCCCCTGTTTATGTAAGTGTGTCAGTGCCTTGACCTGGTGTCCCTGTCCCAGCAAGGCTTTACACAGGTTGACGCCGACATGTCCGTTGGCGCCGGTTACAGCAATTTTCATTCGATTTTTTTCGTTAGGCGGCAAAATTAGGAATATTTCTTTTGTAGATTTGCCGTAATAAAATTAGTTTCACTTAAAAAACCGAATATGAAAACAATAATAAAAATTTTCTATTGGATGTTGGGTATCATTGGTGTCCTGCTATTGATTGCCTTTCTATTGCCTAAAACCTATAAGGTTGAAAGGAGCACATTTGTAAAATCAAGTCCCGAAGTGATTTACGGACTTACCAGTAATTTCGGGCTCTGGCATCTCTGGGCGCCATGGACAAAGGAATCGGACAGTACGGTGGTTTTTGAAATGACCGGTGATGCAGGCCAGGTTGGAACATCCTGGAAATGGAATGGAAAAGTACTGGGGAATGGGGAGATGGTTTTGTCGGAACTCGTTCCGGGCAGCCTTGTTGCCTATGACCTGATGTTTGATCATGGGAAATACAGGTCGAAAGGCAAAATCGTCATTGAGAGCCAGGGAGATTCAGCAAAAGTATCATGGCTTGATGAAGGCGACCTGGGGTATAACCCGGTGGGTCGTTTTATGGGGTTGTTTATGGACAGGATGATGGGCCCCGATTTTGAAAAAGGGCTGGCAAAATTGAAAGTGGTTGCCGGGATCCGCAACCAATGGCCCAAGATAGATGAAACTGTGATCCCTGCGCAAACGGTGATCATGGTGCTTGACTCAGCCGGTCCAAAACAATACGAAGCGGTCATGGGAAAAGCCTATGGCGATTTGTACGGTTTTTTAAAGGCCAATAAGCTTGTTCAAAAGGGAGCACCATTCGCCACCTACCTGAAGTGGGACTCTGTTACCATGTTCTCCGTGATGAATATCTGCGTCCCTGTCGAAAAGGTTGAAAAGGGCAAAGGCCGTATCCGGGTGATGTCAATTCCCGGACAAAAGGTTGTCAGGGCAATATACTTCGGCTCCTACAGTAAAACAGAGCCGGCCTACCGGGCGCTTGCGTCCTTTATCAAAGATGCCGGCAAAGTTGAAGCCGGAGGACCATCCGAGATCTATATCACAAATCCGATGGGCGAAAAGGATACCACGAAATGGGAGACACACATTGTATTTCCTGTAAAATAACCAGTTGAAATTCTGTCATTTGCAACTCACAATGCAACCCGACACTGTCTTAAAAGCCTGAAACCTTATCTTCACCGCGAAGACGCAAAGGCGCAAAAAATTGATTATCAATAATTCTATTTTCGCGTCTTTGCGTCTTAGCGGTGAAATTTAACTTTTAGACAGTCTTATTTGCGTTTTAGATCATGAAGGAAACCAGCATTGTGCCTTTGGACCCTTAATATGGGTAGCATTGTCCGGATCGCATCGCATCATTTTACACAATCACATGTATCCATATTTGTCAAATCCATAAAAGGGACGGTTTTCTGTAATAAAACATGGATGCCCGGGAAAAGATTTGTCATTGATTTACCGGGAAACACATTGTATTTTCCATTACAATAAATCATTTTTCCGCTATCAATATCAATTTGCTTCAATGATAGTATAGATCTGGTATTCAAGTTCTCTGTGATATATGTAACCAGTTTAACCTGGATAGTATCAGCATCCTTGTATTTTTTAAAGCCAAAAATATCAAATTGTTTGTCCGGGATTTGAGCATAAGCGATATTGTTTTCTCCTTTCTCATAGATTACACCCGAAAAGAGAAAATTTCGGAAGATACTATCACCTTTACGGCAGTTGGTATAATCAAATCCTAAAGGATTCGTGTTCAATGCCTGGAAAATCAGCATCTTTTTTTTAGGATTTATATCATTCCACCAATCGCTGTTCACTAATACTGCATCATAGGGGATCGGGAAATTAATTCTTCGATATTCCAGGGAATTCCTTTCCTCGCGTGGAATACGCTCAAAATCCTCATGGCTGATAAAGCCAAAAGAAATTGTTGATGTGTCCTGAATAATCTTCCATTTCATGTCAGTTCTTGACAAAGAAATATGTTTGTTCTCACTTCTCAGGTTGATCCCTTTTTCTAAAAGAAAAACTTCGGGGAATACATGAGTCGATGTCGAGTTCTCATCATCATTCAATATAAACGTATATCGATACTTGTCTTTATAATAGGATTTGCAGACAGTGGAATCCACTAATTCATCGAGAAACATTTTAACAGAACTTGTGTATTTTTTATTATATAAAACGCCAGAATAGTAAACCCTATAACTACCTTCTTTTTTATAGCCGATATGCGTAATATTTCGACAGGAATCCAGGTTACACAATTTATTGTATACCAGCATCCAGTATAATGCCTGGGATACAAATGCTATCTTGATGTTTCCTGCTTTCAGGTTTTCTATCACCCCTTCATAACCACCAGATCTTGGTACGAATGGTGTCAATCGGAATTCTGAATTTTGATCTCGTAAAAAAATATTGGAATTTTTTAGTTTGAGCAGATATTTATCTTCCAGGTCAGCGATGTCCGTGATTTGGAAGGGAGCAATACCCACACGGATTTCCTGGACATCAACATCTCTTTTACTCATGAACATAATATGAGTAATTACAGCCAGCACCAGCCCAATTACACCAATCGAAATTGAAAAAAGGTGAAAACCGTGACTTTTAATGATTCTTTCATTAATTGGCCAAAGTCTTGATTTTGGCTTCGAGGGCTTAACCGCTATAGGAATTGCATCTTCCTGTTTTGGGTTATCTTCATTCATGATAACTTCTTTAGTGTATGTTTACGCCCGGGCGCACCATGTTTTTGAATATCTCTGCAGCCTGCAGCGGTTCATTTCATAGTAAAAGGTATGATTTTAAAAAACTATGTGTTTTTTAATGAATTAGGCTGCTAATATAGCATGTCGAAAATGAAAATGCAAATTATATACCATTATTTTACATAACAGTCTTCTTAACATTCGTTCATATCCCTCAAATGGTACAAAATTTATAACTTAGCTGAACTCATGTTCATAAGTCGTATAATTTTACAACCGTATGCCACGACCATAAAGAAAGCGCAATGTAACGCATCCGCCCCGGATGGAGGGATTCAAACCTTTTGGGATTCCAGTCTCTGACCTGAAACCTGTTATTCTTTTTTTCGACGAATATGAAGCGATCCGTTTGTTGGATTATATGGGCATGACCAAGTTACAGGGAGCGCAGGAAATGGCTGTTTCGCGTACGACCCTGACAAGGATTTATGAAAAAGCCCGCCGGGCCATTGCCGAGGCTTTTGTTGATGGCAAAGCCATCTTTATCGGGGGTGGAGATTGTCACATGGAGGAGTACTGGTATCGCTGTGAATCCTGTCATAAACTCCTGATCAATTCGAAACAAGTGCTGTCCTGCTCCTTTTGCAACTCGGATAATGATTACCAGGCAAAGATTAATGGGGGTGTGAATCGCATCCGGCATGTTGCTCACAGGTCTGACCTCCATCAGCGACAGTTCCGTTCAAATAGCTGATCACTACTTCCTCGGCCGTTCCCGAACAACCGCGAATCACCCCGATACCTTCGGTAGACAGGTGATGGATCGCCCCGCCGCCAATGTTTCCTGCCAGCATTAATGTAACGCCTTCGCTTGCCAGGACCGCTCCAATACCCGATTTACAGCCACAACCTTCGTCTGCTTTGATAATTGTACGATCCACTATCTGGTTTTCGGGGTTTATGGTAAATACGGCAAAATTTTCGGAATGGCCGAAATGTTCATTTACAAATCCATCTTGAAACGGGATCGCGATTTTCATAGTCAGGGAGTTTTTTTTTGTCAGTTAGATGTGTAAAAATAGGTAATCCTTGTTGGCTTTGAACAATTGCTCATTAATTTAATGATTGATCGCAACCGTACCAGTAAACATTTATTTCTAATATATGGGTTATCAGGAGGCTGTTTCAATAGTCCATAACCACAAAGTAACACAAAGTACCACGCAAAGGACACAATGTAAATACAAATGATATTCTGATACTTAGTGTTCTTTGAGTTTAACTTCGTGTCCTTAGTGGTTAAATAATACTTTTGACAGCCTCTTTACAGGCAGAAAAAGTCACCATGGTACTTACTGGTATAATAGTGCTTAATCAAATTAATTTATTGTGTTATCAAAAGGTGAGATCAAAGATTGATCCTGCGGTCCAGCTCCTTTAACAAATAATCCTTCGTCTTAACACCCGTAATCCGTTTAACCTCCCTGCCATTCTGGAACAGGATCATGGTGGGGATGCTGCGGATCCCAAATTTGGCTGCAGTGGCTTTTTGTTCGTCTACGTTCACTTTGGCAATGGTAAATTTCCCGTTTGCCCCCTCAGCGACCTCGTTCAGCACAGGGATCATCATCTTACACGGCACACACCATGCGGCCCAGAAATCGACCAAAACAGTGCCTGTTTTTATCTTGTTCTGAAAATTGAGATCTGTAAAGATTTTGACGTTCTCACTGTCTTTGACGTCCTTCAGGCCCCTCATCTGTTTCCTGGCATTCAGAATTAACAGGCCCATCAAGCCTGTAAGTACTGCAACTACAATTATTGCTATCCACATAATTCATCTTTTTTGTGGGAGCAAAGGTAATAATAAAAATCAATTAGTGATATTTAAACGATTTAAATGTTGGCTGCAAAACATTTTCCAGCAACAATCGTGGGAAGGGGATTAACGGTATTTCCCGGGATTCAGTTTACGAAGTATCCACTTCATGGGAAAAAGCATCGAAACTCTTTCCTGGTATGCCTTATATTCATCACCGAACTCTCTGACAAGTTTCTTCTCTTCGAGTATGGTGCCTGTGACCAGGTAAATACTCAGGATACTATTCGAAATCAGGGATGTAACATCCAGGTCGGTTGCCCATATTAAAGGAAAAACAGCCGTATAGAAAGGATGCCTTACTACGCCCAATATTCCGCTTGCATCAAGTTTCCCGGTAGAGTTTATGAGGTTGTGGCTTACATCTTCGCTGATCTGTCTCAACCCCAAGAAAGTCAGCATATCATATTGTCTGGCACCGGCAATGAATAAAATGAGGCCGGTTGCCTGCAAAAGGTAGCGGACAGGCAGCAGGGCACTTTCCCAGGTGAAAAATGGTGGCTGCCGTATCGAATCCGCATATAAAAAAATCGGAACCAGCAACGTCAGGGCCAAAAGGTTATAGGATAACCTGTAGAATTTAAACGCCTCGCCGAGACGCCTCCTGAGAAAGCTGGTAACCCCGGGTGTAATCAGGGCACTGTGGAGTGCGCAATAGGAAATCCATAACATGGACAGGATCGCATATTTCATGATGTCGTGTCTATTTCAGTCTGGGATCAAAGATAAGCACAATCAGGTGAAATGGTTGGTCCAGAATTGATCTCCCGATGTATGATTAAACAAATTGCTGACACAGGAAAGATGCGACACGTTCACCTGGCAGGAATGGTTAATTCCCATGGAATTTCCCGGCCCTTCTTTCGGCATTGTCCCGCAGGTTGTAGTAATAAAAATTAATATCGTAAATGTGGTAAATACCCAGGTCCAGGCCGTTTGATATTGCATAGATGTCGCTGTCGTTCACACTGCTGCAGATGATTACACCCTGTGCAGGATCGATCCGTGCATCGGCGAAATTAAGTTTCTTATCATAATGGGTTATTGTGCTGTCGGGCATATATGATCCAAGGTTTTCAGAAGCCGGGGCCGGGGTTGCGTCCCGTTTCCAGTTGACCGGGTTGATCACCAGCCCGACATTGTTTGCCACCACGATATTTGTTCCCGGAACCACCTCTGGTGACTGAGTGTTGTATGAAATGATCACGCCCGTGTCATCGGGGCCTTCGGCAAACTTCAGGTGTTTGTTCGCAGCCATGAAGTCAGCCGTTACAGGGTAACCGATCACATAGGCCGCGATCATCCTGGCATACACATCGGGGTGTGAAGTCATATATTCCGACAGGAGGAACATCATCACGCTGGAGCCCTGCGAATGCCCGGCGATGATGTATGGGCGGCCGTTGTTGTAATGACGGAGGTAATAATCAAATGCCGCCGTGACATCCGCGGCAGGCACTTTCCGGAGCACTTCCCAGCGCTGATCCTCGGTTAGCGGAAGCGTGCAAGCCCCGTCGGCCTGGCGGTAAAACGGTGCATAAACATTGCCTGCCGTTTCAAACGCGGTTGCCTGGTGGCTGAAGGCTGATGCAGCACCCCGGAGCATGCCCGGGTGGTCGATGGGGCAGTAGTCAGGCTCTGCCGGATCTACTTTTGCCCATACGGTTGGGTAGATATAAAATACATCCACAGGTTTCGAAGGATGGGCATGCAGCGATAGCCAGTGCGCCGGTTTGGCGTAATCGGTGATTACGGGGTTTTCAATATTCATGTGCTAATTTAAAAAACTTATTTGATTTTATTTTTCAATTCCGTTAAGCATGAAATGGATTATAAGCCTTAAGACCGTCACTTCCGGGAACAATTTCAGGCACCCGGCCAGGGGATGATGATATCTGTCAGTGTAATTATCTTATTATCGAGAGTTTATAGTTTTCACTGAATTTTTTCATGGTAATGTGAATAAAATAGACCCCTGCATTGAATGAAGAAACGTCCATATTTATGGTATTTCCTGTATTTACAGAGCGTGATTGGATGCTGCGGCCGAAAGCATCGTAAACTTGTACGATAGCAGAACTGTTCTTATCAAAAAAATCTACAGAAACCATGTTGTTCGCCGGGTTTGGATAAATAGCAGCGGCTTTTCCGGCTGGTAGTTCAGGTAACCCTGACGGGGTTTTATATGTTATCGTGACTACGCTGCCATTACTGGGACTCCACAATGCTAAATTTGCCGGTAGCATGCCGGGTGGGTCATTGAGCCCGACCTGGCCGACACTGTTAACGTCAACGCTGTCGACTTCAACAACCCTGACTTCAATTTTCTCTTTTGAGACAAGCACAACCTGGAACCCGGGCATGCTTGCCTGGTTGCGCGTCCATTTCCATGCCTGGCCAGGTGAATAATGGGTGAACAATGGCCGCAACGGGGCGCCCCAGCTGCCTTCTCCAATATAAACAATACCGTTGGTGTCGTTCCTGATAAAACCGCTGTCGCCCGGGACAGACGATGTTACCACGGGCCAGGTGAATTTGATAACGTGGGCGTGCGATTCGGCGACCAGTTTTACCTTATAGTCCTGGAAAAGCGAGGCCCAGCAGTTTACCATGGTGTGATTGACCGGGTAGGTGGCGTGGGCCGCAAAAGGATAGTGGTACTGGACAAATTTCCAGTAGGGTTCATTCGTATTTCCCGTATGCTGTTGCAGGTCGTTTTCAAGCCAGTTTCTCTGGGTGCTGTCGCAAAAGTAAGGACCGGTTTGAGGGCATCCTATATCGGTGTTGAGGGTGTAAACCCGGAGCAGGTTACCTGCAACACGCATCGCATAATAAGAAGTGGTATCGGGAATATCGAACATGTTATACAGGTCAAGACTGAGCTCATGGTTCCCAAGGCATGGTACCAGCGGAAAAAGCCGTCCTTCAGGTGTGATCGTAAGCTGCCAGTCGGCAAACCAGTCGTTCCAGAAGTAGGCTAAAAGGGAGGTGAGCACATAATCGCCGCTGAACGTAATAAAATCGGGACTGATCTTTGAAACCAGCCTGTTTGCATCCTGCCGCCAAATGCGGCATTTTGCAGAATCGGCAAATTCACCTTTCTTGGCAGTTCTGCTGTCGCCACCGGCGATAAAGGTTACCGGTGAATCGGCATTGTCTGGCAATGTTTTAAAACACATCCTGGAACTGGTTCCCTGGTCATCATGAACAACAAAGTAATAAACAGTATTTGGCAAAAGCAGGGTAAGCCTGGCAAACCTGTGGGTCAGGCTGTCATAGTCAACTGTCCGGTCAGGTACATGGGAAAGCGGGTAGTTCAAGTAGTTTGTGCCATAGTCGGTGGTCCCATAATAAACTGTGGCATTTGCAGACGTACCGTTGTCGCACCAGCCAACAACAACAGAGGTAGCCGGATCGTCGCGGTACGAGAGGCGGTAATACCGGGTTCCTGCGAAAAGCCCGGTGCCGAAAACAAGGCTCAGAATAATGGAGCAAAATAAATACGGTTTCATGGTAAATTGATTTACAGGTGAAAAATCAAATAGCTTTCATTTCGTCAGCCAGGAAACTGCTACTTACTTAAGGGTGTTCCATAGTTCTTTATTTTATTCTGCATTTCCGGGGTCAGATACTTAACAAGTTCCGCATTGTAAACGCCTGCAGGAGGATAAACTATCTCTCCCTGCTCGCTTGTTGTAATCTGGAAGTTTGCCACGGTATAATACCGTGATAATGCAGGCAGGGAGCCAGGCTCCATGATCGGGTCGACATTGGTTGTAAATATTGAAATCGTGTTGTCGCTGTTACGCTGGATATCAAACATGCGGAACTGTTGGGTGAAATCTCTCAATGAACTGGTCTGGACCTCCCAGAAGCCGAGTTCCGGGTGGGTTGGATCCTTTGATGGCATCGGGGTGATGGCATTCAGGTGCAGGTGCCCCGAGAGCCACATAAGAAGATTCGGATAGGAATTAAGGGTGTCGATCACCTCCTGCTCCTTCGGATTGCCATCCTGGTACCACCCTGCATCTCCGCCCGCAGGCACAAAGCCGATGGGGATGTGCGCTGAAATGATCATGAGTTTGCCTTCAGCCTGACCCGACCTGAGTTCACTTTTGAGCCAGCTCCAGCGTTCGGCGGAAAGTTCACCATGCCCGTAGAATTCCCAGTTGATATCATCATTGCTCTGGGTATCATCGAGCACAATGACCTTGATTGGCAAGTTTGCCTTCGGTTCAAATGAATAACAGGCGAACCCGCTTGATGCATTGTACTGGCTGAATCCATGCCCCGACGGCTGCGAAGTGGTGTTGAAAAACTCACCCATCCACTCTTTTGGGGTAAGGGAACGGCGGTTTGCATCGGCTGCACGTACCTTTGGAGGGACTGGAATGCTGTCTACCGGCCCGACGCCTATAATGTTGCCAGTTGCTGTGGTGCCGTCTATTGAACCCATGTATAATCCGGGGGTATCAAAGGGTTGAGGATTATGCCAGTTGTTATAGATATTGCACAGGTTGAGTATTTCGTCACCAACATAGACCGATCTTGCATAGTCGTTTGGGTTGAGCAGGCCTGTCCAGAAATGATCGTGGTTGCCCAGTGTCTGGTACCATGGAATTGACTTGTCAAGCCCCTGCGCCTGGAACGGGTCCTGGTAATCATTGTCAGGTCCGGGAATGGGATCGTCCTTAATACCTGAATCAGGGTCGATCAGTTTGCCATCAAGAATGTCGATGTACCACCTTAATTCGTTATACTGCGTGTTGTTGCAGACATCACCCAGTGACAGGCCGAAATCAAAGGCCTTTTCTTTGTGAATGAGGTTGATTGTCCTTACGGCCGCATCAAGTACCCGGGTTGTAAGCAAACATACCGGAGAATAAGCCCCGATAAGGGCACCCCGGTATCCAAAGTAAATGGCCGATGCGGGTGTCTCTTCATCGGTAATGTGGATGTCGGTGATGGTAAAGAAATTCAAAAGCCTGGCCGAATGGGTAACAGATGCACCGGTATATCCGTCGGGCATTAGGTCCACTCGTTTTTGGTAAGGATTCCCCGGACCATAACTCCATTGCCCGTAACCCGCAAAATTGGGAAATTGATTTATCTGGTAAGGATACAACGCGGGAATTGTTGACACAGTGGCCGGAACAATAGTCCTGTCAACTGTGGTAAGCACCCTGGTACTGACAGGATCGGGCGTGTCATCCTTGCTGCAGCTGCTGTTAAACATCAATGCAAATCCCATTGCGATCAATGGGAAAATCCTGGTTGCGATTTTTGTTCTCATTGTTTATAAATTAAAAAATTAAGTAAACGCAAGGCATATGAAATTTTATAGTTTTCATTGAATTTTTTCGTTGTAACGTGAACTTGACAGATCACCTTGGTTATTCAGCCATTGCTGCATTATTGTTTAACAAGTTTATTGGTGTAAGTTGATTTATCGGTTTGAATTATAATAAAATAAGCCCCAGGTTCCTGATTTGCAACAGAAAAATCGTTCGTGAAATACTCCCGGACAAACACGCCTTGTAAATTGTAAAGTTTAATGCTTATGATTTTTTGGCTGAGGTTGTCTACATGGACAATTCCACTGGTCGGGTTCGGGTAAACAAGTGCAGCGTTTACACGACGATTTGCATCCGGCATACCACTTGGATGACAATTTGCAATCATTGCAGGCAGGAGTCGCAATACATCATTCTGAACGAATTGCCAGTCCCAGATATGGTAATTGCTTACCGACGAATCTATCGGTATTCCGGAATGCAGTGGATCAGGAACATATGACGGGAAAGAATTTATTTTTCTTTGGTCATTGGGCGTAAATATGGTGTCAATCAATAAATGTGTGCTGCCAGGTACCGTAGAAACAGGTGTAACTTCAACCCGGAACATATTGTCAAATCCAACGTAATTCGTCCAGCTGTTATCAATCGAAATATAACGGGCCAGGGGCTTTTGGGTAGTCGTATATCCAAAATCGAAATATGCTTCCTGGTGACTGTGATTGACGGTATCGTAGGTTTGATAAATTAACCCCTTGCTCACAAAATACGGGTTGAAAAAAAAGGAGCAACTTGCAATGCCTTCTGGTTTGTAATGCTTGCTCCAGGTTCGCCAGTTCATCATGCATCCGCATTCGGGTATTGAGTCATGCGGAGGGCATTCCTTAATGTTTTGCAAAGCACCGCCGGTTCTGCTGCCATTTACAGAAGCATAATTGGGTTCCCCGGCACAAAGAGCAACTACCAGCTGTGCCTGAAGGACAGGGTTGTTGTCAAATTTTTTTCTCAATAAAAACATGATATGATCTGCTCCCTGGGAATGTCCCATCAAAATAATTTTACGCCCGTTATTGTAGTATCTCAGGTAGTTGCTAAATGCAGAATCAATATCATTATAGGCAGTCTCTATACAATTGGCCCTTGCCAGCTGGGCTGAGGCAGATATTGATGTATTTAAAAAAACACCAAGTTTTGCCTGCCTGTAATATGGAACAAAAACTCTTCCGAATTGGGCATAGATGCCAACCTGCTCGCTGTACACAAATTGTGCAGTGCGTGTGTCAATGCTATCCATGTCAACGTTGCCCATAGGAGTATTCATGTTGATGGTAGGGTAGACATAAAATATATCGACCAGGCTATCGGCATAATGCGTGTAATTGATAACAGTATCGATTGAAAGGTCCGGTTTTTTTACAGTCAGCGTTAAATTTTGCTGCCGGGCAATATCCGTAGACAGCAACACCGGGTGACACATCCAGTTCTCCGGGAGATTGTAATCAACAGTTTGTGCAAAAGCATTGGCAGTTATTATGAGGCCTGCTAAAACGGTAAAGAGCTGTTTCATTTTATTGATTTATTTATATTCATTTACTTTCGTGCCAATGAGAAAATACAATGACAATGATTACCCTTTCGAATAAATCGTCACTGTATCAACTGTCAAAATTGAAAGCAGCTTCTTTGAGGTAGTCTTGTATTCAATCACGGATGAAGCCAGGATATTCGCCAGGGAAGTACTTTCCGATGACACCAATTGCAATTGGTATGCCGGAAACAGAAAATAACGATGAATCGTGTGGGAGGAACTGTTATCAGGCTATAAATGAAAGCGAAAGAAATGGGTTATTTTCAAACTGGAATGGTTTCAGGCCGTCGTTGATTTAACGGAACCATACTTGATTGAAAAAATCGCGTATTGTGTGCGAAAACGCGTGGCTGTAAAATTCAGGCCCCTTTTCTTTTATTCTCACTCCCATCCATGAGTTGCAGGTGGGTCAAAGAAGCGATCAGTGCCATTTCAGCTTTAAGGGCGCCGATGTTTATTTGATCAATGTAATCACTTTTTAAAACGAGGTTGGCCGCTTTTTTTACTTTTTTGCCGGTTATCTTCCGGCCTGTATGCTTTTTTAGTTGAACCGTGATCTCCCTGAAGGTTGGCAGGCTGTCCGAATTCTCCTGCATGATCCTGACCAGGGGTTTTTCATGGTCCAGTGCGACCATGTGCAGACTAAAAATCGTGAAAGGCGCAAGGGTTTCGTTATCAGATTTTTTGGTATAGGCGGTTTTTGACGCCCCCTTCATATGGATGCTGACGGCCCCGTTGGCGATCTCCAGTGTGTGAACGGCCTTAAGTTTAACTGTGCCGTCTTCGGTGTGAATGGTTACGGTGTCGAGCATGGCATCCAGCCAGGAATCCATAAATTCCTTGTCGCCTTTCAGGTAGAAGAGGCGTTTGATAAACCCGATCGGGTAAAATATGGGGTCATAAAACCTGTCCTGGGTGATGAGGCGGAAGCGGAAATTGGCATAGATGTCACCTTTTTCATGCACAAATTTTACCGAAGAATCTTCGCTGACATTCTTAACAAACGTCAGGATGTGTTTTTCGGCTTCGTCCTGGTCGTTTACATCCCAGGCGTCCTGGCCGGTCTCGTCAGCGGTTCCGGGTTCGATGTTGGTTTCCATGTAATCATACAGGAAATCCTGGTATTGATGCAAGGCGCTTTTCCATTTCCGGATCGAGCTTTGGGGTTTATCCAATTGCACCTCAATCTTGTCGGACGACAGGTGGTCAAGCAGGTTCATGATGATCAACGCAACGGCAGGCAAATGCCCCCTTTTTATCCTTGGTTCAAGTTCTGCAAACATGTTGCTTTCCTGCGATGTCTCTTCATTGACCAGTACGATGGCCTTATCGGCAGCGGCCACATAACTGCAATACGATTTTGCTGAAGGAACAGGGAATTTTCCAATTTTCACCAGCCATGCCATGAATTCGTCGCGCAACAGGAATTGATTTTTCATCTTTTGTATCATTAATTAGTTCATAAATAGTTGATTGTTCAGGTTTTTCGTCAAAGCCGATATTGTTTTACCGGATGTTTCCGGACAAATCAGCAGGTCAGTATTGCCATCCGTATCACAACGCAAATAGGTAAGGCCGATGCAAGTTACTTTATTTAATGTCAGGTGAATCATACTTTTTCCAGAGTAGTTTAGTTCAGCAAGTTCCGGATCAATAGGGTTGAGTTCTTTGATCCTGATAAAACAAAGATAAACCCTGACTACGCCAAACTATGACGCAATCTGGTTTTAGAAAAAATTATATGCTTCTTATCTGTTTTTTGGACAAAGTCCCTTGAAGGTGATGGTATTAGAAGGTGTTTATATAGGATGAATACTACGTTGGTCGTCCTGGATTTCTAAAAATTTTCTTTTTTTTCTGTAAATTCTGTATCCAAGGAAAAACAGAATCAAATAAAATAATAGTATAGTATTTAAAAACCGTCCTTCATTGTAAGAAATGAAAACTGACCATTGGTAACGCCAATTGAATAATTCAGGATAAAGTCGACGAAAATAACTCTGGTCTAAATACCATATGCCTCCATCTTCAGCGCATGAAATATCCTGTAGATGCGTGACAAATGGTTTCATGTCAAGTTCATAAAACCAGTTCTCCCGAAGAGAAATTCGATCTGGTACAAGCGTCCTGAAAAAGCAGCAAACTGATGATAGAATGCCTTTGCTTTCACATTTATAACAAGGCCGGTAATAGATAATGCCATTTCTACCCGAGATAAATAAGTCATGATGTTTATTACTGGACACAGCGGCGCCTTCAACATATACATTTGATAACTGCAAAGATGCCGGAACCGAATCAAATTTTCGAAACACACGATCATAACTAAGATAAAGATTGATAAGGCCGGAATAAGCATCTGTTGTTACAAGGTAGTACTCTTTCTGCCTGCCATCCTCCTTATATTCAAATGTAGTACAGCCCTGATCAAGTCTTATTTCCCGTTTTGTCGGAATTGGGAAAGTCGTATCTATTAGCAATTTAATGTCTTTCCCAGTAACTTTATTCCATGAAAGGTTGTAAATCACAACCCTTTCGGTAATGGCATTGATTGAAATAAACGGAAGCCCTTCGATTTTTCCTGGAATATTGGAATATGAATCAATATTCTGCCAACCGATCGTGGGCCAGGATATTCTTGAACTGTCTTTTTTGTTCAGTAGGTATGTCAGGTTAAAACTGCTAAGTAATTCAATGGATTGAGTTGATGCCTGCTTGGCGCATCGCTTTAAAAATTTTACATCCACCTTACTTTTTATCAGGCAGTTATGTAGTTGGCCATTATAACCCATTAATCTTATATAATAGTTTCCATCCAGTGCATATACGTCAATGCCATTCATGTCTAATGCATTGGGTAGGTATATGTCTGTAATTTCTTTATATTTCAAAGGTTTGCAGTTAATGATTGTTTGGTTCAGACCTTTCTGGGACTGTTTGCATCCTTTACATTTTCTCTCAACAAGCTCAGAATTCGAATACAATTGAATGTCTGACGTATCGAGAATATAAAGTCTGGCATGAGGAATCATGGAAGAATCGGTTAATGACTCAATTGTCCATAAACCCAGTGCACTGTCTGATTTGATGTACTTTTTAAATTCAAGTTTCGATATCTTTGAAATTTTAAAAGTGTCTCTTTCAAGACCATCGCCATGTCCGATGATAGAAATCATACCTTCAGTCTTCGTTCCTTTTTTAATTTTAAGAAAGCCATCGAACAGGGATTTATGAGAACCCACTTTCCTGAAAGTGACATTGAAACTTTCGTATACAGTGTCATTCAACAAGCGCTGGCAATCCTTCGTCAGACTGTCCTGAGTGCTTATTTTACTTACAAAGACAATAGGTGGACCGTAACCAGTTGCGGATACTTCCGAAGCATATTTCATGCTCAGAATATAAACCAGGTTCAATCCAAAAATGAAAAGGAACATAACCAGCAGTTTCTTTTTTTTGAATATTATAATGGTGACGGCCCAAATTAGCTTCCAGTAGTCAAGAAAATTATCCCTCGCAATCCAGGATATCAGGAAAAGTATTAAAATAATCAGGACAGGAAGGGGTGGGATTAAAACATTCGATGGATAGCCCTTTGCGATTAAATACAGAAGATAAATGAAGATTGAACCAACAACAACAATAATGGTTAAAGACGTTCTTTTATCTCGTGAATTCCCCCCTGCCTTAATTCCTTCAATCTGTTGCACTATTGCCAAAGCGGATAACAGTATCCCCAAAATAGTATTCAATAGACCAATGATTTCCATAACAGTTAAATATTAATCTGGTAAATATTAATGTTATGTCATTAAGGAAATTAATAATGAAGCGAAAATAATTTAATAATATCTTAAATGCAATGTTTTATGAAATAATATAAATGTAAATGTTATTATTTATGAACATTCTATTCTGTTTCTGCCGCATTCCTGCCGACATTGCTTTTCCCTTTTTCCTGAAAGAGAATTTATTTTGGTGATGAAAAAAATACTACCAATCAATTAAACCGATACGTCGACATTCCCATTGCACAACCACTTGCCATGTTTGTTAGATCTACATCCTTGTCCTAAAGACGTTCCAACCCATCGCCTCCTCTGTTATCGCTCCCGGTGTTTTTTGACATTATAAATATTAGCCTACATCCGAAAGTATATATTTGCCACAAAGCTTCAAAGTCACGAAGCATCACAAAGTTTATACTGCCGATATCTAACACTTTGTGTCTCTTTGTGCCTTGGTGCCTTCGTGGCATTTTATTGCTTTATTACTATTGGGAACGATTTGCTCCTAAATCCTGAGGCCGGCGGCCAAACCATGACGAAAACAATTGTAAAAAGGAAGTGTATTGGGTAATTGCCTGTTTCTATTGTGGCAAAGTCCGGGGGGAGGAGATTCAAAAATGATAGATCAATGTTGCTCCAATCCCAGTCGAACTGACCGGGATCACCTGCAACTTCTTATT
Source organism: Bacteroidota bacterium (assembly GCA_026391835.1). Lineage (GTDB taxonomy): Bacteria > Bacteroidota > Bacteroidia > Bacteroidales > FEN-979 > CAIVAT01. The sequence continues at coordinate 83,110 of JAPLDF010000076.1, forward strand.
GGCATTAAAATAGACCATGCTGCCAACTGCAAATCCCAGGGCAGAGCCAACTAAAACATCCGATGCCCAGTGATCATTCATAGCTAACCGGTAGGCAGCTGTCAACCCGGCAAGTCCAAAACTGACAATAGGAACCCATTTCGTATCCCAGTATTCCAGGGCAATTACGGTTGCAATTGAAAAAGCCGTTGAAGAGTGGCCTGAAGGAAATGAATTATATCCAAACGTCCCATAATCGCCGCCCCAGCTGAATGGCCCATCCCAGTTATGTGGATTTGGCGGAGTATCCTGGTAAGGACGGTGACGGTGTGTAAACTGCTTGATAGCCTGGGTAAAGACAGCAGTAATTACAAAGGCTTCCAGGCCTTTCAAGCCTGTCTCTTTTGCTTTTTTGTTCTTCCAGATTACGCCGCAGGCATAAAAAATGCCCAGTGCGGGAATATCATAAAGGCCGCTGCCCAACGGGCTGAAAAAGTAATAGGACGTCCTGCTTATAAAGACAGAACTGTTGCGGGAATAGAATTGTTGTATCGGTTTATCTCCCCAGGCTATCAGCCCGGCAGTAGCTGCAACAATTGCTGCCGCCGTTATGACCTGACCCCGTTTCCATTTAAACGGGTTTGTAAAAGCCGACTTTGTGTCTGTCCAGTAGGAACTTGCATACGCACGGCCGAAAGAACTTACAGGGGTAATGTTCTGAGGTTCCTTCGTGATAATCACGGTATCCATTTTTTTGATAAGCGTATCAACCTGCTGTGGCGTCAGGCTGTCGATTTTCTGGGGGGTAAGGCTGTCCTTCTTTTCCTGGGCTTCGGCACTGACCAGCAAACAGCTAAAGAAAAGAATGAGAATAAACGCTTTGAATGCCATCTGCATGATTGGATTGTACTACAATTCCGAAGACAAACCGTTGTCTGAATTTAACTGTAAACATACATCTCATTATGTTCACAATCATTATACTATTTTGGAAATAAGTTATATAATTCACACGTGTGTAGTTGGATTTAACTGAATGCCAGTGAAGAGCTGTTTATTGCAGTCTGCTTCAGCTGACTGCTACTTTGATAATGCTGCATGGCCGGGGCTTTATCCCCAATATTTAGAAACACATCAATGGGGCTAAAGCCGAAAGGATTTTATCAACCTTAAACAGTTGGCTAAAGCCAACTGCAATAGATGTAAGAATTCTTCGCCTACAGCTTCAGGGCACCACCTTGCAAAAGTTCCCTTGACATACTTTTCTGAACACTCCTGAATCAGCTGTGAAAATTTAATTTTGAGCCTGCTCCGAAAAGGAATAATATAATGCCACGAAGACACCACGACACCAGGACACACGACGTAACAGGTATCTGGAGCAAATACCTTGTGAACCTTTGTGACCTTGTGCCTTCGTGGCATTTAAATACTTTTCGGCATGGACTCAATTTTCAGACTGAAGTAGCGATTAAAAGATTGAGGAATGTTCAAAAAATCGGCCGGGATCTGCCAAAAAACCGCCTGCAGATTGTTGCAGAAATTGGAAAAAAAAGGAAAAAAGCGGAAAAGAATACATCTTCCCCATCCATGGTTGCAGGAAGGGACAAATGCCTGTCGGTCTCGCGCTCGCCGTCGTTGGTGATTTGCCAGGGGTTGTATAAGCGGTGGATCATCGGACGAAGGTAGTAAAAGATGCAATGGAAAAACCGCCCGTGACAATTCATCTGTCTGATTGTCACTATTTGGATCAAAAGGAATTTCCGGGGGAATGGAATTTCGGATTTCGGATTTCACATCTCATGACTTAACACTTCACTTTTATCCCACAACGGCTGCCGGCCGCACCCGGATGATATTTACCAGGTTGGCCGCCCCTGAAACGGTGGCGATAAATGCAACCTGCAGATTTCCGGCCCGGGCACCCCGGTTAACCGTTAAAATTACCGTTTTTCAAACCTCCCGGTTTTTTCCTCAATTTTTATCCTGTATACAGCAGCGGTTAAATGAAGGGCCTCCAGTTTATGCAACGGATCAAGTCCGTGGGCGGGTTGGCTTTTAATGGTGGCCATCAGCGGCATGATCAAACAGGCAGGCGACACGCACCATGTAAATTTTCTCGCCGGCATAGCAACCTGTCCTGCCAATCACATTCTTCTCAAGTACCTGAACAATTTGTTCTTCGGTTAATACCCCAGGCATAAGTTTTTTTTTAGCAATTATGAATTCAAATGCAACAGCTGCAGTTTGCGGCTGCTGCGCAACCGGGATTCATTGAATCCCATCCATGACTTTTCGAAAGTGAAATATTTTAATACCTGATTAATTGGCTGGTAAAGGGTATCCCTCCCCTTGAAGGAGAAAGACCATCATCGCTCATTAAGAAATGACCTGTTTCATGTTATTTTGTACTTTTGTTAACTGTCAATTATTTTTCATCAGCATGGGAATTTTCAGCAAGCTATTTCAACGCGTTTTAATTGTGTTCTTGTGTTGTTCGCCATTGAACATGCCCGCACAGCCAGCATCCGACAGTTTGTTGAATGTCGTTAAACATGCCGATGGGGTGGCAAAGTACAATGCGCTGAAGGCATTGAGCAAGCTTTACCGGCCTACCGACCCTGAAAAATCGTTGAAATTTGCGGAACAGTTAAAGATGCTGGCCGTGTCCATGCATAACCGTTCGCTCCAGGCTGAAGCAATGGTCCAGATGATCTTCCCCATGATCACGATGCAGCAGAACCGGAAGGCCATACTGCTGCTGCAGGAATGTATCCGGATATATGATTCACTGGGCGATTTGGCCGGGAAAGCCATGGCGACCAACAACCTGGGGGCTGCCTGGTCCCAGTACGGTTCTATGGATAATGCCATGTCATGCTATTTGGAAGTCCTGTCATATTATAAATCCAAAGGTGATTCAAACAACCTTGCCAGGGTTTATATGAATCTTGGCCTGGTATATGACCGTTTGATGAAACATGAATTGGCCTATGATGCAGCCATCAAGGCACGGGATATTTTTGTTTTAAAAAAAGATAAACAAATGGTGGCAAATGTATCGGTCAACATCGGGTTATCCCTGACTTCACTGCGACGATACAAGGAATCATTGGACTATTTAACCAGGGCCCTTGATTTTTACGAAGCAGATTCCAATCGTTTCGGTATTGCTGTTGCAACCACAAACATTGCAAAAATGTATAAGTCGGCCGGCGATTTTCGAAACGCCGGGACCTGGTACACGAGGTCGCTTCCGTACATCCGGATGATCAGCAACAAATGGGCGGAGGCAAGCCTTTTTTACGACCTGGCTGAGATGGACCGTGCGCAGGGGAACTGGAACCAGGCGCTCGCAAACCTGGCAACTGCAACACGGATAAACCAGGAGGCAGACGACCAGCAGCTTCAGATGCAGCTCTTTGAAGCCAGTTACAAAGTGTATGATACCCTCGGGCAGGCCGGGCAGGCCCTCGCTTATTTTAAGAAATATGTAATCCTGCATGATACGCTCATGTCAGTGGAAAAATCTAAAAGGATTGAAGAGCTTTCCATCCGTCTCGAACTGTTACAAAAGAACGAGGAGAACCTCCTGCTGAAACAGGACGTCAGGGCTTCGAAACTGAGACTGCAATTGCTTATTGGATTTATTTTTATAGTCTTCCTTACTGGTTTCCTCATCATCAGGTTGCAGATGTTTAAGCACCGGGCCCTGGCGCTTAAAAACAAACTTGCCGAAAATGACAAACAACTGAAGGAAGTTGAAATGCAAAAATTATCTGTCGATTTGCAGCTCAGGGATCAACAGTTGGCATCCCTCACCAGGCAGAAACTGGTCTTCGAGGAGATGAACCGTATTGAACTTGAAAAAACCCAGATCGAGTTACAGATGAAGGAACAGGAGCTGGTCTACCAAACTCTTTTAAGGATTGACCTCACCCAGGTAAACCGTTCTGTTCAGGAGAAACTGCTTCCGTTCCAACATAAATTTTCTTCCAAAACCAATCAGAATGAGTTCCTCATAGCGTTAAAAGAAATAACCCGGGATTCAGAGAAGGAACCTATGGCCGATTTCGAGTTCATGTTCAGCCAGTTGCATAAATCCTTTATCGATAATCTCATGGTGCGTTGTAACACGCTGACGCGAATTGAATTGCAGGTGTGTTCGCTGTTGAGGGTCAACCTTTCGACCAAGGATATTGCCCGGCTGCTGAACATTTCCGTGGGCAGCGTGGATATGTGTCGTCATCGTGTCAGGCAGAAACTCGGGCTCGACCAAACCGATAATCTCACGGCATTCCTGGTTACGTTATAGCTGCTTAGGCACTAATCAACAAGGTTACAAACCATATATCTTCCGTTACATCATTTTATTTTATGATTTCGCCTGCCCAAAGACTTTTTAAAAATACCTGCCAGGGCAAAACCAGGACCTCCCCCATTTGACGCGGAAAGGGGTCGTTTGTGATGAGCAGGAGCTTTTTAACGGTATACTCTTCTGCAAAACTTTTCAGCCCTTTCGCGTGACGGGGATTGGCATTTTGGGTCGCTTTTATCTCAATGGCCACTTCATGGTCGCCCAAAACAAGGTCAACTTCCAACTGTGAGGCAGTACGCCAATAATGTATTGGATATTGCAAGCCTGAATAATTGCTGTGGGCATAGATTTCCTGATAAACAAAATGTTCAAAAGCATGGCCAAAAGCCTCACTTCCCATTTCGATTTTTCCTCTTTTCAGAAGATAATTTACAATCCCCACATCGAAGAAGTAAAATTTTGACGCCAATATTACCCTGCGTTTTGGCTTCTTTTGAAAGCTGGGAAGAAAACGGCCAGTGAGTGTATCTTCAAGTATCTGAAAGTATTCCCTCACAGTTGGGGCACTTACACCACACTCAGAGGCGATATTGGAATAATTAGCCATCTCACCATTTGAAAAAGCGGCAACTTCTAAAAAGCGTGAAAAGTTAGCCACATTTCTGATTCGGGCTTCTGCCATTATTTCATCTCTCAGGTAATTTCCGATATAAGCCGAAACCATCTTTTTAGGGTTTTCGGAAAGATAGTGGCGGGGCAATAAGCCGTTGTTCAATGCACGTAAAAGATCAAAATCGGGTATTTCCTGACTGATAAGCGGGTACAGTTCATAGCGCAGAGCACGGCCGCCGAGCAGATTGGGTTCTGTCCTGGTAATTCTGCGGGGGCTCGACCCACTTAAAATAAAACGTGTATGTCGGTTTTCAATCAGCCAGTGTACCTCGTTGAGTAACTCAGGTATTTTTTGAATTTCATCAATTACAACAGGTTTGCCTGGTTGAGTTGCCAAAACAATCTCCCTCAGTTGAGAGGGGCTTCTATGCAGGCGTTCAAAGACATCTGAAAGCAAAAGATCAAACCAGAGCGAATCGGGAAACAATGCTTTCAACAAGGTGCTTTTGCCTGTTTGCCTGGCACCCCACAAAAAGAGGCTTTCGTTTATCGAGCCTTCCAGTATTTGTTTTCTAGTAAACATGATAATCTAAAGTTGTGATTTTAATTATCCTGATATTTAAAGCAAAAATACATAATTTTTGGTCAATCCAAATTATTTATGAAAAAACAAAAGGGATTTCTTATAAAATAGAAAAATCTTACAGAAACTCGCAGACGACTCAAAGGAAAGGATAATCTCACAGGATTCCTTTTTCATTTTAGTTCCGTTAGCTCAAATCACCCGTTTTCCCCCTTAAAAATCATCTTTCGGTTTTCTTTCAAATGTTTTCAATCCATTGATATACAGTATTATAATCCATGGATTTGACTTCTTGCGCCGCTTCACTCAATCAGCTTCCGGCACGTATAGTACTGATTTGGAGTATCGTGTATATTTTTGAAAGATTATGTAAAGATTTTTGCCCTTCCCGGTCACATTGAACCGGAAAGAACCGCCCTACATTTGCCGGACCTGTTTAAACAAGGTCTATTTTGATAAACGGCAACTACATACAACCTATCATTCTTATCGCAAGGGGAAAATCGGACGGGGACAACGACCTGGCTAGTTTGCTGCTGAATAAAAACATTTCGGTGATCCGGGTTGAATCGGGGAGTGAAGCCCTGCGCATGTTTCAAACCAACCCCGCCATATCGCTTGCCTTGATCAATGCCGATCTGGCTGGTTTGAACGGCTTCGATACAACCCATGAAATCAGAAAGTTGTTGCCAGAGGTTCCCATTATTCTATTTGTTAATTACGTAAATATCGATTCCATGCGCCTTTCCATCCTGGTTGGTTGTACCCGGATGTTGCAAAACCCTGTTGACCCCGATGAGCTGGAAACCATTGTTGAACAGTATCTCATTAAATGCAAAAATTACGTTTAACCCATTGATGAAAAAATCATTGACCATGAAAAAGAACTTCAGATCATTTTCGGCAGTTACCGCTACCATGCTGCTGCTCCTGTTCACGCATGTAACTGCCCGTAGCCAATCCTTCGATTTTGATGGTGTTGACGACAAAGCCACATTAAGCGGCGTACTTACAAGTCAACTCGATAACTTCACCCTTGAATGTTGGGTGTACCCGAGAGCATACAATTCTAACTGTGCGCTGGTTATAAGTGACAATCAATGTGGAATCATGTTGTCAAGTACTGGCAGGCTTTTCGCTTTAATAAACAATGGCGGACCTAATGCCACAGAAACTGCTCCGCTGAATACCTGGACACATATAGCGATGGTAAGGCGCAGCGGAACCTGGGAAATATACAAAAATGGAGTAGCTTGCAATATTGGCGCACCCACTACGGTGCCATCGGGCAATACCGGCAACTGGACAATTGGTTATAAAAGCGCTTCTGAATTGCTTTCGGGTGCCATTGATGAAGTCCGTTTTTGGAGTGTTGCCAGAACAGCAGCCGATATTGCCAACAATTATAATGTAGGCATTTCAACTTATTCGGGTCTTGTGGCCTCGTACCGGAACAATGCCGGAACGCCAAATGCGAACAATACTTCCATTACAGCGCTTACCGATTATTCGGGCTACGGGCATGCCGCAACCTTAACCAACACTGCCCGTACAGGTAACACCTCTAACTTTGTATCTGATTTCTCAGGTCCGAACATTACTTTTACCGATGGCAGCACGTATGCGGTTTCTCCAACAGCCGGACAAACCAATCAGGTAATAGGTCGTTTTGCAATGGCAGCCAATACTGCAGGCGGTAGCATGACTGCTGCCACTATAAAGGTAAACAGTGTGCCAACAGGCTACACCAACTTTAAGCTATGGGAAAGCTCCGATGCTTCCTTTGGAGGCGATGTGCAACTGGGTTCTGCCGTGGCGGCTTATCCCGGCAACGGCAGTTCGCTTGCTTATTCTGCCTTTAGCAGTACTTTAACTACTGCCACTAAATATTATTTCCTTACTGCCGACCTTGCATCAAGCGTTTCTGGCGGAGTTATTCCCATTATTTCGGGAAACAGCTCTTTCTCTTTTTCTAATGCCTTGCTTTCGGGCACGTTAGCTAATGCATGGTTGATGCAAAATAATGCCGCACTCGATTTTGACGGTGTAAACGACGTTGCCACATTATCCGGCGTACTTACCTCGGTGGTCGACAACTTTACCCTTGAGAGTTGGGTGTACCCAAGAGCCTATTATTCTTGGAGCTGGACTGTTTCTGAGAGTAGTAAGCGTATCGGATTAGGATACAGTAGTAATGGTACTCTTACCTATTTGATAAACAACGGCACAGGTCAGGCCGCAGGTGTAATGGTTCCGCTTAATACCTGGACACATATCTCTTTGGTAAGGCGTAACGGAACGTATGAGTTATACAAAAACGGAGTAGCTTGCACTACAGGACAATCAGCCGCTCCATCGGGCAATTCCGGAAGCTGGAATATTGGCTATGTATCATCCCTTTCTGAAAGTGTTACGGGTGCCATTGATGAAGTCCGTTTTTGGAATGTTGCACGAACGGCAAGTGAAATTGCCAACAATTATAATAGCAGCCTCGCCACTATACCTGCTACACTCATGGCTTATTACAAAATGAGCGATGGCATAGCTAATCAAAATAATACGGGTACCACACAGCTTATCGATAATTCGGGAAACAGCAGAACAGCTACCATGAGTAATTTTACCCTTATTGGCGTTAGCTCTAACTTTGTGCCCAATTTCTCTCTCGACCCAACGCCAATTATCGCTGTTACCGCAACAGTAGGAACAACCACTGCAAATTATTCCACCTTAAAAGCAGCCTTCGATGCCATAAATGCAGGAACCCACAAAGGAGATATTGTTATAAAAATTAACGGCAGCACCACCGAAACGGCTTCGGCTGTTCTGAATGCAAGCGCTGCAACATCCTCAGGCAGTCCTTATTACACTTCGGTAAATGTGTACCCAACCACTACCGGATTAAGCATTACCGGCGGCTTTGCCGCACCACTTATCGACCTGAGCGGGGCCGATAATGTTACCATCGACGGACGTGTAAATGCCACAGGTGCAACAAAAGACTTAATTATTACCAACACCTCGGCAGCGTTGTCAAGCACCATACGATTTATAAACGACGCTACCGCCAATACGGTAAAATATTGTACACTCAAGGGTTCAAGCCTGGATGCAACATCAGGTGTTTTGTTTTTTAGCACCACCACCGGAACCACCGGTAACGATGGCAATACCATTGATAACAACAACATAACTAATTCCTCTGATGCTGCCCGACCAATAAATGTTGTTTACTCCAATGGAACGGCTGCCAAAACAAACAGCGGCAACACCCTCAGCAATAACAATATCTACGACTTTCTAAATAAATCAAATAGTTCAAACGGCATTCAGTTGAATGCGTACAATACCGGATGGACTATTTCGGGCAATAGCTTTTATGAAACAGCTTCCTTTGCACCTTTAGCCAGTGTGGGTTATTATCCAGTCCTTGTAAATCAAGCTACTACTACCGATATTGCCATCACGGGTAATTTTATTGGCGGCAGCGCAGCCCTTTGCGGAGGAACGGCATGGACAAAATCTGGTGCTTCATACACCAATACATTTAAGGCTATCAATATAAATGTGGGGCCAACGGTAACTAGCACAACCAGTATACAGGGCAATACCATTAAGAATTTTAACTGGACCGATAATGCAAACAACAACTGGGTTGCGATTTCTGCTAATGGTACAGGCGACATAAACATAGGAACGATTACCGGAAATACCATAGGTGCTGTTACGGGAACGGGTTCTATTGTCGTAACATCTTCAGGAACAAGTGGATCTGTAATGGTTATTCAAATTGATGGATCCGGCACGGTAAGTTGTCAGAACAATACCATTGGAGCCATAACGGTTGCCAATACCATCAGTACATACGCTTCTCATTTTTACGGCATCGAAAAATCAAGTTCAGGTACTACCACCATCAGCAACAACCTGGTAGGAAGTACCAGCACGGCAAACAGCATTATCTGCAGTTCCGTGTCAGGTTCATACCCACAATACTTTTATGGTATTGCATCCAGCGGCACCGGTACGGTAACTATTTCCGGGAATACCTTATCAAAACTAACTAACAATAATAATATTTATTCAGGCGGTTTTATTAAGGGCATTCTTACAAGCAGCGGAACCAATACCATTTCGAACAATACCATAAGGGATTTAACCGTCACCAATGCAAGTATAGCTGATGTAATTTTTGGTATTGACCAATCAAGTTCGACCGCTGCCGCACAAACCGTGAGCGGCAATACCATATCTAATTTATCGAACACCCACCCAACTTGTACTGGAATTATTCATGGTATTTATTATAACGGACCAGCCACGGCAAGTGCCGTATCCGGCAATTTTATTCACAGCCTGACTGTAACCGGCAACTCAGGTGCATCAGCGGTTGGAATAACAATCGCTGCAGGCACAACCACGTATTCAAACAATATTATCAGTTTGGGGGGCAATACAACAACCAATCTCTATGGGATTCGGGAGTCGGCAGGTTTCAATAATTATTATTTTAATACCCTGTATATCGGAGGCGTTTCACCAGGGGGCAGCGCAGAGAGCGACTGTATCCGCAGTATGAGCGCAAACACAAGAAATTTCAAAAACAATCTGTTTGTAAATGCCCGTACAGGGAATACACAGTATGCCTTTGTTCTTACTAATACTGGCGGGGTAACTATAGATTACAACGATTACTACGTATCATCCGGAACCTTAGCTTGGTACAACGGGACATCTGCGGGCACTCTCACTGCTTTAAAAACTGCCTCCGGACAGGATGCGCACAGCATAAATAACGATCCTGCATTTGCCAGCGCGGGCGGAACGACTGCTACAAATTATCTTCCGGCTTCCCCGTTCCTGACGGGCGTGAGCGGTACGGGCATTGCTGCCGATTACGCCGGAACCACCAGAACCTACAACTCCATGGGTGCTTATGATTATTCGGTAAGCGGCTTAGTGGCTGTAACGGCTACCCTTGGCACAGCCACCGGGGCATACGCCAACTTAAAAGCAGCCTTCGATGCCATAAATGCAGGAACACACAAAGGCGTAATTGCCATAAAAGTGAACGGAAGCACCAACGAATCGGCATCGTGTGTGCTGAATGCCAGCGCGGCAACTTCTTCAGGCAGTCCTTATTTCACTTCGGTAAATGTGTATCCAACCACAACCGGATTAAGTATTAGCGGCAGCTTCGCCGCACCGCTTATCGACCTGAGCGGAGCCGATAACGTTACCATCGACGGACGTGTAAATGCTACCGGCTCAACAAAAGACCTTGTAGTTACCAACACCTCGGCAGCGTTGTCAAGCACCATACGATTTATAAACGACGCTACCGCCAATACGGTACAATATTGTACACTCAAGGGTTCAAGCCTGGATGCAACATCAGGTATTTTGTTTTTTAGCACCACCACCGGCACCACTGGCAACGATGGCAATACCATTGATAACAACAACATAACCAGTTCCTCTGATGCTGCCCGACCAATAAGTGCCCTTTATTCCGATGGAACTGCTGCCAAAACAAACAGCGGCAACACTATCAGCAATAACAACATATACAACTTTCTAAACAAGTCAAATAGTTCAAACGGCATTTATCTTAATTCATCCAATACTGGCTGGACTATTTCTGGCAATAGCTTTTATGAAACAGCTTCCTTTGCACCTTTAGCCACTGTGGGTTATTATCCAATCCTTGTAAATCAAACTACTACTACCGATATTGCAATTACGGGTAATTTTATTGGTGGCAGTGCTCCCCTTTGCGGTGGAACAGCCTGGACAAAATCTGGTGCTTCATACACCAATGCATTTAAGGCTATTGCTATTACTGTGGGGCCAACGGTAACAACCACAACCAGCATACAGGGCAATACCATCAAGAATTTTAACTGGACAGATAATGCAACCTCCAGCTGGTATGCGATTGCTGCCAATGGAACAGGCAACATCAACATAGGAACGGTTACCGGAAATACCATTGGTGCTTCTACGGGTACGGGTTCTATTGTGGTAACAAGCACAGCTGCCAACGGATATGTTTATGCAATACACATTTCGTCATCAGGTACGGTAGATTGTCAAAACAATACCCTTGGAGCCATAACGGCTGCCAATATTAGCACCACTTACCCTTCTCATTTTTACGGAATTACTAAATCTGCCGCAGGTACTACTACCATCAGCAACAACCTGATTGGAAGTACCATCACGGCAAACAGCATTATTTGCAGTTCTCCGTCAACTTCATACGGTCAATATCTTTATGGTATAATTTCCGGTGGCAGCGGTGCAGTAACTATTTCCGGTAATACCGTTTCAAAACTGACCAACAGTAATAATTATAGTGCAGGCGGTTTTATTAATGGTATTAATACTGCCTCCGGAACCAATATAATTACAAACAATACGATAAGGGATTTAACCGTCAGCAATTCTAGTGGAGGTGCTGTAAATGTAGGTATTTTCCAATCAAGCACAACCGCTGCAGCACAAACCGTTAGCGGCAATACCATATCTAATTTATCTAACACCTATGCTACTTGTACAGGCATTATGCTTGGCATTTATTATAATGGACCAGCCACGGCAAGTGCCGTATCCGGTAATTTTATTCACAGCCTGACGGTAACCGGCAACTCAGGTGCATCAGTGACTGGAATATTAATCGAAGCGGGTACGACCACCTATTCAAACAATATTATCAGTTTGGGGGGCAATACAACAACCAATCTTTATGGGATTCGGGAAGCTGCCGGTACCAACAATTATTATTTTAATACCCTGTATATTGGAGGCGTTTCACCTGGCGGCAGCGCAGAGAGCGACTGTATTCGGAGCTTAAGCACAAGTGCAAGAAATTTCAAAAACAATCTGTTTGTAAATACCCGTACAGGGAATACGCAGTATGGCGTTGTTTTTGGAAATCTTACCGGGGTAACAATCGATTATAACGATTACTACGTAACTTCCGGAAATTTGGCTTGGTATAACGGGACAGTCGCCTATACGTTGAGTGCTTTAAAAGCAGCCTCCGGACAGGATGCTCACAGCATAAATACCAATCCGTTATTTGCCAATGCAGGCGGAACTACTGCGGCAAATTATCTTCCTGCTTCCCAGGCCCTGACGGGAGTGAGTGGCACGGGCATTACTACCGATTATGCAGGAACCACCAGAACCTACAACTCCATGGGTGCTTACGATTATTCGGTAAGCGGCTTGGTGGTAGTAACGGCTTCGCTTGGCACAGCCACCGGAGCTTACGCCAACTTAAAAGCAGCCTTCGATGCCATTAATGCGGGAACACACAAAGGAGTAATTGCGATAAAAATTAATGGCAGTACCAGCGAAGGGGCATCGGCTGTGCTGAATGCCAGCGTGGCAACTTCTTCAGGCATTCCTTATTATACTTCGGTAAATGTGTATCCTACAGCAACCGGCTTAAGCATTAGCGGCAACCTTCCCTCTCCACTTATCGACCTTAACGGAGCTGATAATGTTACCATCGACGGACGTGTAAATGCCACCGGTGCAACAAAAGACCTCATCATTACCAATACCAGCATTTCGGCAACGGCGGGAACTTCAACTGTCAGGTTTATTAATGATGCTACTGCCAATTTGGTAAAATACTGTTCTATACAGGGTTCAACCACCGATGTGTCTGCAGGAATACTGTTTTTCAGCACCACTACCGGCACCACCGGTAACGATGACAATATCATTGATAATAACAATATTACAAATTCACTGGATGCCAACCGGCCATTAAGAGTTGTTCTTTCATACGGAACTATTAACAAAACAAATTCCGGCAATACCATCAGCAACAACAATATCTACAATTTCCTGAATAAAGCAACTGCCTCAAGCGGCATTATGTTGAGTGGGTACAATACAGGATGGACCATTTCGGGCAATAGCTTTTATGAAACAACTTCTTTTGCTCCAACTGCCAGTGTGGAATATGTATCAATCTATGTTTCATCTGTTACTTCATCGGATATTACCATCAGCGGCAATTTCATTGGTGGCAGCGCAGCACTTTGCGGTGGAACGGCATGGACCAAAACAAGTGCAGCGACCAGTTCATTTAAAGGTATCTATTTAGTGAATGGACCAACCGTAAGCACCACCACCAGTGTGCAGGGCAATACCATTAAAAACATGGCATGGAGTGATGCCGGAACATCAGACTGGTTTGGAATTTATGCTCTTTCTTCCGCTACAGGCGATATAAACATTGGAACGATTAGTGGGAATATTATAGGTGCAGCCACTGGAACGGGTTCTCTTGTAGTGACATCTTCAGTAATTAATGGTTATGTTTTTGGAATAAGATTTGATGGAACAGGCATGGTAAATTGCCAGAACAATACCATTGGAGCCATAACGGTTGCCAATACCAACGCTACAAACCCTTCACATTTTTACGGCATATTTAAATCCGGTGCAGGTACCACCAACATCAGCAACAACCTGATTGGAAGTACCAGCACAGCAAACAGCATTATCTGCAGTTCCGTGTCAGGTTCATACGCTCAGTATTTAAGTGGGATATATTCCGTTGGAACAGGCACGGTAACTATTTCCGGAAATACCGTTTCAAAATTAACCAACAATAATAACGTTACAGCAGGCGGTTTTATTAAAGGTATCTACACACATACCGGAACCAATATTATCACAAACAATACAATAAGGGATTTAACCACCCCCAATTTTTATGCTGGAGCAGGTGCCAGCTCTACCATTATTGGTATTGCACAAATCAGCACCACGGCTGCAGCACAAACCATTAGCGGCAATACCATTTATAATTTGTCGAACACCAACGCCTCGTTTGCAGGTTCTATAACGGGTATTTACTATACAGGGCCAGCCACGGCTAGTACGGTTTCGGGTAATTTTATTCACAGCCTCACCGCAAGCGGCAATATAGGATCAGGAATGGGAGCAATACTATCCGGAATTTATATCGATGCCGGTACAACCACCTATTCCAACAATATTGTAAGTTTGGGTGGCAACACCGGAAACACACTTTTTGGGATATACGATAATGGAGGAACCAATAATTATTATTTCAACACCTTGTACATTGGCGGAACACCAACAACAGGATCAAACGCTTCGTATGGTCTTTATCGTTCGTACAGTAATACAATAATATGCAGAAATAATCTGATGATAACTACCCGTTCCAACGCAGGATCAGCATTAGGTACTCATACGGCTGCCACCTTCGTAAACACTACAGTCCTTACAACAGATTACAACAATTACTTTGCCACTGGAACCGGGTCTTTGCTGGGCTGGTGGGCTGGGAGTAAAAGTACACTTGCTCAAATTCAGGCTGTGGGGCAGGATGCGCACAGCATGAATACAGATCCTGCTTTTGCAAGTGCAGGTGGCACATTGGCAACCAATTATCAGGTTGGTGCTACCTTGCCGGGCATAACAATTGCTGGTATTACCAACGATTATGCAGGTACAACAAGGGCGGGAACCCCTACAATGGGTGCGTATGAGAAAGGTCTTTTCTCGCAGGTAGTAACATTTACTGCCATAACAGCAAAATCGTATGGTGATGCTGATTTTACACCTGCGGTAACAGCAAGTTCCGGCTTAACAGCATTTACCTACACCTGTTCCAATACTGCAGTGGCAACAATTAATAGCACTACTGGCTTAGTTCATATTGTAGGAGCCGGCATGGCAAATATCACTGCCACACAAGCAGGTAATGCCACTTGGGCATCAGCCAGCGCAAGCAGCTCATTAACCGTTATTGCCAAAGCGCTTACCCTTGCTTCGGCAGTGGCACAAAACAAATCGTACGATGGTACCAATGCGGCAGTGCTTACAGGTACGCTCACCGGCATTATCAATTCCGACGATGTAACGGTGGCTAAAACAGGAACTTTTGCAGCCATAAATATGGGTACCGGCATTGCGGTTACTTCAACCAGCACACTGGGAGGCACAAAAGCCGGCAACTACAGCCTTACACAGCCTACAGGCTTAACAGCCAATATAACAGGAGGCATTCAGATTATCACCTTTGGAGCACTTGCCTCCAAAACCTATGGCGATGCCCCGTTTATAGTATCGGCTACCGGGGGCGCATCGGGCAACCCGGTTACCTTTATCAGTTCCGACCCAACCGTAGCCTTATGCACGGGAGCCACCGGATCAACGGTTACCATACTAAAAGCAGGAAGCTGTTCGATTTATGCCGATCAGGCAGGAAATTCGCTTTATGCAGCCGCCACCCAGGTAGCACAGACACTTACCATCGCAAAAGCTACCCAGATCATCACGCTTAGCCCGTTGCCGGTTGGATCGCAACCACTCAATACTTTTACAACGATCCAGGTTACGGCTACTTCCAATTCGGGATTAACCGTAGCCATATCGCTTGGCGCCGGCAGTGCAGCCACGTTGAATGGCAGCAACCAACTGGAAAATATCGGGATAACAGGAACGGTGGTGATAAATCTTACGGTAGCAGCCAACGACAATTACAATGCGGCAAGCTCAAGCTATACTTTCGATGTGGTGAAATCGAACCAGAGCATCACTTTTGGTGTGCTGTCGGGTGTTACCTATACTTCAGGACTTACAGTAGACATGAGTGGAAAAGCGACTGCAAGTTCAAGTTTAGCAGTATGTTATTCCGTAGTAAGCGGTCCGGCAACCATCACAGGAACTACTCTCAACATTTCGGGTGCAGGAGTGGTTGTTGTTGCGGCTTCGCAGGCGGGAGATGCCAGCTGGAACCCGGCAGCGGATGTAACACAAACGCTTACCGTCAGCCAATCAACGCAAACCATCACCTTTGCTTCATTGGCGGCAAAAAATTATGGTGATGCAGCATTCACCCTTTCGGCAACGGGTGGAGGTTCGGGCAACGCGGTAACCTTCAGCAGTTCCGACCCTACGGTAGCAAGCTGCGATGGAACCAACGGAGCTTTCGTTACCATCCTGAAAGCAGGCAGTTGTACCATTTATGCCGACCAGGCAGGAAATAGCAGTTATACTGCAGCCGCCCAGGTATCGCAATCGCTCACAATTAACAAAGGTGACCAGTTATTGACTTTGGGTTCGCTACCGGTTGGCAATCTGCCATTGAATCAGTTTACCGATCCCATTCAGGTCACAGCCACGTCCACCTCCGGCCTAACGGTTACCATCTTTCTTGGCGGCGGTAGTGCAGCCACCCTGAATGGCAGTAACCAACTGGTAAGTATCGGACAAACCGGAACTGTGTTTATCAACCTTTCACAGGATGGCAATGATAATTACAATGCGGCGACTGGCTCCTATGCGTTTGATGTGACTAAATCGAACCAAAGCATCACCTTCGGTGCTTTAGCTAACAAAACCAATGGAGATCCGGATTACAGTCCGGGTGCAACGGCAAGTTCATTATTAGCCGTGAGTTACAGCAGTTCCAATACGGCTGTGGCAACCATTATAAGCGGCCAGATTCATATTGTAGGTTCGGGAACGACCACAATAACTGCTTCACAGAGTGGTGATGCAACATGGAACCCGGCGTTAGATGTAGGCCAGTCGCTCAAGGTGTTCGCTTCGCAGACCATCACCTTTGGAGCACTGGCTGCCAAAACTTATGGCGATGCACCTTTCAGCCTGACAGGTTCGGCAAGTTCCGGGCTTACGGTCACCTATGCGAGCAGTAATACCAATGTGGCAACCGTTTCGGGCAGTACGGTAACCATCCTGCAAGGCGGAAATACCAACATCACAGCCAGCCAGGCCGGCAATGAAAATTACGGTGCGGCACCGGATGTAATTCAGTTACTGACAATAAATCAGGCCCCTCAATCCATAACTTTTGGTGCTTTATTGGCCAAAACCTATGGCGACGCTGATTTTGCTCCCGGGGCCACTTCGGCCACTTCGGGAATAAATGCCATAACCTATGCCAGCTCAAATACAGCCGTTGCAACCATCGTAAGCGGTCTGATTCACATTGTCAGCGCAGGAACAGCCAATATCACCGCCTCGCAGGGTGCAAGCACGAATTACACCGTTGCTCCCAATGTTACGCAGGGACTAACGGTGAATGCAATAGAACTCAGCTGGACCGGAAACACCAATTCCAACTGGAACACCGCCACAAACTGGAGTCCCAATGCAATTCCTACATCCGGATATAATGCCACCATCACCAGCGGTCCGTCAAACCAGCCAATTGTAAACGAGGATCCGGCCATACCGGCGGTTTGTTATAATCTTACCGTTGGCACGGGCGCTGTGGTGACCATCGCTCCAGGCAAAGCCCTTACAGTAAGTGGAACTCTTGATAACGGTGGTGGAAACGCCGGCCTGGTGATCGAAAGCGCCGCTTCGCTTATGCACCAGTCCAATGATGTGGCAGCAACCGTTAAATGGACCATTACCGGGAGCGCTTCACTCACAGCCTTAAAATATCATTTTGTTTCGATCCCAACCCAGTATGCTGCACCGACAACCAGCCTGTTCCTGGATTCTTACCTGTACGATCTTGATCCAACACAGCTTACGGGGAGTGCTTATGGCAAATGGGTTGGATTTGGCACCTCAACTTCGACGTCCCTGTCAGCCGGCAAGGGTTATATGATTTATTATCCGGGTGATTCTCACGAGTACACCTTTACTGGCAACCTGAACAATGGAACTTACGATTATTCACTGACCGGTCATGCAGGAGCTGGGGTTTACACCTATAACCTGGTACCCAACCCTTATCCCTCATCCATTGTATGGAACACCGCCGGCGCCGGTTGGGCAACATCGGCAGGCATCGGGGGAACCTGCTACATCTGGAATGCGGCAAGCGGCAATTACACGAGTGTGGTATCCTCTGCTACGTCGTATATCCCTGTCGGGCAGGCTTTGATGGTACTGGCAACAAACGACGCTGCGCCAACACTTTCGGTAAACAATACTGCCCGTGTACACAGCAGCCAGGCCTTCTACAAATCAGGCAGCAATGCAAACCAGCTGACCATCAACGCAACTGCCAACAATTACGCTGATGAAACAGTAGTGCATTTTATCGGGGAGGGTACAGAAGGCTTCGATCTCCAGGTCGACGGGATGAAATTGCCGGGGCTGGACGAGGCACCTCAACTTTATACGGTTGCGGCTGGCCTGAAATTCAGCATCAGCAACCTTCCTGAGTTTCCGGAGCAAGTTGCCGTCCCGGTGAATTTTGAAACGAAGTACACCGGAACCGTCACCCTCACCTTCAGCCAGGTTGAATCGTTCCCGGCAACCATGTCCATCAAACTCGAAGACAAACTCACCGGCCAGATGATCAATTTGCGGCAGCAGTCAACTTACACCTTTGCCCACCAACAGGGCAATGCAGCCGACCGATTCGTACTCCATTTTGGCGGTGCCACAGGGGTTGATGAGCCGGGAATTGTCAGGGGTAAAATCTGGATTTCCGAAAATACGGTAAACATCTATTCCCCGGCCACGGTAGGCGAAAGGGCCCTGGTTGAAATATTTAACACCGCCGGACAGGTAGTATTCAACAAACAGGTCATGCTGTCGGAACTTACCAGGATCCCTGTCACCCTGGGCGGAATAGCCGTAGTAAGGGTAACCACTTCGAAAGAGGTGATGGTGAAAAAAGGGTTTTTCAGGTAAGAGAAGCCAGATCAGCAGTCAAATACAAACATGAATAGCATTAATAAACTTTAAAACAAAATATCATGAAAAAAGCATTCTTTATCCTCTCCTTTCTGACCGTTTTCTCTGTCACACTCATGGCCCAACCGGCACCTCCACCGCCACCTGCTTCGGCAAACGAAGGCGGTAATGGCCCCATTGGCGGTGGGGCCCCCATCGACGGCGGGCTGGCCACTGCATTGCTGATGGTAGCCGGGTTTGGGGCATGGAAATGGAATAAGGCACATAAACAAGCAGAACTAAAAAGTTAAACCCGCTCCGGAAATGGGACAAGACGGTTTGACCAGCACCTTTGAAGAGGGTCCGCTATCCCGGCGGACCCTCTTTGAGTTGCGTCTCTATTCAACATTCATTTTTGTCTTCGCGGCCTTGTTGCTGCAATTTATACTTACGTTTTATACAGCATCCCTTTTACAAGCCTATTCGTATCCAATCCGATACGGCTTGTTTACCATTAATTATTTATCGGAAAGCAGGGCAAACTGGACCGTTGACCAGGTATTCCTGGTTTTTGGTTCAGGGCCGCTGATCGTTTCTGCTGCCGGGTGGTTCCTGTTGTTTATATTGAGAACAATCAGGTTTTTAAAATGGAAAACCAGGCTCGCCGTTACCTGGATGGCCTTCCTTATGGTCAATGCCATCCCCTGCGGCCTTGTTGCCGGGTTATTCTTTTTCGACGGAATAGGCATCCCTTTTCAATGGACGGTCGAAAGTATCATCGCGAGGGGGGTGATTGCTATTGCTGTTTTGCTGATCCTGGTAGTTTTCAACCGCTACTGGCGTCTGTTGTTTCTAAAAACATCCTTTTCTGCTGCCTTTTTGCATACCAGGGGACACCAGAAAATTTTCCTGACAAACATCTATACCAGGCCCTGGATTTATGGCTTGATCATTCTCATGCTTTTTAACTGGCCGTTCTATAGCTTCTTTTGGCCAGCCTTTCTGGTGAGCGTTGGATATTGCGCTATTCCATTTTCTAACCATAAACACTTGTATCCAAACATCCTCATCATGAAATCGGGAAATAAAATTTTCGCCTCCCGGACTCATATCTTGTATTTCATCATAGCGATTGTCATTGCCTGGATCGCCGGTAACTTCAGCATTAATTTCTGAGGGTAAACTCCTTGTTACCGGGGTTATCTTTTCCTAAACGATATCGCTATGAATAATATGTATGAAGCACAAAATGTATTATGGGCTGCATCATATACCGCCTCAGCCGGGATTTATTTTTCATATTCAGCGGATCCGTTTGCCTGGCATGAATCAGATGAATATTATTTTGCAGGAACAGAGATGCCTGATTCCTGTATCATACCCTGGTATTCCCAGGTCATTTATGGTGGGACTTATAATATCTGGTCAAAACAGATTGGCCTGAGTGATAAAAGAACATATCAAAAATACAACCTTCATACCACCTTACCTAAAGCCTGAACCCATGAAAATTCACCTCTTACTCACAATTATCCTGACTACCTTTTATCTATCACTTTCAGCCCAGGAAAAAACGCCTGCACAACTCGACGATCTGGCCAAAAAAGCGCAGAATCCCGTGGCAGCAATGGTTTCCTTACCGCTGGCCGATTACAACTGGTTTGATTTTGGCCCCGATCATAATGTGCTGACTTCCTTGCAATTCAAACCTGTGGTGCCATCACCTTTTCTGAAACATGTCAACCTGATCTTTCGCAGCATCATCCCTGTCGCCATCGTTCCTGCTCCTTTGAACAAGGCAGGATTGGGAGATGTTGAGCTCCAGGTTTTCCTGGTGCCCGAATCCAAAACAAGGTTTATTTGGGGCGCTGGACCGTACCTCACATTCCCTACCGGGATCCCCACGGAACTGACCTCCGGAAAATGGACCGCCGGCCCCATTGCCGTGGGGCTGTTTACAACCCCCAAAATGGTGTTCGGCATCCTGGTTTCAAACCGGTGGTCGTATGCCGGAAGCAACACAGAGGCCGACATCAACCAGTTTTACATCTGCCCGTTTTTAAATTACAATTTCAAACACGGGTGGGCCCTTACCACCTCCCCCGAGATCTATGCAAACTGGAATAAACCCGCTGCGGAGGTGTGGACCATCCCGATCGGGGCCGGCGTGTTGAAAACATTTTTAGCAGGTAAACAATTAATGTCGGCCAATATCGGATATTATTACCATATTGTGGCGCCGGCAGAAACAGGTTCAGGATATATCAAGGCGGGTTTCAGCCTGATGTTCCCGGTGGGGAGAAAGTAAATCGTAATTTTATATACCAGATTTCAAATGCCTTAAAAAATTAACCAGCCATTAATTCTAAACCCCATGAAAACCAAACTGATTATTTTCCTGCTCTCGTTAACAAGCCTTATTGCTGTAAATGAGTCGTTTGCATGTACCGTTTTTCGACTGAAAGCCACCAACGGCAACATCACCCTGGGCCGGTCAATGGAATTCGGGGTCGACCTTAAATACGACCTGATCGTGGTGCCCAGGAATAAATTCTTTGCAAGTCCTTCACCGGTCAGCAAGGCGGGGGTGAAATGGTCAACCCGTAACGGGTATGTTGGCGTTGCCTGCATGGGGATGGAATTCGGGGTGAGCGACGGGATGAATGAGAAAGGACTTGCTGTCAGCGTGCTCTGGTACGAAAGCGACATGCAGTACCAGGCCGTTGCCGCGGCCGACAGCAGCATCGCACTAGCCCAGGCGATCTATGCCGACTGGGTGCTGGGCAATTTTACCACAGTTGACGAGGTACGAGCAGCCACTTCAAAGGTGAAAGTGTTCTTCTATTCCGACCCGACAAAAATGAAGATGGCGCTGACCGTGCATTTTATCGTGTATGATGCGCAGGGCGGATGCATCGTGGTGGAATACGACAAAGGCCAGTGCAATATTTATGATAACCCGCTTGGCATCATGACCAACTCACCCTCGCTGCCATGGCATTATAGCAACCTGCGGCAATACATCGGGCTTGACAACACCAACCCGATCGCAGTGAAGGCAGGTGGGTTTACTTTTGCCCCGACCGGTCACGGTGACGGGATGTTTGGAATTCCCGGTGATTACACGCCCCCCAGCCGTTTTGTAAGGCTGGCAATGTTCGAAAAGTTCGTTACCCGCCAGCCCGATGCCGCCTCAAATCTCATCCTTTGCCAGCATGTGATCAACACGTTTTCAATCCCCTTCGGCATCATCGTTGACAAGGATGCCAATGGAAATATTGTTTCCAATGAATCGACCCAGTGGGTCACCTTCCGCGACCTGACCAGCCGGTTTTTCTACTTCAAAACCTACGAAAATCCAACCCTTCGTAAACTTGACCTGACAAAGCTGGATTTTTCAGGGGAGGAAATCAGGCGCATTGCCATGTATGGTTCGCAGGAAACAATCGTGGATATTACGAAATGACCCCTCAACCCGGACCCGGGCTATGATATGAGGTACAAAATCAAGACAAATCATGAGAGAGGCACCACCGACCATATTAAATTCTATCTAAATGGATTCGGCAAATGACCTTCTCGATTCCCTGATATCCGACAGGTTTTCTGCCGCCCAACCCACAAGACCATGCAGGTGAGGGATCAGACTTGTTCCCCGGCCGGTTAACCTGTACTCCACCTTTGGCGGAATCTGCGGATAGACCGTCCGAAGCACAAGTCCGTCTGCTTCCAGCGTTTTTAAAGTCACCGTCAACATCTTCTGCGAAATTGTACCAACCCACTTGTGAATCTCGTTAAACCGCAATACCCCGCCTTCTGCCAGCAGCAGCAGGATCAGAACCGACCATTTGTCGCCAATGCGGTCCACGACATTGCGGACCGGACAACCGTCGGCCTCACCATATTTTTTCAGATTTTTTTTGATCATATGCTGTTGATAATGAGTAATTGTAACCTCCAGGTAACCAGGGCACCTTTTCGTGCCTACTTGTTTTGCGCACCAACATGATGTAATTTTGACTCTCCAAAAGTAACTTAAATACTATTTGTGAGCAATTAATTGAACGATAAATGTCACACTTTTTAAAAAAGGATTGAAAATGAAAATCGGAGTAACAGGAGCGACAGGTCAGTTGGGTCGCATCGTCATTGAAAAGCTAAAAGAAAAAATTGCTGCGGACAACATCGTTGCCCTGGTCCGCACACCGGAAAAAGCGGCCGGACTCGGCGTGGAAGTGCGCAAATTTGATTACGACCAGCCCGACACCCTGGCAGATGCCCTGAAGGGCATTGATAAGTTACTGCTGATTTCGGCCAACGAGATCGGCAGGCGGGCTGCGCAGCATATCCATGTGATCGAAGCGGCAAAACAGGCAGGAGTAGGCCAGATCGTCTATACCAGCCTTCTCAGGGCCGATACATCAACCCTGGGATTGGCAGCTGAGCACGTTGTCACGGAAAAGGCGCTGGCTGAATCGGGGATGCCGTTCGTTATCATGCGCCATGGCTGGTACACAGAGAACAACCTGGGCATGCTTGACCAGGTCGTTTCACATGGCGTCCTGCTGGGTGCAGCAGGAGAGGGTAAAACATCTTCGGCAGCCCGTGCCGATTACGCCGAAGCCGATGCACTCGTCCTTACAAGTGAAGGACAATCCGGCAAGGTTTATGAACTGGCAGGTGATGAAACATACACCATGAACGATCTGGCATCTGTCCTTTCTGAAGTATCCGGCAAACCCGTTCAGTATATGAACCTGCCGGCCGGGGAGTATGAAGCGGCGCTTGTCAAAGCCGGCCTGCCCGGGTTTGTGGCGCAGTTGTATGCCGGGTTCCATGTTTCGACAGAAAAGGGCGATCTCTTCGATGACGGTCACCAGCTCTCGAAACTGATCGGAAGGCCCACGACTTCGCTCAAAACGGCGATCACGGTGACTTTATCACACAAGTAACCGGTGCATAATCAGATCCATTAAGACAGGATATCCATTAAAAAGGGAGGGCGGCTCAAAAGGTCGCCCTCTGCTCAGGACTGGTGTGTTTATTCAGGCGAAGGCTGGTCAGAGCTGGCGTGTTTTTCAGCCACCAACCTGAATCCTTACTGAATCCTATCTGAACCAGCACAGCATGGAAGCTGAAACAGAGCAGCATGAAAGCTGAAACAAAGCAGCATGGAAGCTGAAACAGAGCAGCATGACAGCTGAAACAATCTGGGACGAAGGATGAATAATTAGCAGTAAATCAGCGTATTCAGCAGGGTGTATACACCCACCTCGGTTTCCCCATGCCCCAAAACCCACCCTCCCCGGCCTGCCCCTCATGACTTCTGACATTTAGTGCGGTACACCGCAAAGTACTTATACCCCGGTATCCAACTTAGCCGTTTCCAGGTTCATTACGCTAAGCGAAAATTGTTCAGTTCTCTCATCCGGTGCAGAGCCCAACTTGCGTTTAATATCAGGCAGTTGCAGGCTCGGGGTACAAATGGGGTGCAAAAGATGACATAATAACCATCGATAATGTTCAGAATGGAAATGAATCAATCGCGTATAACGGGACATTGACCAGCCAGCTTTCCCTTCGATAGTCTGACATTGATGTTCTGACAGACATTGTCGGGTTGAATTTTTCAAAAAAAGATTTCAAGCTTTTTGCTTTCAGGTTTTCCTCTGCTTTTACTTCAATCGGAATGATATGATCGTTATTCTGGATGAGAAAATCCAGTTCTCCACTCGAGGTATCTGATGACCAGTAGAAAACCTGAATAAATTGCCGGGATTTCAGATGCTGCAGGACAAACTGCTCAGCCAGGGCTCCTTTGAACTCGCTGAATATTGAATTTCCCATGAGAATAGTCTGTTTGGTCAGGCCTCCCATGGCCGACAGCAGCCCGACATCCAGGATAAACAGTTTGAATGCCGAAGTATCCTGATAGGCGACTAACGGAATGGCAGCTTTCGAAATGCGCTGAATTTTGTGCACCAGTCCGCAATCAGTCAGCCATGCCAGCGCAAGTTCAAACTCCTTTGCCCTGCCTCCCTGTTTGATGACACCGTAAATGAACTTCTTATTCTCTTTTGATAGCTGGGAAGGAATTGATTGCCACAACATTTTTATCCTGGGAACAATCTCTGCCGGCGCATGTTTTGAAAAATCATGCTCATATGCTGATAAAATATTTTCCTGGATGGTTCTTACCCGGTCAAAATCATTTTCACTGATGAAAGAACTGACAGCCTCAGGCATGCCACCGATAAAATAATAGTGACGGAGATGGCCGATCAGTTTTGCTTTGAAGTTGGTGATCATCGGCCAGTCATTGCTTTCCAACAGTTCATAAAGCTGTTCCTGGCCCAGGGCCAATAAAAATTCATTGAAAGACATGGGGTAGAGGGTTAGAAAATCAACTTTCCCCACCGGAAAGGATGTCTTCTGATGCAAGGTGATCCCGAGAAGGGAACCGGCAGCGATGATTTGGTACTGCGGAGCATTCTCGCAAAAATATTTCAGGGAGGTGATTCCCCTTTCAGCTTCCTGGATCTCATCAAGAATGATCAATGTATTGTCAGGCCGTATCCTGTTCCCTGTTTCAATTTGAAAGGCGGTGATCAATCTGCTGATATCGAAATCTTCTTTGAAAATTGATTTCAGGGAATCGGAGGATTCAAAGTTGATGTATGCAACCTGTTCATATTCTCTTCTGCCAAATTCCTTCATCAGCCAGGTTTTACCCACCTGCCTCGCTCCCTGGATGATCAAAGGCTTTCTGCACTTTGACTTTTTCCACTTCGACAATGCTGTCAATGCAAACCGCTCCATACGCTTATTTTGTACAAATATACAGAATAACGCACGTATTATTGTGGATAATTACATTTTATTGCACGAAAATATGTAAAATCGTAGAACGGGTATCCGAAAAGGTTTCTTTAAAGGGTGGTTTTTTCAGATTATCGGTTGCCGGTGACAGTTTTACAAGAAACTTTCCTGGTAGTTCAAGAATCTTTTTGCTTATATCTCGCTTTATCAAACGAACCTACTTTTTACTTTGTAAAATATTGCAAAATACGTCCGGAACTGTACGACGTTAAATGCCATATTTTAAAAACTTGATTTTCATCTGATAAATTATTCCGCCGGAGGCAGGTCATTGGAGATGTATTGTCCATACTCATTTAAAATTTGCCAGTCAACCCGTTCCAGGTAAAAAATTCTCTCAGGATCATCTTCAATTTGCAATTGTACCTGGGATTTAACAAATCTCTTTGCCACAGAAGAGAACCTGTCAGATTGTTCAAAAACGGTGAACCAATTGACGAATGGGGCCAATTCTTCCTGTTTGAAGGAATATTTGAAGTTATCAACAAATGCCACATGCTCAAATTCCAGGTATTCAACTTTATCAATAGGTACAATCTGCCTGTCAAAGAATTTATCAAACACATAGGTGTTGCTGATAAATGTTTCCACCAATTTATACTCTGCCTCTTTGATTTTGCCACTCATAAACAGGAAAACTGACCACTCAAAAAGAAAACCAGGGGGCGGACAATCATCCATAAAGGTCTCCGCAACCCATTGGTTGTAGTCGAGACCACGTTGATAATCCCTGAGTTTCAAAAAAAGTCCTGAAGGAAGATACCTCAATTGCTCGTCTTTGTCCTCGTAATATCCTAATTTTTGCTTTTCGGCTTCAAGCGTATCCAGGATTTGCTTAATCTCATTTTCCAGCTGTTGCTTTTCAGAGAGGTGGATCATATTGTACAGATTGATATACAAAATTAAAAAAATAGTAACTAATCAGTAGCTTTTGTAATCGGCAATGACATTCAAAGCAGGCAACACATTTTGTCCATTTTTTATGGCAGTGTCAATAATGGATCTCAGGATGGCAAAGTTTTCAGCAGCATTAAACACCTTGAACTGGCCGGA
>JAPLDF010000011.1 GCA_026391835.1 Bacteroidota bacterium
GTACCGGCTGGAAAACAGAAAAACGATCTTTGAAAATAACGTTCTTTAATATTTTGTTTCTTTGCAAATCGGAAATTAACGATGTAGATTTACTTGCATTCTTATTTACCGAAAATCTGCATTTGTAATTACCGCTTACAATAGGTCAGGGTAAACTACCAGTGAGTTTCTTAGGTCAATTTTATTGTGTTCAACGGGTCCAACTTGTCCGTTTAAAAATAAACGGAGTATAGCGTCAATGGTTGTCAGAATGGAAAGGAGCAGAACTTGTATTCTACCCATTATCAGCCTCTTGCTTTTCCCTTGATTCTGGCATATTTCTGGCGTGGACATAAAAAAACCACTTACGAAACGGTGTAAGTGGTTGATTTTCTATTAGTCCTAACCTAGGGCTGGTCTTGTTAAATCGACCGAATTGTTATCAGCACTGTCGGATTGTCCTATCTTACTTGAATAAATCAAGATTAGTTTTATTACCACATAGTTTACTCAAATGTTTAAAGGCTTTTGTAAGTCTTTCGATTGTTTCAACATCAGTACTCTGTTTAAATTGGAATGTATGGGAATTGAAAAAATCATCCTGTGTTACTTTAGTCTTTTGAGATGCAACATCCGTTTCTTGGTTATAGTTATGATTACTTTTAGTTTTCAAGGTGATTATCAATAAATTAGATTTGATTTCAACATCCTGAATGTCTGCTATATCTATGGACTCCCGAGTGCGAATATGTTTTACCCCTTGATAATCTTTTTCGTCAAACTCGTTAAACTGTATTAATGAACAATTTGAATCAAATTCAAAATAGCGTTTATGATTTATTGCCTTTGGGGGGGCTTCATAGATATCAAACAGATAATATTGAAGTTTAGATTTTATAAACTCTTGGGTTTCCGATTTCGTTGGTTCCTGTGAAAAAAGCAACATTGAGGTGCCTGTCAAAAGGATTAAAGAAAGTAATAATTTTTTCATTTCTGTATTTTTAAAAATTGCCAGTGGTAATTTCCCCTGTAATTTAGCAATGAAAACTCAACCCTGTCATTCCACTTAATTTCAGAACAGTCCAAAGTTAGAGTTTATATTCACAATGACTCGAGGTTTCATCACTTTCTGGCGTATTTCTGGCGTGGACACAAAAAAACCACTTACAAAACGATGTAAGTGGTTGATTTTGAAGCTCCCCCTGCTAGACTTGAACTAGCGACCCTCTGATTAACAGTCAGATGCTCTAACCAACTGAGCTAAGGAGGAATTTGGGCTGCAAAAGTACAAAAAGTCTTTTACTTTACAATAGATGTGAGAAAAAAATATTCGGGGCGGCTGAACCGGTTGTCAGGTTGCCTATCTTTACACCTTACCGGTTGTAAAAAAAATATTTCCTGTGAGCCAGTCGATCCTCTTTATCACCCCGCCGTTCACCCAGCTCAACACCCCCTACCCGGCCACGGCCTGCCTGAAGGGGTTTATGAATTCGCGGCAGATCGTTTCGCACCAGTGCGATCTGGGGATTGAGGTGATCCTGGCGGTGTTTTCGGCGGAGGGGTTGGCGGAGGTTTTTGAAGAGGTTGAAAAGGGGACAAGGGGACAAGGGGACGGGGGGACAGGCGGACAGGCGGACAAGCGGACAAGCGGACGGCTTGACGGATCCGTCGGGGCGGGTTCCAAACCCGACCCCGATGAACATTTCTCATCTGTCGCAAATGAACAACATCTCTCATCTACAGAAAATGAACAGCATCTCTCATCTACAGAAAATGAACAACATCACTCATCTGTCGCAAATGAACATCATCACGCATCTGCCGCAAATTTCAA
Organism: Bacteroidota bacterium; assembly: GCA_026391835.1. Taxonomy (GTDB): domain Bacteria; phylum Bacteroidota; class Bacteroidia; order Bacteroidales; family FEN-979; genus CAIVAT01. Next base: position 1,814 of record JAPLDF010000011.1, read on the forward strand.
AGGGACAGGCAGGTTGTCGGGAAGCGCGCAACGGATTGTTGAGATGAGGGAGGCGTATATCAATACAATCGGGCCGGTGATGGAATTTTTGCAGGGAAGGAAGCCGGAACTGGCGTACCTTATTTGCGGGGGGGGCTGGCTCCCGGAGGGGCACAGGTTCGGGCAGACCACCGACCTGGACCACGACTTCGGCCACCTCGGCATCCACGACCGGGCAAAATACCTGGCCACCCTGTATCTTGAAGATATCTCCGACCTTATCACCGGGGCCGTCGACCCGCACTTCGGCTTCAGCCGGTATGCCGAACGGCTGGCGCGATCGGCAGGTTCGTTTGATGAGCTGCAGCAAACGCTGGAACAGCCCGGGGGTTTTATCGACCGGTACCTCACTGGCCTGCTGGAGGAGAAGGTCGAACGGTACCGGCCCACCCTGGTCGCCCTCTCGGTGCCCTTCCCGGGCAACCTCTACAGCGCGCTGAAATGCGGGCAGTGGATCCGCAAGCACCATCCCGCGATCAGCATTGTGATGGGCGGCGGCTTTGTGAACACGGAGCTCCGGTCGCTGGCCGACCCGCGGGTGTTTGACTATGTCGATTTCATCACCCTCGACGACGGGGAGGCCCCGCTGCTCAACCTCGTGGAACATCTTGACGGAACCAGGCCCCTGGAAAGCCTGAAACGCACCTTTGCACGGGTGGACGGGGCCGTGCGGTTTTTCGACGGGTCGGGCGACCCCGACGTGCCGCAAAGCGAAACGGGCACCCCCGATTACGCGGAGCTGCTTACCGACAAATACCTCTCGGTGATGGAGGTGGCCAACCCCATGCACCGCCTGTGGAGCGACGGCCGGTGGAACAAGCTGATGCTGGCCCATGGCTGCTACTGGGGCAAATGCACCTTCTGCGATGTCACCCTCGATTACATCAAACGCTACGAACCCAACAGGCCGGCGCTGATCTGCGACCGGATGGAGGCGATCGTGGCGCAGACCGGCCACCACGGGTTCCATTTTACCGACGAAGCCGCCCCGCCCGCCCTGCTGCGCGAACTGGCGATGGAGATCGTGCGGCGGAAACTCACCGTGGTGTGGTGGACCAACATCCGGTTTGAGGCAAGTTTTTCGCGCGACCTTTGCCTGCTGCTCAAAGCGTCGGGCTGCATCGCGGTTTCGGGGGGGCTGGAGGTTGCATCCGACCGCATCCTGAAGATGATCCGCAAGGGCGTTACCGTGACGCAGGTGGCCCGTGTGGCCGATAATTTCACCAGGGCGGGGATCATGGTCCACGCCTACCTGATGTACGGCTTCCCGACGCAGACGGCCCAGGAGACCGTCGATTCGCTGGAGGTGGTAAGGCAGCTCTTCGCGCATGGCTTGGTGCAGTCGGGATTCTGGCACCAGTTTGCCATGACCGCCCACAGCCCGGTGGGGCAGGACCCGGGGCAATTCGGGGTGGCCAGGGAAAACACGCCGCCCGGCACCTTCGCCAACAACGACCTGGTTTCAATCGACGAGGCAGGCTGCGACCACGAAGCATTCAGCAACGGGCTGAAGAAGTCGCTCTACAACTACATGCACGGCATCTGCCTCGATTTCCCGCTGCAGGAGTGGTTTGAGTTCCGCATCCCGCGCACCACGGTCGCGCCGGGCTTTATCAAACAGATCATTTCGCATGATCCCCCAGAACAAACCGCGCCGCATGCCAGGGTTATCTGGCTGAACGGGATGCCGTCGGTGACATTTTTTATGCGTCAGAAGAAGGGTAAATCCGTTCCCTCGGCAAGGCTGGTCATTCAAACGCTCCGGCAGGAAGTTGTCCTCACCATGGGGGAGGCTGCGGGGAGATGGCTTGAAGCAATATTTCCACGCTTTGCCGTCGGCACCCAGGCACCGATGACCATGCACCAGCTCGAAGAATCGTACCGTGAAAGCGGGGCGGGCGATTTTAAAACCTTCAGGGAGGGGGCGGTGATGAAGGTGTTGCGGGAACACGGGCTGCTGATCATATAACCCCGGCCCCCGCTCGTCTCAGGATCAAAAAATCAATACTTCATGGTTTTCTGTTTAACAGCACGAACCTCTCTGTGTCACTCCGTATTTTCTCAGTGTATCTCTGTTTAACAGATAATTACACGGAGGTTCACGGAGGATTCACAGAGGGCCACAGAGAAACAGATATGGAATTTATTGGAATTGGCTTATGAGGAATGGAAACTCCCCTAATTACGGCGCTGCAAAATATTCTTTCAAAAAAACTTGACTTCAGGGTAAAAATGTAGTATTATTGCATCATCAATTTAATATCATATTGATATTATAAAACAACAAGCCATGGAAAAGGAAAAAGTTACTTCAACGTCATCAGGATACGTGGGTATTTTATTATGCCTGGTATTTTTAGCCCTCGGGGTTTGCGGGCTTATCTTTTACAACGAGTATGTGGCGGGCATCATTATCTCGATGCTGAGCATTGGCTGTGCGGTTTTCGGAGCCATCGGGCTGATGGTGGTCAACCCCAACGAATCGTCGGTGCTGGTGCTGTTCGGGGAGTACAAGGGGACCATCAAGTCGAATGGTTTCTTCTGGGTAAACCCGTTTTTTGTAAAGAAGAAGATCTCGCTGCGGGCGCGCAACCTCAACCGAGAGCCAATCAAGGTGAACGACAAGCTGGGGAACCCCATCATGATCGGGTGCGTGCTGGTATGGCGGGTACGCGATACCTTCAAGGCCGCCTTTGAAGTGGACGATTTTGCCCATTTCGTGGATATCCAGAGCGAATCGGCCACGCGCAAGCTGGCAGGGCATTATGCCTACGACAATTTCGACGACGAGCAGAAGGAGATCACCCTGCGGGCAGGAGGCGAAGAGGTTCACCTGGCGCTTGAACATGAACTTTCGGAGCGGCTTGCCATGGCCGGGATCGAAGTGCTGGAGGCCAGGATCAGCTACCTCGCCTATGCTTCCGAAATTGCCGGGGCGATGTTGCGCCGCCAGCAGGCTACCGCCGTGGTGGCTGCGCGGACCAAGATCGTGGAAGGTGCCGTAAGCATGGTCGAACTGGCCCTCGACCAGCTCAGCAAGAAAAACGTGATCAACCTGGATGAAGATAAGAAAGCGGCCATGATCAGCAACCTGATGGTGGTGCTCTGTTCCGACAAGGATACCACCCCGGTCGTAAATACTGGAACGCTGCATCAATAGACGAGGTATGGCAACTAAAAAGGTATTCATGCTCCGGGTCAATCCCGAAATCTATGAAGCGCTTGAAAAATGGGCTGCCGACGAGTTCCGTTCCGTGAACGGCCAGCTGGAGTGGGCCATCGAAAAGGCGCTGAAGGAGAGCGGACGGATGCCGAAAAAAAGTTCGCCGGCCCCGGGTGAAAAGCCCTCTCAAAAATAAACAACATGATTTTCAACAGCAACACCATCGGTGCTTTAAAACGCACCCGCACCGACAAATCAGGTCGGCCGGCTGCCAGGCCTGAAATGGCGCCGGCCGACTGGCTGCTCGAAGCCCTGGCGCTCATTGGATTGATGGTCCTGGCAGGATTTGCAATTTACCAGTACCCCGGGCTCCCGGAAATGATCCCGTCGCATTTCAACAGTACGGGAACCCCGGATGATTATGCCGCCAAAGATACTTTCTGGTTACTGCCCGGGATCAGCCTGTTTATCTATATCCTGCTCAGCCTGATCTCGCGGATCCCGCAACAGTTCAATTACGCCGTGAAGATCACGCCCGAAAACGCCCTGAAGCAATATGCGATGGCGATCAGGCTGATAAGGTACCTGAAAGCAGCCCTCATATGGATGTTTTTCTTCATCACCCGGGCAACAGCGCAGGTAACGGCAAACGATGCCAGCGGGACCGGTATGTTTTTCATACCGGTGATGCTTGGCGGGATCTTCATTCCCCTGATCATTTACCTGGTCAACTCGCACCGGCATCGTTAACAGATCGTCTGGTTTTTTCCTACTTTTGCAAAAAAAAATCAATGAATTTTATCGAAGAATTGCGCTGGCGCGGAATGATCCATGATGTGACGCCGGGAACCGAAGAGCAGCTGCTCAAAGAGATGACGTCGGCCTACATCGGGTACGATCCAACCAGCGACTCCCTGCATATCGGGAACCTGGCCTCGATCATGATGCTGGTACACCTGCAGCGGGCGGGGCACAAGCCTTTTGCGCTTGTAGGCGGCGCCACCGGCATGATCGGCGACCCTTCGGGGAAGTCGGAGGAGCGCAACCTCCTCGACGAAACCGTATTGCGGTACAACCAGGATTGCATACAGAAGCAACTCGAAAAGTTTCTCGATTTCGACAGCGGAACCAACTCCGCCGAGATGGTGAACAACTATGACTGGATGAAGGATTTCTCTTTCCTCAGCTTCCTGCGCGAAGTGGGCAAGCACATCACGGTGAACTACATGGTGGCCAAGGATTCGGTGAAAAAACGCATGGAGTCGGGTTCGGGGATCTCGTTCACCGAGTTCACCTACCAGCTGGTACAGGGGTTTGACTACTGCTGGCTGTTCGAACATAAAAATGTGAAACTGCAGATGGGCGGCTCCGACCAATGGGGAAACATCATGACCGGCACGGAGCTGATCCGCCGGAAACATGCGGGCGACGCCTTTGCCCTCACCTGCCCGCTCATTACCAAGGCCGACGGCGGAAAGTTCGGGAAGACCGAAGCCGGGAACGTGTGGCTCGACCCGAAAAAAACATCGCCCTATAAATTTTACCAGTTCTGGCTTAATTCAAGCGATTCGGATGCCTCAGAATATATCAAAAAATTCACGCTGCTTTCGAAGGAGGAGATCGGGGACCTCCAGAAACAGCACGACGAGGCGCCCCATTTGCGGGTGCTGCAGAAAACACTGGCCGAAGAGATCACCGTGAGGGTGCACTCCGCCGAAGATCTGCAGGCTGCCATCGAAGCCTCCGAGATCCTTTTTGGCAAAGGAACCGCCGAAACGCTGATGAAGTTGTCGGAAGAGACGCTCCTCTCGGTTTTCGAAGGTGTGCCGCAAAGCGAAATAGCGAAGGAAGAACTGTTAAAATCGGTCAACATCGTCGATTTCCTTGCCGACCTGACCCGGATTTTCTCCTCCAAGGGCGAGGCGCGCAGGATGCTGAAAGAGGGCGGGGTGCAGATCAACAAAGTCAAGGTTGACGAGTCGTTCGTGGTCGATCAGCACATCCTTTCAAACGACAAGTATATCCTTGTCCAGAAGGGTAAGAAAAACTATTTCCTGGTAAAGGCGGTATAGCCGGGTTCCCGGGAATGATGCGCGGATGATCTCAAAAGTGGAACCCGAACTGTATGAGATAGCGGAACCCTACGCTGAATAAATCAAGTTTGCCATTTCTTTTAAACGACTTGTTGACCACGAAATCGCCGATCATCGGGTATTTTTCTTTCAGTTTTTTGTACAGGTCCTCGTTGATATCCTGGATATCTGAGAGGTTCATATTCCCGCTGATGTCGAGGCCCCCGCCATAGTAGCTCACCGATGGCCCGATCAGCACAAGATCGAGGGTAAACCGTTTAAAGAAAACAAACTGGTATCCCAGTTCCACCCCGGCGTTATAGACATAAAAACTCCCTTTGATCGCGAATGCACTGTCCAGTTTCCCTTTGAGGTCAAGCCCGTTTTTAAACCGGTAGCCATAGAAACTTACGAACGGCGAAAGGTAGAGGCCGTCGGGGATCGGCCGAAAATTGCGCTGCATCAGGTAAAACCGGTATTCGAGGGCAAGATTGATCCCGTGTTTTTCCCTGCTGGTGATGGCGACAAGGCCGGCGATACTGTCCCTGGTGAGGCTCGGAAACTCAAGGTAGCCTACCGTGAGGGCGATGGACTGCCGTTTGTTCAGGACGCGTTCATAGCTCAGTGTCACGTTTTTTGTACTCCACAGCATCATCGGCGTGGGGTTCCACTTGATGACATTTTTGTGGATGGGTTTCGGAATGATCCTGGCGGAGTCGCTGCGTTGCGCCGGTAGCAGGAATGGAATCGCTATAATAAGCGAAATAGCGATGCAAAGGAATTTATTCATGTTGATTTTTTTTCGTGGTATCTAAAAATTTCATTGACAAAGTTATAATTATTCCCAATTTTGCAAAGGGGATATTCAAGACGAACACCTCTTTAATTTGATTGACGGTCAATTCGCCGGATCCCTTGCTGATACCACCTGCCATGAACCATACGCTGATCTTTGCCATCATCTTCATCAACCTTGCCATGGTGCTTTATACGGTGGGCGTCTGGGCCGAACGCATCCGCAAAGAGCTGAAATGGTGGCATCTCTGGTTTTTCTGGTCGGGACTGGCTTGCGATACCATCGGCACCACGGCCATGGCCGAGATCGGCGGGGCGCTGTTCAAATTCAACCTCCACGGAATTACGGGGATGACCGCCATCGTGCTGATGCTGTTCCATTCAGTATGGGCCACAATGGTCCTTGTAAAAAAGGATGAACAAAGGATCCGGACCTTTCACAACTTCAGCATCGTGGTCTGGATCGTGTGGATGATCCCGATGATCGGGGGGATGCTGCTAGGGGCAAAAATTTAGCTTTCCCGGGTCAGCTGCCGGGTTGATCAGCGATAACCTGCTCGGCGATTTCAACGGCATCCTGCACGCATTTGTAGCAGGTTGTCTGGAACAGGTTGAGCTCTTCGATTTTCTTTAAATCGGCGGCATTGTTCATGTCGAGCCCCTGCAGCAGGTCCCTGCAGTTGAGGGAGCCGTTCTGCTTCTTAAAAGCGTCAAAGAACTCGTTTGTTTTTTTATAGGTATTCACTTTTTTGGTGATATCGTCGCCTTTGGCCCTTCCGTACTTCATGCCCAGCACCATCAGCGCACCGGATACCGCCCCGCAGGTGAGTTGCCTGCGCCCCATTCCTCCGCCAAACGCGCAGGAGATCTTCAGGCAATCATCTTCCGAAAGATCAAAGTCCTCACTGAATGCAGCCAGGACAGCCTGTGAGCAGCTGAACCCCTGGGAGAACAAAGACATCGCTTTTTCCGACCGTGTCATAATATGGTTGTATTAAGATGATGCAAAGATGGGGAAAACCGGTGAGATGCGGCAAGGACAGGAGACACAATTTCGGGAAAATGGATTGATTCCTTCTGGATTTCAGTTTACCTTTGTGCATCCATGCCGGGTTGAACGCCTGAAAAATTAATTTCTGATGAAATACCTAGTTACTTATTTGTCACACACAGGCAATACAAGGAAAGTTGCCGAGGCCATGTTTGACGCCCTGCCGGGGGAGAAGATCATCAAACCAATAGAGGAAGTCGTTACCCTCGACGGCTTTGACATCGCCTTTGTCGGATTCCCTGTGATGCAGTTTTCACCGCCGAGGGCCGCGCGGGAATTTCTGAAAAACCATGCGGCGGGTAAAAAAATCGCCGTGTTCGTGACCCATGCCATGCCCACCGGAAGCGACGACCTGGGGCAGCAGTCCATGCTGGCAAAGGAGCTTGAAAAGTGCCGCTCAGCCTGCATAAAGAGCGACCTTCTTGGCCTTTTCCACTGCCAGGGCGAGCTTTCGGAGAAATCGGCCAATGAACTTATGGCCAGCAACATCGCGATGCTGATGGAGTTCGCCGCCATGCGGCCGCTTACGGCTGGCCATCCCGACCAGGGTGAGTTGGAACTGGCAAGGAGCTTTGCGCTGGCGGTTGTTTCAGCTAGTTGTTAGTTAACGAACTGTTTTGCGTAGTATTTCGCCGTCAGTTTTTCGCCGGTGGCTTTTTCGATCATCTCATTCCAGTACCAGCGGCTGCCTGGCATGAAGATCTTTGACCTCAGGTAGTCGCCCACCTCTTTTTTACCCGCAAAACTCTGGAATTTGTAGTCGTCCGATTTAATGACATTGCCAACGATATGGTAATAAAGCTGGGAAGCCAGCAGTTCGCCGAGCAGGTAATTGTGGTAGTAGCAGGGGTAGGTGGCAATATGGATTTTTGTGGCCCAGTCGGGTTCGTTGCGCCCTTCGGGGCGTTTCATCATCTGGTACTTCTCCACCAGGTCCCACCACAGCTTGTTAAGGTCCTGGTCGGGGTTTTTGTACATCTCTTTTTCGAACCGGTACATCACCTGTGCCCAGCGGCTGAACACCAGCTGTTCGAGGCGCAGTGTTTTGAAGCAATTTTCGGCTATCCTTGCCTTTTCTTCGTCGCTGATGCCTGCCACATCTTTCAGCCACTGGGGATTTGACGAAAACCGCCCGAAGATCATCGCGATGGCCTCGGTGGTGAAGGTATGGGCCGGCTCGCGCAGGATGAACGGGAGGGAGGCATCGATGTTCTTATCGTACACGGCATGGCCAAATTCATGGAGCATGGTGTTCATCCAGTATTGATTCGGCTTCACGTTGCAAAGCACCCTTACATCCCCGGCATTGTCGATATCGGTGCAGAAGGCATGCTGGTTTTTGCCGGGTTTTTCGTACAGGTCACTGTTTTTAAGCATGTCATCGACGGGAAGGCCGATGCCGGCGTAAAATTCAGACGTGAGTTTTTCAAGGTTTTTATCCTTGTAATATTTGTCAAGATCGACCTCGTAGATTTTCGGGGCTGCCTGGAAGAACCGGTTCTGGTAGTTCCACGGCCTCAGGTCATCCTTGCTTTTCATGCCGTAATATTTCACGAAATAGGTGTCGATATCACCCTTTACCTCTGCAAAGGATTTACGGGTAAGGCTGTCGAGTTCGTCGAAAAGGCGGCTGATCTCCTTCGGGTCCTGGTCGCTCAGGGTAAGGCTCATCTCGTGGTAGGTTTTAAACCCAAGATCCTTTGCCACTTCATTGCGCAGTTTCACAAGTTTTTTCACATCATCCGCCACCACGGTGCCGATCTTTTTCTGGGCTTTCCAAACCTCTTCCTGGTAATTCACGTCTTTGGAACTGCTGAGAACTTCCTCCACGTCATTGTCCGACATCTTTTTACCCTTCACCTCCGTGCGGAAGTTGCCGTATTTTTGTTCAATCACCGTTCCCATGCGTACCATGGCGTTCAGTTTCCCCGTATCGGCCTTGGCCATGAGGAAGGCGCGGTAGAGGACGTCAAGCTGGCGGTTCAGCAAACTGTCGGTAATCATGCCCGAAACCTTGATCTCCTCCAGCGTCTTCAGCGATGCCTTGTTTGAAAAGATCGCCATCATCTGCAGGTTCAGGTCTTCAGCCTTTTTAAAGTCTTCAGGTTTGCCAGAAACGGCGGCATCCCACGAGGCCAGCGTCGACTGCTTGTACAGCGGAATGTACACCGAATCGTGTTTGCGGATAAAATCGGTAAGTGCTTTTTTCATTTTTTCCTGTTTGGAACTACAGCCCGTAACCAGCAATATTGCTGCAGCAAGGGCGAATAAAAGTTTAATTGTTCTCATGGTAAAACGTCTTGGTTGATGATTTCGATATTCGTTATTCATTATTCGATATTCATTATCCTACATCCCACGCCGTCCCATCCTTGCCGTCTTTCACCACGATCTGCAGTTTTTGCAGCGCATCCCTGATCTGGTCCGATGTTCCCCAGTCTTTGGTTTCGCGTGATTTCTGGCGGATGGAGAGGACAAGTTGCATCAACCCGTCGAGCAATTCGCCCTGGTCGTTTGCTTTTTCATTCTTCAGTCCGAGGATATCGAACAGGAAGGTGTCAAAGATGTTTTTCAGCAGTTCCAGCTCCGGTGCCGTAAGGGTATCTTTCTTATCGGCCACCGTATTGATGATGCGCACCCCTTCAAACAGGCTTGCGATCACCATCGGACTGTTGAAATCATCATTCATTGCATTATAACAATCCCTTTGTATAGCAGCAATCCTCCCCTCTCCCCCCGGGACACTCCCCTCTCCCCCCGGGAGAGGGGCTGGGGGTGAGGGGTTTGAGGCCATGGGTGAGGGGCTAAGCTTCATCAACGTCTCATACCCCGCCACCAGTTTTTTCAACCCCTTCTCGGCCGCCTGCAACGCCTCGTTCGAGAAATCGACCGTGCTGCGGTAATGCGCCTGCAGGATAAAGAAACGTATGGTCATGGGGCTGTAAGCCTGCTGCAGTGAAGCATGCTTCCCGGTGAAGAACTCATCCAGCGTGATGAAATTCCCCAGCGATTTCCCCATCTTCTGGCCGTTGATGGTGATCATGTTGTTGTGCATCCAGTATTTCACCGATTCGTGCCCGATGGCGGCCTGGCATTGCGCGATTTCCGATTCGTGATGCGGGAACAGGAGGTCCATGCCACCACCGTGGATGTCGAAATATTCGCCAAGGTACTTTGTGCTCATGGCCGAACATTCAAGGTGCCAGCCGGGGAACCCGTCGCCCCAGGGCGAAGGCCACCGCATGATGTGTTCCGGCTGTGCCTTTTTCCACAGGGCAAAATCGGCGGCATTGCGTTTTTCATCCTGCCCCTCCAGTGAGCGGGTGTTGGAGATCAGGTCTTCGAGGACCCTCCCCGAGAGTTTGCCGTAATCGTATGACTTGCTGTATTTTTCGACATCGAAGTAAACCGAGCCATTCACTTCATAGGCGTACCCGGCGTCCAGGATTTTTCCAACCATCACGATCTGCTCGATCATATGCCCGGAGGCCCGGGGCTCAATGCTTGGCCGCTTCACATTCAGGGCATCCATGAAAATGAAATAGCGGTCGGCATAATATTGGGCGATCTCCATGGGCTCCACCTGTTCAACGCGCGCCTTGACGGCTATTTTATCTTCCCCTTCATCCAGGTCGGCCACGAGATGCCCGACATCGGTGATATTCCTGACGTACCTTACCTTATACTCCAGGTGCAGCAGGTAGCGGAAAACCAGGTCGAAGGTGATGGCCGGGCGGGCATGGCCAAGGTGCGGATCGCCATAAACAGTCGGCCCGCATACATACATGCCTGCAAATGGCGGGTTGATCGGTTCAAAAAGTTCCTTTTTGCGTGAAAGCGTATTGTGAATGAAAAGCTGGTTTTGCATGGGATCTGAAATTCATTCGCAAAGGTAGAAAAAAATGAAAGTATTTTATTGTCGGGGCGGGTTCTTATGTCGGGGCGGATTCTTATGTCGGGGCGGATTCTTATGTCGGGGCGGGTTCTGAACCCGCCCCGACAACGCAACAACGATAAAATACTTATTAACATCAATCTCACATTGTCTGTGTTCAGATGATAAAGCAGATAAATTAAATTGTTTGAAAAATGGCACGTCTCAGCAACTATGATCCATCAAGGCATCATCGCCGTTCAATCCGGTTGAAAGGATATGATTACAGCAGTCCGGGGTTTTATTTTGTCACATTAAACACACATGCAGGGAAGAAAATATTCGGACAAGTTGTTGACGGGAAAATGATGCTGAATGATTTCGGGCAACTTGTTGATTTTACGTGGCATGATCTTCCCAATCACAACAGTAACATCCGGCTTGACCATTATGTAATCATGCCGGAACATTTTCATGGAATAATTGAATTAACTGATGGAAACGTTCAGACTGATAATCGTGTTTGTCACCCACTCTCGGAAATCATCCGTCAATTTAAAACATTTTCGGCAAGGCGTATCAATATGCTTGCGCCAATGTCTGGGCGGGTTCAAAACCCGCCCAGACATCAAACTCCACCCATCCCACCCAAAGGGCGGGTTTTGAACCCGCCCAGACAAGAGCCCACGCCTACCCCGTCGCAACCCGTATGGCAGCGGGATTATTATGAACAGATCATTCGGAACAGGTTGCATTTGGAAAGAGTCCGCCTGTATATTGATAATAATCCATCCAGGTATCGTCGATGACCCCGTGTTGCAAATGGTTTTTTAACGGAGGGGCGGGTTCATAACCCGCCCCAAATAATGACAATGACAATCAATCCGCCCGAATGTCGTCAATGACCATCAATCCGCCCAAATGTCGTCAATGACAATAAATCCGCCCAACTATCGTCAATGACAATAAATCCGCCCAAATGTCGTCAATGACCATCAATCCGCCCAAATGTCGTCAATGACCATCAATCCGCCCAAATGTCGTCAATGACCATCAATCCGCCCGAATGTCGTCAATGACATCCTGTTATGCTATTGATTGTTTAAAAAAAGGGCGGGTTATGAACCCGCCCCGACAATAGAAAAACAATAAAACAGTTAGTTTGCGCAGTCAAAGACAGCACCTGTCTTATATTTTCAGTTCCTGCAGATGCATCACAGTTCCGTTGACAACCAGATATAAGTAGTATGCACCCGGGGCGAGTTCTCCACCAAGCTGATAGACAGAGTCTCCCTTCATGCCGGTATAATTGGCAATGTCACGGATGAATTCCCCGTTTGCACGCGCCAGGATGATCCTGACTTTTCCGTCGGCAAACAACCTCAGCAATACTTCTTTCCTGCCGTTCGCGCCGGTGGTGACTTCAAGCGTGCCGTCGTGCCTGGTCATTTTCATTTCGTAAGCGCTGAGTTCCGATGGATATACCATGCCCTGTTCCGGCATCAACACCGGGGGCATGCCCGAATCACACGGACCCAGGTAGGCCCTGAATTTGTTCCCGGGATCGCTGGCTGCCTGGAACCCTGTATAAAGTTTTACAAAATTCCCGGCACGCAGTGAGGTTGACGAGCCCGCCCCCCCGGTTACCGCGCCATACATGTTGATGGAATTTGACGCTGAACGGAAATAGGGGCCGGCTACATTTCCAAAGAGGTACAGGTCGGGAAGGCAGGCTGCCCGCAGGGAGCTTTTCCAGATGCCCCTGCCAAAAGTGGCGGCCAGCAGCTGATCGGCCGATTCGTTGATGGCGAGGTCGGATACGGGAACGTTTGGAAGGAAATTATAAAACGGCTCCCAGTTTGTGCTGCCGGCAGCATGGTAGTAAACACCGATGTCGCCGCCCACGTAAACATTGTTGGCCGCATCCACCTTGATGCTCCAGATCGGGACGTTGGGCAGGTCGTAGCTGATGTTGGTCCATGTCGATCCGGAGTTGGAGGAATAGAGCACCTTTTGCCCGGCTGTGTACCCGCCGAAACAGGCATAGACCTGGGTTGAATTGACCGGGTTCACCCCGATATCTGATATGCGGTAATATGTTGCAGGAAACCCGGGATTGCCGGAGATCGTCGACCAGGATGTTCCGCCATTTGCCGTGACGAACATCTCGCCGGTGGTGGCGTAACTTGAATTTCCGCCTGCGGTATAAATGGTGGTGTTGCTGCTCGGGCAGGTCCGCACCACCCAGCCGCCCAGGATGTTGGCGCCGCCGAGGGTGGTAGAGGTCAGGGTGGAAAAGTCATACTTGACAACCCTTGAATAACTGTAATAGATGATGTTGGGATAGCTTGTATTCATATCCACCTGCGGGAAAAATCCTGAACTGGCGACCGTGGTGGGGCTGGTGGTGGTGAAATTCGAATAATGAATGATGTCCCTGTTCCATACTGCGAAACCCTTGGTGTCGTTCGTGTAATCTATTGCCGCATCTCCCCCGTCACAACAAAAGATTTGCGAAAAATTGGTGGTGGCCGTCGACCGGTATTTGACACCGTTGTCCTGGCATCCGCCCAGCACGGCGCTGGGGTTGGCATCGCAATCGTCAAAATGGTAGAACTGCGCGGTGTTGATGCCGGCACTGAGGTTTGTCCAGGAAGTGCCGTCGTCGGTACTTTTAAAAAATCCGCCGTCTGTCGCCGCATACACGAAGTTGTTCAGCGGGTTATACTCGATCGAGTGGCAATCGGGATGGATGTAGTTCCCGCCGGACTCACGGTAGGTAGTGGCATTTGAAAAAGTGACACCCCCGTTGGATGATTTGTAGATCACCAGCCCGCAGGTCAGGATCTTCTGGTTGTCGGTCGGCTTTGCCGCGACGCCCAGGTCATACTCCGACTGATCGCCTGATCCGATTTCGTCGCCAAGGATATTCGGCGTGTTGGCCAGCCGCGTGAAAGACAACCCGCTGTTGACCGACTGGTAAAAACCGCAGAAGGAGCTGCTGGCGCCTTTGGGGCCGGAAACCAGGTAGACCTTGCCGCTGCTGTTTGGCGTGACTGCAATCTCCACCCTGCCGGTGGCGCACAGTGAAAAGTCAAAGGTCGGCGTATTCCAGGTGGTTCCTGCGTTCAACGAATAGAAGAAGGTTCCCTGCCCGGAAGCATACATCACCGAAGAGCTGCCCGGCTTGAACTCGATGTCGTAGAATTTTCCCGTCATCATCCGGGTCCAGCTCGCCCCGCCATCGAGGGTGCGGTAAAGCCCGTCGGAAGTGGCCGCATAGAGCATGCTGGAATTGTTGGGATTCTGTACCAGGCGGTAGCCGCAGAAATCGCTGGCCGACATCTGCCCGGTCGACTGCCAGGTAGCGCCGGCATCATGCGACACCAGCATGCCCACCGACAAGCGGATATAGCCGAAAAGGACAACGAAATAGTTTGACACATAGGCGTCGCCGTCGCCGGTGAGCACATACAGTGTGTTTGGGTTTGTGTGATCCACCACGATCCCCGAAACGCCAAGCGAGGGGATATAGTTGCTCAACGGGGCCCAGCTGCTCCCGCCGTCGGTGGTTCTCCACAAACCTCCTGCCGGTGTTCCGACATAGATGGTGTTGGGATCGGTAGGGTGGAAGGCCATGCGGTCGACCCGGCCATTGCCGAGCAGGCTGGCGGAGGGATTGTTCAGCGAGGCGCTGTTGGGTCCGACGAATGTCCATGCCCCGTTTGACGAAGTGAGCGGGGCGTCGGATTGATTGCCTGCCGCCTCCAGTGTTTTTTTAGGGATGTTGACAAATTCGCCGGCCGGGCCGAGGTGCATCGACTGGTAATAGGCCCACCTGGTAAAATGTTTCTGAAACCGGTCCTTCTCATAGCTGTCGGGAAGGGTGGACAGGTATTGTTCAGTTTTTTCGGTGACCTGCCTGAAGTTCTCCGTACCGTCAAGCGGTACTTTTATGGTCATTGGCGGTTGTGCGGAGGCCGGGGTGCCCAGCATCCAGATAAATGCTACGAAAAGTAAAAGAGTATATGTATGTTTCATAAGGCTTTTTATGGACAACAATTAATTTATAATTAATCCGGATAAAAGTACAAAATAAATGTATCCGACGAAAAATAAATATTAATTTATGTATTGCCGGCAGGGTATGCAGGGTAGACCGAAACTGACTTTTGATACTATCCCGGAATGAGGAAAAGGTAAATCTTGTTAACTATAAGATGATATTTTAGCAGGGTGTTATAACGGTATTTGCTGATTAAAAAGATGATCGGACCTAACAAGAATAAATGGGCTCCCGCAAAGCACATCTGATGAGCATATTGTAAAATATTTTATAAAAATATTGTTTTTTGGTTTTCTGCGATTATCTTTGTGAGTTCATTCACTACAAGACGTGTTTGTAAATTAGAAAGTACTGCGGTAAACTTTGTCATTCTAGAATTACACTTACCCATTTCGGGTATAAACACATCTAGACTCATATGACTCTGAAAACTCACCAATTCTATCCAGTGCCCCCGGTTATTTCAACCTTTCTCCAACGTGATCATTCGGATTATTGCATCATATAAATGTGTTGCGCTGTTGTTCCTTGACATCCTGCTAAAGTTTAATAACCACATTCAATTAATCTTTTCCAGGTAGTTAGATATTAACGTCCGGATGGACATCTCCGCGCCACCGGGCAGTATAAAATCACCCCGACCATGAAAACTATCATCACGGTTTTCCTGTTTTTTGCGGCGACCAGCCTGTTGGCACAGGTGGGAATAAATGATGACGGATCCTCCCCGGATACATCAGCCATGCTGGATGTAAAATCGGCATTTAAAGGGTTCCTGCCCCCGCGGATGACTGCCGGTCAAATGAATGCCATCATTTCGCCCAGCGAGGGACTTCTTGTTTACAACCTCACCGCGAATGCGTTGTACTGGTATAACGGAACATCGTGGAAGCGCTTCAACGAAACGACCTTTACCGAGACGGACCCGGTTTTCACCGCACATCCTGCTCACGGTATTTCAGCCGCGGATATCACCAAATGGGACACGGCCTACACGAACCGGGTTGTATCGGCAACTGGTACGGCGCCATTCACCCTGGGTATATCACACAACAGGATCGCAGGATCAATGACCCCGGCGAATGCGCTTACCGACGGGTATCTCCGCAGTATTGACTGGATAAGTTTTAACAGCAGGCTGGCCTGGGCTGACACCCTCACACAACTTGCTACTGCTTTCAAACTGATGTCGCGGCAAAAGGTAAGTGATACCATTACGTCAGATGCAACGCGTTACTGGGTAAACCAGCAGCATTTCCTGGCAGCACCGGGTGACGGTTTTATTCATAATCAATCATCCGTTGCCCAGCAGGGAACATTCAGGATCAATGGAAACGGCATTTTTGACGGGGGGAAAGTTGGCATCGGCGTTATAAATCCAATGTATCTGCTGGATGTCAATGCCGGCAACAATGTCCGGTTCCAGTACCTTTTAACAGGGTCGGGCAATGAAGTACTTGTGACGGATGCCATGGGCGTAGTTTCAAAAAGACAGGGTGTTTTTGATATATACGGATACTCCCCGATACAGACTACAGGAGGTTCCACCCCGACAATTTCCCTGGGAACCGTGCCTGCCACAAACGGCGGAACAGGCCTGACAAGCTATACGACAGGAGATCTCCTTGTTGCAAACTCCCCGACTTCTTTTGGAAAACTGCCGGATGTTGCACAAGGATATGCACTGATCTCCGGTGGTGCCGGCACACCGCCCTCCTATGGAAAAATTGGCCTGGGATCGCATGTAACCGGCACCCTCACGGTTGGCAATGGCGGGACAGGTGCGACAAATCTGAGCGGATATGCCAGGGGAAACGGAATAAACCCCTTTACTGCCTCTTTGACAATTCCCGGTGCCGACATTTCGGGGGATATTCCGGGCGATGCGGCCAACGTAAATGGTGTGGTGGCGGTAATCAATGGCGGTACAGGCTACGGTACACTGGCAGCAAACAAATTGCTGGTTGGAAACGGCAATGCAGGGATCCTTCAGCCTGCAGGCCTGCACTGGGATAACACCAATGGCCGCCTGGGGATAGGTACAACCGCTCCGTCCTGTTTTTTACA
This sequence comes from Bacteroidota bacterium, assembly GCA_026391835.1. Classification (GTDB taxonomy): domain Bacteria; phylum Bacteroidota; class Bacteroidia; order Bacteroidales; family FEN-979; genus CAIVAT01. Next base: position 18,941 of record JAPLDF010000011.1, read on the forward strand.
TGTTGCAGGGACGATAAGTTCATTCCCCGTTGCCTATGCCGTGAATGCCGCTTCGTCGGGAACAGGGGTTGTTGGAATTGGCAACGGGGCAACACCTTCGATGATCGCAGCAGGTGCGGGAGGCCAGTTTTTTGGCACACAATGGGGGTTGTACGCCAAGGCAACCAATACCTCAGGCGACCGCGCCGGGGGATATTTTACGAATGGCCCCAATTACGCCTACGTGGCAACAAATTATAATTCCGGGAACAATTACAGGATTTATGGCAGTAACTCATGCAATGGCGTGATATACAAAGCAGATGGCCGGAACGGGGCATCATACAGTATTGAATCATCAGAGTATTTTTTAACAGACTTCGGTACCGGGAAATTAACATCCGGCGCGGCCCGCATTTCACTTGATCCTGATTTTGCAAACAATACATATATCTCGGAAGACCATCCGCTAAAGGTGTTTATTCAGCTGGAAGGTGATTGTAAAGGTGTGTATGTTGCCAATAAAACACAAAACGGGTTTGATGTCATTGAACTGCAGGGTGGCAGCTCGGATGTTCCTTTTTCATGGTATGCCGTTGCCAGTCATGCTGATCAGAAAGATGCAGCGGGAAATGTTGTCTCCCGGTATGTCGGGGTACGTTTTCCGGCGGTTCCGAAGCATAATGAAAAGTGAGACAACCCGGATATGTGAGCCGTTTCAGGGCAGTGGATTGTTTTTTCGTTCATACATGTGCCTATGCGTAATAGTTTTATTTTGTTTATCCTCATTTCAGGGTTTTGTTATTCATTAAAAGGCCAGGTTCCCGGCAGGCCGCTGATCGCTGGCCCTGATAAAATATGCATCGGGAATGGCGTGGGATACATTTATTTTGCTGCAGATTCACTGACCTTGCTGAATACCGACACGATCGTTTGGGGAACATTGCATCATTCCGACCAGGATATCGCTCCCGTTTCCAGGTATTCCGTTCAGATTTCATTTATCGGGGCTCCGCCTGATCACGACTCGGTGATGGCACAAGGGTATAATGCTTCCACAGGCCTCTATAGCGATACCTCATTTGTTAAAATTGGGTTCAACCCGCGTCCGGGCATCGGCAACATTGTCAGTACCGATTCTATCGTATGCCCTGAAGGGAAGGGTATTTATTCCGTTGACCTGCATCAGAACTGTGATAAATATCTCTGGTATTTTCAAATGCATGTGGATACCACCATGAGCGCAACGGACACATTGGTTTTTCCGGGATTTCAGCCAGGCAACTTCGATCTTACCGTAAAAGGATGGAATGACGCCTGCCGTGAAGCCGGAGGTTCGGCACTGAACCCCTTTAAAATAACCATCCGGCAGCCATTTTCCCTGATTGTACAAGAGGTTACGGCTGCCGGGCAACAGGTAGTTCCGGGGGATACGGTGTGCGGCAACCGGCAGGTCATGTATATTGCAGGGAACACATTCAACACATACAAATGGCTGGCAGGTCATGGCGATTCGATTATCGGGTCTGACGAAAATCAATCAGTTACAATCAGGTGGGGGAAGCAGCCTGGCCAGGATTCACTGGTTTTGATTGTTACAGAAACTCAAACCGGTTGTGAAGGATACCATGCCATGGGTGTTTTTCATAAACGGGATTTGTCACCCGATCCATCCACAATCTGGCAGTTCGGCTGCGACATGCTTGTTTGCAGCGACTCCACGGCGGGATGTTACCAGTGGTTCAGGGATCATATGCCCTTCGGGGGGTATGTTGCCCCCTCCGGGCGATACATCCTTGACACACTCAACAGTTCGTCGTACACGGTAACAACCTGCGCCGATACCAGTTGCACCTGCTGCAACAGCTCCACACCTTATCAATCTTTGAAAATGCGTTGCCGGGAGCCCGAACTGCCCGTAATGGAGATTTCGCCAAATCCGGCCAGTGACATCATCCGGGTAAAAATAAACGCGGACATTGATCCTGCAGCCCGCCTGTTCATGGTCAACCAGTATGGCAGGCTGGTAAACGTGCAACAGGTTACCTGCGGTGATTTCATCATCGACATATCACGTCTTCCCGCCGGGCTCTATTTTATCGGGTACCCCGGCGGAACCGGAAGCAAACGCACAACTAAAATGATAAAATTCTGAGAGATTGAAGAACCTGCGAATTCACCGGCTGCTCGTCATACCGCTCATGCTTTTCCCGGCCATGCTGCTTCATGCCCAGGATGAGCTGCAGAACCTGGAAAAAATTGAAAAATGTATCCGCGACTACCAGGATCTCTCAACCCTTGGCAACCCGGGCAGTCCCTATGTTGATACGGCTACCATCAACGCGTTCAGGGAACTTTTCGAACTCAACGCAACGCTTTATTGGGATCTTTATCTATCCAAAACTCCGAAACCGGGATATTTACCCCAGGTTGATGCGTATGCCGACAGTGCTATCCGCTTATACAACAACATGAAGCCCAATGTTTTTTATGGCAAACGGCATATTATACCAGGTGCCGGCGGAAAGACTGCTGTAGTATACCTGGTAAAAATCAACCACCTTCCGGATGAAAACCCGGAAAAAAAGACGAGGGGCTCCAGCAACATCATGACCCTGAAATTGCTATTGAACATTTACAGTGACAATGCTTTGATCCAGAATATTTCAAGGGATACGAGGCTTGCCAGGATAAGGAGCCTATCCGTTCAGGCGGGATATTCTTTTATAACCAGCCTTTCGGGTGATCTTTTTGGCAAGCCGGTTTCAGCGGTTGTTCCCGGGGTTACAAGCGATTATTCAACCGGCAAGCCCTACGGATATACAATAGGACTGCTGGCCGATATCCGGCTGAACAGGCAACATCCTGACGGCCTGCTCCTGAGCACGGGATTGCTTTATTCGGGCACCGGGTTCGATATTTCCGTTACCAACTATGAAAACGCTTACCGGCAGACCTTCGGCTGTTCTTCACAACCGGAATACAATTGCGAAGGGACGGTTGTCGACCGGGCTCCCTCCGTTTCAGAGAAAATTACCATAAACAGTGTTTCCATCCCGGTTACCTTAAAATGGTATTTACCCGGAAAAAATTCAGGCCACCGGCCGGATAGAAGTTCCGGGCCCAGGTTAAAGTATTACCTCAGGGCAGGTCCCCAGATTTCCCTGTTGTCGGGGACGACGAGGGTTGGATATTATTTGTCACACAGTGCGGAGGGTAAATTTTTCTATGTGAGCCAGGCGAACCTGCCCGATTCGGCCAGGACATGGTTCTACCTCGACGACCAGGATGCCATCAATATCTTTTCCAATAAAAATTACAATTATGCTGCTTCCGTCAGGCTGAACAAACTGTGTGTTTCTGCTTTAGCGGCCTTCGGGATTGAAGCGAAAATCAACAGCATCACCATAGGATTGGAACCCTGGCTCAACATCGGGATCACCCCGGTTACCTGCCGGCCGGGAAGAACAGGTTACAATCTTTATCCCGCAGGTGACTTTACCAGTTTTCTTGAAACATACAAAACGATCAGGATAACTTCATTCGGGGTAAATGTTTTCATCGGGAACCTGTTCAGCAGGAAATACTGATAATTCTTATGGCCGGTTTTTTAAATAAAAATTGACACATGAACAGAATTCCACCTATCTCACTATTCTGGCTGGTTCTCCTGCTAACCTTCCCTTGCCTGGCCCAGAAAACTGCCAGGAAACAACCGGCATGCCTGCTGGATCCGGCCAAAGCCGTCAGGATTGACCAGGTTATTTCTGAGCACGGCACCAAACTGGCCGGGCCGTGGATCGTATACGCCAACCGGGGGGCGGATTTTGGAGAGAAGTTTTATGTCGTGGATGAAGACCTGACAAAATTCCTGGTCTATTCAGGGACCGGTGTAAACGGGCTGACGATTCAGAATGCGCATGAAGTTGGCTGGAAACCCAAGCAAAACTACCTGTTCCGTTTTTCTGCCGATTTCACCAGGGATGCACTGATACACAGAAAGTGCGTGGTGCTGAATTCAAGTGACCTGGTTGACAGTATTTGCAGCGGGCTTATCGATGAATCACGGATTCCTGTATATCAGTCGCCGACCGACCTGGAACCAATAACGTTGTTACCTTTATACTCGATCTATTTTATTTACCAGAGTGAAAAAAACAGGTACCTGCTTGGAAAGGACTATTCCTTTAATCCTTCTGCCCCGTTCAGTTCGCAGATTATCGGGTGGGTTGATGCAAAGAGGGTTTTTAACTATGACAACAGGCTCTGCTTTGAACCCAATTTCCAGTCTGGTTCCGTCCAGAAACGCAGATGCGACACCTTGTTCGGGAATGCAAAAGTTTTTTCCACCAGCAGTGAGCTGGGCGTATTCCTGGCAAACCGGAATGTCAGCATTGAACCTCTGTGGGAAGAACCGGATTATTTTTACCTGGCCCCGTCAATAGAAAAGGATTTAAAGAGTGGCCGTGCAACTCCGGGATGGCTGAGAAATGCAATCGGCAAGGATAAATGCTGGCAGAGCAGTGATTGCTTTCGCACCTCATTTACAAATGAGAGAAGATCATCCGAGTTCTTCCGGTTTCCTTTTCTGGCGATAGACAGGAGCGACAGGAAAATATTTATGGTCGCCGCAGCCGGGAAGTACCTCAGGAGCAGCAAAAGTATCTGCGACTCCCTTCATAAAAACAAGAAAAGACTCAAGGTTTTCTTTATTCTTCCCGATTCCCTTCCCAATACCTATGCTGTTTTCTTCCTCAACCAGCTGCACTCGAAATACACCGCCTTCACAAAAAGATACAATGCCAGTTATTTCCCCGGGCCGCCAGGCCGGCTATCGCTGGCCGACAGGGCCGCCGGTCCGGCTGAAACATACAACATGCTGCTCGACAGCCTGATCGGTCATAAACCCGGCTCCCTTCTCCCCGGCAATCAAAATTGTTTCGCCAGGTTGAACCAGGTTCTGGATAAAGAGCCATTCAACCCGCAGGAGACGAACCTCATCGTGGTGATCAACACCAATAAAACGCCATTCATTCAAAATGAGATGAATGCACATATTTCCGCCAAACTCTCTGAAAAAAACTGTTACCTGCTGGCCTTTGATTTGTCCGACAATCCCTCTTTCATTTCAACTGTTGATGAAATTATCCGGAATGCCATCGGTGCATTTAACAAAACCCATGGGCTTGGTCCGGTCCCCATCAGATGGGAACAGTCCGGAAAATGCAGCGTGATGACGAATTACCTGCTGGCGGCAACCATGTCGATCGACACAGCCGGGTTGAAGGGACCTCAAATCCTGGATTATATACAAGATTCATACGATCCGGTTATTTCAACAATTTCGCGGGTGATCAGTGCCGAGTGCAATTCCCGGACAGATACCGCCGGGCTTACGCCGAATGAAACAGCGTTCAGGCTGGGATTGGAAAAGATATTGCCGGATTGCCGAAGGAATATCAGTTCGGTCAGGATATTGCAAAAGGGCTATACCCGGATGCAGTATCAGAATTCAACCAATTCCAGGGACAACATATGGCAGGCCGAAGTATTGATGACCGAGGGGGAACTGGTTGATATGACCAGCACCATCGACGGTTTGACGATAGATTTATCTTCCACGAATGTGTGCAACGGGATCTGCGATCTATGGCAAACCCTCATCAAACGGTTTATCGGGGAAAACATGATTCTTGACAATTCTTTTCTGGATTATACCATACCACAGCTCCTTGACAGGATCATCGGTGCCAGTTTCGGCTATTCCTCTTCCGACAGAATAAAAAACTTCAATATCAGGCAGATTTGCGAATGCCAGGATGAGGTAAACGGTCCTGCCGTTGAATATAAAAACATGCTGCATGAAAAAAATCAAACGTTAAAAGCAATTCTTCATCAAAAAGCCTTTGTCATCGAAAGAGAGGCCGGGGCGTCGTCAGATGTGAAATATTTCTGGGTTCCTGTTTCATCGTTACCATAATTGCCAATTAAAATCAATGAATATATTTGAAATAGCGCAGTTCACATGTTCCTACCAGGAGGAGGGTCGTGCAGTTTTATTCATTGACCGGCTGAATATTCCTGCCGGGAAACTGACCGTCATCCTGGGCCAGTCGGGAAGCGGGAAATCAACCCTGATTGAAGCACTTGGGCTGATGAACAACACCATCCGGGGCGGGACAGCCAGGTACAACTCGCCAACCGGTCCGGTTGACCTGCCCCGGGTGTGGCAAAAATACAAGGAGTTGGCCAGGATCAGGAAAGAGTGTTTCTCCTTTATCTTCCAGGATGATTACCTGATGCCGCACTATACCTGCAGTGAAAATATGCTGATCGCCAGGCTGATACAGGGGAAGATCGAATCGGAAAGGGTTTCGGATATTTTAACTGAACCGATGGATGTGCTCCATCTTTCAGGAAGCGGCATCAAAACAAAATTCCCGTATGAGGTTGCCGGCGGGCAAAGACAACGATTGTCTTTCACACGGGCTGTGTTGAAAAATTATAACGTCCTGTTCGGGGATGAACCAACCGGTAACCTGGACCCTAAAAATTCGCTTGATTTGTTCGAGTTCATCAGGAAAAAAATTAAAGATGATCATAGTTCGGCAGTGATCGTATCCCACAACATCGAACTCTCCGTTGAAAAGGCCGATAATATTATTGTCTTAACCCGGCAGGAAACTGAAACGCCCGCCTTGTTCATCATGAAACCTGAACATTTTTTTACCCGGGAGAACTATGGCTGGGTCAACTATACCAGTCCCCATGACCTGGTAAATTATATACATTCAATCATTTAAGTGTGTAATGTTGTTGTTTGAGCAAACCGGTTGCATGAAATGAAGAGATATTTGTCATTTAACGCTGTTGTACGGAAAAACGAATTTAAAGCAATTGCCGGTCGAAGATACCGGACGATCGCCTATTTAACGGGTATGTTATCCGTAACTTTTTTATGCATCGGTTTTTCATACCAGGCCCTTGAATATCAAAGGAAATTGGCGGACAACCCATTCTCGAACTGGATCAACATCGAAGTTACCAGGAGTGTCCAGGACTCCTCGCTGAATTTACTTTCAGATCTGCGCGATCCGGCATTAAAAAACCGGTTCCTGGTTAAAAACATCTACCTGTCAAAAGGGTTCGGAGCTTCTTTTCTCGACCGGAACGGGGTTTCGTCAGCCCTGCCATTGCCAAAAGCCAGGACCATTGACCCCCGGAGCCCGATCATCGCCGACCTGCTGGAGCCGGATAACTTCAGTAGTTCCGGTCCACCTGGCAACGTGTTTCAAAGAGATCCGTTCGGGATGGTTGTTACTGATAATTTTTTAAAAAAGACCGGATTTCACCGCGACTCGGTCAAATACCTGTCGTACGGCCTGTATAGCGATAATTACATACCGGTCCGTCTACTGGGGGTTGCCAGGGAGTTGCCCGATCATGCGGATGTGTTGTGTACCGACATGTTTTACATCATGAAATCATATTGTTATCCCGGGGACAAATCATATTCAAAACTATTCATTGAAACAACAGAAAAAAAGGAGGCAGAACTGTTCATCAGCATATTGCAAAAGGAATTCCAGGTGGCTCCCGACTCGGTGGTGCATGATGTCCAGGAAGGTATTACGGTCCTGTTCTTCTCAAATGAAAAAATCGGGACCAGGCAGATTTTCCGGGACCGGCTGGGCAATTTATACCATCTCGACGGTCTCAGGAAATATCATTTCGGGCAATATACGCAACTTGTAAAAGACACTTCCGGTGCTATGCGGGATCACTGGTTGGAAATGAAAAGGAATTTTAATTTCGATTACCTGGCTGTTGAATTCAACCGGCTTGACAAACTAAAGGAATTCTCTGATTATATTAAGAAAAGGTACCGGGTTTCGATCAACCTGGAAACGGTGGAACAGCGCGAGAATTTCCTTTTTTCTTTAAATATGTCATTTGGCGCAATCATCCTGGTTTTGATGATTGCGGGTTTGTCGGTATTGATATTCCTCTCAAATTCATTGCGGAACCACCTTGACAAAGTGAAAAGGAATTTGGGAAATTTCATGGCATTTGGGGCAAACCGGAACATCATCATCGGGATCTATACGATCGTGGTACTGAAAATCCTGCTGATTTCAATGATCATTGCCTCGGCCCTTGCCTGGATTACAGGGGAATGGTTTGGCAAATATATTTTGAAGAGGGTGTTGATCCTGGGAGAAGGCCAGGACTTTTTTTCACTTTTTAATTTATGGTTTTTAATTTTCAGTGTTGCAATTATTGTGGCTGCCGTGTGTAAAACACTTGTTACAGTGAGGATGCTGGTGTTCAAATCGCCCGGCGACCTGATCTATGAAAGGGAAAAACAGAAATTAACCAGGTAAACAAAACAGCTATGAATCGGATCCTTCAAATGTTCCCATGGTACGCACCGGGTTCCGGAACCCTGTACAAGTGGTTGTACACCCGGAAACACCCGGTGAGGGGCACCAACTTTCAATCGCCGGGATTGTTCGAAACTGCGGGTTTTGGCACCGATGCTTTCCTGTTTTCTATGGCACTGCTGCTGGAAATTACAGGTCTTACGGCGTTTTATGCTTTCTTCGACAGCATCCTGTTTGCAGCGCTGTTTTTCGTCCTGGATTTCATTTTTGCCATCGGATCCCATTGGAACAGGGGGCGCCAGGCAGAGCTTAACAACCAGCTGGCACTGGTACATGACTTCGTTTTCGGGGAGGCAAATGACCTGGACGGTCATGGTCAGCTGAAGCCGATCGCAGCAAGGATACAATGGAGAAGACGCACCATTGCCCGGTTTAAAACCTATTCTGTCATTTTCTATTTGCTCATTTGCGGGATAGCTGCCTTTAAGGTGGCTGGCTTTGTCAATGGATGGATCGAGAGCGGCAATGACTTTGGCACCATCCCGATCCTGATCGCCGTGACCTATGCACTGGTTGCATTTATCCATATCTATGCCACCGGGTACTTTTTTGCCGAACTCAATGTGCGGCGCCTGGCCAGGGCAGAAGCAAGGAATCACGACCTGACAAGGCACTTTTCAACCGATATGTTCAATCCCTATGCTGACATCAATATTCCGCTATCCAACGGGCAGGAATTTACCTGTCCCGATCCTCCTGTGAATGGCCCGCCGGTCATGCCAAGAATGCATATTCATTGCAACAACCACTGGCTTCAATATAATACCCTGTCAACATTTGGTGTGCTGACGGATGGCGACATCCGCCAGATAAGGGCAAATATTACCGATGCCAACGGGGCTGTTCTTACCGCTAAAAGAGATGCTTTTCTGAAGTACGCCCTGTATCATCAACTAACGTCGATCCTGGCCAATGTCCCGGTGTATAATGCAACGCCGCCGCCAAACAGCCCGGATCCGCCTGCCGTTCCTGTATTCCCGTTGCCTTATGTTCACCCGCTGGAGAATGATGATGATTCGTACCCATGGTTTTCTCCCAGCCTGGAAACAAAAAGAAAATGGCTTTTTACCAGGAAAGAACCTTACCAGGCCGGAACTTTCCAGGCCCCGGGTTTTTTTGGCACGGCCAATTTCCAGGCCGATACGTTTCTTTTTTCATTTGCTCTCTTATTGGAGATCGTTGGACTCATGGCCTTTTACCTGTTTTTTGGCAACATTTTATTTGCCGCCCTCTTTTTTCTCCTGGATTTTATTTTTGCCATAGGTTCACACTGGAACAAAGGAAGATGGACGATGCTGAAGAACCAGTTGTCGGTGCTTAGCCCGGCCTGTGCGCCTTTTTTTGAATTTGGCGAACCCCGCGATTACGATGCGCACAACAATGTGATCCCCTGCCCGGCCAGGATCAGCTGGAGGAGAAAGACCATAATGGGGTTTAAAGTATTTGCCGGAATCTTCTATTTCCTGATATGTGCAATTGCTGCATTTAAGGCTTACGGATTTATTGAAGGCTGGACACAATCGGGAGAACCGTTCGGGGTAATTCCCCTGTTAATTGCAACAACATATGCGCTGGTTGCATTCATCCATGTGTATGCAACAGGATATTTCTTTGCCGAAGTTTATTATAGATATTGCTGTAAAAAAGAGAGGCGGGAACATATGCTGACCCACAGGTATACAATTCCCGGGCCGCCTTTTTATTTACCTGCTGAGATAATGCTACCCGACGGGCTGGCAATAAATGGCACCATTTCGCACCAGGGGCATTATTTAGCCGACAATACGCTGTATACCTTTGGTTTAATTGAAGACAATCATATCCGTAACTTTTGTCTTGCTTTGCCCGGGACACCCCTGTTGCGGGAGTATTTCCTGAAGTATGCCCTGCATCACCAGATCGTAAATGTCATGAGTTTGTCACCGGTCGACGGGCCGCCGACTTGCTTCGGTGCTGTCCCTGGGCCAAAGCCATTGCAGCAGAGGGAACAAATTGTTTTAACCAAATAGCCGATATCGTTATGAATGTCTTCAAAATGAATCGCCGGTCAATTCTTGCCAGGACTTTATGGCTATTGTTGTTTGTTGCGTTGGGATGCTCGCAGCGGAGTTGCAGTTGTAAAAGAGTGGAACCCATAAGGCAGGAGATTGTCATTGCAGACAGGATTGGTGAAAAAACAAAAGACAAATACCCCGCAGCGTTTGTTGAGATGCTTTTCATCAAGGATGCCGACACGCTGCCACCGGGGTTTAAGCCGGTTGTTCTGCTGAAAAGGCTGGATACCGGCAAGGAGATAAGCAATGTGCAAAATACCGGGCTGAATGGATGGCAAAGTTTTATACGGAACATCTTCCCGCTTTCGCCCGACAATTACGACCCGGACCTTGACAGAAGGTTTTTAACCAATGAACCCGGGAAAGAACTTACCGCAAAATCACCGGTGTCAGATTCATTGAAGATCGTATTGCTCAATAAATACCTGTTAAAAGAACTCCAGGAGCCGGGAAAATGCAAATTGTTTTTTTACAGCGCCAATGCCAGCAACAAATATTACCGCTGCATCATAGATATCTCCGATACTGCGGTCAAAGTTCCGCCTGGTGCCGCTCATCAAAAACCACCGGTTAAAAAAACCGGGAAAGGTTTTGGTTGTGCAGGTGCCGAACCCATTTCAGGAAAAACGCGGGACGTGAGAAAAGCGCTTGACACCGTTTTCCAGGTAATCAATAACATTGATTCCATCAATTTCCTGATCGCAAAAACTGCTGATTCGGTCTTGCAGAATAAAAGCGGCTGTTCGGTCAGGGACCACAATTTAAAATACATCATTGTTTATGAACCTCCCGCCAAAGGGAACGACACCAGCATTAACTTCATCAACGCGCGGGTGGCAGACACCATTCGCAATACTGTTTCTAAAAAACCGATCGGGCCATTGCTGACCAATGTCACCGCAGATTCAATTAAACCCGGATGCAAATTCATCCTGCAACCTTCGACGGCGAGAATAAAATTCGGCAACGGGACCATTGGCAATACAACCAGCCAGCCCCTGGTCACATACCCCGGTTCGGCTGACAGCATTGTATGGGAATTGTCAAAGTGTTCGCCAGGACTGACTGTCAGTATGCCGGGGAACAAAGTACATGGAACCGGGGAGATCCCCTCTTTTGAAGTAACAAGGGGTCAAAAACTAAAGAAGGGTACCGTTTCCTTTAAGGTGATCGTGTATAAGAGCGGTTGTGTGCCGGCACGCATGCAGGCCGGTACTGGTTTTGTTTATCAGTTTTCACTGGATACTGCTTTTTCCGCGCCTTGCTCAAAAAGCGATACAGCGGTGATCAACCAGCTTCGCAGGCAAATTATCAATGATTTCAGGGATTTGCTGTTTATGTACGCGAATACTGAATCTGCAAGGGAACAGGATTTTTTCAGAAATTCCGCAATGAACAAGATCCGTGAAATTCCCGATGTGAAAGTTGAAATAATCCCGCAGACGGATATTTTCGAGTTGTTTAAAGCTGCTGCACCGGCGGAAGAGGAGTGGTTGTTCACGCCATTGCTGGATAAGCGAAAGTGCTTAATTGTCGGGGTAACCATCAGGCGTAAAAAAACATAAATTTCTAACCATGGCATTTGTACCGGGTTTTGAATATGATATTTTTATCAGCTATGCCCATGTTGATAATTATGCGTTTACAGGCCAATCGTATGGATGGATTGAAGGATTCTATAAGAATCTGAACGCCATACTTGCCAAAAGGTTTGGAAGGTCGGATATGGTGAAAATCTGGTGGGACATCAACAAACTTGACGGGAGTGTGCTGTTCGGCCAGTCCATTGATGAAGGAATAAAGAATTCCGCCATCATGGTATGCCTGCTTTCACACGGATATTTGAAGTCCGATTATTGCCATAAGGAACTCGAACTTTTCTGTAAAAAAGCGAAGTCGGAAATGGCCGGTCTGCATGTCGGAAACCGGTCGCGGATCATCAACGTATTGCTCTATAATATACCTTTCAGTGAATGGCCTCCCGAAATTAGCGGAATCAGCGGGTTCCCGTTTCATGATGCAAAAGAGGCGGAGGGTTATGGCTGGACCCTTGACACGGACACCGAGGACTTCAGAAATCGATTAAAAAAACTGAGTGATGCAATTTACACCCTGGTCAATGACTTACGGAAAACGGTAAACCAACAGTCTTTTCAGCCGGACATGACAGAAAAGGGAAACAGCAGCAGGGTTACCATCTTCATGGGGGACGTTTCTGATCCGTTGCGTAACGTCCGGAAACGAACCATCACCGACCTGGAGAAAAAAGCTTTTCAAATCGTCACGGATATACCACCGCCATTTGAGGCAGATGAACATGAACAGAAAATCAGGGAGGCCCTGCTCAGTTCAGACCTCTCCGTACACCTGTTAGACAAATATCCCGGGATGGAAATTCATGGGTTGCCGGAAGGATACCGTCAAAAACAAACAGAACTTGGATTCGACATTGCAAAACCGCAAATGATCTGGATCCCGGCTGAAACGGAAATAAACGCAATTGAAGAAGACCGGTATAAACAGTTTCTGCAAAACCTTGAAAACGGCAGGTGTTCGGGAACCAGGTATGAATTCATAAGAGGTTCAACAAGTTCCCTTTCGCAGACAGTAGTGGATTTTGCCGAACATATCAAACAACGGCGACTCCAAAAACCAACAGACACTGGTAAAGTTTCGGTTTTGCTGGATACACATTGCAAAGACCTTGTTTACGCGTACGACATATGTAAGATGCTAATTGAGAATAAGATACAGCCATTTGTCAATCCCCTTGAAGATGACCCCCGGGAGAATTCAGACATCCTCGGAGAAAGAATCAGCCAGGTGACCAAAGTAATTTTTTTATATGGATTGGTTTCAAGGGATTGGGTGCAGGAACGAATGAACGCCTTGCTCAAATACATCATCACCAAAGAACTGCCGATAGACCAGTTGATCCTGTATATGGCACCCCCTCGGAAAGAGAAAAACGAGTTCACCTTTGCCCAAAAATTCCTGAAGGTTAAAATAATTGATAAGAGCAGCAGTGCCTGCACAGATGTAAGTGAACTGTGTGATTTATTGAGGAATCAAAACGAAGTTGCAAGATGATGGAGCATTTTTCCAATCCTTTTGTAGGCCTGCGCCCATTCAAGACGGAGGAGAGCCTTCTGTTTTTCGGCAGGAATGAACAGACGCTTGATTTATTGCAACGTTTGCACCAGCACCATTTTGTTGCCATGGTTGGAGGCTCGGGATGCGGAAAATCCTCCCTGATGAGAGCAGGCCTGATACCTTCGTTGTTGGCTGGTTATCTTGTCAATGACCGCGACCATTGGGCCATCACAACGATGAAACCGGGTAAAAGCCCCCTGGTTAACCTGGCAAAAGCAATCCTTGACCAGTTGCACCCTGCCGCCAATTTACCATCCGTCGAAGATTTTTATCATAAGATCAGGGAAACGGGTGCCATTGCAATCATTGATTTCCTGCAACCCCTGTGGAATGAAAAAAGCACCAATTTCTTTTTATTGGTTGACCAGTTTGAAGAGTTGTTCCGTTACCCAAATGACCAGAATGCCGTTAAAGCCAAAGACGAGGCCATTGATTTTGTAAATATCATCCTGGAACTTTCCAGCTTAAAGCGATTGCCCATCTATGTAGTTATCACATTGCGCTCTGATTTTATCGGTGATTGCGACCAGTTTTATGGATTGCCCGAAGCCATGAACCAAAGCATGTACCTCCTGCCCCGGTTGAACCGGGTTCAACTCAAAACAGTGATCGAAGGTCCGGTAAAGCTGGGTGGCGGAACCATCCTGCCGGCACTTACGTCGCAGCTGATGAATGATTTGGGAAAAGTCAGGGATGAACTGCCATTGCTGCAGCATGCGTTGATGCGCATGTGGGATCATAACCTGAAGGCCGATAAGCAGGGCTGCCTTGACCTGGAGGATTATAAACAGGTTCGGGGAGTTGAAAAGGCTCTTTCAACACATGCCGATGAAGTGCTTGACAGTATGAGCCCGGATGACCAGGCACTGACGAAGAAAATATTCCAGGCGCTTACCGGAATTGATGAAAACAAGCGTAAAATCAGGCGCCCGGTATCACGCCGCCAGCTCATCGCCTTAACAGGTTCCGGCGAAGAACAGGTTGGTAACATCATCGACCTGTATACAATGGAAGAGAGGTCTTTCCTGGTTGTCAGCAAAGCGAATGACGCAGACGATGAGGTGGTTGATATTTCACATGAAAGCCTGATCCGTCAATGGAATACATTGAGCAAATGGGTGGATGAAGAGGCAGAGGCTGCCCTGAAATATCTGCAGCTGGCAGAAACGGTGAGCATGTATGGACAGAAGAATGTTTATTTAAGCGAGAGCCAGTTAAAGATTTCGGTTGACTGGCGTGATACATTCAACCCGGCAGCTGCATGGGCACAAAGGTATAACGCGGATTTTGAAGGAACCATGGCATACCTGAAAAAATGCGAAGAAGAAGACCTTCGTGGAAATCGTATTAAACAGATACAGCGATTGGCTATCTATACAATCATAGGAATTCTATTTATCGCTGCAATCACCGTTGCGGTGGTCCTTTATCAGAATTACCTTAAAACAGAGGCTGCATATAAGCGGGCCGATTGTCAAAAGCTCAAAGCCGATTCATCCGCCATGGTTGCAAAACTACAGAGGCTCAAAGCCGACTCTGCTGCACATGTGGCAACATGTCAAAAGCTCAAAGCCGATTCTGCCACCCAAGTGGCTATATTTCAAAAACAAAAAGCAGATAATGCCGCAAATGAGGTCAGGAAACAAAAAAATATTGTCCAGGCAAATTACCTGGTAACAGCAATGAAAAGTATAGTGAAAAGTGATCCTACAACAGCGCTGAGACTGGCGGAGGAAGCATTCAAAAAACATCATGATCCCGGCATTCAAAGTGACGCAGTGAAAATTTACCGCGAAAATTCTTTTTACAGAATTATCGGGACCCACGAAGGATCTGTCAATTCTGTAGCCTGGTCACCTGACGGAACCACAATTCTTACAGGCTCATTTGATAAAACAGCCCGTTTATGGGACATGAATGGCAAGTTAATCCGGGAATTTTCAGGACATAACGGTGGTATAAGGTCCCTGGCTTTTTCACCTGACGGGAAAACGATACTTACCGGTTCATTTGATAAAACAGCCCGTTTATGGGACCTGAATGGAAATACGATCAGGGAATTCACCGGACATACGGATGGTGTAAAGTGCGTGGCATATTCTCCGGACGGGAAGACAATTCTTACAGGCTCCTTTGATAAAACAGCCCGCCTGTGGGATCTGAACGGGACAATGATCAGGGAATTCAAAGGTCATAAAGGCACCATCACATCTCTCGTTTTTTCCGGTGACGGGAGTACTGTTCTTACCGGATCTGAAGACAAAACAGCCCGTATGTGGGACCTGAAAGGAAATTTGATCTGTGAATTTCCCGGTCATACGGAGGGTGTTTCATCTGTAGCTGTTTCACCTGACGGGAAAACAGTCCTTTCGGGTTCGGCCAGGACAGCCCGTTTATGGGATATGAAAGGTAATATGATCCGGGAATTTAAAGGTCATTCGGATGTGGTTTCTTCCGTGGCTTTTTCCCCCGACGGGAAAACAGTTCTTACCGGTTCTGCAGATAAAACAGCCCGTTTGTGGGATATGAAAGGAAATATGATCCAGGAATTTACCGGTCACGCAAAAAGTGTCGTTTCCATCGCTTTTTCCCCTAACGGGCAGACAATCCTGACCGGCTCAGATGATCATACAGCCCGTTTATGGGAATTGCAGAAAAAAGCCTTGTGTGATTTCAAAGGTCACGCAGGAGAAGTGACATCCGTAGCCTTTTCACCCGGCGGGGATCTCATTGTTACCGGCTCCTTTGATAAGACGGCACGCCTGTGGGATACGAGGGGAAACATGATCATGGAATTCGACGGCCATGCTTATGGCGCGGTTACCGTTGCCTGTTCTCCCGACGGGAAGGCAATTCTTACCGGTTCATTTGATAAAACAGCCCGGTTATGGGACCTCAGGGGAAATATGATCAGTGAATTTACCGGTCATGCGAATGGAATTGTTTCAGTTTGTTTTTCACCTGCAGATAAAAGAATCCTTACCGGCTCATTTGATAAAACAGCACGTCTGTGGGACTTTAACGGACACCTGATCAGGGTGTTCAAAGGTCATACGGATGGTGTTACTTCGGTGGCTTTTTCTCCTGACGGGAAAACCATACTTACCGGGTCTGAAGATCATACCGCCCGTTTGTGGGACCCCGGGGGAAATATGACCAGGGAATTTGGAGGTTCTGCGGAAAATGGCCATACGGATGATGTTTCATCGGTGGCATTCTCCCCTGATGGGAAGACAATTCTTACCGGTTCGTATGATAAAACAGCCCGTCTATGGGATCTCAGGGGGAACCTTATCCAGGTATTCACCGGCCATGCTGAAGGTGTTTCTGCGGTGGCTTTTTCACCAAAAGGCAAAACGGTTCTTACTGGTTCTGTTGATCAAACAGCCATTTTGTGGGATCTGCAGGGGAATATCCTGCAAATTTTTAAAGGGCATTCAGGAAAAATTTCAACTGTTGCTTTCTCCCCTGATGGAAAAACGGTCCTTACCGGATCCGACGATCACACCGCCCGTCTATGGGAAACGGTCATGCCTCTTGATGATTTTCTTGAACGCAGGAAGATTGAACCGTTATCACCCGGGCAGAAGGAAAAATTCGGAATCAGGTAGCGCAGCATGATTATCCGTATGTGTGAATAAAACGTATCAAGCCCACCTGTTTTTCGCACGTAATTTATATGCCGTCATAGCCATTCTCCAGCCCCGACCTGCCGGTTTGCCTGCTGGATGCTGCAAACAGCCGGCTCAGGGAAAAATGTTTCTAAATTATTGCGGGTATGACTTTATACGATTATTTTTTATATATTTGACACCTTGTCTTCGTGCGTAAAAACCAGTTTTTTATTTATTTTGCTGAATGATAAAAAATTATACGTGTATTCCTTTTGGTTGTTTTAGTCGTCCAATTCTGCAAGAAATCAAATTATATATATCTCCCCGGAAAATTTTTCTTTTTTGTAACCAATCACAAAAAAACCAGCGCGTATGAAAAAATTATTACTCTTATCCACAGCAATCCTATTGATTTGCGGATTTAGTTTTGGGCAAACAACCCTTATATCACCAACCGGCAACGGGGGATTTGAAACAGGAAGTACATTTGCGGTTAATAACTGGACACCAGTCAACGGAGCCTATAATATGTTTTATGTTGGAAGCACCCCTGTGGTTTATGCAGGAACAAACTGTGCATTCAGCGGCTCAAGTTCCCTCACCTGGGCAGGAAGCGCAAATACATCTGTAAACCATTTTTACAGGGATGTCACTTTCCCTGCCGGGGAGACATCCATTACGTTAAAGTTTTATTATAAAATAGCTGCGCCTGATGCGGGCTATGATTATTTAAAGGTTTTTTTAGTCCCCTCAGCAACTGTTCCGGTTGAAGGAACGCAACTGGCCACGGGCCAGATTGGTGTTACCAGCGGGTATGAATCTGCCACTACATGGACGCTGGTTACCATTGTTGTTCCTGCATCAGCTGCAGGGACTACCCAAAGACTGGTCTTTTCATGGAGATCTGATGGCGTTTCGCCCCATGGTGCCGTAGCGGTCGATAATATCGAACTGACTTCAAAAACCCCGATTGCAGGGAATGCCCCTCCAACCAATTTTACACCTTCCCTGGTCACCCAAACTGGCATGACCATCACGTGGACGGATAATTCGTCCAATGAAACAGCCTTCAGGGTGTACCGGTCGACCGACAATATCACCTTTACCCAGCAAGGTTCAGACATTGCCTCGACAACCACGGTATCTGTCGGAACAGCTTATTCGCAGGCACAGGCATCACTCATTCCGGGCACAACATACTATTACAGGATCGCATCTGTCGTGGATATTGAATCAGCTTACCTGGAAGGTTTTCAAAGTACCAATGCAGGGGGTGTTATCACCTCTACAGGTGCAGGTACCGGAAACTGGAACGATGTTGCCACCTGGTCAACTGGCGCAATTCCAACTGCTACCGACAATGTTACCATCTTAAACGGACATACGGTCAATATTAACGTTGCTGTGGCTACCTGTTTGAACCTGACCGTTGGGGAGGGAGTCTCAGGAGTCCTGACTTTCACGAATGCTACCGCATCCACACTGACCGTAAACGGGAGTATCACCGTTGCCACAGGAGGTAATTTCAATGCAGGATCCACGTTAACCATTGTCCACAATATCTATCTGGGCGGGAATTCCCCAACATCCCCTTATGCAGGCAATCTGACGGTTAACGGAACATTTGACATGTGGCTGACTGCGACGACCGGCAGGGCTTCACTTACCTTTTACGGGGTCCAAAACTCCATAATCTCCGGTGGCGGAACCCTGGATTTCAATTCAACAAATACATTGAATAAGGGAACCACAACTGCCACACCCATTGTTACTCCTCCCATTCTCGAGATTCAAAAGTCATTTACGGTACTGGGTGCTACAGCCAGCGGTTTCCTGTCGACCCTTACAGCAGGTACACTGAAAATCGGCGGTACATTCATCCAAACCAACCCGATCTTTACAGCCACCGGTTATACGGTTCCTGCCACAGCAGGCATCTGGCTCAACAACGCGAATTTCACTGTTGCCGGACTTGGAGGGTCTCCTACGGTAACAGGTCTGTTCCGGGTGACTTCAGGCACCTATAACATTGGCACGGGCACCGGGAATTCAATGGGAAGCGGAACAAACGGCGTTTTTATCATTGAAGGCGGCGCCATTAATGTTACAGGCAGGTTTAACCTTACCAGCACAGGCGTCTATTACAACCAGTCAGGCGGAACCCTGTCTGTTGCAACCATCGGGAATGCATCATCTGCCGTCGCCAGTTTTGGCATCACCTCTTCAACGGGAACTTCTTTTATTACAAGCGGCGGAACAATTATTTTAGTCCAAAGGGCAACCGGGGCAACCATCAGGGACTATTACGTGGTGGCAACGCCCACCTTTACCGGCGGAACGTTGCAGGTTGGATCGGCCGCAACCGCCACCAATTTTAACTTCAGGTTGTATGGTTACGCCCCGAATGTTGTGATTGACAATACAACAAACAATAAGAAGGTGGAAGTATACCAGGTTTCGGGTGTGCTGTATATATTCGGCACCCTTACCCTTAATGCAGGAACGACCTTCGACTGTTTGGGAATGTCGGCATTTGCCCTGGGAAATGTGGTTAACAATGGCATTATCCAGGGGCTTGTTGCCTCCAGCCGATTCGATTTCTCGGGTACACTTCCTCAAACATATTCAGGATCGGGCACCTTTGGAACGCTTGCAGCGCCCTTTATCGGAACAGGCGTAGGGATTGCGAACCTGGCAAATGTCACGCTTTCCTCAACAAATCAGATATTCACGACGCGTGTGAATTTATTTTCGGGTTCATTCATCAACAGCGGTAAATTCACCTTAGGGATCGGAGGAACTTCCAGTGTCTTTATTCAAAGGGGTGGCGCTACCACCGGGGCGGCTGGTTCTTTTGATGTTTCCCCAACCTTCAGTGTTGGATCAGGCGGCCTGGGAATCAGTTATTATTCGACCACGGCCATGCCGATGGTTACCACCGGTTTTGAAATTCCCACACCGAGGACGATAGCTTCTTTTGCCGTTAATACCGCAAACGGGGTGACATTAAGCGGCGGGGGCTTAAGCACGGCATTGCTGACAATGACGGTTGGCAACCTTGCCACTTCCGCAGCGAACCTTATAACAGTTACCGGTACCGCTACCACTGCCATAGCATACACTGCAGGATATATCAATGGCCCTGTTGCCAGGACACTTCCTGCAAGTTTGTTAACAGGATCAACCTATTTGTTCCCGGTAGGGAAAAGTGCCTACAAACCATTGGAACTGGTAAACCCAACAACAGGAGCCGGCGGAACGGTCGTCGTTCAGGCAGAGGTGTATGATGCCAATTGCGGCGGAACTCCCGGGTTGAATATGAGCGCCTTAAATACCGACAGGTATTGGAATGCCACAGTGACCTCCAGTCCATCCTATTTTACCAATACCACGGTCAGGCTCACAGAAGCCGGAATGACTGCGAATAACGGCATGGCAAAATCGGCGACACTGACAGGCGCTTATGACCTCGTAAGTTCGGCAGCCCCTGGTACGACCATTATCTCAGATGCCATCACAAGCCTTGGCTTCCTGGCCATCGGCACCAAGAGTGTCCCCATGGCCTATACTTCGAGTACCACCACCCAGGCCAGCACGGCAACAGTTCTTCAGAGCTCAACAAACCAGGCAATTATCGGGATCCAGGTTGTAACCACCGGAAATGCCAGCCCGATCAGCCTGACCAACTTCACCGTGAATGCAAACGGAACGACTGCCGCCGGTGATATCAGCAATGCCAAAATCTGGTATACCGGTACAACACCGACTTTTGCCGCTACCACCCAGTTTGGTTCCACGGTTGCGTCGCCTGCACTCACCAATTTTGACATTTCCGGCACCCAGGTCCTGACTTCCGGAACCAATTATTTCTGGCTTACTTTCGACATTCCGCTGAATGCAACTGCCACGCATGTGGTAGATGCCGAATGCACCAGCCTCACGGTTGCCGCAACAGCTTATGCTCCGGCTATCACAGCTCCTGCCGGAACACGCACCATCGCGATCGATCCGCCAACCGCATTGACACCGACTGTCATCAGTTCTTCTGAAATTGACCTTGCTTGGACAAAAAATTCAGTAGGGCAGAATGTGGTGGTTGCTGTCAACAGCAGCAGCACCTTCGGTTCCCCGGTGAATGGCACTCCGCTTATCGAGACCAATCCGATTACAGGTGGCGGAACCGTCATTTACAACGGACCCCTGGCCGCCTACAACCACACTTCATTGTCACCACAGACATCTTATTACTACAAGGCATGGACAGTTGATGCCAACAGTTACTATTCCACCACCGGTGCAACGGCAAATGCAACCACCCCCTGTGCCAACATCAAGGATTTCCCATATACCGAGAGTTTCTCGGCAGCGCTGGGATGCTGGTCATATGCCGAAGGCGTAGCAGGTGCAACCTATCATTGGGGAACAGTTACTGCAGATGCGACGCATGGTGCAGCAGGGCCGCAATACGGCACCTACTTTGCCAGTCTTAACGTTTACAATGCTTCAGCAACCTACAACCCTTATTATTTGACTTCCCCTTCATTTACACTTGATGCGGCACCAAAACAGGTGAAGTATTACTACTGGCTTGGCGCTACAGGTTACACCCTGTCGCCCGTGCCGCTGACCCTCCAGATCAGCACCAATGGCGGTGCCAGCTGGACGCCGCTATATCAGCACACATCTGCCAATTCGGTATTTACACCGACCAGTTCTGTAGCCGGGTGGACACTGAATACCATTGAACTGTCAGCCTATGCAAACCAAACTGTAAAATTCAGGTTCATGTCAAATTCAAACTATGGCAGCGGATTTACAAACCAGGGAATTGATGAGTTCGGCATCACGGATATTCTTCCTCCCGTGATCACAGAATTGAGTGCATCAAGCGGTTGTTCCGGATCATCGCTGACGATATACGGTACTGACTTGTCGTATGCCACTTCGGTTACCATCGGTGAAACACCGGCTGTCATTACTGCCAATACACCGACATCTGTTACAGTAACGGTAGGAAGCGGCACAACAGGTCTTGTTGTGGTTACTACCATTGCAGGAACAGTCTCCACCGAAGAGTCCTTCTCAGTGTACCCGCTGCCACTGTCGTATGCCGTTAGCGGAGGCGGTGCCTATTGTTATGGCAGTTCCGGCGTAAGTGTCACCCTGGGCGGTTCACAAACAGGGGTAACGTATACATTGTCAACGACTCCTCCAACAACCATGCCTGGCACAGGCAGTGCGCTGACTTTTGGTCCTGCCGCATTTGCATCCGGGGTTTACACGGTTACTGCTTCGAATGACGAAAACGGATGTTCCCTGGCAATGGCAGGCACTGTTGGTATTACTGTTAATCCAAAACCTTCGGATTTGAGCATTGTCCCGGCAGGGCCTCTCAGCCTTTCACCGGGGACCATACAGCTTTTGTCGGCCAATGGCGGAACCATTTCCGGAATTACATTGCTTTCTGAGAATTTCAATGGAGTGGCGACCGGCTGGTCAACCGTGAATAATTCGACAGGAGGTACTCCTGCCCTTGCTGCATGGACGATTCAGAATGACGGGTATTTATACAACTCGGAAACATTCCACAGCAATGACAATTCGAAGTTTTATTTCAGCAACAGCGATGCCCAGGGGAGCGGGGGATCCACCAACACAATTTTAAAAGCACCTCCGGTAAATACGATGGGTTATTCTTTGTTAAACCTTTCCTTCTACGATTATTTTAAAAATTACAGCACTGCTGCAAACGACTCGGTTGTTGTAGAAGTTTCCATAAATAATACCAGCTGGGTCCGTGTTCTTAAATACAGTGGTTCCGTCCATGGAGGCGCAGCTGCGTTTTTCCCCGAAAGTGTTGATCTGAGCGCTTATGTGAACCAGGCCAGCCTCTATGTACGTTTTCATTATACCAGTACCTACGGTTATTACTGGGCCCTTGATAATGTAAGTATCACCGGTGACCAGACAACCAATATTACATGGTCGCCCATTGATGATCTTTATACCAATGCCGGTGCCACCCTGGCCTACACAGGAACAGGAAACAGACCTTCATTATGGACAAAACCGCTTGAATCAAGAACCTACACAGCTACATCCACTTCGGGCCCGGGCTGTACCAGCTCACAAAGCATCCTGGTAACCAGTTGCCCTGCCATCCCAGGTTCGCCTGCAACATCGCATGTTACGCCAACCACTTTTGACTTTGGCTGGACTTATACAAACGGGAACCATCCTGTAACATACACGGTTGATGTAGCCACCGACAACCTGTTTGCAAGCCCGGTTGCCGGTTCGCCGTTTACCGTACTTTATCCTGCGCTGTCACTGACCGTCCCCGGGTTGACCGGAAGCACTGTTTATTATTACAGGGTTATGGCCAATGTTGTTGGATGTTCCAGCGATTATACCACCCCCGGGTCGGTGATGACGCTTTGCCCTGCAACTGTTGCCCCGTTTACCGAGGACTTTGAAGCTCCTGCTTTCGCACCTGCCTGCTGGACAAACTCAGCAGTATCAGGTTCCTTTGTGTGGGCACGCAGCAACGCAGCAAGCGCCAATGGCGTTGGTACGGCATCTGCCACTGCCAATTTCTTTAACCAGGCAGCAGGCACCTACGAACTAACCACCATGCCGTTCGACATGGGCGGTCTGACCACACCAACCCTCAGGTTCGATTACGCGTATGCCACCTATGTGGTTGAAATCGATGAGATGGATGTATATTATTCAACCGACTTTGGTTCAACCTGGACTGCCCTGCTGAATATGCCCGGCGGAGAATCCGGCATCCTCAACACCGCCGGAACAACCGAAGATGCCTTCATCCCAACAGCATCGCAGTGGGCTTCACAATCCCTGACCCTGCCGGCCGGAACGAACATGCTGAAATTTACGGCGATCACCGCTTATGGAAACAACCTCTACCTTGACAACATCGAGGTGGCAAATGCGGTTCCTGTGAATACAACGGTAGGAACGGTAACGGTTGCCAGCGGAGAGACGAACTGCTACAATGCCACCAACACCATCCTTGTCGGGACTCCGAACACATTTGTTGTAGAAAACGGGGGCAGTGCAACTTTCATCGCAGGTCAGAAGATCCGCTTCATGCCCGGAACCACGGTTCAGGAGGGTGGTTACCTGCACGGCTACATCTCTACCGGAAGCTATTGCGACGGCAAAGCACCCACACTGCCTGCAGTTGCTGCTGAAGGCACAACAGATGCCCCGTTCAGCATCGAACTGGCCAACTTCTCCATCTATCCCAACCCGACCAACAGCAACTTTACCCTTGTTCAAAAAGGCAACAGGGCTTTTGGCAGTGTTAAAATTGAAGTCTACAACATCCGCGGAGCAAAAGTCATGACCGAGCGGATGGCAGGGGAGAAGATGCATGAATTCGGTTTCACAGAGATGCCCACCGGACTCTATTTTATCAAGGTGATTGCCGATGATTATGTTGAAACCATTAAACTGGTTAAGACGAGATAACCCCTCACTAACCCTCCCCCAGGGGGGAGGGAATTTCGTGCAGCCTTCGAATGGAGGTTGATAGCACAGTTAAAAAGCCGGGATTCCGCTTATCGGGATTCCGGCTTTTTTGTGCACCCTGTTGTCATAGGTAGTTTGACGCCATATGAACATGCTCTGCGAAATAATTTTGCATTCACTTTTTCGAACTCTTCATAACGTCCTGAAAGCCCAAGGCTAATGGCACTATTCATACTTGTTACAAACTGCAGCCCGGCTGATTTGAGACGCTTCTTTTCGTTAAATTTGACGCCTAGTCTTTCCAGATAAGATTATCTCTGCTATATACACCGCTGAATTATCCCAAATACATGTCTGTCCGTCCCCATTGCCCTACGCTCATAATTTACTAACGCCCTAACTCTCCAACTCCGTAAACTCTATATATTTCTCCGAGAATTTTCTTGATTTTAAACCAAACTCAAATTAACCAAATTATGAGAAAACTATTTACTTTATTGATCGCGTTGATGCTGTGGGCAGGAAGCTCATGGGCGCAGGTGAGTGCTTATTCATTTGCACAGAGCAGTGGAACTTATACTGCTATTACGGGTACAGCAAGTACTGCCTCCGGGGATGATGGCACACAGTCTTCCCTTCCCATTGGTTTTACATTTACTTACAATGGTGTGAGCCATACTACGTTCAGTATTACAACAAATGGTTGTATTACATTAACAAATGCGGCACCTGGCAGCTGGTGGACCAATACCCTGGCAGCTGCTCCTGCTACCAATTGTATCGCCCCGCTTTGGGACGACAACAACCTGTCTGGCGGAACGATTATCTATTCGACGACAGGAACTGCCGGCAGCATGGTATGTACTGTTCAATGGACCAATTGTCATATTGGCGGCAGCGGAAGTTCCTCATCCCCGACAGCTTCTTTCCAGATAAAATTATTTGAAACCACCAATATTGTTGAAATTATTTACGGGGGGACAAGTGCAGCTTTAACAAGTACATCTGCTTCAATAGGGATTACCGGTGCCACCGGAAACTACCTCAGTGTTACTCCCGGAATTCCTGCAACTGTTTCATCCTCTGTACCCAATAACAGTATTTCCTCAGCCACCAATTTCCCCAGTGGCACCATATATGCATTTACTCCTCCGGTAGCTGGTACACCCGGCCTTCCGACAACGCCAAGTCCTGCGAACGCTGCTTTACTTATCCCTATAGATGGTTCGCTTACATGGACCTTCGGTGCAAACACAGCTACCTATGACCTTATGTTCGGCCCCAGCGGAAGTATGACACAGGTCGTTACCGGTGCCACTGCAGCTGTTACCGGTAGCTATACCTACGCAGGTATTGCCTATGGTTCCACTTACCAGTGGCAGGTTATTGAGCATAACGGCGGGTTATCAACAACAGGCCCCATATGGAGTTTTTCAACAGCCTGTGCTTCTGTTTCAGCTATAACCCAGCTGTTTGATGGTGTCACGGCACCTGCCCTTCCCAATTGCTGGTTAAAGTACACATCCCCTTCATGGACCTCGCAAACTGTGACCACATATATTACATTGCCAAGCAGTGCGCCAAACTGTGTCCAGTTATATAGTTCAGGTGCCACATTAATTGCTGAGGCCCCCATGCTGATCTCTCCTGAAATTTCCAACCTGAGTGCCGGAACCAATCAAATCAGGTTTGCAGCAAAAGGAGCCAGCACCAACCTTTCGGTGATCGTAGGGACCATGTCGGATCCAACGAACGCTGCCACATTTACAGCATACCAGACCGTTACCGGGTTAAATACTTCCACCTATACGGATTGCATTGTAAATTTTGCAGACTATACCGGTACAGACAAGTACATCGCTTTCAGGCATCCGTTGACGACCACATACTCTAACATTTACCTTGACAATGTATACTGGGAACCCATTCCGGCATGTCCGATGCCTACCCTTTTAACGGCAACCGGCATAACAGCCACTTCTGCGCTTCTCGGGTGGAATGCACCAACAGGAACCTCGTTTGACATCGAGTACGGCTTGACCGGGTTCACCCAGACAGGCACCCCGACCGTATCGGGTGTGGGCAATCCATACGCCATCGGTTCATTGCTCTCAAACACAAGCTATTCTTTCTATGTGCGCCAGGTATGTGCCGTGGGTGTCACCAGCACCTGGTCATCGGCCGGCACATTTACAACCCTTTGCAGTGCTTCACCGGTTCCGACCACCATGCAGACATTTGAAGGCGCTGCCTTCCCCCCGGGATGCTGGACAAGGAATTCAGGCCTGCTTGCTGCCCCCAGCACCGTAGTCCCCTATGCTGGCGGATGGATCCAGGATGACTGGCGCAATGTTGCCACCCCGGTTGACAAGGCAGCCAGAATTAATATCTATGGCACATTGTGCAACTACTGGCTTATGACTCCCCAGATTGACCTCGGTGCCGGATCTGCCACCCTGCGTCTCGAATTTGACCTATCGCTCAATGCCTATGGTTATTCGACCATTCCTTATTTAACAGGAACTGATGATAAATTTGCCGTGGTCATTTCAACGGACGGAGGCACTACATGGACTTCCGCCAATACCCTGAGGTTGTGGGACAATGCCGGATCGGCATTCGTTTACAACAATATCAACTACACCACCGGCGAGCATGTTATCCTGTCGCTGGCCGGGTATTCAGGTATTGTGAAGATCGGTTTTTACGGAGAATCAACCTTAACCAATGCCGACAACGATCTCATGATCGACAACCTACTTGTCCAGGAACCTCCCGCCTGCCCGCAGCCTTTAACGTTGACTGCCGCACCTGCCGGTTTCCAGGCCATCCTGGGTTGGACCGAAGGCGGAATTGCAACATCTTGGGATATTGAATGGGGAGCCACCCCGTATACTTTTACAGGAACCCCGACAATTACGGGAGTTACCCATAATCCATATACCTTAACGGGATTAACTCCTGTAACGGGATATACCTATTATGTCCGTGCAAACTGCGCAGCCTCCAACAGTGAATGGTCAGGGCCTAAAGCATTTACCACCACGGTGGCCTGTCCTGCCCCGACCGGTTTGGGAGCTACAGGATTAAGCCTGGATGGCGCCAAACTCGGCTGGACTGAAACAGGCGGTGCAACTACCTGGGATATTGAACTGAGAACCACCGGTTCAACCTTCACCGGTACTCCTACAGACGCAGGTGTATCCAGCAACCCCTACAATGTCACCGGTTTGATTTCTGCCACCTCATATACCTATCATGTACGGTCGGTATGCGGCGGTGCATCAGGCAACAGCGAATGGAGCAGCCCATATACCTTCTCAACAACATGCGGCGTGCTGCCACTGCCCTATTGCCAGAGTTTCCCGGCGGCCGCTTTCCCGGCCTGCTGGACAGAGAAATTCAGCGGAACCATCACCTCCAGCCACTGGGCAATGAACAACACCAACCTTGCCGGTGGAACAGCCTATGAAGCACGGGCGAATTACGCCCCTTCACAGGGTGCAACCCAGGCCGACAACGACCGTTTTGTCTCCCCGGGGCTCAACACAACCGGGCTGACCTCGATCCATTTGAGTTTCCGCCAGATGCTTGATGATTATGATGCCGGACTCACTGATGTCTGGGTCAAGGTTCAGTCAAGTGCCGATGGAATTACATGGACAGATGAGTGGGTTCATGACGCCGGTATTGGCGCCTCCATCACTGCCGAAGTAAAAGAACTGGATATCACCAACAACCTTGGCGGTACCACCTATATTGCCTTCACACTGGCCGGATATACCTATGATATCAATAATTGGTATATCGACGATGTATGTGTCTCTTCCCCGCTTGCCCATGATGCCGGAACGGTATCCATCGACAACGTGCCTTCGACCAGCCTGATCGGATCGACAGTTACGCCAAAAGCAACCGTGAAGAACTACGGGCTGAATGCCGAAACATTCGACGTTACCATGACCGGAACTGATGGTTATACCTCCACAGTATCAAGCGTAAGCCTTGCTGCAGGTGCTTCTGTACAGGTTACCTTTACCAACTGGACTCCTGCCGCCGGCAGTATTACGCTCCAGGCCTGCACCCAGCTTGTTGGAGACCTGGATGCTTCAAACAACTGCAAATCGAAAACCGTGGTGGTTTCAAACGTGGCCTGGTCATCAGGAACTGCATTCCCTTCCGGAACCTATATGGGAACTGGTGTTGGTTATACGGATAATTCCGTCAGCCCTCCTGTTGGCTACCTCTTCAGTTTTGGCGGAAATACCACCTCAACCCTTGGAACTGAATGTTACAAATACAATGTGAACACCGCTACCTGGACGACGATCGCCTCCCTGCCCGCCAAACGGATTGTGATGGCATCAACCATCGTAGGCAACTATGCCTATGTGATTGGCGGATCCGACGGAGTAGCTTATTTCAATACGGTTTACCGTTATGACATCCTCCTCGACACCTGGACAACCATGACAAGTACCCTGCCCAAAACACTCGCATGGGGAAAAGCAGTTTCTTATGGTTCCAACTACATTTATCTCGCTGGCGGGGTGGATGCCTATACAGCCGGCAACATTGTACCGGATGTTTACCTGTATGATATTACACTGGATACCTGGACCCCTGCCACATTCATGCCAGGCGGGAAATTCGGTGGTGCATTTGCCCGCACAGGCAATAAGCTGGCGTATGTCGCCGGTGCCGATGCCGTCGGGATCAGCAATACGGTTTATGTTGGCACCATTGACGGAAGCACTCCTGCAACCATCGTATGGGCAACCGCCAAGAGTGCATATCCCGGAACCACAGGTCAGCCTTCAAATGAAGTTATTGAAGATATGGCCGGAACGACGCCGATCCACGTGAAACCGTCCGCCAACAAGGTTAATTATCCCGCCGGTGCCATGTATCGCTTTGACGGCGCACCCTGGGGAACCGACGGCATTATCGTTGCTGCAGGAAGTCCTTCAGCAGCCTGGACTCCGGCTGTTCCGAACCCGACCTACTACTTCAACCCGACTACGGATACCTGGACAGCAAAGCCAGACGTACCTGTTGCAGTACTTGGTGCAGCCACCGGATCAGTTGACCTGAACAACGGCGGTATTCATACATGGAAGCTGATCGTTGCTGCCGGATATACTGGCACAGCGTCATCCACTGCCACCCAGATCCTGACGGAAATCATGTCGGTTTCTGCACCTCTTGCAGTTACCGGAACGGTTACCAATGTTACAGGTTGTTTTGGAAATACCAACGGATCAGTCGTTACCAACGTAACCGGCGGTGTTACACCTTACAACTACCTGTGGAGCAACGCAGCAATCACTGCATCGCTCACCGGCATCGCAGCAGGAACCTATATGGTAACTGTGACCGACGGAGCCAGCACAGCCGTGACCGGAACATGGACGGTGACCGAACCTACCCAGGTTGTGTTATCTGCTGTTGTTACGGCCGCAAACTGCCCGGCAATCCACGATGGTGCCATCGATCTTTCCGTAACGGGGGGAACTCCCGTGTACACTTATTTGTGGAGCAACGGAGGCGACGCGCAGGATCTCAGCGCACTTGCTTCAGGTGTATATTCCGTGACGGTTACCGATGCGAATGGTTGTATCAAAACCGGAAGCTGGAGTGTTGGCCTGACCAATGCCGTCTGTGCCAATACTTCTGTTACAGGAACTGTATCGACCACTGTTTGCTACAATGCATCCACCACGATCACCGTTGCCGGCGGAGTTACAACATTCACTGTTACTGCACCAGATGGCAACGCAACGTTCATCGCTGGCTACAGCATCCTGTTTGAACCGGGAACTGTTGTCCAGAGTGGCGCCTACATGCATGGTTACATTTCCAACACCTACTGCCTGAATCCTTCTGCTCCTATTACCGCTTCAACAACCGGCCAGGATGAACCACAGGTGAACCTTGCACATGCTTACTTCACACTTTACCCGAATCCGACCAGCGGCAACTTCACCCTCGTACAGAAAGGTGACAAGACCTACGGAACCGTCAAGGTTGAAGTTTACTCCATGAATGGCACAAAAGTACTGACTGAAAGTATGGTCGGCGAAAAGAGCCATGAATTCCGCTTCACCAACATCCCTGTCGGCCTCTATTTTGTAAAAATTGTGGCTGATGATTATGTTGAAACCATTAAACTGATCAGGTCGAGGTAACCCCCTCCCTAACCCTCCCCCACGGGGGCATCAAAAAGCCGGGATTCCTTACAAAGGATCCCGGCTTTTTTTTTCTTTAAAAAGCACATGTTTAATGTTATGGTTTTTCTAATGTTAAAAAATGTTAAACATTAGGGTACTCTATTGTTCTTTCAATAAATTATATAAATTTGTTTCCTCGTCTTCGTGCGTAAAGACAACTTCCAGTCATTGTTGAGCTGAATAATACCCTGTATTATGCCCATGGCTTCTCAAGATACTTCCCTCCCTTGGCAGCACTTCCTTAAACTCCATATATTTTCCCCGAGAATTTTCTTATTTTTTAACCAAACGCAAATTAAAAACTATGAGAAAACTACTTACATTATTGTTTCTTTCCCTGTGGGTTATAAGCTCGTGGGGGCAATCAACCGCTATCATTACCTGTACGGGAACATCAGGTTCCTATAAATCAGGTTCGGTAAGTTCGGCAGGTGTAAAAAACGATGGGAACATGATCACCATCAACTCCAGCGCCAATCGCGGCTGGGCCAGTTATGATCTTTCGACACTTGCCGGTGCAACCGTAACAGCCGTAACTGCCAACTTTACTACCTATAGCACAACCTCTTCAGGGGCTACCAATTACCTTTACGGTTTTACAGGTGACCCCGCCACCATGACCGGTGCCGCACTGTATACAGCCTGTGGAACGGGTACTGCTTTCTCCTCCGCCACATGGACAGCCGATGCTTTAAACAGCCTTGTGCTTAATGCCACGGGGATTGCATTCGTCAATTCCAACGTTGGTGGCATCATCAATATCGGATATATGAGAGGCTCAACCAATACCTATAACATTTATGGTTATCCGGGTGTGGCACCTCCAAACCTTACGATTACCTATACTGGTGGCGCTGCATGTTCAGGAACACCTGCCCCCGGCAACACCGTTTCCACGCTCAACCCGGTCTGCCCGGGAGCCGCATTTACCCTTTCGCTGCAAAATCCAACTGCAGGATCAGGGGTTACCTATCAGTGGCAGACTTCTCCCGATGGCCTGGATCCCTGGACAAACGTAGGCACTTCCACGCCTGCCTATGCCACAACGCAGACAGTCGCTACCTGGTACCGTTGCCAGGTTACCTGCTCAGGCAATACAGGCACTTCAACTCCATTGCATGTTACCATGAACCCTTTCAGTTCATGCTATTGCTCCTCGATGCCCAGCAATACGGCTGATGAGGAAATTTACAGTGTAACCATCGGCGGCGTTTCCAATGCCTATAACTGTACAACCGTTGCACCCGGCCCGGGTTCAATCCTGAACAGGTACTCCAATTTTACCACGCTCGGTGCGTTGTTTACATTGCCGCAATCAAGTGTTGTTCCCTTCACCGTTGAAGAAAATGAATGTGACGGCGCAACCTTTTATTCCAACGGTTGTGCGATCTGGGTTGACTTTGACCAGAGCGGAACCTTTGATGCAGGTGAACAGGTCTATACAGAAGCAACAACAACCATAAGCCCGCGCAATATCCTTGGCAATATTACTATTCCCGGCACGGCATTGCTCGGGGTAACAGGAATGCGTATTACCGTTGCCGAAGGTTTAAGCGGCACAGGTCTTACGCCCTGCCTGGCATACGGGTATGGTGAAACGGAAGATTACCTGGTGACGATCACCCTGCCACCACCCTGTCCGCAGCCAATCAATTTAACAGCCACAGCTGTTACTGCTTTCGGCGCCAATTTAACCTGGACCCCGGGAGGCAGCGAAGCTTCCTGGGAATACGTATTTGGTGCGTCACCTTTAGCGCCACCAGCAGGATCCGGAACACCGACTACTTCAAGTACGGTGAATCCGATCTCGTCCCTGGTGCCGAGTACCCCATATCAGTATTACGTCAGGGCTTTTTGCGGCGATAAATTCAGCGCCTGGAGCGGGCCGTATACCTTTACAACGCTGATCGCGTGTCCTGCTCCTACTACCCTTGGGGCAGTACCCGGTATGGACAATGCCAAACTTTCCTGGACCGAAACCGGGACTGCAACCGCCTGGGACATTGAATTACAACCCCTGGCAACCGCCTTTACCGGCACACCAACTGCTGCAGGCGTTACCGCGATCCCATACGTTTATACCGGACTTGCATCTGCCACCAGCTACCACTACCAGGTAAGGGCTGCCTGCGGCGGCATCAACGGCAACAGTACCTGGGCAGGCCCGTATACCTTCTCAACGACCTGCGGTATACTGTCATTGCCCTATTGCCAGTATTTCCCGACTTCAACGGTTCCAGCCTGCTGGACAGAACAATTAACCGGCTTGATCACTACCAACCACTGGTTAATGTCCAATTCAGCCAATGCCGGCGGAACCGCTTATGAGGCAGAGGCAACATATTCTCCGGGGCAGGGTGCCACCGCCGCGGACAATGACCGTTTTGTTTCTCCGGGGTTCAATACCGCCGGCGTATCTCTCATTCATTTAAGCTTCCGTCAGTATCTGAGTGACTATGCGGCAGGCATTAACGATGTCTGGATCAAGGTTCAATCCAGTGCCGACGGCATCACCTGGACCGATGAATGGGTATATAACGGCGGGCTTGGCGTGTCCATCCCTGCAGAAGTGAAGGAGATGGATATCACCAATAACCTTGGCGCCACCACCTACCTCGCCTTTACACTTGCCGGGTACACCTACGACATCAACTACTGGTATGTCGACGATGTATGTATATCCGTCCCGCCTGCCCATGATGCAGGTACTGTGTCCATCGACAATGTCCCGGCATCCATCCTGACCGGTTCAGTGATCACGCCAAAGGCGACGGTCAAGAACTTCGGGCTGAATGCTGAAGTATTTGATGTCACCATGACCGCAACGGGAGGTTATACATCCACTGTAACGGGTGTAAGCCTCGCGTCCGGCGCCAGCACGCAGGTTACCTTTGCAACCTGGGCACCGGCAAATGGCACCTACACCGTTCAGGCATGTACCCAGCTTGCAGGTGACCTGAATGCCGCGAACGACTGCAAATCACAAGCCGCAAATGTTTCGAACGTTGGCTGGACAGCAGGAACCCCATTCCCCACAGGAACCTATATGGGGACCGGTGTTGGATATACCGATAATTCTGTCAGTCCGCCGGTTGGATACTTCTTCAGTTTCGGGGGTAACACCAACTCTGCATTGAATACTGAATGTTATAAATACAATGTGAACACTGCTACATGGACAACACTTGCCCCACTGCCGGTGAAAAGGGTGGTGGCAACATGCGCCGCCCAGGGCAACTACATCTATGTTATTGGCGGATCTGACGGGGTTGCATATTTTAACACAGTCTACCGTTATGATATCACCCTCGACACCTGGACGCTAATGCCTGGAACGTTGCCCAAGACAATCGCATGGGGAAAAGCCGTTGCTTATGGTACCAACTATATCTATCTCGCAGGCGGGGTGGATGCATTTACTGCCGGCAATGTGATTCCCGATGTTTACCTTTATGATATTGCCCTGGATACATGGTCCGCAGCCACATTCATGCCAGGCCCGAAATTTGGCGGAGCCTTCGCACGTTCCGGGAATAAACTGGCATATGTTGCCGGTGCCGATGCTGCCATTATCAGCAATGTGGTGTATGTCGGGATCATTGACGGGAGCAATCCGGCCACCATTTTATGGTCGACAGCCAAGAGTGCCTATCCCGGAACCACCGGTCAGCCAATCAGTGAACTTGTTGAAGATATGACCGGTACAACAGCGATGCATTCAAAACCATCAACCAACAAGGTCACCTACCCCGGCGGTGCCATGTATCGTTTCGACGGTGCTCCATGGGGACCCGACGGCATCATTGTTGCGGCAGGAAGCCCGACCGCAACCTGGACACCGGCTGTTCCGAATCCATGCTACTACTTCAACCCGACCACGGATACCTGGACGGCAAAACCCGATGTTCCCATCGCAGTGCTTGGTGCACCCACCGGATCAGTTGACCTGGACAATGCAGGAACCCATACCTGGAAACTGATCCTGGCCTCCGGCTATACAGGATCCATTACCACTACTGCCACGCAGATCCTTACTGAAATCATGGCCCCGGCCACTCCTCTTGCAGTTACAGGAACCCCTGCAGATGTTACCGGTTGTTTCGGGAATGCAAACGGAACAATTACGACGAATGTTACCGGGGGCGTCGCACCATATGGCTATACATGGAGCAACGGGGCAACAACCCCATCGCTGAGCGGATTGGTCGCCGGTACCTATTATTTAACGGTTACCGACGCAGCCAGTTCAACAGCCACAGGGCACTGGGTAGTCAACCAGCCTTCGCAGATTGTCTTATCCGCAGTGGTTACTGCTGCCAATTGCCCGGCGATCCACGATGGTGCCATCGATCTTTCCGTATCAGGAGGGACTCCCGGCTATACTTACCTGTGGAGCAGCGGAGGCGATGCCCAGGATCTGAGCGCACTTGCCGCAGGTACTTACACCGTGACAGTTACCGACGCAAATGGTTGCACACAAACAGGCAGCTGGACTGTCGGACTGGCAAATCCGGTCTGTGTGAACCTCTCCTTAACAGGAACAGTTTCGACAGCGGTTTGCTACGTTGCAACCACCACGATCACAGTTGCCGGCGGAGGCAATTCCTTCACGGTTACTTCAAGCGGTGATGTAACCCTTCATGCAGGCGTGAATATCCTGCTTGAACCGGGAACTACCGTGATGAGTGGCGGCCACCTGCTGGCCCAGATCAACACTGATCCCTGCCCGGGCCCTGCTGCCCCGATTACCGCTGCGACAACCGGCCAGGAAGAGGTGCTGGCAGGCCTCTCGCATGCCTGTTTCACACTCTTCCCGAACCCGACCAGCGGCAATTTCACCCTCATGCAGAAAGGTGATAAAACCTACGGAACCGTAAAGGTTGAAGTCTACTCCATGAATGGCACCAAGGTGCTTACCGAAAGTATGATCGGCGAAAAGAGCCATGAATTCCATTTCTCCGACATACCTGTTGGCCTCTACTTTGTAAAAATTGTGGCTGATGATTATGTTGAAACACTTAAACTGATCAAGTCGAGGTAAACCCCTCCCTAACCCTCCCCATGGAGGGACCCCCTCCCTAACCTTCCCTTGGAGGAACCCCCTCCCTAACCCTCCCCCAAGGGGAGGGGATTTGGGGCAGGCTTTGAATGGAGGCTGATAGCATATAAACATTAAGTAGCACCCTCACCAAGCTCCCTCCCCCCCCGGGGGAGGGTCAGGGGAGGGGGCCTTTAAAGCCGGGATCCCGAAGAGGGATCCGGGCTTTTAAATTGAATATGGTACTTTCCCGATTTATTCCCTCCCTGTCAAAGTGATTCCATTCACGATATCGTTCCTTTTAAATTTTCTTTTTTGTCAACCAAACGCAAAAACAAGTTAACATGAGAAAACTAGTGTACTTTTTGACCGTGCTGGTGTTTTTCTTCAGCATTTTTGTAAAAACGGCAAATGCCGACATTGGCGTTACGGTGACCAACCGTACCAATACCACGCCAAATCTTGCAGCCAGTTACACATCACTGGCGCTTGCCCTGGCCGACCTGAATCTGGTTACGGCAATGACAGGGCCGGTAACACTGACCCTGGCTGCAGGTTCCTCGGAAACGGCCCCGCCAACCGGGCTGACCATTGGCAGCGCTTCCCTGAACCCGTTGCTGAATCCGACCAATACGATAACGATCGTCAGGGCATCCGGGACGGTGACACTCAACGCGGGTGTCGGAACTGCCACGCCGGCCAGTGCTGCGCCCGACGGAATCCTTAAAATAGTTGGTGCCGACTATGTCACCATCGACGGGCTGACCTTTACGGATGGAAATTTAACGAACCCGGCAACCATGGAATTCGGTTTTGCCCTCTTTAAAAGAAGTGCCACGGACGGGGCACAATACAACACCATAAAAAATTGCACGTTCAACATGCAGAGTGTGAACAATGCTGCAGGGGCCTCCCCGATGGTCGATGGATCTGTCGGCATCCTCCTGGTGAACTCTATTCCAACGGCCGCTGTTACCGCTTTGACCCCGACCACGGCAGCAGGCACCAATTCATTCAACCTGATATACTCCAACGTGCTTAACGGAGGAAACTACGGCATCGTGCTCAGCGGCTATGCAGCTGCGTCCCCGTTTACTGCAGGAGATACCGGGAATGATATCGGGGGAGGATACCCGATCAACGGGAATGGCATTTATAACTATGGCGGCGCAGCCGCTGCAACCAACCCTGCTGCCGGTATCCGGGCCAACAACCAGTGGAGTGTCAACATTTCCTACAACACCATCAACAACAACAATGGGGCGGGGGTGAACCACCCAACGACCCTGCGTGGCATCTATGCGCAGGCCGGAACCAGTGCCAACGCAACGATCACCTATAACAGTGTAACAGTGAACGGCGGGGCATTGACCAGTTCTGTTTACGGCATCGACAATGGCATCGGTTCAACGGCCGCAGGCAACACGATCGATATCAGCTACAACACCATTACCGGCAGTTATTCCACTGCCACTACGGGCACATTTTATGGCATTGAGAATACCGCAACAGCAGCCACCGTAAATGTTACGAACAATACTATCCAAAACATATCGACACCGGGAACAGGTACCATTTATTGTGTATATAGCAATGTTGCTGCAACAGCATTGAACATGACCTACAACACGGTCGGCACGATCACAAAAACCGGTATCGGAATCATATATGCGTTCAATGTGTCAAGCAACCCCACCGTTACCTGCCAGAACAATTCTGCCGACGGACTTTCGTGCACCGCAGCCGCAAGTACTGCCAATATTGCCGGGTATTACAATGGCAGCACCAGTGCCATCGAAAATATCAGCAGCAATATTTTCCGCAACTTTTCCAGCACGGGTACATCCACTCTTTATGGCATCTACATCAGCTCCGCCACGGGAAATAAAACCCTTTCGAACAACCAGATCTACAATTTCTCCAAAACGGATGGCGGAACCATTTACGGCATCAGCATGGGTTATGGTTCAACCGATGATTTAAGCAACAACCAGATCCATGATTTCAATATGACCGCTGCGACCATAGGAACCATCTATGGTATAAGAGTCGCCGCCGGAACGCTCAACAATATATACCTGAACAAGATTAATGCACTCAATATTACGGGCAGCACCACTGGAACCATCTATGGTTTATACGTTTCAACCGGCACCACGAACAATGTATTCAGGAATAAAGTGTGCAACATAGAATCGGGTGGTTCAACCCCAGTAGTTTACGGCGCCTATATTGTAAGCGGCACCACTAACAATTTCTATAACAACCTGATCGGCGATTTAAGAACCCCGGCAGCCAATGCAGCCATGCCGCTTGCCGGGATCTATTTGGGTGGAGGTACGACGGATAAGGTTTATGACAATACCGTATACCTGAACGCAACAAGTTCCGGGGCTTTGTTCGGCAGTTCAGCCCTGTATGCTTCCACCTCTCCCACGCTCGATATGAGGAACAACATCCTGGTCAATACATCCACCCCGGCCGGGGCAACAGGATTTTCTTCCGCATACAGGAGATCCGGTGCCGTCCTGACAAGTTATGCGAGCACTTCCAATTACAACTATTTTTACACCGGTACTGCCACAGCCAACAATGTGGTATACTACGACGGGACGAATGCCTATACAACCCTGGCAAACTTCCAGGCATGGGTGACACCCCGTGATGCTGCTTCCGTGACAAGTGACACCGGGCCTTCCTTCGTGAGCACTACCTGCGGTGATGCGACCTTCCTTCATATCATACCCACCATTTTATCGATGATTGAGAGCGGTGGTTCTGTTATTGCAGGAATTGATAATGATATTGATGGCGATATCCGCCAGGGAAGCGCCGGTTATCCTGTCCAGGTGAACGGCGGAGGTTCAGCCCCCGATATCGGTGCAGACGAATATGATGGTATTCCAAACTACACCTGCGCGCAGCCTAATCCCGGCAACACGCTTACAACAGGCAATTCCATTTGCCTGGGACAGGGCATCACCCTTTCGCTGCAAAATCAAACGGCAGGAACCGGTGTTTCCTACCAGTGGCAAAGTTCTCCGGACAATGGAACGTATACGAATATTCCGGGTGCCAATACCGCTGCCTACACGACCACTCCCGATGCTTCGCTCTGGTACCGTTGTATTGTAACATGTCAGTCGGGGCCGGTTTCAGGCACCTCAACTCCGCTCCAGGTTACTTTTGTCAACAGTATCACAGGCACCACGCCGGGCAGCCGTTGCGGAACAGGTACCGTATCTCTTGGCGCTGTTGCTTCAGGAGGAACCCTTAAATGGTACCCGGGTGCTTCCGGCGGAACTTCCATCGGCACAGGTTCGCCCTGGACAACACCTGTTATCAGCGCTACCACAACCTATTATGTTGCGGCAGAAAGCCCTGCAACGGGTACAATCCTTGGTGCTGGTGCGTCTACCAGTTCGGGATATGAAAGTCCGTTTTATCATCTTTACGGTGGCAAGAAAAGCCAGTACCTGATCCTTGGTTCCGAACTGGTTGCTGCCGGGTTTAGTGCAGGCAATATCAACTCACTCGGATTCAACGTGGTTGCTGCAGGAGTATCCTACAACTCATTTTATATCAGTATCGGCAATACCACCCTGACAGCATTGACCACGGCGCTGCAATCCGGGCTGACACCTGTTTATTCGGCAGCCAGCGTAATTCCTGCAGCTGGCCTGAATATATATTCATTCAGCTCAGCATTTGCATGGGATGGCGTTTCCAATATCATCGTTGAAACCTGCTGGAGCAATAACAATACCGGAGGAACGTCGGCGACTGTAAAATATGACGCCACCTCATTTGTGTCGGAAAGTTACTGGAGGGCCGACAGCCAGACTCCTGCCACCCTCTGTGGTACCACCACGGGTTACGGTACCATGAGTTCGAGGCCCCAGATGTATTTTAACTATACCCCTGTTTGTTCCAGTGCGCGCAGTTCAGTAGTCGCTACTGTGAACACTCCTCCGACCCTGGCAATAACCGCCAGCCAAACGGTATGCAACAACACGGTCGCGACAATCGAGGTGACCTCAACACCTTTATCCGACTTTGACACCTACATATGGAGCCCGGTTACGAACCTGTTCACCGATATCGCCTGTCAGAATGCATATGATGGCGTATCAAGTGCGACCATACTTTATGCAAAGTCGGCTTCCGCGGTTGTTACAACCTATACTTGTACCGCCACGAAAAATTCGAGCGGGTGTGTAAGCACGCGGCAAACCACACTCACGGTTTTACCGGCCAGCCCTGCAGTTTCAGCATTCCCTGCTTCATTTTGCATCAGCGGTGCTGCGGTTTTGACGCTGTCGCCGGCAACCGGCTGGGGCGCAGCCACCTTCCAGTGGCAGAACTCCCCCGACAACAGCACCTTCGCCGACATCGACGGAGCTACGACCCAGAACTATACGACCAAAGTCATTACCAGCACCACGTATTATAAATTGCTGATTAAAAACAGCACCGGTACTATATGCAGTGCCCCGCAAACCACCGTTACGGTGAATAGCCCGCAGGTCAGCAACACTGTCCCTGGCAGCCGCTGCGGGATCGGAACTGTAACCCTGGAAGCAACCGGGGCCGGCGGAACGTTGAACTGGTATGCTGCTCCAACGGGTGGGGCCTCACTTGGCACCGGGTCACCATTTGTCACACCTGTAATCAATACAACCACCACTTATTATGTTGGTGCTGAAAGCTATGCCGGAGGAAGTGCTGCTGTTGGGGCAGGGGCGTCAACTTCGTCAACCTATTCAAATCCTTTTTATTCATTGTGGAGCAACA
This sequence comes from Bacteroidota bacterium, assembly GCA_026391835.1. Taxonomy (GTDB): domain Bacteria; phylum Bacteroidota; class Bacteroidia; order Bacteroidales; family FEN-979; genus CAIVAT01. The sequence continues at coordinate 59,744 of JAPLDF010000011.1, forward strand.
TCCATACCCAGCACCTGGTTACAGCCGCCGACCTGGCTTCCGCAGGGATCGGACCAGGGAACATTACTTCGGTAGCCCTGGATGTGACCTCTGCCGGGACGCTTCCAATGATTGACCTGTCGGTAAAAATTGCTGCCACCACCGCCACCAGTATGTCTGCTTTCCTGTCGCCGGCATTTACCACTGTTTATACAAATGCATCTCTCATGCCGGGTGCCGGGCTGAATGTGCTGGCTTTCACAACTCCTTTTTACTGGGACGGCACTTCAAATATTGTACTGGAATTCTGCCATGGCAATGGTTCTTCAACGGCTACGATGAGCCGTACCGTCAAGTCGGATCCCACCGCTTACGTGTCGTCAATAAAAACCCATGTCAGTGCGGCTACTCCTGCAGCTACCATATGTGCAAATGTCACAACAAACCTGCTGACATACTCCGAGAGGCCGCAGTTTACTTTTAGCGGGCAGGTCGTTTGCTCAAGTCCGCGTACAGCGGTTGTTGCCACGGTTACCCCGCCGCCTGACCTTGCCATCAGCGGCAATAAGACCATTTGCAGCAATACACTCGATTCGCTTATTATTACGTCACCTCCTGACAATTTTAACATCTACACCTGGAGCCCCGTTACCAACCTCTATACCGACCGCGCCTGCACCAATCCTTACGTCGCCCTTTCCAGTGCAACAAAGGTATATGTCAAATCGGCTGTTGGCGTGATCACAACCTACACCTGCACCGGAACGCAAACATCGACCGGGTGTGTAAACATGGCACAATCTACCATCACAGTGATACCGGTTGCGGTCATCACGGCTTCGCCTGCTGCGATTTGCATTACAGGCGGCGCAACGCTGAACCTGTCGCCAGCCACAGGGTATGGTACGGCAACCTTCCAGTGGCAGCAATCATCCAACGGCATCGATTTTACCAATATCGATGGAGCCACAACCATGGGCTATACGACTCCTTCCATTTCGATTACCAGCTATTACAAGGTAGTTATCACCAATGGAAACGGGATGAACTGTTTTTCACCGCAATACACCCTGGAGGTCAGCAACCCGCAAACACCTGTGGGGACGAATGGCAGCCGGTGCGGAACGGGGACTGTTGTCCTGGGAGCAACAGGGAGCGGCGGAACGCTGTCGTGGTATGCTTCTGCGATCGGAGGGCCTGTATTAGGCACCGGGCCATCCTTTACAACACCTGTAATCTCTTCGACGACTTCATTTTATGTCAATACAAGATCACCGGGAGCAACGGAGGACTATGTAGGCATGGCAGCTTCCGCCAGCGGAATAAGCGGCCAGGGTACCGGTTTGTATGGTCTTTATTTTAATGCACTCACCGCATTTACCCTGAAAAGTGTGAATGTGTATCCCAATGCCACCGCAAATAATACTCCCGGAACGGTAACGATCAGTGTAATCAACGGCTCGGGGGCCATTTTGAACCAGGCTACCGTAAATGTCATTGGATATGTTCAATCAACAACCCCTACGGTTGAAACTGTAAACCTGGATTTCAATGTTCTTCCTGGAAACGGGTTAAGGTTGGTCATGACAAGTTTTACAGGCATTTCCGGGTTGATGTTCCAGCCTGATGTCGGAAGCCCTTATGCTTATCCAGACACAATTCCGGGGGTCGTCTCCATCACAAGCGGGACGTATGGCAGTACGGCGTATCCAAACCTGTATTACTATTATTACCATTGGATGGTTTCTGTAGGGTGCGAAAGTTCCCGTACAGAAGTAATCGCAACCGTGACGCCACCACCTCCAATCACTGTGTCAGTTGCTCCTGACCTTGTTTGTGCAGGTTCTTCAAGCCAGCTGAGTGTGACCAGCGGAAACGCCGGCTACCTCTATACCTGGAACCCGGGAAACCTCAGCGGAGCCCAGCAAACCGTAAATCCTGAAGTATCCACAACCTATACAGTTACTGCCGATGACGGCACCTGTGCCACAACAGGTACCGCAACAATTACGGTTGCGTTAACCCCCACGCCCATTACCATTACCCCTGCAGCGCCTGTAGTTGCGCCGGGAGCGGTACAACAACTCACGGTAACAGGAGGTGATGTAAACAATGTCACACTAACCAGCGAAGATTTCAACGCTCCGACAAACTCCTGGACCACTGTAAACAACTCCACTGCAGGAACTCCTGCAAATGCAGCATGGACCTTGCGGGCAGACGGATACGTGTATGGATCCACACCGGTTACATTCCACAGCAATGACAATTCACAGTTCTACATGTCGAACAGCGATGCCCAGGGTTCCGGCAGCATCACCAACACCGAGTTAATCAGCCCGGTGATCAATGCCTCCGGATACTCTTCACTGACGTTGAAATTCTGGCACTATTTCAGGTATATTGATACGGACAGCCAGGCAAACATTGATGTTTCGACCGATGGAGGTGCCAGCTGGATTGCCACGCCGGTTGCTTCATATTCAAGCACCCAGGGCGCCGCGGCTGCCTTTGTGCAGGCAACGGTTGATCTGACCAGCTATGCAAACCAAAGTAACCTGAAGCTAAGGTTCAGATATCATGATTCCTATGGGTGGTACTGGTGTGTTGACAATGTTGCCATTACGGGTACAGCGCAAACCAGCATTACCTGGACACCTTTTACCGAGCTTTATACCGATCCGTCCGCAACACCGTTATACCAATATGCAGGTGAAGCTTTGGCAACCGTTTACACAAAGCCAACCACAGGGAGAACATACACCGCTGCTGCAACTGCGCCTAGTACAGGGTGTACAAGGACGCAAACGGTAACCGTTACCGTCGCATCCGCTCCGCCTTCCGTTACCGGAACGGTTACCAATGTAACGGGTTGTTACGGCAACAGCAATGGTGCTATCCTTACTTCTGTAACCGGGGGTATCAGTCCTTACAGCTACTCATGGAGCAACACGGCTACTACCGCATCGCTGACA
>JAPLDF010000068.1 GCA_026391835.1 Bacteroidota bacterium
GGCCAGTTCAAGACTATCTTCGCCGCCGAGAACTTTGCCGTCCTGAGATCCATTATTGAAACAGCCATCAAAAACAAACAAGATGTGCTGAAAGCCCTGAATGTAATCGCGCATTATTAGTAGGACTGATTAGTTACAAAAAGTTATATAACATTTTGTCTTTTCCTGAAGCCCATCTTTGCAAAATAAATGTCAAACCTGGAATCTCTTTTTTTTTGAGCCGGTAAATATGATCGCAATCCCAACATGATACATGTCCATTTTGTCTGCTAAAAAATACGTGTTCTCGAAAGAAACTGACCAATACCTGGTTGGCATTAACCAGGCATTCAGGTTTGTCGTGCGCTTTTTTAAAGAAGTATTTTCCAGGCCTTTCCATTTCCGGGAAGTAATAAACCAGTGTTTTGAGGTTGGTTTAAAATCGCTCCCCTTGATCACGGTCACAGGCTTTATCATCGGCATTGTTTTTACAAAGCAATCACGGCCTTCACTGGAGAGTTTCGGTGCAAGTTCGTGGCTGCCTTCATTAATGGGAGTAGCACTGGTAAAAGCACTGGGGCCGCTCGTAACAGCGCTTATCTGTGCTGGCAAAGTAGGTTCCAGCATCGGGGCAGAACTTGGCTCGATGAAAGTGACCGAACAGATTGATGCCATGGAGGTATCGGCAATCAACCCGTTTAAATACCTTGTTGTAACCCGCGTACTGGCAACGACCATCACCATTCCCCTGCTAGCATTGTACTGCAGCTTTGTAGCGTTGTATGGTTCCTACGTAAACGTTCATGCCGAAGAGGCTACCGGGATCATTATCTTTTATAAAAACGCCTTTTCATCCATCTCCTTTATTGACATTTTTACCTCTTTGTCCAAAACGATTGTTTTCGGATTTACAATTGGCGTCGTCGGCTGTTACAAAGGATACAATGCCATACAGGGCACACGCGGCGTTGGCAAGGCGGCAAACCAGGCAGTCGTGCTTGCCATGTTCCTTGTCTTTCTTGAAGAAATTGTAATTGTCCAGGTAGCCAACTGGATCAGATATTTTTAACGTGATGGAAAACCAGGAACAACATATCATCAATAAGGGTGAATCGGTTATTGCCATAAAAAGATTATATAAATCCTTCGAGGACCTTCACGTACTGAAAGGGATTGACTTTAATGTATTTAAAGGGGAGAATGTTGCTGTACTCGGTAAATCGGGTTCAGGGAAATCTGTCCTGATAAAGATCATTGTAGGATTGCTGAAACCAGACAAAGGCGAAGTGGTTGTACTCGGAAAGGATATCGACAAACTGGAAGGCAAAGAATTGGATGCTTTGCGTTTGCGCATTGGTTTTTCATTTCAAAGCAGTGCGTTGTACGACAGCATGAGTGTTTATGAGAATCTTGCATTTCCGTTGACCATGAATTTTAAACATCTTGGTAAAAAGGAGGTGGATGCTGCTGTTATGGAGGCACTGGATGCCGTGGGTTTAACAGATAAAGTACGTCAAATGCCGTCGGACCTCTCAGGCGGCCAGCGAAAAAGAACAGGCATTGCACGTACACTCATCCTGAATCCCGAAATCATGCTTTATGACGAGCCGACCTCGGGACTGGACCCGGTTACGAGTTCAGAGATCAACGAACTTATCAACGAGGTCCAGAAACGATACAACACAAGTTCGGTCATTATTACCCACGACCTTACGTGTGCCAAGGCAACAGGCAACCGCATCGCGATGCTGATTGACGGAAAGTTCCTGAAAATCGGAACATTCAACGAGGTGTTCGACACCAAAGACGAACAGGTTACGAAATTCTACAATTACAATTTTATACAATGAACCATGAATAAAGCGCAACGCAACCGTCCTGTCCTCGTAGGCCTTTTTGTTTTAATAGGATTGATATTTCTGATCGGGGGAATCCTCATGGTTGGCAACCTTCACGAAACTTTTAAAAAGAAAATAACGGTAGTTTCTCTCTTTGACGATGTAAGCGGACTGCAAACAGGCAACAATGTCTGGTTCTCCGGTGTAAAGATCGGCGTGGTGAGCAACCTGCATTTTTATGGAAAATCACAGGTAGAAGTTAGCATGAAGGTCGAAACCAAAGCCCAGCAGTATATCCGCAAGGATGCCAAAGTAAAAATAAGCACCGATGGCCTCATCGGGAATAAGATACTCATCATATACGGCGGCACATCCAGGCACCAGGAAATCCAGGAAGGAGACACGCTGGAGGTTGAAAAAACCTTTTCATCGGATGACATGATCAATACCCTGCAGGAGAACAATAAAAACCTGCTGGCCATTACCACCGATTTCAAGGCGATCAGCAAAAAACTGGCTGCCGGTGAAGGTACCGTCGGGAAATTGCTGAACGACAATTCCGTGTATGACAACATCAACGCTGCAACGGCATCGCTGCAGAATGCATCCGTTAAAGCGCAACAACTGGCAGGTTCCCTTGCCCTTTTCAGTTCAGGATTGAATAAAAAAGGCACACTGGCCAATGCGTTGATAACAGATACAGTGGTTTTTAATTCAGTAAAAGCCTCTGTGCTGCAATTGCAGAAAATTGCCGATACCGCGGCTTTGTTTGTGACAAATCTTAAAGATGCAGGCTGCAACCCCAATTCCGCCATTGGCGTATTGTTGCATGACAAAGAAGCAGGGGCTCATTTAAAAGAAACGATTAAAAACCTGGAGAGCAGTTCCAAAAAATTAGATGAGGACCTGGAAGCGGCACAGCATAATTTTTTACTGCGCGGTTTTTTCAAGAAGAAGGCGCAAGCCGCCAAAGACAGCCTGCCTGAAAAATAAAAACCGTAAAATCCTACGCTGCAAAACTTCTTCAATGTGTGAATCATGTAACTTATACAAAAAGTTATATAACACTTTCCCAGGGAGATGCCAGTAATTTTGCTCACTGACAAACCATAAGTGAAATGAAACAATTCCATCCGGTAACCAAAGTTAAAGGGTTTGCAACAAAGCAATCGGTAAGGCTCAGTGAAAAAACCATGGCAAAAACCGCCATTGCAAATAATTTTTTAACTGACCTGGCTGATGTTCTTTTATTTATCACACAATTCGTGCGGGAAACATTTTCACGCAATTCTGAAGTGAAAGAGTTTTTTCGCCAGTGTTTCCAGATCGGGTATAAATCATTGCCGCTGGTATCGATCACCGGCACCATCATGGGCCTGGTACTCACAATTCAATCGCGGCCTGTGCTCATTAAATTCGGAGCGGTTACCATGCTCCCGGGTATGGTTGCGGTTTCCCTGATCAGGGAAATGGGCCCGGTGATAACGGCGCTGATCTGTGCCGGGAAAATCGGCTCGGGCATGGGCGCAGAATTAGGTTCCATGAAAGTGACCGAACAAATTGACGCCATGGAAGTATCCTCCACCAACCCGATGAAATTCCTGGTTGTTACCAGGGTTTGGGCGGCTATCATTATGGTACCCATCTTAATTCTCTATGCCGACGCATTTGGAATACTCGGCAGCTGGGCAGGCGCCAACATCAAAGGCGACGTTTCGTTCGTACTCTTTTTTTCACAGGCATTCGGCAGTGTTCGGTTTATGGATTTACTACCAGCCGTTACAAAATCATTCTTTTTCGGCGCAGTCATCGGGTTCGTGGGATGTTATAAGGGATACAATGCCGGGCGTGGCACAGAAAGCGTTGGTATTGCTGCAAACTCGGCCGTCGTGCTCGCTTCCCTGCTGGTGATCATTGTCGACATGATTGCTGTGCAAATTACGGATATGCTTATTTGAAATTTGAAGATTAATGGATTTGAAAATTTGAAAATCAAAAGATGAATACTGCCCATACAAGACCTTTGGATCATGCCATGCACCCGGCTGACGGGAGCGCCCCTGTGATTGAAATAACCAAGCTCAGGAAGTCATTTGGGAAACAGGAAGTATTGAAAAATGTCTCGCTGAAGCTGATGAATGGCGAAAACCTTGTCGTACTAGGCAAATCCGGCTCCGGAAAATCCGTTTTGATAAAATGTATTGTTGGGTTGCTGCACTCAGATGAAGGTACCATAAACGTGTTTGAACAAAACGTGAATTCCCTTGACAGAAAAGAACTGGGCGAATTACGACAGAAAATAGGTTTTCTTTTTCAGAGTGGCGCCCTCTATGATTCCATGACTGTGAAACAAAACCTGGAGTTCCCTTTGCGAAGAATTAAGAAGGACCTTTCTGAAAAGGAAATTGAAGAAAAGATCAACGTGGTGCTGGAAAATGTAGGATTGGCGGATGCTTTGAACAAAATGCCATCCCAGCTTTCGGGCGGTATGCGAAAAAGAATCAGCCTGGCCCGCACCATTGTGGTCGATCCGATGATCATGCTTTATGATGAACCAACAACCGGGCTCGATCCCATTACTTCCGATGAAATAAGCATGCTCATCAATGAGGTTCAGAAAAAATACAAAACCTCTTCGGTCATCATTACCCACGACATCAAATGTGTCCGCAATACCGCCGACCGGATCATCATGCTGGCGGATGGAGAAGTTTACCTGGAAGGGACGTTGAAGGATTTCGAAAACTCAACCGATCCATTTATAAAGTCATTCTTCCACTAACCCAAAAAATCGTAAATCGTAAATCATAAATCGTAAATCCTAACCTTATGGATACGCACACTCAAAAATTCAAAATCCGGCTCGGGCTTTTCATTGCCGGAGGCCTGGCTCTCTTTGTCCTTGCCATTTTTATCATCGGAAAACAAAAAAACCTGTTCAATCCTGTTTTTAAACTTACCACATCGTTTTCGAATGTGAGCGGGCTGCAGGTTGGAAATAACATACGGTTCTCCGGAATTACGGTGGGTACCGTCGACAATATCAAAATCATCAACGACTCGACCGTAAAAATAGACATGCTGATCAAAAAGGAGGTCAGGCAGTTCATAAAATCGGACTGCGAAGTGGCTATCGGATCCGAAGGCCTCATTGGCGACAAACTACTGGTCATTTCACAGGGCGGTGATGATTCGCCCATGGTTAAAATCGGACAACATCTTGTTTCAGCCGAACCGGTTGAACTCGATGCCATCATGGCAAGCCTGCAGGTTACCGCCGGCAATGCCGAAATTATTTCGCAACAGCTCGCCGAGATCATGTACAAAGTGAACAGTGGCAATGGAACCCTGGGCAAACTGATCCAGGATACGACCATCGCCAACAACTTAAGCCAGACCATGGTGAATATCAAGCGAAGCAGCAAAGGGCTGGATGAAAACATGGAAGCCGCCAAACATAATTTCCTGCTGAAAGGCTACTTTAACAAGAAAGCCGAAGCCGAGGCAGAAAAAAAACAGGATGCCCTGGATAAAATTGAAAAGGAAAAGAAGAAGAAGGAGGCTGATGAAAAAAAGGCGGCAAGACAAAAAGAAAAAGATGAAAAAAAATAGGTCCGCTGCCAACCCTGCACTCCCGAATGTGTGAATCATGTAAGAATATCATAAAGTTGTGTAACAGTTAATCCTTCATTGCGGAGGACCTTTGCCTCCAGATTATTCACTTAAAAAAACCAAAATGAAAAAAGCATTCTATTCCTTTGCATTCATATCCTTGTTGATGGGTGTATTGTTTACCTCGTGCGTGTCGAATAAAAAATTCCTGGCTTCAGAAGCCAAAGCCGACAAATTGCAAAAAGACAACGCCATTTCACTTAACAAGCTGATTGACTGCAACTCACAGGTTAAAAGCCTGACCGACGAAAAATCATCCCTGCAAAATGCAAATGCATCCGTCGAAAATGATTTGAAAATTCTCTCGACAGAATCAAAAATGACCATTGCCGACCAGGCAAAGCGTTTAAAAAGCCTGCAGAATATGATCCAGGCCCAGAAGAACGTCATGGCAAACCTGAAGAATTCAATCGCAGATGCGCTGCTGAATTATAAAGCGGACGAACTTTCCGTTTATATCAAGGACGGGAACGTATATGTTTCACTTGAAGAAAAACTGCTGTTCAAATCGGGCAGCGACATGGTGAACCCACAGGGGAAAGAGGCACTCAAAACGCTTGCCAAAGTTCTTAACAGCACCAGGGACATCACCGTGAACATTGAAGGTCATACCGACAATGTCCCCATCAGCACAAAGTTGTTTGAAGACAACTGGGATCTCAGCACTGCCCGGGCCACCTCCATTGTACGCATCCTGACCAAAGACAATAACTTTGACCCGGCACGCATCACTGCCTCAGGCAGAGGCCAGTTTCACCCTGTAAAGACGAATGAAACAGCCGAAGGACGCGCAGGAAACCGCAGAACTGAAGTTATCCTGTCGCCCGACCTGAATGAACTTTACAAATTATTGTATCAATAAGAGCTCAGCGAACATTTATCTGTTGTTCCAACACCCTGCTTCCTTCAAGGAGCAGGGTGTTTTACCTGGAATGTGTGAATTATATAACTTTTAGGTAAAATTATGTAAGGCTATTTATCGCGACTAAACTTATCTTGTAACATTGAAATTTTATTAAAAACAGATGAAAAAAATTGCAATCGTAGTCATCCTGGCGGGATTGGTACTGACCATCTTTACAGCCTTTACTTTTTTCACCAGGGAGAAAATCGTCGACCTCGGATCTGTTGAAATCACCAGGAGCAAACCGCACAACATCAACTGGTCACCGCTGATCGGTGTTGCAGTTATGGCGCTTGGCGGTGTCCTGTTGTGGGAGTCGGCACGAAAATGATGTATGAACATACTGTTGATATCCCCCCAGTTCCCCGATTCATACTGGAGTTTCAAGTATGCATTGCGGTTTATTTCCAAGAAAGCTGCTGAACCGCCCCTTGGACTGATAACCGTATCTGCGATGATCCCTGAAGGCTGGCATAAAAAGCTGGTGGATATGAATGTCTCGTCGCTGCGTTTGAAAGACCTACAGTGGGCCGATTATGCTTTTATCAGCGCCATGCACATTCAGCAGGATTCCGTTACAAAGATTGTTGATGACTGCATAAAATACGGAGTTAAAACCGTTGCCGGGGGCCCCCTCTTTACGCAGGATTACCAGAACTATCCACAGATCGACCACCTCGTTCTCAATGAAGCGGAAATTACCTTTCCATGGTTTCTCCGCGACCTGGCTGCAGGCAATCCAGGGAAAACATACAGAACGGATGAATTTTCAGACATCTCAAAAACCCCTATTCCCGATTACCACCTGCTATCGAGAAAGCACTACGCTTCCATGAGCCTTCAGATTTCGCGGGGATGCCCGTTTTCATGTGAATTTTGTGAAATAGCTTCCCTGAATGGGCATAAAGTCAGGACAAAACCGACATGGCAAATCATTGCCGAGCTTGAAAAATTATATGAATTATCCTGGCGCGGGGCAGTGTTTATTGTGGATGACAATTTCATCGGCAATGTCAAAGCGATAAAATATGATTTGCTGCCTGCGATGAAATCGTGGATGAAGCTTCACAACTTTCCGTTCACATTTACGACCGAAGCATCCATCAATCTCGCGGATGATGCCGAACTGATGCAGCTGATGGCCGACAGCGGGTTTAACACCGTCTTTATCGGCATTGAAACCCCGGAGGAAACCTCCCTCAATGAATGCAACAAGATCCAGAATAAAAACCGGGACCTGATCCGGAGCATAAAAAACATCCAGCAGGCAGGACTCCAGGTTTCGGGTGGTTTTATCGTGGGGTTCGACAACGACACGCCTTCCGTTTTCCAGCGCCAGGTCGATTTCATTCAGCAAAGCGGAATTGTGTCAGCCATGGTCGGACTGCTCAATGCACCCAGGCACACCCGCCTTTATACCCGGCTGCAGGCGGAGAACCGGATCACCAACGAGGCAAACGGCAACAATACCGATTTTTCGCTGAATTTCATTCCCAAAATGAACCCGGTTGAACTCATCCGGGGATACAAAAAGATATTACAGGATATTTATGCGACAAAACCTTATTATAAACGGGTCAGGGAGTTGTTCAAAAGTTACCGGCCCCGTCGCACGAAACATGCAAAAATCACTTTCACCCATGCCTGCGCTTTCATGAAATCCATATTGATCATTGGCCTGATAAACAAAGGAAGAAGGCATTACTGGAAACTGCTCCTGTGGACACTTTTCACCCGCCCCGCCCTGGTGGCAGATGCCGTTACTTTCTCCATATACGGCTATCACTTCAGGAAGGTATACGGAATCGGAATATGATCTTCTCATTTTTCCCCGGGAACGGTTAACCATACATCTTTTCAGACAACAATCAAACGGACCGGTTCCGGTTCCATGCATCTTCGTACACCCAATTGCTCCTGCATAGGTGTGAATGATGTAACTAATTTCCAAAATTTTGTAATACCGACCCGGAGCAGCGGGTTTACCTTCGCCAGACTATTGAATAACACCAACAATATTAAAAAAACAAAAATGAAAAATCTAAAAGCAATTGTTTTACTCCTTGTTCTTATCACAGGAATTCCTCTAATAGCCTTCAGTGGCAATGGCCCGGCTGATCCTGCCGGAAAAGGCAACGGTATCCTCGGATTCGGATTTGGCCCTGCCATTCCCTTTTATGGCGGTGAAGGCTTCGGGCCTGCCTTCATGGTGCATTACGATCACGGCATCTGGCAGGCCGGCCCCGGAACGATCAGCCTGGGCGGACAAATCGGAACATCTTTTTTCTGGCACAACTATTCACACAAAGAAGTTCAGTACAGGGACAACTGGACAAACCTGGCTTTTGTTTTCAGGGGGGCCTATCATTACGGCTGGAAAGTTCCGGGTCTCGATACCTATGCCGGTTTTGGCGGGGGAACCCTGGTAAGCATGTACAACGACGGCGGCTATTACCCCGACAAACAACCCACCCACGTGAGTTACCTGCCAACTGCCTTTATGGGCGCCTCCTATTTCTTCAACGATGTGGTTGGCGTGAATGCAGAGTGTGGCTATAACTTTGCATTTATTTCGATTGGCCTTAATTTCAGGCTGACAAGATAGTCCTTCAGACAAAAAATCGTTCCGCGGTTTTAACCGGAATGTGTGAAAGATGTAATATATATCCAAAATTATATAACGGTTGGCCGCATGCCTGAACATACCTTTGTTCATCTATTTAAAACAAACCTGACCCGCAGGAAACGGGTAACCTTAAAAAACAAACAAGTCATGGGAAGTTTATTATACATCATCGCGGTCATCCTGATCATTGGCTGGGCAATTGGATTTTTTGCATACAGCGCCGGCGGGCTCATACACATTTTGCTTGTCATTGCACTTATTGCAATAATAGTACGGGTAATCCAGGGCAGAAATATCGTTTAAAGCCGTGGCAGATAAAGAAATTAACCTCCCGTTTTACGCAAGGATAACAATTTTCCTGGTCGGTTCCTTTGCCCTGATAGCGATGTTATACATCGCCCAGGGCATTGTTGTCCCGATTGTCTTCGCAATAATTATTGCGATCCTGCTTCAACCGGTGGTTAATTTTTTTCTCAGGCTGCGTATAAACAGGCTTCTTTCCATTGCGATCACCCTGTTCCTTACTTTTTTGATCATCCTTGCATTTGGATTTCTCCTGTTTTCCCAGTTAAGCCGGTTCAGTGAATCATGGCCGATCCTGGTCGAAAAATTTACCGGGATCCTCAACCAGACCATTACGTGGTCGGCGGAATATTTCGATATCAAGCCACAGAAAATCCATGAATGGATCATAAAAACCAAGAATGAACTCATCAACACCAGCAGCGCAGCCATCGGACAAACCCTTGTCTCGCTTGGAAGCGGTGTGGTGGTGATCCTGCTCGTTCCGACATACGTATTCATGATATTGTATTATCAGCCGCTCCTGCTCGATTTCATTCGCAAACTGTTTGCCAAAACCCATCAAAGCCAGGTTAGCGAGATCGTTACCCAAACGAAAACCGTTATTCAGCACTACCTGGTCGGATTGGTGATCGAGGCCATCATTGTTGCAACACTTGATACAGCTGCGTTGCTGATCCTTGGCATTGATTATGCAATACTCCTCGGCATCATCGGGGCCTTGCTCAATGTCATTCCCTACATCGGGGGAATTGTGGCGGTTGCCCTCCCAATGATGATTGCGGTGGCAACCAAATCGACTGCCTGGTATGCCTTGTATGTCCTTGCTGCCTATTATTTCATTCAACTCATTGACAATAACTACATCGTGCCCATCATCGTTTCATCGAAAGTAAAGATCAACGCGTTGTTCTCGATCATCGTGGTCATTGCAGGCAATGCCTTGTGGGGAATACCGGGAATGTTTCTTTCAATACCGCTCCTGGCCATCATAAAACTTATATTCGATCACATCGAACCACTAAAGCCCTGGGGCTTTTTACTGGGCGACACCATGCCACAGATCTTAAAAATCAAACCGATTTTCAAAAAAACAATCAAGACATCCATATGATAGAGGTTAAAAAAGAGGGGATCATTTTATCAAAAACCGACCTGGAATTTGAAAACGAAAGTGTATTAAATCCCGCAGCTATCCGTGAAGGCGACAATGTCCATCTTTTCTACAGGGCTGTCAGCAACGGGAATCATTCGAGTATAGGATATTGCAGGCTGGATGGTCCGCTCACTGTGGCCGAGCGCTGGACTAAACCGATCATGGTCCCTGAACTGGATTTTGAATCACATGGTGTTGAAGATCCTCGAATTGTGAAGATCGACGACCTGTATTACATGTCATATACCGGCTATGATGGTATTAATGCCCTCGGGGCTGTGGCTACCTCAAAGGACCTGATCCATTTTAAAAAACAGGGTGTTGTTGTTCCGCCCATCACCTATGCTGAATTTGTATTCCTTGCCGAGTCGGCCGGAAAAGTAAATGAAAACTACTACCGGAACCAGAAATTCTATTACCAGGAGGCAGATCCTGAAAAGAAAATGCTGTTGTGGGACAAAAACGTGATTTTCTTTCCCCGCAGGATTAACGGCGACCTGGTATTTCTTCACAGGATCAGGCCAGGTATCCAGATTGCCGCTGTAAAAAACCTGAAAGATCTTACAAAAGATTATTGGAAAAACTATTTTCTCAACCTGCAGGACCACATTGTTATGGATCCTGTTCATGGACACGAGTCCAGCTACATTGGCGGAGGCTGCCCTCCCATTGAAACAGAACTCGGGTGGCTGCTGATCTATCATGGCGTGGAAGATACCGACAAAGGACTAATTTATTCTGCCTGCGCGGCAGCACTGCTCAACATCAATGATCCCTCAAAGGAAATTGCCCGTTTGCCCTATGCCTTGTTCTCGCCAGAATACGACTGGGAATTGAAAGGTGAGGTAAACAATGTGGTTTTCCCAACCGGTACCGCCCTGTTTGGCGACACCCTGTTCATATATTACGGCGCCGCCGATTCACACATTGCCTGTGCCTCATTGAGTTTATCCGCATTAATGAAAGAATTGTTAACATATACCAGAAATAATGAAAAATAGTACAGTTGCCAGTGAACTGGCTGGCATTTTATTTATAACATCCTATCCGCCAAGAGAATGTGGCATTGCAACTTATTCCCAGGACCTGATCAGGGCCCTGCACAATAAATTCAGCAACTCCCTTTCGATAAAAGTTTGCGCGCTCGAATCAAATGGAAACACCTATCCGTATCCGGAAGAAGTAAAATATATTTTAAAAACCTCATTGGCCGAAGATTATGAAAAACTTGCTGAAAGCATCAACCAGGATGACGACATAAAACTGGTGCTCATCCAGCATGAGTTCGGGTTCTTTCACAAGCAGGAACAAGCATTTCTGACACTTCTGTATTCACTTTCAAAGCCGATCGTCATTGTTTTTCACACGGTACTGCCGCATCCGGATGAACAGTTGAAATTAAAAATCCAGCGCATTACTGCTGTTTGCGAGTCGGTCATCGTGATGACCAACAACTCAGTTCAGATCCTGACAACCGATTATGGCGTACCTCAACAAAAAATAACCATGATTGCGCATGGCACCCACCTGGTTCCCCATTTAAGCGAAAAATTTTTAAAGCTGAAGTATGGCCTGAAAGACCGGAAAGTTCTGACAACTTTCGGCTTGCTCAGTTCCGGGAAAAGCATCGAAACAACGCTTGAAGCATTGCCCGCCATCATTGCGCAAAGTCCCGACGTCATGTTCCTGGTAATCGGTAAAACCCATCCGGAAGTCGTTAAGGCTGAAGGAGAAAAATACCGGGAAATGCTCGAACAAAAAGTCAGGGAATATGCCATCCAGGACCATGTGCGGTTTATCAACAGTTACCTGCCGCTTGCCGAACTGCTGGAATACCTGCAGCTCACCGATATATACCTTTTTACATCCAACGATCCGAACCAGGCAGTAAGCGGAACATTTGTATATGCCATGAGCTGCGCGTGTCCCATCATTTCCACGCCTATTCCCCATGCCAAAGAATTGCTGACAGAAGACACTGGAATCATATTTGATTTCCGAAACCCGCAGCAGTTGGCTGATGCCGTGAACCGTTTGCTGAATGATGAACCTTTACGCAGAAATTTCAGTACAAACACCCTGGAGAAAATTGTCTCTACGGCCTGGGAAAACTCAGCCGTTGCACACGCCACCGTATTCGAACTTGTTGCCGGAGATGACATTAACTTAACGTTCAATCTCCCGGCCATCAACCTGGACCACCTGAAAAAAATGACCACCGGTACCGGGATCATCCAATTCTCAAAGATCAATCAACCTGATATCAGCACAGGCTATACCCTCGACGACAACGCCAGGGCCCTGATCGCCTCCAGCATGAATTATAAAATCACCGGCAACGGGGAGTGCCTTCCCGACATTCAAAAATATCTCGAATTTGTCAGACACTGCCAGCAGCCTGCCGGCGACTTTTTAAACTATACCGACAGGAACAACAACTTTACCAGTCAGAATTACGATACCAACCTGGACGATGCCAATGGCAGGGCGGTATGGGCATTGGGCTACCTGATGTCGTTGAACGGCATTCTGCCCGAAAAAATCACTGCGAAGGCTCAGGCAATCCTCGACAAATCCCTCCTGCGTATAGGCACAGTGCACTCTACCCGGGCCATGGCCTTTGCCATCAAGGGAATATACTTCTACCAGGGTGCCGTGAAGAAGAATGAGAACTTCATCCTGATCAGAACCTTCGCCGACCGCCTGGTTCAGATGTACAGGCATGAGGCAAAAGATAATTGGCAATGGTTTGAGGGCTACCTTACCTATGCCAACAGCATTTTACCCGAGGCCATGTTGTATGCCTGGCTGCTTACGCGGGAACCGGTTTACAAGGAGATTGCCATCTCTTCCCTTGATTTTTTACTGTCGCAAATCTTCAATGAAAACGGGATTGAGGTCATATCCAACAAAAACTGGCTGCAGAAGGGCGAGGTGGCAATGCATTCCGGCGAGCAACCCATCGATGTTGCCTATACCATCATGACCCTGGGCAAATTCTACGATGTATTTATGGAAGAGGACTACCACCAAAAGATGAATACCGCATTCAACTGGTTCCTGGGAAAAAACCGCCTGCATCAGATCATTTACAATCCATGTACCGGCGGATGTTACGACGGGCTGGAGGAGACGCATGTAAACCTCAACCAGGGTGCGGAATCTACAGTAAGCTACCTGATGGCCAGGCTAACCATGGAAAAGTACACCAGTTCATACAAACCATTCAGGTTTCATCTCCGAAATCATTTCTGTGTGCATTCGAAACAAACCGAGCACATCTATTCAACAAGCCATAAAATGCCATACCAGCCATCGGCCCTTATCCCTTTGCCATTGCTGATGGAAAAGCCCCGGTTAAACCCGGTGCAGGGAAATGTGTGAATTATGTAAACTATTTTAATAATTATATAAACAATAAAGCATCTAATGTACCCAATTTTGCAACGTGACAGGTATTGGAATTCAACACAGGTGAAACGTGAATTCTTTATATGACATACAACGTGCACGAATTAACCAGTTTATAAACCAGATTAGGACATTCCTACATCAAAAATCAACTGTTTGAAGATATACATCAAATACATGGTCAGCGCCCGCTGCAAATTAGCGGTGAAAGAAGCGCTGAAACAACTCGGGTTGCATTTTATCGTCGTTGACCTGGGCGAAGTTGAGATTATGGAAACGCTCACCTCTGAACAGCGGAACAAACTCACACAGGCACTGCTCGACTCCGGGCTGGAACTGATGGACGACAAGCGGGCTGTTTTGATTGAGCGCATCAAAAATGCAATCATCGAGATGGTCCATCATTCAGAGGAAACAATCAAAACAAACTTTTCTTCTTTTATCAGTAAAAAGCTGGAACATGATTATACCTACCTTGCCAACCTGTTTTCCGAAGTACAGGGAACCACCATCGAGCAATTTATCATATCCCACAAAATTGAGCGGATCAAGGAACTGATCATCTATGATGAATTAAACATCTCGGAAATTGCCTGGAAGATGAATTACAGCAGCGTTGCCCATCTTTCCAACCAATTCAAAAAAGTGACAGGCCTCTCCCCTTCTCATTTTAAACAACTGAAAGTAAAACGGCGGAGCCTGATTGAAGACATAGGAAATCCGGAGGGTGAAAATTAATATATGGCAACCACTGGAAAGCACAATAGAAAAGAGAACATGGAAAGAACAAAATCGCACGAAGCCCAGTACGCCAGCAGCCTGATCGAAGCGAGCCTCGATCCGCTGGTTACCATAAGCCCCGAAGGCAGGATCACCGACGTGAACCAGGCCAAAGTTGAAATTACGGGCATTGAGCGCAACAAACTCATCGGAACAAATTTCTACGACTACTTTACCGAGCCGGAAAAAGCGCTGGATGTATATAAGGAAGTTTTCTCAAAAGGTTCCATTACGGATTCTCCCCTTACATTCCGGCACAGGGATGGTAAACTGACCAATGTACTATTCAACGGATCAGTATACCGGGATGATGCGGGGAATGTACTTGGCGCTGTTGTTGTTGCCAGGGACACTGCCGAACAAAAATGGGCGACAGAATTGCGAAATGCCAACAAAGAACTTGCTTTCCAGAACAATGAAAAGGAAAAACGTGCACAGGAGCTCATCATTGCAAACAAGGAACTTGCCTTTCAAAACGATGAAAAAGAAAAAAGGGCACAGGAGTTAATTATTGCGAACAAGGAACTTGCCTTCCAAAACGATGAGAAGGAAAAGAGGGCTGCAGAATTAATCATTGCCAACAAGGAACTTGTCTTTCAAAACGAGGAGAAAGGCAAGCGGGCTGCCGAACTGGGCATAGCCAACATAGAACTTGCTTTTCAGAATGATGAAAAAGAGAAACGGGCTGCCGAGTTAAGAATTGCAAATTATGCCCGCAGCATCATTGAAGCAAGCCGCGACCCGTTATTTACGATCAATCCGGCGGGAAAAATTACCGACATGAACAATGCTTCGGTAAACATCACGGGGAGTTCACGTGAAAAACTTACCGGAACCGACTTCTTCGACTATTTCACCGAGCCTCAGAAAGCACGCAAAATATACCGGGAAGTGTTTGCGAAAGGGTTTGTTGCCGACTTTCCTTTAACCATCAAGGATCACAAGCTTACAGATGTATTGCTGAACGGTTCGGTATACAACGATGAACAGGGGAATGTGCTTGGCGTGGTGGTGGTCGCAAGAGATATTACCGATCAGAAAAGAATAGAAACCGAACTGACCGAGGCCATCGTGTTTGCAGAATTGGCTACAAGCATTGCGGAAGAAGCCAAAATAAAAGCTGAAAACGCCACCAGGGTAGCCGAAAATGCAGTCAAAGCCAAACAGCAGTTTTTGTCGAACATGAGTCACGAAATACGTACCCCGATGAATGCCATTATCGGGTTTACAAAAGTTTTGTTAAAAACAGATTTGTCGGCAAAACAAAAGGAATATCTCACCGCCATCAAAATGAGCGGCGATGCATTGATCGTGCTCATAAACGACATCCTCGACCTGGCAAAGGTGGACGCAGGAAAAATGGTTTTTGAACAGACTCCTTTCACAATGGCGTTGTCGATATCGGCTATGCTGCACTTGTTTGAAGCAAAAATCCAGGAAAAAAACCTGGCACTGGACATTGATTACGATAAGAAAATTCCTTCGGTGCTTGTTGGCGACCCGGTGCGGCTGCACCAGATTATTCTCAACCTGGTAAGCAACGCAGTAAAATTCACTTCAAAAGGCAAAATTACGGTAAGCGTCCGCTTGCTTTACGAAGACCAGGAAAAAGCGACCATTGAATTTTCCGTTTCGGATACCGGGATCGGGATACCCCAAAGCAAACTGGATAAGATCTTTGAAAATTTTCAGCAGGCATCCAGCGGAACATCAAGGCTATACGGGGGAACCGGGCTTGGGCTTGCCATTGTCAAGCAACTGGTGGAGCCGCAGGGAGGTACCATCCGTGTGGAAAGCAAAGTTGATGAAGGCTCTACCTTCAGTTTTATCCTTAGTTTTCTAAAAACAAGTGGTGAAGCAGAAGCGGATGACGAACTCGTGGAACTGGATACCGAGATTAAAAATATTAAAGTACTGGTGGTTGAAGACATCCCGCTCAACCAGTTGCTGATGAAAACACTGCTGGATGACTTCGGTTTTGAACGCGACATCGCGGCCAATGGTAAAATTGCCATCGAAATACTGCAGAAAAAATCGTATGATATTGTGCTGATGGATTTGCAGATGCCCGAAATGAACGGGTTTGAAGCAACCGATTATATCCGCACCACCCTGAATTCGAAAATCCCCATCATTGCTTTAACCGCCGATGTAACCACGGTCGACCTTGCAAAGTGCAAAGCGGTTGGCATGAATGATTACATCGCCAAACCTGTTGACGAAAGATTGTTGTACAGTAAAATAGTGGGGCTGGTAAAAAAACCCATGCCGGTAAAAAACAATGACCCGAGCGGGGATAAAAATATCAATCTCCAAAAGGCAAAATGCATCGACCTGGAATATTTGTTACGCCGTACAAAATCAAACCCGGCGCTGATGATGGAAATGATCTCCCTTTACCTGGAGCAAACCCCGCCACTGATCAAATCCATGAAACTGAGCTTCCAGAACAAGGACTGGCATTCCCTTTACGCAGCAGTGCACAAAATGATACCCTCCTTTGCCATCATGGGGATCAGCCCGGATTTCGAAAACATGGCAAAAAAAATCCAGGAATATGCCAGCACCCAGAACCAGTCTGATGGAATAAATGACATGGTACTTCAGATTGGCAACATTTGTTCACAGGCTTGTCTTGAATTACAAGAAGAGTTTATCAAAATTAAAAACGCCAATACATGAAACACGAAAATAAAATCAAACTATTCCTGGTAGATGACGATGCCTTGTTTTTAAAGTCGCTGGAAATCGAATTTCTGCAACATGCCGATTTTGCGATCGAGACATTTGCGACAGGTGAGTTATGTATGGCACATTTATCACACAACCCCGACGTGATCATCCTCGATTACATGCTCGACGGCGTTGATCAGCACGCAATGAACGGAATCGAAACCCTGGATAAAATAAAGGCCTACAACCCCGACATCCCGGTGGTGATGCTCTCTTCGCAGGATAAAATAGATGTGGCCATAAGCTGCATGCACCACAGGGCTTTTGATTATGTGGTGAAAAGCGAAACGGCCTTCCTCCGTTTGCAAAAGATCATCACAACCATTTTCCGCTATAAAAAGATGGAAAAGGAGTTGAGCTGGTACATGGAACGAATGTAGACTCTTCCTCGTCTCCCCATTGAACAGGTGTATAACCTGATTTCCTTTTTTTTAACCGGTCTGAATGGCGCATTACAGGTGCATGGTGCCCGGGTATCATTCTGCCAAACCAACAATATGAATCCGAACGTAAATACAACCGCCTCAAAATTCAAGGGATTAACCGCACGGGAAGCTGCAGAAAAGCTGCGCACCGGGGGGCTTAACAATCTCCCGTCGTCAAAGCCGAAAAATTATTTCACAATTGCCCTGGGCGTTGTCAAAGAGCCCATGTTCATCCTTTTGGTTGCCTGCGGCACCTTGTACATGGTGATGGGCGACATCCGCGAAGGCCTGATGCTCCTGGGGTTTGTTTTCGTGATCATGGGGATTGAATTCTTCCAGGAAAAGAAGACCGAAAAAGCCCTCAGTGCGCTGAAGGATATGGCCAGTCCCAGGGCGTTGGTCATCCGGGATGGTGTTGAAACCAGGATCGCAGGCATTGAAGTGGTAACCGATGATATCATTGTGCTGCAGGAAGGCGACAGGGTTCCGGCAGATGCCACCATACTGGATTCTGTCAATTTACTCGCAGATGAATCGCTGCTCACAGGGGAACCTGTTCCGGTGAGAAAAAACGACTGGACCGGCGTTGAAAAAATCACCCAGCCCGGGGGTGACGATCTGCCTTTTGTCTATTCCGGGTCGATGATCGTCCAGGGCAACGGCATCGCAAGGGTGACCAGCACCGGGATCAATACCGAAATCGGGAAAATAGGCAAAGCCCTCGAGGATGTGAAGGAAGAACCCACCAGGTTAAAAAAGGAGATGGGATCGCTGGTGAAAAAACTGACGATCCTGGCTGCAGTGCTTTGTGTGCTGGTGATCGCAGGTTATACGCTTACCCATGGCAGCCTGATCAATGGTTTCCTGGCGGGAATCACGCTCGCCATGGCGATGCTGCCCGAAGAATTCCCGGTTATTCTCACCGTATTTATGGCCCTTGGAGCCTGGCGGATGTCAAAAACAAAGGTCCTCACACGAAACCCTTCGGCTATTGAGACACTTGGCTCGGCAACCGTGCTGTGTACCGATAAAACCGGCACACTCACCCAGAATAAAATGACCGTCACCACCCTTTACAACGGGAAAGACTATCTGAAAATCGAAAAAATGAAGGGGCTTGACCCAGCATTTCATGAGATCATGGAGTATGGCATCCTGTCGAGCCAGGTCAATCCGTTCGATCCGATGGAGCAGGCCATAACAAGCATGGGCGATTTACAGCTGAAAGGAACAGAGCATATTCACCACGACTGGAAAATGGTCAAGGAGTATTCACTTTCCAGGGAGTTGCTGGCCATGTCGCGGGTTTTTTCTTTTAAAGGCACGCAGGAAAAGGTGATTGCCGCAAAGGGAGCACCGGAAGCAATATTTGACCTGTGCCACCTCGATAAGGCAACCCAGAAGCGCCTGTCGGCTGCTGTTGAAGAACTTGCCGCAGGCGGGTTACGGGTGTTGGGAGTTGCCAAGGCGAAAATCAACGGGAGCGGGCTGCCCGAAATCCAGCATGATTTCACATTTGAGTTTATCGGGTTGATCGGGCTGTCGGACCCAATCCGAAAGAATGTTAAAAAAGCGGTGAGCGAATGCTTTAAGGCAGGCATCCGGGTAATCATGATCACGGGCGACTACCCGGTAACAGCCCTGCATATCGCACGGGAAATAGGGCTTGAAAATCCCGACAACTGCATCACCGGCCAGGAACTGCAGGAAATGACCGAAAAGGAACTTTGTAAAAGGATCGAGGAGATCAATGTTTTTGCAAGGGTTGTACCGCAACAGAAACTGAAAATCGTAGATGCGCTGAAGAAAAACAAGGAGATTGTTGCCATGACCGGCGACGGGATCAACGACGCCCCCGCCCTGAAATCTGCAAATATCGGCATAGCGATGGGAAAGAATGGCACTGATGTTGCCAGGGAAGCCTCTTCACTGGTGCTGATGGACGATAATTTTTCATCCATCGTAGGCGCTGTAAAAATGGGCAGGCGGATATTCGACAACCTGCAAAAAGCTTTTGGTTACACGTTTGCCATCCACGTACCAATTGCAGGATTGTCGCTGGTGCCCATATTACTGGGCAACTTCCCCATCATCCTGTGGCCGGTGCATATCGTTTTTCTTGAATTGATCATCGACCCGGCATGTTCGATCATCTTTGAATCGGAAAAAGAGGAAAAAAACACCATGACCCGGCAACCCAGGAAAATAGACGTACCGTTCTTCGGGAAAAAGAAAATCTGGTTCAGTTGCATGCAGGGGGTCGGCATCCTGCTCATTACGCTGGCAGTCTACTTCCTGGGCCTGCGCCAGGGATACGACGAGAAGGTTGTAAGGGCAATGGCATTCATCACCCTGATTGTCGCGAATATTGCGGTAATCCTCACAAACCGGTCATGGACCGACAATATTTTCAGGATCATCATAACGCCCAATAAAGCGGTGATATGGGTTGTGGGCGGGGCAATATTTTTCCTGGCACTGATCCTGAATGTACCGTTTTTCCTCGACCTGTTCCAGTTCCGGACCCCTTCGTTGCTCAATGTACTTATCTGCATTTTTGCAGGCATATCCACCATCGCATGGTTCGAAATATACAAGCTGGTCAAACTGAGGAAACATGTATCACTATAAAAGATGTTGAATACTAATCTTTAAGAAATGTGGTTTTCCAAATCCAAAGAAGAAGTTCTTAAAGAATTGAATGTCGATCCGTTGCTTGGTCTTTCGGAGGCAGATGCAAAAGCCAGGCTGAAAAAATACGGTTACAACAAACTCCGCGGGCAGAAAAAGAAGAACGTCGTTCAATTGTTTTTTGCGCAACTGAATGACTGGCTGATATATATCCTGCTTGCAGCAGTGGTGATCACCCTGTTTATGGGGGAATATATGGATGCGGTGATCATTATCCTCGTGATCATGACCAATGCCGTTCTGGGCGTTGTGCAGGAAGTGAGGGCAGGCAAAGCGATTGAAGCACTCCAGAAAATGTCCGTTCCCAGGGCGCTTGTCCGCCGCGACGGGGTTGTCAAAGAGGTTGATTCCGAAAAAATCGTGCCCGGGGATATTCTTATCCTGGATGCCGGGCGGTTCATCGTGGCTGATGTCCGCCTAACGGAGTCGGCCAACCTGCAAACGGAAGAATCCCTCCTGACAGGTGAATCTGTTCCTTCCGAAAAAGACGAATCCTGCGTGTATGACAATCCCAAGACACCACTGGGCGACCGTGCCAACACGGCTTTTATGTCGACCCTGGTTACCAGCGGCAGGGGTGTGGGCGTTGTTGTTGAAACCGGCATGAAGACCGAAGTCGGCAAAATTGCAAATCTCATCATCAGGGCAAAGAAACCCAGAACCCCGTTGGAAATCCGGCTGGATAAGTTGGGAAAAACGCTCGGTATGTTTGCCATCGGGATATGTGGGGTTATTTTCATCATTGCAGTAATCCAGGGCCGAGACATGGCAGAGATGTTCCTGATGTCGGTTTCGCTGGCGGTGGCAGCCATCCCCGAAGGTCTTGCAGCCATTGTCGCAGTTGTGCTGTCAATAGGCGTCACCAGCATGTCGAAGAAAAACGCCATCATCAGGAAATTGTCTGCGGTTGAAACACTCGGGTCGGTGAACATCATCTGTTCCGATAAAACGGGTACCCTCACCCAGAACAGGATGACGGTAACAACATATTTCAACCTGGAGGGTAAAAGGACCATTGACCGGGGCAGGGAAAATACCATCACCGGGGATGTCAGGTTATTTGTCAAAGCGATGATCCTATGCTCTGATGCCACCTGTGAGAACGGGCAGGGAACCGGAGATCCGACAGAGGTTGCGCTGCTGGTTGCGGGAGATGAGCTGGGCATGGACAGAAGGGCCATAAATGCTGAAAACAAACGTGCAGGCGAGTTTTCATTTGGTTCTGACCGGAAGTTGATGTCGACCCTGAATGAAGAAAACGGAAGGTTTACGGTTTATACGAAAGGGGCGATCGGCAACCTGCTTA
Source organism: Bacteroidota bacterium (assembly GCA_026391835.1). Taxonomy (GTDB): domain Bacteria; phylum Bacteroidota; class Bacteroidia; order Bacteroidales; family FEN-979; genus CAIVAT01. The sequence continues at coordinate 21,825 of JAPLDF010000068.1, forward strand.
AACTTTCGACCCATGTTTTGTTGCAGGGAAAGGTAATTCCCATTACCGAGGGGCACAAACAGCAATATCTTGCTGCTGCCGTAGAAATGTCGGACAAGGCACTTCGAACGCTTGGCGCCGCATATAAGCCTGTGGGCACAGTGATTCCTCCCGATGAGATGGAAAAAGACCTGGTTTTCCTGGGGATTTTGGGAATGATCGATCCGCCAAGGGCTGAAGTAAAATCATCTATTGAAAAGGCAAGGAATGCCGGTATAACCACCCTCATGATTACCGGGGACCACAGGAACACGGCATTTGCCATTGCGTACGAACTGGGTATCGCCGAACGCATGGACCAGGCAATAACAGGAGAGGATATAGATGGTTTATCGGAACGGCAGTTTAACGACACGATTTCACGATACCGCGTGTTTGCCCGTGTGTCTCCCGAACATAAAGTTAAAATCGTTCGTGCCCTGAAATCACAAGGCAACGTGGTTTCAATGACAGGCGACGGGGTGAACGATGCCCCTTCGTTAAATGCCGCTGATATCGGGATTTCGATGGGGATAACAGGAACCGATGTTGCCAAGGGGGCATCTGATATGATCCTGGCAGACGATAACTTTGCGACAATCGTCGTTGCAATTGAACAAGGCAGGAATATTTACAACAACATCAAAAAATCGGTAGTCTTTCTCCTTGCCAGCAATTTCGGGGAAGTCACCTCGGTATTCATCACGCTGGTAATTGGCTGGCAGGCCCCGTTGATTGCCACCCAGCTTTTGTGGATCAACCTCATCACCGATTCATTTCCCGCCGTTGCACTGGGGATGGAACCCGGGAACCCGGATGTAATGAAAGAACAGCCAAGGGATTCCAAGGAAAGTTTCTTTGCCGGCGGCGCAGCCCTGCACATCGTTTTCGGTGGCCTGCTGATCGGGGCGCTGGCAATTTGTGCTTACTGGTACGGGTATCATGAGCACGGGTTTAGCCCGCTGGACGATCACATTCCGGTGAGCGTTGTGGAATATGCCAGAACGATGGCCTTCATGGTGCTGGTGATCTGCCAGCTTTTCTATGCGCTTGCAGTGAGGAGCAGCTCCAGGTCTGTTTTTCAAATCGGGATCTTCTCCAATAAATATCTTGTCGGCGCCATTGTCCTTGGTATGCTTCTTCAACTGGCGGTGATCGGCATTCCCTTCATGCAGCGGGCCTTTCATTTGCAAATGCCTGACCTCCATGGATGGACCATCGTCGTTATTTTCGGACTCGTACCATTGGTGTTAAACGAATTTAGTAAAATATTTGTGCGTGCACGCCTTAAAAAAGCATGATTTCAAATAGTTGCAATTATAAACAGGCTTATGTACATTGAAAAAAATTGACTTTAAACTTTGTTATTGTAACCAGATATTATGTAATTTTGACATATACCTGCAAGTACACTACAAAAAGTACCACAGCAAACAAATATACCATTGATAGTTACTGAAAAGGGGAAATTTATCATCGTTGCTATCGGCGCTTCCGCCGGAGGCCTTGAAGCTTTGGAGCAATTCCTGGGCCATGTGCCCGAAAACAGTGGAATGGCATATGTTGTCATCCAGCATCTTGATCCTACCCAGAAAGGGATGTTGCCCGAATTGCTGCAACGAATTACAAAAATGAAAGTGTTCCAGGTTAAAGACCGTATGGCGGTGAAGGCAAATTGCGTATATGTGATACCACCAAACGCCAGCATGTCGATATTTAAGGGAATGCTTCACCTGTTTGAACCCACCGAAGCAAGGGGCCTGCGGCTGCCGATCGATTTTTTCCTGCGCTCACTGGCCGATGACAGGCAGGAGCGAAGTGTCGGCATTATTCTTTCGGGCATGGGCTCCGATGGCAGTATCGGGCTCCGCGCCATCAAAGAAAGAAACGGGATCGTAATGGTTCAGGACCCTGCAACGGCCAAGTTTGACAGCATGCCCAGGAATGCCATTGATTCCGTTCTCGCTGATGTGGTGGCTCCGGCCAATGAGTTGCCTGCAAAACTCCTTAGCTTATTTAACCAGGCACCTGTCATTCAGCCAGTGCCCGACGGAAAGATCAAAGATAAAAGTGCCCTGGATAAAGTCATCATTCTGCTGAGACACCAAACAGGGAATGACTTTTCCATGTATAAAAAAAACACCGTCTATCGTCGCATCGAACGGCGGATGGGTATCCATAAAATTGACAAGATTTCGTCATACCTTAAGTTTTTACAGGAAAATCCAAAAGAAGTGGATATTCTCTTCAAAGAACTGATGATTGGTGTTACCAACTTTTATCGCGATCCGCTGGTTTGGGAAAAGTTAAAAGAGCGTGTTATCCCGGGTATCATTGCAGACCACCAGGGCGGTTCGGTGCTGCGGGCCTGGGTACCTGGCTGTTCTACCGGCGAAGAGGCTTATTCCCTGGCAATCGTGTTTAAGGAGGCACTTGAAAAAACCGATCCGCACGGGGGATTTTCCCTGCAGATTTTCGCCACCGACCTTGCCAACGAAGCAATTGAGATCGCCAGGAAAGGTGTTTTTCCTGAAAATATTGCTGCAAACATATCCCCGCAGCGCCTGAGCCGGTTTTTTATAAAAACAGATGAGGGTTATCGCATCAACACCGAAATAAGGGAGATGATTGTTTTTGCACAGCACAACATTATCATGCACCCGCCTTTTACCAAGCTCGATATCCTTTCATGCCGGAACCTGCTGATATACCTGGATTCCGAATTACAAAAAAAACTGCTTGGCCTGTTTTACTATAGCCTTAATCCCAAAGGTATCATGTTGCTGGGCAGTGCCGAGACACCAGGGACGCAGAGTCATCTCTTTACCCCTGTTGATTCCAAATTAAAAATATATGAACGGGCTGTCACTACGGCAATACCCGAATTGTTTGATTTCCCCTCATCATTTTCCAGAACCATGGCAACAACCGATGAAAAACCGTCTGCAAACAAATCAATTCTGAACATTCAAACACTTGCCGATCAGTTGCTTCTGCAGCATTTTTCACCTGCAGGAGTCCTGGTGAATGAGAACGGTGACATCATATACATCAGCGGCCGCACCGGTAAATACCTGGAACCAGCTGTTGGCAAGGCGAATCTTAATATTTTCGCCATGCTGCGCGAAGGTTTGCGCACCGAATTTCCAAGTGCATTTCGCAAGGCCATTACAAAAAAGGAACCGGTGGTGATCAACAACATAAAAGTAGGCACCAACGGAGGCACGCAAATGTTGAATATCAACATCCAATGGATTGACAAGCCAAATCCTTTGAACGGCACCGTTATGATCATTTTTACCGATGTGCCTGAAATTGCCAATACCAGTGACAAGTCAAAAAAAAACCAGAAGACATTAAGCAACCTCAGGCAAACTGAACTGGAGGAGGAACTGCAACGGACAAGGGAACAGGTGCAAACGACACTCGAAGAGATGCAGACTTCGCAGGAAGAGATGAAATCAACCAACGAAGAATTGCAGTCCACCAACGAAGAATTGCAATCCACAAACGAAGAACTGACAACATCGAAGGAAGAGATGCAAAGCCTGAATGAAGAACTTCAGACCCTGAATGCCGAGTTGCAGTCGAAGGTGGATGAATTTGCGCGGGTAAACAATGACATGAAAAACCTGCTGAACAGCACCGATATTGCCACGCTGTTTCTCGACAAGGAATTAAATATCCGCCGCTATACCAACCAGGCAACCAAAATCTTTAAACTGATAAAAAGCGATGTGGGACGGCCGTTTACCGATCTTGTTTCGGACCTTGTATATCCCGAACTGGCTGCCGATGCAATCGAAGTATTAAGGACACTGGTTTTTATTCAGAAACAAATACCAACCAAAGACAGGAGATGGTATTCAATCCGCATCATGCCATACCGCACCTTCGACGACAGAATAGATGGCCTGGTCATCACATTTTTCAACCACTCCGACCTGAAGCTGGTTGAAGTAAAATTGCATGAAACAGAACAGCTGAATCTTTTACTATTAAATTCATCGCCCGACATCATCCTAAAATTATCTGCCGAAGGTACCATCCTGGAGGTTAATCCCCGGGCTGAACTGTTTTTTGGTAAAAAACGGGAGGAAATGGTCAATCAAAATTATTTCCAGGTGTTTGTTCCGGAACCGATGCAAAAAAAGGCAGAAAAAATGATAACCAAACAGTTGAAAGAGACCCGGGATGGCACAATAACCCTGGAGACAAAGACAGCCGGAGGCAACATCGTGCCGGTTGAATGGTCGGTATATATCCTGTTCAATAAGGTGAATATACCTGCAGAACTGATTTTAATATCTAAAAAACACCCAAGCCATGAATAACCCGGACCAAGATTATACTGATCCCCGCAAATTACGCATGAAAGCAGAAGAACAACTGGAAAAGAAACAAAAAGCAACAGAAAAGCCGGTTGTTGAATCCGATGCCAAAAAGCTCCTGCACGAACTGCAGGTCCACCAGATTGAGTTGGAAATGCAGAATGAAGAGCTGCGCCAGGCCTATGAAACGGCTGAAGCAGCCCTGAAAAAGTACACCATGTTGTACGATTTTGCCCCGATGGGCTATTTTACCCTTGATGGCGATGGCAGTATTTGCGATCTGAACTTTACGGCAGCCGAAATGCTTGGCGACAAACGCTTTGCCCTGGTCAACAGCAACTTTAAGCTGTTTGTTGCCGAAGAATCAAAACCCCTGTTCAACAAGTTTTTCAGTAAAGTTTATGCCGGCAATGCCAAAGAATCGTGTGAAGTGATGCTTGGGTACGACAACAATCCCTTATGCCTGGTATATATGGAAGGAATTGTTACCGGTGATGACAGAAAATGCCTGTTGTCGGTGGTTGACATTTCAGGTTTCAAAAAACTCAACACCCCCTGAACCGATCAGACAGGACAGGACAAGATAAAGTTTCCTTTTCAGATTTCAGATTTCAGATTTAAGATTTCAGATTTTTTAACGCAGATGGTCGTTAAATTTTGATTTGTCCTGATTTTCCATTGTGGCCATCCTTTTTTATGTTGAATAAGGGTTGTGGCATTAAAAGTGAAGGGTGTGTTGATAAGTTGTTTGAATGTGAGATGGCAGATGTGAAATCTGAAATCCGAAATCCGAAATCTGAAATCCGAAATCCGAAATTCCCCTCCCCCGGAAATTCCTCCTGATCCTGTATTATTTTAATATACCTGCCCCATGCCGGAAATATGCACAAAGTAAAATGTGTGAATTATGTAAATATTTTCGAAAATGATGTAACACATTTTTGATTTCCGGTTCGTATTTTTAGTTTTTTAAAATTCATTCAGGCATATGAAAACAAAAGAAGGAGTCAAGCACCTGTCTGGGTGGCAGCTATTTATCAGTTCAGGCTCAGAATTTGACTACAACCTGGAAAATGATGGAAGTGAAGATGAAGAGTATAACTTTTACAGTTTCACCGGCAATGACTACAAGGATACCGAGATGGAAAAAAGGGAATGAGATGCCACCTCAGTTCATCCATAAAAATGTGGGAATGATGCAACTTTAAAAAAAAGTTATGTAACACTTGACCTTTCGCGGGCGGTTAATTTTGCCAGTACTAAATACATGACGCTATATGAAAACCAACAGAGAATATACCAACCTGCCCCCGGTAAACGATTACGACCTTAAAGCTCCGGCATTGGGTGCTGATCATGAAAATGATGCTGATAAAACTGAAAAGAACTGCTATTACATGCCGGGGCGAAGTGAATATCCCGACATGGGTGAAGTTATCAGGAGATGGGAGTCGTCAAGGTACATGATTTAACCCATTGCAACCCTATGAGAATCCATTTAAAAAGTGTTTTCCCGGTTTTAAAAATCACGTTCAGAGAATGGTGGCAGAAAGATCCTTTTCGTGAAAGTGCCATCATCGCCTACTATTCGGTTTTCTCCCTGCCGGGTTTGCTGGTTGTGGTAGTGACATTTGCAGGATATTTTTTTGGGAATGATGTGGTGAACGCTCACGTGGCAGATCAGATCACAGCCACTGTTGGTGCCGAAACTGCCAAGCAGATTCAGAACATGATTGTACAGGCCAGTGAAACAAAAAATTCATTCTGGGCAACCGTCATCGGGGTAGGTTCTATCGTGGTGGGGGCCACCGGCGTATTCGCCCAATTTCAGCAGTCGTTGAACCTTATCTGGAAAGTAAAGGTCGAGGACTCAAAATCGGGCATCTGGGCTGTTATCAGGGTGCGGATTTTCTCCTTCGGGCTGATTATTTCCATTGCATTTTTACTGATTGTTTCACTGATTGTTTCCGCGGTCCTGTCAGCGTTGGGCAATTGGATTTCGGAACATTTTTCCGACTCATTTCTTGTCGCACTTCAGGTGGCCAACTTCATGATATCCTTCATCATCATTGCCATCCTGTTTGCACTGATGTTCAAGTTTTTTCCGGATGCGCAGATCAAATGGGCAGATGTATGGGTGGGTTCACTTGTAACCGCGTTTCTCTTTGAGATAGGTAAATTCGGGCTGGGGTTGTATTTCGGGACAGCGAACCCAGGGGTCGGTTATGGAGCAGCCGGTTCGATCATCCTGATTTTGCTCTGGGTTTCCTATTCTTCAATGCTGGTGTTGTTCGGGGCGGAGTTTACACATACCTATGCCCTGAAAAACTCGGGCAGGGTGCTTCCTTCAGAAATTGCAAAAACTGCGGTTTTGATCACACCGGGTTAAATGCGATGTTTGATGATCAGCTTATATTGACAAACCTTGAAGGCATTGGCGCTAATGTGTGAAAGATGTAACTATTCAACAAAGTTGTGTAACATTAATGGGGTGGGCAGGAATTAATTTAGTGCTTTCAAATACAACACACAAATGACAGGAAAAGACGATAAGACCAACCAGCCCGGCCGAAAACCGAATAAGGAAAATAGCAGCAGCCTGCAGGGATACCCGCCATACCCGCCCGGCGAAGACATTTACCGGAAATATGACGAGGAGCACGATGTCAACCCGGAGGATATTTCAAAAGTGAAATTTCCCAATGAAGTTGAATCTGACGGAAAAAATAATGAAAAAGATTTCAGGCACGATGTCTCAGGAAATGACCTCGATGTTCCCGGCTCAGAACTGGACGACGATGAGGAAAACATAGGCAATGAAGACGAAGAGAATAACTTCTACAGCCTGGGAGGTGACGGACACAGCGATATCGACGAAGAAAAGGAATAAACAAATAAAAAAACGACCATGAAAACCAACAAGGTTAAAAAAGTTCTGATTGCGCTCGACTACAATCCGACCGCACAAAAAGTTGCAGAAGTAGGTTTTGCAATGGCAAAATCCATAAACGCCGAAATCACCTTGCTCCATGTCATATCAGATCCGGTATATTATTCTTCAACGGAATTTTCTCCGATCATGGGGTATACCGGGAACCTGGATGCCGTACAACAGCAGATCGACACGGTAGAGGGCATGAAAACAGCTTCCCAGCACTTCCTGGATAAATCGAAACTCCACCTGGGCGATAAAACCATTCAAACACAGGTCAAAGAGGGTGATTTTGCTGAAACGATCCTGAAGACTGCAAAACAACTGCATGCCGATATCATTGTGATGGGCTCCCACAGCCGGAAATGGCTAGAAAATATCGTCATGGGAAGTGTAACAGAAAATGTGCTGCATCACACCTCTGTGCCGCTTTTTATCGTTCCCACAAAAAACCACAATTAAACATCCTTCAACTCGTTTTGAAGAGGCTGTCTCAAAAGCATGAAACCTTATGTTCACCGCGAAGACGCCAGGACGCAAAGAATTGATTAGCAATAATTTTATTTTTCGCGTCTTTGCGTCCTAGCAGTGAAATCTGACATTTGAGACAACTTCTTCTTTCCAGGTTCAGAATGCTTCTGCTTCATTAAATGCTGATCAGCAAAATTCAACAACGCATGGATTTCGTAGACTATTATAAGATATTGGGGATCAATAAAACGGCAACCCCCAGGGAGATTAAAAGCGCCTACCGGAAACTGGCCAGGAAACTTCATCCTGACCTCAACCCGAATGACAAGGATGCCAAAAGGAATTTCCAGCAGATCAATGAAGCCAATGAAGTACTCAGCGATCCCGAAAAACGCAGAAAATATGATGAGCACGGCCAGGACTGGCAGCATGCCGGGGAATATGAACAGGCTCAGCAACAACAGCGGCAATCCTCAAATTCACGCGGGCCGCGGTATTCCGGGGCACCGCCCGAAGGCGATTTTTCCGATTTCTTCGAGTCCATGTTTGGCGGGGCCAGGGGTTCCGGACAGGGCAGGCAGGTGAAATACAGGGGAGATGACTACAGCACCGAGCTGCATCTCGAACTTATTGATGCATATAAGACGCACAAGCAAACATTAACGGTAAACAACAGGAACATAAGGATTACGGTCCCCGCCGGCATCGAAAACGGGCAAACCATCAAAATTCCAGGGCACGGGGGCCCCGGGATAAACGGCGGGCCAAACGGCGACCTGTACATTGCATTCTCCATCGCCAATCATGCCACCATTAAACGGCTGGGAGATAATTTATATACGACGGCCGACCTGGATCTATACACCGCCGTGCTCGGAGGGGAAATCACGCTTGAAACCTTAAACGGGAAAGTCAAACTGAAGGTAAAGCCTGAAACACAGAATGGCAGTAAGGTAAAGTTAAAAGGCAAGGGGTTCCCTGTCTATAAGTCGGAAGGCCGGTTTGGAGACCTATATGTAACCTACTCCATAAAAACGCCGACAAATTTAACGGACAGGCAAAAAGCGTTATTTACAGAATTGTCTCAATTGTAATTTTTAACATGTCGACGATGCATACAGAAAATTTAATCGCATTGGATGAGTTCTGTGCCACCCATAATATAGAAATATCATTTATCAGTTCATTGCAGCAAACCGGGCTGATAGAAATTGCAACCATTGAAGAAACAGGCTTCATCGCTGCAAGCCAGCTCCAGCAACTGGAGAAATTCCTCCGCTTTTACTATGACCTGGATATCAACCTGGAGGGAATAGAAACCATCACCCACCTGCTAAAGAAGATAAATGCCCTGCAGGATGAAATTATTTCGCTCAGGAACAGGTTGCGCCTGTATGAACCCAATGAGCAGTAATTGTTCAGCCTGTTTTTATCACCCACCGGTGCCGGCAATGCATGACGGCAACGGCAGGCATGACAACAACAATGGACACAACAATAAGGAGCACCACGACAATGGAAAGCAAGGCCGTTAACGCCGGGGTGCAACACTTTCCAAAGAACCACTGAAAGTGTGAATGATGTAAATTCTTATCATAGTTGTGTAACACTTTTTTCTTCCAAAGAACGCACCTTTGATCTATCATAGTTCAGTTACAAATTAATTTGACTTATAATGACAATCGAAAAAAAAGCCGGCATCTGGATGGATCATTCAAGTGCCCACATGACCGAATTTTCCACCGGCCCGATGGAGACAAAAATCATTGTATCGGAGTTTACCCACCAGGAGAAAGAGGTTGGACTTGACAGAGGTGAAAACCATATGCACATCAAGGAGCAGCATAAACAGTCGGAATATTACCGGAAAATAGGCGAGGCAATCAGAAATTATGACGAAGTGCTCCTGTTCGGCCCTACCGATGCAAAAGAGGAACTGTTCAACATATTGAAGGAAGATCACCTTTTCTCAGCAATTAATTTCGGGATTAAACAAACTGATAAAATGTCAGAATTCAACCAGCATGCATTTATCAGGCAATATTTTACCAAACCTGCGTAAAAGCTGCCGGCAAGTCGAATGATCATTCCTTAATCCCTGCCTGATGGTTCCTGATACTTTAAAATCAATTAATTACAATTCCGGATAAAATGAAAACAGCCTGTGCATTCATATTTTTACTGATATTTTCTCAACTTCTGTATGCACAGGACGTGCCCCGTCAGAATCCTAAAAAAGTAGCACCCAACGATACGATCGTGCCCGGAAAAGGTACCCCCGAAAAGCAGATCGAAAAGATCAATGCTGTAAAGGTAAAGTTGCTTTCCGACTCAGTGGGGAATGAACCGAAAACGAGTGTCCTGGTCGATACGACCATGCAAAATAAATATGGCGACCTGCTTGATGATGACACTGCTTACAATAAAAGATACCCGCTCTGGATCCCTGCGGCAGAGGTTCTTGGAGCGCTCACATTCACATGGGCGCTTGACAGGTATCTTTTAAATGTTGATTATGCGCGCGTTGGATTCCAGTCATGGAAATACAACATCAATACAGGATGGGAATGGGATACAGACCGGTTTGGCATCAATTTCATCGGCCACCCCTATTCAGGAACACTTTCGTACAATGCCGGACGTTCGAATGGTTACAACTTCCTGCAGTCCTTTTCTTTTGCTGTTGCCGGCAGCCTGATGTGGGAATATTTCGGCGAAAATTCCCGCCCGTCTTATAACGACATTATCAATACCCCGGTAAACGGAGCTTTTTTAGGTGAAATCCTGTACCGTTTAAGTTCGAACATCCTGGATGACCGGACAAGGGGAACACAAAGGATCTTTCGTGAAATTGCGGCCGGGATCATTGATCCGATGCGGGGTTTTAACAGGCTGATACAAGGAAAAACCTTCCGCACTACGAATAAGGAAGTTTATGAAAAAGAGCCGGTCAACATATCGCTGTATGCAGGGGTGCGTAAAGTGAATGACCAGGGCAACAAACTATTCGGGAAAGGGGTATACAATGCCATGCTCAACGCCCAGTTTGATTACGGAAATCCCTTCGAACTCCGTAAACGCAAGCCATTTGACTTTTTCAAACTGCGTGCGGATATCAACATCGGGGTGGGCCGGAAATTTGTCGACAACATCCTTGGTACCGCCATTTTGTTTGGGAAGAATGAGCAGTTGGGCAAACTTGCCCTGCTGGCCGGGGGATTTCAATATTACGATTACTGGGACAATAAAAAATTCGAACTAGGCACAATCGGCTTCGGAGGAGGTGTGGTTTCGAAATTACCCATCGGCAGGACTAGCAACCTGTATACCAGGATTGACCTGGCTTTGGTTCCTTTTGCAGGCAACAGCACCCATTTCGGCCCTGACACTTCACAGGTGAGGGATTACAACTATGGCGGAGGTATGGAGACGAAATTAGAGACCACGTTTAATCTTGGCAAATATGCCACTGCTTCGGTGGTCTATTACTTTTACTGGATCCGCACCTATATCGGCATCAACGGAAATAACTTCATCCACATATTAAAGCCAAGAATTACCGTCAGGCTATACAAATACCTGAGCATCGGGGTTGAAAATTACATGTATTACAATGACCGGTACCTGAGGGGTTATCCGGCCATACATGCCGTGCAGACTGAACAAAAGATCTTCCTGATATTTTACCTGGAAGATAAACAGCGACGGGGAAATTACAATTAAAGTCCGCCGACATTCACGCAGTTTTAATAACGCTTTGCATTTGCAGGACTGTTTTTCTTTTTCCTGAAGGTGTCAAACCGTGTCCCTCCCCAAAGGCGGAATTGCGCTACATCATAGCTGAAAAGTGCATTGTTAAGCTTATCCGGAATTTCATTGAACCCTGTTTGAACAGAGCCTCCTAGAAACCATTTATCCGAATTGTAACCAAGTGCAAACCGGCCGCTGAGCTGAAAAGCAAATTCAAAGTCGGAATGTATCTTATTTGCATTGCTGTATGATGAAAATTGGGCAGCAACGCCGGGAAAAGCTGCCGCTGTCAGGTAAAAATTCTTCAGGAAGACAAAGGTATAAACATAACCGGGGGAGATTTCAATGGCATAAAACTTACCCCTTGTGACATTATTTACGGCTGGGATATTATAGGTGTTCATGATTTCCTGCGGAATAATGCCGTTGCCTGAAGTGATCTGGTAATAGAGAAATGCCGGCCGTACCACCAGGCTGCCGGCGCTTCGTTTTTGTCTTTCATTCTGGATAAAGGCGGCCCGGATCGAAAACCTCGTGGAGTTGTAAATCCAGTAACCTGCCAGGCCCAGTGAAAAGGTTCGCATATCCGGGATAATGTAATGGCCTCCACCGGGTTGCTCAGGTGAACTGATATAAAACCCTTTGTATTGCTGAACAAAAAATTCGGCTGCAAGGGCCCGCCCGAAGGCATTTATCCGAAGATCAAGGGTTGATGTTTTCCCATAGGCCTCACGGTCGGTTTTGTAGAATGGATTGTCAATGGAAAGCCCCAGGCCAAACCACTTCCAGAACCCGGCGATGCCGATGCGGACATTTACGTTCGGACGATATACGATATTGGGAATTTTATCTATGTCGGGGTTGATGACCAGCGAGGCATTCTGAAAAAGCAGGAACAGGCGGGTCGTCAATAAACCGGTATAATCTGCGAGATAGGTGCTGTCGAATGCTGCGGGAACTACTTCCGGTCCCTGCAGGTCAGATTGCGCATCAGCCGGTTTTAGGGTGAACAAAAGGAAGATACAGGCTATTCCGGTAATAAAGGTTCTTACTGACATCATTCATTCAGAAATATCATTTTGCAATATTACCCAAAAGGCACCAGGACACCAATAATTCAAACTCAATTGAATGAATTACCCGGAGTCCCGGTGCCTTTAAGGAATTATTTGAGGTTATACGTGTATCCCCATCAGGTAGCTGAATAAGCCAAATACCTTGAGAAGCCAGACAACAACAACAACCACAACGACAACGTTGAAGATACTTTTAATTTTCCGATCCATCGGGATGTAGGTGTTCACCAGCCAGAGCAGGACGCCTGCAACAATCAGTACGATTAAAATAGTGAAAAGTGGCATAAAATCAGTTTTAGAATTATTGGTCAAAGGTAATCCGGCCGGCTCCCTGAAGTGTTACATAACTTCTTTAATAAATTACATCATTCACACATTTTTCAATATTTTCACCAGGGTTACCGGCTCCAGTTCCATGGTGAGGTCACTCTGCCCTATATTGGTCAGTTCCATTTCGCATAAAATCGACACCTCCTCTCCTACCATCAGGCCACCGGCTTCAATGGGAGTATTCCAAACCAATCCCCAGTCACTCCTGGTCAGTTTCCCTGTAACCGTAAATCCGGCCTTCTCATTTCCCCATGGATCATGGGCAATTCCTCCGAATTGCAAATTCAGTTTTATATTTTTCGAAACACCCCTCATGGTGAGTTCACCCCATAATTCATGGTTGCCTTCATGGTCGGGATTCCCGATGGTACTTGAAGTGAAGGTGATTTGCTTGTGATGCTGCACATCAAAAAAATCAGCGCTCTTCAAATGTTCATCACGCTTTTCATTGCCGGTATCGATCGAAGAGACATCGATCCACAGGTCTACTTCAACTGTGGTGAAATCCTTTTCAAAAGTATAGATACTTGCATCAAATTTTTTAAACGCCCCTTTGACATGGGCAATCATCAGGTGTTTTACGTTAAAGCCAATTTCACTGTGCGCCAGGTCAATTGACCATTTTGTTTTCCCTGCAACTTCTTTGGTTTTCATTTTGCTTTTTATTATTGTTATTATTTCCCTAATCCAATCTGGTTCATATATGTTTGATTATCCCAAAACAGATACTCCTCAATCATCACACCATCCTTCCAGATCCCGACTGTACACATTGGCAGTGTAAATGATTTACCGGTTGGCTGGATAAATTTCCCGTTGCCAGCAGGCATTGGCATGGTGAATGTCCCTGTCATGACACCTGTCACACAAGTCATGTTTGCTGATCCAAAACGAACAGGGTGCTGCTTTATGCTGGTGTTCGGGGCGTAAACGAACATGGCTTTCAGATCTGCAACATGCCGTTCAATCCCAATGGTGTAATGTCCGTCGGGCCAGTTGACCTTGATGTCCTTTGAGTGGCTTTCATGCATGCGTGACCACTCCTGGTTGCTGAACACCTTGAAGTCAAGGGTGTCGAAGGTTACCAGGTTTTTCGAAATCATTTCATTCCCGGCAGTGAGTTCTGTAATCTGGTTTCGCAGTGAGTCAATTGTTGACTGGGCTATAGAATTGTTGCTGCCATCCGGCGTGCAGCCCATGAAAGCTGACAAGCCTCCTATGATCATCACTGCTGCAAATGCTTTAATTGTCATCGATACTTTTTTCATTTTATTCATTTTAGTTATTGGGTTAAACAAGTGATTCTCTATAATGTTATTTATTGAGCGACTGTGCTGCTTTGATGAGAAAATCAGAGGCTGTGAGCCAGCCAATCAATTATAATCTATCACCAATTCATTATCAACCGCCCAAACACCCGGGGCACTCCAGGCGATCCGTCCGGCCTCCTCCTTCTGGTACAATGAATCAACGGTACCGGTCAGCATCACCCTGTTGCCGGCAACTTTCACGTCGATATCCTGATCACACATGGACCAGTTGCGTACAAAAGCGCGTTCAATACCACGTTTTTCAATGGCATCGTGTATTTCAGATTTTATGGTGATGTTGTTTGTGACACCTTTTACACCAATGATGTTTTTTACTGATTTGGCAGCGGCTTCCCTCTGGTAATTCCAGGTTAACTCTCCTTCAAGTTTTACCCAACCTTCTTCAACGGTAACTTTTACTTTATCATTGGGAATTTCCCAGTTCCACTTGAACGCACTCAATACTTCATTTGCAATTTCGCTGTCATTTTTTTTCCAGGAGCTGGCAAACCTGACTTCTATGTTTTCGACGACCGCTTTAACGCCTGCCACACTTTTAGCAGCCTCTTCAGCCTCCGATTTCTTGGCGTAACTGTCAACAACCCCTGTTAAGGTGACGACACCGTCTTTCACTGTAACGCCGATTTCGGCTGCGTTCAGCAATGGTTCCCATTTGATGGCAGCCTGAACGTCTTTCTGCAAATCTTCATTTTTTTTCATCTTGCTTTGTTTATTTGTGAATTATTTAACACAAGGATGCAAAGGTGACCAGGTATTTGCCGGAACCTGTTATATAATCCTTGAAATAAGTTACATGATTCACACTTATTGCCTCCCGGGGACTAAAGGCATTTGCCCTGCCGCAATTTATCGACCTGACATAAATAATTATCATACAAGTAGTAAGTGTATTTATCCAATCGGAATCAATATTTGTTATATTAATCACAACACTGCCGTGGGAATAAGAAACCGGATTTCCAGCATGTTAGCCCAGGTTGACAAACACACTGCCTGCTTCCGATTTTGTGGGATAGATCTCAAGACATAGTCCAGGGGCATTGAGAAATTTGCCGGTGCGAACATCGAACTGCCACCCATGACAGGGACAGGTGATCGTATAGCCTACCAGTGTTCCCTTGAACATCGGGCAACTTCTTTGCGAGCATTTGCCTGAAACCGCGTAGATCACGCGGCCGATGCGTGCCAGCACGACATTGACGCCCTGCCGGCTCACCGGGATCAGTTGCCCTTCGGCCATTTCTGTTTCATCGATTGCATAAGTCCAGTCCATCATCACCAGCTTCTTTTACAATTCCCGGGCCACCTGGTTCGCATCCCATATGGTATTCATGATATTGCGTACGGCATGGGAATCACCTACATTGTATATCACCTTGCCGGACCCACTCATTGTGTCATAAAGCTGGTTTTGGGAATGATAACCCACTGCAACCATGATGGTATCCGCCTTGATCTCTTTCACGCCATCCTGTGTTTCAACAGTCACGGAAGAATCTGTAACCGCTTTGACAGCAGCGCTGCACATGACATCAATCTTGTTGAAAACCAGCAGATCCCTTAGCATATCGTAATTTGCAAAACACATGAATTTTCCGCCATCAAGGATTTCGGGCATCGACTCGACGATGGATACCTTTTTGCCTTGTCCGCGCAGCCACAAGGCTGTTTCGCACCCTATCAGGCCTCCGCCCACAACGACAATATCCTCTCCGCTGATCCTGGTGCCCAGGAGAAGTTCATCCGCTGTACAAACGTTGTTCTTATCCCCGAAATCCAGCATCACAGGCGTGGAGCCCATGGCAATGATCACGGCATCCGCACCGGATTTTTCGATCATTTCCTTATCCGCGGTCACATTGAACAGCACTTTTACGGGCAGTTTGCCGAGTTGAACCGTGTACCATTTCAGCAATGCACGGTCGTCCTTCTTGAAATCCGGAACGCTCCCCGGGAGGATGTTGCCTCCGAGTTTGCCGGTTTTTTCAATGAGCGTGACTTTATGCCCGCGGATCGCACATACCCGTGCCGCCTCCATACCGGCGAGGCCCCCGCCAATTACCAGGACATTTTTCCTGTTTGTTACGGGTGTCAGCTCAAACGATTTTTCCCTGCCGCATGCAGGATTGACGGCGCATGAAATTGGCAAACCATGAGCGAGCCTGTCCAGGCAGCCCTGGTGACAGGAGAGGCATGGCCGGATATCTTCCAGGTTGCCTGTTTTAATTTTTTCCGGCAGGTAGGGATCCGCCAGGAGGGGCCTGCCATAGCCGATGATATCACAGCAGGTTCCGAGCGCTTCGCACGCCATTTCCGGGTTATCCATTCTCCCGGCCAGGATGATTGGAACAGCGACATGTTGTTTGAGAATTTTACCGAATTCGCGGTACATGCCCTTTTCAAAATACATGGGCGGATGGTTCCAGTACCAGGCATCATAGGTGCCTGCATCCACATTCAGCATGTCATAGCCAGCCTCCACGAGGATTTTGGCTGCCTCAACTCCTTCGGCAATATCCTTGCCCAGTTCCACAAACTTCTCACCCGGCAATGCACCGTGCCGTATTCCCTTGACAAAGCTTTTTAAACTGTAACGCAGCGACACCGGGTAATCCTCACCACAGGCCGCCTTGATTCCTTTTACAATGTCTGTGGCGATTTTGAGGCGTCCATGAAGATCGCCGCCATACGCATCGGTTCTTTTGTTATAAAGGGCTATGGCGAACTGATCGAGGAGGTAACCTTCGTGTACAGCATGTACCTCGACACCGTCAAATCCCGAATCCCTGGCGATAACCGCACAGGTTACAAAAGAGGCGATCAGCACTTTGATCTCATCGACCGTCATCGCCTGGTGATGAATTGAAGGGTCCCACCTGTTTTCCTGTTCCGACGGGGCGATTGCCCTTGTCATCAGGTGCGGGATCGCGGCCCTCCCGAAACCTCCTGTAAGCTGGAGGAAAATTTTCGCATCATACGCATGAATTCTTTCGTTCATCGGAGCACATGATTTTGCAAACATCAGAGGCTGGTATGCAGCGCAAGGCATGAGCAGCAATGGCAGTTCATTGTAGTTGACATTTGTAATGCCCGTGATGATCAGGCCAGTGCCACCTTTGGCACGCTCAACATAATAGTCCTGTGCATTTTCGGAGAAGCCGCCGCACGGATCAGCCATTGCCACCATTCCCAGGGGTGCCATGGAGATGCGGTTTTTCAGCGTTAGTTTTCCCACTGTAAGGGGCTCAAATAGTTTCTGGAAGTTACCTGACATTTTGGTTGTTTATTTTTTACACATTATTCTTCTGATTGCGGTCCTGATGCTGAGCCACCCCATGCCGGATGCATTTCCCGGTCAACATCAATGATGGAGCTTTACAATACAACAAAGGTGGAATATGGAACCGGGGTAGGAGTTACACAATACCGGAAATAAGTTACATCATTCACATGTTTTGCAGGATGACCCTGTTATTACTGTTTTTCTTACGTTCTTTCCTGTATTTTTCCCTTGGTGCTTCATTGTTTAAGTCATTCATCCTGCGGTGCGCCCTGATCAATGCAGCTGGAAGATCACCCTTGTAATCAATTTTATAAAATGAGAACCCATTGTACGGGATGTCGTTCCCGCCCGTATGAACGTTCACGCGGGTTTGCACGGATTTTTTCTTAAACGGCGACAAAAAGGCAGCCTTTCTTTCCTCACCCAGTCTTTTAAAACTGTCATCAATTAATGCTTTACCTACGAAACTGCTGCATTTCTCCTGGATGGTATACAGCGTGGTGTCGCGCACAAACCTGGCCAGGTAACGCATAAACAAAGAATCTTTCACCGACATTTTATCAACACTTTCGGAATCACCTTCGCTAAAAGACCTGGCATTTTTATGATTGATCAGCAGAAAATACTTTTTCTTTGCTTCAAAAAACAGGATATATTCCTTCTCCTTTTCAGCATATTGTACCGGGAAAACACCGATGGAGGCTTCCAGGTTGTCTGCCAGGTAATCCGCCATCTTATTTACAAAGCGCTCCTGGTCCCGCATCAGGGTGCTTGTTCGCAAGCCCCATGTCAGGGTGAGCGATTGCTCAATTTCGGATTCAATGTTTTTAACCTCGACTCTATAGGCGGTCGTCGCCGGTTTCACAAAAATATTCTCGATCAAATCGACGAGCACGTCGTGTAAATGAAACTTCGGGTCCTTCAGGTTCCCGGTTATCGGAATCTGGTAATCAATCACATTGCCACGTTCGCGGACCAGGGACATGATGAGCGGCAGGGGAAGCCATTTTTTATCTTTGTTTCTCACCCTTTTTGTCCGGCGCGGATCCAAAATAAGTATATGGTTGTTGCTCTGTATTATCCCGTTCCGCACCCTCCAGCAACCATTCAATTCAATGGTTCCCCGGTTTAACGGGTAAGAAGTATAGGTGATTATGTATGGGTTGAACATGGCCACCGGCAATTTTTGCAGGGCATATTGAATATCAAAATCCATGCTGTCTCTTGGGTTCATTCTCAGGACCACGGAGATATTGCCATAGGGTTTTATCCCGGTTTTCAGATATGCATCAACCTGTTTATGGTCCTTGTCAATGGAATCGGCAGTTATATACAGGGGGAATAAATCAACCGAAAATTTCTCGCTGATGGCATAGTCATTGAATTTCAGATCGCCGTTGTAAATTGCAAGCCGGTTGATCTTGTATTCACTTTGAAAAAAGTTTTTCGCCAGCACTTTAACGTACCGGGCTATTTCAACAACAAGGTTGAATTTAGCCGGATCTGATGTGGCTGCAGTGATGTTAACTCCGTTTTTACCAAACATCATTTGCACATTATCCAGGTAATCGTAGCGCTCAAATTTCAGAAACGGGTGGCTGAGAGATACCGAATCAAACAGGTAGATATGATTCTCAGGGCTTATTTCCGTAATAGCCAGTACCAATTTGGTAAAGGAGGCCATGTCATCTTTCGTATTCTTCCCAAAATGAAAATCATTTATTGCCAGCTGCCCCGACATGGTCAGGTTTTCCTGGTCCCTGAAGTTTCCTTTCGCTTTCACTTCTGCATCAAGGTTGGCGGAAAAGATTCCGTTGTTCGTTAAATCCTTCAGGTACTGCTGAATAATATTCAAATCGAATTTATGAGCGGTAACTGCATATCGATAATCCTGGTTTTTAAAATTGATGGTAAAATCGCCTTTCGCATCACCGCCGCCGGTACCGGGCAATAATGAGAACCGGGCAGCAATTGTGTCAGAATTCCAGCGTTTTCCGGAACTCTCAATGTTTACATTTTTGATATAGTAGTTTATGGGGATCCGCTTTTCACGGTAATGGAATTCACCATTGATGATATGAATTCCCAGAATCGAAAAATGAATGGATGCCGGAGCGGTACTCGGCTTTTTGGGGGTGTAAAATTTTATCACGTCGGTAAAATTCAACAGCTTTTCATTCTGAATAACAATCCCTTTGGGCTGATCCAGGGTGATTTCGGTAATTTCTATCGTTTTTGACAACAATTTTAGCAGGGCGAAATTGGCACTTACACCTTTCGATGAAAAGAAGATGCTGTCGCCGGAACTCACGGCAGGCAGTGTTTTTGATTCGTAAATTACCAGGTTGCTGAGGTGTATATAACCTGTGAACGGGTTTACATACGCCCAACCAAGTTCAATTTGCCGTCCGGTGTATTTCTCATCGTACTTTTCGATGATATATTTTGTGATGGGGGAGATCAGTATGATAATGACAATCACTGCTAGGAGAACGGACCCGATGACAAGGATTGTTATTTTTTTAAACCTGGTGTTGGCAATTTTCATGTTGGTACGCCACCTTAACGGGCAAGACGTTTCCGGTCAAGTTTCCAGCGAACACTCAATCCCACTTCCTCGGGTGAGGTAGACAAGCCCACGGAGAGGTATTTGCTGCATGACAACTTATGCAAAGCGGGAACAACTATGCCAATTACGGCACCAAGGCCAAAGCCTACGGCCACATCCGAAGGGAAATGATCCAGCGACTTTATCCTCGCATATCCTATTGCCAGCGGGGGGATCGATGCAGCGAGATACAACAGGTATTTTGCCGCCCCCAGATCAGGGTGATAATCACAGTACACCTTGGCCATGAAGAATGTACTGTAGGCGCAGGAACCGACATGTCCGCTAAAAAATGCGTTGCGGGTATTGTTGTTGTTCATCCTGTAATCATCCGTAAATCCTTCAGTTCCGTTCTGCGGATAATACACGAAAGGCCTGAACCGGTTCACGAAGGTCGGCCCGAGCGGACTATAATTGTAAAAACTGAACGTCACCGTGTGGCCTTCCACATACATCAAAAGCAGGTCAAGCCAATCCTTGCGGATCTCCTTATCGATGATGAGCAGACCGGGCAGAATGAAGATGCCGATTTCACCGTAATCTGAGATCTTTTTATACAGGGTACGATCGGAGGATTTTTGATGCAAAGCCCAGCGGTCTATTGAATTGATCAGGTTTTTCTGCTGATCGGTGTTTGCAAAGGCCAACTCTTCACTGGTAAGTTTTGGCTTGCTTTTCAACCGGCCGATGGCAAAATAATCCGAAGCCATCCCCACGGCGATGATGCTACCGGTAACATAATAGTTAACGTGGTAGCGTTTTGTTTTCACTTTTGGCTTGACAACGGAGTCGGCCGGCTGGCTGAATGTATTGCCGGAAAAAGCCAGTAGAATCAGCAGACAGAATATTTTTCGCATGGTAAAAAATGTAACTTAAATTCGAAAGTAAAGGTGAACACTTTTGCTGCTGAAAGTGTTACACAACTTTTGAAATAAGTTATATCATTCACACATTTTCAATTGTGTTGCGTTTTTTTTGTTTGAGTGATCTGAAAAAGGAAGGGGTTAATCCTGTAATCTTCTTAAACTGGAAGGAGAGATGTGCCACGCTGCTGTAATGAAGTTTCCAGGCAATTTCGGATAAATTGAGTTCGTCGTAAATGATCAACTCCTTGACACGCTCAATTTTATGCAGAATGATGAAATGTTCAATGGTCATTCCCTTCGTTTCTGAAAAAACATTTGCCAGGTAAGTATAGTCGTGGTGCAGTTTTTCACTCAGGTAGTCGGAAAAATTCACTTTAGGAACCTCATCTGCATAATGAACCATTTCGATGATTACGTTTTGTATCTTTTCGATCAGGATGGCTTTCTTGTCGTCCATGAGTTCAAGCCCTGATACAAGCAACGCGGCTTTTAATTGTTCGCGTTGCTGCAGTGTTATATCTTCCATGATCTCAACTGTGCCCAGATCAACATTCACAAAATGAAGCCCGAGCCTGTTTAATTCCTCTTTCACCAACATCTTGCAGCGGGTACTGACCATATATTTGATGTAGAGTTTCATCCTTGCTGTAAAAAATTTCAGGCTAAGAGCAACTTGAGCGGAATAACCGGGCGTTCATTGTGTAAATATAAGAAGAAATCAGCATTTAGTGTGAAAATCCGGGAAAGGGAAAATAAAAATGGCAAGATGATTAAATGGTAAAAATGTGGTTATCTTATTGTTTTCCCGAAATAGCGACGTATCTCCCAAAGCACCATGCCGATGAGAAGAACCAGCAATACCATTGAACTTACCAGGGATACCTTCTCACCAACCGCATAAACCACGGGCTCAAACCTGAACTCGAGTTTGTGTGCACCGGCAGGCAATACCATTGCCCTTAATACGTAATTGGCCCTGAAATGCGGGGTAAGCCTGCCGTCGACATAGGCATTCCAGCCTTTGGGGTACCATATCTCGGAAAATACAGCCAAGCCGTTGTTGCTTGTATTGTATTGGTATACCAGCCTGTTGGGGGCATATGTTTCAAGCCGGATCCTGTCGCTGGTATCACGTCCACCGGTGAATCCTTTGAGCTGGTCACTGAATTGCCTGTCGACAATGGCAATTGAATCGGGACGGAAACCTGTCAGCGACGCCAGCTCCTCATCGGCACCTGCCGCCAGTTTTACATTTTGTACAAACCACGCGCTGCCAAGGGCTCCGGGGTTCAACTGAACCTGGGGTTGCCTGTCCTTATCAGGAACAATGAAATACTTCGTGTTGAGCATGTTGAGCACCGCCATGTTGTTGTTGCTGATGTGCCGGTCCCATAGCTCCTGGTACCGCCGCATTTTAACCCCGCTGTATCCGCCAAGCGATTTGTGAAAGTAGGAGGTCGCCGGATCGATGAAAGGATTTTGGGAAGAGAGGTTGAATACCCGGTAGTCGGGGTCTGTGTCGCGCAGGATCTGCTGATCAGCCTGGGTAGGTTCATACGGCACTTCAAGTGTTGAAGCCGGGGCGAAGCTGTCGCTGTTCAGATACCTTTTATTCACGGTGAACATGTCGGCAAGAATGAGCAGGGCAAGAACCGGAAACAAATATTTCTTCTGTACTTTCCCAAAATTCACACCGATCAGGAGAAGGGCGGCAAAGGTGATAAAGGCGAAGCTTCGTATGGCATCTCCGCGAAGCAGGCTCAAACGGTCGCCCCTGACTGCCGACATGAACCAGTCGGGATACTGACGGGAGAGTTCGGCGTCGTTTGGCCCCGTAAAGTTGAAAAACAAACCAGGAAAAAACGCGAACAGGAGGCCTACTCCTGCAGTCAGCAAAAAGGCTGCCTGCAGCCCGCGAAGATTTCTTTTTTTTTCGCCGGGTGTTTCGAGAAACTCTTTTACAGCAAGAATTCCCAGCAGGGGCATGCAGAATTCGGCAATGACAAGGATCATGGTTACCGCCCTGAACTTATTATACCCGGGAAAATAGTCGAGAAAAAGGTTGGTTGCGGCCATGAAGTTATGCCCCCATGCGAGGATGACGGAAAGCAGGGTGGCCGAAAGCAGCCACCACTTCAGGGGGCCCCTGACAATGAAAAGCCCCATGAAAAAGAGGAAACAGACTATCGCGCCGACATATACCGGGCCGGAAGTACTCGGCTGTTTTCCCCAATAATAGAGGAAAGAAACCGGCTGGCTGGTAAATTGCCGGATAGTTCCAGGATCGACACCGTTTTCCTGCATTGCCTTCACCACCTCCGAATTTTCCTTTACCCTTGCCCCTGAAGCGCCTCCATAAATATCGGGAATCAACAGTGTCATGGTTTCTGGGATGCCATAACTCCAGTGTGTTGCGTAATCACGGTCAATGCCGGCTGTCCGGTTCTGCTTGTCAGTTGCCAGTTCCGATTTCCCCCTCACGGTATATTTGGTGTATTCAAGGGTCGCCCATAATGTCGTGATGTTGGTGAGTACAGCGAATACCAGTGCCACCGACATCACCCCGCATGCGGCGGCAAATGATCCGAACTCCTTCCTGCGGATTGCCCCGGCTAATTTAAAAATAAGGAGCAACAGGGCAATTATGGCGAGGTAATAGGTGATCTGGGGATGGTTTGCTTTTATTTCGAGCGACAGGAAAACTGCCGTAAGAATACCTCCCTGCCAGTATTTCTTCCGCAAAGTCAGGATCATTCCTGCGATGAGCGGGGCCATCCAGGCAATGGCATGCGCTTCGGAGTTGTGCCCCACATCAATGATGATAAAGAAGAAGGAGGAGAAGCCAAAAGCAAGCGCTCCTGCAATCGCAAGCCATGGGTCAACCTTCATGACCACCAGGAGAATGAAAAATCCGATGAAATAAAGGAAAATGGTGTTCGCGGGATGCGGCAGCCCGAGCGTGAGCATGGTATCAAGGTAACCTGTCAGGTTGCCCGGGTAACGCGTTGATACCTGGTAGGCGGGCATCCCCCCGTACATCGAGTTGGTCCAGAGCGGCTCCTGGCCGGTTTTATCCCTGAAATCGGAGATCTCCTTAGATACTCCCTTGAAATTGATGATGTCATACTGGTATATCTTTTTGCCTTCGAGCAACGGATAGAGGTATGCCAGGGTGATGACAAGAAAAATGAGCACTGCTGCGCCATATGGCAATATATTCCTGAATTGTATTTTATTCATTTGAAATCGGATGAAGATTTGGAAAATGGTTGTTTCAGGTGGTTCGGATCAGGCCATGGCTAAGATGCAGGATCGCCCCAGTGCGTGCTTCGCCATGTTCCCTGCTGTTCCTGGGTGAGAAATGTCCAGGCGAGGATCCGGCTCGATTTATTTCCCTGCCCCATCGGAATGGTTTTAACTTCAACTGCTTTCTCCTTCTCGAGTGCCAGGTAAAAACCTTTCAGATGGGACTGTTTTGAAACCAGGGTTGAAAACCAAAAACATGATTCAGCAAAAAACTTACTCTGGCGGATCATGTCGCGGATAAATTTCTCCTCGCCTCCCTTGCACCACAGTTCGTTGTTCCGGCCTCCAAAGTTCAGGACGGCCCCGGCAGCTTTCTCATCGTTTAAATTACTCAATTTCAACATGGTGCCCGAGGTAGCTTCTGCCAGCGATGCATGAAAGGGAGGATTGCATATTGTCAGGTCAAAATACTCCTCTTTTTGTATGACGCCAAAAAAAATATCATTGGGTTGCGGTTGCAGCCGGAATTCAATATTTCCTGCTAAGACCGGATTCAGTTCCACAATTTGCTTTGCAGCTTCGATGGCAATGGGATCGATGTCGGACCCGGTAAACGACCAGCCATATTCCCTGTTCCCAATGACCGGGTAAACGCAATTTGCACCGGTTCCGATATCAAGGCATTTGATTTTTTGACCGGCCGGGATTTTCCCATAGTTTTTGCTGCACAGCAAGTCGGCCATGTGATGGATATAATCTGCCCTGCCCGGGATGGGGGGGCACAAATACCCGGCCGGGATATCCCAGAAGCCCAGGCCGTAAAAGTGCAGGAGCAGTGCCTTGTTAAGGACCTTTACCGCCTCAGGATCAGAAAAATCAATTGATTCGTCATCATACATGTTCAACTTCACATACGGGGCCATTTCCGGGCAACTTACAATCAATTGTTTGAAATCGTAGCGCTCACGATGTTTGTTTCGCGGGTGCAACCTCGTTTTTTCTTTTGGGTGTTCTCTCTTTGGTTTTGGCATGAAAATTCAGTCAATAATTTTATGAGTGTTGGATAGAGTCTGTTAAAAATTTATTCAGTTATCACCAACTTTTGTACCTCAACGATGCTGTTGCCCCGGATGAGTTTAACAAAATAGACCCCTCTTTTTATCCCGGATAAATCGAGGGTGTTGGAGTGCCCGGGTTCCCTGGCTGTATATAATATTCTTCCCCTGATATCCGAGATTTCAATGGTTAATGCAGCCACGTCAATATTTGTCAGTTCAATTTTCAGGATACCCGGGGACGCCGGATTCGGGAACATTTTGAAAAAGTGGTCATTGTTCAGTTCGCCCACACCCACAAAAGTTCCCCCGTCAGTAGTTTTTAAAATGTTATTTCCGCTCAGGGCATAGCCAATGCTGTCGGTGACAAAAACGATGTCCGAATATGCGATCCCGACCAGCGATGGTGGATTCCAGTTATCAAAACTTGTCGACCAGTTCTGGCCGTAGTCGGTTGTTTTGGATATTTCTATCATGCAATCCCCGTTTGTTGTGCAATCGGAGAATATGGTAAAACCGAGGCTGTCGTTCTGAAAATACAATCTTGAAAACCCCTGGCTGCCCAATCCCGGGTAGAAATTTGTCCAATTGACATTATCTGTTGTTTTATAGATCTGGTCAGCCCCGAACATATAATCATACACCGAGCCTGCCAAAAAATAGACGCAGTTGCCGGTAATCGTAACTGAATACAGGTCTTTTGTCGTGGCAATGCTTACCGGGTTCCAATTACCCCCGCCATCTGTGGTTTTGAATAAAGTACCCGCGTTTCCGGCGATAAAGCCTGTATTTGCATCCCGGAAAGCAATACTGTTCAACTGCTTCTGCGTTAAACCGCCATTGTTCAACCAGGTACTTCCACCATCCTGCGAATTAAGGATCACCCCGCTGTCCCCGACAACCCATACATTCCCTGCAGCCTTGATAAACAAAGAAAACAAATCTTTCGTCGTGCCTGAAGCCATCAGGGTCCAGGTTGTTCCCCCGTCGGTGGTTTTAATAATGGTGCCATGGTGTCCGACTGCATAGCCGGTATTCGTGTTGACGAATGCAACGTCAAAGAATGATTCTGCAACCCCAGTGTTTTGCACCACCCAGGAGCTCCCGCCATCCATGGTTTTTACAAACTTTCCCTGGTCGGAAATTACATAAACAATATCCCCTGATATTGCATAAATGGCTCCAAACTGGTTGTTCGCCAGGTTTGAATTCTGGTATTGCCAGCCTTGCTGCGCAGATAATTGACCAAAGATGGCAATCAGGATACAGAAAAGAATGGTCGGTTTCATACGGATGGTTTAAAGGTGGTTAATAAATTAAAAATCAGCAGAACATTGTTTTACAACAACATATACTAAATACTTTTTTTTATTTTCCAGCTTTTGCTTTCAAGAAGTTCATTTATGCTTGATGGCAACATGGCTTCTACGTATAAGGCAACAATCCTCAATGAGTGCCATAACAATCAGTCGAAGTAA
Organism: Bacteroidota bacterium; assembly: GCA_026391835.1. Classification (GTDB taxonomy): domain Bacteria; phylum Bacteroidota; class Bacteroidia; order Bacteroidales; family FEN-979; genus CAIVAT01. The sequence goes on from JAPLDF010000068.1 coordinate 48,600, forward strand.
ACAATCCAAAAATAGGTAAAAAAATGATGCTGCCGGTTGAAAAGATTCAGAGGCTGTTAATTTTCGATTATGATTTTTCGTTTGGCCAGGGTTGTTCCGCTAAAAACGCAAATCACGTATATACCTGTTGAACAGGATGATAAATCCATCTGAACTGATGCTTTTCCGTTTGATGGATGATCCTGCCTGATGGTGTTATCACCGGTGGAAACCCTCACTCCCTGTGCATTGAACACTTCAGCACCCTCTATTGCCCTGTTGCCTGAAATTGTAAATTTTCCATTATTTGGATTGGGATAAACAGCTATACCGTCATCAGGAGCAGCCAGGTCATCAATGCCAACTATGGTATGAAAATAATAGAAGGTACTGTCGCCGCTGATTACGACGGTGCCGGTATTATCCCACTGAATGAATGATCCGGTTAGGGTGAAATTGTTGGAATCGTAAGTATAGCTGTTTTCAGATGAGTTGATCCAGGCACTGTCGTTCCAGGATTGGTTCAATTCGTTTACCAGGTTGTTGCTGCCGTCGTAAGTATCGGTGAATTGCCAGCTGTTTACCCAGGCGCTGCCGTTCCAGCTCACAAAAATGCCGCTTGTCCGGTTATTATTCACATCATAGGTGTAGGTACATTGCAAGGAGTTTTCCCAGGAGGTGCCGGTCCAGTTTTGTGCCAGGTAACCTGTCTGATTATTGCCCGGATCATAGGTATACAGATACTGCCATGAATTTTCCCAGGAGGTGCCGTTCCAGTTCATGGATAAGCCATTGGTAAGATTGTTGCCGGCATCATAGGTATAAACACCAAGCGCGGAATTCTCCCATGCGGATCCGCTCCATATCTGCCCTGTATCAGAGGCAAGGTTATTTCCGGGATCGTAGGTATAGGCATACCGCCAGGAATTCTCCCAGGCATTGTTGCTCCATACCTGGCCGACATCATTTATGCGGTTATTGCTTAAGTCGTAGGTAGCTGTGTATTTTGATGAATTCTCCCAGGTACTGCCGTTCCAGCTTTGTTCAGTCTGGCTTGTCTGGTTGTCATTGCCATCATATGTGGCGCTGCATTGTGAAAAATTAACCCAGACATTGCCGGTATGGGTTTGGACTATTTCATGTATAAGGTTATGCCGGGAATCATACACCATGTCAATGGTCCTGTAATTATTCTGCCAATCCTGCGTGAGCGTATCCCATTGCCACTGGTAAATACTGTCATATATCGGGATGAGGGAGCGATCCGTTGCAGGGTTCGTTTGTCCATGAACCTTTTTCAACTGCACCGGTGAGGAATGACGCAGACCGGATGGAGGTGGATTTATTTGGGTAAAAGCATTGGCAGAGAATGCAAGAATCGTAAGGAGTAATGCTATTTTCATTTTATTTGAGCTGATTTTTTTTCGCATTTGTCACACCGGCATTTAACACCGCAAGGTACCTGTTTCCTGCACAACCTGTTGTTCAGGACAATGTTGCATTGCAGACCACTTCATGACAACAAGGAAACTGTTAAAATTATTGTTATAGCAAAGATAGACATTATTCATTCCCGTAAGCATGTTCGTGAAATATTTCACAGATACTTATTATGGCAAACACGCAGCCATAAAAAAACCATGGCCCTTCCAGGAAATTTGTGCATTTACCGTCCGCTTGTCCGCCCGTCCGCCCGTCCGCCTGTCCGCTTGTTCCCCCGTCCGCCTGTCCGCCTGTCCGCCTGTCCGCCCATATATTATTTTTTGTACCTTTACAACCTAATCTAAAACCATCTCTGTTATGAGAAGAACCTTACTCTTCTTTGCCGGACTTTTACTCATTGTTATGGCTGCAAGAACACAGACCATCCTTCAGCCACAGGCAAATGACACGGCCAATTACCCGTATTGGATCCAGATGATGCAGGATCCTGATGCCAATTTTTTCCAGACACAACGCGCATTCAGTACCTACTGGAAAGACCGTGAAATTGTCAGGAGCCATGGCTGGAAGGTTTTCAAACGCTGGGAGTACATGATGCAGAGCAGGGTACTGCCCGATGGCAGCCGCCGCGCACCTGATGAGACCTTCAAGGCATATGCTAGTTTTGCAAAAAACGTCCGTTCAACAAGTGGTTCATGGGTAAACCTCGGCCCATCACAAATTCCTGCACCGGGACCGGCCGGGTATGAAGGACTGGGCCGGGTCAATGTCGTCGGGTTCCACCCGACCGACCCGAATAAAATATATGTCGGGGCACCTGCCGGTGGTTTATGGCAGTCGGCCGACGGTGGCAATACATGGGTGACACACACCGATACGATGCCCACCCTGGGTGTTTCGGCAATTGCAGTTGATTATTCAAACCCTGATAACATCTTGATCGGCACCGGTGACCGCGATGCGGGGGATGCTCCCGGGCTTGGTGTATTTAAAAGCGCCAATGGGGGCCTTTCATGGTCGCCTTCGTCAACAGGCATGGGCAATAAAACAGTCGGCCGCATGATCCAGGATCCGACCAATGCGCTGATTTTTCTCGCTGCCACCAGTGGCGGGGTTTTCCGTTCAACCGACGGGGGAACGACCTGGGTAATCACCCAATCGGGCAATTTCAAAGATATTCATTTTAAAACCGATGATCCGAATACTGTTTATGCAGCTGCGGGAGCCGATTTTTACCGCTCTGCCAACAATGGGGTATCCTTTGTGAAAATTACCGCGGGGCTCACAGGCGGGCAGCGCGGCACAATCGCAGTAACTGCCGCCAATCCTGCTTATGTCTATTTTTTGCAGTCTGATGGCACCAGCGGATTCAAGGGGCTATACCGTTCGTCGGATGCAGGACTTACCTTTACCACACGGTCAACCTCCCCGAATATCATGGACTGGTCGTGCGATGGCAGCGGAACCGGCGGCCAGGGCTGGTATGACCTGTCACTTGCGGCAGATCCGCTGAATGCCGAAACCATCTATACCGGCGGTGTGGATGTATGGAAATCAACAAACGGAGGCATGACCTGGGACATTAATTCCCATTGGTATGGAGGATGTAGCGTTCCTTCTGTTCATGCCGACTGCCACTTCCTTGGTTACTCCCCTGTAAGCGGAAAACTCTATGCCGGTAACGACGGCGGATGCTGGGTAACCGCAAACGGCGGTACCAGCTGGACCGACCGGACTGTAGGAATGACCATAGGCCAGATTTACAAACTTGGGCAGTCGATGACCATCAGGAACAAGGTGATCAACGGATTCCAGGATAACGGCTCATACACGTACACCCCCACCGGGTGGATTGCCACAGGAGGCGGTGATGGCATGGAATGCGCCATAGACTATGAGAATGCTGCCTATACCTACCACACAGTTTATTATGGCGACATCTATCGTAAGGTCAACAATGCCGCCGAAACACACATCGCCGGAAACGGCGTGAACGGCATCACCGAAGGCGGGGCATGGGTTACACCATTCTGCCTGAACAAGGCCGACCACAAGGGCATGTTCGCCGGCTATAAAAACATCTGGAGATGCACCAATGTGATCTCCTATCCCGTTTTATGGACCAAAATTTCAGATAACCTGGCCGGTTCCAATGGTTCCGATATGTCTGATATGGAGCAATCGACCGCCAATCCCAACATTCTCTATGCCGCCCGCTCCGACAACAAACTGTTCCGCAGCGATAACTGCCTGGCAGGTTCGCCTTCATGGGCGGATCTTTCAACCTACCTTCCTGCTTCCGGCACCCCGACCGATATTCACAGCCATCCGACGGACGAAAATATTGTCTACATCACCATGGGCACAGGTGTTTATAAATCAGTCACCAGGGGACTTTCATGGACGAACATTACCGGTAACCTGCCTGCAATCCAGAAGAATGCCATTGTGTATTACAAAAATGCGCCTGAGGGGTTGTATGTTGGAACCGATGCCGGCGTCTATTACAAAGACCAGACGACCACCGGCTGGATCCCGTTCAGCATCGGGTTGCCCGCAAACGCCCGCGTTACCGAACTTGAAATTTATTATGACAACGACTCAGTTTCGCAGGATGTCATCCACGGAAGCACCTACGGAAGAGGCTTGTGGGGTTCCGACATGTACCGAACAGCCCCGGCTGCCGACTTCACCACCAGCCACACACTTGTCCCCGTTGGCTGCGCCGTGGATTTTACCGATATCTCAACCGGGATACCTACCTTTTTCCAGTGGTCGTTCCAGGGAGGAACACCCGCTGTATCAAGCCTGAAAAATCCCGGAGATATCGTTTACAGCATCCCGGGAACATACCAGGTAAAACTCAAAGTGTGGAATGAATTCGGATCAGATTCGATCACGAAAACAAACTACATCACCGTGAGCAATACGCTCCTGCCGGTAGTCGACTTTTCGGCTGATGAGCATGTGCTCTGCGGTACGGATGTGGTTCATTTCACCGACAAATCCACGAACTGTCCGTCCGGCTGGGTATGGAACTTTACCCCAGGCACGGTCACCTTCCTTGATGGCACCTCAAATATGAGCCAGAACCCGGTAGTACAGTTTACCGAAACAGGGTCCTACGAAGTTCAGCTCATCAGTTCAAATGGGGTAGGCTCTGAAATGCTTACACGGCCTGGTTACATCATAAAAGACGGGTATTCCCTGCCATTCCTGGAATCATTCGGTGCAGGCCTGGACGCCAAACACTGGCAGATTCAGAACCCCGACCTGGGAATCACCTGGGATACCATTAGCGTTGGAGGCATCGCACCCGGTTCAAAAGCCATCTACATGGATTTTTTCAGCTATTCAACACTCAACAGGCGCGATCAGCTGATCAGTCCTGCCATCAACCTCACCGGTTACAGTTCGGTTACCCTCAGTTTCAGGCATGCCTACGAACAACGCGTTCGTAAAGATTCACTGATCGTGCGGATTTCAGATAATTGCGGCAGCACCTGGCAGCGTGTCTGGGGCATGGGCCCTGACGGGACCCCCCAGGTATTTGTAACCCATCCAAGCACCAACAATGCGTTTTATCCGCAATCTGCCGACGACTGGTGCGGTGGCACTTATGGTACCGGATGCTATGCGATCGATCTGACGCCATGGGCCGGCAACCAGAATGTCAAACTTATGTTTGAGTCTTACAATCGCTTTGGAAACAACCTGTTTATCAATGACATCCAGGTCAACGGTCCTGTTGGCACACCCGACAGAATTAAGTTGAACCAGGTTGTCAGCATCTATCCAAATCCATCAAACGGGCAGTTCAGGCTGACCATCACCAACAGCCAGCCAATCGTGAATATGACGTTACTTAATCCCCAGGGACAGGTGCTGTATGCCGACATTTTAGTTTCACAATCGGGGAACATCTCCAAACAACTTGATTTTTCAGGATTTGCGAAGGGGATTTACTTTATACGGCTGACCGGGGCACAAACGACGAGTGTGGAGAAGGTTGTTATCAGGTAAACGGGTAAACAGGCGGACAGGCGGACAGGCGAACTGGTAAACAGGTAAACAGGTAAACAGGTAAACTGGTAAACTGGTGAACGTCCCGGGAAAATTAATTTTAATAAAATGACAAGAAGGATATCTTTTATGCTTTTCCTTGTGTTGATTGTATGCACTGCTTGGGCAGATGGCTGGCGCAAGGGAGAAATGGAAGTCAGGGTGCTGATTGGCCATCCTGCCGATGTTCAGAAGCTCCGGGGCCTGGGACTCGACTATGAGCCTGCTGCCGCAGACGGGAGCATTGTGCGGATGTACCTGGTTCCCGGGGAGCTTAAGTTGCTCCAAAGAACAAGCATGCGATACGAGGTGACCATCCCCGACATGAACGCCCATTTTGATCACTTCTGGAGCAACCCGCTGGTTCCGCCCGGTTATTACACCTACGACCAGATCATCGCCATTGCCGACAGCCTCGCAACCAGTTTCCCTTCCATTTGCAAAAAGGTAAGCTGGGGTACTTCCCTGGGCGGCCGTCAGCTTGCTGCCCTGAAGATCAGCGACAATGTGGGGACAGATGAGCCTGAACCTGAAATCATGTTCGACGGCGGCATCCACGGCGACGAGATCGGGGGCCCGCAGAATGTCATCATGTTTGCCCGCGACCTGTGCCTGGGGTATGGCCCGGACCCCACAATTACAAGCCTTGTCAACAGCAGGGAGATCTGGCTTTACCCGATGGTCAACCCCGACGGGCGCGTATCGATGTCGCGTTACAACAACAACGGCGTCGACTGCAACCGCGACAACGGCTATATGTGGAACGGGGAAGGGAACAGCTGGAGCGCATTTTCACAGGTTGAAACAAAAGCCCTGCGCAATGGCATCCTCGATAACCAGTTTGTCGTTTACACCAACTATCACAGCGGAACCGAGATCCTTGCCTACCCGTGGAGTTACCGTTCCAATGCCACCAGGGACAATGAACACATCAACCAGCTGGCCGGCGTATATTCAAATGCATCGGGGTATGCGAACCTGCTGTATGGACAAGGGTACAACATCATGTACGCCATCAACGGAAGCACCAAGGATTTCCAGTACGGCAGCCTCGGCAATATCGGCTGGTCCATCGAAATCTCGGTGGATAAACAGCCGCCTTCGTCACAGGTCAGCTACTACTACAATGCAAATAAGCCAGCCATGCTCGCCATCATCAACCAGTGCGGCTGGGGAGTTTCAGGGATGGTGACCGATTCGGTCACCGGTGAGCCGGTAAGGGCTTTCATCCAGGTGAACAACTTATTTCCTGTTTACACCGACCCGGTGGTTGGCGATTACCACAAGTATGTTGTACCCGGAACGTATACCCTGAAGGTGGTTGCAAACGGATACAAAACCAAAACGATCATGAATGTCGCGGTTCCCGGCCAGGGTGCTGCCGTTGCCGACATACAGCTGGTACCTGCCTCAAGCCACTATGCCTGCAAGGTCACAAGCTGTGCCATCCCCGGGAACAATTTCGGCGATGAGGGCTATACACCCGGAGCACTGGGAAAACCGGATTCCATCCCCTATTCCCTGGGTAAAAGCGGGTGGCTCGTACTTGACATGGGTGATACCATCTTTAATGGTCCCGGTGCCGATTTCAAGGTCATCCAGGCAGGAACCACAGCAAAGGCGTATACAGTTTCAGGCAGCAACAACATTGATGGTCCATACACGACCATCGGCATCGGCAATGGCACTGCCAGTTTCGATCTCAACACGGTACCGCTTGGAAAGGTCCGCTATATCCATATCAAAGACAATGGCGCCGGCCCCGCTTATGGTGTCGGGGCAGGTTTCAATCTCGATGCCGTGGAAATGCTCACGCTTCCGCTTTTTGCCGACTTCACCGCCAGCACCAATACCCCCTGCAGCGGTACGGGCGTAAATTTCACGGATCTGTCAACCGGGAATCCAACATCATGGTCATGGTCATTCCCCGGGGGAACACCTGCTGCATCAACTGTGCAGCACCCGATGAATATCAGTTACAACATTCCGGGTATCTACAATGTATCGCTGACCATATCAAACGGGATCAGCACCGACTCCCGGACAAAGACGGGGTTTATCCAAGTAGCAGCACGGCCGCAGGTCAATCTTGGCAACGACACAACCATTTGTGCATGGAGTGCCATCCTGCTGGATGCCGGCAATCCCGGCAGTACCTATGTCTGGTCGACCGGCGCCACAACACAGACCATCCTGGCCGATTCGGCGGGAACCGGTTATGGGTCAAAAGATTACGATGTACTTGTTTCCAGTGCACCCGGTTGTACGGCAAAAGACACCGTCAGGATAACCTTCGACGATTGCACCGGGGTGCCGGAAACGGTCAACCAGGGCGGTGTAGCCATCTTTCCCAATCCATCCGACGGTTATTTTGTACTCGATATCATTGGATTTGATTGCGGGTACTGGGAACTGCTCACCCCGGGGGAAATTGTCATGGAACGTTCGGAAATTCACGGGACACATTATAAATCCACCATGGATGTCCGGGATTTAGCTCCCGGGGTTTATTTCCTGAAAACTGTGAAAGGCAGTACTTTTGTTGTAAAAAAGATCATCATCTCCCGGTTCACCGGAAGATAAATTTATACAGTTGCCAATTACATACTTTTGCGATTCAAAACCTGTTTATGCAGTTGTTCTATATTTCCCGGGCAGAAGGCGATTTCTGCACATTAAGTGAAGAAGAATCCTGGCATTGCGTAAAGGTGCTGCGCCTTGGCGAAGGAGATGAGATTGACCTTACCGACGGTGCCGGGAATTTTTACCACGGACGGCTCACAGGTGTGCACCACAAAAGGTGCCTGGCAGAAATTACAGCCACCCGGCCTGTTCCGCCCCGGCCATGGCACCTCCAGATCGCCATTGCCCCTACCAAGAACAACGACCGTTTTGAATGGTTCCTTGAGAAAGCCACGGAAATAGGTATTGATGAGATTACGCCGCTTTGGTGCGAACACTCCGAACGGGAGGTGGTGAAATTGCCGCGACTTGAAAAAGTACTCGTTTCCGCCATGAAACAGTCGCTGAAAGCCTGGTTGCCAGCCTTGAACGAACCGGCAAAATTCAGGGAATTTATCACCAGGGATTTTAAAGGGCAAAAGTTCATCGCCTATTGCGAAACCGGCCAGGAGTCAGAACTCCATAACATTTACATAAAATATTCGGATGTGGTGATCCTGGTGGGCCCCGAAGGTGACTTTTCAAAAAGCGAAGTAGAGCAGGCAATAAAATCAGGTTTCACGCCAATCAGCCTGGGAACAAGCCGGTTACGCACCGAAACTGCAGGAATTGTTGCGTGTGATACCATCGGGCTGATGAACCGGATGGGTGAGATCTGATTGTATAATGGGGAAAAAAAATAGCCGCCTTTGTGAGACAGCTATTTTTTTGAAGCAGTAAAGTCTTACTTTACTTTTTTGCTAAGAGCGGCACCTGCCTTGAATTTTACAACTTTTTTAGCGGCGATCTTGATCTCTTTTCCGTTTTGTGGGTTGCGTCCCTTGCGGGCAGCTCTCTTGGAAACGGAGAATGATCCGAAATCAACTAACGCAACTCTTTCACCCTTGCTGAGCGACTTTTTTGTATTTTCAATAAAAGCCTCCAGAGCGCGTTTTGCGTCAACCTTAGACAGTTTTGCATCAATGGCAATTGCTTCGATTAATTGAGCCTTGTTCATTTTTCGTAAGTTTTAATGAATATATGATTAATAATCCTTGCAAATATAATGCATCTGAAAAAAAAGTCAAGTGTTTTCGCCCGAAAACAACCGGAAATGTTGATAAAATCGAATTTTTGTTAATATCTCTGCCCTCAAAAGGGTTAAATACCACGGGTTTCAGGGAATATTCTTCCGAAGCCCCGCAGGAAATCCCCGGTATTCATGACTTTTCGTCCCTGCAGTTGAAGTTCATGCAGGTGCATAAACCCGTTTTTTGCACCAACTTTGAGGTAGGATTTCCCATCCGTGAAAAATTCGCCCGGCGAACCATGCTGATCCGTTTGTTCCGGAACAGCCCGGAATATTTTCAGCTGCAGGGGTCCCCCATCGGCCAGGTCCAAAATGGCATAGGCTCCCGGATGGGGACTGAGCCCGCGGATAAAGTTATGAATCGTACATACATCCTGGTTCCAGTCGATCCGGCAATCCTCCCTGAATATCTTGGGGGCCTGTTTCAGGATGGAATCAGCACTGATCAGCGAATCCTGATGGATTTCATCGATTTCTCCTGAAACGATCTTCTCAACGGTTTTCAACACAAGGGCTGCACCGGTTTTCATCAGCCGGTCATGCAGTTCTCCCGCGGTTTCGTCCGGCCCGATTTCCACTTTTTCAGCCAGCAGGATTTTCCCGGTGTCGATCTGTTCATTCAGAAAAAAGGTGGTGACACCGCTCTCAACCTCACCGTTCATGATTGCCCTGTTGATGGGAGCGGCTCCCCGGTACTGCGGCAGCAGGGAAGCATGGAGGTTGAAGGTTCCCATTGGCGGCAGCGCCCATACCTGGCGGGGCATCATCCTGAAGGCAATGACAATCTGCAGGTCAGGCCGGCAGGCGCTGAGTTGTTCCAGGAAAACCGGATCCTTCATGTTCACCGGCTGCAAAACCTGTATACCGTGCTGCAATGCGAATTCCTTGACCGGGGAGGCTTTTTCCTTCAAGCCCCTTCCGGCCTGTTTATCAGGAGCGGTAACCACCGCAACAACTGAGAACCCTGCGCGCAAAAGTTGCCCGAGGGAGGCCACCGCGAAATCAGGTGTACCGAAAAAAACAATGCGGGGAGTTGTTGCCATAAAAAAAGCCTGAAGAATCAGGCTATAAATTTACGAATTACGATTTACGATTTACGATTTAAATCCAGCCGGCCGAATTTAATTATAATGTCAACAAACAGAAAATCTAAAATCGTAAATCAAAAATCGCCAATTACTTTTTTACCATTCCTTCAGCATACGCAATATACTTGTCAATTTCCCTGCTTTCGTAAGAGCGTGGGAACTCTTCCTTGATTCGTTTGTAGATGGTGATTGCTTTTTCAAAATTCCCAAGTTCTTCATAGGCCATCGCCGATTTCATCAGGAACAACGGGGAGGTAAATTCATTTTTCCTCATCTCTGCTGCATCCATATACAGGTCAGCTGCTTTCTGCACCTGCTTCAGCTCCATGTTGGCATCGCCCATGGCGCCTTTGGCCATCGGGCCAACCAGCTGATCCTTTCCGCTGAATTTGTTCAGCTGCTCCAACGCCAGGTCGAACTGGCCAAGTTTCAGGTAACAGATACCGGCATAATAGTGGGCAAGGTTGGATGATTTGGTCATGCCAAACTCATCGATAATTGCCAGGAATCCAAGATACTGTCCGTCGCCGTTCAGTGCTTTTTTCAATGAATCCTGTTCAAAATATTTTTCCGCCATGAACATCTGGCTCTGGGCATCCTTCTCCTTCGGGGCCAGGTAGAACCGTTTGAACCCGAAAAATCCGAGTACAATCACGATAATTACGCCAACCACGATCAGGATGATCTGCTGATACTTTTCTATGAACTGTTCGGTTTTGCTGAATGCTTCTTCAACGGCAACGATACGTTCTTCCGTTTTGTCAATTTTTTTGTCCTGCTTACTTGCCATGTTAACTAAAATTTGGAGGTGCAAAATTACATTTTTTCCTGAACTACAGGTATGATGCACCATTTTTTTTTACTTTTGCACAATTCCAACGCGCAGGAGCATGCACCGGGCCGATGAACTCATACCTTCTGTAACAAAAGAACTGATCGAATATCTCCGGTGTTTTGCCACGGAGGAACGCTTTTCCAAATTCCGGGAAGCAGTTCATTTCCGTACCCGGCACCTCACCATCGCACTCGAAGACATCTTCCAGTCGCACAATGCCAGTGCGGTATTGCGGACATGCGATTGTTTTGGCATCCAGGATGTCCATATCATCGAAAACCGGAACAAGTACGAGGTGAACCCCGATGTGGCACTCGGTGCCTCAAAATGGCTCGACCTGATCAGGTACAATGAACCGGGCAACAATACCGTTGCATGCATCACCCGCCTGAAAAAAGAGGGATACCGGGTTGTGGCCACCACACCGCACAAGGATGGTTTCATCCCTGGAACATTGCCCCTCCATCAAAAAACAGCCCTGATCTTCGGAACTGAAATGGCGGGATTGACCCCCGAAGCCCTCGAACTGGCCGATGATTTCATCAGGATCCCGATGGTTGGATTTACCGAAAGCCTTAACATCAGCGTATCTGCCGCCATTTTCATGCAGAACCTGACCACCAGGCTGCGAAATTCAGACATCCGGTGGCAGCTCTCCGACACCGAAAAAGATGAGATCCTGGTTAACTGGCTCAGGCAATCCATTAAAAAGTCAGATATGATCATTGATGAATTCCTTGAAAAAAAGATATAATATCCTGATATTACAGTTAAAGTTGACAACGTAAAACTGCATTTCTTCTGGAATCGTAATTCGTAATTCGTAATTCGTAATTCTTTTTTCATACCTTTGCCGATTGTCAGAAATTATTAATACAATATATTATGGGAAAAGGAGATAAAAAAACAAAACGTGGCAAAATTATCATTGGATCATCCGGTGTGAGCAGATCGCGTAAAAAGAAAACACACGCAGCACCTGTCGCTGCAACAGCTGAACCGAAAGCAAAAAAGGAAGTTGAAGAACAGGAAGCCCCGGTTCAGGCTGCCCCTAAAAAAACGGCTAAAAAAGCTGAAGAGCATGTTGAAGGTGCTGAAGAGAAAAATAAAGCCGCCAAGACCAAGAAAAAAACCGCCGATGGTGAAGCTGAAGAAGAAGCTTCACATGAAGAGCCGGAACAGGCATAACTTTCTTTATCAAAAAATTATTCTGATTACGTCCGGACCGGCTTTTGCTTGTCCGGACGATTTTATTTTACCATGAGCCTCCTTACAAAATATTTCCCGGATTTATCTCCCCTGCAGCACGACCGGCTTGTCCTGATGGAAAAGCTCTACCGTGACTGGAATGCCATGATCAACGTCGTTTCCCGGAAGGATATCGATCAACTTGCAACACATCACATTCTGCATTCCCTGGCCATTGCCAAAGTCATCGCCTTTAAGCCGGGAACCCGGATCATGGATGCGGGAACGGGCGGCGGCTTTCCCGGAATTCCGCTGGCCGCCATGTTTCCCGAAGTACACTTCACGCTGGTTGACTCCATTGGAAAAAAGATCAAGGTGATCGACGCCATTGCCGCTGAGCTGGAACTCGACAACGTAACCACCATGAACGCTCGGTTTGAGAGCATCAGGGGCAACTTCGACTTCGTCACCGGCCGGGCAGTTTCCAAACTGCCCGTATTCTGCATGATGGTGAAGCCTCGCGTTAAAACACAAGGGTTCAACGACATTCCCAACGGGATCCTGTACCTTACCGGGGGCGAAGTTGAACAGGACATTACACAAATCAGGGCTGAATCAGCCACATGGCCGTTGGCCGGCATCTTTAACGAAGACTATTTCACCACCAAGAAGCTGGTTCATCTTCATAACTTTTTATAAGAATTCCGCCTTAATATCAACAAGTTAAATAAAATTCTCAGGTTAGGTACAAAATGTACTTGCTCATGTCGCCGGATTTTCTTTATTTAGCCTGCTCATTTTCAAATAATTTAACCCTTTAAAATCAGGATTTATGGCTGAACAAAAGAAGTTCATTCCTTTCGTCTCTGCTGAGACAAACATGAAAGAATTTACCGTTCGGGCGTTGATCATTGGCCTTTTCTTTGCCGTCATACTGGGCGCTGCCAATGCTTACCTCGGACTCAAAGCTGGCATGACCATTGCCGCGACCTACCCCGCTGCTGTTCTTGGAATGGCCATACTGCGGATGATGAAAGGTACCATCCTCGAAGAAAACTTTACCCGTACCGTTGGTTCCATTGGGGAATCAGTTGCCGCAGGTGCCATTTTCACGCTGCCGGCTTTTTTCGTTTCCGGCATCTGGTCCGAGTTTTTCACGATGGGACATTACATTACCTCCTCGCTCATCCTCATTGCAGGTGGTGTGCTCGGCATCATGTTTGTCGCACTTCTTCGCCGGGTAATGGTTGAAGATGCTGAACTTCCCTTTCCCGAATCAGTTGCTGCCGCCGAAATCCACAAGGCAGGCCAGGGCGGTTCAGGCGGATCAAAATTCCTCTTCTGGTCAATGGGACTTGGCGGATTGATTAAAATACTTGGTGAACTCCAGCTGTTTCAATATCTCTGGGAAAAATTCGTGGTCTTTGGAAGGCAAACCATCACCGGTACGGTATTCACCGGCCAGGGTGGCATGTTGCTCAGTTCACCGGGCGTAAGTCCCGCCTACATGGGCGTTGGATACATTATCGGCCCGAAACTGGGTGCGCTCAACTTCAGCGGCGGAATCCTTGCCTGGGGTTTGATGGCTCCCATGATCATGTATTTCCTCATTCCCAGCATCAACTTCCAGGATTGGGCGGCCTTTCTCATGGCCAAGGATCCTACCATGACGCTCGACGCAGCCATGGCCAAGGTTACAAACCCTGCCTACGAGATCACCCAGATATGGAAATTCATCATCCGCCCCATCGCCATCGGCGGCATGCTTGTGAGTGCGGCCTTCACCCTCTTTAAAATGAGGAAAAGCCTTACAACCGGTATCGCACGGTCCGTGAAAGATGTAAAAAAAGCCGCCACCGGGATCGAACACAATGTTCCAAGAAATGAAAAAGATATCAGTTTCGGCTGGATCATGGTCGGCATCGCTGCAGTAGCAGTACTTACCTTCTGCATCACCTTCTTCATCTTCGAGACAAACGTGCTTATCGCCGCTGTTGCTTCAACCGTGATGATCATTCTTGCATTCTTCTTTGCCTCTGTTTCAGGGTACCTCGTCGGTATCATGGGATCTTCCAACAACCCCATCAGCGGACTGACGCTCACAGCTTTGGTTGTGACCGCCCTTATCCTCGTCGCACTTGGCGTGAAGGGAGATGCCGGTGTGGCAACCGTTCTGGGTGTTGCAGCCATCGTTTGCGTGTCGGCGGCAGTTGCCGGGGAAATGCTCCAGGACTTAAAAGCCGGGCATATCCTTGGTGGTACCCCTTGGCGCATGCAGATCGGTGACATCCTCGGTGTGATCCTCGCAGGTGCGGTGATGTTTGTCGTACTGGCCTTCCTGAACGACGGCGACATCGCCAGCGGAAAAAACCTGGGCTACCAGGGTGGTTTTGGCAGTAAAAACCTCTCCGCCCCCCAGGCAAGCCTGATGGCCATTCTCTCCCGCGGCATCGTCCAGGGACAAATGGCCTGGCCGCTTATCATTGCAGGGATGCTCATGGGCGTTGCCTTTATCCTCATGCAGGTTAAAAGCCCCATGCTCGTCAGCGTCGGGATGTATCTTCCCATCGAAACAACCTTTGCTATTTTCGTAGGCGGCCTGATCAAGGGAGCTGTTGAAATGTATTCTGAAAAACGCAAACACAACGATGCGCAGAAGGTGCGGGTCGAAAACACCGGCGTGCTGCTGGCATCGGGAATGATTGCGGGAGAAGCGCTCATGGGGCTGCTCATAGCGATCTTCGCGGTGTTCAACATCTTCCTGTACAACTATTTCAGTTTCTTCAAAACCCCTACCTTCTATATCAGTTTCGTGGTCCTGGCGATTATTGCCTATGTGCTGATCCAGATACCATTGAAAAACGCAGGAAAACCTGACGATCCGGCACCGCCCGCTTCAGGGATGTAAACTTTACCTGTCATACAAAAGAGAGCTGTTTCAACTTTTCGGGACAGCTCTTTTTTTACACAAATAATGAAATAAGGAACCAACCCATGAACTTTTTCCAACGCCGGCGAATATTCAAAAAGGCCAACTTTCTCGACCTCAGGCCCATGCGGGTGCTCGGGCATGAGGTCCGCGACGACGGAGGGATCACCCTGCTGATGCCCCGCTTTAAAAACCGCATCAATTCCGCCCTTTTCCAGCCTAATTCAAAGGAAAAATTTATCTTTATCCGGCTCGACCGGTTTGGCGGGCATACCTGGCTGATGATTGACGGGCACGATACGGTTGCCGGGATCTGTGAAAGGCTGAAAGAACAGTTTCTAGAAGAACTGCAGCCTGTCGAAGAGACCGAAACCAGGGTAACCCAGTTCCTCTCCATGCTATACCAGCAACGGTACATTACTTTCCGGGAAATTCAGGATAAATCGGAACAACAAGCCAAATAATTTTTTAATTTTGACGTTATAAAGGAAACGAATAATTAATTCCATAATATTTAAAGAAACCTGATCATGAGCAACGAAATCCTACAACTGGATCCAAAAGCGCTGTGGAAAAATTTTCACAGCCTTACCCAAATTCCCCGGCCTTCCAAAAAAGAAGACCAGATCAGGGAATTTATTTACAATTTCGGCAAAAACCTTGGATTGGAAACCATCCAGGATGAAGTTGGAAACGTCATCATCCGGAAACCTGCCACCCCGGGAATGGAAAACCGCAAGGGAGTCGTACTCCAGGGACACCTTGACATGGTTCCCCAAAAGAACAGTGACAAAGTGCACGACTTTGAGAAAGATCCCATCGAGACCATCGTCGACGGCGAATGGGTGCGCGCCAACGGAACCACCCTGGGTGCCGACAATGGCATGGGCGTTGCAGCCGCCATGGCAGTTCTTGAATCGAAGGACCTCCAGCATGGCCCGGTTGAAGCGCTTTTCACATCGGATGAGGAAACCGGCATGACCGGGGCCACCGGTCTTAAACCCGGTGTGCTGAAAGGAGACATCCTGGTAAACATGGATTCGGAAGATGAAGGCGAACTCTACATCGGTTGCGCCGGCGGAACCAACGGTACGATTACATTCACCTATGATGAACAGCCTTTAACGGGCGACTTCAAAGGATTCAAAATCAATGTAACCGGTTTAAAAGGCGGTCACAGCGGCGTTGACATCCATCTCGGCCGTGGCAATGCCAACAAGATCATGAACCGGGTGCTTTACCATGGCTTTAAAAAACACGGACTGCAGGTTTCGTCCATCGATGGTGGCAGCCTCCGCAATGCAATCCCGCGTGAATCCTTTGCAATTGTTGCCGTTCCTGCAGGAAATGTGGACGCATTCCTTCAATGCGTGGCAAAACAGACTGTGAAAATTAAAAATGAACTCTCCGCCGTCGAACCCACGCTGAAGATCGAAGCAGTGGCAGCCGACGCGCCTAAAACAGTGATCACCCCTGCAGTGCTTCTCAGTTGCATGAATGCAATCTATGCCTGCCCGAACGGGGTGATGCGCATGAGCAACGAAATGACCGGCCTCGTTGAAACCTCCAACAACCTTGCCATCGTCAAGGCTGAAAATGGAACCATCAGGATCATGAACCTGCTGCGCAGTTCTGTTGACTCAGCCAAAGATGAACTTCAGCAAATGATCCAGAGCGTGTTTGACCTGGCCGGCGCCGTATCGGTATTCGATGGCAGCTACCCTGGCTGGAAGCCAAATCCCGGCTCCCCGATCCTGAAAACCATGCAGGAAGTGTACAACAGGAAATATGGCAACATTCCCGAAATAAAAGCCATCCACGCCGGTCTTGAATGCGGTATTTTAGGCGGTGCATATCCCAACTGGGACATGATCTCCTTTGGACCGACCATCAGGTTCCCCCATTCACCGGATGAAAAAGTGAACATTGCCACCGTAAAAAAGTTCTGGGACTTCCTGGTTGAAACCCTCAAGAATATTCCTGTAAAATAAATTTTGGTTATAAATTATTATTTCTTACTTTTGCAGTCCCAAAAAATAATGTGAGATGACAAAGAGAACGTATCAGCCCTCGAATAGGAAAAGAAAAAACAAACATGGTTTCCGTGAACGTATGGCAACCGCCAATGGACGTAAAGTATTGGCTGCCAGAAGGGCTAAAGGAAGGAAAAAACTGACCGTTTCCGATGAAAAATTGGACAAGGAATAATAATTCTTTACTTGATTGACAGGATCAATCCGAATTTTACGCAATTTTGTACAAAAAAGAAGATAACATCAGTTTATCTTCTTTTTTTATTTTCATTGGTTCCCTGATATTCTAAGCGCCTGACATGAAAAACATTGAATTTAAAAAACTTCTGCCCTACCTGGCTGCAATCGTGATATTCCTGGTAGTTACCATTGCCTATTTCAGCCCGTTGCTTGAAGGGAAAAAGATCCTGCAAAGCGATATCGTTAATTTCAGGGGGATGTCGAAGGAGATTGTCGACTTCAGGGCAAAAACCGGGCAGGAGCCGCTCTGGACAAACTCCATGTTCGGCGGGATGCCGGCTTACCAGATCTCGGCAAACTATACCTCAAACCTCATCGGGCATCTTGACAAAGTGCTTACACTTGGATTGCCCCACCCTGCCAGCCTGGTATTCCTCTATTTTATCGGTTTCTTTATCCTGCTGCTTGTTATGGGCGTCGACCCCTGGCTTTCCATCGCAGGAGCGACCGCATTTGCCTTTTCATCCTATTTTTTCATCATCATCGATGCCGGGCATAACTCGAAAGCCCACGCCATCGCCTACATGGCGCCGGTAATGGCAGGTATCATCCTCACCATGAAGAAGAAATACCTTTGGGGCGGAATCATGACTGCTGTATTCCTGTCGCTCGAAGTCAAGGCAAACCATCCGCAAATCACCTACTACCTCGCCATGACCGCCATGCTGTTCGGGTTGTTTCAACTTATCCAATCCATTCGCATCAAAGAACTTACACCCTTTTTTAAATCGGTAGGTGTCCTGCTCATCGCGCTGGTGTTTGCCGTACTCACCAACATCACAAGCCTCTGGGCGACCTGGGAATACGGGAAATACACCATCCGCGGACAATCGGAGCTTACCTCGGACAAAGGGAACAGGACCACCGGCCTCGACAAAGATTACGCAACCCAGTGGAGCTATGGTATCGGTGAAACCATGACCCTGCTGATCCCCGATTTCTGCGGGGGCTCATCCAGCGCAAAGATCAGCGGGAATTCGAAAATAGTGGAAGCCATGAAAACCAATGGCGTCCCTGATGGAACCATTGCCCAATTTACCAGCCAGCCAATGCCCTTCCTTTACTGGGGCGCACAGCCATTCACTTCAGGCCCCGTTTATGTGGGTGCCATGATGATCTTCCTCTTCGTGCTTGGACTCATCATTGTGAAAGGTCCGTTAAAATGGTGGCTGCTGGCTGCGACAGTCCTCTCCATCCTGCTCTCCTGGGGACATAACCTGATGCCGCTTACCGACTTTTTCCTGAACTACCTGCCGGGATACAATAAGTTCCGCGCCGTTTCAATGATCCTGGTGATCGCAGAATTTACCATTCCCCTGCTGGGAATTCTTGCACTGAAAGAGATATCTGACAAGCGGCAGGATCAGAAACATTTGTTTAAAGGCCTGCAAATCGCATTTGTCATATCTGCCGGGGTTGCGCTCTTCTTTGCACTGTTACCCGGAATGTTCCTTGATTTCGCAGGTGCCGGAGACCGCTACATGCAGCAGCAATACCAGCTCCCCGACTGGCTGATGCAGGCCATCCGCGACGAGCGTTTACGGCTCCTGCGCATGGATGCCATCAGGTCCTTCGTGTTTATAGTGCTTGCCGGCGGTATTGGGTGGGGTGTCCTGTTCGGTAAAATCAAAAAAGAATATGCCTTCATCGTATTAACCGTGCTCATGCTTGCGGATATGTTCACGGTGAACAAACGCTATCTCAACAACGACAGCTTCACATCCGCTTCACGCGTTGAAAACCCGTTCGAGCCCACTGCTGCCGACAGCCAGATTCTGCAGGACACCCTGCCCGACTACCGGGTGCTGAACCTGACCTCAAATACCTTCAATGATGCAGGCACGTCTTACTACCATAAGTCGATTGGCGGCTATCACGGGGCAAAACTCCGGCGGTACCAGGAGCTCATCGACCATGGAATTCAAAGAGATATACAAACATTTGCAAAAACCATGAGCACCGACAGCACACCTGTCCTGAATATGCTCAACACCAGGTATTTCATCCTGCCGAACAACGACAAACAACCTGTGGCCTTCCCTAATCCCGGCGCACTTGGCAATGCCTGGTTTGTTTCTGCTGCACAGATGGTTGACAATGCCGATGCCGAAATCAGGGCTTTGAATAACTTCAAACCTGATTCTGTTGCTGTCGTGGACAAAATGTTTGCGGAAAATCTCAAATCCTACACACCTTCAAGGGATTCCGGGGACTTCATTAAACTCAAAACCTACACGGCAAACGAACTTGTTTATCAGTACAAGTCGAAAAATACCGGTCTTGCCGTATTCTCCGAAATTTACTATCCGAAAGGCTGGAATGCCTATGTTGACGGGCAGGTTACGCCACATTTCAGGGCCGATTATGTGCTGCGTGCCATGGTTCTCCCGGCAGGCGAACACAATGTCCGCTTTAAATTTGAGCCCGGCGTATTTATCATCGGTGAAAAGATTTCTCTGATCAGCTCCGTGCTCCTGATCGTCATTGTTTTGGTCATGGCGGCCCTGGAGTTCTGGAAATCGCGGAAACCACAGGTATGAAAAAAGCGCTGATCATCAGTTATTACTGGCCTCCCAGCGGGGGAGCCGGTGTACAACGGTGGTTGAAGTTTGTTAAATACCTTCGCAATTTCGGGTGGGAACCGGTGGTTTACTGCCCCGAAAATCCGGAATATCCCGAAACTGACTTTTCGCTTTTCAAAGACATTCCCGTCAACGTGGAAATTTTGAAATCGCCGATCTGGGAGCCTTACCATGTGTATAAAAAACTCCTAGGCCAGAAGAAGGAGGAGAAAATCAACGCGGCTTTCCTTTCCGAAAATAAAAAGAACAAAACCCTGGAAGACATTTCGGTATGGATCCGCGGTAATTTTTTCATTCCCGATGCGAGGAAATTCTGGATCCGTCCTTCGGTTAAGTTCCTGATGAAACACCTTGACAGCCACCCTGTGGATGTGATCATCTCAACCGGACCTCCCCACAGCACCCATATGATTGCCATGCAGCTCGCAGCTAAATCAAGCCTCCCGTGGCTGGCCGATTTCCGCGATCCATGGACCAACATTGATTTTTACAAGGACCTCAAACTAACTTCGCGGGCCGATGCAAAACATCGGAAACTTGAGCTGGATGTTCTCCGGGAAGCCAGTGCGGTTTCGGTGATCAGCAACTCAATGGCCGATGATTTTGATAAAATTTTCCACAGGTCCTACGATGTGATCACCAACGGATTTGACACGGCCGACACCGACCATCCCGTACCGGAAACAGATAAAAAATTCTCCATAGCGCATATCGGGACACTCGTCAGTTCACGCAACCCGGTTACCCTGTGGGAGGCACTGAAAAGTTTGCTTGCCGCCAACCCCGGCCTGGCCCGCGACCTGGAAATCAAATTGGTCGGAAAGGTCGATTTCACAGTGACAACCTCACTGGAAGCGTTTGGACTAAGTAAATTTGTGCGGAAGATTGATTACATGCCCCACGATGAGGTGGTTGAATGCCAGCAGCAATCACAACTTCTGCTGCTGATCATCAACAACACGCCCAATGCAAAAATGATCCTTACAGGGAAGTTTTTTGAATACCTTGCAGCCCGCCGGCCTGTTTTATGCCTTGGGCCCGAAGACGGTGATGCGGCAGGAATTCTTCACGAAACAAAAGCGGGGTTGCTGGCCGGTTTCGGCGATGTTGAAACAATGAAGTCGCACATCCTTCACTTTTACGAGGAGTTTAAAAAAGGGAGTCTCTCCGTAAACAGCCAGGAGATTGAACAATATTCCAGGAAAGAGTTAACCCGGAAATTGGCGCTGGTGCTGGATAGAATTGTTTCAGGAAAAAATTAAAGATCTTTGTCCTCCCCGGGTTTATATTTTACAACCGCTTTCTTTTTCCAGTATCCCATCCTGTAATAAGTATAATACAGGATGACGCCTGAAAACCATCCGATCGGTATGGACCACCATATGCCGTGAACCCCGATGGCGGGATTGTTGGCAAGCAGCCAGGCCACCGGGATCCGGATGATCCACAGTGAAAAGAGGCTGATGAACATCGGGATCAGCGTATCCCCCGCCCCCCGCAAAACGCCGTTTATCACGAACATCAGCGAAAACAGGATGTAAAAAGAGCCGATAATGCGCAAATAGTCTCCCCCCATTTTGATCACCACTTCATCATCGGTGAACATGCGCATCAGGAATTTGCCGAACAGGACGGTAACCAGGGAGATAAATACCGAGATGACGCTGGTCATGATGAGGGTGGCCCGCAGGCCCGCTTTTACGCGGTCGGGGCGGTTGGCCCCCATGTTCTGCCCTACAAATGTCGATAATGCAACGGCAAAACTCATGGCGGGCAGGGCGGCGAAATTATCAATCCTCCCGGCTGCACTGTATGCAGCATTCGCATCCACCCCGAACTGGTTGACAATCCAGTACAACGCAACCATTCCTGCAGCAACAAAGGTTTGCTGAAACCCGGTCGGCAACCCGATCCTGATGCTTTTTTTAAAGATTTCCTGGTCAAAGGTAAGGTCCCTGAAAGAGAACTTTACCACCTTGTGGTACCGGTTGAGGTAGATGATCTGTGAAATAAAGGCACAGGCTTCCGAAATTACCGTTGCTATGGCCACTCCCGCAACGCCCCAGTGGAAAATGGGAACAAAGATCAGGTCGAGGATAATGTTCAACCCCACTGAACCTATTAAAAAATAGAGGGGGGTTTTGGAATCCCCGAGCCCCCGCAAAATCGCGCTGGTGCCATTGTATCCGAAGAGGAAGATCAGTCCGGAGAGGAAGATATTCAAAAACAGCATTGCATCCGGAACGATCGCAGGGTCAAGGTCGATGATCCTGAAGATAAACCCGCTCAGCATGATCCCGCCTGCACTCACGACAAGCGAAGTAAAAAACATGAAGATATACAGGGTATTGATCGCTTTTTTGACGTTGTCGAGCTGCTTGGCCCCGAAATACTGCGAAACAACAATGGTAAATCCCATGGTCACCCCGATGATGAACGACACGAGCAGAAATATGATGGGCCCTGATGTTCCAACCGCGGCAAGGGCCGCCTTCCCGATGTACTTCCCGACCACGATGCTGTCGATGATGTTGTACATCTGCTGAAAAACATTGCCCAGCAGCATGGGAATCGCAAACTTCAGGATTAATCTGCCTTCATTGCCGTAGCTGAGATCCTTCATGGGCGCAAAGATAGCCACAATTCACGGATAATCCCTATCTTTGCGGAGACAACAGTTCGTTCTGTCGCTGGCAAAGACGCCGCATGCGGCGTCTCCACCAGAGGAAAGTCGGGACAACACAGAGCACCATGCTTCCTAACGGGAAGGATCCCGGGATATAAAGGCCCGGGAGACAGAAAGTGCCACAGAAAATGACTACCTCCGGGAAAAGATGCACCCCGGTGCATCACCCCGGCAGGAAAAGGTGAAAACGCGGTGTAAGAGACCACGGTCCGGCCGGGTGATCGGCCGGAGGGGTAAACCTCATGGGTTGAAAGACCAAGTATACCGGCTGTTAAGGGTTGCTCGCCCGATGCCGGAGGGTAGGTCGCTAAAGCCTGCCGGCGACGGCAGGCTCAGATAAATGACAGAATTAAACAAAATCCTGCTTACAGAACTGTTGTTTCTTTTTTTTGTAAACGTGTATCATGAAGATTGTCTCTGTAGTAGGCGCCCGCCCCCAATTCATCAAGGCAGCCACCGTATCGAGGGTTATCAGGGCGAACCCCTCAGTAAATGAAATCCTGCTGCACACAGGCCAGCATTACGACGAAAACATGTCGGATGTTTTTTTCAGGGAACTCAACATCCCTGAACCCGACTACAACCTGGAAGCCGGTTCGGGAAGCCATGCAGAACAAACCGGCATGATGCTGAAGGGCATTGAGGACGTGTTGCTGAAAGAAAAACCCGACTGCACGCTCGTATATGGAGATACCAACTCAACCCTGGCAGGTGCGCTTGCGGCAGCAAAACTTCATATTCCGGTGGCGCATGTCGAGGCCGGGCTGCGTAGTTTTAACCGTTTCATGCCCGAAGAGATCAACCGCATTGTGACCGACCGCATTTCCGATCTCCTCTTTGCGCCCACCAAAACAGCCATCGATAACCTCACCCGCGAAGGACTTGCAGATATTACCTGTTTCACCGGCGACGTGATGTACGACTCGGTGTTGTATTACCGGGAATGGATCCTGCAGGATCCCGGAAAATATAAAATTCCGGGGATCCCCGCGAACTATCTCCTCGCCACAATTCACCGGGCCGAAAATACCGACAACCCTGAAAATCTTAAAAACATTTTCCGGGCATTCTCCAGGCTTGACCAGGTCATCGTTTTGCCCATCCACCCGCGCCTGCGTAAGATTCTGCAATCATCGGTCGCCCTTCCCGAAAATGTATTCATCATCGAACCTGTCGGATACCTCAGGATGCTGAAACTGACCATGGATGCTGCCAAGGTACTCACCGACTCCGGAGGTTTGCAGAAGGAGGCATATTTCCTGCAAAAGCAATGCATTACATTGCGAACTGAGACAGAATGGATTGAAACCCTCCACGATCAATGGAACATCGTTGCCGGAAGCGATCCTGAAATAATTGAAAAAGCTGTTCAATGTGCTCCGCCAGCAGCCCCCCTGCTGCCAGGTTTCGGGAACGGTAAATCAGCTGAAATCATACTTGAAAAACTGCTCAGTTTTTAACCCCGGATTGTTAATAAAATCATTGGTTTTACGGTTGTTTTCATACCTTCCGGTAAAGGAATATTTCGTACCTTTGCTATATAGATTTTTTATTATAACATATTGATTATGACAGATGTAGAAAAAGAAATTGCCAGCCAGAGTTACACGGCTGATAACATTCAGGTGCTGGAAGGGTTGGAAGCAGTGCGCAAGCGCCCTGCAATGTACATTGGCGACATCAATGTAAAGGGACTTCATCACCTTGTTTACGAGGTAGTTGACAACTCTATTGATGAGGCACTTGCCGGCTATTGCAACCGGATTGAGGTGACCATCCTTGAAGACAACTCCGTAAGAGTTGTTGACAATGGCCGTGGAATTCCAACCGACTATCATGAAAAAGAGAAACGATCGGCACTCGAAGTAGTTATGACCGTGCTTCATGCCGGCGGGAAATTTGATAAAGATACCTACAAAGTCTCCGGAGGTCTTCACGGTGTAGGTGTTTCAGTTGTGAATGCCCTCTCTTCCCTGTTAAAAGTTGTAGTAAAAAGGGGCGGACAAATTTTCCAGCAGGAATATGCTTTTGGAAAACCGCTGTACCCCGTTAAAGTTATTGGAGAAACAGAACACAACGGAACTGAAGTAACCTTTAAATCAGACAATTCGATATTTATTGTCGAGAAATTCGAATATGAGATCCTCTGCTCAAGGTTACGTGAGTTGGCATATCTCAACAAAGGCATCACCCTCATCATCTCCGATGAACGTGAAAAAGATGACAAGGGAAATTTTATTTCGGATACGTTCTTCTCAAAAAACGGGCTCAGCGATTTCATCAATTACCTCGATGCCAACCGTGAAAAACTGATCCCCGAACCCATTTGCATGGAGGGTGAAAAAAACAACATTCCGCTCGAAATTGCCATGCAATACAACACTTCCTTCACCGAAAACATTCATGCCTATGTGAACAACATCAACACGCATGAAGGGGGAACACACCTCGCGGGTTTCCGCAGGGCGCTTACCCGTACGCTGAAAAGCTATGCCGATAAAACAGGGATGCTGGCGAAACTGAAATTCGACATCAATGGCGATGACTTCCGTGAAGGATTGACTGCCATTATCTCGGTGAAGGTCCAGGAGCCCCAGTTTGAAGGCCAGACAAAGACGAAGCTTGGAAACAATGAGGTGATGGGCGTTGTGGATCAGCTTGCCAGTGAAATGCTCTCAAACTACCTTGAAGAACATCCGAAAGAAGCCAGGACAATTGTAAACAAGGTGATCCTTGCTGCAACAGCCCGCCATGCTGCCAGAAAAGCACGCGAACTGGTTCAGCGTAAAAATGTCCTTACCGGTTCAGGATTGCCGGGAAAACTGTCCGATTGCTCGGAAAACGATCCTTCCCAATGCGAAATATACCTGGTCGAGGGCGACTCCGCCGGTGGAACTGCCAAACAGGGGCGCGACAGGCGCTTCCAGGCCATCCTCCCCTTGCGCGGAAAGATCCTCAACGTTGAAAAAGCCATGGCTTATAAGATCTTCGACAGCGAAGAAATCAAGAATATCTTTACGGCCCTGGGTGTCACGATTGGCACCGAAGAAGACAGCAAGGCACTAAACCTCGAAAAGCTGCGTTATCATAAAATTGTGATCATGACGGATGCCGATGTGGATGGCAGCCATATTGCAACCCTGATCCTGACCTTCTTTTTTCGCTATATGAAAGAACTGATCGAAAACGGACATGTCTACATTGCAACGCCCCCCCTCTACCTGATTAAAAGGGGAACCACACAACGATATTGCTGGACCGAAGACGAACGCCAGCAGATTGTTGCCGAACTGAGCAATGGAAAAGAATCCGGCGTACACATCCAGCGGTACAAAGGTCTTGGTGAAATGAACGCCGAACAGCTCTGGAGCACCACCATGGACCCCGAATTCAGGACACTGAGACAAGTCACTATCGAAAACGGGACGGAGGCCGACCGCATCTTCTCCATGCTGATGGGCGACGATGTGCCCCCAAGAAGAGAGTTCATCGAAAAAAATGCAAAATATGCAAATATCGATGTCTGAAATACAGAATGGTTGAGTTTGCCGATGTGCAAACTCAACCATTTTCAATATTATTGTTGACCAAATCACCATCAACATGACCCGAAAAAAGTATATTTACCTGATTGCTTCCGTGTTATTGCTGGCGATCATTGCCTATTTTTTCTTTGGAAAGAACAACAAAGGTGAACAGATCACTGCCACGGTCAAAAAGGGCAACTTCCCCATCGAAGTGACCACCACCGGCGAACTTATCGCCAAAAGTGCGGATAAAATCAATGGTCCCCAGGCACTTGGCCAGTTATTCAGGATATGGAATGTTAAAATCCAGGACATTATCGCCGATGGAACCGTTGTCGACTCGGGCCAGTACGTTGCCCAACTCGACCTGTCGGAAACTACCAACAAGATTAAAGATGAAGAGCTGAACCAGGAAAAACTGGAAACCTCACTTACCAAAACACGCCTCGATACTTCACTGGAACTAAGGGCCCTCCGGGATGACCTGATCAACCTGAAATATTCCCTTGAAGAAAAAAAAATCACCCTCGACCAGTCTAAATATGAACCGCCGGCAACCATCAGGCAGGTTGAAATGGAACTCGAAAAATCGCAAAGGACCCTGGAACAGGCTGAGAAAAACTATAAACTGAGATACCAGAAAGCCGTCGCAAACATGCAGGAAGTGATGACCTCCTACAACCAGGGACAACGGAAGCTGGAACAGATGCACGATGTGTTGAAACAGATGACCATCCACGCGCCAAAATCAGGAATGGTCATTTATAAACGCAACTACGACGGGAGCAAAATGGGGGTGAATGCCATGATGAACACCTGGGAGAACATTGTTGCGGAACTGCCCGACCTCTCTGAAATGATTTCGAAAACCTACATCAATGAAATAGATATCAGCAAGGTGAAGGTTGGCCAAAAGGTGCAAATCGGCATAGACGCTTTCCCCGAAAAAAAATTCTCAGGAACCGTAACAGCGGTCGCCAACATCGGCGAACAGGTGCAGAATGCCAAGGTCTACGAAGTTAAGATCGTTGTCAATGAATTTGATTCGATTCTCAGGCCGGCCATGACCACCAAAAACAAGATCCTTACAAACATCGTCGAGAATGTGGTTTTCATCCCCATCGAAGCAATTTTCAACAATGACTCGGTGACTTTTGTATATAAAAAAGAGGGGAATTCTGCCGCCAAAAAACAGGTAATAGTCGGACAATCCAATGAAAATGAAATAATTATCAAGGCCGGGCTTCAAAAAGACGACATTGTGCTGCTTGTGCCGCCTGAAAAGTCGGACAAACTTGCCATCGACATGCTTCCAAAGGAGACCATCGCCAAATATAATGAAAAACCAGCGCCGGTAACACCACGTAAACAATCTGCCAAAGATTCAGGAAAAGCATTGAATTCGCCCCCGGTCATCCTTAAATAATAGTTCCAGATGCATAACCCTGTAATTTTTAATCTTTAATTTTTAATTACTCCCCTGATGCTGGAACGCTATAAATACATTTTCAACATCGCCCTTGAAGCCGTATTTCTGAACAAGTTCAGATCAGTGCTTACTTCGTTGGGAATCATCTTCGGTGTTGCAGCGGTCATCACCATGATGGCCATCGGAAACGGTGCCAAAAAAGTGATCCTCGATCAAATGAAACTGGTTGGGGTAAACAATATCCTCATCGCCCCTAAATCAGACAAGCAAAACAACAGTACCACCAAATCGGGAGATCAGGGCACACAATCGAACGACCAGAAGGAGGAGAAAAATAAGGGAAAATTTTCTCCGGGGTTAAGCCTGAAAGATGCAGAGGCCATTAAAACAATCATTCCTACTGTCTCAAGGGTAAGCCCCGAGGTGATTTATGAAACCGACATCGTCAAGGACGGCATTAAGAAAAACGCAAAAACAGCAGGTGTCACACCCGAATTCTTTCATGTTTTTGCACTGGAACTGCAGGAAGGCCAGATGTTCAATGATGAACAGCTTAAGGAAGGCAAACCCGTATGCATCATTGGCCCGGTGATTAAATCCAAATTTTTCCCTGCCGAAAACGCGGTTGGCAAAGACATTAAATGCGGCCCCATCTGGCTCAGGGTTATCGGCGTGTTGAAAAAAAGGGAAATAAGCCAGTCAAGCATCGACAACCTGGGTGTTTCCGACTACAACAATACCATTTATGCGCCTATTCAGACAATGCTGCGCCGTTTCAAGGACCGGTCGCTGATCACAGAAGCATCGCTCCGTGGCAACCAGGGACAGGGGGATGAAGATTCATACATGGCAACCCCGGCGATCGAGACCGAAAACACAAGAGACCAGATCGACAAAATCGTTGTCCAGGTCAAAGAGAGCACGCAGATCGGGCCGACTGTTGAAGTTTTGAAAAAAATGATGCTTCGCCGCCATGCCGGGGTGGACGATTTTGAAATTATCGTCCCCGAACTTCTCCTCAAGCAGGAACAACGTGCAAAAGATGTCTTCAACATCGTTCTTGGCGCCATTGCCAGCATTTCGTTGCTGGTTGGTGGCATCGGCATCATGAACATCATGCTCGCCTCCGTAATGGAACGAATCAAGGAGATCGGCATCCGCCAGGCCATCGGGGCCACCAAACGCGACATCGTGCTGCAATTCCTGATGGAAGCCACCTTGCTCAGCCTCAGCGGCGGACTGATCGGGATCATCCTGGGCCTGGCATTGTCAAAAATCATTATGGAACTTACGGATATCCTTACCATTGTATCTCCGTTGTCTGTCATTATTTCCTTTGGGGTTTCCGCCTCCGTGGGGATTATTTTCGGATATATGCCTTCCCAGAGGGCTGCCCGGCAGGATCCTGTTGAGTCTCTGCGGCATGAATAACCAAAAGACCATGCGTATGAAACAGCTAATCCTCATCTGTGTCGCCTTTGTGTTTGGTTGCAGCCTCAATGTATCCGGCCAGGGAAAGGTCCGCTTCATTACGCTCAGCGAAGCCATTGAGATCGCAAAAGCCAACTCCCCCGATGCCCTGAATGCAAAACAGAATTTCAGGACAAGTTACTGGGAGTTCAGATCCTACCAGGCTTCCAATCTGCCTGCCCTGGGCCTTACCTCAACGCTTCCCAATCTGAACCAGGGATTTTCGACCTACCAGGACAGCACTGGTAACCGGACCTACGTGCGCTCCCAGTATATCACCACAAAAATGACACTTGGACTGACGCAGCAAATTGGCATCACGGGTGGCTCGATATCGGTCAACTCCTCTTTGGAAGGAAGTTGGAACCAGGAAGGCTACAATCCCTATCCGTTTCTTAGTGTACCTGTTAATGTGGTATTTAACCAGCCTCTTTTTACGTTCAACAAATTCAGGTGGGACCGGAAGATCCAGCCCCTGAAATATTCCCAGGCGAAACGTAAATACCTTGAAGACATTGAGCAGATCTCGATTACCACCATCATCCATTTTTTCACCCTTTTACAGGCCCAGGTCGACCAAAAGATAGCCAGGGTGAACCTGTCCAACTACGATACCATGTATCGCATTGCAAAGGGCCGGTTCCAGCTCGGAAAAATCGCGGAGAACGACCTGCTTCAAATGGAACTCAATTTCCTGAAAGAACAGGCTGCCGTTGAAAATGCCGACCTCAACCTTGAAAATGCCCAGTTCCGGTTAAAATCCTACCTCCGGATCCAGGATACCTCGCATGTGCGGTTGGTGGCCCCCGACGAAATCGGGTTTTTCACCATTGATCCTTCGGCATCGGTGGCACTGGCTGTCGAATACTCTTCAACTTCCCTGGACTTTAAAAAACGGCTGCTTGAAGCTGCACGGACTGTGAATATCGCCAGGATGCAGGACCGGTTTGACGCGAATATCCATGTGGAAGTCGGGCTCACAAAATCCGGCACAACCGTTCCTGATGCCTATGTCAAGCCACTCGACAACAGGATCCTTGGCGTGGATATCTCGATCCCCATCCTCGACTGGGGTGTGGCTCGTGGCAAAATAAAAATGGCTCAATCGGAGGATGAAGTGGTTAAGAATTCTGTCGAACAGGAAAGCCTCGATTTCCGGCAGAATGTATATCTCAAAGCAGTTCAGTTCAACATGCAAAAGAACCAGGTACGGATCGCAGCCAAATCGGACACTGTTGCCAGGAAGAGTTTTGAAGTCATCAAGGGCCGCTACCTGATAGGAAAAATAAACGGCATCCTTGACCTGAATAACGCCCAGCTTGAAACGGACGGAGCCGAAAAATCCTACTATACGGCATTGCAGACATACTGGCTCAACTACTACGAAATCCGCAAACTTACCCTGTTCGACTTCCGTGCCAGCAAACCCCTTGAATTCGACTTTACCGATGTTAAATAATCGTTAACTCGCCCCTCTATTATCCATACTGCTTCTAAATAATCTTTATCTTTGCAAAAAACCATTATTAACCTTAAACATCATTATTATGGCAGTATTAGTTGGGAAAAAAGCTCCCTTATTTGAAGCAGAAGCCGTTATCAATGGCGGTGAATTTGTCGACAAGTTTTCACTTGCACAGTACATTGGCAAGAAGCATGTGGTTTTCTTCTTTTACCCGCTTGACTTCACCTTTGTATGTCCTACGGAAATCATTGCTTTCCAGGATAAGCTGGCTGAATTCGAAGCAAGAAATGTGGCGGTGGTCGGATGCTCGGTCGATTCGAAATTTTCACATTGGGCCTGGTTGAATACCGAACTTAAAAATGGCGGGATCAAAGGCGTGAGATTTCCAATTGTTTCTGATTTGTCTAAAACTATCTCAGCAAACTTCGATGTGCTGGCCGGCGAATATGTATACACCGAAGACGGCATCATGGAATTCGAAGGCGGACCGGTTGCTTTCCGCGGCCTGTTTCTCATCGACAAACAGGGTATCGTCCGTCACCAGGTGGTGAACGACCTGCCCCTCGGCAGAAGTGTTGATGAGGCGCTCCGTATGGTTGATGCACTCCAGTTCTTTGAAGAAAATGGCGAAGTTTGCCCCGCCAACTGGCACAAAGGCGATGCCGGTATGAAAGCCACCGCCGAAGGTGTAGCCGATTACCTCAGCAAACACTGATCCCTCCTTCCGGACCATTAAAGAGGTTATTTCAAAACCTGAAATTTTCTCTTTACCGCAAAAACGCCAGGGCGCAAACAGATGAATATCAAGGATATTCCTGGAAGCACCCTGGCGTTTTTGCGTTTAGGGTGACTTTTCCTACCCCCCGTATCACTTTATATACTGGTGAACCTTGAAATTTTCGTAAAAGCTGGTTGTTTTCTGAAACCGAAATTCACGGTTAAGAAAGTTGAAAAGGGTATGCCCCGGATCTGTCAGGGATGACCATTCTTCAAACAGCAATACCTGGTCGGCAGTTTTTATTTTATTGGTATCAAGGAGTGAAATATTGTTAACAGGATAAATGCCGTCCTGGTTCAGCAACAGGCGCATTCGCCTGTAATCACGGAATATCCGTTGATCATAATGATACGAAAACCCGTACTCAAACCATTGCGGACAGATGATCACACTGGTCCGCGGGCCTTTGTGGCGCGATATGTAACTTACAGCCTCCTTTAAATGCCGCTTGTTGTCGACATGGGGATGGAAGGTGAAAGCCATCGTGATAATAAAACATGACATCATGATCAGTGATGGCTTTGTTCGTTGAACGAGCGAATTTAATGCAATGGCTGCCAATAAATAAAACCCGGCTGAAATATAAACAGTGTACCTGTCAAGAAACATCGGGGTGTAAAAGGATACCAGGAACATGAACAAATAAGGCACAGCAAACCAGATAACAACCGTCAGGTTTCTGCTGTTCCAGCCCGATGACCCTTTCATGACGCCAACGATAAATTGCACCAAAGCCGCTGCAAGAATACAGAGCACCGCCACTGTAACCACCGGGGCGTTCAGGTACCTCCAAACCATTGTGTACAGGTCGGAAATTACAGGGGGTTGTACCCAGGTTCCACTCGCGGCAGACTGGAAAAAACGATGAAAAAAGATCGGGAAATAAGGTATGTAGGCAACCATGCACAAGGCCATTGACCCCAGGTAGAATTTCAGGGCTGTCTTACGGTACGCGGGAATGATCACAACCGAAAGTCCCTGGATGAGAAAGATAAAAAAACCAAAGAAATGCGAATAGATCAGTAAAACGTTTGCCAGCGCCAGCAGCAGCATGTACCTTGTCTTCTTGGTCCGGGATGTTAAAGCAAGAAAAAAATACATGGAAACCACTGTCAGTAGTGCGAAAAACGAATACATCCGTGCTTCGTGCGCAAACAACTGGTGATAATCGGAAAGTGTGAAGAGGGCTGCAGCAAAAAAACCAACACGGTCTGAAAAGAAATTTTTTCCTGTTTTATACAGCATGACCGCTGTCAAAATACTGAAAATACAGGGTAAGAACCTGATCGAAAGTGGTCCAATGCCGAACCAACTGACCCAGTAGTGCATTAAAATAAAAAACAGGGGAGGGTTATTTCCCTGTGAAAGCACCCCAAACAATGTATGGAAATCAGCCTGTGCGAAAAACACGGTAAAAGGCTCGTCCATCGCCACATCATTCGAAGAAATGAACAGGAAGCGGATTACGGTTACCGCCAGCAGGCCTGCAGCCGGCAACCAGGACCGCAGTAATTCAATCGTTTTTCTTGGCTTCATTCCAAAAAACATCCATTTCGCTGAGTGTCATCTCATGCATTGGTCTGTTCAACGCCCTGGCACTTTCTTCAAGATACCTGAACCGTTTCATGAATTTCCGGTTGGTACGTTCAAGTGCATCTTCGGGATTTACATCGATGAACCTCGCATAGTTGACCACGGCAAAAATGAGGTCACCCAGTTCATCTTCCTTTCTTTGATGCGCCGCCCCGGTCTCAACCATTTCCTTAAGTTCATTCAACTCTTCAATTACCTTATCCCAGACCTGTTCAGGTTTGTCCCAGTCAAAACCTACTCCACTGGCTTTTTCCTGGATCCGGTATGCCTTTAC
This sequence comes from Bacteroidota bacterium, assembly GCA_026391835.1. Classification (GTDB taxonomy): domain Bacteria; phylum Bacteroidota; class Bacteroidia; order Bacteroidales; family FEN-979; genus CAIVAT01. Next base: position 81,952 of record JAPLDF010000068.1, read on the forward strand.
CATGGCAGGAAGACCTGCCGGGACACCTGACAACACCGATTTGTTTCCCTTCTCCTTAAGCTTGATCCGTTCCCAGTTGTCATGAACCTCTTTGGCATCTTTCACCACCACATCGCCAAAAATATGCGGATGCCTGTGGATAAGTTTTTCAGTGATGCTTTCAAGTACATCCTTGATATCGAATGTATTGCTTTCCGATGCAATTTTTGAATAAAAAACAAGGTGCAGCATCAGGTCCCCCAACTCCTTCTTCAGGGAATCCATGTCATTTTGCAAAATGGATTCAGACAGTTCATAGGTCTCCTCGATGGTCAGGTATCGCAATGAGGCAACAGTTTGTTTCTTGTCCCAGGGACACTTGGCCCGCAATTCGTCCATAATTTCCAGCAATCTCTGAAATGCGGCTACTTTTTCCTCCATAAAATAAATTTTACACAAAAATAAGCATTTCATTTCGGCTGCGTTATTAATTAACAGATCAGATAGGCGAATATGAAAGAAAACAAACAATTCGCCATAAATTTGCCACTCATTACATAGCGCACTATACTTGGATCATTTTGTAATAAAGATTTCCCTGTTCCTGAAAATTGCGGGTATTATCCTGGTAATAATGGCTGAAGCGACCCTTGCTTCAGCCCAATTTGAGCACAAACTGGTTTCTCCGAATCTGATCCTTGAAGGTAAAGTACATTATGGTTTTATTTATGCACAACATCTTGAACTGGAATTATTTAACGCCCATTTCCCGGCATTTGAGGTCATTGTTCAGAAAATGACTTACGGAAAACATCAATGGGAACGCGATTACAACTACCCGCTCATTGGTGTTTCAATGCTCTATTCCGGATTGGGCAACAATCCCTCATTGGGCAGTGGCTATGCCCTGATGCCATTTATCAACTTTCCCCTGTATAAAAGCAAAAAATTCACAGGGGGATTCAGGCTCGCCCTGGGGGTTGGTTTCATTTCGAAACCGTTCGACCGGATTTCGAATTACAAGAACCTGGCCATAGGGTCTCATCTGAATGCCGCGGTGAACCTGCTGTTTGAGGCACGCTACCGGATCAACTATTTCCTCACCCTCACGACTGGTATAAGTCTTCAGCATTTTTCAAACGGGTCCCTGAAACTGCCAAATTACGGAATCAATGTCTTTATGGTTAACCTGGGAGTCGCATACCGGCCGTTCAGGGAAAACCACAACATCAACGACCGGTTCTTTGCTCCTACCCGCCCCTATTCAGCCATTATACGAAGGTCCCTTGAAATTGACATTGGTGTCCTGGCTGGGTATAAAAACATGCAGGCCATCTACGGAAAAAACTATTGGGTTACGCATTTTTACACAAATACATTTCTCCAGGTCAGCCCGAAAAGCAAATTCGGGATCGGTCTTGATTGCTCCTACGATCCTTCACAGATCACCACCCTTGAAATGAAAAGTATCCCGGTTGATAACAAGTTAAGTGTCATCCGCCCGGGCATCAACGGGGCATACCAGCTGGTTATGTCACGGCTGGGATTCCTCTTTAACCTGGGCTGTTATCTCGGAGGTAAAGAAAAAAGCAATGGCCCGCTGTATGAGAAAATATCCGTGCAATACAATTTTGCGAAAAATATTTTTGCCGCTGTAATGATAAAAGTCCACTGGGGCAGGGCTGATTACATCGGCTGGGGCCTCGGATACAGATTTGATGTGGTATATGGTAAAAAAACAGTAAAATGAAACATCATATAAATTCTGTCCTGTTATTTCTATGTCTCCCCTGGATACTACTCAGTGGTTGCGGAAAAGACGGGGGTAAATGTGTTTCCTCCACAGGGACGATTGTTCGCCAGGATCGCGGGATCTCAGCGTTTGACAGCATACGGGTGCTTGACAACGTGAATGTTATCCTTTTGCAGGACTCCGTCAATCATGTAACAGCTGAAGCAGGAGAGAACATTGTCGGGGGAATTGTTACCGAATTATCAGGAAGAGAACTGGTGCTGCGGAATACCAACAGGTGCAACTGGCTCAGAAGTTACTCCAAGCCGGTGAATGTATATGTTTCGGTAAAGAACCTGCTGAAAATCCACTATGAATCCTCCGGGGATATCAGCTGTACCGACACGTTGCGTTCGGGCTATCTTAAAATCGACATGTGGGGAGGGTGCGGCACAATCGACCTGAACATCCATGTGGGTGACGGTTTTTTCATTCAGCATATGGGAACGGCCACCCTGGTGCTGCATGGCGTATGCAATATCAGCAGCGTGTTTGCGGGTGATTATGGATTGCTTCAGCTCAGCGGCCTGAAGACAGGGTTCACGTTTGTGACCAACAGCGGGTCCAACAACTGTTACGTCAATGCCAACCAATCACTGGAAGCCACAATTACCTCAATCGGCAATATATACTATTCAGGGAACCCCTGGAACATCAAATCGGAGATCACCGGCGCCGGCAGGTTAATTGCCTACTGATCCTGTAACAGGTTAATACGCCCTGGCAAATATCACACGCTGATCAGAAGGTTTTCCCGAGTAGATGCATTTTCCTGCTTCCAGGGGATTGTCAAGGGGTATTACCCTGATCGTGGCTTTTGTCTCCTCTTTGATCTTCTCTTCTGTCTCGGCGGTTCCATCCCAGTGTGCGGATATAAATCCACCCTTGTCATCCAATACCTGCTTGAATTCATCCCAGGTATCAACCCTGAAGGTGTTGTTCTCACGGAACGACAGTGCACGGTCGTAAAGGTTCTTCTGGATATGATCCAGAAGGTGAACAATCTTGTTTTCAATATCGGTAATCTGGAGCACCTCTTTTTCGAGGGTATCCCTGCGGGCAACTTCCACTGTTCCCTGTTCGATATCTCTCGGGCCAATTGTCAGGCGCACGGGAACACCTTTAAATTCATACTCCGAGAACTTCCACCCCGGCTTGTGTGTATCCCGGTCATCATATTTAACCGTGATCCCACGTGCCTCCAGGGCGTTTTTAATCGGAAGGACGGTAGCGGAAATCTGCGCCAGCTGTTCTTCATTTTTAAATACAGGAACAATGGCAACCTGGATCGGCGCCAGTTTTGGAGGAAGTACCAGCCCGTGGTCATCCGAATGCGACATGATCAGGGCACCCATCAGCCGTGTGGAGACACCCCAGGAGGTGGCCCAGACATAGTCAAGCTGATTTTCACGGTTCAGGTATTTTACATCAAATGCTTTGGCAAAATTCTGGCCCAGAAAATGGGATGTGCCAGCCTGGAGGGCCTTTCCATCCTGCATCAACGCTTCAATGGCATACGTTTCAATTGCCCCTGCAAACCGTTCGGCCGGCGACTTTGTCCCTTTGATCACAGGAATAGCCATCCAGTTTTCAGCAAAATCAGCATATACATTCAGCATGGTTTCAGCTTCCTGTACAGCCTCTTCCCGGGTTGCATGTGCCGTATGTCCTTCCTGCCATAAAAACTCCGTAGTGCGCAGAAACAGGCGTGTCCGCATCTCCCAGCGAACTACGTTGGCCCACTGGTTGATCAGAATCGGGAGGTCGCGGTATGATTTGATCCAGTTCCGGTAGGTAGCCCAGATGATTGTTTCAGAGGTCGGCCGTACAATCAACTCTTCCTCGAGCCTGGCATCTTCATCCACAACTATTCCTTTGCCATCGGGAGAGTTCTTTAACCGGTAATGGGTCACAACAGCGCACTCTTTGGCAAACCCTTCCACATGGTTCGCCTCTTTGCTGAAAAAGGATTTTGGAATAAATATCGGGAAATAGGCATTCGAATGCCCCGTGTCTTTGAATTTCTTGTCAAGTATTGCCTGGATCCGCTCCCAGATGGCATAACCATAAGGTTTGATGACCATGCATCCACGTACTGCTGAGTTTTCAGCCAGATCGGCTTTGATAACCAGATCGTTGTACCACTGGGAATAATTTTCTGCCCTCGAAGGAAAATCTTTAGCCATTTTAAAAGTTTGGTATGGGATTTGTTAATTTGTGACTTGCATTTGTTCATGGCAAAAATACGAAATTATCCTGACCCTGCAGATGCAAACCATACATGACTTATTTAAAAGAGAACGCCTTATGAAAAAATCAGCCTGGATTATCGTGATGATCGCACTGGCAATCAGCGCATGCACTTCCCAGAAGCAAGCAACCTCCTATGTAAATGATGATGTTTACAGCTCTCCCCGTCATCAGCAAGTGGCTGTCACCCCGTCTCCTTCAGCCAGCCAGGGTGCTACGGTGATTACCTCTCCCGACAATGCAAAGGTTCAAAAACCAGCTTCTTCGACACTTGAGGATGATTACAACGACTACTCTTACTCAAGCCGCATCAACCGCTTCAGCAACAAGGACACAACGGTGGGATATTTTGATGAATCAAATTCAGGTTACGCTTCCGGCGGAAACCAGGGCAGCAATGAGCCGAACGTCAATGTATACCTCGGAACCGGCATCGGCTACGGTGGCTATTACGGATCATCCTTTTCGGTTGGCATGGGATGGGGTTATCCCTATTCAAACTGGGGATGGGATTATGGCTGGGGTTACCCGTACTATGGAGGTTATTATGGCTGGGGGTATCCCTATTACGGAGGATATTATTCCTGGTATAACCCATGGTATTCACCCTGTTGTTATTGCTACGGATACAATGACTATTATACGCCCTACTACGCTGACAACTATTATTATGGCGCCAGGAGACCTACCTACAGTTCAACCGGACGTACCTCAGCCCCCTTTTTACGGAACACCGGTACTTCGGCCTACAATACATTCAGCCGCACCACGAATAACAGGAATCCTTTACCTAGAACAACATCTCAAACTGCCCGCACCACACCTGTAAACCAGGAACAATACAGGTACACCCGGCCCACCAGTGACAGGCAAACAGGGTACCAGAGAAGTACGCAGCAGAGAACGGGCCAGGGACAGAACCAGACTTCCCGTCAGCAGCCTGCTCCAAGATATACCAGGCCGGAAAATGTAAATCCTTCACAGCGTTCGGAACCGGTTCAAAGTTACTCTTCCCCGGTTTACAGGCAACCGAAATCGAGCCAGGAGTATCTTGCACCCCGGTCGCAAAACCCCGGAACCACCCGGACAGCAAATCAAAACCCTGAAGTCAGAAGTGGATCAGGTTCGTCCAACAGTGCAACACGGCAGACTGTATCACCAGGCAGCAACAGAACCAACAGCACCCCGTCGAGAACTGGTTCGTCCGGGTACACCACCCCGGTTCGCACCAACACCAACTCTGCAACCCCCGCCCGAACAGGCAACAGCGGTTCTTATTCAACACCCGCCAGGTCGGGCAACAGCGGTTCCTATACACCACCCACGAACACAAACAGCGGCGGGAACTATTCTGCTCCATCAAGGTCAGGCGGAAACAGCGGCTCATCACCTGCAGGCAGCGGAAGCAGCGGCAGCGGCAGGCGCAGGTAATTTGTTTCCAATTTAACACTTAGACTACCATGAAAAAAGCGTCCATCATCATCCTGATAATTACCTTGTCATCCTCCTTCATGTTTTCCCAGACTGCCGAAGATGCATTGCGTTTTTCGCGTGTTTTTTACAGCGGTACAGCCAGGTTTAACGGATTAAGCGGAGCATTTGGCGCTGTTGGCGCCGACTTTTCCACCATGGCCACAAATCCTGCAGGGATCGGGTTATACACCGGTTCGGAAACGACTTTTACCCTTGCCCCCACTGTCGGCTATTCAACTGCCGATTACAATATGTCAACTGCCACCGATTACCGTGTCAATGTTGGTGTCGGGAATTTCGGAGTAATCTTCAACATCAACCCATATCAAAAAACAAAAACAGGGACATTAAAAAGCATCAATTTTGGTATCGGTGTTAACCGGCAGAACGATTTCAACAACCGCGTGGTCATCAACGGGGTAAACACCAGGAACTCCATGATGCAAAGCTATGCGAACACCCTGAATGGCATCCGGATACAACCTGCTTATGTACAGGATAGTTTCCCCTTTGATATCGGGCTTGCATTCAGGACCGACGGGACCGGACTCGTATATTACAATTCAGACTCAAACAAATACTACTGTGATGCCGCATATGGAGGAGTTCTCCAGAATAAACGCATCAATACTTCCGGTTCGATGAATGAAGTCGACTTTTCGGTCGGAGCCAACTTTTCGGATAAGCTGTTTGTTGGATTTACCTTCGGAATACCAACCATCAACTACTACGAAAACAGCGTTTATACCGAAACCAGGACGAAAGATACCATTCCGAATTTCATATCACTCAGCTACCGGTATGATCTTCATACCCGCGGCACCGGGATCAATTTTAAACTGGGTGCCATCTACAAGCCTGCCGACTGGTTCAGAATCGGGGCAAGCATCCACACACCAACCTGGTATCCCTCCATGAGGGATCAGTGGTCGAGCAGCATGCAATCGACATTTACCAACTCCAGCTGGAACGGTACCCAATACTCTCCGCTGGGTGATTTTGACTACCAGTTGACCACTCCGTTTCGTGCAATGGGCGGCCTGGCATTTATCATCGGGCAGTATGGACTGATCAGCGCCGATTATGAATATGTCAACTATTCACAGGCACGCTTTCATGCATCATATGAAAGTTATTCAAGTGTGAACGAGCAAATTAAATACAGTTACAAATCCTGGGGAAACATCCGTGTCGGGACCGAATGGAGGATAGCCGACTTTCGGATAAGGGGAGGTTTCGGATACTTCAGCAACCCATCAACCGTAGTCAACCCATATACGGGTAAGACCAACAACAGTGAGCGTTTCCAGGCATCGGGCGGACTTGGCTACAGGACGAAACATTTTTTCGCCGACGTCACATATGTATGGTCAAAGATGAACCAGGATTATTACCTGTATGATGCAAGCATGGTGAACCCGGCAACCATCAGTTACTATACCAGCACTGTTTCCACCACGATCGGTTTCAGGTTTTAGACTGTCTTACCATTTTAAGCCTGTTCAAACCAGCCTTTGCCTTTTGGTGAAGGCTGGTTTTGTATTCAGGCGATTTGATAGAAAGGCAAAGACGATATGCACTGTCGGCTTTGCCCCATGCACCCTTGTTTTCGTATAGCAAACCCATCTGGTAGGCAGCGCTTGCAGCATAATAGTATGGTTCTGTTTTGCCACGAATCACTGTTTGCTGATAGTTCTCAATCGCCCTGGGCACATTGCCTGTTTCATGGTAAATCCGGCCAAGCCTGTAGGTGTACTCAACCAGGTCACGTTTTGATTTAACGGCTGTTTTGACAGAATTGTTGAGCAATTCATTCATCGAAAGGTTGTAATACCCGCCATCAAACAACAACCGGGCACGCAGCAAAACAATGTTCGGCGCAATGCCTTTTAAGGCTTCCGAGCCTGCCTGTTTGTCCTCGTCAACAGCAGATGCACCCTTTGCCGCTGCCAGGCGGATCATCCGGTTATATGTGGCTGAATCTCCACGCAACAACCCGATCCACGCCAATTTCTGGAATGCCGAACGGATATAGTTCTGTCCCCTGAAATTGGCAATAAAACGGTCAAAACAGGCGGAGGCACTATAATCCAGCTTGTTAAGCTTCGCCATTCCTTCGAGGTAATCAAGATAATAAAAATTGAATGTTTGCGGCGCAGGTGCCCGCTGCTGAAGGATTGCCAGCGCTTCATCATTGTAACCGTTTTTCATCAGGATGGTCACCCTGGCAAAAACCAGCAAGGGACTTTTCCATTGGGGATCATCGGGTTGAGCGTTGTTAAACAGTTCGAGGACCTGTAAAGCATCCTTCTTGTTTTTTTGGAGGTTCAGGGCCAGGAATGCAAGGAAAAAAGTCGCCTGCGGCTGATACATCCGGGTAATTTTATCGGGGCCGTCGTATTCCGCCACCTGCCGGATCTCGCTTAATCCAAGTTCCATCGATCCGCTTAGCCCGGCCATGGTGCTTATCCACCTGTAGTTGTCGGGGACCAGGCTAACCATGACATGCACCACCCCCAATCCAATTTTATTGATAAGAAACGTGGGATACCTGGTTTCGTTGGCTGAAAACAGGGCAGAAGCCTTGCGGATTTCAAAGGCTGCGGCCGTATAGTCCCCGAATTTTATCCGTGCCAGCGCCCATTGCAGGTGAACCTCTCCCAGGCAAAAATTGTAATAGGGGGAGTCATCCCTGCCAGTTTCAAGGGCCGACACCCTTGCACTTTTATTGTCTTTTAACTGGTCATAAACTTTATGTTCTTCACCAATGATCAGTGTTAAAAAATCGATATAGTTATCAAGGTACAACGGGAGCAGGTTCCCTGGTTCCGTCTTTTTTTCGGCCAGGATCAGGGTTCGGGCTTCTGAAAACCGTAATTCCAGGATGGCTTTGTAAGCCAGCTGGCAATTCGCATCAAAGGTGTATTGCGACCGGGTGGATGGTATAAAAAGCAGAAAGGCACCCGCGACCAGGAGAAACCTGGCCCATGGTGCCTTCCATGGTGTGACAGTTATAAGCATCAATGCATGGCGTTCACGATCCCGTCGTCAACCAGGATCCGGCCACAGTATTCGCAAACAATGATTTTCTTATGCATCCTGATATCCAGCTGGTGTTGCGGGGGTATTTTGTTGAAACAACCACCGCAGGCATCCCGTTCAATCTGAACCACGGCAAGCCCGTTGCGGGCATTTTTCCGGATTCTTGAATAAGCTGTCAGCAGCCGCTCCTCGATGAATTGCTTGTTGTTTTCGGAGTTGATGATCAGGTCGTTTTCCTCCTTTTCCGTCTCGGCAATGATATCATCCAATTCATTGCGTTTGATTTCGAGGTCATTTTTACGATCCTGCAGCAATTTCTGATACCGGTCGATCTCCTCCTTTTTAAGTTCGAGGGTTGCCTGGAACTCCTTGGCTCGTTTTTCAGACAATTGAATTTCAAGATTCTGGTATTCAATCTCCTTGGTCAGTGAGTCGTACTCGCGGTTGTTGCGGACGTTCATCTGCTGGTCTTCATATTTTTTAATCAGCGCGAGGGCATCTTTCACCGATGTTTTCTTTTCTGCAATGGACTTCTCCATTACCAGGGTTTCCTGGATATGGTTGTCAACCCGTGTCTCCAGTCCTGCGATTTCATCTTCAAGGTCCTGCACTTCCAAAGGCAGTTCACCCCGGATAATCCGGATTTTATCCACCTGAGAATCAACTTGCTGCAAACTATATAGCGCGATCAACTTTTTTTCGATGGTAATTTCTCCCTTGTCATCCGCACCCTCTGGTTTGGCCTTCGGAGCAACCTTTGCCACTACAGTTTCTTCGATCACCTCTTCCGTTTTTTCATCCACCGGACTTGCCGCAACAGCCTCTTTTACAGGTTGTTTGGTGGCTAATTTTGATGGCTTGGAGGTAGCGATTGGCTTGCTTGTTGTTTTTGCCATAAACTCTTTTTTAAAAATAATGAACAGGATTGGTATTTACTTCTGAAATAAGGAATGCAAAGTTAGGAAATTTTTCTATAAGCACAGCATGAAGCCATTCTTTTACCCATTTCTCACTTTCATAATGGCCAATATCAGCAAGTAACATATTGTTCTCCATCCCAAAAAAGTCGTGATACTTCAAATCAGCTGTGAGGTAGGCATCTGCTTTTGAGCTGATGGCCTCCCTGATCAGAAAACTGCCTGAACCTGTGCACAATGCTACACGCCTGACCGGTTTTAAACGAAAAGAGGAATGCCTGATCACCGGGATGTCAAGGGCCAGCCTGATGCGTTCCAGGAATCCGGCTTCATCGCAGGGCTCATCAAGTTCGCCGATCAACCCGGCACCGGCATCCGGCCGGGTATTGTGCAGCGGATAAAGGTCATAGGCCACTTCTTCATATGGATGCACAGCCATCAATGCTGCAAGAATTTTGCTTTCATGGTACCGGGGAACGATTACCTCGACCCGCGTTTCAAGTTCCACATGGAGCATGTTTTTTTCACCGACGAAAGGATTGGCCTGGTCAGAAGCGCGGAAAGTGCCCTTGCCGTGCATGTTGTAACTGCAGCAATCATAGTTGCCGATATGACCGGCGCCGGCATCAAAAAGGGCCTGCCTGACCTTGCCGGCATGGTCGGCCGGGCAAAAGACAGCCAGTTTGGACAACATCCCTGCTTTTGGGCTCAGTATCCGGTACTTTGATATTCCGATTTTTGAAAGCACCAGCGCGTTGAGCCCGTGAAGTGTATTGTCAAGGTTGGTATGGATGGCGTAGATGGCAATGTCGTGTTTGATTGCCATGGTAATGATCGCCGTCTCAGGCTGACCGGGTGTGAGTTTTTTCAATCCCCTGAAAATGAAGGGATGGTGGGAAATCACGAGGTCACATTGATTTTTGATGGCCTCGGTCATAACTTCACAGGTGAGATCAAGACACAGCAATGCTTTATGAAATTCACCACCCGGGTCACCCAGTAGCAATCCGCAATTGTCATACTCTTCCTGCAATGCCAGCGGGGAGATAGATTCGAGGCATGAGGCTATTTCAGCAATTTTCATGGGTGTGCATTTTTCAAAAATCAAAGGTACACATTTTTGACCTGTTCAATCCGGGATGATCATAACATCGCAACAGGATTGAATTATGTTTCTGATTATCAGTATTAAAGGATTGTAAAACCAGCCAATAACCCATTTTAAAAGGGGGGTGGTTAAAATATGCAGAGAGGCCGTATTAAACGTTAAATTTTACCGCAAAGACGCAAAGACGCGAAAAATAAAATCATTGATATTCAATCACCTGAGTCTTTTCGTCTTCGCAGTGAAGATACGTTTCCAGGCTTTTCAGTCAACCTCCCCGCGGTCGCAGGAGGTTCCCTGAAAATTGAATGGCAATTATTTTTCGGTTGAAAGTTAACAATTCTGTTATATATTTGTTACATATTTTATCAGCACATAAAAATTCAAATCCTGAGGCTGCTCCGAAAAACTATCAAACATAAAAATGCCACAAAGTCACAAGGACACCAATAAGCACAAAGTATTAGATATCTGGGACATATACCTGGTGAAACCTCGTGACTTTGTGACCTTGTGGCAAAAAAACACTTTCCGGAGTGGACTCAATCATCAATACTAAATCAGCGACATGGAAGATTTAAAGCCGTCAGCATTAAACATAACTGTGGATAAAGGATTATCCAGTACCCCCGAGGAGGCTGCACAAGACCTTGTATCATTGTATAATTATGTCACCGACAAGGCGAAGAAAGCCATTGAATGGTATTATGTGAAAAGGAACCCGAAACGCTTTTACGGATTAATCCTGAGGTACAGTGCCATCGTGCTTATTGCCCTGGCAGGTATTTTGCCCGTGATCACCACCATGTACCCTGACAGCCCCGTACCTGCCGCCTGGGCATCGGTTGCCGTAGCCCTTGCAGCACTGATGATTGCCATCGACAGGTTCGGCGGATTCACCAGCGGATGGATCCGTTATGTGGTAGCAGCTCAAAAGCTGGATGAGGCGCTGGAAGAATTTCGGTTTACATGGGAGAGCAATAAACACAAGCTGGCGGGGAGTGCGCTGAGTCCTGAAGAGCTGCAGGCCGTCGTGAACAATTGCAAAGATTTTTTACAAAAAGTCCAGGCAATTGTTTCTGAAGAAACCCAAAAATGGGTGGCGGAATTTCAGAGCGCGATCAATGACATCGAAGCATCGGCAAAGGTCGCAGCAGAAACGGCAAAAGCTTCGGTCAAAGCAAAAGAAGAAGGGGCTGTTGCAATATCGGTAACCAATGGAAAGGATTGGGACAGGCCCTGGTCGGTTGCGCTTGAGGATACCCCGGCAGGCACTTATACTGGTAATACGGCCGCCCTGACAAATCTTAAACCTGGTATTGTGAAGATAAAGATTACCGGCGTCATCAAAGGTGCCCCTTTTGAACATGAACAGCCGGTTATCATTAAAGGCGGTGAAATAACATCCCTTACGTTTACTTTGTAATAAGGAGAAAAACCAACCCGTTCAATTAAAACCCATACCCATGAAATTCAAAGTTTTTATTTCAAGCCGCAATGTCGACAATATTGTGGTTAACAAGGCACCGGGAAAGCAGCTCTCCGAAATCAGGATCTGGCTCAAAGATCAACTTGAAGCGATCGGGTTTTTGGATCAGCAATTCTTTGATATCAGGATCAATGAATCATTCGCGGCTGACGCTACGCTCGACAGCTACAATGCCTGTTTGCAGGAAGTACGGGAGTCGGACCTGCTGATCTCTTTGTTTACCGGTGCTGCAGGGTGGGCGCCGGACGGTTTTGACCAGGGGATTTGCCATGCGGAACTATCAGAAGCGATGGACATTTCGACCAAAAAAACCGCAATCATCGACATTACCAAATTTTTCAACATCGTCACCACGAATCCGGGGGAGCTGGAACGAAACGATAAGTTTGCAGTTTATATCAAACAGGTCAATCGTTTTTCGAACCCCTTGAAACTTACCCCGTCCGCCCTGCCTGATGATTTTGAAACACAACTCCTGGCGATGATCAAGGCCGTCATATACCGCTCGCTCCTCGACCGCATCAAAACCTCAAACTATTACTATAATATATCAAACAATGCCGGGAAGACCCTTGACTGGAAAAAAATGAAATACGATGAAAGAGACCGGCAAATCAGGGATATCCTGAATAAACTGGTCACGGCATCTCCCGAGTTTTCCAAATTTATCCGGAAAGTGCACTCCATCCCTGACAACATGTCTGTGGATGACGCAAAAGCGTTTACCGGCCGGCCATTCCTGAAGGACCAGGACAACCTCCCCGCCGCACCGTTGAATCCTGAAGAATTAATGGGACCAATCCATTTTGTCGGTGTTGTTGGAAATGCAACCGAAATCCAGGTAAAAAACCTGATCGGTTACCCGGATATCAGTGTCATCAAGGGTGACTACGGGGTTTACGTCTGGGAACAGAACAACCATATCCAGATGGTGTTCCTGACAGAATGCATCAGCCCGGAAGCTGTACGGACTAAATTTTTGCTCTTTGATACCTGGTGCCAATCAACAAAAGAGCTGGAGAACATCGAAAAACGGGGCAGGGCTAGGCTGCATGTTCTTAAAGCAATCATTGAAGCACAGCGGATTTCACAGTAAACACCCTTTCCGTTGGTGCTGTTCATAACATTATGAAAAGTTTACGGCGCGGGCCTGTTTTGACATGTCAGAAATTGCAATTTTTGAAGTCAGAATATGTACCAACTATAAAGTATGAAAACGTCTGTAATTTTCATTGTTGACATCAATCCGATCCACCGGAACCTGATCAGGTATCATATCGGGCTCAACAAGTTTACAAATGTTTACGCCTTTCCTACCGGGGAGGAGTGCTTGTTCCGCATGCAAAAAAACGCTCATCCCGATTTTTTAATAACCAGCTACTTTACAGGGAATTACACAGGGTTTGATTTTTTACGCAGCGTACTTGAAATTTCCCCGTCCTCGCAGGTTATTTTCTTCGATACGTTTGAGGATCCGCACCTGGCCGGAAAGCTGCTGGACGCCGGCGCCAGCGATTATGTTGTCAAAACCAGGAACCCGGATGCCGGGATTTCAGAACTTCTTAAGAATGTGATTTATTTAGCCAGGGAAAAAGCCATGAATGACGTGCAATAATTTTTCCTAATTTAGGAGCTTCAATTATGACACGGATACTCCAGGTTATATTGCTTCCCGTTTCGCTTCTCTATGGCCTTGCCATGCTGTTCAGGAATTTGCTGTTCGACCTGCACATCCTGCCTTCCAAAACATTCGGCACACCTGTTATTTCCGTTGGCAACCTCACTTTTGGCGGAACCGGCAAGACCCCGCACATTGAGTACCTGATCCGGCTATTGACGCCGGGTATGTTCCTGGCTACCCTGAGCAGGGGATATGGCCGGAAAACAAATGGTTTCATCCTGGCTTCCAAACGTTCGAATGTCAAATATATCGGGGATGAGCCGCTGCAATTCTTAAAAAAGTTTGAAACTGTCAAGGTTGCGGTTGATGAAAAACGAAGCCGTGGCATACAGCTCCTGCTTGAGAAGTACCCGGATCTGGATGTCATCCTCCTGGATGATGCTTTCCAGCATCGTTATGTCAAGCCGGGGTTGTCGATCCTGCTAACCGATTACCATCGCCTTTATGCCGAAGACCTGGTCCTCCCTTCGGGGACATTGCGTGAATTCAGCAGTGGTGCCGCGCGGGCCGACATCATCGTGGTAACCAAAACACCAAAGATCTTCTCCCCCATCACCCGCCGGAGAATTATTGAAGAGTTGAAACCGAAGAGCCACCAGCGCGTATATTTCTCATACATCAAATATGTGGAGCCGGTGCCTGTTTTTGACTCGCCGGACCTCCTCTTCCCGGCCAGGGCGACCAACATCTTTCTCTTCACCGGCATCGCCAATGATTACCCGCTCAGGGAGCACCTTGAACGGATCTGCAGCGAACTGGTCGTAATGAAATTTGCCGACCATCACCCTTATAATGTCAAAGATATTGAAGAGATTACACGGAGGTTCAACGATCTGCCCACCCAGAAAAAGATCATCGTCACCACCGAAAAGGATGTGATGCGGCTGAAAACTCCGGAACTTAGCGCTTATTTGAAAAATTTACCGTTATTTTGCGTTCCCATGGAAATCGATTTCCATGGCACCGATAAAGAAAAATTTGATAACGAGATTTTACGCTATGTTAAACAAAATCAAAGAAACAGTCGAATACCTTGAATCCAGGATATCCCAAAAGCCTGAAGTTGGTATCATCCTTGGGACCGGCTTGGGAGGCCTCGTCAACGAAATCAACATCCAGCATACCATTCCATACGAATTAATCCCAAATTTCCCGGTTTCAACGGTTGCCGGGCATCATGGCCAGCTGATCTTCGGTACCATGAGCGGGAAAAACATCATCGCCATGCAGGGGCGGTTTCACTATTACGAGGGTTATACGATGCAGGAGATCTCGTTTCCCGTTGTCGTGATGAAATTCCTGGGTATCAAGCTCCTGGTGCTCTCGAATGCCAGCGGCGGTGTGAACCCCGATTTTGAAGTCGGCGACATCATGGTGATCAGCGATCACATAAACCTCATGAAAGACAACCCGCTGATCGGGAAAAATGAGGATGAGGTTGGCACCCGGTTCCCGGATATGGGAAACGCATACGATCCGATCCTGATTGAAAAGGCCTTTAAAATAGCTGGAAAACATGGAATAAAACTGCAGCGGGGCGTCTATGCCGCTGTTTCCGGCCCCACCTATGAAACGCCTGCCGAATACCGTTATATCCGGACCATCGGGGCGGATGCCGTGGGCATGTCGACCGTTCCCGAGGTGATCTCGGCCCGCCACATGGGATTGAAGTGTTTTGCAGTTTCAATCATTTCCGACCTGGGTGTGCCCGGGAAGATCGTTGAAATCACCCACAAACACGTGATCGATGCCGCCAGCGCCGTTGAACCTCTTATGACAAGCATCATCAAAGAGATGATTGAAGAATAACCTTCGCGGTTATTTGACCTTAATATTCAGGACTTTAACCTTCCACCCATGGTCAGTGCGGCATCGTTTCTGACTAAGGGACAGCGATATAAGACCCGCACCAACCATTGAGCCTGAAATGATCAACATATCGGGGGAAAAGAGCGGTTCATTGTTGAGGAGGTGGTTGATCCCGATGATTCCGAAAATAACACCACCTCCGATCATTATATAGCGGCCGAATTTATTCGGAAAAGCAAATTGCTTGTACACAGAACCAATATCACCGAGGCGAACGTCGAAGGGACGAAGTTCCTCCACTGAAATGACACTGTCGTGGATGGACCAGAGCCTGCCTTTGAGCAGGGTATCCTGTTTGGATACCCTCAGTTTCAGGTAGTCCCCGGTATGATAATAGTACCTTTGCGAACCCCCGATTTTCTCAACCAGCATGGTTTTCTGGGCACATACGAAGCCTGTTGCAAAAAGCAGGAGAATGATACCAAGGATTTTTTTCATCTGTTGTTTATTGCCATAAAAGCATGTTGTTTTTTATGAAGATTACGAGGCTGTCTAAATTTTTGATTAATCGGAATTGTAAGAGCCCTTCCTGATTTGTCGAGGATGGATGCACCAAGTGCAGGGCCCTGAAAGGGCTGATGGTCGCGGCTGTCCTTATTCCACGGGTTTCACCCTTGGTTATTGAGATGATGCCGCTTCGCGGCAAAAAGATGAACATACTATTAATTACCGCCATTGGCGCGATTGTGATCAACCAATAAATTTTCCTCAAATTTCTGATTTAAAAACAAAGTATATCATTTATTTATAGATCAGAACCCGTAAACTAAGAAAATCAGACAACTTCTAAAACCTGATTAATTTTACTGCCTGGCGGACCGTTCCATTTACTTTTATGCAACCTAAATACGCACCGGATTCGCAGGCATTCATCCTGTTATCAAAACCCTGCCAGGAAATCGAATATTGTCCGCTTTTGAGTTTTTCTTTGGTCAGGCACCGGATTAAGTTACCCCGGAGGTCGTAAACATCCAACTCCACAAGCGCCGGTTGTTCAATGTCGAATGTAAAAGTTGCTGATCCGTGGAATGGGTTCGGGAAGCATGTTAATCCCGCATCCTGATTTTTGTTTGTTTGGCCGTTGATGCCGACCGGGGTTCCCACGAAATTTCCATTGCCATCGTTGAACAACAATTCAAGGGTACTCGTTTGGTTTGTAAGTGCCCTTATAACAGCAAAATCCTTATACCCGTTCCCGTCAAAATCGGCAACATGAAAATTCCGCCAGCTTTCATCATAATTGGTTAGACTGACAAACTGAGGGGTTGAAAGTTGAAAATTGCCAAGGTTGTAGAAAATATTAATCCCGCCAATGGTATAGGTGATACCCGTCCCGCTAGTGTCCGGATACATTGTCAGGAATGCAATATCCGGCAGGTTGTCGTTGTTGAAATCAACAGTGGCTAAATTCATTGAAGATATTTGCGTGCTTACCCAGGGTAATGCCTGAAGTGCAGAGTCATTGATGTTTCGATACATTACAAGTCTGTTTGCGAAGGTTGCCGTAAGGAGGTCGTTGTCCCCGTCCCCGTCAAAATCCACAATCGCCAGCATATCTTTATAATCATTCGATTCCAGAACCACTTGCTGGAAACCGGACGGCAAACTATAGAAAACCTCTGTAATTTGCCCGCTTAAAACCACATCATCACGTCCATCACCATTTAAATCGCCACATGCGATATTTGAAGGATAAGTTCCTATTACATTATGGAATTCGGGTGGTGAAAAATTACGATAACCATAATTGTAAAACACCCCCCAATACCGCTTAGCATTACAATAAAAAGCTATGTCTTTGAACCCGTTGCCATCAATGTCTCCAGAGGTAATGCCCTCAATTCCATCATATTTGTTCGTATTTAGAAAAAGAGAATCAGCGCAATTATTATTATACAAAATACCAATGTATTCAGTGTTAGTAGTCTCTTTTTTCATAATTATCTCCGGTAGTGAATCATTATCCAGTTGTTCACAAAGGACTGCTTGCCAACCAAAAAAATAAAGAGTGTCTTCCAGATTGAAATATCCATAACCGCTGTTTAAAATTATGGAGATTCCGCCCCAGTGTGTTTGCGAATTATAGTTGTGTCCTGTTACAATGTCAACATCACCATCCATGTCAAGATCTGCAGAACTTATTGAATAAGCAGCAATTGGAATAATGTATTGATTAAGCGGAGCATCGGATTGAAACGAGACCAGGAACGGAAGCAGGAGCAATATCCTGATTCCAGGGAAAGTTGGAATGATGTTCATTTTCATCATATTCCTTTTGCACCGGTTTCAACAGGCAGCACCAAAAGGTCAGGTAAAGTTAAGAAAAAAAACAGTAATTGATTACCTTTGTTGCCAGCATGAAAAAAAGTCTGCCGTTTTTTCTTATTCTCCTGTTGTTCAGCCAATGTGATCGAGTCGAAAATACCCCACCGGCCATCACCCACGCCATCGGACAGCATAAAAACGTGGATCCCGCGCACCGGGGTGCAGGCAGTTTCCCGGGCAGTGTTGCTCCACCAGCTTTATCCGTAAAGGCGAACAGGGAGGAAAAAAAACGGACCAGGAGGAGTAGAACTCAACCAATCACCACGGAACCAAATGTACCGGTAACTTCCAGAAATCCGGATTCCCTGTTTGTCAGCCGGCTGAAATACCTGCGGTCGAACAGGATCGAACCCGACCTGAATGAGCGGGTGAGTAGAAACTATCTTTTCTCACCCGTCGGCAACCGGCAGTTTCAGTCGATGATCACCCTTGGGCGTGAATCTTATTTAAGGATAAATTTTGACAACGACATCCTCGACTACACCGACCGTTTTTACACGAACGGGATCAAGATCGAGATCATCTCTCCCGGGCTGCAGGTGAATCCCCTGAGCCGTTTAACGCTCCCCTACTGGAATTCAGGGACAAATTATTACGGCATTTCGCTGGTACAGAACATGTTCACCCCGTCGACCACCAAAATGGGGGGAATTTTGCATGGTGACCGCCCCTATGCTGCCTACCTCTACGTGGGCAGTTTTAAAATCACGAATGATTCCGTTCACAAATTCAGGCTTGCCAGTGAGCTGGATGCGGGGATTATCGGGCCGAACTCATACGGCGAATGGGTGCAGCGTTCGTTTCACAACGCAGTTCCAACCAACAACGAGCCACTCGGCTGGGAGTACCAGGTTAAAAACGACCTGGTGCTGAACTATACAATCTCTTTTGAAAAAGGCATCGTAAGCACCAGGAATTTCGAGTTCCTGCTCTCTTCCGCAGGAAATGCCGGAACGCTCTACACCAACCTGACCGGCGGGGGCCAGCTGAGAACAGGATGGTTCAACCCCTTCTTTGCCAACCTTGGCGTGGCAAAAAAGCAGGCGCTTGGCGATGCCGGGCTAAGAAAGATCCAGGTCTTCCTGTTCATCAAAGGAGCAGGAAAACTGGTGGGGTACGACGCAACCCTCCAGGGGGGGATTTTTGATAAATCGAGTATTTACACTTTGCCTGCCGGTGAGATTTCAAGGGTGGTATTCCAGGGAAGCGGGGGAATCTCCTTTTCGTGCAACGGGATCAGGCTCGACCTCGAACAGTTTATGCTCAGCCCTGAATTCCACAACGGGTGGTGGCATAAATGGGTGCATGTGGGGCTGACATTCAGTTTGTAGAACCTTTGGATTTCGGGATTTTTTGGGATTTTCCTTTTTTTTTTGGGGGGGATGGGGGGACAAGGGGACAAGGGGACAAGGTGACAAGGTAACAAAGTGACAAGTGACAAGGGGACAAGGTGACAAGGTAACAAAGTGACAAGTGACAAGTGACAAGTGACAAGTGACGGGTGAAAAGGGAGTAGTGAGGTATGTCGGGTTGCAGTGATCGGAAATAGTTATTGTTGAAAAATAAAGTCCGGGCGGGGAGGTAAACCAAACCCGAATAGCGCTATTTTTGCCCCATGGAAGATAAGAATTTCAAGAAGCGTACCCGTAAGCCCGGATTGAATGAAGTGGTTTTTGAACA
The DNA here is from genome assembly GCA_026391835.1 of Bacteroidota bacterium. Classification (GTDB taxonomy): domain Bacteria; phylum Bacteroidota; class Bacteroidia; order Bacteroidales; family FEN-979; genus CAIVAT01. The sequence goes on from JAPLDF010000068.1 coordinate 101,554, forward strand.
CGGAAAAATCCCTCCCCAGGCGCTCGACCTTGAAGAGGCCGTTCTCGGGGCGATGATGCTTGAAAGCAACCGGCTGGCGGAAGTGATTGAAGTGCTCAAGCCCGACGCATTTTACAAGGAGAGCCACCAGATCATCTTTTCGGCCATCATGCGCCTTTTCGCACAGAATGAGCCGGTCGACATCCTTACCGTAACGGAAGAACTGCGAAAAACGGGCGAGCTGGAGGTGGCAGGCGGCCCCTACTTCATCACCATGCTCACAAACCGCATCGCCTCAACCGCCAACATTGAATTTCATGCCCGGATCATCCTGCAGAAATTTATCCAGCGCGAGCTGATCAGGGTTTCCTCCGAGATCATCAAGGATGCCTACGAAGATACCACCGACGTGTTCGACTTGCTGGACAAGGCTGAAAACGGCCTGTTTTCGATCAGTGAAGGCAGCATCGGCAAATCGTACATGAACATGCAGTCGATCATTGCCGAAGCGATCAAGGAGATCAGCGCAGGCCGGAACCAGGAAGGAAAACTGAGGGGCGTCGGATCGGGATTTACCGAGCTTGACCGGATCACCTCCGGCTGGCAGAGATCGGACCTGATCATCATAGCCTCACGCCCGGGGATGGGAAAGACCGCGTTCGCCCTCACCATGGCACGGAATGCCGCCATTGATTTCAAGAAACCTGTGGCTGTTTTCTCACTTGAAATGTCGTCGATCCAGCTCGTCACCCGGCTTATGTCGAGTGAAACTGAAATTCCGCAGGAGAAACTCCGCAAGGGCACCATGGAAGACCATGAGTGGGCCCAGCTGAACGCGCGCATCACGCCCCTCATCGAAGCGCCCCTCTTTATTGATGATACCGCGGCGCTGTCCATCTTCGACCTCCGTGCAAAGTGCCGCCGGCTGAAGGCCCATCACGACATCCAGATGATCATCGTCGACTACCTGCAGCTGATGCAGGGCAGCCAGGATACCAGGGGCAACCGCGAGCAGGAGATCAGCAGCATCTCAAGGGCGCTGAAAACCCTGGCAAAAGAACTGGATGTGCCGGTTATAGCCCTGTCGCAGCTGAGCCGTGCCTCGGAAAAGCGTTCGGCGGCTGCCAAACCAATCCTCTCCGACCTGCGTGAGTCCGGCTCCATCGAGCAGGATGCCGACATGGTCATGTTTATCTACCGGCCGGAGTACTACAAGATCGATGTGGATGAAAGCGGCGACTCCACCGCAGGCGTGGCCGATATCATCATTGCGAAGAACAGGAACGGCCCGCTGAAGGATGTCAGGATACGGTTTGTTTCGAAATACGCCAAATTTGTCGATGCCGAAATGGACTACCAGCCTGCCAATAATATTCAACCCAATTCATCGTTTGAAGGTTCAATGCGAACACGAACCGTGATGTCAAAAATGAATGATGATGAACACCATGATGCGCCGTTTTAACCTTCAGGGTTTTCTGATCGTTTTTTTCCTGCTCTGCATGTTCCGGCCGGCCCATGCAGCCTACCTGCTAGTGCCCATGGATGAATCGCAGAAGAACCATCTGAAGGCCTACGGAATTGCCTATTGGGTGCTTAAAAAGGATGTCGAGGTAAGCTGGCTGCTGAATTACCGTGGCGGGAGTTTCATGTTTCAGTATGCCAAGCCGATTGAAGAAGAGTGCACCATCCGCGGGGTTACCTGCCAGATCATTGCCGATGCGCAGGCGGCAGCCATTCTCGAGGAGATCTCCGATCCGCAGGTGAATATGGAAAATATCAAGCTGCACAAACCTCCGAGGGTCGCCGTCTATTCTCCCAAGAACAAGCTTCCATGGGATGATGCCGTTACCCTGGTGCTGACCTATGCCGAGATCCCCTATGATGTGCTGTATGACGAAGAGATCATTTCGGGGTTGCTCCCGATGTATGACTGGCTGCATCTTCATCACGAGGACTTTACGGGCCAGTATGGCAAATTCTGGTCGGCCTATAAGGGTTTTCCGTGGTACCAGGAAGATGTGAATGCACAGGAGGAAACCGCTAAAAAGCTGGGTTTTTCGAAGGTGTCACAGATGAAACTGACCGTTGCAAAAAAAATCAGGGACTTCGTGGCAGGCGGGGGTTATCTTTTTTCAATGTGCTCGGCACCCGATAGTTACGACGTCGCCTTGTCGGCCGACGGTGTTGACATTTGCGATGTGATGTTTGACGGTGACCCTCCCGACCAGGGTGCGCAGTCAAAATTGAATTTTGGCAACTGCTTTGCCTTTGAAAATTTCACCCTGGTCACCAATCCATACCAGTATGAGATTTCTTCGATCGATGTCACTGAAACCCGGCCCAAGAGCGTCACCAGGGAGAATGATTTCTTTACCCTGTTTGACTTTTCTGCAAAATGGGATCCGATTCCCACCATGCTCTGCCAGGACCATGAAACCATCATCCATGGCTTTATGGGACAAACCACGGCATTCAACAAAAAATGCATCAAATCGAATGTACTCCTGCTGGGTGAAGCCAAGTCGCTGAACGAAGCCCGTTACATTCACGGGGATTTCGGGAAAGGAACCTGGACGTTCCTTGGCGGTCATGATCCCGAAGACTACCAGCATCTTGTCGGCGACCCTCCCACCGACCTCAACCTGCACCCAAATTCACCGGGTTACCGGCTGATCCTGAACAACATTCTGTTCCCAGCAGCCAAGAAGCAAAAGCGCAAAACCTGATCAATCAGATCCTGTCGTAGGTCTCATTTGAATAGGAAAAATCATTTACTTCATCAGGCTGAAAATCCTCCTTTGAGACGAGTTTCCACTGGCTGAAATCGATTTCCGGGAAGAATACATCGGCATCGAATGAATTCCTAACAAGGGTGAGGTAGAGCCTGTCGGCATGCGGCAAAAACTGCCGGTAGACCGAAGCGCCCCCGATGATGAAATTCTCTTCATCCGGGCTGCACCTGGCGATCGCCTCCTCAATCGAATAGGCCATTTCACAACCCTCTACCTGTTCGCCCGGGATGTCGGTGATCACGATGTTCCTGCGGTTTGGCAACGGGCGGCGCGGCAGGGATTCCCAGGTGCGCTTTCCCATGATCACCGGGTGTCCGCTGGTGATGGATTTAAATCTTTTCATGTCGGCCGGGATGTGCCAGAGCAGGTCGTTGTTTTTCCCGATGGCCATGTTTTCGGCAATGGCAACAATTATGGATATCATAGTTCAAGGTGCAAAGTGCAAAGTCAAAATGCAAAATTAAAATCAAAGTGCAAAGTGCAAAGTTAAAATGCAAAATTAATGAAATACTGACGGGTATTATACGGCGATGTCGGCTTTGATGTGAGGATGCGACTGGTAGTTTACCAGCTGAAAGTCATCAAACCGGAAGTCATCGATATTTTTCACCCCAGGATTCAGGACCATCGTTGGCGGGGGCAAGGGTTCGCGCGAAAGCTGCAGCCGGGCCTGGTCCAGGTGGTTCAGGTAGATATGCGCGTCGCCCAGTGTATGGATGAATTCGCCGGGTTTAAGCCCGGTTGCCCGGGCCATCATCATGGTCAGCAGGGCATAGGAGGCGATGTTGAACGGAACACCCAGGAAGATGTCGCAGCTTCGCTGGTACATCTGGCATGAGAGTTCGCCGTTGGCCACATAAAACTGGAATAACAGGTGACAGGGGGGCAGGGCCATGCGGTCGAGATCGCCGACATTCCATGCGCTGACAATGTGCCGGCGGGAATCGGGATTGTTTTTGATTGAATCAACCACCTGTTTCACCTGGTCGACATGCGAACCATCCGGTTTTGGCCAGGAGCGCCACTGATACCCGTAGACCGGCCCGAGGTTGCCTTCGGAGTCGGCCCATTCGTTCCAGATGGAAACATTGTTATCGGTAAGGTACCTGGTATTGGTGGATCCCTGTAAAAACCAGAGCAGTTCATGGATGATCGACCTCAGGTGCAATTTCTTGGTGGTTAACAACGGAAAACTCTCCCGAAGATTGAACCGCATCTGGTAGCCAAAAACACTGATTGTGCCGGTACCGGTGCGGTCGGGCTTTTGTACACCGTTTTTCAGGACAAAATCAAGAAGGTCGAGATATTGTTTCATTTATCAAGGTGCAAAATGTGAAGAAGGGACAAGGGACAAGTGACGAGGGACAAGTGACGAGTGACGGGTGACAAGTGACAAGTGACAAATTAATGGTTAGTGAAGCGGGGTTGGGGAAAAGGATTTCGGGTCGTGTTTGTGTTTGAACAGGATGGCAAATGCAACTCCCACAATCAAGGCATAGATTGCAAAAGCAAGCCAGATTCCATGCCAGTCCTTACCCTGAGGGTGCGTATAAAACCTGTCAATAATGAATCCGCTTATTTTGCTGCCTGAGTATGCGCCAAAACCATTGGTCATCATCATAAAAAGACCCTGGGCACTCGATCTTATTTTAGAATCGGTAGTGCTTTCAACAAATAATGAACCAGAGATGTTGAAAAAATCGAAAGCCATACCATAAACAATACAAGACAAAATTATCATCCATAAACCGCCGGCAGGATTTCCAAAAGAGAATAATCCAAACCGAAGAACCCAGGCGATCATACTGAAAAGCATGACTTTTTTAATTCCAAACCGCCGCAGGAAGAAAGGTATCGTGAGAATAAACAGGGTCTCGGACATCTGGGAAATCGACATTATAATCGTTGAATATTTTACAACAAACGATTCGGCGTATTCCGGAACATTCCTGAAATCATCCAGGAAAGAATCACCATACATATTGGTTAGTTGCAATGCGGCGCCCAGGAACATGGCGAAAATAAAGAACAACGCCATTTTGTAATTCAAAAAAAGTTTAAACGCGTTTAAACCTAATTGTTCAATAATGGAAGCGTTTTTTGATATTGATTTCTGTGGCAGACATTTTGGTAATGTAAATGAATAGATACCCAAAACAATAGCTGCAACTGCTCCAATAATGAACTGATTGGCATTGGCCTTACTGCCGGATAAATTGGTGCACCACATGGCGATAATGAAACCGATGGTTCCCCAAACCCGAATCGGAGGGTATGCCTTCACAACTTCAAAATTGTTGCTTTTCAGGATTGAATAGGAAATAGAGTTAGAAAGTGATATGGTTGGCATATAAAAAATCATTGCCAATAATATCACGTAGTACAGGGTTTCAGGATCATTGACCTGGGGTACAAAGAACAATACACATCCATATAGAATGTGCAGGGTTCCATAAAGTTTTTCAGTATTTATCCATTTGTCGGCAATTATCCCGGTAAGTGCCGGCATAAAGATTGAAGCAATTGCAAGTGTTGAAAATATTGCTCCAAACTGAGCTCCTGTCCAACCTTTAGCATTAAAACAATAGGTTCCAATAGTTATGAGCCAGGCTCCCCATACAAAGAACTGGAAAAAATTCATTAGGATTAAACGAAGTCTTATTCCCATCAGGATTTTCTTTTAAGTGTTATAAGTCAGGTTCAGGAAATTTATTTTCGCTTGTTGAGTTCATCCCTGATTTTGGATGCTTTTTCATACTCTTCATTTTCGATGGCACTTTGGAGCATCTCCTTCAGTTCAGCCAGCGTGGTATCGGCATATGAAACAATCTCCCCGGGATCTTCTTCGGGGGCGGGTTCTTCCTGTTTGAGCATCTCGGCCTCTTCTTCCATCAAAATCCCGGCGGCAGCCATGATGCTTTCGTAGGTGAACACCGGGCAGCCAAACCTCAATGCCAGGGCGATGGCATCGGAGGTGCGGGAATCGACCTCCTCTGTTTTAATGCCATCGGAACAAACCAGTTTGGCATAAAAAACGCCTTCGCTGAATTTGCTGATCACAACCTCGGTAATTTCAATGTTGTAGGCATCGGCAAAGGCCTTAAAAAGGTCATGTGTAAGGGGGCGCGGTGTCCTGATTTTTTCAAGTTCGATGGCGATGGACTGGGCCTCGAATCCTCCGATGATGATCGGCAAACGCCGGTTCCCGTCCCGTTCACCGAGGATGAGTGCATACGCCCCGCTTTGCGATTGACTGTATGACATCCCGATGATATCCAACCTGATTTTCTCCATTTTCAATAACGGCTTTTACCATTTACAAACCTACGGGAATTTTCCCTAACAGACAAAAGAAGTTAAAAAATTTTATTTTCTCGAAATTCTTGCTATTTTTGTGAACAGTTCAAATAACTAAATAGGTAAATATGAAAAGAGCCATTACATTTCTTACGGCTTTGCTATTGCCATTTCTGACAATGGCTGGCGAAGCAAACCTGATAATTCCTGCAGGTATCAGGGATCAGTCTATTCTTTACTGGGGATTTTTGATCACCATTGCGGGCTTTATGTTCGGGTTGTTTCAATTTCTTAAAGTAAAAAAAATCGGTGCGCATAAATCCATGCTGGATGTTGCACAGGTAATTTTCGAGACGTCGAAGACCTATCTCATACAGCAGGGAAAATTTTTAGTAATTCTTTTTATTTTCATCGGTTCTGCCGTGGCATTTTATTTCGGATGGCTCTCAGATGCCAGTTTTGGAATCGGTGGGGTATTGATGATTTTAGGATGGACGATCATCGGCATCCTTGGCTCATACAGTGTTGCCTGGTTTGGTATCAGGATGAACACCCTGGCAAATGCCCGGATGGCCTTTGCATCGCTCGAACGGAAACCGATCAAGCTGCTGAATATTCCGCTTAACGCAGGAATGAGCATCGGCGTCGTGCTGATTTCGCTGGAGCTGATCATGATGCTCATCATTTTGATGTTTGTTCCCGGGGAGTATGCCGGAGCAAGTTTTATCGGGTTTGCCATTGGCGAATCGCTGGGTGCTTCGGCCTTGAGAATTGCCGGAGGTATCTTTACCAAAATCGCCGACATCGGCTCCGACCTGATGAAGGTAATCTTCAAGATCGGCGAAGATGACCCGAGAAACCCCGGCACCATTGCCGACTGTGTTGGCGACAATGCCGGCGACAGCGTCGGCCCGACGGCCGATGGTTTTGAGACCTACGGCGTAACAGGTGTTGCATTGATTTCGTTTATCGTACTGGCAGTTGCTGATCCGGCACTCCAGGTTCAGTTGCTGACATGGATTTTTGTGATGCGTATCTTTATGATCATCACTTCCATCGTATCATTCTGGATCAACGCCGCCATCAGCAAGGCAAAATACAGCCATGTGGATGACCTTGATTTCGAAAAACCGCTTACATCGCTGGTATGGATCACGTCACTCCTCTCCATTGCCGTAACGTTTGTGATCAGCTACATGACCATCAGCAATCTTCCCAACGACCTTTGGATCACCTTATCGGTCATCATCAGTGCCGGAACGCTCGGCGCTGCGCTGATCCCCGAGTTTACAAAACTTTTCACCAGCCCCAAATCGACCCACGTCAACGAAGTGGTTGTTGCTTCGCAGGAGGGTGGTGCTTCACTCAACATCCTTTCAGGACTTGTTGCCGGCAATTTCAGCGCATTCTGGCAGGGCATGGTTTTTTTCCTGCTCATGTTTGTCGCCTATTTTGCGAGCACATTCGGGCTCAGCAACTTTATGATCTACCCGTCCATTTTTGCTTTCGGACTGGTGGCTTTCGGGATGCTGGGCATGGGACCTGTCACCATTGCCGTTGACAGTTACGGCCCTGTAACCGACAATGCGCAGTCCATCTATGAATTGTCGCTGATCGAAGAGATCCCCGGCATTTCTGCTGAAATTGAACGTGATTTCGGGTTCAAACCGGATTTTGAAAAATCAAAACATTATCTCGAAGCCAACGACGGCGCAGGAAACACCTTTAAAGCCACCGCCAAACCGGTATTGATCGGAACTGCTGTTGTGGGGGCCACCACCATGATCTTTTCGCTGATCCTGGTTATTAAAAAATCGCTGGGCATCGAACCCGAGCAGATCCTAAACCTTCTGAATCCCTATACCATTTTAGGTTTCCTCCTTGGCGGAGCCGTCATTTACTGGTTCAGCGGCGCATCCATCCAGGCTGTTACCACGGGTGCCAGCCGGGCCGTTGCATACATCAAGGAAAACATCAACCTTGATCCGAATGCACCTAAAAAAGCGGATACCGCTAAATCAAAAGAGGTCGTCCAGATCTGTACGGTTTATGCCCAGAAGGGCATGCTGAACATCTTCATCGCCATCTTCTCGTTTGCACTTGCCTTTGCATTTCTTTCTTCGCCAACCGGTTTAACCGAATCGATGACCGGTGAAGAAAAGCTGAGTTATGCATTGCCTGTCTCACTTTTCGTCAGCTACCTGATCTCCATTGCATTCTTCGGCCTGTACCAGGCGATTTTCATGGCCAATGCCGGCGGAGCCTGGGACAATGCAAAAAAGGTGATTGAAGTTGACATGAAAGAAAAGGGAACTGAACTTCATGCTGCATCTGTTGTAGGTGATACCGTGGGCGATCCTTTCAAGGATACCTCATCGGTGGCCATGAACCCGATCATCAAGTTTACCACCCTGTTCGGGTTGCTGGCAATGGAAATCGCCCTGTCGGTGCATTTCAGGCCAATGGCTCATTATATCGGACTTGCATTTTTTGCCGTTGCTTTATATTTCGTTTACCGCTCATTTTACAAAATGCGTATCAGAGACTAACTTTCAACTACTTGCAGGAAAGAGGTTGCGGGAATAGTTCCGGCAGCCTCTTTTTTTTGACAAATGACAAGTGACAAGTGACAAGTGACAAATAAAAAAACATGGTTTTTCGAGGCAACCATTGGGAACAGTTGTGTTACCTTTATGCAGGATATTGAAAACGCGTGGAGGAAGACCTTATCAGAAAAGCAATCGCCAGGGATATCAGCGCCATTGAAGCGTTGTATGACCGCCATGCGCCCACACTGCTGAGCGTTTGCTTCCGTTACTGCGGCAACCGCAATGATGCCGAAGACATTCTACATGACGGTTTCATCAAGATCATCCAGAAGATCCACACCTTTAAAGTAAGATCTGAAGGCAGCCTGGAGGCATGGATGCGGCGGATCATGGTCAATACCGCCCTCAATTTTTTGCGTGACCGCATGAAAGAGAAGGCCTTCATCGACATTGCCCCCATCCTTGATAAAATCGACATGCACGATGAGGAGGATGTTGATCCGGAAGCAGTTTACCTGCAGGTTGAACGGGAAAAAATCATGGAGATGATCTGTGAGCTGCCCGCCGGGTACCGGACCGTTTTCAACCTTTATGTTTTTGAACAATACGGGCACCGTGAGATCGCAGAACTGCTCAGGTGTTCCGAAAATACATCCAAGTCACAGCTTTCAAAAGCGCGTGCCCTGTTGAGAAAAAAAATGAATCAACTGGTCAATGTTAAACCATCACCGACCTATGAAAAAGTATAATCATCCGATCGATGATCTCTTCAGTGAGGCCCTGAAGGATCACCAGATGGCACCCCGGGACGAAGCCAAAAAGGCGTTCCTGCGCGATGTCATACAGGCTGCCCCGGCAGAAAAGAAAGGCAGAAGAGGGCTGATCCTTCTTTCTGTTCTGCTGGCACTGCTGAGCGCAGGAATAGTCTTGTGGATCAATGCCTCCGATAAAGCCTCCTCCCATCCCCGGGAGAAATCAACCTCCACCCCGCATCAACTGCAGTTCGCCGACAAACAAACCAGCAATGCAGGTAAAAGCAATACGAATACCTCTGGAAATTCATCCAAAACAAACACCACGACCAATTTTTCCAATAAACAGCCTGTCCGTAGCCAGCCAGGACAGCAACCACTTTCAATCGGCATTGCCTCACAATCGCAAAAAACCAGGAACCCCGGCAGGGCAACAAACCATCAAAACCCTCCGAAAGCTGCTCCGGCAGCATCACGCCAGCACGAGAACGTTCAGGCACAGGCCCGGGAATCAACTGAAACTTTAACCAATACGGAAACTGCACCGGTGTTGAATGCAGTAAAACCAGATACCGGTTCGGTTCCCGTGGTTAAGCGGTCAGATTCTGTTGTGAATCCAGCCGTACCTGCCAAACAACATGGCTCTGGCAAGGAAGCAGGGAAACACAGCAACCGGGTCCCCGAAATCGGGGTTTATTACACACCTGAATGGATGTTCGGTACGCTTGAAGGGACAAAATTCGTGAACAATTTCGGCCTGGAGGGAACCTTCCATTTTGGCAGGTTTTCGGTGCGGACCGGGGCCGGTATATCAGTTGCCAAAGGAACCAATGAACTTGTTGTGGCGTACAATGATTTCCTTGGCACCTACAATAAACTGGACTCCATGAATTTCACCTGGAATGATCCGGCACACAATTATATCCCCACCATGTACACCTCCAAAAAAGATGTCTGGGACAGCCTGATGAAACTCGAGAATGCCAGGATCGTCAAGCGATACACCTACCTGCAGATCCCCATGATCATGGGGTATGACTTCTGGCAGACAGAACGGGTTTCGGTGGGGGTGCGTGCAGGACCTATCCTGTCGCTCCTCCTCACATCAAAGCAGTTATCGGCTGCCTATGACCCGGGGAGCAAACGAATTATCAGCATCAATGACATCGCACCCGAACAGGTCAGCCTTAACTGGCAGGTGATGGCAGGCATCAACACTTCCATTGTCCTGACCCGCAAACTGAAGTTTGAAATTGAACCGGAGGTGAGGTACTACTTTAACTCGGTTTATGAAAAACCGGTAAACAATACCAAGCCATGGTCCATCGGTGTGCGTGCAGCATTTGTTGTGGAATTATAATTTTTTAGCCTTTTTTTTGGCAACCTTTTGAGGCGAACGGGTTATATTATCACAGAACATCCGGAACCAGGTTCTTAAACATTTACGATTCAATAATATATTAAAACATATCCCATGAAAAAGTTACTCCTCCCGTTTTTGTTCCTTCTGCTGGTGCTGCCCGCAATGTCGCAGGGAATCGTTAACATTACCGGAACCGTAACTGATACGGCGACCGGCAATCCCATCCCGAACCATGCCGTTACCATCACCAACGATTCCACTTCGGTATGGTTTTATAACCACATCGTTTATACAGACAACAGCGGCGTATACCGGGATACGGTTGTGACGGCAGCTCCGGGCGGAAGCCCGGGTGTGCTGTTTGTACGCACAATCGATTGCCAGAACTACCAGCACCAGGCCGTATTGAATTATAATCCTGCAAATTTCAACTTCACTGCCAATTTCTCCATTTGCTATTCAAATATTCCCTGCTCTGCAAATTTCACGACCCTGCAACAGCAATCACTCACTCTTCAGTTTACCGATGCTTCTATAGGCGGCGGCACATCACACGCATGGATGTTCGGAGACGGCGCAACCTCGGGGGAGATGAACCCGGTGCATACCTACGGCATGCCTGGTTATTACACGGTTTCCCTGACCATCGGGGCCCTGGGAACAACCTGTTACAATACGATCACGAAACCAGTATATGTCTGGGATTCGACTGCGGGAAGCTGTCATGCTGATTTTCAGGTAGTTGCCGGTGTAAACACCACGTATATCTTTTATGATCAGTCGGGCGGCAATATCATGTACTGGGAATGGAATTTTGATGATCCGGCGAGCGGATCAAACAACGTTTCCACGTTGCAAAATTCCTCACACGCCTATACGCATACAGGTACCTACACACCATGCCTGACGGTTCGCGGCGCCGACAGCACCTGTTTTGATATCAATTGCAAACCGGTGGTTGTCGGGTCAGCTACCCCGGTATACCTCTGCCTCAGCGGCACCGTAATAAACCAGGTCACCAGCCTGCCGATGCCCAACCATGCCGTGACCTGGAACTTTGTCGACACCTTGTACGGCCCCCGTACGGTTTTTACGAACAGCAACGGCGTATACGCAGACTCAGTGATGCTTCCGCCGGGTATAAACAGCGGAACTTATTATGCATGGACACAGGATTGCGAGCTGTTCGCACAATTCACATCAACCTTTAACGCCCCGTTCTTACACCCTGTCCAAAATTTTAACCTCAGTTGTGAAACGATCCTTCCCTGCCAGGCTAAAATGAAGGTCTCAGCGGCCGGCATTCTGACTGCCCGGTTTGAAGATAAATCAACAGGTGGTGTCAGCTCAAGAACCTGGGATTTTGGCGACGGCTTTACCTCCACCTTAGAGAACCCGGTCCACACATACAGTTCGCAGGGTGATTTCCTGGTGACGCTTTCCACGGTCAACAACATCACCGGGTGTACCAGTACCAAATTAAAAAGTATCACTTTTGCCGATTCACTGCTCTGCAACGCCAGTTTCACTTTTTCAAACACCCAGAATCCCAGGACAATCCAATTCCAGGATCAGTCCAGCGGGGCAAATGGCGTCCGCACGTGGTCTTTTGGGGACGGGGATCTGTCTACCCTGGCCAACCCGCAGCATACTTACCGGTATCCCGGGTTATACATGGTGACACTATCAGTCGGAAATTACACCTTAACCTGCTGGACGGCTGCTTCCGCAGCTGTGCTCATCACCGATTCGATTGTCCCGTGCCAGTCGAACTTCACCTATATTACCAGTCCTGCCACCGGCCCGAAGATGGTTCAATTCACCGACCTTTCAACCGGCAACCCTTCACAATGGCAATGGGATTTCGGCGACGGCGACTCATCTGTACAACGCTACCCGATCCATTCCTATGCTGCCCCAGGCACCTATCATGTTTGCCTGGCCATTGCCGGTGATTATTGCACCAGCACTTTTTGCCAGGACCTGGTCATCCAGGACAGCCTTGTTTTCCACCAGGTTTACGGACAGGTATTTTCAGGCAACTTCCCGCTTTCTGCCGGCCTTGCCATGATCATTTCCATGGATACCACCGGCACCTACCAGCCATTTGTAGATGTTTTCCCGGTCGATTCCAACGGCGTCTATTATTTCACCATGGTTCCGAACGGGAGCTATTACATCCTGGCCACCCCTTCCGATTCAACAGGATACCTGCCAACCTACTACGGAAATTCGATCAACTGGCAGCAAGCCACGCTCCTGACATTCGGAACTCCAAGCAATCCATACAATATCAGCCTTGCACAGTCGGACCAGGTACCTTCCGGCCCCGGGTCAGCCTCCGGGCAGATCAACCTGGGCAAGGTGAACAACTCGCTCACCGACAAGATCAACATGCTGCTGCTGAATGCGCAGGCCATACCGATCGGGTTTACCCCGGTTTCCGCTTCAGGTGCGTTCAGTTTCCCTGCCATGGCCTATGGCACCTATTACCTGCATGCTGAAATGCCCGGAATTACGAGCGACGATGTCATGATAACCATCACCCCTGAAAAACCACATGCGGATGTTGTGATGACATTTACCGGGAACAGGATTATTGGCATCGGTGAAGAGGCAAACCCGGTGAACCACTGGTCCGCATACCCGAATCCCGTCGCTGACCGGCTTTCAATAAACATCGACCTGAAACATGCTTCAATGGCCGAGATTGGGATTTATAATGTTACCGGTAAAATGGTCTCGGGCATGCAGGCACCGCTGAATGCCGGGCCCAACAGCATCGGGATATCAACTGCCGGCCTGCCACAGGGGGTCTATGCGCTGCGCATCTCTTCCCGCGATGGATTACTGCTTACCACCAAACTGGTCAAGACCAGGTAAATTCAAAAAATACGAGGTTTATATCCGACAGTCATAAAAACCATTATTTAAAATAAAGGAGGCCGTTATATGAAAAAAAATGTATCAGCTTTAAACACCGTTCTTGGAATTATTCTGCTGACAATCACCTGTTTTCCGTCATTCTCCCAGACAGGCACCCTCCGGGCCATGAACGACACCATTGATCTGTACCCGGGAATTCCGCAGGTTTACGATATCCTGGCCAACGATACCATTCCTGCGGGAGATACCATCAGATTGGTTAATTTAACCACGGGAAATTACATATCCTGCCAGAAAATCCACGACTCAAACTGGAAATGGACATTTACCTTTAATGTTCCCCAATGGGGAAGCGGCGGTGAAGTCCAGGGTTCATACAGGATCTTTACCCTGTCGATGGATACCAGTTCTGCAAAAATCCTGTTCAGGATCCACGACAAAAGCTTTGGTTATCTCGAAATCAACAATGTGAGGGCAAGATTTTGTGCATCCGGCCCCCATTTCTTTTTCGATTCTTCCCAGTATGAAGTTCCCAAAGGGAGCGGCAAGACATCCATATTTTCAAATTCATTGTGGATCGGGGGGAAAGACGGCCAGGGGCAGCTTCATTTTGCCGGCGAACGGTATCGCCAGGGACCTCTGCCAGGGCCTGCCGGGACACATCCTGACTGGTATGCCGGTCCGGTGATGGATTCAGCAAAATACTCGGTTTATATGGATACATTGTGGAATTACGTGTGGAACCTGAAGAAGAGCGACATCGACTTTCACAAGGCCCATTTCTCCGATCCGGGATATACCCCAATTCATGATATCGTGTCATGGCCGGGCAACGGCAATACAGCAGCAGGCCAGTCGCTTATCCTTGCCCCCTTTTATGATGTAAACGGAGATCAGACCTACGATCCGTTCTCCGGCGACTACCCGATAATAAGGGGAGACCAGGCCTTGTTCTTCATTTTCAACGATGACCGGGGGCCCCACCTTGAATCGGAAGGGGCCAAACTCAGGGTTGAGGTTCATGGAATGGCTTACGCCTTTGACATGCCCGAAGATTCGGCCATGAAGAATACGGTATTTTTAAACTACAAGCTCTTCAATCGTTCTCAAAACACCTATGACAGCGCGATGCTGGGCAATTTCACAGATATTGACCTGGGGTACCCGAATGACGATTACATTGGCTGCGATGTTGAACGGAACATGTATTTCGGATACAACGGAACACCAATAGATGGCACCGGTCAGCCTTACGCCTACGGTGAAAATCCTCCCGTTCAGTCGGTTACTTTGCTTGCCGGGCCTTACATGAATCCTGACGGAGCCGACAATCCACGTTTCAGCAATACCGGGGCACAGTTGTGCGATTTCAGTGTCAACGGGTTAAACTTCGGCGATACCATTGTTGACAATGAGCGTTACGGATTGCAGGGATTCATGTACTTCAACAACGGAGTCTCCGGGGTTCCGGCCTATATGACCGATCCGGCCTATGCAGCGGATTATTACCAGATGCTTTGCGGGAAATGGAGAGACGGTACAACCATGATGTACGGCGGAAACGGTCATGCCGGGACAGGAGCATACGGACCTGCCTGCCGGTTTATGTTCCCGGGAGAATCAGACACCCTGAACTGGGGAGTTGGCTGTACGCCTCCCAACGGACCGGTAAACTGGACGGAGGAGACCGCGATGAACAATCCACAGGACCGCAGGGGACTGGGTTCTACCGGGCCTTTCACCTTCAAACCCGGGGATGTGCAGGAGCTGGACATTGCCTTCTCATGGGCCAGGGATTATGGCGGCCGGTCGCCTTTAAGTTCGCTTGCCAAGCTGCGGCTGCTGACCGATCAAATCAACAAGGCTTTTACCACGAACAAGTTGTCAAACGGCAACCAGTTCTATGGGATCGGTGACCCCGGGCATTCTTCGGACCTGCTGGTGAACGTTTATCCAAATCCGGCCGCAGATCATGTCAATATTGAATTTGCAAAGTCAAATCCGCCGGCTGACATAACCATCGATCTGCTTACAAGCCAGGGGAATTCCATCCAAAGGATCAGCCTTGCTGAATGCCGGAACCCGGTCCGCTTCGATATTTTCCGGCTCCCTTCAGGTTTTTATTATATCAAGGTAACCACGAAGGAATCCATGACAGTTAAAAAACTGGTTATCATGCACTGAACTCATTAATCGCATTTTTCGCGTATCTTTGAGCAACCATTTGAAATAATCGTGTTATTACATCATAGACTTCTGAACCAGGTTCAATAAAATTCACATATTCATCAATCATAAACCGACAATTATCATGAAAAAGCTACTTCTACAGATTTTGTTCCTGATGCTGATGCTGCCTGCCATTTCGCAGAACTATGCATCCATCACCGGCACTGTTACCGATATTTCAACAGGTAACCCTATTCCCAACCAGGCTGTGACCATTTCAAGCGACTCCTCCGCCGGCTGGTTCTATTACCAGACCGTATATACCAACAACAGCGGCTTTTATATTGATACAGTTCCCGTTCCGCCCAGCGTCCAGGGAGTCCTGTTTGTGCGTACCATCGACTGCCAGAACTATATGCACCAGGTGGTGCTGACCCTGGCGCCCCCGGTACTCAACTTCACTGCTGATTTCATAATCTGCTATAACAGCAACCCCTGCCAGGCAAACTTCACTTCCCAGCAACAGCAGCCACTCACAGTTCAGTTCATGGATGCTTCTGTTGGTGGCGGGACCACAAGGCAATGGATGTTCGGCGACGGTGCGAACTCCAGCCAGATGAACCCGGTACACGCGTACGGCATGCCAGGTTATTACAATGTGACGCTCACTATCGGAGCCCTTGGAACCACCTGTTACCAGGTCACCACACAAACAATATATGTGTGGGATTCGGTCAGCCCTGGCTGCCATGCAGCCTTTATGATCATCCCCGACAGCATGAACACGTTGAATACATACCATTTTTTCAACCAGTCAACCGGAAACATCTCGACCTATATATGGTCTTTTGGGGATGGTTCTTCGCAGACAGTTACCCTTCCCGGCAACCCGAATGTAATCCATACCTATGCACAGGCGGGAATCTACAATGCCTGCTTAAGCATTCAGTCGGCCGACAGCAGTTGTTTCGATGTGACCTGTGATACCCTGGTGGTTGGCACACCGCCGGCCTGTCATGCCGCTTTTACCTACTACACAGATTCAGTCAATACCAGCAATACTATCCACTTCATTGACCTTTCGGCCGGGAATAATTTAACATGGAACTGGAACTTTGGCGACGGCACCTATTCAACGTTGCAAAACCCTGTTCATACTTATACCACACCCGGTTACTTTGTTGTTGAGCTCAGCATTGCCAGCCAGAATCCATCCTGTTCCGATGTGGTCAGCGGAGCCATTTATATCGGATCCGGCCCCGGATGCCAGGCACATTTTTCCTACAGCATTGATCCCGTCGTCGGAAATCATACTGTTAATTTCACCGACCAGTCAACCGGAAATCCGACAACCTGGCTTTGGAGTTTCGGCGACGGGTCTGCCGGTAATGTACAGAATCCTACCCATGCGTACAATGCCCCCGGCAACTATGCGGTATGCCTCACCATTACAGGCGACAGTTGCACCAGCACTTTCTGCAGTGATGTGGTAATCATTGACAGTGTGACCAGCCACCAGGTCTATGGATTCGTTTCGGAAGGCAATATTCCGCTTGCCCTGGGAATGGCCATGATCTTCTCGGTTGATACCAGTGCCAACTACCAGCCTTATGTTGCTGTATGCCCCATCGATTCGGCAGGAATGTACTATTTCTCACTGGTTCCTGATGGAAACTATTATATTATGGCGATTCCTTTTGATTCAAACAACTACCTTCCAACTTATTACGGCAACACCATCAACTGGGAACAGGCTACGGTCATTGCCCTGGGAACAGCAAACAACCCTTACAACATCAACCTGGTTCAATCAGACCAGATGACACCGGGACCAGGTTCTGCCGGCGGCCAGATCAGCATGACCGGGCTGAAAACCTCCATGATGGATAAGATCAACATGATCCTGATGAATGAGCAGGGCAAGCCGATCGGGTTTACCAAAGTTTCATCATCCGGGGTATTCAGTTTCCCGTCGATGGCATATGGCACCTATTACCTACACCCTGAGATGCCGGGCATTTCGGGCGACCAGGTCAAGATCACCCTTTCTCCAGCCATACCTCATGCCGATGTGATCATGACCTTTAACGGTAACAGGATCATGGGAACCACAGATAAAGTTGCCCTCGCAAACCGCTGGGCAGTTTACCCAAATCCAGTAAGCGACAAACTCACGGTAACCATCGACATGAAGCAGGGAACCAGGGCCGAAGCCGGCATCACCGATATGAAAGGCCAGGTGGTCGTGAATGTGCAGGTATCATTGAATGCGGGAGCCAACAGCGTTGAAATAAACACAACCGCACTGCCATCCGGGATCTACTCCCTGCGGATTTACTCCGCCGAAGGCGTGATCCTCACAACCAAACTGGTAAAAACCAGGTAACTTCATCCTGAATTATGCAATAAAAACGCCGTTCCCTGCCGGGAACGGCGTTTTTATTGTTATTTTTATCCGTTCAGGCTTGAATTTGGGCTTTCGGTTGAAAAATTGAGCATTTTGAGGCAACCTTCTGAGCCGCAGCGTGTCTAATTCATGAAACTTCATCATATCTCCCGTTCCCTTTTTACTCCCTTCAATATCAAACGTATGAAAAAAACTTTACAACGCTTCAGCTTATGGGGAATTGTTCTCCTGGTTGCATTGGCAACAGCCCGCCAGGGAGCTGGCCAGACAGTTCTCCTGACCGAAAACTGGGAAACCGCCCCAATAGGTCAAACCCCTCCGCCGGGATGGGGTGTCGACCTTGTATCAGGCGCCAATTACACCTATTTCCTCCAGGCCGGCACGTTCCCGACAAGCTATCCGTTTAATGGCAGCAGGATGGTTGAATTCAGGTCGTTTAATGGTCTGCCCGGAGTATCCAACCGCCTCAAACGGACGACCCCTGTTTCCACGACAGGATTTGCTGCTGTTTCAGTTGATTTTGAGTGGTATACGAGCACAGGCTACCCTGGAATCGACGACAATGTAGCCGTTCAGTGGTCAACCAACGGAACCACCTGGACAACCGCTGCCACCTTTCAACGGTCTGCAAACTTAACCATCTGGCAGTATGAGGTGGTAACATTGCCTGCAATCGCGGCCAATCAACCTGCACTATATGTTGCGCTCCTATTCACTTCAGGTTATGGAGACAACTGTCACCTCGACCTGTTAAACATCACCGGGTATGCAACGCTTCCTTCCCCACCGGCCGTTGCAACACTGGCACCATCGTGGGTCGGGTCAAAAAATGCTTACCTTGCCGGCACCGTGAATGCTAACGGAAATCCCACAAATGCATCCTTTCAGTTCGGCCTGACAACCTCCTACGGAACCACCCTTTCGGCCGGAACGATCACGGGAAATACCTTGTCCTACATCAACGGGAATGCTTACCCGCTGATCCCCGGGCACCTGTATCATTACAGGGCTGTTGGCACCAATGCCGGCGGAACCACATACGGAAATGATGTGACATTCACCACGAATGACACCTTACCAGAGGTGTTTACTTACCAGGCCACCGATGTCACCTCCACATCGGCCACCCTGAACGGGATGGTATATCCCAACGGTTCCGCAACTGCCGTCACCTTTGATTATGGCCTTACCGAGAGTTATGGCTCAACGGTTACCGCCAATCCTGCAACCGTTTCGGGTGATTCCACCCACACACATGCCAGTGCGCTCCTCACGGGGCTGCCCCCCGGAACCTCTTACCACTACCGGATTAAAGGCGTGAATGCCGCCGGGGCCGGGTACGGGATAGACACAGTATTTACAACCAATGGCGTCCTGCCCCCCACCGTGGTTACAACACATGCCACTGCCATCACATCAACCTCGGCAATGCTGAATGGCAATGTGAATGCAAATGGAACGCCGACGAATGTTACATTTCAATACGGGCTGACCCCGGCTTACGGATCAACCGTTACATTCGGAATGGTATATGGAAACTTTTCAAACCTGGTAAACCATGCCATCACGGGACTGACCCCGGGAACCTTGTATCATTTCAGGGCTGTTGGCGAAAATGCCAACGGCACCACCTACGGAAACGACAGTGTGTTTACAACCACCATCATTTTGCCGCCGACTGTCACCACCAACCCATCACCACTTACCGGTGCAACCTACTCCATTCTTTCAGGGACATTTAATGCCAACGGGAACCAGGCGACCGCCTCCTTCGAATACGGTCTAACAACCTCCTACGGGCTGGAGGTCCAGGCAGGTTATGTTTCAGGAAACACACCCTCCACGCGTGAAATTGCCAGCTATTTCCTGCTTCCCAGCCATGTTTACCACTACAGGGCCAGGGGAACCAATGCAGGCGGCACTACCTATGGAAATGACGTAACATTCACTACTGCAGATACCTTACCGGCAGTATTCACCTACCACGCCACAAACATCGGCCTGACGACAGCCACACTGAACGGGAGGGTGTACCCCATGGGTTCCACGACGGCCATCACGTTTGAATATGGTCACACAACAAGCTATGGTTCAACCATCACTGCAAGCCCGGCCACCATCCCGGGTGATTCCGTAACCACATGGGCGAGTGCAGCATTATCGGGGCTGACCATGAATACCTTGTATCATTTCAGGATCAAGGGCGTGAATGCCACCGGTTCCTCGTACGGACTGGACTCCGTGTTTACCACAGCCGGCACGCTGCCGCCTATAGTGATCACCACCCATGCAACTTCCATCACCACCTCGGGGGCGACATTGAATGGGAGCGTCAATGCCAACGGAACTGATGCTACCGTTTCTTTTCAATATGGGTTGACGCCTTCATACGGATCGACCGTGGCCTATGGTACAGTTTCAGGAAACAGCATGACCCCGGTCAGCGCGACAGTTAACGGGCTGGCACCATCCACCTTGTACCATTACAGGACGGTGGGGGTAAATGCCAATGGCACTGCATTTGGAAACGACACCACCTTCATCACTTCACCACCTGCTGCGATGCCCCCATCTGTCTACACCCAGGGAGCAGATTCAGTGACTTCAACCAAAGCAACCCTGAACGCGCACGTCAATGCCAACGGGTATCTGACAACAGTAACCTTTGAATATGGTTTGACACTTTCCTACGGGAACACTGTCACATACGGAACCGTCGCAGGGAATAATTACGTATATGTAAGCAAACCCATCGCAGGATTAAGTCCTGCCACACTGTATCATTTCAGGGTAGCCGGAACGAATTTATATGGAACAACCTACGGGGCTGATGTTACTTTCACAACATCCCCTGCAGGAACAATTCTTCCGACTGTCATAACCACGGCGGCCACAGATTATTCTGCCAGCAGTGCTGTACTCCACGGGTATGCCAACGCAAACAATTCTGCAACCCATATCTTATTCGAATATGGGTTGACTTCAGCCTACGGATCATCTGTTTCGTATGGCATGGTATACGGAAATACCATGAACCCGGTCATGTACCAGGTAATGAACCTGTTGCCGGCCTCTGAATATCACTACCGGATTGTTGGTACCAATGACATTGGAACATCATATGGCCGTGATACCACATTTACAACAAACGACAGCATCTCCTGCGATGCTGCGATGACCTATGAAAGTTCAGGACCATTCACAATCCAGTTCCATGATGTTTCGACAGGGGGAGGGCACATATGTTACTGGCACTTTGGTGACGGGGTATTTTCACAGGATCCAAACCCGGTGCATACCTATGCCGCTGCAGGAGAATATGGAATTTACCTGCGCATCGAAGGCTACGCCCCTTATTATTGCTACGATTCGACGATACAGTTCATTACGGTATCCGGTTCGCCGTACCACCATATTTATGGACAGGTCTTCGCCGACGGCGTGCCAATTCCCACCGGCATTGTGAACCTCTTTTCCGTCGATACGATTCCCCCTTATAATCCCTATATGGACATCACCGCCATTGATTCCAACGGGATGTACAATTTCGACATGATCCCCGACGGAGATTATTACGTGGAAGCCATGCCTGTCAACGTGCCGGGATATATGCCGACCTTCTACGGTGATGAGCTCTTCTGGGAAGATGCAACCATCATCCACCTCGGAGCACCGGCCAATCCGTATGACATCAACCTGGTCGCCGGAGCCCCCTCGATGCCCGGGAATGGGTCCATCAACGGGCAGATCAACACCACCGGGTTGAAAACCAGCTATGTCGATCAAATCACGATGCTGCTGCTGAACGCAAACGGGCGTGCCATTTTCTACGACCGTGTGGAATCCGCTGGCGCTTTTTCATTTGCGTCACTGGCTTTTGGAACATATTATCTTAAAGCAGAAATGGCCGGGATCCGGAGTGAACTGATCAAAGTGGTCATCTCAGAGGCAAACCCGGATCCGAATGTCATCCTTACCTTTACGGGGAACAGTATTTCCGGGATAAAGAATAATTCCTCCGGAACCATCTCTCTGGCAGTTTACCCGAATCCAGTGACCGATCATGTTTCGGTCAGCATCAGCATGACGCAGGAAGTCCGGGTTACCGCCCAGATCCTTGACCTTGCCGGTCGGGTGCTTTCAGGCAATACATTCGTTTTACACAACGGAGCCAACCTGTTTTCTCTTTCAACATCCCTTTTACCGGCCGGGGTCTACACCCTGCGGGTATTTTCACCGGAAGGGTTTGACACGCATAACAGACTGGTCAAAACCCGGTAGCATAAATAAAAACTGATGGAAAAGCCGTTCTGAATTTAAGGAACGGCTTTTTTTCTTTTCACCCCGGCAGGGTGGCATCCCTGACAGACCTGATAACATTGGCAGGGTTATTTGTTTATTTTTTAACAAAGTTTTGGTACTTTTGCGACACATTCGATAATCCTCAAAAACCTTCCATATGATCAACAACAACTTTGCACGAAGACATAACGGCCCGTTTGGTGATGAGATCAACCAGATGCTTGAAAAAATCGGGGTTAAATCAATGGATCAGCTCATTGACCAGACGGTTCCATCCTCCATCCGCATGAAAGCACCGCTGGATCTTCCGGCCGGGATGAATGAATACCAGTATCTCGGCCACATCAAGGGCATCGGCGCAAAAAACAAACTTTACAGGAGTTTCATCGGCATGGGGTATTACGACACCATCGTTCCTGCGGTGATATTGAGGAATATCCTGGAGAACCCGGGA
This sequence comes from Bacteroidota bacterium, assembly GCA_026391835.1. Taxonomy (GTDB): domain Bacteria; phylum Bacteroidota; class Bacteroidia; order Bacteroidales; family FEN-979; genus CAIVAT01. The sequence continues at coordinate 124,507 of JAPLDF010000068.1, forward strand.
TGGTATACAGCCTACACCCCATACCAGGCAGAGATTTCGCAGGGAAGGCTTGAAGCGCTGCTGAATTTCCAGACCATGGTGTGCGACCTCACTGCGATGCCCATCGCAAACGCTTCACTGCTGGATGAAGGGACAGCAGCGTCGGAAGCCATGATCATGCTGTTCAACAGCCGTTCGCGCGATGCGGTTAAACGCGGTGCCAACCAGTTCTTTGTATCCGAAAATCTCTTCCCGCAATCGATCGATGTCATCCGCACCCGTGCCATCCCCCTTGGCATCCAGCTGATCATCGGGAAACAGGATGAATTTACCTTCAACGACATGGTTTTCGGATGTGTGATCCAGTACCCCAACCAGCACGGGGCCGTGTGTGATTATACCGAAATCGTTGCAAAGGCGCATGCAGCAGGTGCCATGGTGGCAGTTGCAGCCGACCTGCTCAGCCTTACGCTTCTTTCTCCCCCGGGAGAGTGGGGAGCCGATATCGTCTTCGGATCGACGCAGCGCTTTGGTATCCCGATGGGTTATGGCGGCCCCCATGCAGCCTATTTTGCCACCCGGGATGAATACAAGCGCCAGATGCCCGGCCGGATCATCGGTGTGTCGGTGGATGCCAACGGCAACCGCGCACTCAGGATGGCACTGCAAACCCGCGAACAGCATATCAAGCGTGAAAAAGCCACCTCCAACATCTGCACATCCCAGGTACTCCTTGCTGTGATGGCCGGGATGTACGCGGTGTACCACGGTCCGAAAGGACTTCGCCAGATCGCCCGCCACATCAACATTCTCACGGGTGTCCTGTCGCAGGAGGTTCAGAAATATGGCTACCAGCAATTGAACAGCTATTTCTTCGATACCGTGCTGATCGGGTTACCTGATGGTGTATCAGCCGATTCAATCCGGAAAGCCGCCCTCGAACATGAGATGAACCTCAGGTACATCGGCGAAAAGCAGATTGGAGTGAGTATTGACGAAACCACCTCATTGTCCGACATCAACACCCTTGTCGGAATCCTGGCTGCCGCAAATGGAAAAACGTATACAGAATTTGTCTGCGATCCGAAGGAGTGTGAGCTGATCACCACCATTCCGCAGCAACTGGCGCGCACAACGGATTATCTCACCCATAAGGTGTTTAACAGCTATCATTCCGAAACGGAAATGATGCGCTATATCAAAAAACTCGAGATCAAGGACCTGGCATTGAACCGTTCCATGATCCCGCTGGGCTCCTGTACCATGAAACTGAACGCCGCATCTGAATTGTTCGCGCTCAGTTACCCGGAATTCGGCGGAATCCATCCCTTCGTGCCGAAAGACCAGGCTGCCGGGTACCAGTTCATGATCAGTGAACTTGCAAAAGACCTTGCAACAATTACCGGTTTCGATGCCGTGTCATTCATGCCCAACTCCGGTGCTGCCGGGGAATATGCCGGTTTGATGGTCATCCGCCAGTACCATATTTCGCAGGGGCAGGAGCACCGCAATGTGTGTATCATCCCATCCTCAGCCCATGGCACCAACCCCGCAAGCGCCGCCATGGCCGGCATGAAGGTGGTGGTGGTCAAATGCGACGAAAAGGGAAACATTGACCTGGCTGACCTCCGTGAAAAAGCCATAGAATTCAAGGATACCCTTGCAGCACTGATGGTCACCTATCCATCAACGCACGGCGTGTTTGAGGAGGAGATCCTCGACATCATCAACATCATCCACGAAAACGGCGGGCAGGTTTACATGGATGGCGCCAACATGAACGCCCAGGTCGGGCTGACGAATCCCGGCATCATCAAAGCCGACGTTTGCCACCTGAACCTGCATAAAACCTTTGCCATTCCACATGGCGGCGGCGGGCCAGGCGAAGGCCCGATTGCCGTTGCGAAGCACCTTTCCCCGTTCCTTCCCAACCACGTTTGTGTTGAAACAGGCGGTACCGAAGGCATTACGGCAGTTGCATCCGCCCCTTACGGAAGCGCACTGATCCTTACGATCTCCTATGCCTATATCAAGCTGATGGGCGGAGGCGGCCTGACCGAGGCTACAAAAATGGCCATCCTCAATGCCAATTACCTGAAATCATGCCTGGAACCCTATTACCCGATACTCTATTCGGGCAAGAACGGGCGTTGTGCCCACGAGATGATCGTTGACTGCAACGGGATTACCAGACAGACCGGGATCGGGGCGATCGACATTGCCAAACGCCTGATGGACTATGGGTTCCATGCCCCAACGGTGGCATTCCCTGTTCACGGTACCCTGATGGTTGAGCCTACCGAAAGCGAACCCTATTCAGAACTGAACCGTTTTCTTGAAGCGATGGTAGCTATAAAGGGGGAGATTGATGAAATTGCTTCCGGCGCAGCCGACAAGACAAATAACGTGATCATGAAAGCTCCCCATACCGCACAGATGGTATCGGCTGACGAATGGAACCTCCCCTATTCGCGCCAGAAGGCTGCATTCCCGGTTGATTCACTCAGGGAGGACAAGTACTGGCCAACCGTAACCCGTATTGATGATGCGTTCGGCGACCGGAACCTGAATTGTACAGCTTAACAAACACACCAATTCCGTCGAGGCTGTCTCAAAAGTCTGAAAACTTATCTTCACCGCAAAGACGCAAAGAATTGATTATCAATAATTTTATTTTTCGCGTCTTTGCGTCTTAGCGGTGAAATCTGACTTTTAAGACATCCTCAAAGAATTTACCAGTTGTCGTTTACATATTATCAAGGCACAGCTTTATCTTCTGCCAGGTATTGTCGATGTCGTTGTCAAGACCGACGGAAAAGCGGACAAGTCCTTCCGACAATCCCATTTCGCGCTGGATCTCCTCGGGTACTTCTGACGATGTGCTTTTTCCGGAATTGCTGAAAAGTGTTTTAAAATACCCCAAACTTACGGCAAGGTAACCCACTCCGGCTTTCTCCATCATCTCCATCAATTTTGCCGCCCGTTCGGCGGTCACCATGTCGATGGCTATCAGGCCCCCGAAACCGAATTCCGGATCCATCATCTCCTTCAGTTTTTGATGTCCCTTGTTGCCTGGCAGGCCGGGGTAGTTGATCTTCATGCCGTTTTCCTTGAATTTCAGGGCAAGATACATGGCATTTTTGCTATGCTGTTTCATGCGGATATGGAGGGTATGCAAATTCTTCAGGATGCTTGAGGAACGCAGAGGATCCAGCGCGGGGCCAAGCAGCATCGCCGTACCGGCATTGACATCGCTCAGGGAATCAATAAACTCCTTTGATGCGCAAATGGCACCGGCAACGCAGTCGTTCTTCCCGTTGATGAACTTGGTCATGCTGTAGACCACAACATGCGCGCCCAGCTGAAAAGGCGCGATGATCATCGGTGTAAAAGTGTTGTCAACAACCAGCTTTATGTTGTGTGCATCGGATATCTTCGCAAGGGCGGGGATGTCGGAAATCTGCAGCAGGGGATTCGTCATCGATTCGGTGTAGATCATTTTTGTATTCGGCCTGATGGCCTGCTCTACGAGGTCGAGGTTCGTGATATCGACGAAGGTGACATCTATGTTGAATTTCTTCACATAGTTGAACAAAAACGCGAATGTGCCCCCGTAGGTGGTAAGGCTGCAAACGATGTGATCGCCGCTGTTGCATATCTGCAGGATGGAACATGTGATCGCTGCCATCCCTGATGCCGTAACCCAAGCCGACTCGGTTCCCTCCATCGCTGAAAGTGCATCGGCGAGGTACTTGTTGCTGGGGTTCCAGTGGCGGGAGTAAAGGAAACACCCCTCGGCATCTCCCTGGAAGGTGTCAAGCATGGTCTTGGCCTGCATGAAGGTGAAGGTTGCGGAGTCGCAAACGGATGGGTTTACGTCGCCATATTCGCCAAATTGAAGGAGGTCGAAAATTTTGGTTGAAGGATCTTTTTTCATGGAAAAGGTTTTGGATTTACGATTTACGAATTACGATTTACGATTTGGGGTATGGAGACTGGATTCAAGATAATAAGAATACAAAAATAATATTTTGTCAGCTATTTTTGTAAAAAGCTAACATATTGTAATTAATAAACCTGTATTTTTTTATCTTTGTTATCGTTTAACCTCTTTTTCATATAATTTGACAATGTTTTTCCGTAAAATCGACCAATGAGCTTTAAAGTTGATAGTTTGGACAAGCGGATCCTCTCCTTTCTCACAAGGGATGCGCGAATTCCGTTTCTTGAGATTGCCAGGAAATGCAATGTTTCGGGGGCTGCCATCCACCAGCGTGTAAACCAGATGATTGCAGGAAAAATCGTTTCCGGCTCGCATTTTAATGTCGATCCGAAGGGACTTGGTTATGGCACATGCGCATTTATCGGACTGGTAATCAACCTGGTATCGACCAGTACCCATGCAACGGTTTTTAAGAAGATCATGCAGATCCCCGAGATCGTGGAGTGCCATCATGTTACCGGGAAGTACTCCCTGTTTGTGAAGATCTATGCAAAAGACAACGAGCATCTCCGAAAACTGATTACCGACAAGATCCAGTCGATCCCTGAAGTAACTACCACTGAGACATTTATATCGCTGGAGGTGGGGTTTATGCGGCAACTTGAAGTTGGGACCTAATTGGTCACTGGTCATTGAATATACCGGGCCAGGACCTTCTTCAGCTCTTCATACTCCGTCACCACCCGGAATTCAGGATAATCACTGATCACGTTCTGCGGCGGCCTGAACAGGATGCCGACGTCGGCCTGTTTGAGCATGCTGATATCGTTGTAGGAATCACCCATGGCGATCACCTGGTATTTCAGTCCCTGCAGGGCCTCCACCGTTTTCCGTTTCGGATCGGGCTGGCGCAGCGTGTAATCGATGATCCTGTTGGTATCGTCCATCACCAGAGTGTGGCAGAAGAGGGTGGGGCGGCCAAGCTGCACCATCAGCGGATCGGCAAACTGGATGAATGTATCGGAAACCACGATCAACTGGGTTCGTTCCTTCACCCATCCGATAAATTCAATGGCCCCGGGGAGCGGCTGTATCCGGGCAATAACATCCTGGATGTCATGCAGTTTTAACCCATGCTGATCAAGGATTTTCATGCGGCTCCGCATCAGCAGGTTGTAATCGGGTTCATCGCGGGTGGTGCGGCGCAGTTCGCCGATGCCGGTTTTATCGGCGACGTTGATCCATACTTCAGGAACGAAAACACCTTCAAGGTCGGAACAGAGGATATACATGATGGCTACAAATTAAAACCTTATAAATTCAAAAAGCAAAATGCAAAGTCAAAATGCAAAATTAAAATGTAGTTAACAGGAATTTTTTAAAATCAAGGTAATCGACCGGTAAGGAATTTATGAATTCCGGTTTTTCGTCAAGTCCTTCAAGGCTTGCCGGCAAGGGCGGATCAAGGCCGGTGAGCTGCCTGATCTCTTCAGGGAACTTTGCGGGGTGGGCCGTTTCGAGTGAAACACACAGTTGTTCCTGCCGGTCATCCATGGGATTTATTTTCAGGTATTCCATGAGGCCGGCCCATCCGACTGCTCCATGCGGTTCAAGCAGAACATGTTGTTCAAGATAGGCTTTCCTGATGGTTTCCCGGGTGAGCAAATCGGAAATACTCACCGAAAATATCTCCTTTCGCATCAATGCCATGTCTGCCGGCCGGTGGATGTTCCCTTTTTCATCCATCATCCCGCCATAAAGTGCGACCAGCCTTGCCAGGTTGCTTGGATGCCCGACATTCATGGCGCTGGAGATGCAGTTCCGCGATGGTTCTACCTTTTCATACTTCCCGGTTTCCAGGTAATTGGGAAACTCATCATTTGCATTTGTCGCAATGATGAACTTTTTTACCGGCAGTCCCATCCTCATGGCAAGTATGCCGCCCATCATATCCCCGAAATTCCCGGAAGGGACAGAGAATATGATCCTTTCGGGATGGTTTTCCATGGCCAGCCTTGAAAATGCGTAAAAGTAATAGACGATCTGCGGGATCAGCCTGCCGATGTTGATGGAGTTGGCCGACGACAGGCTGAGGTGCTCCAGCTCAGGATCAGAAAAAGCCTGTTTCACAAGCGCCTGGCAATCGTCAAATTTGGCATCAAGCGCAAGCACATGGACGTTCCTGCCAAGGGTGGTCATCTGCTTGCGCTGTCGGCCGGTCACTTCCAGCCTGGGATAGAGCACCACAACCTGGATGTTGTCCAGTCCAAAAAACGCATTGGCCACCGCGCTCCCGGTGTCGCCGGAGGTAGCCGTAAGGATCAGCAGCTTTTGCCCGTTTAGTTTCAGGTAATGCTGCATGAGCCGTCCCATCATCCGTGCGGCGAAGTCCTTGAAAGAAGCTGTCGGCCCCTGGTCGAGGCGCATGACATACTTCCGGCCGCTGACTTTTTCAAGCGGAACAGGATAATCATAGGCATCCCTGACGAGTTCACGCAGTTCACCTTCCCCGATTTGCCCTACCAGGTACCTCCGTATAACATCAAAAGCAATCTCATGATACGGCAGTCCCGAATAGCCGGCGATATCGTCCTGCGATATCTGCGGGACCGATTGTGGCAGGTAAAGCCCCCTGTCCGGAGCCTGGCCCCTGAGCAGCGCCTGGCTGAAGGGGACTGCTTCAGCCTGCAGGTTTGTGGAGTAGAAAAGCAATGGTTGTTCCATATCAGAATGCCTGGGGATATTTTCCCGTTTTAAAATCTTCCTTGACTATCGGTTCGCTGTCGATCCTGTCGAAGGCCTGGGCCAGGTCGTCGATCAGGTCCTTCTCATCCTCAATGCCAATGGAGAACCGGATCATCGACGGTGAGATCCCGGCCTTGCGCATCTCCGTTTCGCCCATGGCCGAATGGGTGGTTGAAGCCGGGTGGGTGACAATTGACCGGCATGTTCCAAGGTGTGTCGCATGGGTCATTACCCTCAATGCATCGATGAACCGGGTTGCCTGTTCATAGTTGCCGTCGAGTTCAAATGACATCAGCGAACTGCATCCCTTCATCTGGGAAGCGATCATTTTATGGTACGGGTTTGATTCAAGCCCGGGGTAGTTTACCCGGATCACTTTGGGATGCTTTTCAAGATAAGTTGCAACAGCCATCGCATTCAGGCAATGCCTTTCCATCCTGAGCGAAAGGGTTTCGAGGCCATTCAGGTTCAGCCAGGCATTGAAAGGCGCCATGGCCGGCCCAAGATATCGGATGCCGCTCTGCCGGATCCCTTCAACAAGCGCCTTCGGACCGCATATGATGCCTCCAAGACTGGTGGCGTTGCCGCAGATATATTTGGTGGTGGAATGCACCACGATGTCGGCTCCCAGCAGAATTGGCTGCTGCAATGCCGGGGTCGTAATGGTATTGTCGACAACAAGCGGCAGGTTTTTTGATTTTGCAAGGGCTGAAAGGGCCGGTATGTCGGCAATAAACAGCGAAGGGTTGCTGGGACTCTCCACAAAAAGGAATTTTGTATTGGGGGTGATGGCTGCCGCCCAGGCATCGATGGATTCGGGGCTGGTTACCCAGCTGACTTTTGCCCCCATCTTGGGCAGGCCGACATTAAACAAACCGAAAGTACCGCCGTACACTCGGTTTGAGGATACCACGTCATCTCCGGGACTGAGCAGGTGGTGGGCCAGCAAAAAGATGGCAGACATGCCGGAGGCTGCCGCGATGGCGCCTTCGGTGTTTTCGAGCGCCGCCATGCGGTTCTCAAATACCTGGACCGTCGGGTTATCCCAGCGGCCATAGGTAAAACCGGGTTTCTCACCGGTAAATATTGCAGCGGCCTCCTGTGCATCTAGATAGGGATAGGCTACCGACTGATAAATGGGTACCGACATGGAATCAGGATGAAATTCTGTCTTGCCGGCATGAATGGCTTTGGTATTGAACCCACGGTTTGGCATAACGACCTCCTTTGTTTTTAAATAGTTAAACTTTATTTAACTGCAGAAAATTAGAACAAACATACATAAAATTATCCTAAAAGAAATTTCGCCGGATGCGACCGCAAACCTCAGGCCTGCCTGTTTCTTAAAGTGGCTGAAGAGGCGCCTCCAGCCGAATACTCCGGAGTGGTGACCTTCACTTTCCTGCCATCCAGGACTGCAAGCGCCTGGTCGATATCTTTGATAATGTCATCGGGGTGTTCCACGCCGATGCAGAGCCTGATTAGGTTTGCAGGGATGCAGGCCAGTTTTCGCCCCTCCTCCCCCTGCTGGGCGTGGGTTGAAATTGCAGGGATGGTTGCCACCGATTTGATCCTTCCCAGGTCGGTGGCACGCCAGATGCGGGTAAATGCATTAAATACATCACGGGTTTGTTTTGCATCCCCTTTTATGTTGAATGACATCAAATGCCCGTACCGGTTCACCTTTGTGCCGTACTGGTCGTCGTATTCCGAATCAACCAGGTACATGTAATCCGACGCCAGGCTGTGCAGGGCGTCTGTTTCCAGTCCAAGGTAGTCAACCTTTTCCACATGCCGGTGCTGCTCAAGGTACTGCGCAACCTTCATGGTGCTGCGGCTCATGTGGTCCATCCGCATGCGGATCGTGCGGATGTCGTTCAGGGCGAGCACAGCATTCATGGGGGAAATATTTGGACCATTGTCGCGGTTGGGCAGCAATTTGAGCCAGGTGGCGAAATCGGCCTTCATCTCCGGGTTGTCAATGTTCGAGACCAGGTTTTTCCGGGAAATCACCGCCCCTGAAATTCCAAATCCGCTGGTGGCAAGTGATTTGGTGACCGACTGCACCACGATGTCGGCCCCGTGTTCAATTGGCCGCAGCAACGCCGGTGTGGCCACCGTTGAATCAATGATCAGCGGGAGCCCGTATTTATGGGCCAGGGCGGCAACTTTTTCAAGATCAAAAAATGCCTGGCAGGGGTTGCTCGGCATCTCTCCATAAAGGAAGCGTGTATTTTCGTCGATCAGTGATTCCCATTCGGCAAGATCGGTCGAATGACAAACTTTTCGCCATTCAACATCCCTGTCATGGTGCTTTCGCATGGAAAACTGCTGGTAGGTTCCGCCGTAAACCTGCGCCGTGGCCACAAAATTCATCGGGGCCTTCGGGTTTCGCGGATCAACCACCAGGAAAGGATCCACCGCGCTCTGGATGGCTGCCATCCCGGATGAAGTGGCAATACACGATGTCTCCACATCCGAACCGTAGCCGTCCAGCAGGGCAAGCACACCTTCGAGATAATACATGGTGGGGTTGGCAATGCGGGAGTAACACCACGTTGGTATCCTGTACCCCAGGGCAGCCTCCATTTCATCGGCATCACGATATGCCTGCGATGTTGACATATACACCGGTTCAACAATTGATCCCTGGTTGAAATCAAGCGCCTCCTGCATGGAGTAAATGCCGTGGGTGGCGATGGTGTCGAACCGGCATTGTTTCATCTGCTCCCGGTAATCCCGGTGCCATTGCGCCGCACGTTTCGCTGCTTCCAGATAATGATCCATTCCGGTTGTTTCCATAAAGAGGCGATTTTGGATTTTGGTTTTAATAAGTCGATGAGGCTAACATGCAATCAAAATTATAAAAAACATATAAACAATACAACTTAACTTAAGTTTATCTTTTTATATGTCAACGTTGAATGAATATGGAATTCAGGTAATTTCTTTGTTACTTTGCCCGTTTATTTATTGAACCTTATCCTTGAGGCATCCAACCATGAAAAGAAATTATATTAAAACACCGGCAATACTGATCCTTGCAGTTGCCATGCTGATTTCCCTGGCCGGCCGGGCCCAGGAAGGCAAGACGATGAAAATGCTCAAAGGAACCTGGTCGGGTACCCTTAAAATTCAATCCAAACAACTCCGGCTGGTCATGAACATCTCATCCGATGAAGCCGACAGCCTCAACGTCACCTTCGACAGCCCCGACCAGGGCGTGATGGACCTGCCGACCAGCAAAGTAGTGCTGGCGGATAACCTGTTGACTGTTGAAGCACATGGCATCGGCGGTGAATTTACAGGCAAGGTCAATAAAACGAATGATTCCATCCCTGGCTCATGGAAGCAGGGTGGCATGTCATTCCCGATTGTCATGGTGAGGGAGGGAAAAAGAGTTACCATGAACCGTCCGCAGGAGCCGAAACCACCCTTCCCGTATCGCATTGAGGAGGTGACATTTCCCAATGTTGCAGGCGGCTTTGAACTTTCTGGAACATTGACACTTCCGGAAAAGACGGGAACATTCGCGGCAGCAATCCTCATTACCGGCTCAGGTCCGCAAAACCGTGATGAAGAGTTGCTCGGGCACAAAACCTTCCTGGTGCTTGCCGACTACCTGACACGCCTGGGATTTGCCGTATTGCGCTATGACGATCGCGGCGTTGGAAAGTCAAAAGGGGAATTTAAAACCGCCACTTCCCTCGATTTTGCAACCGATGCCGAGGCTGCTTTCTCCTTTTTGAAGAAACACACGGAGATCGACTCAGCAAAGATTGGTTTTATCGGCCACAGTGAAGGAGGACTTATCGCACCGATTGTTGCTTCCCGTCGCCGGGATGTCGCCTTTGTGGTGCTGATGGCCGGTCCCGGAGTGACGGGAGAACAAATTCTCCTGCTCCAGTCGGCCCTCATCTCCAAAACCGAAGGTGAGGACGAGAAAAGTATCAAACAGAATGAAAAACTCAGCAAAGAGATGTACGCTGTGCTGAAAAAGAACAGCGACGATACAAAGGCCGGTCAGAAACTCAGGCTGCTTATTGCCGATTTCGACAAAAAGAACGTGAAAGATGCAAACTACCACCCCATGACGGAGGAGGAACTCAATGCCCAGGTTGCCAGCCTGACCTCACCATGGTTCCGCTGCTTTCTTACCCTAAACCCTGAAGTGTATTTATCGAAGGTTACCTGCCCGTTCCTTGCAATCAACGGGAGCCTTGACCTGCAGGTTCCGCCAAAAGAGAACCTGGAAGCCATTGAAAAAGCCCTGATCTTCGGAGGAAATTCATCCTATGTGGTCGAAGAACTTCCCGAACTGAACCATCTTTTCCAGACAGCGACCACAGGCAGCCCGACAGAATATGTCAAAATTGAAGAAACCATTTCCCCGACAGCTTTGGGGCTGATAGGGAAATGGCTTCAGAACAATGTTGGACGGTAACAGAAACTGGGTTCCTTACGATTCCGTCTTTTACTTTTGGATGCTCATTTTCCGGGTGTCGATGACCCTGCCGCCGCTTACCAGGCGATAGAAGTACAACCCGCTGCCAAATGATGAAGTTGAAACAGTGATCTGGCCGGCACCGGCTTTTACAGGTTCCGTTACCAGTGTTTTCCCGGTGATGTCGGAAATCTCAAGCACCATGTCACGATCTATCGAACCAAGGAGGATGGACGTTTCATTGCAGGCCGGATTCGGAAAATTCTGACCAAGAAATGCAGCACGAACCGCCTCTTTATCATTGATGCCAACGCCATCCATAAACCAGTCATAGGTCTTCTTCAGCACATCATTTCTGATCGCTGCTGCCTGGACCATCTCAAGACCTACACCGAAATAAATAACCTTTGCCTGGTCCTTCGTTGATTTGACCGCACCGATTTTTGTCAGTGTTGTGTTGTAGTAGAATGCAGCCGTGGCATCCTGCACCGGGTTGATCTGGTCGGGGTACATGTTCCCGCCATAAACATCTACAATGGCTGAAGTAGCCACGGTGCCGTAAATCGGATCGAGGACGTTCGCCACCAGTTTATTGTTGGCAGTGCCTCCGTCGTCGACAAAGGCAGCTTTCAGGTAATTCGTATAGAGATCCTGGGTTACGGGCGTGCCATGGCTTCCTGCTGCAGCACTCATAATGTCCCAGCCAATATCCTGTCCTGCAACAAGGAGGTTTTTCCCATTGTCTACAAATGACTTTACTGCGAGGGCTTCAGGATCGGTAAAGGCGGGGAATGTCCATGCCACGTTGTAAAATATGTTCACGATCTCGGTAAGGACGCCTGCAGTTTTAGCCTGTACGAAGAGGTTTGATTTCATTACAGCAAGATGATCACAACCGGCAGCTTTCAAACCGGCAATATATACATCCGAGTGGAGTGTGGCATTGTTGTCGCCGGCAGCATTCACAATCAAGGTGTTCACATTCGAAATCACATGGGCTGTAAAATATTTAACCGGGGCATTGGGCTTGTTAACAGAGGAGAGTTCAAAGGTAAAATCTTCGAAACCGGCAGTATCGCCGGGAGTGACCTGGAGGGTGAGCGATTTTGGGGTTCCTTTGACAAGATTTACGACAGTACTGTCGGTAAACGTCAGTCCATCAATTACAAAACTCGAACTCCAGCCGGCAGGCGGCGCTGAAACCAGCTTGATTTTGAAAGGTTCCGTACCCGCTATGTTGCTGTTGGCGGCCAGGTTAAAACTGGTCATCAGGCTGGGCTGGCCGAGTTTCATGACACTGTCGGAAGTGCTGATATCGCCCACATACAGGTTGGTGCCATCAATAACCGGAACAACATCGCCGGAAAGGATTTCCTGGTGCCCTTCGGCAACGGAAACAGCAATTTCGCAATTTTCAACTACGCAGGGAATATTGTTGTAAGCTGCCGGGATGATGTAAGTATACGTTTTTTCAACAAGCGACCCCTGGGTGGTGGTGGTCACTGCATCACCCCATTGCCCGGTGATCAGGTAGCGAAGCATCTCCATATGTTCATAATTGCTTCCTGCACCGCCGCCTGTCTGCGGACCAAAAACATGATTCTGGATGAGCGCCACATTGATGTAATTGGTTGGCACGGCACTGTTGGCGGTGTAATACAACTCGACATGAACTGTCACCTCGCGGGTGGCGGCATTAAACGATGACTCAACCCCAACGTTTACCGGTGAGGGCTGCTGCAGGATGATTTCGGAACTGGAAGTCCAGTCTCCGCGGCCCAGGGCGGTAGTTGTTCCAATAAAAACATGTCTGTTTACGGTCCCTGAAGGATACCCTGTAAGCGCGGTTTGACCGGCAAGCGCATCACCGAAAGGCGTACGGTAATCGGGCTCCCCTGTATTGGGTGTGGCAAAAGAGCCCTGGTGAATGGCAATAACCACAGCTCTCCCAGGGTGATTGGCCAGGATGGCCGCCGAAATCGCATGCCCTTCGGGGCAGTACTGGCAATGGATTCCTGTATATTCTTCCAACACAATGTTCTTGTTGAGCGGTTGTGTTGTTACGAGTGTTTGCGATTGTGCAGCAAAAAGGCCTGCTGCAAAGATCAATAAGGTTGTAAAGATTTTTTTCATGGTTTCCGGATTAGGTTAAAACTTATCATGTTACAAATATATGCAAAATTGAATGTCTATTTTGTGAAGTGTTGCCCCTGCAGGAAATTTTTTCCGATACCCCCGGCAAAATCGGAGCAGGCGGGTGTTGATTTATCCATATCTTTGCTAAGCGTATCTATGGGAATGGGCCAGTGACCGGTGACATGTCACCTCATGCCTGATCGTAATTTTTAATTTTTAATTTTTAAGCTGTTATGGATCTTCCTTTGAACGCCGTCTCCCCCATTGATGGCCGTTATCACACCATTACGGAACCTTTGGCTGCATTTTTCTCTGAAGGAGCCATCATACGGTACCGTGTGCTGGTCGAGGTGGAGTATTTCATCGCCTTGTGCCGCATCCCGCTGCCGGAATTAAAAGGGTTCGACAAGAAGATGTTTCCAAAACTCCGGAACATCTACGAGAAGTTTGAACCGGAAGACGCCCTGAGAGTCAAGGAGATAGAAAAGGAAACAAACCATGATGTCAAGGCTGTCGAATATTTCCTGAAAGAGCAGTTCAGCCTTCTTGGCCTGGATCCGTTCAGGGAATTTATCCATTTCGGGCTTACCTCCCAGGATATTAACAACACGGCTTTCCCGCTGGCGATGCGCGATGCGTACCGCGACATCCTGGAACCTGCACTTGAAACGATCTACGGGGACCTGCTGGAGCGGTCGATGCAGTGGAACCATGTTCCGATGCTTGCCCGCACCCATGGGCAGCCTGCTTCTCCCACCACTGTCGGCAAAGAACTTTATGTGTTTGTCGAGCGACTTGGGATGCAGCTGGCGCTCCTCGAAACGATCCCTGTCTCCGCCAAGCTCGGAGGGGCTACCGGAAACTTCAATGCACACCTGGCAGCTTATCCCCGTATCGACTGGGTCAAATTCGCCAACAAGTTCATCAATGATACCCTTGGTCTCGAACGTTGCCAAACCACGACGCAGATTGAACACTACGACAACATGGCGGCCTTTTTTGACAACCTCAAGCGCATCAATACCATCCTGATCGACCTCGACCGCGATATGTGGAGCTATATTTCGATGGAATATTTCAAACAGAAAGTAAAGGCAACAGAAACCGGCTCATCCACCATGCCGCACAAGGTAAATCCCATCGATTTCGAAAATTCAGAGGGCAACCTTGGCCTGGCCAATGCAGTTTTTGAACACCTGTCGGAAAAACTACCCGTTTCCCGCCTGCAGCGCGACCTCACCGACTCCACCGTAATCCGCAACATCGGGGTCCCCATGGCCCATTCGCTGATCGCGTACAAATCGTTGCTGAAAGGATTAAACAAACTGATTATCAACGAATCAAAACTAAAAAAAGACCTTGATGAAAACTGGGCCGTTGTATCCGAAGCCATCCAAACCATTCTTCGCCGCGAAAACTACCCAAACCCCTATGAAGCATTGAAACTGCTCACCCGGGGCCAGGGGGGAATTACCCGGGCCACCCTCGTAAAGTTCATCGATGCCTTAAAAGTTACAAAGAAAGTAAAGGATGAACTTAAAGCCATCACACCGGAAAATTATACCGGAATCATCCCAAATATTTAACATTCAGCATTTCGCACATTTTATTTTAGTGAATGACAAGCCTGGTTAACCCGAACAAGATTTACGGCATTATAAAAAAGTCATGGAATGACCAGCCGCTGGTCATTATCATGGTTCTGGCCATTTTATTCCGCCTGCTCGCAGCCATCTTTGCAAAGGGCTGGGGGATGCTGGATGATCATTTCCTTGTGATCGAAGCACCCCAGTCATGGGTATATGGCAAAGATTATAATTCCTGGCTTCCCGGGGGGCAAAACAATGTCGGCCCGACCGGCCACAATTTTTTCTACCCTGGAATAAATTTCCTGCTGTTTACCCTCATGAAATGGATGTATATCGGCGATCCCCAGGTTAAAATGCTAATTGTTCGGATTTTACATGGAGCATTTTCGCTCATCACCGTCTATTACGGATACCGGATCGTTGAAACCCTTTCTGATAAAAAATCCGCAAGGCTGGCAGGGATCCTGCTTGCACTCTATTTCTTCATGCCATGGATCAGCGTGAGAAACCTCGTCGAGTCGGTCAGCATACCGTTCCTGATGCTGGGGTTCTGGCAAATTATCAACCCCCGCAAAACCTCCGGACCATTCAGGTTATGGCTTCTTACGGGAATTTTATTCGGTCTTGCCACCGACGTGCGATACCAGTCGGTGCTCTTCCCTGTGGGCGTGTTTATTATCATCCTGTTTGAAAGAAAATGGAAGGAAGTTGCCGGCATGGCGACCGGGATGTTCTGCTCGTTCCTCCTGGTTCAAACAACGATTGACGTGTCCATATGGGGATATCCTTTTGCAGAGTTCCTGGGGTATATCAAGGTAAATATCACCGACCGCAACTCCTATTTTAACCTGCCCTGGTACAACTATTTTATCACCGTTGGCGGTATCCTGTTACCGCCCGTAAGCATATTTCTTCTCTACGGGTACATCCGCGGATGGAAGCGGTATTTCCTGCTCTTTTTCCCATCAGCCCTGTTTTTCGCGTTCCACTCTTTTTACCCGAACAAACAGGAAAGGTTCATCCTTCCTTTCGTTCCTTTTCTCATCATGCTCGGAACCATGGGTTATTATCAATACATTGTACCCTCAGGCTTCTGGTCACAGCGGAAAAAACTGCTCCGGGCCTGCTGGATCTTCTTCTGGGTGATCAACATACTCCTGCTTTCGGGTTTAACCTTCATGTATTCGAAGCGCGCCCAGGTGGAATCGATGTATTATCTTTCAAGGTATCCTTACGTAGCAAATTATATTATTGAAGATGCCGATGGGAATGTGCCCATGTCGCCAATCTTTTACACCGGGAAATGGCCCTGGCATCCCGAAAAAACGCCTACGGATACGACAATATACCAACGGGTTACAGCCATTGCCGCACAGCCTAAGTTTTATCATCCGCAGTTCTTCCTGTTTACAGGCGACCGGAACCTCAGCAACCGGGTTGCTGCTGCTAAAAAAAGTTTCCCGCTCCTTGTCTACGAAACCACCATTGAACCGGGCTTTATTGACAAGCTCATGCACCGGTTAAACCCGGTTAACAAGGCGAACAACATTTATATTTACAGGAACAGGGATTTCTATAAATCAAAAATAGAATCAGTAAACTGAGCCTTAGCTGTATATGAAATATGAACTTTGGTAAGATGGCACTGCTTAAAAACGAGATAACCACTGAAAGTGTTTTCCTGTATACCCTGTATGCCATTGCTTTTACTATACCTGTGTATGGACGGCTGATCCCGCTGCTGATCCTGGTTTTGGGAATAACCTGGCTTGTCCGGGGCAGGTATGTGCAAAATTTCCGGCTGATCTTCAAAGAGAAAAAACGTTTCCTGGTTTTCTCCCTGTCATTCATCTACCTGTTTTACCTGGTCGGCATGTTGTGGACCGACAACCTGGAATATGGCTGGTTCGACCTGGAGGTCAAGTTTTCCCTGTTGTTGTTTCCGCTCATTTTTTCCATGTCCGGGTTGCCTTTGGTCAGTAAGCAGGAGACCGCAACAATTTTCAAATTTTTTATTGCCGGTTGTATTGCAGGCAGTCTCCTGCTGGTGGGGCATGCTTTTTACTGCAGTGCCGTTCTTCACCTGCCTGATTCTTTCTACTATTCCAAACTGGCATGGGCCTCGCATCCGTCGTATTATTCAATGTACCTGGCCTTTGCTGCTTCAAACATGCTCTATTTTCTTCTGATTCGCAGGGAAACAATAAAAAAGACGGAAACAGCCGCCTATGTCACGGCACTTGTTTTCTTTACGGTGATGATCGTTTTATTAAGCTCAAAGGCCGGGCTCCTCATATGGGGCGCTGTAATAACTTTTTATACGTTCCTGCTGCTGGTCATAGTGAAAAACCGGCTGAAAGGTGTCCTGTTTTTCAGCATTGCCCTGGTGCTGTTGCTCCTCGCCCTGCAGCTTTTCCCGAATGTGGCAAACCGGGTTTCACAGGCCAAAAGAGATGTTTCGTCGGCGGATACCGTGGGGAATTCAAAACGGAGCACGGGTGAACGCATCATGATCTGGAACGCTTCGCTGGGGGTGGTCCGGGATAATTTCTTTTTTGGCGCCGGCACCGGCGATGTCAAGGATAAACTGATGGAGGGATACGCACAAACAAACTCACTGGCGGTACTGAAAGAACACCGCAATGCCCATAACCAGTTCGTCCAGACATGGATAGCACTCGGCGTGCTGGGATTTCTCCTGTTTGCATCCATGCTGGTGATACCGGCAATTATTTCCTGCCGGATGCGTTTCTATCCCTATTTCGCATTTTTATTCATCATGGCAATCAGCCTGTTTTTCGAATCAATGTTTGAAACACAGGCAGGGGTTGTGTTTTTTGCATTTTTCAACACCATTATGTTTGGAGACCTGCTGTTTTCGTCACCTGAACCAGCTGTCTCTTAAGATTTTTTTTTCGCAATGTACCAACAAAATAATGGAGGCTGTCTTAAAAGCATGAAACCTTATGTTCACCGCGAAGACGCCAAGACGCAAAGAATTGATTATCAATAATTTTATTTTTTTGCTCCTTTGCGTCTTAGCGGTGAAATTTGACTTTTGAGACAACCTCAGGATAAGTTGTTTAATATTGTTTCTGATTCAGCAAGCAGATGAAAGTCTCCGGGTTTACCTTCGTGCGCAATGCAATCAAATACGACTACCCCGTGGTGGAATCGATCAGGTCGATATTGCCGGTTTGCGATGAGTTTATTGTGGCGGTGGGCAAATCGGAGGACGATACACGCAACCTGGTATTGTCGATCGGGGATCCGAAGATCAGGATAATCGATACGGTTTGGGACGACTCGCTGCGCGAAGGCGGTCAGGTACTTGCGGTCGAGACCAACAAAGCATTTGATGCCATTTCGCCCGACTCTGCCTGGGGGTTTTACATCCAGGCCGATGAGGTGGTCCATGAAAAATACCTTCCTGCAATCAGGGCTGCCATGGAACAATATGCTTCCGATCCGGCGGTAGAAGGGCTGGTCTTCAATTATACGCATTTCTATGGCTCTTATAAATATATCGGCGACTCCCGCAAATGGTACCGGCATGAAGTGAGGGTGATCCGCAACGACAAGCTGATCCGCTCATACCTCGATGCCCAGGGTTTCAGGAAAGAGGGGAGAAAGTTGTTTGTCGCGCCGGTAGATGCCTTTGTCTATCACTATGGGTGGGTAAAACCGCCCCAGGCACAGCAGGCCAAGCAACAAACTTTCCACCGGTACTGGCATACCGACCGGTGGATTGACAAGACCGTGCCGAAGTCGGAAACCTTCGATTACAGCGGCATGGATTACCTGTCACTGTTTACGGGCACTCATCCCCTGGTAATGCGCGACCGGATCGCCGGAAAGGACTGGGAATTTACCCCTGATACTTCCAACAACCACCATTCGCTTAAATCGGTCATCCTCCGATTTATTGAAAAGAAGACAGGCTGGCGGGTCGGGGAATACAGGAATTTCAGGATTGCCAGGTAAGATACTACAAGTGACAAGTGACAAGTGACAAGTGACAAGTGACAAATGACAAGTGAAGCGTGATTAAAATGGCATTCTTTTTTTATCTTTGCAAAAAACTATCAGACTATGGATTTAAGTAAGATCTTATCGATTGCCGGAAAAAACGGCTTGTTTAAAGTCGTTTCACAGGGCAAAAACACCGTTATTGTGGAATCACTCAATGATAACAAACGTTTCCCGGCCTTCGGACATGAAAAGATGAGTTCGCTGGAGGAGATAAGCGTATTTACAACCGGTGACGACCTTGCATTGAAAGAAGTGTTCAAGGCTTTTTATGAAAAATTAGAAGGAAAACCTGCCATCGATCATAAATCGGACAACAACACACTGAAGAAATTTTTCCTCGGGATGGTTCCCGAATATGACCAGGACCGCGTATATGTTTCAGATATCAAAAAGATGGTAAGCTGGTACAACACCCTTCTGGAACAGGGACTCCTTGACTTCACCGAAGAAACAAAAGAGCCGGAGGCTTTGGAAACCCCTCCCGAAACCGCCGCCCCGGCCGATGATGCCCCGGAAAAAGTGTAAATTAAAATCTTCCGTGAATTTCGAACAACCCATGTGACTAAATTCCGGCCAGCGATGGAGTTAAAAAAACTTGTTGAAGATCTCAGGGTTACCGGGGTCACCCGTTTAAATAAGCGTCACTTCACACTTGAACTGCTTTCGCCTGTGAAGCTGCCGTTGATCCTTCCCGGGCAGTTTGCACAGGCCCTTGTTGAAAATTCCCCATCGACATTTCTGCGTCGCCCTTTTTCAATTCATTCGGTCGATTACCAAAAAAATACCCTGCGCCTGCTGATCCAGATCAAGGGCCCGGGGACAAGTCACCTGGCCGAACTGAAAGCCGGTGATCATCTCAACCTCATTTACCCGCTGGGAAATTCGTTTTCGTTGCCTTTTACCAAAGATGTACTCCTTGTAGGCGGCGGATGTGGTGTGGCCCCCCTGCTATTCCTCGCTCAATTTCTCAACCAGAACAACATTCATCCAACCATCCTCCTTGGGTTCCGGACCAGGGAAGAAGTTTCGGAAATAGACGCCTATTCGCGGTGCGGAAAAGTTTTGATAACTACCGACGACGGAACTGAAGGAGAAAAAGGGCTGGTGGTCGACCATTCAATCTTCCAGCGTGAGAAGATTGAATTTAAAAAAATCTATTGCTGCGGCCCGGATGCCATGATGAAAGCCGTGGCAAAAATTGCACGGATGAACAATACCGACTGTGAAGTCTCACTCGAAAACACCATGGCCTGCGGCTTTGGTGTGTGCCTTTGCTGCATCACCCCAACCGACAAGGGAAACGAACGTGTGTGTGTTGAAGGACCGGTTTTTAATATCAGGCGGCTGCCATGGAAGTAAGACTATATACGATTTACGATTTACGATTTACGATTTTTGATTTACGATTTTTGACATTTTACCATATAACATGCCCGATCTCTCTGTAAATATCGCAGGACTCCCTTTCAAAAACCCGGTGACAACCGCCTCGGGGACCTTTGGGTATGGTGACGAGTTTCGTGACTTTATTGACCTGGGAAGGCTCGGAGGCATTTTTGTAAAAGCAGTGACGGGTAAAAACCGTGACGGCAACGCCTATCCGCGCATGGCAGAAACTTCATCGGGGATGTTGAATTCTGTTGGATTGCAAAACAAGGGAATTGAACACTTCTGCCATGAGATCTATCCAAGGATTAAAAATTTCAATACAAACATAATTGTCAATGTATCGGGTTCCACCGTTGAAGAATATGTTGAAGTTGCCGAACGCATCAATGAACTCGACAACATCCCCGCCATCGAACTGAACATCTCCTGCCCCAATGTAAAACTGGGTGGCATGGCCTTTGGCACCATTCCTTCCATGGCCACGGAGGTCACCGCCGAGGTACGCAAGGTTTACCACAAAGTATTGATGGTGAAACTATCTCCAAACGTCACCAGCATCTCCGACCTCGCCAAAGCCGTCGTTGATGGCGGCGCCGATGTGATCACCCTGATCAACACCTTGCTGGGAATGGCAATTGATGCTGAACGCCGGCGGCCGGTATTGTCGACCATCACCGGGGGGTTGTCAGGCCCGGCAATCAAGCCCGTCGCCCTGCGCATGGTGTGGCAGGTGCATAAAGCGGTTCATGTCCCGATCATCGGGCTGGGAGGCATCATGAATGCCACCGACGCCATTGAGTTCATCCTTGCAGGCGCTTCGGCCATCCAGGTTGGTACCGCCAACTTTATCGACCCGGCAGCCTCCGTAAAAATCGCGGATGGCATTGAATCATACATGGAAAGGCATAAAATCAAGCACATAACCGACCTGGTAGGCGCCCTCAGAACCGAATAATCCGTCATTCCCATATTTTTCCTATCTTTCCGGTCTGCATTTAACCAACCCGAATATGAAACCACGCCGCATCATCCCCACTGCATTATCCGCATTGCTTGCATTGTCTTCATTGTTTGCATTGTTTGCATTGTCTTCATTGCCTGCATTGTTTCCTTTGCCCGCATACCTCAGCTTTGTCCACCCCGCAACGTTTCTGCAATCGAAAAACATGGTCACCTCTGCCAAATGGCAACATCCATCCCTTGAACCCAACGACTGGACGGCCATGCAGCGCCTTTATCCTTATGGCCGGATCAACCCGGCAGCCTTCCTGGAAGCGACCCGGCAGACCAAAAGTATGATGGACCATGCGGCTGTCAGCAACAATCCCTGGGTATTTACCGGTCCCGACAACATCGGCGGCAGGATCACCGACATTGAATCCCCGGCAGGGAATCCCTCGACCATCTATATCGGGGCGGCTACCGGCGGGGTGCTGAAAACAACCAACCAGGGTGCGACATGGACCAACCTCTTCTCAGGTGTTCCGGTTATCTCTGTGGGCGATATCTCGATTGATCCGAACAATGACCAGGTGTTGTATTGTGGAACAGGAGAAGCCAATTCATCCAGCTTCAGTTTCCTCGGCAACGGGATCTATAAATCAACCGATGCCGGTGCGTCATGGCAAAACATGGGACTCACCCATTCAGCCTATATTGGCAGGGTTGTCGTGGATTATTCAAATTCTCAGCGGGTTTTCGTTGCGGCCTGCGGCAATCTCTTCACCGCCACTGATGAACGCGGCGTTTACCGCACTGTTGACGGCGGGCAATCATGGCAACGCGTACTTTACATCAACGATTCCACATCGGCCATTGACCTTGTACAGCATCCCACCAACCCGCTGATCCTGTATGCCTCCATGTGGGAGCGGATACGGGGATTGACCTACCGGCAGTCATTCGGAGATGGTTCCGGCCTCTGGAAAAGCACGGACGGCGGCACTACCTGGAATGAACTCACCAACGGTCTGCCGACAGGAAACAATGTCGGCCGCATCGGCATTGCCATAGCCAGATCAAGCCCCGACATCCTGTACGCATTTTATGATCTTGACAACTATGATGTGGGTGTTTACAAATCGGTCAACGGGGGCCAGTCATGGACCCGGACCAACGATGGCAGCCTGTTTAGCATGAACAGCAACTTCGGCTGGTATTTCGGGCAGGTGCGCGTTGATCCGGCGAACCCCGACAGGGTATTCGTGATGGGAGTAGACCTTTTCAGCACCGAAGATGGAGGAGCCAGCTGGACCGACCTTTCATCGTGGGAGTTCCATGTTGATCACCATGCCATGTTTTTTGATGAGGCAAACAACAGGATCATCGAAGGAAACGACGGCGGCCTTTACCTGAGCAGCGATCATGGTTACAACTGGGATAAGGTCAACAACCTGCCATTGACCCAATTCTACGCGATCGACATTGACAACCAGAACCCTGAGCGCATCTACGGTGGCACGCAGGATAACAACACCATCCGCACCCAGACAGGCGGAACGAGCGACTGGGAACCAATTCTCGGAGGTGATGGCATGTATACCCTGGTGGATTATACCGATCCGAATACCATCTATGCCGAGTACCAGTGGGGTAATCTGTACCGGTCCGACGACGGCGGGCCAACCATGAACTATATTGCCGGGCCGATGTCGGGCGACCGCGTAAACTGGTCCGCTCCCCTTGTGATGCATCCCACCGATCCGTCTGTTATCTATTTCGGGACATACCGGGTTTGGAAATCCATCGACAAAGGAGACAGCTGGCAACCGGTCAGCGATGACCTCACCGGAGGCATCGATCAGTATTTTTATTCGATTACCACCCTTGCCATTTCCGCCCTGGATCCATCCATTGTCATCGCCGGAAGCGGAGACGGGAAAGTTCACATCTCCCGCAATGATGGCCAGTCGTGGCAGAACATTTCGGCGGGGTTGCCAAACCGGTGGGTGACGAAAGTTGCCGCCGATCCTTTCAACGCGCAAACCATCTATGCCACCCTGTCGGGGTTCCGCTGGGATGAGTCCCTGCCGCATGTGTTCAAATCTAACGACCTTGGATCGACCTGGGTTGATATCACCGGCAACCTGCCTGAATTCCCGGTAAACGATATCGCCCTTGATCCCGATCTTCCCGGGCGGATCATTGTTGCAACCGATGCCGGCGTATATGGAACCACCAATGGTGGCCAATACTGGTACTGGATCTGGGACGGATTGCCCGCGGTGCCGGTTTATGCGCTCAAAATCCATGCCCCCACCCGGACCATCGTTGCGGGAACCTACGGGTTATCCTCGTACAAAGCACAGCTGGATGACCTGATGACGGGAGTTTCACCCGGGGCCACACCGGCAGCCATACATCTTGTTGCAAATCCAAACCCGGTTGAAACCAGTACAACCTTGAAATTTTACCTGCCGGCTGAAGATAAAATTACGGGTACAGCATACCGGATGAATGGCTCATCTGCCGGTGAAATTTTCTCAAAAACACTCCCCGCGGGAAGACAGGAAATATCCTGGTCTCCGCGAAATTTCCCGGCCGGGATCTACCTGGTCAAAATCGAAGGAAAAAAGTTTTCAGCGACCACCAAAATTGTAAAATATTGAATGAACAATGAGGGAATATTGTGAGTCAAAGGAAGGTTAGAGGAAGGTTAGAGGAAGGTCAGAGGAAGGTTAGAGGAAGGTCAGCGGATTTGGATAATAACCTGAGCCGGGGACAAAGAAAAATAGGAGCGTGAAACTGCTCTCCCCGGGTATGGCAAATATAATACATTTTTCATGGTTTTCAAAATAATCCGGAAAGCAAGGCTTGTGCAGGAGAAACAAGCAGAATTTTCGCCCGTCCTGACATGTTCCCCGGCAATGGATCGTTGTAACACGCCAGGCAGCACATGGAGGAAAACAGTGGTAAAATTTAAAAGACAGCCTGCAAATCTAGCCAATCACATTCACTTCCGTCTCCAGCCTGATCCCGAACTTCTGTTCTACCGAACTGATGATATGGTTTGCAAGACCAAGAATCTGCGGGCCTGTGGCATTGCCATAATTCACCAGTACCAGCGGCTGATTTGGGTGCACCCCGGCATCCCCGCTGCGGTAACCTTTCCACCCGCATTGTTCGATGAGCCAGGCTGCCGGGATCTTTGCAAATGTTTCAGAAACCGCATCATCTCCGGGTGATTGTAAATAAACCGGCATCTCCGGAAAACCGGTTTGCAACGAATCCAGCAATTTTTTACTGATGACCGGGTTTTTAAAGAAGCTGCCGGCATTGCCAATCTCTGCCGGATCGGGTAGTTTCCGGCGGCGGATGCTGCATACTGCAGCACGCACATCTGAAATGGTGGGTTCAATCACCCCCATGCGCCCCAGTTCAGGCCGAAGGTCGCCATAATCAAGCTTCAGCAAACTGTTTCCCATTACCCTGTCACCCTGTAACCCTGTCACCCCGGTTTTATTCAACCTGAACGTAACATTCAGAATGATCACCTTTCCCTTGAGCGCCCTCTTGAAAATACTGTCGCGATACCCGAACTGACATTCGGCATTGGTGAACCGCTTTTGTTTTCCGGAGTCGATCTCAATTACCTGCACCGATTCGATGGTATCTTTCACCTCCACTCCATAGGCGCCTATATTCTGAATTGGTGATGCGCCCACTGTGCCGGGAATGAGGGAGAGGTTCTCCAGCCCGCTCCATTCCCTGTCAACACAATGCTGAACAAATTCATCCCAGTTTTCACCTGCCTCAGCAGTTACATGCACATGGTTTTCGTCTTCATCGCGGATGACAATTCCCTTTGAATTGATCCGGATGACAATGCCTCCGAAATTCCTGGTAAAAAGCACATTGCTGCCACATCCCAGGAAGAGGATCGGCATGTGTATCATATGGCGGTAGTTAAGCAGTGTCAAAACCTCCGAATGGGTTTTTGCTTCAACAAAATAGCGGGCTTCCACCTCCATTCCAAAGGTGTGCAGGGCTTTCAGGGATACTTTCTGGTCTAAATGCATGGCGTTGCGAAACGTCAAAATTAGTTCAAATGAACGAGATATCATATATTTGTGATTTCGGATTTCGGATTTCGGAATTTGCGGGTTCTGATTTAACTTGTTACTTATGAATAAGGAAGAATTAAAAGATCGGACGAAAAAATTCGCTTTGAGAATTATTCAACTTGCCGGGGCATTGCCAAATACAAAAACCGGGAATGTAATATCTCACCAAATTATCCGGCCGGGAACTTCTGTAGGTGCAAATTACCGGTCAGCATGCCGTGCAAAGTCAACCAAGGACTTTATAAATAAACTGAATATCATTGAAGAAGAAGCTGATGAGACAATGTATTGGTTAGAAATCATAAATGAAGCCCAACTTCTCAAACCTGAGCTTCTTACTGAAATCACGCTCGAAGCAAATCAACTTACAGCTATTTTTACTGCTGCCGGTAAAACCTCCAAAATCAAATTAAACCAAAAATAGCACCCAAATTCGAAATCTCAAATCCGAAATCCGAATTCCCATGCCCCTGGCCATCGTCTCTGTTACCAACGACCTTACCACCGATCAACGGGTTGACCGCACCTGTTGTACCCTGGTAAAATCGGGTTATGAGGTATTGCTGGTCGGGCGCAGGATGCGGAACAGCAAAACGCTGGCACCACGCTCCTACCGGATGCACCGGATGAGGCTCCTTTTTGACAAAGGCCCTCTTTTTTACGCAGAATACAACATCGCCCTGTTTTTCTTCCTCCTCATGCACCGGCATGATCTTGTTGTGTCAAACGATCTTGATACCCTGCCTGCAAACTACTTTGCCGAACAGGTAAAACATATTTTTTCATCAAATCGTAAATATAAAATCCCAAATCGTAAATCCCCAATATTCCACCTCCACGACTGCCATGAGTACTTTCGCGGTGTTCCCGAACTCGTAGGCCGAAAAACCGTGACCAGGGTATGGAAATGGATCGAGGACCGGATCTTTCCAAAACTGGAACATGTGATTGCCGTGAACCAGTCGGTAGCTGACCTATACACCGCCGAGTACGGCAACCATATCGAAGTGATCCGGAACGTGCCGTTCAGGAAACCACCCACCGGTGCGGGCGGGAGGGGTTCGCCGAACATCCCGGGGGGCCGGAAAATCATCCTGTACCAGGGCGCCGTAAATATCGACCGCGGACTTGAAGAGGCGATCCTGTCCATGAAATACCTGGAAACCGACGCCATTCTGGTCATCGCAGGAATCGGGGATATTTGGGAATCGCTGAAACAGTTCACCGTGGAGCATGGGCTTTCCGAAAAAGTAAGGTTCCTGGGACAGGTTCCGTTCCAGGAGTTGCATGCCATTACGCTGACGGCGGACCTGGGACTCTCCATCGAAAAAGATGTCAGCATCAATTACCATTACTGCCTCCCGAACAAATTCCTCGACTACATCCAGGCAAACATCCCGGTTTTGGTTTCCCCCTTCCCCGAGATGAAGTCGATCGTGGATCAATACAACATTGGCGAATTCATCGATAACCACCACCCGGAGGCACTTGCCACCCGGATGGATTCGATGCTGAACAATCCCGGGAAAATGGCCATGTATAGGGAGAATCTCCTCAGGGCAGCGGGTGAACTTTGCTGGGAACGGGAAGAGGTAAAGTTGGTGGAAATACTGCGGAATGACAAGTGACAAGTGACAAATGACAAGTGACAAATGACAAGTGACAAGTGACAAGTGACAAATGACAAGTGGCAATCATCTTCATATAATCTCCTTCGACATTCCTTTTCCGGCCAATTATGGCGGGGTGATCGATGTTTTTTATAAAATCAGGGCCCTGCACCGTGCAGGTGTTGAAATTCACCTGCATTGCTTTGAACACAGGCGTGAACATTCCGGGGAATTAAACCGATACTGTGCTGAAGTGCTCTATTATCCGCGAAACGCAGGTTTAATGGCTAACATCGGGATAAGGCCCTATATTGTGGCCAGCAGGATGTCGCAGGAGCTGGTGAACAACCTCCTGAAGGATGACTACCCCATTCTTTTTGAGGGGCTGCACACCTGTGGTATCATGTCGGACTCCCGGCTGAAGGGCCGGTTTATGATTTACCGCGAAAGCAATATCGAACATCACTACTATTACCACCTGTTTAAAGCCGAAAAACACCCCGGGAAAAAACTCTATTTCCTGGCAGAAAGCGTGAAACTGAAGTTCTTTCAGAAAATTCTCCGTCATGCTTCGGTCATGCTGGCCGTTTCGGGCGACGACACAAAGTACCTTGCATCCGCCTTTCCCGCCCAAAAAGTGGTTTACCTGCCAAGTTTTCACCGCGATGATGAGGTCCATATCCTGCCAGGCAAAGGCAGCTA
Organism: Bacteroidota bacterium; assembly: GCA_026391835.1. Lineage (GTDB taxonomy): Bacteria > Bacteroidota > Bacteroidia > Bacteroidales > FEN-979 > CAIVAT01. The sequence goes on from JAPLDF010000068.1 coordinate 152,139, forward strand.
TGCACTTTACCAGGGCAAACTTTCCGTTCCCGAAAACATTGTGGCTGTTGAGTATCTTATCAACAGGGTATGGGAGGATTCTTTTCCTGAACTGCTTGTTGCAGGCCTTGATCCGCCCGGGCGGCTCACAAGGCTGGCAGCGCAGCACCCCAACATCCGGATCATCGCGAACCCCACGGACGATGAAATGTTCCGCCTGATCCGCGAAGCACAGGTCAACCTCATGGTCACTTTTCAGCCTACCGGGCTAAAACTTAAACTGCTCAATGCGCTTTTCAACGGGCGGTTTTGCCTGGTAAACCCCGATATGGTTGCAGGCACATCCCTCGACGAACTTTGCCACATTGCCGGCACATCCCGGGAATTAAAAGATAAGCTCCTGCACCTCTTCTCACTTGACTTCACGCCAGGCCTTATCGCCCACAGGCAATCCATTCTTCAGAAGCACCATTCAAACCAAAATAATTGCAATTTGTTCCTGGAGATATTAAATTTGCGTTGATATTTAACCTACCTTTATAGGTTCTAAGCCCTCCCTATGAAAAAGATTCTTGTACCAGTCGATTTTTCAAGCCATACCGATATCACCTGCAGGTATGCCCTTGAATTTGCCAAAGTATTTGGTGCCGAAATCAAACTTTTCCATACTTATTTTGACCAGATTTTCATCGCCGATACGAGTTTCCCCGATACGCTCGACATGAGTACCATCTACAATGAAGAGCTGATGAAAGAGATTTTCAGGCAGGCCGAGCGGAACATGGAGGAGCTGGAAGAAAAGGTCAGGAACCTGATTCAGAAAGAGAACCTTGCCAATATTACCGTCTCTTCGGCTGTAACGGGTGGCGAACTTGAACAGGAATTGAAAGAAATCTGCAACGAATTCCACCCCGACCTGGTAGTGATGGGAACCACGGGAAAAGGTAAAAATGTGAACATCTGGGGAAAGGTATCCACCTTCATCATCGACCATGCGAAGGTTCCGGTAATTACTGTTCCCGACATCAAAAATTTCCACGGGTTTGAAACGATCATGTTCGCGGCAGATCTTTCGGAAGGGAACGCTACCACCATTACCGGCCTGATAGATCTATTCTCGGTATTTTCGGCCAGGATTCTCGTGGTTCACTTCATCACCAAGGCGAAACAGAGCGATGCTTATGTGAAAATGAAAGCCTTGCAAATGAAATTCGGGAAAGAAGAAAAGACCAACCAGGTAAGTTTCGAAGTGATTGAAGTTGCCGAGGACAACCAGGCAGCGGTTGACCAGTTTGTGACTGCCAAAAAAATACAGATGATCGCGTTCCAGCCGCATAAGCACGGCCTGCTCTATATGTTCTTTACAAAAAACATCACGAAAAAGAACCTTTTTGCAACCAATGTCCCGTTGCTCTCGGTGCCCAGCCCGGTTTAACGGTCAGTTGACCGGCACCAGCTTGTAATTCTCATATTTATAAATCTCCCAATGCCGGTTTTCAAACCCATTGTCCCTGGTTTGAATGAAGTCGAACCTGGTTTGCAATGAATTCATCTTAAACTCCCCGATGCACCGTCCGATATTGGTTCCATATGCATTCAATGCCGAAAGAAAATAATACGCCTGGTCGAATCCCTGGAAAGCAAGGAGTTCAGGATCTGTTTTATATAACTCATGGTACCGGCGAACGAACTGTTTCACAGCCGCATCATCATAATCGATGAACGACCTTGCCATCATGTGCGTTTTCAGGGCAACAAGATATTCATTTTCCAGGCCATCCATGGCAGACCAGTTTGGCAGACCGACCAGGGTGAGGTTATATTCATTGCGCAGTTTATAGATCCCTCTCAGCAAGTCAAGCGCATACTCCTGGTTATCTGACATAACCACCACATAGTTCGGTTTATCTTTTGAATACAGCCCGATGGCGGCCTCCTGGCTTTCGACCACCTGGACCTTCAGGTTCCGCTCCTGGCACTCCTTTTTAAGCCGGTCGGGCGCATCATGGTCTCCATATTGTCCGTTCCTGATGATCAGCACCTGTCCGCCGCCGAAGGCATCCGCCATAAAACCGGCCAATTGCTCCAGCTGCGCCTTTTTTGAGGGCTGCACCTTAAAAACGTACGGGTTGCCTGCAACCAGTTCATTCCGCTCGGAAATCGGGTTTATCAAGCTGATCTTATTCTTTTTAGCGAAGGCCGCCACGATCTGGAAATTCGCATGGTACAGCAACCCGAAGATCATATCCATCGATTTCAACTCCGGTTTTTTCAACAGCAAACGTGTCTGGAGGGTATCTTTGTCGGCATCGTATACATACAACTTTATCTTTACGCCAAGTTTCTCAAGCGAGTCGAGGGCAAGGCGGAATCCTTCATAAAAGGGAAGGAACTGAAAAGATTTTGACGTTTCGAATATTTTGGGATCAGGATTTTCGGCATCGACCTCGTCAACACCGGCCAGGTACAAAGGCAACATCAGGGCAACCTTGTATACCGCTTTTTTGGTTGTTTTGTCTTTTCCGCAGGGCAATTCGGGAATAATCACCGAATCGGATTTTGAAACAGCTTCCTTTACTGCCGGGTTATTCACTTTTCCTGCTGCAACCTTCTCTTTGCCGGCAGCCGACTTTGGAATGGCCACAGTTTTTTGCCCGGGGAAGGGGATCCTGAGTTTTTGATCCGCTTTGATCCCCTCTTTCACACCCGGATTTTCACGGATGATGTCATTTACCTCCACACCATAAGCCTTGGAGATCATATAGAGCGTCTGGCCCCTCTTAATGGTGTGAATGTAAAAATCCCTGCCATCAATTTTCTCGGTAACAGAAGATTTTATCTGCTTCAACTGGTCCTGGGGAGACTGAGCCCCGGCCTCCAAACAGAAAAACTGACCAAAAAGCACAAAAAGAATAAAAACCGGAAAGTATCTCATTATTTCATTTTTTCGCTGCAAACCTACTGCTCAATGTCGCTGTTTTTATTCCCACTCAATCGTTGCCGGCGGTTTTGAACTGATATCGTACACCACCCTGTTCACGCCTTTTACCTTGTTGATGATGTCGTTGCTCACCTTTGCAAGGAATTCGTATGGCAGATGCGCCCAATCGGCTGTCATGCCATCGGTGGAGGTTACGGCCCGTAAAGCTACCACATTTTCATAAGTACGCTCATCGCCCATCACACCCACCGACTGTACCGGAAGCAATACTGCAAAGGCCTGCCATACCGTATGATACAAATTGAATGTGCGCAATCCCGAGATAAAAACATCATCAACCTCCTGCAGCAGGGTCACTTTTTCGCGGTCGATGTCGCTGAGAATCCGCACGGCCAGCCCGGGACCCGGGAATGGGTGACGGTCGAGGAAAATGGAATCGAGACCAAGGGTATACCCTACTTTCCGCACCTCATCCTTGAACAGGCTGCTTAGGGGCTCAACGACCTTCAGTTTCATGTAATCCGGCAGGCCGCCTACGTTGTGGTGCGATTTTATGGTGGCCGACGGGCCTTTGACAGAATGCGATTCAATGACATCAGGGTAGATGGTTCCCTGTGCCAGCCATTTGATATCCTGTATCTTGTGTGCTTCGGCATCGAACACATCGATAAATGTTTTCCCGATGATCTTGCGCTTCTGTTCCGGATCCACAACGCCTTTCAATGCGTCGACGAACAGATCGCGGGCGTCCACACCTGTAATATTCAATTCCAGCGTTTTATACCGTTCAAGTACATTCTCAAATTCATTTTTGCGGAGCAACCCGTTATCGACGAAAATACAATAGAGATTTTTCCCGATGGCCTTGTGCAGCAGCATGGCCGTTACGGATGAATCGACACCTCCCGAAAGCCCCAGTACAACCTTGTCGTTGCCCAGTTTTTGTTTCAACGATGCGATGGTGCTTTCCACAAAAGATTCGGGTGTCCATAACTGGTGGCAGCCGCATATGCGGACGACGAAATTCTTCAGCAACTTGAGGCCCTCTGTGGTGTGATATACCTCGGGGTGGAACTGGATGCCATAGGTGAGTTCATTTTCGATGCGGAACCCGGCATAAAGCACGTCCGGCGTACTGGCAATAACGGCGAAGTCGTCCGGTACACCCAGGATGGTATCGGCATGCGACATCCATACCTGGGTTCCCAATTCCATACCATGCATCAATTCGTTGTCTTCATCCATGCATGATAGTTTCGCACGGCCATATTCCCTGATCTCCGAAGGGGCGACAACCCCGCCGGATGAGTGGGCCAGGTATTGCGCTCCATAGCATACGCCCAGAAGAGGCATTTTGCGCCTGATGTTTGTAAGATCAGGAAACGGGGCATTGTCGTCCCTTACCGAATAAGGGCTGCCCGAAAGGATCACCCCCATGATGTGATCATCCAGCACCGGGATTTTATTGAACGGGTGAATTTCACAATACACATTCAGTTCGCGCACCCGCCTTGCAATGAGCTGGGTGTACTGGGAACCGAAATCGAGGATCAGGATGGTTTCTTGCATGGTGCAAATATATTAAAATGCAAAATGCAAAATGGAAAATGCAAAGTGCAATGGGTGTAATTATTGACGGGTGTGACCCTGGTGGTTATTTCAATTTGCTAAACTTTGAACAAACCGATTTTTCCGTGTTTCTCAGCCTTGCCATATACAAACCTGCAGGAAGATCGGATACATCGATCGTAACTGTGGCATTAAACACTTCTGAAACACTGGTTGTTTTGACCGGCATCCCGGATGAATTTATCAACTCTATGGCAATCAAATCCTTCATGCCATCCGGAATCCGGATCGTCAGGCGATCACGGGCAGGGACGGGAAACAGTGACAAAGCTTGTTTTGTCTTTTCAGCATCGATACCGGCCGACCACCCTACCGGGCTATTCCAAACACCTGATGCCGATTCGCTGATGAACAGGTCGTATCCCGAAAAATCCAGCCCGGTCACATCACTGAAACCAGCTTCTGAAATATCCATCCACGTTGTGCCGCCATTGGCGGTGTAAAGCACGGTTCCGTGCCTGGTTGCAACATAAAGCCGTTTGCCCCTTGCCGCGATATCGCTCACATCGGTCCCGACCAGTGCGGTTCCAACCGGGAGACAGGTATTTGTGGCGTAATCCTTTTTAAGGAGGCCTGCTGCAGATGCCACGAAAATATCTTTGTCGGTGGCAGCAATACCAATGATATCCGGAACGAGGCATGTTGTGTTTCCCCAGGCAGCTCCATTCGCTTCGTAAAACAATCCCTGGTCGGTGCCCGCGTACAGGGTATCCATGCAAACCTCAAGTTTATAGACTTTCTTTCCTTTCAGATACTTATAAACCCATGAAACCCCGTTATCCGCAGAGGAATAAATCCCATCAGATGTCCCGGCATACAGGACATTCCCATACGTTCCGAACGAATAGGCCTCATCCCCGGGAATGCCCGCAGTATGAAGGATATCATTGGTTGCGGTATCCACAATGCCCACACCCGTATAGCCTGCAATAAGAAAATTTGGCCCGGCGTGAAAGGCATCTTTTACTGACCAGGAGTTTACGTCATTGCATAGCAACCAGGTTTTACCATCGTTGGAAGAAGTGTATACATCCCAGCCGAACAAGCTGGATACAGAAGCAAAAAGCACATCTCCCGCACTCCTGATGCATGAGACTCCGTACGCAGAATTACCAACCGGCAACGCGTTAACACCGCGCCACTTGTCGCCTGAATATTCATAACATCCCAATATAGTCGACCATTTGGAGAGGTAGGCAAAAAAATGTCCGTTGCATGTGGCTATCGCATATGCGGTCGTATCACTCGACCATTGGGCCAACAAGGTTTTCCATGTTCCGGTTGCGAACGAATACCTGGCAAGAGGAGCGTCGTTTCCCATATTTGCATAGAGATATGCTGAATCCGCAGCCATGGAATATACCTGGTATCCGCCGCTATAGCCCAAAAGTGTCCAGGTCAGGCCTTTGTTCACAGACCTTTTGATCCCATTGGAAGATCCCGTATAAAGTATCCCGTTTGACGATATGAGAGAACTGTGCTGATCGTAATAGGTATAGGTGTTTACAACTTCCCAGGCAGAAAAACTTACCCCGTCGAAGGAGCATTTGTAAAGGATGTCGCCGTTGTCGGTGAACTGAAATGCATACACTTCATTGTCCATGATGGCCGGATAGATCCCCCAGCCCCCGGTAGTCAATCCCCCGGGCGACTCATTCCAGGTTACCCCGTAGTCGGTTGAATAGGAGAGAATATTTGATGAGTTTATGGCAACGATGACCTGTCCCATCAGGCCGAGGAACCGACCGGCAGACGGGCCGGATTGTTCTGTCCAGGTTACCCCTCCGTCGCGGGTGATATGATATGAATAGTCGTTGATCACCATGAACTTATCATTCCCTGCAATAACCGCCGAGGAAGATAAGGAAGGAAAGGTCTTCATTGCATTCCAGGTCAAACCGGAAGTTGTGAATATCGATACGCCGGTATTGGTAAGCATGCCGACCGCCCCCGGTGACGAAGATAATCCGTACACATCACCTGCATAGTAAGAGCTGGTGCGTGACCATTGCGAATAGGTGAACGATGCAACACCGGTAAGCAGTACCAGGATAAGTGAAAATTTTTTCATGGCCGGAAAAGTTTATTACTGTGTTATTCCTTCAGGTTCTGCTTCCCTGTGGTCGACCTGAAACTAAAACACAGGGCGAACCATTGCAGGGAATGAACGGGAGCAGGTTCATTCAGAACCAGATCATAAATATAAAAGAAAAAATGTTTGTTTTGAGAAAAACGGGAATTTTTAACGAACAAGCGCCGCTTCATAACGTGAGGCGTTCCCCACTGCATCAGTCACCGTAAGTACGAACAGGTTTTTTCCCGGTTTCATGTTCTCATCGAAGGCATAGGTCAGCAGACGGTTTTTCTCATCGTAATCCATGAGGATCCATTTTCCGTTGAGGGTGCCGCGGTAGGTTTTGATCCCCGAAAGGTTGTCGGAAATCTTAACGAGGATGGAAGATTGCTTCTTCACCTTTTTATTCGGAAAAATATTGATCACCCTAATTACGGGAGGTTCGGTATCGACAGTTACCGTGTAATTTCCGAAATCGCGGATCTGGGCGGTGATCCAGCCATTTGCCCATGTTCCGCCCCTGCTTGTAAATTTATTTCCCGAAGTTACAGCCACAATTACAGCTTTTGGCTCCAGGTTTTTCGGCAGGTTATCCGTTTTGATTGACAGGGTGCAATATGTATGCAACGGTGTATATTGATTATGAAGGTGATGAACGCCAGAATAAGAGCCAAATACAGGTGGCGTAACAGAGTACTCAAAGGGGAGGTCATCATAAACAGCCACGGCGGGAACCTCAAACTTCAGGTTGGACCGCTCGAAATGATTATCGGTTTTATACGAAAACAATTGATCGCCTGCATGGTCTGAAGGTTTTTGCCTGCCGCCGGTGTTCGCCTGGGGATGACTTCTGACATAAAACACAAGCGTGGCAGGGTTCCCGAACGCATCCTTTACAACATACTGTATTTTATGTGCTTTTGTATCTGTAAAATTAACCACACCGTGGTTTTTCACATCGTTATAAACACTCAGCTTATTGTTGGGTGCCACATATGACCGCTGGATCTTGCGGCCGTTCTGTAAAAAAGCGGGATAATCCATCAGGCTGTTCACATAGCGTGTTTCGGAAAAAGCGAACCGTTCGATGTTCTGTGAAAACACCTTCACCCCGTCAACGGTCAGGTCAATGGCGTGCACCCCGGTTTTCAGTCCGCCTTCGGCATGATCGGAAGTTTCGATGCCAAAGATGATATTCCCCGAAACCTTCACCGTATCGGCCATCTTCAGCCTGAAGGTGCCTCCCGAGCCTGTTACCGGGATCAGCACCGCTTTATCAGAAAAATTAACCATTGCATTATCCCCGAACGGAAAAATCTTAATCCAGGTGATCATGGGAGGAATGCCATCGGCTTTCATGAAACCAAAATTAAGCGGATCAATGATCTCCTGGGTTTTGGCATCACGGATCTCAAAATGCACATGCGGGCCGCCTGACGCCCCGGAATTCCCGGAATAGGCAATCACGTCGCCCCTTTTAACCTTGAGTGTTCCTTCAGGGACCTCGACATCCATGGCAAAAGACTCCTTTTTCACCTGCTGTGCCTTCACCCAGCTGCCAATCGCACCGGCGTAATTCCTGAGATGCCCGTACAGGGAGGTATATCCATTGGTGTGGGTGACATACAATGCCTTACCGAATCCGCCGGGCGATACGTTCACCCTCGAAACATAGCCATCGGCGATGGCGTATACCGGTTTGCCCTGCACCCCTTCAGTACGTATATCGATTCCCGAATGAAAATGATTCCTGCGGATCTCGCCAAAAGAACCTGCCAGTGAAACCGGGAAACTTACCGGCGACCGGAAATAGGTCTTCGGATATTGTTGCTGCGCCATAGTCAATACGACAGGGAGAAACAGGAGCACGAAAAGAAACTGCAGGCGGGGTTTTATCATGTGTTATCGAACGGGTAAAAATGAAAATTTCTTCGAGTATGAAAGCATCTGGGCAGCAAAATCATCGGGGTAGGTGATTTTTACATCCGTTACGGTTTCGCCATTCCTGACAAGCGTGTATTCGGGATTGATAAACCCCGTATAGGGCGCAATGTTCAACTTTTTGTATCTCTCAAGTACTTCTTTGTGAAGTGCTGGGTCAACCTGGACTGCATAGGCCTCCACCAGCTCTTTCGCTGCATTGTAATCGCCTTCGGACGTAATCCGCTGTACGATTTTCAGCAATTCTCCAAATTTCTCCCGCAATGCACGGTAGTCGTTGATCTTAAAATAGGTCTTCCCGTCGCGGGTGATCATTTCGATGGTCTTGTCATCCAGGCCTTTTTCATATACCCAATGGGCGATCAGGGCCCGGTCGCGCATGTGCGACTCCTCAATGGTCTTCCCGGGATGGATCCGCACCAGCTGGGTCATCAAGCCGTTGCGGATATAACTGTCGTATTCGGCTTTGGCCACTTCGTCGTTCGGGACCAACCCGAATTTTTCAAGAACAGGATCCTTGATAAAATAGAGCGCAAACAGGTCGGCCCGTGCCTCTTCGATGGTGGAGTGATAATTTTTCAGGGAATCGGGTCCCACCCCTTTTTTCAGTTGCCCGGAACCATGCCCGAGGCATTCGTGCAGGTCGGTTGTGAGGTTCCCGGCCAGGTGGCCGTATTCGCCGGCCCGGTCGATCTCCTCCTTTGAAAATGCAAACTCATCCAGGAACCCGTTGCCTTTGGCCGCCTGGTCGTATGCATTGGTGATATTGTCCATGGTCACCGATTTTGAACCGTACTCCTTCCTGATCCAGTTCGCATTCGGAAGGTTGATCCCGATCGGGGTGGTGGGATCGCTTTCGCCGCCAAGTTGCGCCACAGTAATGACCTTGGCAGTGACCCCTTTGACTTTCTTCTTTTTAAATTCGGGGGATACCGGCGAAATGTCTTCAAAATATTGTGCATTCCTGCTCAGGATTTCGGTACGCTTCGTCGCCTCGACGTCCTTGAAATTCACGATCGATTCCCATGAACCCTTCATGGCCATGGGATCGCCGTACACCTCAATAAATCCGTTTATAAAGTCAACAAGCGAATGCTGGTCTTTCACCCATGCGATGTTGTATTCATCCCAGGTTGCGAGGTCTCCTGAACGGTAATAGGCGACCAGTTTGTTCACCGCTTCGTTTTGCTCGGGGGTTTCGGTCACTGCCGAAGCTTTTTCAAGCCACATCACGATCTGTTCGATGCACCTGGTATACAATCCTCCGACTTTGTAGGTCTTCTCTACGATCTTCCCGTTTTCCTTCACCAGCTTGGAATTCAGTCCGAAAGAGACCAGGGTATCCTGTTTGTTCTTCCTGGCCTTTTTCTTCATGCCGGCGTAGAACGCCTCTGCCTCCTTCTGGTTCACCCCATCGTAAAAATTGGATGCTGAACTCAGCACAAGATCGTTTTTAGGATCGAGGCTCACTCTTTTTGGCGCCACAGCAGGGTCGAACAGCAATGGTGATACCTCGGCAAGGAACTGTTCTTTGCCCTGCCCCTTCGCAAGCGGCAGTGATTCGGACCTGGTGTTTTTAACCAGTGTGGCAAAATATTCCTGTGAAAATTCCGGCAAAAACTTATCCGTGGAATAATGGTGATGAATTCCATTGCAAAACCACACCCGTTTGAGGTAAACAACGAAATTTTTGTAATCCCCGCTGTTCCTGTCGCCGGTATAATCGCGGTAGATGGCTTCCAGCGTGGTTCGGATGAGCAGGTTTGATTTGTAATTCTGATCATAGGTGATGTCCCTGCCGCAGAGCGCTGCCTGGCTCAGGTAATAGACCAGCTCCTTTTGCTTCAGCGAGAGCTCTTCAAATCCAGGAACCTGGTAACGCAGGATCTTCGAATCGGCAAACTGCTCTGTTAAATATTTAAAATCATCTTTTACATCCTTGTTCTTATCTTTCCCGCTTTGAGGAGAAGAGAATGCTGTGATTGCTATTGACATGATCATAAGTGTGCTTAGTGTTCTCATAAACTACATTATTAAGCTTTATTACGGTCAACCGGGGCCGGCTCAACCCTGAACATGTATTAACTGCCAGGCAGACAAGTCGCCAAATCCGTAATTTTTAACTTTTAATTTTTAATTTTGTTTGCTCATCCAATATAATCCCCTCCTTATAAACCGGCACCACATGCGTCGAATCAATATGGAAAGAGTATGGGATCACATCATCCAGCCCAAGCTTTTTGAGGCGATGGCGGTGGGCGGCTTTTTCAATATATCCCGGGATATCGGGCCGTGCCAGGCTCCACAGGTCAGTCGCGGCGGCCGCCGAATCGCAATGGGTTGCAAAGTGTTTTGATGCAAGCAACTGCTCAGCCAGTGCTCCTGCAAAGATGGTATCTTCAAGGCAAAATTTATTTTTCCAGCCTGAACAGAGGATGACCACATTTTTATCCTGGTCGATCAGCCAGCCTGTGAGGGCGGCGAGGTTGATAAAGGCCCCCATGGCGATCTTTTCTGCTTTCTTCGCAATGTCAAGTGCGCGGGTGCCATTGGTCGTGCAATAAACCAGGGTTTTCCCTTCAATGGCATCCCGGGTGAAGTTAAATGCAGAATTTCCGAAATCGGCAAAGTCGAGTTTTTTGCCATCCTGCTCCGATGCCACAAGAAACCCCTTCTCTTTCATGGCCTTCGCCTCCTCCAGCGTAGCAACGGGAATGATGCTGCTTATACCGTTTTCAAAGGCGGCACAAATGGAAGTCGTGGCACGGAGGATATCGACAAGCACCACGATGTAGCTTTCTTTTGTCTGGATCTCAGAGAAAAGTTTCGGAGAGAAGCATACTTCAACGGATCGGGGATTGACTGGCTGCGTTTCCATTTCCATCAATAGAACACGATTTCACAATTGGGATGCGCCATTTTCAGTTTTTCCACCCGCTTTGCCGAAACTTTGGTGTTGAACATCTTGACCGATTCCAGTTTGGTCATGCCGTCGAGTACGTCAACATTGCCGACCCGTGTGTTATAGAACTCCATCACCTTCATGTTCACGAGTTTCTGCAGGTACTTCAGGTTCTTGACCTGGGTGCCGTTGAATTTCAGCACCTCCAGCTGCATCATGTTCTGTAATGCGTCAATGTCTTCAACCTGGGTATTGGAAAAATCGAGTTCCGTGAGGTTTGGGAGCCCTGTCACCGGTGTAAGATCGAGCACGGGATTTTTAGTGCAGCGGAGTACTTTCAATTTCGGCATCCGGGTAACGGGGTCCAGCTTTGAAACAGAGGTACCCGAAAACTGCAGCTCCGTTAAACGGGATAAATGCAGCAACGGGTTCAGGTCGGAAATCTGGAAATTTTCGGAAACGACGACTTTGGAAAGTCCTGCAACCTGCTGAAGCTGAATTTTATCAGGGGTTCCCTTTATGCCGACCTGGTCGAGAAGTACATCTTTCCATGGCTGGCTCAGTCCCTGCCACCATTCGGTATTTTCACCGGTCTGGAACACCAGCATGCAACCGGGGTTTTTACCGGCGAATTTATCAGCTTCCGGCACATCCAACGGGGTATTGTCGGCAAACACAAACTGTAGTTTTGTCAGCCCGTACAAGGGACTCAGGTCGGCCACCTGGGTATTGTCAACCGAAAGGGTTTCGAGGCCGGCAATACCCGAAAGCGGCTTCAGGTCGGCGACCTTTGTATTCGATGCATTCAGGACTTTTAATTCGGTCAGGTCCTTCAACGGATCAAGCGATGTGATGCCGGTACTCTGGCACTGCAGGTTTCTCAGAAGGATCAGTTTACTCAGCGGGGCAAGCGTGGTCATGGTCACCCGTCCAACGATGCTGATGCTATCGAGTAAAGCCAGCTGGTGAAGCTGCTCGGTATTTGGCTGGTTGTCAAATTTCAGGTAAAAATTGAACTGGTTCTGCCATTCCGGGGTCATCCCTTTCCACCATGCTGCCAGCTCCTTTGAGGCATAAACCAGCGAAGCTTCCGGGTGTTTCTTTATAAAGTTCAATGCCTCTTTTTGCGTGATGCCGGTGTTGTTGCAGTATACACGCTGCAGGGCGGTGAGGTTTTCAAGTGGCGCAAGACTCTTTATACCGGTACTGTCGCTCAACAGGATACGCAAGGTTACCAGGTTTTTCAGCGCATCCAGGTTATCGACCTGCGTTGAGGAGATGTTCAGCAATTCGAGGTTGACAAGGCTGGCCAACGGGCCAATATCCTTTACTGAGGTATGGCTGGCACGGAGATCCTTGATGGTGGTCATATCCGTGACGGCATCCAGGGTATTCACCCTGGTTCCGCTGATGTCGAGCATATTGAGCGACTGGAAGACAGGAACCACTGACAAGTCGCTTACAGCCGTCCCCTTCATCCTCAGCTGGTTGATATGGATGCAATAGTGCAATGGCTCAAGGGTGGTAACTGCAGTGTTGGAGATGTCGAGGATTTCCATTTTGTTGAGGTTACGCATGGGCATGAGGTCGCTCACCCCTGTTCCCGAAATATTTACTTCCTTCAGGTCCGATAATTTGTTCAGCGGCTCCACGCTGACAATGGTTTTATTTCCGGAGAGATCAACGCGGCCGGCATGAACAATCTGGTTGAGAAACTGGTAAAACTCCGAACCCATGATGGGCGTCTTTTGTCCGCCTACCATGGCAACTGAATCGTTGAAACTATCGATCGAAGCCATGGGCATGCTGCCTTCAAGTTTCATATCGGCGGCCAGAACCGCTTTCCAGTCCTGCGACAGGCCGTTCCACCAGTTGCGCATATCGTCTTTTTCGTTCAGCTTCGTCGTATAAACACTCACGATCTTCATTTGCTGCTTCACCGAATCAAAGTTCATTTCGATATACCGCACCTTGTTGGAATTTACCGAATCGCTGTTCAGTGTCAGGCCGCGGAGGTTGCGGTTGGCAGTCACCCGGAAATAGGTAAGTCCGTCCTGCCCCGCTTCCACGCTTACATCCTGCACGGAGTAGTTGAATTTGGCGCTCTTGAAAAAGAAGCTTACATCGCTGAGGTAAGCGGGCATATCCTTATACAACGGAACCAGGCGGTTTTCATCCAGGTCGTCTTCGATCTGCACCTCTTCATCCCAGCACCATTTCAGGTAGCTCTGCGAAAGGATGGTCTGCTTTTCGTTCACCGCATTGCGCGGATCAGCAAGAAAGTTGAGCGAACTCTCGAAGAATTTTACCAGCGGGGTCACCTGGAGTTTAAAGGTATCGATCTTGTTTGCCGCAATCATTCCCGCTTTTGATTTTACCTCAACGGTTTTCCCGTTGGGCCCGTTTTTTTTGGTGACGGTGGTTCCGGATTTTTTCTGAGTTCCGGTGCCGGTTTTTTTCTTAGCCTGGCCTGAAGTGGACGTTCCACTCTTTTTTGTCGTGGTTTTTGTCTGTGCCATGACAGGCAGGCCACTTATTATCAGAGACAGAAACAGAAGGAGATAAATCTTCTTCATAGCAATTTAATTTATATGTGTGTAGTTCCGCATCAAATCCCGTTTTTCCTTGTCGTTCACACGGAGTAAATTGGAGATAAGCCAGCCGGAATTCACATTGTTTCGGTTGAACCATGAGAGTTCAAAGTACCAGTTCTGAACCTGGAATACATGGAATTTGACATTGTTCACCTCCTGAAAGCTGAGATTTCCGTCTTTCATTTCCATCACGAACAGGGCGGTCATATCGGGCTGATATTCCTTCTCAAAATAATAATCGAGGTTTTCGGGTTCCCTGAATGCTTTATGCAGGTTCATGAAATCAAGTTCATGACTCATCGGGTGGATAAAGTATTTCAGGTTGGCAGAGTCGTTGAGATGTACGAACCAGGAATTAAAGCGGTCGAAGAATACATTTGAGATAACCCATTTGTAGCCGTCATGCTGTTTTTCAATTTTCAGGTAAAGGATGAGGTTGACCTTCTCTTTCTTATACAAAAAGGAGGCTGCCACCTCGGCAAACCACCCTTTTGAATAAAAATCAAGAAATGCCGGGTTCTTCTTGTTCAGCGCATCGTCGATAAAAACAAATTTGGCATCTGAACTGATCACCGGGCTCGAATTGTCAAACAGCATGTTCATGTACTTCTTGCGCGATTTCAGGTCGCGGTATGCAGGGTTACCAGGATAATACCGCTTTCCCTGCACATCCTCCTCCCCGTTGAACCTCAGGAAAAACTGGTTTACCTGTTTGGTCTGCGCATAAAACACCGACTCATCCCCGGTCAACGAACCAATGGATCCCTGCGAAAAAGAGGCAACCGGCAGCCACAAGAGTATTATCCATGTGAGTTTTCTCATAGAACAGAATAAAAATTAAAAATTAAAAATCACCTTTCGTAATTCGTAATTTTTAATTCGTAATTATTTGGAGGTTTCTTTAACGCGGATATCGCCCAGCATCACATCCCAGAACCCGATGAGGCGGCCACCGATCTGCGTCTCCTTGCGTTTGACATATACCGTGATGTCCTTCTTGGTTGTATCTTCATACACCAGCCCCTTTTCCTTGTCGTATGCCTGGAACCGCTGGTATACCGTGATCACGCCAACGTAGGTGCCATCGGGCTGCCTTACGAGGTCGCTCACATACTGGATCTTGTACCAGTCGATGGTCACCCTGTCGTAGTTGAGTTGCATCAGGCGGTCGAAATATTCCCGCACCTTGTAGTAGTTAACATCCTGCTTGCCGAGGGATGAAACCCCGATCTCACTGTTTTCCATAAACAGTTCAGCGGCACGTTCAATCACGCGCTGGGCGTCAGACCACGGGGTCTTTTTGTCACCAATGATGCTGATGTATTTGCTGAGGTCGCGAACCTTTTCGAGGGCAAGGCTGTCAATGGCCTGTTTGCGCTGTGGCGAAAGGTTATCCTGTGCGGCAACCCGGTTCGACACCGCGATCAGGGAGGCCAATATGATGAATGAAAGAAGTTTTCTCATGGTTGTTACTTTTTAATTAAATCGAGTTCTTTGATTTTTCCACCTGCATCGGTCATGATGGCATCAATGTCGTTCTTGCTTGCCTTGGTATCCCTGAGGAAGTTAAGGTAGCGTTTGATGGTTGTGGGTTTGTCGTAATCGACCGTAGAACCTTCGCGGCTGATGATGATCAGGACGGGTGCATCGTCGGAAGTGAAGAACTGCAGGGTTTTCTGAATGGTGTTGTCGGCCTGTGTCAGGTTGCCTGTTTTTGCTGCATTTGCGATCGTTGTGAAGGCATTCTCCAACTGTGTTTTCACCGGCAGGTTGCTTCCCCCGCCTGAACGCATCTCCGCGATCTTTTTCTCGAGCCTTGCGGTAAGTTCATCAATCTCCGTATCATTCAGGTTTTGACGTTTGATGGCATTGAGCTCCTTTTCCAGTTCATCTGCCGATTTATTGTCCTTGTTCAGCAGGAGGTCATACAGGGCCGCCCGCGCCACATCGACTTTCTGGGCTTTTGCCTGTGTTTGTTCCGCGAGCAGGGTTTTCAGTTTTTGCTGGGCCTGGATGATCATATCGTTGAGGATAGGATCGTTCAGGTTCTTATCCATGATGGCACCAACGATCCGTTTCTGCTCTTCATACGAAAGCGTGGAAGTGCCGCTGATGATGGGCTTCAGCTGGTTTTTGGCCTGCTCGATCTGCGCCTTGCGCTCTTTCTTCGATAACTTGCCTGTCGATTTGCAGCTATCGGCTCCCGCAACCATGAGCATCATCAGCAGGATGAACATCATGTGCTGCCAGCGGACTGACTTGATTTTATTTGCTATTTCTGACATATTTGTTGGTTTTGGTAAGTTGGTAAAATGGTGAACGGGTAGACGGGTAAACGGGTAAACGGGTAAACGGGTAAACCTGAAAATGCCCTGTTACTTGTCACTTGTCACTTGTCACTTGTCATTTGTCATGCTTTATAAAACGGAAACTTAACCACCTTTGCCCTGAGGATTTTTTCCCTGATTTTAATATGAATTTCACTTCCTTCTTTCGACAATGCGGTTGGTACATAACCCATGCCGATGGGTATTTTTACAGATGGTCCCATGGTACCAGACGTAACTTCGCCGATTTTATTGCCCGTGGCATCCACAATTTCATATTCATGGCGGGGTATACCCTTGTCAACCATCTCAAAGCCAACCAGTTTCCGGGTTGTTCCTTCCAGCTTCTGTTTCAGCAGGGCAGCTTTATTGACAAACTCTTTGTAATCGGTGAATTTCGTGATCCAGCCCAGCCCGGCTTCGATGGGCGAGGTGGTATCGTTGATATCGTTTCCATAAAGACAGTAACCCATTTCGAGCCGAAGGGTATCACGCGCGGCCAGGCCGATCGGTTTGATACCGAATTCAGCTCCTGCTTTGAATACAGCCTCCCAGATTTTCGGAGCGTCTTCATTGGCCATGTATATCTCACAACCGCCTGAACCGGTATACCCGGTGGTGGCAAAAATAACATCCGGAACACCGGCAAACGTCAGTTTCTTAAAGGTGTAATATTCCATGCCGGTGACCTTGGTGTCGGTCAGTTTCTGCATTGCCATGAGCGCCAGGGGGCCCTGGATGGCCAGCTGTGCGATTTCATCAGAAGCATTGTACAACTCTGCTCCCATTTTATTGTGTTTATTGCACCAGTCCCAGTCCTTGTCGATGTTTGAGGCATTCACCACGAGCAGGTAGGTGAGATCATCCACCTTGTAAACGAGCAGGTCATCCACAATGCCGCCGGTCTCATTCGGGAAACAGGAGTACTGCACTTTACCGGGAACCAGTTTTGAGGCATCGTTTGAAGTGACCCATTGAATAAAATCAAGCGCTTTCGGCCCTTTCACCCAAAATTCACCCATGTGTGAAACATCAAAAACACCAAGTGCCTTGCGCACGGTTTCATGTTCGGCGTTAACACCTTCATACTGAACCGGCATGTTGTAGCCGGCAAACGGGACCATCTTGGCGCCCATTGCTTCGTGGAACTTTGTGAATGCTGTATTTTTCATGAGCTATAATGTTGGTTAAATCAGTTCTCATTTCTCCTGGCAGCTGCATTACTTTCCTGCAGGCAGTAACTTTTTACAAGGGATGTGGTGCAGTATTTGCTTTAAACGGTGCAAAAGTAGGAAAAATTGCATGTTAAATTGCTGAATGTTCATATTTAACAGCAATTGTTCATATGTTCAGGCAAATTATTTTTAAATTTGACACGTGTTATTTATCCTTAAATTCCTGTCCCACTTTATGATATTTTTATGGATAAGTGACATTTTCACAACCGTCATGCCGGTATGCCAGGATACCGCCTGAAATTTTTAATTTCTAATTTTTAATTCATTTTGATTACCATCCTCGGTCCCACAGCAACAGGCAAGACTGCCCTCGCAGCCCGGCTTGCCCATGCGTTCAACGGGGAGGTAATCAGCGCCGACTCACGCCAGGTATACCGTGGCATGAATATCGGCACAGGCAAGGATTACGGGGATTATACCGTCGACGGCGACCAGGTGCCCTTCCACCTCATCGACATTGTGGATCCCGGCTGTGAATACAACATTTATGAATACCAGAAGGATTTTTTAACAGCATACCGCGACATACGCGCCCGGAACAGGCTCCCGGTCCTGTGCGGCGGTTCGGGGATGTATCTTGAAGCCGTGCTGAAAGGCTACCAGCTGGCCAGGGATGAAAACGACGACGATTTTCTGGCTTCACTGCAGGACAAACCGGATTCGCAACTGGTCGAAATATTAAAATCCTATAAAACACCACACAACATTACCGACACGGAGGAGCGCCCCAGGCTGCTCAAAGCCATCATGGTGGCCCGTGCCGCCGAAAAAGCCGCATCACCGGAAGAACCTGCAGGAAAATCAACTGATCCTGCCAATAACCTTGCTTTCCCGAAAATCGAATCCGTCGTCTTTGGCATCGACTTTCCCCGGGGACTTGTAAAAGCACGCATCGCCAAGCGGCTGGAATACCGCCTGGAACATGGGATGATCGGGGAAGTTGAGCAATTGCTGGCCGGAGGCATCAGCCCTGAAAGGCTCATGAAATACGGGCTGGAATATAAATTTGTCACGATGTTCCTCACTGGAAACATCTCCCGGGCCAACCTCTTTTTAGAACTCAACATTGCCATCCGCCAGTTCGCAAAACGCCAGATGACCTGGTTCCGCCGCATGGAGAAGCAGGGCATCACCATCCACTGGATCGACGGGAGGATGCCGCTTGAAAAAAAGGTGGCACAGGTAAGACAGGTCACCGGAGGCTGACAGCCTCTCAGTCTCTCAGGCAGCGGAGTGAGAAACCGTATCCTTTGTAATTGTAATCGACATAGCTGTGGCCGGTATAAATGACCAGGTACCTGCCGTGATAGTCGTCGATGTGCCACTCGCTGCTGCTGCTCCAGTAGAACCCGTATGATCCGCGGCTGACAAGCTGACCGTTGGTGATGTTGAGGCACCCTGCGGCATGTATTTTCAAACCGGAGTTCCAGGGGCCGGCAGGATCGGTCCAGACACCACTGGCATCCACGTTAAACCACTCGGTAAACGTAGGAATGCGCCAGCCGGCGCCAAGTTCGAGGGTACAGGGATCGTTGGCAGAAAGCCAGTACAGCGGGTCGTCTTGTGAAGTAGCCCAGATGGTACCGGGGGTACGGGTGGTGCCGTCGTGCTGGTAACCCTGTTTGCGGTTAAACTGCCAGTACCAGCCGGCCGAAGCTTCGGTGGCATCATCAGCAGCCGTGGCCTGGTTACTGGCTCCCAGGTTGCTGGTAATCCAGCATTTCGCGGGTTCGCCGGGGATATTTGTAACAGTGCCATAGGTAACCGTTTTGGGTACCGGGGCAACGGCCCCTGCACCATGGGTCACGATGAGCGACGAGCCGCAGGTAAAACCAGAGAAAAAGAAGGTCTCCGTTTTACTCTCTTCCGGGGCGTCGAGGATGATGGAGGTAAGGCCTTTAAAATAACCTGTCATCTTCAGGTTATCTTTAAATGCAAACGGCAAATCAGACTGGAAAGCGGAAGATTTCAAACCGGAACCGCTGTCGCCGGCACCAAGATACGACAGGGAGCATGCAGATACGCCGGGTTTGGCATCAGCCACCATCTTAATACTGCTTTGCCTGGACTGGTATATGGCTGTAAATAGGTAGATCCTGCTGCTGCCGGGGGTGAATGAAAATGAGTGATATCCTTTATTCAGTTCCTTCTCAAGCGAGACGGCCACCCTGCCTTCGGCATCCGTGACCTGCAACTGGACAACTCCTGTTTCAGGCATATAGATTTTAACAGAAGTTCTCTCGCCAACCGGGTTTGGAGAATTCTGGAACACCCGCAGCCCATTGGTTGCAGGAGATGGTTCACTGATCCCCACGTTGTTTTTAATGAACACCGTGTCGGGCCAGTGAAGTGTCAGTTCCCAGTTCCTGTCAAGGTTCTGGATTTTAACACTATCAACATGTACATGTTTTCCGATGCTGTCGCCGGTAAATGAGAGTGTGATCACCGATCTCTGTGCCAGGGTGCTGACAGTAAAAAGAAGAATAAACAAGGCAGTTGAAAGAACAGTTGTTTTCATGGTGTCGGGAATTATTTTTATACGGCCGAATTAACAGCAAATATACGCGATAATTCCATTTCTGTTTTCAGTTTACGGCATTTTTATGCCAGGTGCTCCTGTATTAAAACGTTACTTCGATTGGCATCACCCGGGATTTTAGTATCTTTGCCGATTCCAAAAAAACGAAATTCATGAACTACGATATCATTGTCATTGGCAGCGGTCCGGGTGGATATGTTGCTGCCATCCGCGCTGCCCAGCTGGGATTCAGGGTGGCCGTTGTCGAACGGGCTGAACTTGGCGGGATCTGCCTCAACTGGGGGTGTATCCCCACCAAGGCCCTGCTGAAAAGCGCCAGCGTGTTCCAATATCTTAAGCATGCCGCCGATTACGGCATCACAGCCGGGGAATCCACCCCCGATTTTCCGGCCATTATCAAACGCAGCCGCGATGTAGCCGACCAGATGAGCAAGGGAATACAATTCCTGCTCAAGAAAAATAAGGTGGAACATATCCGGGGATTCGGGAAGGTAAAACCGGGAAAGATCGTGGAGGTGACCGATGAGGCCGGCATAAAGACAGACTACTCCGCAAGTCATATTATCCTCGCAACCGGCACCCGCTCCCGTGAATTGCCAAACCTGAAACAGGATGGCAAAAAGATCATCGGGTACCGCGAAGCCATGACGCTACCCGTGCAACCCAAATCGATGGTGGTTGTTGGTTCCGGCGCCATCGGATCTGAATTTGCCTATTTCTACCAGTCGCTCGGTACCAGTGTCACGCTCATTGAAGTGCTCCCGAATATTGTCCCCATCGAGGATGAAGAAGTTTCAAAAGCGCTCGAACGCTTCTTCAAGAAGTCGGGCATGAAAGTGCTAGCCGGGGTCTCTGTAGAATCTGTTGATACTTCGGGCGAGGGCTGCCTTGTGACCGTCACCGCTAAAAAAGGCACGGAAATCATTGTCTGTGACATCGTTCTTTCGGCAGTTGGTGTTGCCACGAACCTTGAAGGACTTGGCCTCGAAGAGACCGGCATTGCTACCGAACGCGGCAAAGTAACCGTTGACGATTATTACAAAACCAGTGTCGACGGCTATTATGCCATTGGTGATATCGTGAAAGGGCCGGCACTCGCGCATGTTGCGTCGCACGAAGGAATCATCTGCGTCGAGAAGATCGCCGGCAAACATGTTGAACCACTCGATTATGGAAACATCCCCGGATGTACGTATACCCACCCCGAAATTGCCTCTGTCGGCATGACCGAAAAAGCTGCCCGGGAAGCGGGCTATGAAATCCTGGTCGGAAAATTCCCGTTCACCGCCTCCGGAAAAGCGACAGCCTCGGGTGCACGGGATGGTTTTATCAAGGTGATCTTTGACGCCAGGTACGGCGAATGGCTCGGCGCCCATATGATCGGCGAAAATGTCACGGAACTGATCGCCGAGGTTGTGGTTGCCCGCAAACTCGAAACTACCGGCAAAGAGATCATTGAAGCGGTTCACCCGCATCCGACCATGAGCGAAGCAGTAATGGAAGCTGTGGCGGTGGCATATGGCGAGTGTGTTCATTTATAAATAAATTCATGAAAATCATTAAAACTCCGTTAGAAGGCTTACTGATCATCAAACCGGATGTGTTTGAAGATGACCGTGGCTATTTTTTCGAATCATACAGCCATGAAAAATTCCTGAAAGAAGGGCTGGACATCAAGTTCCTGCAGGACAACGAATCAAAATCGAAGAAAGGGGTGCTCAGGGGGCTTCACTACCAGGCTCCGCCGTTTGCACAGGGAAAGCTGGTGCGTGTGATGCGCGGATCGGTACTCGATGTGGCTGTGGATATCCGGAAAGATTCCCCGACATACGGAAAATGGGAATCGATCGTTCTTTCTGGACAAAATAAATGGATGTACTGGATCCCGGCCGGATTTGCCCATGGATTCGCAACGCTCGAAGACGATACGATTTTCTTCTATAAATGTACGAACGTCTATAGCAAAGTCTCCGAAGGAAGCATCCGCTGGAACGATCCCGATCTCAATATTGACTGGGGAATCGTCGCCCCGGTGGTTTCGGATAAGGATAAGGTGGCACCTTTGTTTATGGAGGTGGTGAGTCCGTTTTGAATTGGTAAACGGGTAAACGGGTAAACGAGTAAACCGGTAAATGATGGACATTATACGATTTTTTGTTCACCAGTCTACCTGCTCACCTGTTTACCCGTTTACCTGCTCACCCGTTCACCCGTTTACCTGCTCACTCGTTTACCCGTTTACCCTGTAATTAAGCATCAAACATGAAAACTAAAATACGCTATATATCCGGTGGTTTATTGCTTTTACTGATCTGTGCGATATCAATTTGCGCGATCGTGGAGGTGAAAAACCAGGAGACGGAATACCGAAGCCTCTTTTTCCGCCACATGAAGGTCATTTCACCTGAGATTCCTGCATCGGCAAACTTTGCGGGCGAAGAGGCGCCGCTGGATCTTATATATGTCAGGGAAGCCTTTGAACGGGAGATCCTTGCCAACACCTTCATGCATTCCACCTCCATCATGATGTTCAAGCGGGCCAGCCGCTGGTTCCCGGTGATAGAGCCGATCCTGAAGAAAAACGGCATCCCGGATGATTTCAAATTCCTGGCGGTAGCCGAAAGCAACCTGGTGAATGTAGTTTCACCCGCAGGCGCCGAAGGCTACTGGCAGTTCATCAAACCAACAGGGCTGAAGTACGGACTTGAGATCAACGAAAAAGTTGACGAACGTTACAACATGGAAAAAGCCACCCAGGCGGCCTGCGATTATTTCCGGGATGGCTATAATAAATACAAAAGCTGGACGCTCGTTGCCGCCTCCTACAACCGTGGCATCGAGGGCATTCAGAAGGCGCTTGACAACCAGAAGGTTGCAAACTACTACGACCTCTACCTGAACGATGAAACGTCCCGTTACGTTTTCCGGATCATGGCCCTCAGGGAAGTATACAACCACCCGGTTCAGTTTGGTTTTTTCCTGCGTGAGAAAGACTTTTATCCCCAGGTTCCTGTTCGTCTAGTAACCATCGACAGCAGCATCGGCAGCCTTCCTGCTTTCGCCAGGGCCATGTCAATCAATTACAGGATCCTGCGGGAGATGAACCCGTGGATACGAAATTACAGCCTGCCAAACATTAACAAGAAGTCTTACATTTTCAGGATCCCCAAAGATGGCGCCCTCAGTTTTGAGACACTGATGAAAAAGGTTCCCGCATGTGAAACATTCTTTCATGACACGCTGAAAATCAACGAAATTAACTAACAGGACCGTTTTTCAAGACCATTGTGGAAGAAAATCTCGAAGTATTTGGCGCGCGGGTTCACAACCTGAAAAACATCGACCTGACGATTCCCCGTCACAAGCTGGTTGTATTCACCGGGCTTAGCGGGAGCGGCAAGTCGTCACTGGCTTTCGACACCATCTACGCCGAGGGGCAGCGCCGCTACATGGAGACCTTCTCGGCCTACGCCCGCCAGTTTATCGGCAACCTGGAACGTCCGGATGTGGATAAGATCAACGGGCTCAGCCCGGTCATCTCCATTGAACAGAAATCGACCAACCGCAACCCCCGCTCAACCGTCGGGACCATCACGGAAATTTACGATTTCATGCGCCTCCTTTTTGCCCGTGCGGCGGATGCCTTTTCATATGTTACCGGGGAGCAGATGGTCAGGTACAGCGAGCAGCAAATCGTGGAGCTGATTCTTTCCCACTACCCCGGGAAAGATATCCTGGTGCTCGCCCCCATCGTAAAAGGCCGCAAGGGACACTACAGGGAGCTGTTTGAGCAGATCCGCAAACAGGGCTTTCTCAACGTCCGCATCGACGGGGAGGTAAAGGAAATCACGCACGGACTGCAGCTTGACCGGTACAAGATCCACGATGTTGAAATCGTGATCGACCAGGTGAGTGTGAAACCCGAATCCAGGACAAGGCTTTCGGGATCTGTCAGCCTGGCTATGCGCCAGGGGAAGGATGTGCTCATGGTGCTTGACCAGGAAACCAATGTTGCCAGGCATTTCAGCCGGCTGCTGATGTGTCCCACCTCGGGGATCTCCTATGACGAGCCGGAACCCAATTCATTTTCGTTCAACTCGCCCTACGGGGCCTGTCCGAAATGCAACGGGCTCGGGACCATTTCGGAGATTGACATGAACAAAATCATCCCCGACCGTTCGAAGAGCATTAAAAAAGGGGGCATCGTTCCGATCGGGGAGTTCAAGAATTCATGGATATTCAAGCAGATCGAGGCGATCGGTGAAAAATACGGCTTCGATCTCAACACCCCCATCTCTGAAATTTCCGAAAATGCCATCAATGTCATCCTGAACGGATCAGATGAAGTGATCAGGGTGAAAAACGAGTACCTTGGCGTTTCATCAAGTTATGCGTTGAACTTTGAAGGAATCGTCAGCTTCATCAACGCGCAGCATGCCGAAGCCGCCCCGGCAGGCATCATGAAATGGGTGAGCAGTTTCATGAATAAAATGCCCTGCCCCGAGTGCAACGGCGCACGGCTAAAAAAGCAATCGCTCTTTTTCAAACTCGGCGGTAAAAACATTGCCGAACTTGCCAACATTGACCTGGTGAACCTTTCTGAATGGTTTGACCAGCTTGGCACACAACTGGATGAGCGCAAAAAAACCATCGCCTACGAGATCATCCGCGAGATCAGGGCACGCATCCAGTTCCTGCTCGATGTAGGCATTGGTTACCTTACACTGAACCGCACGGCACGCAGCCTTTCAGGTGGCGAGAGCCAGCGGATCAGGCTGGCCACCCAGATCGGCTCACAACTGGTCGGCGTACTCTATATCCTCGATGAGCCCAGCATCGGCCTGCACCAGCACGACAACCTCCGGCTGATCCGTGCCCTGCAAAACCTGCGGGATGCCGGGAATTCGGTGATCGTGGTCGAACACGACCAGGAGACCATCATGGCCGCCGACTATGTGATTGACATCGGCCCGGGGGCAGGCATTCACGGCGGAAGGATCGTCGCGCAGGGCACCCCTGGAGAGATCATGAAGGATGGCCACCTCACCGGCCTTTATCTCAGCGGGAAACGCAAGATCAACGTACCAAAGGAGCGGCGCAAGGGAAACGGGAAATTTCTCACCCTCACCGGTGCCTCCGGCAACAACCTGAAGAATGTCGATCTGAAACTTCCCCTCGGAACACTCATCTGCATCACCGGGTTGTCGGGCAGCGGGAAATCTTCGCTCATCAACGAAACGCTCTATCCCATCCTGAGCCAGCATTTCTACAAATCAGACCAGAAACCGCTGCAATACAAGTCCATCGACGGGATTAAAAATGTGGACAAGGTCATTGAAATCGACCAGTCGCCCATTGGACGGACACCCCGGTCAAATCCTGCCACCTACACCAAGGTATTTGATGAGATCCGGAAGCTGTTTGCCGGGCTGCCCGAATCAAAAATGCGCGGCTACCTTCCCGGGCGCTTTTCATTCAACGTAAAAGGCGGAAGATGCGAAACCTGCAAAGGCGCCGGCCTGCGGGTGATCGAGATGAATTTCCTGCCCGACGTTTACGTGCCCTGCGAAACCTGCTATGGTCACCGCTATAACCGTGAAACCCTCGAGGTCCGTTACAAGGGCAAATCGATCAACGATGTGCTCAACATGACCATTGAGCAGGCGGTTGACTTTTTTGAGAACATCCCGTTTATCGTGCACAAGATCAGCACGCTCAACGAGGTCGGGCTGGGTTACATCACCCTCGGGCAGCAATCGACCACCCTCTCGGGCGGCGAGGCACAGCGCGTCAAACTGGCTACGGAACTATCAAAAACCGACACGGGCAACACCATATATATCCTCGATGAGCCCACAACCGGCCTGCATTTCGAAGATGTGAAGGTCCTGCTGTGCGTGCTGAATAAACTGGTTGCAAAAGGAAACACGGTGCTCGTGATCGAACACAACATGGAGGTGATCAAGGTAGCCGACCACATCATCGATTTAGGACCTGAAGGTGGCGAGCGTGGCGGGCAGGTGCTTGCCCAGGGAACCCCGGAGCAGGTTGCAAAACATAAAACGAGTTTTACTGCGGTATATCTAAGAGAAATCCTGTTGCATTCGTAATTTCCTTTCAGGTCGGATCTTTCATTTTCCGGCGCTTTACAAAAGAAATATTACACGAAGGTCCGCGAAGGAATCACGAAGTTACACGAAGGAGCGTAGTAACCGGCTTCATATATTCTTTACCTTTGAACCATCAAATAAACGCTACATGCAACCTGAAGACATCGAAAAACTGCAACAATCCATTCAACCAAAAAACTGGTCGGAGACCATCAGCTATGACACCTGGGAAATACTCAAAGTCATTTCCGAGATGGTGGAGGGCTTCGAAAAACTGAGCAGGATCGGGCCTTGTGTCTCCATCTTCGGATCGGCGCGCACCAGGGACGGGCATCCTTACTACAAACTCACCGAAGAAATCGCCTACCTGATGACCAAGGCGGGGTTCGGGATCATCACCGGCGGGGGCCCGGGCATCATGGAGGCAGCCAACAAAGGAGCCCATTTCGCAGGGGGAAAATCGGTTGGGCTGAACATCAACCTGCCCTTTGAACAAAGTCCCAACCCGTTTATTGACAGGAACAAACTCATCAATTTCAATTTCTTTTACGTCCGGAAAACCATGTTTATGCGGTATTCCATGGGATTTATCGCTTTGCCCGGCGGTTTCGGCACCCTGGATGAGCTCACCGAGGCAATTACCCTTATCCAGACCCATAAGCTGGTCAATTTCCCGATCGTACTTGTGGGGCGTAAATACTGGCAGGGGCTGATCGACTGGATCAAATCAACCGTTCTGGAAGAAAACAACATTGCCGCTATCGACCTTGATATTTTCAAAGTGGTTGACACTGCTGAGGAAGCGGTGGGGCATATCACCGAATTCTACAAGACATACGCCCTTAAACCTAACTTCTAGCAGACTGCCGATAAATGATTACTTTTGCATGATAATTCAAAGTTCCTTCATGCCAGGAAAGAAGAAACGGGAGCCCCGGGAAATATTGATCGGGGCAGTTGGTACCGCGATGACTGACAAAATAGCCAGGGACCCGGTCATCCTTGATTTTACCGGGTTGAATGGCACCGTATGCGATGCCTTTGTCATATGCCACGGGAGTTCGCGGACGCAGGTCGAGGCCATTGCCGGTCACGTAATCGAAGAAGTAAAGAAGAAAACCGGTCTGAATCCCTACCATCAGGAGGGATTTGAAAATGCGGAATGGATTTTGATCGACTATTTCGACGTGATCATTCACATTTTCCAGGAAGAGCGGCGTAAGTTCTACAATATAGAGCAGTTATGGGCTGATGCACGCATTACTACGATTGACACGCACGAATAAACAGAGTTACTAAATTTTTGGAATCAGACAGAATGGCAGATAAAGGTAGTAGTTTCATCCCTCCCAAAGGCAAACGGCCAAAATTCAATTTTTACTGGATCTACGCGATACTGGCTATAGGATTTATAGCCATACAGTATTTCAATTATTCCAATCCCGTTGAAGAAATAACCTGGGCAAGGCTGGTCGAGGTCCTCACCAAGCAGGACGTCGAAAAAATTGTGATTGTGAACAAGGAGAAAGCCGAGATCTATATCAAAAAAGAGAAGCTTAAATCCGACACTGTTTACAAAAAATTCACCAAGCGCAGTTTTGGCACATCCTCGGCAACCAGCCCCGAATACACCTACCAGGTGGGTTCGGAGGAAATTTTCCACGGATTGCTGAAAGATACCCGCGACAGCGTGGTTTCACGTATGAAACGCGACAGTCTTCCTGCCGCACAGGTGGTTGAATTCCTGAAACAATATCCCTATCCCCCATCCACCGATACCCGGAAAGATGTGTTTGGCGACATCCTGGGCTACCTGTTTCTGCCCGTCATCCTCATCGGCGCGTGGTTCCTCATCATGCGTTTCATGAGCAAAGGCGGTGGCGGAGGCGGCCAGATTTTCAACATTGGCAAGTCGAAGGCGCAGCTCTTTGACAAAGACACCAGTGTGAGCATTACCTTCAATGATGTGGCAGGGCTCGAAGAGGCCAAGGTCGAGATCATGGAGATCGTCGATTTCCTGAAAAACCCATCAAAATACACCAACCTCGGCGGCAAGATCCCGAAAGGCGCCCTGCTGGTCGGCCCCCCGGGAACCGGGAAGACGCTGCTGGCAAAAGCTGTGGCGGGCGAGGCAAAAGTTCCCTTCTTCTCCATTTCAGGCTCCGACTTTGTTGAAATGTTTGTCGGCGTCGGCGCATCCCGCGTCCGCGACCTTTTCAGGCAGGCGAAGGAGAAGGCTCCCTGCATTATTTTCATCGACGAAATTGATGCCATCGGCCGCGCCAGGGGGCGCAATGCCATTACCGGCGCCAACGACGAACGTGAAAATACCCTGAACCAGCTGCTCACCGAGATGGATGGTTTCGGAACCAACGCAGGTGTCATCATCCTTGCAGCCACCAACCGGGCCGATATCCTCGACCGGGCGCTGATGCGCGCCGGAAGGTTCGACCGCCAGATCAACGTGGAACTGCCCGATCTCGAAGAACGCAAGGCGATCTTCCAGGTCCACCTGAAACCTTTGAAACTTGATCCGGGTCTCGACGTCGGATTCCTGGCCAAACAAACCCCGGGGTTCTCGGGAGCCGACATTGCCAATGTCTGCAACGAATCAGCCCTGATCGCCGCCCGCAAAAACAAGCAGACCATCGAAAAGCAGGATTTTCTCGATGCAATCGACCGTATCATCGGCGGACTGGAAAAGCGTAACAAGATCATCTCCGTTCATGAAAAGAAAGTGATTGCCTACCACGAATCGGGCCACGCCACCACAAGCTGGCTCCTCGAATACGCCCATCCGCTGGTAAAGGTGACCATCGTGCCGCGCGGAAAGGCGCTGGGCGCTGCCTGGTACCTCCCCGAGGAACGCCAGATCACCACCTACGAGCAGATGTTTGACGAAATCACCTCCGCTATGGGCGGACGAGCCTCCGAAGAACTGATCTTCGGCAAAGTCTCCACCGGCGCGTTGAACGACCTCGAAAAAGTCTCAAAACAGGCGTATGCCATGGTGGTCTACTTCGGACTCAACAAGGAGATCGGGAATATCAGCTTTTACGATTCCAGTGGCCAGAACGAATACTCATTCCAGAAACCATACAGCGAAAAAACCGCTGAAACCATCGACCAGGAAGTTCGTAAAATCGTTGAAGCCGCCTATGAGCGGGCCAAGACAATTCTTGCCGAAAACCGCGACAAACTTGAACAACTGGCTACCCTGCTGCTTGACCGTGAAGTCATTTTCAGGGAGGACCTCGAAGAAATTTTTGGAAAACGCCCATGGGATAAAGAAGAGGAAAAACCACCTCTGCCAATATTGTTATCATAACCTGATCCTGATTC
Source organism: Bacteroidota bacterium (assembly GCA_026391835.1). Lineage (GTDB taxonomy): Bacteria > Bacteroidota > Bacteroidia > Bacteroidales > FEN-979 > CAIVAT01. The sequence goes on from JAPLDF010000068.1 coordinate 181,755, forward strand.
GCGCATGGAAGAAAGCACCTCCAGGGAAAAGATCCTGAAAAAAGTCAGGGATGCACTCATCGAAAAGACGGAAGCCCCTTACCCCATCATCGACATGGACTCCTCTGTTTACAAAGAGCTGACCGAACCCCTTGATGTTGCATTTGCCGAAGAGTTTGTAAGAATTGCAGGCAAGTTTGTTTATTGTGAAAGTGAGGATGAATTTATCGGCATCCTCAAATCCTTCATCCTTGAAAAAGACTGGGGAGTCCTTTTTTGCCAGGATCCCGTGCTTCACCGGATCCTCAAAACGGGCGGAATCCCGTTCGAGGCCCATTCAGAAGCCGTGCTTGAGGCCAGGATTGGCATTACGCGCTGTGAATACCTGATAGCACGCCTCGGAACCATCATGGTTTCCTCGAGACTGAGCCCCGGACGAAAAATCACGGTTTATCCTGAAATACACCTGGTGCTAGGCTACACCTCCCAGCTTGTTCCCGATCTGAAACAGGCCCTTGCAGGGATCAAGAAGAAATACCGTGAGAACTATCCATCCATGATCTCCCTCATCTCCGGTCCAAGCCGTACTGCCGATATTGAAAAAACACTCGTGATGGGAGCACATGGGCCAAAAGAGCTCTTTGTCTTTTTAGTCGATGATGCTTCAACCAATTCCTAACCAAACAACGGATGAGTAATTTCTGGAAAAGAACCATTACCGGCCTGTCGATGGTGTTCATCCTGCTTGCGGCGATATATTTCAGCGGCTGGGTGTTCGCGGTGATTTTCCTGCTCATCACCATTCTCGGGCTCTGGGAATTCTATGGCCTTATCTCCAGTGAAACCTGTCATCCTCAAAAATATTACGGCATATTTGCAGGCATCTTGTTATACCTGGCAACTGTTGTTGTACACCTGGCTCCATGGTGGCTTAATCTTGCCGGTCAACCGTGGTTTGTATTTATTCCGTTTATTGTACCAATCCCGCTGTTTTTCATATCCTTTATCATCGAAATCTACCGCGACAGGCCGAATCCCCTGGCGAATGTTGCCACCACGACACTCGGATTTCTCTACATAGCGTTGCCATTGTCACTGCTGATCTACTTCAACCGGCCGGATGTGCTGCACTTCCTGGGCATGCCGGTGATCCTGGTCGGATACTTTGCCTTCACATGGATTTATGATACGGCCGCTTACCTGTATGGCAGGCAGTTCGGAAAACACAAATTTTTTGAACGCATTTCTCCCAAAAAAACATGGGAAGGAACAATTGCTGGAGCTGTGGTAACGCTGGCTGTAGCATTTGGCCTCCATCTGCTTGTAAGGGACCTGCCCCTTACCGACTGGCTGGCGCTTGCCTGCATCGTCATCTTCTTTGGCACCCATGGCGACCTTGCGGAATCGTTGCTCAAACGCAGCCTGAACATCAAAGATTCAGGGACCATCCTTCCGGGGCATGGCGGCATCCTCGACCGGTTCGACACCATGCTTATTTCAGCACCTTTCGTATTTTTGTATTTCTTTTTTCAACACCCTATCTGACAACCATGACAATTCACCGAGAAGGATATAAGACCATCACCATCGCTTTTTTATTTGTGGCGGCAGTATTGCTGGCATTTAACGATATATGGGTGAGCCAGACCTGGTTCCATTATACTTTGTACGCAGCAGGACTTTGGTTTTTCATCATGATCGTCAGGTTTTTCAGGTCACCGAAACGGCAAGCGGCAGGTGGAGACAAGATCATCCTTTGCCCTGCCGACGGCAAGATCGTGGTGATCGAAAGGACCATCGAACCCGAATATTTCAAGGATGAACGCATACAGGTATCCATCTTTATGTCGGCGACCAATGTTCATGTGAACTGGTTCCCCGTAGCCGGCGAAATCGTTTACTACTATTACCATCCCGGGAAGCACATGGTGGCATTCAATCCCAAGGCTTCGCTTGAAAATGAGCGGGCCACAACGGTAATCCAGTATGCCGACAATAAAAGGATCCTTGTCAGGCAGATTGCAGGAGCCATGGCACGGCGGATCAAATGTTACCCGAAAGTCGGTGAACCGGTTATCCAGGGAGATGAACTTGGATTTATCAAATTTGGTTCCCGCGTCGACCTTCTGCTGCCCGTTGATACAAAACTTGATATCAAGCTGGGGCAAAAAGTTATCGGGAAACGTACCATCATCGGGCACATCGCCTAGCCTCCCCTACTCTTCGAGGGCTCTTTTCAGGAAGACATTGAAGGGATACATTGTCTTGAAGTCCATCAATACAATTTCATTGAAATGATCTGATGCAACCACTTCATCCCTGACGGAGGTTGAAAGTGTATAATGCTTGTACTTCAGCAATTCGATATCCGGAAAATCCTTTGGGAAATCGCGGGGTGCCATTTTCCCCTTTTCATTGTCCAGCAAGCCATTGCTGTGCTTCCTGAGTTTCTTCTCTTCAAGGATGGCCTTGAATTCCGAAACATTGTAATAGATCTCATTCCTGATTTTTTTCAGCTGGTCGGGTTCGGGCATGTAAACACCGGCAGCAAGAAATGATCCGCCCGGCTGCAGGTGAACATAATACCCCGGCCCTGGGCTTTTTCTTCCGGCGCGGGTGATCCAGGCACCCATGTTGATCTTATAGGGCGATTTGTCTTTGGCAAAGCGCACATCCCTGAATATCCGGAACATACAATCCTTCGCCTCAACATATTTCACCGCATCATCGAACTTCGCCAGTTCCGGGATAAGCGTATTCACAAACGACTCAACCTCGGCTTTCGCCTCATCATACTGCTTTTTGTTTTTCTGAAACCATTCACGGTTGTTGTTTTCCTCCAGCTGAGTTAAAAAATCCAATACCACCTTCTTCATATGATCATTCGTTTATCTGATTACCAGGAAAAATTTCAATCCACAAACCTACAAAATAACAGGAATAAAAAAAATTACTATTTCCCATATTACCTTTTTCATTTTTCCCGATTAAGCAGGAAAAAGGATTATGAAAAACCTGATCATCATCTGTTTCCTGTCATTCCTGCCCCCCCTGGGAGGATACGCCGCAGGAGAGCGAACACCGGCCGGGGGAAGATCACAGTCAATGGGCGGGACTTCGGTGGCCCAAAGCGACTTCTGGTCGCTGAGCAACAACCAGGCAGGCACAGCATGGCTCACCCGGGCCGGAGCTGGCATGGCCTGCGAAAACCATTTCCTGGTAAAAGCGCTCAGCTGCGAACAACTCGGCCTGGCCCTGCCGGTCAGGGCAGGAACTTTCGGGCTCATTGTGAACAGGTGGGGCAACATCCAATACAGCGAAATAAAAGCCGGGCTGAGCTATGCACGAAAATTTGGCAAATACTTCGCAGTTGGTATCCAGTTTGACTATTTCAGGATCCAGGTCACAGACGGTTATGGCAGTAAAAACCTTGCTACCTGCGAAATTGGACTGATGTACCAGGCAGACAGGCACTTTTCGGTCGGGGTACAGGTGGTGAATCCTGTACCGGTTAAAATCACTGATCATCCTACAGAACAATTGCCTTCAGTGATCTGTATCGGACTCTCCTACCGGTTTTCCGATGATTTTCTTGTCAACGCAGAGGCGGAAAAGGACATGATCAATCCTGTCGTATTCCGCACCGGCGCTGAGTATCACATTGCCAGGCCTGCCTTTGTCCGGATCGGGTTGTCAACCGGGCCCATGTCATTTACCTTCGGGTTCGGGCTGGAATTTGGAAAGATAAGGTTCGATATAGCCTCCGGCTACCACCAGGCACTTGGGTTCAGTCCCTCCGGTTCATTTATATATTCATTCAGATAGCCGGAGATAAAAACCGGGATGCCGGTACAAAAACACGGGGAAATGCCACAAAAGCACGAGGACACAAAGATTCACAAGTCAAACAATAAGTATGAAAGCAGTTATTTTTATAGTCCTTGCGCCCATGACGCTTGCGACTGCACCGCTTCCAGTCCCGGGGCAAACGGATTACCATGCAGATACAGCAATGCCCTTTGTCCATACCATCCAGATTGACGACCAGGTTGAAAGATCAGCTGAAGCGCTGGAATTGGACCAGGATTATTCGAGCCTGGTTGAAGACCTGGTGGACCTTGCCGCCAAACCGGTAAACCTGAATGCCGCGAAGGAGGATGACCTTGATGCAATCCCTTTTCTTACCCCCGCGCAACGCATAGGGTTGTTTGACTATCTCAAGACCTACGGAGAGGTGTTTTCGGTGTATGAACTGCAGTCCATTCCGGGATTTGACTCAGGCCTGATCCAGAATATCCGGCCATTCATCGCGATCATTCCGCCTTCGCACATTCCCGCCCTTACACCTAAAAACCTTATAAAGTACGGCCATCACGATGTGCTGCTCCGCTGCGAACAAAGTTTTCCAAAGGCAATGGGTTACCAGGCAACCGATTCACTTTTGGCAGCCAATCCGGGCAAATACTACCCGGGAAATCCTCAAAGATATTATTTCCGGTACACCTGGTCGTGGTTTGACAAATTACGCATCGGTCTTGCCGGTGAAAAAGATCCGGGCGAACAATTTTTCAGGGGTGCCCAGGCAAACGGAATGGATTTTTATGCCGCTTACATATCATTGAGCAAAATTGGTTTCCTGAAAAATCTGACAATCGGGAATTTCAGGGTTTCTTACGGCCAGGGACTGACCATCGGGTCGGGACTGTCGCTGGGATCGGTCCCGGGGTTTTCATCCGGCGGTATGGCAATAAACGGCATCAGACCTGGGCTGGGGATGGGCGAGGCCTCTTATTTACGTGGAGCTGCTGCGACGATAAAAATCAAGCGTGTCGAGATCAGCGGCTTTGCATCATTGCATCCGCGTGATGCAACGGCAGTCCTTTCCGACAGTTCCTCCCGGAATGTTGAGGAATTCAGTTCCTTTACCACGTCGGGATATCACCGCACCGGCCAGGAACTGGCCAAACGGAATGCGGTGACCGAACTGGTTTGCGGCGGGAACCTCAGTTTCAGCGTGGCCCCGAACCAGCAACTTGGCTTCAAAATCGGGCTCACCGGGCTGTTCAGCAGGTATTCCGCCAGGCTGATGCCGGCAATTCATCCCTACAATCAGTTCGGGTTCCGCGGAAATCAAAATTTCAACACCGGTGTGGATTTCCAGGTACGCTACCGTGGCATGTACTTTTTTGGTGAAATAAGCCGTAGCCGGAATAAAGGCGTTGCCTTCCTGACCGGCACCACCCTGGCCCCAGGTTCGCGGGTTGGCATTACCCTGATCTACAGGAATTACGGACCCTCCTGTCAAAACCTTTTTTCCAGCGCATTTGGCCAGAACAGCCTGAACGCAAATGAACGCGGCATTTATACAGCAATCAGCACCGCGATCAGCCCGAAGCTCAACCTCTCGGGATATATTGATCTTTTCACCTTTCCGTGGATGAAGTACCGTGTTGATGCACCAACCAGGGGCCGGGAATATGGCTTGATGCTTGGATGGCAGGCTGCCAGGAGTGTAAATGTCAACATGCGCTTCTACCAGAAAAATACGCGTATCAATGGAACATCCCAGCCAAACCAGGTCATCCATAAATTGTACGATTACCTCACAAGAAGTTACAGGTTTGGCCTGGAATGGCTCCCCTGCAATGGCATCCTGTTAAAATCACGGATTGAAGTGAAGGAGGCTGGTGAAACACATGGAAACCTTCCTTTTGGATACCTGGTATACCAGGAAGCTCAAATCAAGGCATTCAAAATTCCGGAAACCATCACACTGCTTTTTGCGTTGTTTGATGTTCCCGATTACAATTCAAGGATTTACGTGTATGAGCCGGAGGTTCTTTATGGCTATTCCGTTCCGGCTTACCAGGGCCAGGGGATGCGAACATGCATGGTGACGAAGTTCGGCATTGCACGGAGAATTGACTTATGGTTTCGCGGAGGCATCACCTGGTATACCGACCGCAATGAGGTTGGTACCGGGCTCGATCTGACAAATGGCAATTTCAGGGCTGAACTTACCGGGCAACTTCTGATCAGGTTTTAAAAAAGATTCTCGCAGATCTTCGCAGATTCTTTTCGTAGATATTCGCAGGTTTTTTATTAAACCGGGTTTTCTGCGAAAATCTGCGACGAAATCAGCGAAAATCTGCGAGAGAAATCACAGGAATCTGCGTGAACCTGTTATTTATGATGCGGGTTTCCCATTTTTTTCAGTCCCTCCATTCCATGGATATTCATCCCCTTCGATAGTTTGGAAACTGTCGACAGGTCAATATTCCCCGTCAGGCTAAGCACAGCCACTTCTGTTTTATCCTTCATCAGCATCACCATTTCATTGATCCTGCCGGCGGCATCCTGTTTGGTCATAAACTTGATATTCTGCCGTCCTTCGTTGATGGTCATCAATTCCTTGTAGGCCCCTGCAGGGAAAGCTCCGGCAAATTCATTGTACACGGAAACCGCCTTCACAATTTTTGACGAATCAAAAGCGTATGTCAAAACCTTGAGACCGTTAAGCTGTTCCATCATTTTCTTTATTTCCACTATATTGGTATCTTTCGCATCACCCTGTCCCAACTGCATCAGCATCTGGAACATCTCTTTGGAGATATTCACAGTCGTAAAACCATCCTGTCCAGAATATTTTTCGAATACCTTATCAATCGGGCTCTGGGATTTCACGAGGAGCGGCATTACCAGGAATACCATGCATACTAAACTCAACATCAACTTTTTCATGGCTATTTTGTTTTTATGGACTTATTTGAAATTTCGTCCGGGTTTATAATTAGGGTTTGTGCTTGATAAAACTTATTAAAGAGCTGCATGTTTTTCATTGCCCTGTCGACCATTTGCAGCCGTTCAGCCTGTTTCAGGCCATGATTGAGGTTACCGGAGACCAGCATCAGGGCCGCACTGGCATCGGCATAGGCAATCTCGGTTTCGGCGTTGCCCTGTTGTGTCAACGATCCTTTAAACATCTCATTCTGAAAGGTGAAAAACAGGCCGACCAGGATGACGATGCTTGCCGCAATGCCTGTAATGAACATCATCCTGTGACGAGCAGGGTGTAGTTGTACAACCGGTGTCATGGCCGCCGGTTCAGTGGCAAACAGGGTTGTCAGTTTGTGTTCAAAATCCCGGTCTCCGAGTTCCTGCAGCTGCTCATCACGGTAACATTCAAACAACGGCTGATGAGGCTTCAGGTGAACCGGCACATCAGGCCCCAGGAAATAATCGCGGAGGATCATTTCTTCCCCAAGGCTGGTATCCCCTTCATAGAACTTTTCGAGCAAGGCTTCAATTTCGCTGGTATTCATATAAGCTGGTTTTTGTCAACAATTCACGAATCCTTTTCCTGGCACGGGACAAAGCAACACGTATTGCATTTTCATTCATATCTACAATTTCTGCAATCTCCTCGAATTCATACCCTTCAATATCCCTCAAATGGATAATGACCTGCTGTTGTTCAGGGAGCAATTTGATGGCCTGATGGATTCCATGGATCAGGTCCGACCGGTCAACCTTTGTTTCATCAGGCATATTTTCAAGGAACTGGCGGTGATTTTCCATATTCTCGACCGGGTATCTTTTTGCTTTAATTTTATCAAGGCACAAATTTTTTGTGGTGATCATTGCGAGCGCTTCCACACTCCGGTACTCGTCAAGTTTATCGCGCCTGTTCCAAAGTTTGATAAACACCTCCTGTACAATATCTTCAGCTTCCTCGGATTGATCAAGCATCCGTTTCGCAAAACGAAACAGCTTGTTTTTCAATGGGTAAACCTTTATCTGGAATTCCTGGAGGTTCATATGCGCAAAGAGACGATGTTCCTGTTAAAATATTACACCATTACAAACAAATATGCAAACATATGTATTTGATGATGATGGCTTGGATGGTATGCAAATTTGACTATTTTTGCAATATACATCCACAGTAACCAATGATTATTCACCAACAACTTATTATTTATGTTTAAAGGACATCCTAAAGGGCTTTATGTAGCATTTTTCGCCAATATGGGCGAAAGGTTCGGGTACTATACCATGCTGGCTATTTTCCTGCTATACCTTCAATCCAAATTTGGCTGGTCGACCACCCAGGCAGGTCATGTGTACGGTATTTTCCTGTTTGGCATCTATTTCCTGCCTCTCCTTGGGGGTGTAATTGCCGACAATGTGCTGGGATACGGAAAAACGATCCTTCTCGGGATCATCGTGATGTTTTCGGGATATGCCCTGCTGGCCATGCCGGGAACCGGAGAATATTTCATCTACCTGGCGCTGGCAGTAATTTCATTGGGCACGGGATTGTTCAAGGGTAATTTACAGGCCCTCGTCGGCAACATGTACGACGATCCAAAATACAGCAAACTGAGGGACTCCGCCTTCAACCTCTTCTACATGGGGATCAACATCGGCGCTTTTTTTGCCCCGAGCGCGGCAGGCGGAATGCGCAACTGGATTCTTGCACGCAGCGGATTTACCTATGATTCCGCCATTCCAAATCTGGCCCATAAATTTTTAAACGGAACACTCGAAAACACCAGCCAGCTTGAAGCGTTCGCACATACCCAGGCCGGAGGCCGCATTACCGACCTTACCGAATTTTGCAATCAGTACATTGCGAGCATCAGCGCAGCTTACAATGCCGGTTTCGCAGTGGCAGCTGTAAGCATGATCGCCTCGCTGGCAATTTTCATCGGGTTCAGAAAATATTACAAAGCAGCCGACGTAACGCACAAACAACAAAAAGCAGCAAAGTCCTCCAACCTGGTCGAACTTACCGCAAGCCAGACCAAAGACAGGCTCATTGCACTTGGCCTGGTTTTCTTTGTCGTAATGTTTTTCTGGATGGCATTTCACCAGAACGGCTTCACGCTGACCATCTTTGCCAGGGACTATACGGTTTCATCCGTATCCCGTGGTTCTGCGATCATCTTCAACCTTGCAACTTTTTTACCATTGCTGATCGCCATTCTGGGTTTTGTCCTGCTCTTTGGTAAGGGCAGCTCGCAAAAAACGAAAATCATCGGGGCACTGGTGGCGATTGGTTCAATCATCGTGGCATTTTTCACCATTCGCCAGCTTCAGCCCGAAGGAAACCCGATTTCACCGGAGATTTTTCAGCAATTCAACCCTATTTTTATTGTATTTGTGACGCCAATCATCATCGGTTTCTTTGCCTATCTCAGTAAAAATGGGAAAGAGCCCTCGTCGCCCAAGAAGATCGGGATCGGGATGCTTATCACAGCGATCGGATTCCTGATCATGGTACTCGCTTCACAGGGTTTGATGAGCCCGGCTGAACTGGCTGTAAAAGGGGGTGTTTCTGATACGCTCCGTTCGCCATACTGGCTGATCGGCACATATTTTACTTTAACCATCGCTGAATTGTTCCTCAGCCCGATTGGGATTTCGTTTGTTTCAAAAGTTGCACCGCCTCAATTCAAGGGCCTGGCCCAGGGAGGCTGGTTTGGAGCAACCGCCATCGGCAACATGATGGCCGGCTTTATCGGTCCGTTCTGGGATAAATGGCAACTCTGGCAGTTCTTCATGTTACTGGTTTGTCTTACCGTATTGTCCGCCATTTTCATTTTCTCAATCCTTAAACGGCTTGAACGGGCAACAACAAGCTAGCGCATTATAATATCCTCACTAACTTTGTCCGGGGGTGCTGGGACGCATTTAGATGCATCTTTGCAGCCCCGGTTTTTTAATATCGAATATTGAACAACGAATTTTGAATAACGAACATTTTTCCTGGGGGCACACCCGACGGTTTAACTCTTATACGGAACATATCCGGAAAACATTTGGCGGACGGATGCAGAAGGTGGTGGTAGATGCCGGGTTTACCTGTCCCAACCGGGATGGCACCAAAGGCACCGGCGGGTGCACCTATTGCAACAACGATGCATTCAACCCCTCCTACTGCAACCCGGTTGAACCGCTGCACTACCAGATTGCAAAAGGCATCGGGTTTCACCTGGTCCGTTACCGCAAAGCTACGAAATACCTGGTTTATTTCCAGCCTTACAGCAACACCTATGCGCCCCTGGCTAGGCTGAAGGAACTGTATGAAGATGCACTTGCCTACCCGGATGTTGTCGGGCTCGTGATCGGGACCCGCCCCGATTGCATTGATGAAGCCAAACTGGACTATCTCAGGGAACTCTCGTTGAAACACTACATCCAGGTTGAATACGGCATTGAGTCGTGCAATGATAAAACCCTGAACCGGATCAACCGGCAGCATGATTTCGCCATTGCGGAGCAGGTAATCAGGATGACACATGACCGCGGGATTAAAACGGGCGCACACCTCATTTTTGGTTTGCCGGGTGAATCACCGGACGAGATGCTCGCAACGGCTAAAACGATCTCGGAACTGCCGCTTGATTCTGTTAAATTCCACCAGCTGCAGGTTGTAAAGGGAACGGCCATGGAACATGAATTTGAGGAGAACCCTTCTGATTTTCATCAATTCACCCTGGAAGGGTATATTCGATTCATTATCAGGTTTGTGGAACAGCTTAACCCCGCCATTGTCATTGAACGGTTTTCGGGGGAGGTCCCCCCGCGATTCATGAAATCATTTGATCCTGCCGGGGCGGGTTCGATTGATTCTGTCGGGGCGGGTTCGATTGATTCTGTCGGGGCGGGTCCGATTGATTCTGTCGGGGCGGGTTCGATTGATTCTGTCGGGGCGGGATCGATTGATTCTGTCGGGGCGGGTTCGATTGATTCTGTCGGGGCGGGTTCGATTGATTCTGTCGGGGCGGGTTCGATTGATTCTGTCGGGGCGGGTTCGATTGATTCTGTCGGGGCGGGTTCGATTGATTCTGTCGGGGCGGGTTCGAGCGTCTGATCGAAAAGGAACTGGAACTGCAGGATACCTGGCAGGGAAAATATTATACGTGAAGGGAGACATTCGAGGCCATGATGGCCCTTGAAATGGCTGTCTGTAAAAGCTTCATCACCTCCTCCGTTTCTGTGGCGGGAATTTTAAACTGGGTGATTTCGTTGATCTTGCCGCGAAGTTTTATATACTGAATGTATCCGCCAAAATTCTTCCGAACCATTTTACAACTGTTCATCACAACAAGCATCATCACTTCCTGGTCAGTCAATATACTGCCCGAAACGACGCTTTCACAGATCTGCTCCTGCAATTTACGTTTTGCTTCGATATTGAGCAGGGGATATTTGGTTTGATAAAAAACCACCATCAGGCTGTATTCTTCCCTGGTGATGTACTTGTTCTGAATCAGTTGTTTTAATAACGTTTTCCGGAGGAGGAGCTTTTTATAAACGATACGCTGGATCCAGGAACGGAGACCCCTGGCTTTCTTGGCCGATTTGATAAGGTTCAGCACCCTGTCGAGTATTACATCGTCGGTTGATTTGGCATTGATCACAACGACTTCATCGGCTGTAAACCTGATCCGGCCTTTCTGGTACAATTCGAAAAGAATGGCAGCAACCAGCCCGAACTTTATTTTATGTTCCGATGACCCAAACCATCCCTTATCGTCGAGGGCAAGCAGGACAATTTTCTGGAGATAGGTCAATTCACTGATTTTTTCTGATTTATCCATCAAATAACGGGGAAATTATTTCCGGTGATAAAAATAAAGAAAATTTTACTGCAAAAACATTTAATTAAATGTTCCCCCAAGGTAAAGTTTAGTCTTTTCCATTTTGGGGTTTCCAAAAACCTCTTCCACACTGCCCTGTTCGATCACCTCGCCGAGGTACATGAACACCACGTTGTCGGCAATGCGTTTCGCCTGGCGCAGCACATGGGTAACCAACACAATTGTATAGTCGTTCCTGAGCCTGCCAAACGTTTCCTCAATGAACTGGCTTGAGATCGGGTCAAGGGCGGAAGTAGGTTCATCTGCCAGGATGATTTCAGGATTGACAGCCAGCCCCCGTGCCAGGCACAACCGCTGCTGCTGTCCGATCGACAGACGGGAAGCCGGTTCGCGAAGGCGGGTTCTGATCTCATCCCACAGGTTGGCCTGCTGAAGGTAATGCATGACGAGTTTATGTGTCTCCCTCCGGTTCCTGATTCCCCTGAGTTTCAACGCATATGCAATATTGTTGTATATGGTCATGGGCAATGGATAGGGACGCTGCGACAACAGGCCCATCTGCTGCCTCAGTTTATAAATATCTTCCTTCGCCTCCAGGATGTTGTTGTCATCAATCATGATCCTACCGCTCACCTTCAACTCGGGATAGAGATCGGTAAGCCTGTTCAGGCACTTCAGCAAGGTGGTCTTTCCGCATCCTGAAGGGCCCAGAATGACCGTGATCTTATTCTTTGGAATCTCGATGTTGACATTCTTCAGAATCTGGGTTTTCCCTGCAAATACGTTTAAGTCCCTGATCTCTATTTTTGTATCCTGATCCATCCGGTGTTCAAGCTAGAAATTGATTTTTGTTTTGTGGTAGCGCTTGCCAAGCCCACGGGAAAACAAACTTACGATTAAAATAATTAGCGTCAACACCAGTGCTGAGGCATATGCCCGGTTTTGAACCTCCGGTACAGGTGAAGAGAGCTGGAAGAAGATTGACAAAGGCAGTGTGGCCACGGGTTCCAGCAAACCATTCGGCAGGTGGTCGGTATAACCGGCCGTAAATAAAACAGCTGCGGCATCGCCGATTCCCCGGCCGAAGGAAAGCAAAACAGCGGTTATGATCCCGGAGAACGACTGGCGTGTGAATATTTTAAAGGCTATTTCCGACTTGTTTGAACCCAGTGAATACGCGGCTTCCTGCAATCCGATCGGGACAGTGCACAGGATCTCGTCCATCGAACGGATCATGATGGGCAGGATGAACAGTGTCACCGTAAGGATACCGGCCAGAAGCGAAGTTTGCAGTCCAAAGAAAATCATCAGTGAGAAACCGAAAGCCCCATATACAATCGATGGGATTCCCCATACAAGGTCGAGCAGGAAGCGGATCACACTCACTACCCGTTTATGCCGGATCAGGAAAACATTGAGATAAAGGGCCACGGGCATCCCGATGATAAAAGCCAGTACGGTTGCGCCAAACGCCAGTGAAAGGGATCCGAGTATCGCGTTCAGGATCCCGCCGCCTTTTCCATAGTAGTAACCTCCATGCGGTACCTGCGTCAGCATTTCCCAGGAAATCGATTTCAGCCCCTTTTCAAAAATGCTGTAAATAATGATTGCAAGAATAGCAAGAATGAAATAGGTTGCAATGATCATCAGCAACTTGAAAAACTTTTCTTCTATTTTCTGTGCTCGTGTCAATGGTTAATATTTGTTGTACCTGACGATAAAAAAATGCATGACAAGATTAAAAAAGAGCGAGACGGCCAGCAGCAGCAGTGCCGCGAACATCAGCGCAGAGTCGTATTTCGGGATTGAAAGCATCTCCCCGTAATTGTTGGCTATCAGCGCCGGCAGCGTATAACCGGGATCAAACACACTTTTGGGCAGCCGGACAACATTCCCTACCACCATCAGCACCGCCATGGTTTCCCCGAACGCACGGGCCAGTCCAAACCCAAAAGCTGCAATAATTCCCGGCAGGGCTTTTTTGACAAGCACATGTTTGATGGTTTGCCACTGGGTGGCCCCCAGCGACAGCGCAGCCTCCTTCAATTCGGTAGGGATAGACCTGAAAATTTCGATCAGGATATTCAGCACGAACGGGATGATCATGATAGAGAGCACGAATGAAGCAGCCAGGATGCTGTATCCCATGGTTTTAACGCCCAGCCAGGGGCCGAGGTACCTCGAAATGAATGGTACGATGACCAGGATTCCCCAGAGGCCATACACGACCGAAGGAATCCCTGCAAGGATGTCGATGGCAGGATGCATGATGCGCAGGAAGAACTTCTTTGTATACTGCGTAACATAGATCGCAGTAAGCAGGCAAACCGGCGCAGTAATCATCATCGCCACCACCGTCACCCATATTGAACCTACGATGAAGGGATAAAATCCGAATTTGCCCGCTGAAGGCTTCCAGATTTTAGAAAAAATCAGGTCGCCAAGGGAATAATCATGCAGAAGCAGGACAGATTTAAGATAGAGGCCAATGAAAAGCAGGAAAGGTAAAAAAGCAACCAGCAGCAGACTGATGATCATCCACGTAGTGTTGACGGTATGACGCTGGGCCCGGTTGAGAAGATACATTTCAGTTCAACTTTTGCAGTTCAGTGGCGACCTGTTCAGGTTTGATGGTAACATAACCCGCTTCAGTGACGAACTTCTGGCCGTCGGACAGGACCCATTTGAGGAATGTCTGAACCAGTTTATCCCCTGGTTTTCCAGCCGAAACAAAATAGAGGTCGCGTGCAGGCGGGGAGGGATATTTCCCGTCGTTAATGGCCTTCATGACCTGGTCCATGCTTCCGTAAAAGTCCTCATCGGGATCGATCATTCCGTTTTCGTTCAGGTCGATCGGGATGACATCCAATCCAGCATATATTTTCCGGGTTGACATTTCGTAAACAAACCCCAGGTTGTTAAAACCGATGCCTTCAGGTGTCCGGCGCACAGCATCCGCCACACCGGGATCGCCGTTCACACCAAGCCCCTGCAGGTCTTCCTGTTTTTTCCCATTCAGGTATTTTGCCCACATCTCGGCAGCACCGCAGGCATCGGAACGTGTAAATGCATTGAGTTCAACTTTGGAGGTATTGCCAACAGCCTGTCCCCAGGTGGTGATTTTTCCGCTGATAAAAATATCATAGAATTTCTGCCGGGTGAGCCCCTTCTTTTTAAGCTCAGCCAGCACCGGGTTGTGCGCATTGATGGTTGGCAGCACGGCATCCTTGGCTACGGCGATCCACCACGCGCCTTTTGCCTGTTCTTCGGGACTTACCGATTTTGAATACATTCCGAGGTCGACCATTTTCGACAGGGCATCGGTCATTCCTTTCCCGGCACCGCCGGCAGAAACGTTGACGGTGACCTCAGGATGTAATTTCTGGAACTCCTCCGCCCATTTTACTGCCAGCGGATAAAGTGCGAATGCACCTGATAACGTGATTTTTCCCTTGACAGTGTCGCCAGCCGCGTTTGAGGAATTCCCCGAACGGTTGCAGGAATAGAAAGATGAAAGCAGGATAAGCCCGGTAAACAGTACAACTGCTGAAATAGAAATCTTCCGGTTCATATGACCATGGTTTTAATAAAGTGGTTGATAATTCCTTCCACACTAATTCCTTCGGCCTCGGCTTTATAGTTCCTCACAATACGGTGCCTGAGGACAGAGGTAGCAACAGCCCGCACGTCTTCGATATCGGGGGAGTATTTCCCGTTGAGCACGGCATGGCATTTTGCGCCGAGAATCAGGTATTGTGATGCCCGAGGCCCGGCACCCCAGGTAAGGTATTCATTGGCCCATGAATTTGCTTTGGCCGTTTTTGGCCGGGTTGACGAGACCAGGTTGACGGCAAAGTGGAATACGTTATCGGGGACGGGAATTTTCCGGATGAGGTTCTGGAAGAAGAGGATCTCCTCGGCCGACAGTACGACAGACGGTGTAACCGTTTTTTCGGTAGTTGTTGCCTTCACAATCCGGATCTCCTCGTCAAACGAGGGATAATCGAGCCAGATGTTGAACATGAACCGGTCGAGCTGGGCCTCGGGAAGAGGATAGGTGCCTTCCTGTTCGATGGGGTTCTGGGTAGCCAGCACGAAAAAAGGCTCTGTAAGGTGATAACTGGTACCGGCAACGGTAACAGCTTTCTCCTGCATAGCTTCCAACAGGGCCGATTGCGTTTTGGGCGGGGTGCGGTTTATTTCATCTGCAAGGATGATGTTGGCAAAAACCGGTCCTTTAATAAACCGGAAATGACGGTTCTCGTCCAATATTTCAGTACCGATAATGTCGGAAGGCATTAAATCGGGTGTAAACTGAATCCGGCTGTAACTAAGTCCAAGCGCTTTCGACAGGGTATTCACCATCAGCGTTTTTGCCAGGCCGGGCACACCTACAAGCAGGCAGTGTCCCTTACAAAAAATGGAGATGAGGAGATTTTTAACCACCTCATCCTGGCCAACGATCACCTTGCCAATTTCAGCTTTTAAAAGATTATATTTTTCTACAAGAGCATCTACTGCTTCAACATCTGACGAAAATTGCATGTTTTTACGGTTTAGTTTTTAATCCATGTACGCTGGAATGAACAGGTGCGGTATTCATCCATGATGGCAATGTAGGTTGAATTCACTTTCTGGACAATCCACGCATCAATGACGTCCTGCTTTTTCTTTTCCAGGGCGAGTTGCTGTATCCGGGCATAATCCTCATCGAGGTTTGCCTTATGGGGATTTGTCCGGGTTTTCAGGTAATAAATCCGGTAGTCCTGCTTGCCACGGTCGTTTGTGAGCACAGGAGCAGAAACATCTCCGGTTTTCAGTTTATCGATGACGAAAAAAATCTTGGCATCTATCTGGCTGGCTTCGAATTTACTGTTCCCGCTTACAGGGTTGATCATCATGCCGCCGCTGTTCTTTCCGGGATCGTCCGAATATTTGACCACGGCCACGTCATAGGTTATCTTCTTACTCATGATGAGGGATGCCACACTGTCGAGGGACGCCTTTGACCTGATCAGGTTTAACGGCGACACCTTGGGCTGTATCAGGATGTGGCGGACATTGATGTATTCACCCCTGCGTTCGATCATCTGGATCAGGTGATACCCGTCCTCCGTTTCGACAATGTCGGAAACTTCGCCCGGCTTAAGCCTGAATGCGGCCGCTTCAAATTCGGGACGCATGGTCCCGCGTTTGAACATGCCCAGTTCGCCCCCCTGTTTTGAAGAGCCGGGATCTTCGGAATAGAGCACGGCAAGCGTGCTGAAATCATCACCCTTGACAAACCGCTCCTTGAAGTTTTTAAGTTTATTTTTCGCCTCCTGTTTTTCGGCGTCCCCGATGGAAGGTTGCCTGACGATCACACCAATTTCAAACTCTGAATTGATCAGCGGAATGCTGTCTTTCGGGATTTTCCTGAAAAACGCTTTCACTTCTGCGGGCGTAATTGTTGCGTCCTTGGTTATTTTCTGTTGTTCCTGGTCTGTAAGCATTTGTTCCTGGACAACATCATGAAGTTCGTTTTTAATCTCGAGCAGCGATTTGCCAAAATGCTCTTCCAACCGGTCGGGTGAGCCGGCCTGCGAGATGAAATAACGCATCCGCCGGTCCATTTCAAGTTCAACCTGGGCATCGGTCACCTTGATGCTGTCGACCTGTGCCTGGTGCAGGAGAAGTTTTTGAAAAAGCAGGTTTTCCATGATCTGGCATTTCAGCTTTGGGGCTGTACCCTGGATATTGCCCTGGCTTCGGATCTGCATATACTGGTTTTCAATATCCGATTTAAGGATCACGTTGCCCCCGACGATGCCGACCACCCCGTCGATGATCGTGTCCTGGCCGGACTGGGCATATAGCGAACCGGTTAAAAGGACCGCTATCGAAACAAAAAACAGAACAAACCGAAGAATTCTCATAATTAGTTTTTTGGACAACCGGTGCCCTTAATAAATCTCAAAAACATTTTTCTTTTGTGCTTTGACGAATATGTCCTCCTGCATTTTGCCAAGAAGTTCTATCTTCCTTTTATTGAGGATGATATCACGGATCCTCTCTTTTTCAAAATTCAGGGGAGAAACACTCTCCTTGATTTTAAAATCCTTGAACCGAACCAGGTAGACATACATGGAGTCCTGGTATTCAAGATCACGGTGGTTTTTTAAAAACTCCTCCTGGTTGTAAGTTTTGATTGGTATCTGTTTTAACAGATCATTGAACAGCAGCCAGTTTTCATCATCAAGGAAATAATCTGCAGCATTTTTTTCGCACAGGTCTGACAATTTGGTTTTATCATCCGACGCATCCGAATTCAGCAATTTCTTAATTTGCCTGGCGACGGGCGATTTTAAAGGCAGTTTGACATATTGAACCAGCACGATGTTGTCTTTCAGCAGAAAATTCTGCTGGTTGGCATCATAATAATTCTGCGTCTCCTCTTCTGTGATCAGGGTATCGAGTTTTTGGCGGACAAGTGCATTTTCGTAAGCGTAGATGGTCAGCGAATTTTTATAGTTTTCGAGCTGCTTTGAAAAGTCCATCTGTGAACCTGACAAGTTCTTTTCGGCCTGCTGGATCATGAGCCTCTGCCGTACCCAGCTGTCGATAAAACTCCGTGTAATGACGAGGCTGTCTTTGGGCAATGTTCCGGGAGCCACAAGACCTTTCAACTCGGATTCATAAAGATAATCATCATAAACCCTGGCTAAAACCCGCTCGTTTTTTTTTTTGAAAAATGTGGAGCAGGACGCAGCAAAGATCAGGAGTAGGATAAGTGACCGGTTCAATTGGTTTTATTTAATTTTAGCAAGCACTTCCTTTTTCACCTCAACCGGATACTTTACCCTGAGGGAAGTGATCCACTCTTTTTCAAGGTAGTTCTGATAATCAGCTGTGATAAGTCCCCTGGCCTCGTTGAGTTCCTTGACTTCCGGTTTCAGGATCCTGCGAACGTAAACAAAAACAGTCGTGCCTTTGTTGACCATGTCGGCAGAGAAGCCAGGTGTCCAGGGAATTGAATCGATCAGTTTATTATCCTTACGGGAAAATTTCCCGCTTTCAAGGGTAAGCACCTGCAAAGAGTCGGTATTCACCTCCTTCAGCAGGTCGGTATCGGATAATCCCGATTTGACGAAGTTTTTAACCTTTTGAACGGCTTTGACATCTTTCACTGTGTAGATCGTAGCGTCAAGACGGGTTTCCCAGCGGTAGTTGTTTTTATTTTTCTGGTAAAAAGCAGCAAGCCCAACAGTATCTTTCACTGCTTTTGACCAAACCTTCTGATCGGTGAGATCGAACAGGAGGATGCCGTCGCGGTATTCACCCATGAGTGCCTTGAATTCGGGGTACTTTTGTTCAAGCCGGGAATTTTCAAATTTCAACAAACTTTCATCCACGAACTCGGTGTACTTTTTATCCACGTATGTTTCAATGGTTTGTTTTTCCTGCTTGCGCTGGGATGCTGCCAGGTAGTCGGCAAAATCCTTCTGGAGAAAGGTCATGTTGCCAATTTTAAAGATCATGCCGGTGAGGTCATTTGCCAGGGCGGCTCTCCATTTTGCGATGAAGATACTGTCGTTGACAACCTTATAAAACGCCTTCACGGCTTCGGGGTTTTCGGTAATGCCATATTCACTCCTGATCCTTGCGATCACGACCTGGCGTGTCTGGTCACCACGGTTATCTTTCATGATCCGCTGTTTCAGTTCAGCCTTTTCTTCATCGATCGGCTTCTGGGTTTTGCGTTCGATGAGTTTCACGATATGCCAGCCATAGGTTGTGAGGATGGGTTTGGTATAATCGCCGGCATTGTCGAGGGAATAAATTGCTTCAACAAACTCAGGAACCATGCGGTTTACGCCAAAAGCGGGAAGTACACCCCCTTTTGCAGCAGAACCCTTGTCGTCGGAATAGGTTTTCACAAGATCCTCAAATGAAGTGCCGCCTGTTAACTTAGTGTAAACCGAGTCGATGCGCTTGTGCACCCTGGCAGAATCGTCGGCAGTGGCATTTTTAGGAATAGCAAGGAAGATATGGGCAACGGTTACCTTGCCAAGGGCAGGGCGCCGTGCTGTTACTTTAATGAGATGATAGCCATATTCGGTACGGACCGGCTGTGACACCTGTCCTACTTCGGTTGCCCATGCACCATTTTCAAAGGCATAAACCATATCAAATACTGCAAAGAAACCGAGGTCGCCCTTGTTGCCTTTCAGAAACGGGTGTTGTTGTGTTGGTTCACGGTCTTTGGCCGAGGGGTCTTCGGAGAGTTCAACGGCAACAGCTTCAAACGATGCGCCGCTCATAAGTTTTTCCCTGGCTGCTGTTGCTTTTTTAAAAGCAATCAGCGTGTCTTCGGGAGTTGCATCCGGTGCCAGCCTGAAAAAGATATGGCTTGCCCGCAGGTCGGTCTTTTCGCGATCATACGCCTCGAGTATCAGGCGGTTGAGTGTGGCATCATCGGTAAAATAGGGTTTCGCAAGTTGTTCGCGGTACCCGTTCAATTCGGTCCTGAAGGAAGCTACGGTATCAAGTCCGAGTTCCTCGGCCTGTTTCACCTTGAGTTTGAAATTGATAAAGAGGTCCAGGTATTCATCAAGCGACTTTTTGTCGATCGCTTCACCTTTGACATTATTTTTCTGGTAGATGTTCAAAAATTCACTCACATAAATCTGCTTGCCTGCGATGGTCATCAGCACTTCATCATTGCCGACCTGAGCTTTAGACGAGAGAATTGTTACAAGGACAAAAACCGGTAATAAAAGTTTTCCTTTCAAGCTATTCATTGTTGGTGGTATTAGTTTGACAATTAGATTAACGATTGGATTGCTATTTAATTTTTAATTTTTAATTTTTAATTTCACCAGTTACCGGCTGTAATTCGGCGCCTCGCTGATGATGGTAACATCGTGCGGGTGGCTTTCGGCAACCCCGGCAGCACTGATCTTGATAAATTTTGCGTGCTGCAGTATTTCAATGGTTTGTGATCCCGTATAGCCCATACCGGCTTTCAGGCCGCCGACCATCTGGTAGATCACCTCCGACAGGGATCCCTTATAGGGAACCCGGCCTACAATCCCTTCGGGAACAAGTTTCTTGATATCCTCTTCAACATCCTGGAAATAGCGGTCTTTGGAACCATGCTGCATGGCTTCGATGGAGCCCATCCCGCGGTAAGTTTTGTACTTCCGGCCTTCAAAAATTACGGTTTCGCCGGGAGATTCATCAACCCCGGCAAAGAGCGAACCCGCCATGATGGAGTGTGCTCCAGCGGCCAGTGCTTTGACTATATCGCCGGTATAGCGGATCCCGCCATCGGCTATTGCAGGAATACCGGTGCCTTTCAGCGCCGCAGTCACATCATAGATGGCGGATAATTGCGGGACGCCGATGCCGGCGATAATGCGTGTCGTACAAATCGATCCGGGCCCGATGCCGATCTTGACACCGTCGACGCCAATTTTGGCCAGGTCAATGGCAGCTTCCCCGGTGCCGATGTTTCCGATGACCAGGTCTACGTCGGGGAAAGCGTTCTTCACGCGTTTGGCCATCTCCATCACGCCTTTGGAATGGCCGTGGGCGGTATCTATCACGATGGCATCTACGTTTTCACGAACCAGGGCGGCAACCCGTTCGAGGGTGTCGAATGTCACGCCTACCCCCGCTGCGACACGCAGGCGCCCGAGGCTGTCCTTGCAGGCGTTCGGACGTGCTTTCACCTTCAAAATGTCCTTATAGGTGATCAGTCCGATGAGTTTGTTGTTTTTATCGACAACCGGGAGCTTTTCAATTTTATGTTTCTGAAGGATGGCTTCGGCCTGCTCGAAATCGGTAAATTCACTGATGGTAATCACGGTTTTTGTCATTACCTCCGTGACCGGCCGCATGTGGTCGCGTTCGAAGCGCAGGTCGCGGTTGGTGACGATTCCGACCAGTTCGTTGCCGGCATTGATCACCGGGATCCCGCCAATGCTGAACTCCTTCATCATCAGCAGGGCATCGCCGACCAGTGCATGCTCCATAAGTGTAACGGGCTGGAGGATCATGCCGTTTTCGGCACGCTTGACTTTTCGTACCTGCAATGCCTGGTCTTCAATGGACATGTTTTTGTGCAATACCCCGATCCCGCCTTCCTGCGCCATGGCAATCGCCATACGTGATTCCGTAACGGTATCCATCGCAGCAGAGACAATCGGAATGTTGAGTTTTATATTGCGGGAAAACAACGTCGTGACGTCGGTTTCCCGGGGAAGAACCTCGGAATAGGCAGGAACAAGCAATACATCGTCATACGTCAACCCTTCACCCCGGAATTTATCTGAATTTAGGAACATATGCATCAAAATTAAGTGTGCAAATGTACGAAAATATATTATTCAAACTCATTGTAAATTAAAACCGCATGAGGTTGTTTTGAATGTAAATAATCACTACAACGACGCCGGAATGCAATATAAAAAAGTTGCGGTTAACAGGTCCATAGATTCTTTCAACAACCGATGTGCCAGGTTGGGGTATGTTTATGTTGTGTCAGAATCAAAAAGATACAAAAATTTTACGGGTACAGCTCCCTGTGACATTCGGTGCAGAAATAGGCCTTCCATTTGTCTTTGATATCAATTGGATGCTGAAACTCCATCAGGTTGTCGATGGTGGAATACTGAATCTTACCTGTCGGGCCCTGGGCGATAATGGTATGGCAAAGGTTGCAGTCCCTCGATATTATTTTTCCCTTCTCGCTTTTATGCCGGCTGGAATGACAACGGAAGCAGCCATCGGATTCAAGGTGGCCGATGTGGTTGAGGTATTTGTTTGCAGATGCCCGCATAAAGGGAAACACGTTCAGTGAAAACTCCTGCTGGATACCCGCAATGGCTTTATCAATCATCGGTTTCTGGGCCTTGAAGATCCCGGGATATCCTATCCTGTAAAAGTTGGTAATGCTGTCGCGGATATACATAAAAGCAGAATCCTTGTTGGTGAAAGATCCCTTGAGGACATCCATTGCGATTTTCTTAATAAACGGCAGCTCCTTTGGAATTTCACCCGAAATCATGGCATTGTCGACATAGACCATGGGCGATTTGTAGGAGTGCGACGGGCGGTTGTGACAGTCCATGCAGTCCATGATGCGGTGCGGCAGGGTGTCAAGCGCTTTCTTGTCAAGCATGTTATCGGTATCCTGGAAGATCTGGACATCCCCTGTTTTCAGGTTGGTGAATTTTACCCATGGAATCGATTCCCGGTCCCTGGCAGAAGCGACATACTCAATACGCATGTCTTTGTTGATATGCCAGTGGATTCCTTCAATCAAACCCATCGGGCTGTAATTCGGACCTATGCGCATCAGCATGGAATAGTTGAATTCCGTATTGAGCGAGTCGGTGAGATAAACCCGCTGACTGCGCAATTTACGGGCATAAAATTTTTGGGGCCAGTGGCAGCGTTCGCATGTTTCACGAGCCGGACGTAAGTTGAGGATCGGTGTTTCAATGGGTTGGGCATATTTATGGAAGATGACCGAATAGACCTGGTACATCCCCGACAACTTTGACTTCACATACCAGCCGGCACCTTCGCCAACATGGCACTCAACGCAGGCAACACGTGCGTGGGGGGAATGGAGGTAGGTTACATACTCCGGCTCCATCACGTTGTGGCAAAGCTTTCCGCAGAATTCGACAGATTCGGTGTAATTGAACGCCTCATAACTGCCCATGGCGGAAACAATTAAAAACAAAAATGTAAACACGGAAACCATCACCAGTTTCTGCCGCTGCTTTGGTACATTCATATCCAGTACAGGCCAGCGGTTATCCGGATCGTGTGTTTTCTTCCGGTTTATCAGCATTCCGATCGGGATCAGCAACAGGCCGATGACAAGAATTGTCGGAAGGATGATGTATGTAAATATCCCGTTATATGGATTCTGGTGATCGGAGAGCAATGCCTGTATAAACAATACGACAATCAGGATGAAGCTGTTAACGGCAAAAATAAAACCGGTAATGCTGATCCAGTTGGAGGTAGATTTTGGTAATTTCATACGTGTTTTTAATTTAGAATGTTTCTATCTAACGTGCTGTAAATGACCGGATAAAATTAATACTAATTCTCACAAATAAAAATTTACGGGCTTCAATTGTGAAAAAAGAGACAGTTTTTTTTCTTCCCGGCACGCCGGATCCGGGCGGAGTCACCATTTCATCCGTTACTGTTGACTTTCCTCATTTTTGATCGTATATTTACATTTGTTTTTTAAGCAACCAGGGTTTTCACCAAATCAAGGGAGGTTAGATCATGAAAAGTCAGTTATTCTTTCATAAAAGGTTTTTTGGAATTTTCTTTCTTACAACTATCTGGTTATCATCATTTTCACAGACCCGTGGATTAAAGGCCATGAACGATACGATTGATCTTTATCCCGGGGTGCCCCGGGTCTTCAACATACTGGCCAACGATTCCATTCCTGCCGGCAGTTATGTAAAATTGGTATCCCTTGGCGGAGCGGGCCATGTCCAATGCCTGAGAAGCCACGATTCAACGTGGACCTGGACATTTACCTTTACGGTTCCGTTTTGGGGATATGGAGGCAACCTGCTTTCAAAATACTCCATTGCAACGATTCCGATGGATACAAGTTCAGCCTATATTCTGTTCAGGATCCATGATAAAAGCTACAGTTATCTCGATATAAACAATGTCAACGCTCGGTTCAGCGCTTCCGGTTCTCATTTTTTCTACGATACCGCCCAGTATGAAGTGCCCAAAGGAAGCGGGAAAACCTCCATGTTTTCAAATACCATGTGGATTGGCGGTAAAGACGGGCAGGGGCAGGTTCATTTTGCGGGGGAGCGGTACCGCCAGGGACCTGTTTTCGGCCCTGCCGGGACATGTCCCGACTTTTATGCCGGCCCCGTGATGGATTCCACCAAATATTCAATTTACCAGGATACCATCTGGAACTACATCTGGAATTTGAAAAAAAGCGATATCGACTATCACAGGGCCCATTTCACGGATGCCGGCTATACGCCCATTCATGATATTCTAACCTGGCCGGGAAACGGGAAGACATCCCTGGGGCAGGCCCCGCAGCTGGCACCTTATATCGACGAAAATGAGAACAGCATCTATGATCCGCTGAACGGCGATTACCCTGCAATCCGGGGAGACCAGGCATTGTTCTTTATTTTCAACGACGACCGCGGTCAGCACTATGAATCACAGGGAGCAAAACTCAGGGTGGAAATTCACGGCATGGCATATGCGTATGACATGCCCGAAGATTCGGCGCTGAAAAATACGGTATTTCTGTACTACCGGTTATACAATCGTTCACAGACCACGTACGACAGCACACTGCTGGGCATCTTCTCGGATATCGACCTCGGATATGCCAATGATGATTACGTTGGTTGTGACGTTGAACGAAGCATGTATTTTGGTTACAACGGCATGCCCATTGATGGCACCGGCCAGTCAAACGCATACGGGGAAAATCCGCCGACACAGTCTGTAACACTCCTGGCAGGACCTTATATGGATGCAGACGGCATCGACAACCCCCGCTATGACCTGAATGGAAACCAGTTGTGTGATTTCAGTGTGAACGGTTTAAATTTCGGCGATTCAGTTGCCGACAATGAACGGTTTGGACTGCAAAGGTTCCTGTATATCAACAATTCAAACTCGGGGGTGCCGTCATACATGCAAGACCCGAATTATGCCCCTGAATATTACCAGTTATTATGCGGGAAATGGAAAAACGGAACAACGATGGTATACGGCGGCAACGGTAGCCCGACTGCAGGAGGGTACGGGCCTGAATGCCGGTTTATGTTCCCCGGCGAATCTGACACCCTGAACTGGGGAGTTGGGTGTGCCCCTCCCAACGGACCGGTTAACTGGACTGAAGAAACAGCAAAGAATAACCCGGGCGACCGGCGGGGTTTGGGTGTGACAGGCCCGGTTACCTTCAAACCCGGAGATATCCAGGAAGTGGACCTTGCCTTTTCCTGGGCAAGGGACTACACATCGGACAACCCGCTGGGTTCACTTGCAAAACTGCGGCTGATTACCGACAAGATCAACAAGGCGTTTGCTTCAAACCGGCTGCCTGATGGCACCCTGATCAACGGGTTCAGCGATCAGCATAAACCTTGCGATCTCCTGGCAACTGTTTATCCCAACCCGTCCAGGGATCAGTTAACCATCAAATCTGTAAATGAATTCCTGCCGGCGAACACGGTCATCGACCTGGTGACCACCCAAGGGAGTTGCGTCCAAAGCATCGTAACAACCAACCGCACAAAATTGGTTCACCTCGACATCTCTCAAATTCCTCCAGGCGTTTATTTTATCAGGATAAAAACGGGTGAAGGCCAGGTTGTTAAAAAAGCTGTGGTCATGCACTAGGCCTGCTTCCTGAAAAAAGTTATTTTTGCAGCATCTGCAGGTAGCATTCTATGAAAAACACCTTTGCCCTACTTTTCATAATGTTGGTATTTTTGCCAGCCTTCGCCCAGGTAATCCCCGACCAGTCGACGATGATGGCCAGGTCGCCCGCAACCTTCAGGGCCCTGTTTAAAACAACCAAGGGTGATTTTACTATTGAGGTATACAGGGAGTGGTCGCCAGCGGGCGCCGACAGGCTCTATCAGCTGCTGATGACAGGCTTTTACAACCAGAATGCGTTGTTCAGGGTCCAGAAAGGGTACGTGGTTCAATTCGGGATCGGGAATGCAAAAGATGTTAACTATTTCTGGGACAAGCATCCTATCACCGATGAGCCCGTGAGGACAGCAAACCTGAAAGGAACCATCTCGTATGCCCGCGACGGCATGAACAGCAGGACATCCCAGTTGTTTGTCAACCTGAAAGACAACAACAAGCTGGATACGGTTAATTACAACGGGTTGCAGGGGTTTCCACCTGCCGGAAGAGTTGTTTCGGGGTTTGAGGTTATTGAAGCCCTTTTTGCCGGGTATGGGTTTGAACCTGCCAACCACCAGGACTCAGTCATGATTTACGGAAACAGTTACCTGAAGAAGAAATTCCCGGATCTGGATTATATTATTGAAGCTCATCTGATCACCTCATCCCCCTGACCCCTTCTCCTGAAGGGGAGTTCCCTCTCCTCCAGGAGAGGGTTAGGGTGAGGCGCCTAAATTAATGCTATGTTCTATCTGATGATCGTTGTTTTTATCCTGGGCTATACAATTATTGCCCTCGAACACCCGCTCAGGGTTAACAAATCGGGTACAGCCCTGCTCCTTGCCGTGGCAATGTGGGTGCTTTTTAATTTTCACCTGCCTGTGCGCCTTCCGGACACTGCACTTCAGGCGCATCTTGGTGACATTGCAGGGATCCTCTTCTTCCTGCTCGGCGCCATGACCATTGTTGAACTGATCGATTCGCACGAAGGGTTCCGGATCATTACCGATAAAATTAAAACCACCAATAAGGTAAAACTCCTGTGGGTGATCAGCATCATCTCCTTTTTTCTTTCGGCGGTGCTCGACAACCTTACAACTGCGATCGTCATGGTTGCCATGTTGCGCCAGCTGGTCGGGGATAAAAAGGAACGCTGGTTCTATGCCGGGATGGTCGTGGTGGCTGCAAACAGCGGGGGGGCGTTCAGTCCGATCGGCGATGTGACCACCATCATGCTCTGGATCGGGGGACAGGTCACTGCCACGAATATCATCCTGAAAACATTCATCCCCAGCGTATTGTCGATGACCATCCCCCTGGTTTTGCTTTCGCTGAAAATGAAAGGAGATGTGCAGAAGCCTGCCCGCGTTGCAGCCGGGCATGGATTCTCCACCAAGCCTCTTGAACGGAACATCGTTTTTTTTCTTGGTATAGGTTTGCTCCTGTTTGTACCCGTTTTTAAAACCCTGACAAATCTCCCACCTTACATGGGCATCCTGCTTGCCCTCGGGGTTTTGTGGGTCGTCACAGAAATCATGCACAAGTCAAAGAATGACGCATACCGCCCGATGGTAACCGTAGCAGGGATCATACGAAGAATTGACACCCCCAGCATCCTCTTTTTCCTGGGGATACTGCTGGCCGTTGCCGCACTCGAATCGGCCGGCCACCTGGAGTTGCTTGCCAGGGTGCTCGATCAGCATGTAGGCAACCTTTACCTGATCAATGTCATTATCGGGCTGCTCTCGGCTGTTGTCGACAATGTTCCGCTTGTGGCCGGCGCCATGGGGATGTACCAGCATAGTTTCCCAACCGATCACTATTTCTGGGAGATGCTGGCATATTGTGCCGGAACCGGGGGAAGTATCCTGGTGATCGGCTCAGCCGCCGGGGTTGCCGTGATGGGAATGGAAAAAATTGACTTTATCTGGTACCTGAAGAAAATATCGTTGTGGGCATTGATCGGTTACCTGGCCGGGGCGGGGGCGTATTGGGGGTTGAGTGTGTTGGGGGTATAAAAGTGACGAGTGACAAGTGACGAGTGACAAGTGACGAGTGACAAGTGACAAGTGACAAGTGACGGGGTTATTTTGAGGTGTAGGTTGTGTTTACATTGATAAAGCCGGGGAAGGTGATGGCTGTGCCGGCAATGATTACGGTGGGTTTCAGTTTAATTTTAAAGCGGGTCGGGGTGTTTCCGGCGCCGGCGAGGTTCATGCAGAAATTGAGCATGGCCGTGGCAGATTTTCCGTTCAGTACCTGCTTTAAGTCAAGTCCTACATCAACCGGTATCTTCGCGGTGGTCATGGGTGGAACTGTGAACGGCTTATCAACGATCCCCGACGTCATCTGAATATCGTCGATAAACAGGATCCATTCAAGCCGGTTGAGGCCGGCTTCAGCCGCATTCGGGTTCCTGACATCGAGATTCAGCTGGAGTGACAGCGGGAATACCGGGCTGGCAAACCCTGCCAGGACACGTGCCACATCGGCGAAGCCAAGGTCGCTTACCGATTTGATGTACTGAAGTTCGACGCCTGCAAGATTAACATGATCCACCGAAGCTATCCGAAAATCGCATTTTGCCAGGTTTGACACCTGCCTGGCCTGCCGTGCCACATCACAGCCAGAAAAAAAAAGTACAAGGGCGGTAAAAAACGTTGCCACGATAATCAGCCGGGGTGAACTGGGCATATGCGGGAATTTTGCCTGCAAATTTAGGCGATTTGATGTTAATATTCGTCCCAGCTTTTTATTTCAATCTCGCCGGGTTTGATTTTGCAGAAGGCCATGATAAATGCCGCAGCAAGATTCGGGTTGGTGATGAGCGGAATATTGCAGTCAACCGCCGACCTCCGGATGGAATAATCGTTGTCGAGTTCATGTTTCGACAGGTTTTTGGGGATGTTTACAACCAGGTCGATCCGCCGGTTCTGCAGGTAATCGAGCACATTCGGGGTGGCCTCTTCATCAGGCCAGTGCAGGATGGTGGCCGGGATCCCGTTGGTTGCAAGAAAACCGGCCGTTCCGGGCGTTGCGAAAATGGAATATCCTTTTTTATGCAACTGATGGCAACATTCGAGCAGGATCGTTTTTGACTTTGTGGGGCCTGAAGAAACCAGGATATTCTTCTCGGGAATCCGGTATCCCACCGACAGCATGGCTTTGAGAATGGCTTCATGAAAGGAGTCGCCGATGCACCCGACTTCGCCGGTTGATGCCATGTCAACCCCCAGCACAGGGTCGGCCTTCAGCAGGCGGGAAAAGGAGAACTGCGGCGCCTTGATACCGATGTAATCAATGTCGAACATCGATTTGTCGGGCTTTTCGAACGGGATTCCCAGCATTACCCGGGTGGCAATGTCGATAAAATTTATTTTCAGCACCTTCGATACAAAAGGGAAACTGCGCGAAGCCCGCAGGTTGCATTCAATTACTTTTATGTCGTTTTCCCGGGCCAGGAACTGGATGTTGAACGGCCCGGAAATGTTGAGGGAACCGGATATTCCGCGTGCCACCCGCTTGATCTTGCGGATGGTCTCCACGTAAATCTTCTGCGGCGGGAACACGATGGTGGCATCACCTGAGTGAACACCGGCAAATTCAACATGTTCGGAGATGGCATAGGCCACGATTTCACCATTCCGCGCCACGGCATCCATCTCGATTTCCTTGGCCTCCTCTATGAATTCGGATACGACTACGGGATGATCTTTGGAGACATTGGCCGCAAGCGTAAGGAAATATTCAAGTTCACTGTTGTTCGACACCACATTCATGGCGGCACCCGAAAGCACATACGATGGCCTGATCAGCAATGGAAAGCCCACCTGCGCGGCAAAAGCATAGATTTCATCCAGGTTGGTCATCTCCTGCCACCTGGGCTGGTCGATTTCGAGCCTGTCGAGCATGGAGGAGAATTTGTGACGGTCCTCGGCCCTGTCAATGTCAACCGGGGATGTTCCAAGGATCGGAACCTGCTGCGCATGCAGGCGCATGGCGAGGTTGTTGGGAATCTGCCCGCCCATGGACACCACCACTCCTTTCGGATCTTCCAGTTCAACGATGTCCATCACCCGCTCAAAGGAGAGTTCATCAAAGTAGAGCCGGTCGCAGATATCGTAATCGGTGCTTACCGTTTCGGGGTTGTAGTTGATCATGACCGACCGGTAGCCGGCCGATTTCACCGTGTTCAGCGTGTTCACGCTGCACCAGTCGAATTCAACGGAACTGCCGATGCGGTATGCCCCTGAACCCAGGACGATCACCGACAGCCTGTCGGAAGGAAAGTCAACATCGTGTTCATCGCCATTGTAGGTGAGGTAAAGATAATTTGTCCGGGCCGGATATTCAGCCGCAAGGGTATCGATATTTTTCACGCATGGGAGGATGCCCAGCGCTTTGCGGCAGGCGCGCACGGTGAGCATATCCTGCTCTGTGTCGCCTTTCCCGCGTTTTCCGACCAGCCTGGCCAGCTGAAAATCGGAGAAACCCTGGCGTTTTGCATCACGGAACATTGCGGGCGGAATGGCAGTGAGGTCGTTGACAGCGGCCATCACCAGTCCTGTATCATAAATATTTTTCAGCCGGTAGAGGAACCATTTGTCGATCCGGGTCAAACTCCAGATGCGGTCGATGGTAACCCCTTCGGCAAATGCCTGCGCGATGACGAAGATGCGCGTATCCGTCGGGTTGGCGAGGGCCTCCTCAATATTCTCCACATCGAGATCCTTGTTACCAACGAACCCGTGCATGCCCTGCCCGATCATCCTCAATCCCTTTTGAATGGCCTCTTCGAAGGTGCGGCCAATGGCCATGATCTCTCCCACGCTCTTCATGCTTGAGCCGATCTGCTTGGAAACCCCGGTGAATTTGCTCAGGTCCCACCGCGGGATCTTGCACACAATGTAATCGAGGGAAGGCTCAAAACAGGCCGTGGTGACTTTGGTAACCGAGTTTTTCAACTCATGCAGCCCATATCCAAGGCCGAGTTTGGCTGCCACAAAGGCCAGCGGGTAGCCTGTTGCCTTGGAGGCGAGGGCCGATGACCGCGAGAGCCGGGCGTTGACTTCGATCACCCGGTATTCCTCCGACACCGGGTTGAGGGCATACTGGATGTTGCATTCACCGATGATTCCCAGGTGGCGGATGACTTTGATGGAAAGTTCGCGGAGCTTGTAGTATTCCATGTTGGTAAGCGTTTGCGACGGTGCTACCACGATGCTTTCGCCGGTGTGGATGCCCAGCGGGTCGAAATTTTCCATGTTGCACACAGTGATGCAGTTGTCGTAGCAATCGCGCACCACCTCGTATTCGATCTCTTTCCACCCTTTCAGCGACTCCTCCACCAGTATCTGGCCCGAATAGGAGAAGGCATTTGCGGCCAGCACATCCAGTTCCGCTTCATTGGTGCAGAACCCGCTCCCCTGCCCTCCCAGCGTATAGGCCGCACGGATGATCACCGGGTAGCCGATGGATGCAGCGGCAATCCTGGCTTCAGGAAGAGCGGTCACTGCATGGCTTTTGGGCGTTGCAACATCAATTCCATGGAGCATCCGGGAGAAGAGGTCGCGGTCTTCGGTTTGTATGATCGTTGCCACCGGGGTTCCGAGCACCTTCACATGGTGCTTTTCCAGGAAACCCGATTGATACAGCGCAACACCGCAATTGAGCGCCGTTTGCCCCCCGAAAGCCAGCAGGATCCCGTCGGGCCGCTCCTTTTCAATTACCTTTTCAACAAACTGCGTTGTGACCGGGAGAAAGTAGACCTTATCGGCAATCTCCCCGGAAGTTTGAATGGTGGCGATGTTGGGGTTTACCAGGATGGTTGTAATCCCCTCTTCTTTCAGTGCTTTCAGCGCCTGCGACCCGGAGTAGTCGAATTCGCCGGCCTCCCCGATCTTGAGGGCACCGGAACCCAGGACAAGTACCCTATTTACCTTCTGAACCATGCTATAATCCCGATTTGTATGTCCTGACCATTTTTATGAAATCGTCGAATAAAAACCGTGTATCGGTAGGGCCGCCGGATGCTTCCGGGTGGAACTGGGTCGAAAAAAACGGTTTGGTTTTGTGCCGGATACCCTCGTTGGTGTGGTCGTTGAGGTTGACAAAGAAAGGATCCCAGCCATCTCCCAGCGTTGCATCATCCACGGCGAACCCATGATTCTGCGAGGTGATGTATGCCCGGTTTGACCCCACTCTCAGCACCGGCTGGTTATATCCGCGGTGGCCATATTTCAGTTTATAGGTCTTTGCCCCGCCTGCGAGGGCGAGCAACTGGTTCCCGAGGCATATTCCGAAAATGGGCCGCTCCTGCCCGATGGCATGCTGCTAATGGCGGATGGTGATTGCGCACTGCAGCGGATCGCCCGGGCCGTTGGAGACCACCAGTCCGTCATAATCGTCACCTGTAAAGTCGTAATCCCATGGCACCCTGGTCACCGTGGCCCCCGTGCCGAGGAGGCAGCGGATGATGTTGTTTTTTACACCGCAGTCGACGAGCATGATATTCTCTTCGCCTCCAGGGTATGTCTCTTTTTCGTGTGTACTTACCTGTGAAACCAGGTTTTCCCTGTCAGGATCATAAAAACCGGTTTCCCCGGGATCATGCTGTACAAGTTTCCCCAGCATGGTCCCCCGTTCGCGCAGCAATTTGGTCAGTGCCCGCGTATCGATGCCGCAGATCCCCGGGACGTTGTGCTCTTTCAGCCATTCCGACAGGCTCTCCAATGAATTCCAGTGACTGTATTCGGCCGAATAACTTGCCACAACCAAACCGGAGATATGAATGTGGCCGGATTCAAAATGTTTTGAAAGCTGCTCACTGATCGCCCTGCCGGGTACCCCGTAATTCCCGATGAGCGGGTAGGTCAGAACCAGTATCTGCCCTTTGTAGGAGGGGTCGGTAAGGCTTTCGGGGTAGCCGGTCATGGCTGTATTGAAAACCACCTCCCCGGCGGCATCGCATTTCGCCCCGAACGACCGGCCGGTGAAGCAGGTACCGTCATCCAATATCAGCTGTGGCATCTGTTAAAAATTATTTCGAAACATATATAAATTTGGTCTCCAGGGGTTTGAACGTAATCCACAGCTGATGAGAAGGCCGTAACGCTGGCGACGACTGCCATCGCAATTTCAGCAGTTCACCGAGCACATTTACTTCTGACACCGAAGCTGCCCCGGTTGCCATGGCCAGCGTTCCAGGTGAATGTGCCGGATCGTCAACCAGGATGGAGTCCGGCTTTCCGGTTGTTTCCCTCATCTGCAAAATAAAACCGTTGCCGGCAGCGGATGGCGTTGCGGAGACCAGCACCAGGTTGTTATTGGTACCGGGAAAAAATGAGACGGGCTGCAGGCTGGAACCAGGTGTGGCTGAGGCAGGGAAAACCCTGGCCAGGAAAGGGATGCGGTTTTCCATTCCAAACCGCGTGGCCAGCGCATTCGAAGGATCAGCCACCGATGTGACCTGGTAGCTCCATTTCAGCTCCCCCTCCTGGCTTGCCAGGAAGTTGGTCGTCCAGTAGTTGTTCAACACCCAGGAATAGATATACCCCGACACCGGATTCGCCACCCTTGCAAACTTTCCAAGATTGATATCTCCCAATTGAACCAGGGGTATTTCGGGGGAAGAAAAAACAATCTGCCCGCTGTCGTTTCGCAACGCAACAAAATTTTGGATCCCCATCCAGTCGGATGCAGATCCCTCAACCTGCTCCTTGCCGGGAACCATGGTACCTCCTGCGACTTCGGCAACATGGCGGCTGTTCTCCAACCTGAATGGAAAGGCAATGTAAACACCTTCGGGATCGGTTACCGCGCGTTTTTTCATCGAATAACAAAATTCCACCTTTTTTTCAAGGTTGTACAACCTGATCTCACAGCGGATACCTGTTGAATCGGCACATCCTTCCATCCTGCCGGTGATGGTGATGCTGTGCCACACCGGCCCCGGGTGAATGCCGCTCACACGGAGTCCATGCCAGGAAGTCCGGGTATATTCATCCAGCTTCCGTTGTTCCAGCTGCCCGCGGTTCTTTCCAAGCCGTTCATAGATAAATTCACCCAGGGCATAAGGCGCGGTTTTGTCTGTCAATTCCCGTTTCCACTCCTTGTCATAGAGCCCGGTGATTTTCCCGGTCTTCCGATCCACCACCAGCCGGTAGAAATCATTTTCAAAAACCCCGCTGAACGGCTTTTCCTGCAGGTTATCCCGGGATTCCCAGTCAACGGCGATCCGGTATACACTATATCCCAGCGGCGGCACATCCTTCACATGCAGCATCCACCAGGTGCCCTCTTCGCGGCTTGAGACAGGCTGCAGCACCATGACCTGGTTCGCCGCGTCCAATATCCTGTATTCCTTGTCCTTCGGCAAAAGCTGGTGGTCAATGTAGACCATGACATTCCCGGTGCGGGCCCGGTTCAGTGTGTTGAATACCGCAATGGAGGGGACATCCGCTTTCGGGATAAATAGCTGAACCTGCCCCATCACCTCTTCGCGCAGGATGCTGTTTTTCTTGACCGCACTCCACACCCACGACTCCTTTTCGCCAAGCTGCACCACGCTGTTCTCGCAAAGCGGGTCGGTGATGCTCTCGGCTGCGCCGAAGGTATGCTCGTCATAAAAAGCGATGTCGTCGGTGACCTGGTCCTGCAACGCACGTATGGCCGGTCCCTGAGGCACGCCCATGCAGACTGCCATGGCCATCAGCCCTTCGTTGGCAATGTAATCGGAATGTGCGCTGCGTGCAAAGGCAGTTTGCATGGCTGCCGAACCGAATCCATCCATCCACCAGTCGGGCCATGCCCCCCTGATCACCGGCAGTTCCTGTGCATGGTTTCGTTTCATGTAATCCATGAATTCCGATACCGTTGCCAGCCGCAGCTTCGGCCAGATATAGACCTTGTTCCATTGCTCCACCAGTTTGCAGGCAGTGGTCGACGGCGGGGAGTTGTCGGTGAGATACCCGCTGAACTGGACCGCATAGTGGTCCCAGGGATAGCCCCTGGCTATTATGTCCTGGAGATGCAGAAACAAACCGCTGCCAAAGGTTTCGATGGTGCCAAGGATGCCAAGGCTGTTGCCCCACATGTAATGCTCGGGACGGTTCACCAGTACCCGGTTTCCCGAAGGCGACTCCCACCAGAATGTTGTGGGCCTTTCAAACGGTTTCAATGCCCGGGTATCGTTTTGCCCCATGTTGAGGAATTCTATTCCCGCTCCCGGCAGATAGTCGGCCAGGCACCAGGGCACCCCGTTGATGTCGCTTTGCATGGCCGCTTTCACCGGGAACCCGAGTTTCCGGAACTCCTGGATTGGCCGGAGGGTGGCGGCGATCATGGTTTCATCGGCCAGGTCGGATGCGTTGAGAAACAACCCGGTAAGTTCAATCCGCCCTTCGCCGATCCGGCGGCGGAGCCGCTCAACCTGCGATGCCGGCCTGGTTCCCAGGTATTCCCTCACCGCCCAGGATGTTTCGCATGTCCACCGGAACCGGGCATCATCGGGCAGGGAATCGGTTTGGTCGCAGAAATCGAGCGCATAATCGATATACCTCAAATGGTCGGGCAGGATTTCCGTTTGCGGGCGGGTGTAGCCGATATCGGTGTGGGTGTGCTGGACAAGGTAAATGGTAAAATGGCCCACAGGCGCAATGTTAAAATTTTTGCGGAAGGGCTTCTCACCGGCGAGGCAGATGGTGGCGGTGTGTTTGCCCGGCGGCGTATCTTCGGGCAGCATCACCTTCACTTCATTGAACCCGGTTTCAAGGGTGAAGGATGTTTTCGGGGCGCCGGCCGTTTCCAGGGTACCGGTTACCGCATCGCCCAAATGAACAAACTGGAACAAAACAGGGATGGCGTTTCCGTGATCACCCCTGAGCAGTGCAGGAACCTGTTTGATGGCCAGGTTCTCCTCCACCCCTGCTTCAAAGGTCATATACCATGATCGGCTCTCCTTCGACTCGCCGACAATGCGGATATGCTGCGGCTTCCCTTTGTCAACAAGGTTCACAGGCAAACTGAGCACCGCGTATCCCATCGGATCGCCATATTTGTCAAGCATGGTGGTTTTGAAGAGCAGCGAAGAACCACCGATACCCCCCACCCGCCAGGGTTTTATTTCTGAAACAGGCGGGTTGGCAAAGGAAAGACAGTACTTTCCGTTCACGTAAAGTTTAAAACTGTGGCTGTCGGCATTGGCATCGATGCCAAACATCCAGACCAGGTTGACTGTTTGTACGGCATAGCTGCCAGGAAGAACGTCAGTTTCCCATTCAATATATTGCACCGAATCGATGGAGCGGATCAGCAGTGAGGAGGTGATGCCGGGCTGGGGGGAATGATACTCAAACCCGCCGCCTTTGATCGATTTTGCATATCCTTTAAAAAACAATTCAGCCGGGTGGCCGGCGTTTTGCGGGACTGCGGCAAGAGAGAAGGCTACGCCCAGGAGCAGTAAGAATTTGCGCATCATGTATGAATTATATATTTCTCCTCTTTCCCCGCCTTTTTCAACAGTTCGTTTATCTCCTTTTTGAGTTCGATCATTTTCAACTCCCTGTCAACCATGAGATGATTAAAATATTCGAGATCATCCGATTTCTTTTTCAGGGCAATTTCGG
Organism: Bacteroidota bacterium; assembly: GCA_026391835.1. GTDB lineage: Bacteria > Bacteroidota > Bacteroidia > Bacteroidales > FEN-979 > CAIVAT01. The sequence goes on from JAPLDF010000068.1 coordinate 218,398, forward strand.
CAAGTTTACGTTCGGTGATATCCCTGATTGCGCCATCGATATGGTTGGGCTGGCCGCCGGCATCGAAAATTAACCGGGCATTGATGGAGGCATACCTGGTTTTGCCTGTTCTGGTTTTGAGTTTTAATTCATAGTCATTGAGGAATCCCCGTTGTGCGATCGTATCAAGGAAGATGAGCCGGTCGTCAGGGTTTTCGTAGAGACTGGAAACGTTCATCCCAAGTATCTCATCCTTGTCAAAATCGCTGAAATGCTTAATGGACGGACTGATTTCAAGCACATTGCCCGAAAGGTCGGTGCGGTAGAACACATCCTGGACATTTTCGAAAATAGTCCTGTATTTTTCCTCGCTTTCCACCAGCTTTTCTTCAACCCTCCTGTGTTCGGTAAAATCAACTGCCGTCAGGAGGCACTGTTCTCCATCTTCGGCCATGATACCGGTCAGGTGCACATACATCGGCACATCTCCTACGCCCAACAACACAACTTCACAGGTTGTCTTTACCTGGCTTTTAAACACCCTGTCGAGAAAATTGTTGTAGCCCGGGTGCGTTGCAGGGGAAACGAAAAACCCGAAAGTACTGTTTATCAAATGAGACCGGTCCTTGCCAAGCATCTTTGAGCCGCAAAGATTCAGTTCAAGAATGTTGCCTTCAATGGAAAGTGTGTAGTAGCCGGTGGGTGCAAAATCATATAATGCAGCATACTTGGCCACTGCAGCTGCCGCCTCCTCTTTTGCCAGGATGAGCTCCTCATACTGCATTTCGAGCTCGATATGGTGTACTTCCAGCTCGTGAATAAGCCTGATCATCTGTGATTCGGAAAGTTCGACATCGACATTTTCCAACTTCCTTTTCAGCAACTCCTCGGCTTTGTGGCGCAGGAGCGCAGCAGCTTCTGCAAGAGTGTCTTTTTTCATGGCAACCTGAATTAACGGTTACAAAAGAACGGGTTCTGATCCTTTTTGGTATCGGGGTTCAAATCCATACCAGGTTTTTGGTAATCGTAAAATAAAAAACACTGCCTTCGCCGGGCTTCGATTCCACCCATATTTTTCCTCCGTGCAATTCCACTATTTTTTTGCAGTGGGAGAGCCCGATGCCGGTTCCTTCATATTCATCCCTGTTATGCAACCGTTTGAAGATGACAAAAATCTTTTCAGCATCTTTCTCCTCAATGCCGATGCCATTGTCGGCCACCGAAAACAGCCATTCCTTTTCGCCGGATACGGCTGAAATTCTGATTTCCGGGGCAGCATTCTTTTTCCTGAACTTGATGGCATTGTTGATGAGGTTTTGGAACAGGAGCCTTAATTCGGTGGCATAGCCCATGATCGCGGGCAGGTCCGAAACAGTAATTTGCGCATGGCATGCATTTATTGCATTGGCAATATCGGAAATAACCTCCCCGACAATTTTATTGCAGTCAACAGGTGCAACCACCCGCTCTTTCCCCAGCAGGGAATATTCAAGCAATCCCCTGACAAGCTCCCGCATCCGACCGGCCGAATTAAATATGAAATCAATGTACTGATCCCCCGTTTTATCGAGTTTCCCGGTGTACTCCTCCCTGATCAGCTCGGTAAAGTTGGTGAGGGTGCGCAAGGGTTCCTGCAGGTCGTGGGAGGCAATGTAGGTAAACTGTTCTATCTCCCTGGTATGAAAAGCAAGTTCCTTGTTGATGGTCTCCAGCTGGATGGTACGCTCAGCCACGCGTTGTTCAAGGGTTTCGTTCAGTTTGCGGATCTCACCTTCCGCCCGTTTGCGCAGGGTGATATCCATCATCATGCCCACAATAACATCCCCTGAAACAAAAGCGCTGATCAAAACAACAATGGGATTGCCTTTCTTTGTTACCAAATCAAGCTCAACATCGGCTACCTGTTTTGACGTTTTTATTCTTTCAATAAATTTCGTCCTCTCTTCGTTATTCCTGTATACGGAAACAGCATTTGCATGCGAAATCTCCTCAACGGATCCATACTCCAGCATTTGACACAATGCTTCATTTGCAAACAAATACCTGCCTTCAAGGTTTGTCGAATAGATGCCGATGGGGGCGTTCTGGACAAGGTCCCTGTACTTTTTTTCAGAAATCCGCAGGGCCTCCTCAATTTGCTTGAGGTTGGTGATGTCGACCACGGTGACCAGGCACTGGTTCAGATCCCCGGCCGCGATGCCTGTAAGATAAGCATGCATTGGAGGCCGGCCTTCCGCCGACAGGATCACCTCGCAGGTTTCTTTGACATTACTTGTAAAAACCCTGCCGAGAAACTGATTGAACGCTGGTTTAGTTCCGGCAGATATAAAAAATCCGAAATTGCTGTTTTTCAGGTGCGACCGTTCTTTGCCAAGCATGGCGGCCCCGTATAGGTTTACCTCGACAATTTCAGCTGCATTTTTGAGGGTGAAAAAGCCAGAAGGGGCAAAATCGTACAATTCAGTGTATTTTTCCGCCGATTCCTGCGCCGCTGATCTTGCCAGGATGAGCTCTTCATTCTGCAACTCCAGCTCGATCTGGTGAACCTCCAGCTCATGAATAAGTTTTAACTCCGGTTCGGTTTTCTTCCCGGTCTCTTTCTCGGTTTTTTTCATGATTTTTTCCCGGAAGCGTCTTTAACCCCTTTCTGGCTGATGATTTCGCGGATGTTGCACTGGATTACTTTGAGCTTGTTTTCGGAATATGCGTTGCTGATAAATTCAACATTGATCTTGCGTCCGTCGGCCGTCTCAAGCGGAAAATTGTCATACCGCACAAATTCCTTCCGTTGCAATTCATTGAATTTATCCCTGTTGGCAACGATGTCTTTAAAGAAACCTATTTCCCATATAGCTTTTTCAACAAATTCCGCTTTTGTGTATCCCAGCAATTCAATCAGGAACGGATTCACATCGATGATCTTCCCGGTTTCATAATTCAGGATGATGATACCGTCTTTTGTCGATTCAAAGAGGCCCCGGTAACGGGTTTCTGATATTTCCAGCGCCTTTTCCTTTGTTTCAAGTGCGGCAAAGGTTTCTTTCAGTTGTAATTCCAAATTTTTCGCTGTCGTGATTTCAGAAAAGGTCATCACCAGTCCGTCGATGCGGTCGTCGACAGTACGGTATGGCATGATCCGTATGTTAAACCACCTGTTGTCGCGTGTTTCGATGGCCTTTTCAACCGCGATGAGGGTTTTGATCACCTGCCTGGCATCATGCTCGATCTGGGGATACTGCAGATCAGAGACAATGTCGGTAAAGGGCCTGCCGATATCCGGTTTGCGCAGTTTGATGATGCTCACCACCTGGTCGGTGAACCTGCGGATGTTCAACTCCCTGTCGAGGAAAAGCGTGGCAATCTCGGTACTGTTGAGCAGGTTTTTCATGTCGTCGTTTGCCTGGACAAAGTCGCTGACCTTGGACCGCAGTTCGATGTTTATTGTTTGCAGCTCCTCGTTGAGGCTCTGCATCTCCTCCTTCGAAGTGGTGAGCTCCTCGTTGGTGGATTGCAGCTCTTCGTTGGTTGACTGCAGCTCCTCGTTGGTCGATTTCAGCTCCTCCTGCGAGGTTTGCATCTCTTCGCGGGTGCTTTGCATGTCTTCATAACTTCGATGCAGTTTTAATTCAAGTTCTTTAATTTTACCGGACGAAGCCCCTTTCCGGATTTTCGCACTCACTGTTTCATGGGCTATCATCGCCGGTACGTCTGTAAATACCACCATCACCAATCCACGGATTGATTCAGGACTTTCGATGCGCTGAACGGTGACATCCACAAACTGGGTTCCGCCGTTGGTTCCCACCTTCATGTTCCGCAACACCACCGGGTCAAAATGCTGCATTGCCTTGCGGAAAGCCCCGGGCAGGTCATGCCTGAGTCCTTCGCGTGCCATCGCATGGATGTTCCAGTTTGCCTTGCCTGCAACCGGTTCAAGGTATTTCCCGGTGCGCCCCGTGATGTAGATGATGTCGCCCTTGCCGTTTACCAGCACACTTGCCGGCGCAAAACGCTGGAGTAAGATCTGGTCGGCAAGTGAATGCAGGTTTTCGACAACCTCGGGCACTGATTTCATGACTTTTGTCACTTTATTCACGCGGGAGAAGGAACTTGGGAAATCGATGACCTAGTGGGGCAGCGGAGCGGCCGTTCGCCTGTAAAACTTCAGGCGGGAATCAATCTCTTCAAACCCTTCTTTATGGGCTCCATGGTTTTCGGCACTGCCAAGCAATAAGGTCCCTCCCGGGTTGAGGCTGTAATTAAACAATACCATCAATTTTTCCTGCAGGGCCGGCTCCATGTAAATCAGCATGTTCCGGCAGGTAAGGATGTCAAGTTTTGTAAAAGGCGGGTCCTTGATCACATTCTGTGTGGCGAACACCACCATTTCGCGGATGGCAGTATTCACATGGAACCCATCGCTTTCATCTGTGAAGTAACTGTCGAGCCGTTGAGGGGAGACATCGTTTGCAATGTTTTTGGCAAAAACACCTCTTCGGGCCACCTCGATCGCATCCTGGTCCAGGTCGGTGGCAAATATCTGCAAGGTCAGCTTTTTATGTTTTGTAAGTTTCGCCATGACCTCCTTAAAAACAATTGCCAGTGAATAAGCTTCTTCGCCGGAGGAGCAGCCCGGGACCCAGGCGCGCATCATGTATCCGTCGGGCAGTTCATCAACCATGGCCGGAAGGATGGCCTCTTTCAGGTATTCCCATACGGCCGCATCGCGAAAAAAGCTGGTAACACCGATCAGCAGCTCTTTGAAAAGTATTTCAGTTTCCTTTGGATTCTCCTGCATGAAGCGGACATAGTTCTGGATCTTGTCGATCTGGTGTATGCCTTTGCGCCGTTCGATGCGGCGAATCAGCGTATTTTTCTTATACTGTGAGAAATCGTGTCCCGACTGTTCACGCAGCAGCAGGATGATTTTATCGAGGTTGCTTTTATTTTTACTGTCCAGTTCGGGATCAGGGTGTATTACCGGGATATACTTCAGGAAAGTGATCAGTTTGCCCGGCAATTCTGCGGCAGGGGCTACAATATCCGCAGCAACTGCTTCAGCTGCACTGCGGGGCATGCCGTCGAATTTTGCCGAATCCGGATCCTGTATCATGACCACCCCGTTTTTTTCCTTGATCGCTTTGAGTCCCAGGCTGCCGTCGGAACCCATGCCTGATAGAATAATGCCAATGCTTTTCTCCTCCCGGTCGGCGGCAAGTGAACGAAAAAAGACATCAACAGGCAAACGCAGTCCGCGGGATTCAACAGGGGCAAACAGCTGCAGGGTTCCGTTGAGCATCGACATACTCTTGTTCGGTGGTATCACATAGAGGCAGTTGGGTTTTATTTTGAGCCCGTCGGTTGCCTGGAATACCTTCATGGGGGTGATGCGCTGCAACAGTTCGGGCATGATGCCGGCATGGTTGGGATCGAGGTGCTGGATCACGACGAATGCCATCCCGCTGTCAACGGGCATGTTCTCGAAAAAGTTTTCCAGTGCTTCCAGGCCACCTGCTGAGGCGCCAATGCCTACAATGGGGAAGTCGCTGAGAACGCTCCCGGCATGTGTTTTTTCTTTAACCGGTTTTGCTGATTTTGGCTTTCTGGTGGTCATGGTGGGTGGGTTGTTGACTGAAATTATGAAAGGCCGGAAAAAATGATTGGTAAAGATAAGCATATATTACATAAACAGCATACCATGGTGCAGCAAAGAAGAAATAACCCTGCATAAGCATTAAGCCATAACCGGGAAAACAAATTACCAATATGTTTTATTTTGCTATTACACAGGCCTAACATTTTCGTGGCGCGCCGTGTCTTCTCCGTTTCGGCATTTGGTTGGGGATACGGTTAGGATTTGTTACACGAAGGTCCGCGAAGGAAACACGAAGGTCCACGAAGAAGTCACGAAGGTCCACGAAGGATTTTGAATCCATATTTATATGAAAAGAGGGTTGAAAAGTAATTGATACAAAATGCCCCCTCCCCGATCCTCCCCTTGGAGGCTATGCTTTAAACAAATCTTTCCCAGCCAAAATAAATTGCTGAAAGTATGATTACCTTTTCCTGTTTTTCCGATTAGGCAATAATTAAGGATAGCAATATCCCTTTTGATTAATTAACCTGGTGTTAACCCCTCTGTGCTTCTCCTTGTGGGCTCTGTGTTTCTCCGTGCAACAAATAATTACACGGAGGTTCACGGAGATCTTGAGAGAACCACAGAGACAAAAAACGGAATGATGGAACTTCTAAAGCATTATATAAACATTGTTCTTCGTGGCTCTTCGTGATTCCTTCGTGGACCTTCGTGTAATCTAACCGTGGCCGGATGGTTTATGAGACAACCGGCAATGAAAAGTAAAAGGCAGATCCCTTGTTTTTTTCTGATTCCAGCCTGATTTCTGCGCCCATCAACTTCAGCAACCCCCTGGTGATCGACAGCCCCAGCCCGCTCCCTTCGTGGCCACGGGTAAGTGAACCATCTTCCTGCACAAAATGTTCAAAGATGGTTGCCTGTACTTCCGGGTCGATGCCCGTCCCGGTATCTTTGACAAAGAAATCCAGGGTACCTTCCTTTTTTTCAAAGCCAAACGAAACAGTGCCCCGGCTTGTAAATTCAATGGCATTGCCGATGAGGTGCGAGAATACTTTTCGCAGCATTTCGGCATCGGATTTCACATGGTAGCTCCCGGCATCCGGTGGCAGGAGAAGCTCCATGACCAGGCCCGCGGCGGCAAAGGCAGGCCTGAACTGGTCACCCATCTCAATTAACAATTTTTCAGGAGCAAATACCGTTTCCTTCACCGCCAGGTTCCCCGAAACAATAAGTGCCGTGTCCATGTAATTTGTGACAGTTTTGATGAGCCGGTCACTGCTCGATTGTAAAATCGCAAAGTATTCTTCCTTTTCCTCCTGCGAAAGGCTGTCGTCGAGGAGTACCTGGTACATCCCAAGGATTCCGTTCAGCGGGGTGCGGATTTCGTGTGAAATACTGCTGATGAACTCTGTTTTCAGCCGGTCGCTGGCCTCCGCCCGCTCCTTTGCCGCCTTCAGTTCGGAGATCATCGCTTTTTTCCCGGTTACATCCTCCTTAATGGCAACATAGTGGGTGATGCTCCCGCCTGCGTCGAATACAGGTGAAATGGCCACCGACTCCCAGTAAAGCTCACCGGTTTTCTTCCTGTTGTGAAATTCTCCATGCCACTGGTTGCCTGCACTGATGGTATCCCAGAGGTCCTTGTATACAATGTACGGAACTTCGCCCGACTGCAAGACACGCGGATTTTTACCCAGGAGTTCCTCACGGCTGTAGCCGGCCGTTTCACAAGCCCAGGGGTTGACAAATTCAATATTGCCATCACGGTCGGTGATCACGATGGAAACAGAACTTTGTTCCACCGCACGGGAGAGTTTCCTTCGTTCATTCTCGGCAAGATTTTTTTCGCGGAGCAGTGCTGCTTCATGCAGCGCTCTTTTAATGGCCGGCACGAGGCGCTGCAATTTTGTTTTGAACACATAATCAACTGCCCCGTTCAGCAGGGATGCGATGGCGGCATCTTCACCCATCACCCCGCTAACAAAGATAAACGGCACCTCGGAGTACCTGCTCTTTACCAGGGCAAGGGCATCTGTTCCCGAATAGTCAGGAAGTTCATAATCAGACAGGACAATATCTATTTTCTTCTCTTCCAGCGCTTTGATAAAAGCAGCCGCCGAGTCGGCAAAGTGATAGTCGAACGAGTCAAATCCCTTTTTGATTTCAGCTTTTACCAAAATTGAATCGGCAAGCTGGTCCTCGAGGTGCAGGATGCATATCTTGTTCTCCATGGTGTAAGGCTCAGGCTGGCAAGGTAAAGAAAAAAGTTGAACCCTTTTCCACTTCTCCCGTGGCACCACAATATCCCCCGTGGCGGGTTACAATGCTGTTTACATTGGCCAGCCCTACACCGATGCCTTCAAAATCGCCGGGCCGGTGCAACCGCTTGAACACACCAAAGAGCCGCCCTGCAAATTGCATGTCAAACCCTGCCCCATTGTCTTTTACAAAATAAGTAATCTTGCCATCCTGTTTTGTGCTCCCGATTTCAATGAAGGCTTCCGGCTTTTTGCCTGTATATTTTATCGCGTTCGAAATCAGGTTGACCCATACCTGCCTGATAAGTTGTTCATCACCCCGGCTGTCATGAACCGTTCCGATGGTGAACGAAACAGCCCTGTCGCGGGTTTCCGGTTCAAAAAAACTGATAACCTGCTTGACCAGCGAAGCGTTGTTGATATTGGTTTTTCGCAATTCGGCACGGTTGAGCTTTGAGAAAGAGAGCAACGCATCAATGAGCAGGCTCATTTCTGAAGAACCCTTTGAAATGATATCCATATATTGAAGTTCCTCAGGGGAATTTCCCGTTTTCAGTTCCTTCAACAGGCCTATAAAGCCGTTGATATGACGCAGCGGGGCCCGCAAATCGTGTGAAATCGAATAAGAAAATGCGTCCAGTTCCTTGTTGGCGGCCTCAAGCTGGGAGGTGCGTTCATCCACCCGCAATTCAAGCTCTGCGTTTAATTCATGCAGCTGTTCCGCAGCATATTTTCGCTCGGTGATGTCGGAATCGGCACCCAGGTATCCAAGCAAACCGCCATGCTCATCAAGGATGGGGATGCCGTTGGTACTCACAAAAATCCGGGTACCATCAGGTTTCAGGATTAGGTTCACGAAGTCGCAGAAACGCTCTTTTCGGCTGAACATCTCAAGGGCCGCAGCCTTGAATTGCTCCCTTTGATATTCGGGGTGCAGCTCATAGAAATGAAGTTTCCCGACCATCTGATCGGGGGTATAGCCATATACTGGCAAGGCCAGCGGGCTTACATAGGTGTACAACCCGGCAGCGTCAACTTCCCAGACAACCTCATGGCTCTGCTCGACTACCTGCCGGAACCGCTCTTCGCTTTTTTCAAGTTGCAGCCGGGCCTGCTTTGTTTCGGTAATGTCCCTGAATACCCCGTATGCACCAAGGTAATTGCGGTGCTCATCGAATTTTGGCGAAGTACTGACATTGAGGAATTTTTCAGTGCCTTTTTTCGTAACGATTTGAATTTCATAGGCGCCTGTAAGTCCACCCTTCCTGAACTGTGTCTGCTGCCTGATTTTTTCAGTTTCACCGGGTGTTAAAAAATCGAACAACGAAGTTCCGACCAGTTCGCCGTCACCTGTCTCAAAGATCTTTTCGGCAGCGGGATTGGCAAATTCAAAAATTTCATTGTTATCGGTAAAACCTATTCCTTCGGCCTGGAACTGAATAATTTCTTTAAATCTCTTCTCGCTCTCTTCGGTTTTTTCCCTTGCTTTTTCCAGTTCCTCTTCAACCTGTTTCCGGTGGGAAATATCGCGGATGATAAAAAGCATGCTGGTGGGTTTCCCTTCGGCATTCCTGATAAACTCTGTATTGACCTCCACATCAAAAATACTTCCGTCGGACTTTACACCATGGAATTCACCCAGGCCGCTGGAAAGGCCCTGGTGCATTCGGGCAATCTCCGTCTGGGCCGCCCGGTAATCATCGGGAATGAGGAACTCAAGGATATTGCGGTTAAACAATTGTTCACTGTTTTCGTAGCCAAACATCGTCAACGCCTTGGGGGAGGTGAAGAGGATGTTTCCCTCCAAATCGGCAATGGTGATGTCGTCGGGCGAAGCGTTGAGGATGGAACGGTAAAGTGCTTCACTCTTATGAAGGACATCCTCTGTTTGTTTTCGCTGGGTGATGTCCTGCCCTTGTGCGATGGTTGCGATAGGTGTGACACCATCGGGTGCGAAGAGGGTTGCGGAATTCCAGAGCACAATCCGTACAGAATTGTCGCGGTGCAGGATCCTGATCTCAACCGATTCCCACCGCTGGCCGGTTGAAGTATGCCGGATAAGGGCCATCGAATGTTCCACAAATCCAGGCGGAAAAAGAATTTTCAGCGATTTTCCGCGCACTTCCGCCTCGGTGCGGCCGGTGAGGAATTCAAAGGCGTGGTTGAAGCGGGTGATGCATAGTTGCGGGTTCCAGACAATGATGGGGGCATTGGCATAGTTGATCAGGTTTTCGAGATAGGCATTGGTTTCCCACAGGGACTGTTCGCCCTTTTTTCTTTCGGTGATATCGTTGATGCTCGAAAGAATGAAGGGCTCATTGTTCAACTGAATAACCTGGGAGGAGACCAGCCCTGTCAGGATCTGGCCATCCTTTTTACGGAACAGGTTTTCCATTCCTGAAACATCCCTGCCTGCTTTCAGTTCCGCTATCACCTTGTCACGATCACTGATATCTGCCCAGAGTTTCAGCCCGACGGATGAATCATTCATCGCTTCTTCCTTTGTATAACCGGTAATCGCAGTAAACGCACGGTTGACTTCGATAAACTTCCCGTCTGCCATCCGTGTGATGGTAACGGCATAGGGCGCCGTCTGGAAAGCTCTTGCGTATCGTTCTTCGCTCTGTCGCAATAGTTCCTCAGCCTGCTTCCGCATGGTTATGTCAACCATTGTCGCAAGGCACTGCCCCCCGCTTCCGGAGAGCCTGCCATCCATGTGCACAGAAATGGGCTGCCGGTCCTCAACCTCAAGCGTCACTTCGCAGGTTGCACCTGACATGTCTGTGAATATGGATTGAAAAAAGTCATTAAACAAATGCCGGGTATCGTCAGAAACAAAGAAGGCAAAGGTGCTTCCTGTCAACCGTGACGACTCTTTCCCAATCATGCGGGCACATGCGTGGTTTAATTTCAGGATTTCACCGGACGGGGAGAGTACGAGATAACCTGACGGCGCATAATCATACAGTTCGGCATATTTTTCGGCTTCATCCTCGGCAATTGACCTTGCCACGAGGAGTTCCTCGTTTTGCAGTTCCAGTTCAATCTGGTTCACCTCAAGTTCATGAAGAAGTTTGTGCACGCCTGCTTCATCAAGCCGGCCGCCATGTTTCGATACCTTACTTTTCACCAGCGCTTCCGCTTTCCGGCGAAGGTTTGAGGAATCAGTATTTTCGTCTTTTTTTGTTGCCTTCAAAACGTTGGTTTTTCAGCGGTTGTTCTTCTAACTCCGGGAACACCAGGGTGCTGTTACATCAGGTCGCCCAGCGGGCCAAGGTTGATGTTTAAATCCCTGTCGGTCAGGTTAAAATGCTTTTTCATCTCTTCCATTTTCAGTTCCAGTTTCATCAGGGTTTCTCCCAGCCGTTCTATTTCGGTATCGGTCAATGTTCCGCCATCGACTCTTCGCATAGCCTGTTTTTCAACAAGTTTTCGGATGAGTTCAACCAGGGTGAGTACCAGTTTTGCCAACCCCGAATCGGCATTGTCGGGCGTGAGTTTCAGTTTTGATTTTTCCGGATTGGCGGTAAAATTCCCGATCTCCCCCGAAAGATCATCGAGCGATCCTGTATTGAAAAGTATTTTGTTTTCACTCATTTCGGTATATGCCGTTATTTTATATCCAAATCAACAAAATTGTAGGGTGGCCATGGCCCGGTGAGGATAAATCTCAGCCCGGCGTTCTGGCGTTGCAAATCCTTTACAACCTGGATCAGTTCAGCTTTTTTATCCCTTTCAAGTAAAAAAACCGCATCGATGATCAGGGCCTCTGATACCATCTTTTTGAAATTGTTCACAGCACCCAGGTGTTCCAGGCGACCGGCGATTTCAGTGATGACAGCATCGACATAGGCCAGCATCGATTCTTCAAGCCTGTGTTCGGCAAGTTTTTTATCCAGGTAATCGCGGTATACCGAATTTTTGATTTCCGGGGAGGGTTTGAGGTGCATTTTCTCACCGGCCCCGGATTTCAGCCGCAGTTCCTCCATCAGTTTCCCTGAATCACAAAACACCTTCAGCCCAAACTCATATTTGTTTTCGACCTTCAGCAGGTTCTGTAAAATTTCATGACGGTTCCTTTCAAGCATTTTTACGATCGCATCGGCCGAACCCATCAGGGAGCCAAACCTCACGGGAAGCAGGGTGAATTGCTGGGCGAGGGTATCGATCACGCCGGCAAAGGTGAGTGCATTGATTTTATCTGCGATGAGGTTTGCACCCTTCACATTGCTGACAACTGTATAAATATCATCATATGAAACTGCAAAAAGGTCACACCCCACCACACCCTTCATCCCCATCAGCAGGGCGTTTAGCTTGTCGGAGTTGTTTTTTACAGATACTATTGCATAAGACATCATATTCATCACTGCATGGCCTGATTAACCTGTTTGTTCTTTCCCGCGATTGACTGCCCCGACTTCAATTGTTCCATGGTTTCAACAGAACTTAACATCAGCTTTAGTCCCAGGTATACAAGGTCGACATCAGCGACTGAAATGACAACATCGCCTGTTATGATGACCCCCTTGTTGAGCACCCGGTCGAGTAATTCAAGAATGGTAATTTCCTTTGACCGGTCAATTTCATTGTCGTACATTATTGTTTTTCTTTTATTGAGATAAAGCTGAATGGTGGCCAGGGACCCGTTGCCTCAACAGAAATTCCGGTATTCCGGCCTTTGCTGCGCAGGGCATCAGCAACACTGCAGAAACCAGCCACCCTGCTTTTATCAACCAGGAAAGTGGCATTGAGGATCATCGTATCTTCCCTGCCCGTAAACTCTTTCGGGATCAGGTTGCTGATCTTTGTTGATTCGCTCAGGTTTTTAAATTCCACAAAATATTCATGCCCGTATCTCTTGCAAAGCCGGTCAATCTCATTTTCGATCAGTTCGTTTTTTTTCCGGCCCAGCAGGAATGCTTTTCCCGGCGAACTTGCCCTGATCTGCACTTCCATTGCAGCAGCTTCCGCGCTCAGTTCGTCAATTTTTTCGTTCAGCGCCTTGCGATCGCAGTAAATTTTAACCGACCATTCCTCTTTGCCCCTGATATTCAGGAAGTTTTCGGCCAGGGAGGCTGAGTAATCCGCAACGAATTGTTTCAGGCTGGCCTCCGTCTGATAGATCGTACCAAATTTAAAAGGGATGACCGCGCCCTGCTCCATGACCATCAGGATTACCTCGATGTGTTCCCTGGCATTTTTTTCTAGCCACTGAATATCCGATACATTTTGCCTGAAATTCGCTTCAGAGAAACCATCTTCAGAAACCAGTTTTACGATCACGGTAAAACCACCCGACACGACAAATTTCACCCCCCTGGCTTCAAACCTGCCGGTTTCCCGGGGGAGCGCCTCAGCAATGCAGTACACATATATCAGGTTGCCTGTCATGACTGTGAAGTGCTATCCATGCCCTCGAAGGAGTTAAGCCGTTCAAAAGAGGTGATCTCAAGCTGCTCATCCATTTTAACCATATAAAACAGCCTGACCTGTTTCGGTGGAAGGTTCATTGATTTCAAAAAGGAGTCGTTCTCATATACCTCCGCAATGGAATTCCAGCTTTCCTGTACTTTTTCAATCTTTATGACCGTTACATCATAACAGTTAATGTTCTCTTTCAGAAACTTAACCACTGTTTTCTTAACGTCAATAATATTTCCCATCGGTTCCTCCAATTGTTTCCCAGTTTGTTATTACCTGTTTTGTTTTTCTTCCCTGATTTGTTCCAGCAATTTCAACAATTCATCTTCCCGCCTGTCGTACTCCTCCTCGTCGATTTCGTCCATTTCAAACTTTAACTGCAAGCCCATCAGCCGTTCCTTGATGGCTCCTTCATCCGACATTTCCCGGTCGATCACCTCATTTATCTTCTTCCCGATAAAAATTACGCCTTTCAGCGGTGCCAGAAGGATATCATCGATTAAAAACATGCTACACTCCTTTTGTTTTGATGACAAGGTTCACAAAATTATACGGAGGCAGGGTGCCTACGTATTTGAAGGTCATTAATGCCCCGTATTTTTCGTCGAGGTCGTTTACCGCCTTGTCGAAATCAGGTTCCGAAATGTTTTTAATCAGGAAGGCCGCATTGATGATCATCATCTCGCCATAGTTCTCGTTTATTTTCGTGTCGTCGCAAAGCGGGGTGAGAACATCGAGGATTGTTTTTTTATAATTCTCCGTCTCCTTTTTCAATGCTTCGGCCACCATTTCGCCGATTTTCATACGCTGGTAATGTGTTTTATCGACCGGCAGGTTCATCAGCTTTCCACGCATCGTCCTTATTTCATCATATTTTTCAACAATACTTTCATACATGGGCGCTTCGTGGGCAAGTACCTTGAGCCCCAGCTCTTTTTTCCCGTCCATTTTATTCAGCAGGTCGTCGAATTTCCTGTACTCCTGTTCAAGGATCTTCAGGAGCCCTGAATCATCGCTGTATTCGGAGATGGTTGAAAACCTCACCGGGAGTACCGTGAACTGCCTCATCACCTCCTCGAGTACTTTTTCATGGGTGGTCATGTTTATTCTCCGGGCTTCATACTGGATGACCGGCGAATTGCTGACGATGGCGCTGATATCCCTGTAATTGATACCGTATACCGCATCGGCGCGTTTTCCGATGCCGATAGGGCCGAATTCAATCGGGCCTGCATGCCTGATGATCCCGTAAATGTACTTTCCCTCCTTTGGTATTTCCTGTTCGCTGCTCATAAAGACTGTTCAAAAAGTTTATTTTACAATTCCCATTTTTCGGGAAATATTTTCAGGTCGATAAAGTTAAAAATCGGGAGGGGGGCCGTATAAACAAAGTCGCACCGGTCCTGGTACCGGGCACCAATGGTGGCCATGATGTTGTCAAATTCGACCTCCCTGCCGCTGTTTACAAGGAATGCAGTATTCATAAACACGGCATCGCTGCCTGTCTTGTTGTGTTTAAACTCGAATACGGATTTCCTGAAAGCATCGGTTATTTTTTCAGTTTCTTCCTCTTTCATTGCTATAAGGGCACGTTCGACCAGTTTCCCGGCCTCATCGATCTTCAGGTTCCGCTCTTTCGAATCTGCCAGTTTATTTATTTCCGCCCTGAGTTTTTGAAGTTCCACATGCTCCCTGTCGATTTCGTTATAGATGATTCCCATATTTTTCCAGGTTCCCCGCACATTGAGTTCAACCTTGTTTTCAAACTGTCTCAGCAGCTCCATAAACTCGCTGTACCTGCGGTTGAGCAGGTTCCTGATTTCGTCGGGGGTTGCGGCGATGGTGCCGAACCTGATGGGAAGTATGCTCCTGAATTCCTTCATCACCTCTTCGATCACCTTCTGATGCGCCAGCATGTTTTCGGGATTGACAACAAACCGGCTCAGCGGGTGATCGCTGACGACCATACACAATCCGTCGAAACCTATGGTGGACACCAGGTCGCCGCGTCCGCCTACCCCGATCGGGCCCAGGTTGATGTCGTAATCCGACGCAATGATGCAATAGATGTATTTTCCGTCGCGCTGCATACTACTCCTTAATTTTTACTAAAATCAAATTCCCGGCCACGTCTTCCTTTGCCAGGGATATCAGGTCCTCTTTGACAGACTGCCTTACCGATGCCGAATAATCAAGCAGGGAGTGGTAGGCATCAATGATCATGTTAAAGTTTTCGACATCATCGGAATTGAGGTTGTTGTCGGGATGGAACAACTTTGCCCTTTCGAGGTATGCCTTTTTTATCTCCTGCTCGGTAATCCTTTCCTTTACGCCCAGGGCCCTCCTTGCCTGGTCAACCCTCCTGGCATTCAGTTCAATAACTTCAAGTGTAAAAAAACTGTAACAGGGTAGCGGGCCTACCAGCTTGAAATTCAACGTTCCCCGGTATTCTTCATCCAGCAGGTCAATGGCATGCTCGAACTTTTCCTTCTTGTTGCGGTTTATTAAAAATGCCGCATTGACCACCATCTCGTCGTTCATCACTTCATGCATTTTGATATCAAGTCCATATGGCGATAAGGCATCCAGTATTTTCAGTTCAACGTCTTTATTTTTCGCCTCAACAATATCCTTGATCAGCATCCCCACTTTCACCTGGTCTACTTTTGTGACGTTGCCGTTTTTTTGTAAAATTTCGGCCTTCATGGCACGGATGTCCGGAAGGGAAGAAATGGCTCCCAGTATCCCCGGGAAATCCGCCCAGGTTATGACCAGGTCGATTTCCGTCAGGTACTCGATTTTCTTCAGGGCATCAATGATCAGGTCATGGCCGCATGTAAGGACCTTCAGCACCTCATCTATTGAGTTTACGATCGTGCCAAGCCGCATGGGGAGGATCATGGTGAATCCTTTACCCTGCAACTCTTCTATGATCTCCTGGTGATGAACCAGCAGGTATCCCAGGGATTCCCGGTCGGAATAGTTGACCTGCGTTCCATCCCTGTCGGAAACAATCGCCGATATGTTTTGAAAAGTGATGGCGTAAACCCCCGAATTTTCAAGTGATTGAAAGTGGGTTGTCCCGTAAAAATTCGGCACGATCCCATAGATGTAAATTCCTTTTGCAGCCATAATCTATTATCTTAATTGGTTGTTTTCAGTCCGCTTGTCCGCCCGTCCCTTCATTTCTTCACCGAATTTTGTTGAATTACAAGTTGTATCGCCTCTTCAAAATGTGCTTCCAGGATGGAAATTTCTCCTGTAATTTCATCCTGGTTGTTGCGGTTTTTCTCTATAAGTTCCCTGATAGCGAGCATGGCCGCTTTCCGGCAGATGAATTCAATATCCGAGCCGGTGAGCCCGTCGGTTTTAAGCGCCAGTTTTTTGATGCTGACCTTTTTCCCGAGGGGTTTGTTCCGGGTATGAATCGTGAATATTTTCTCCCTGGTGTTAACATCGGGCAGGGGCAATTCAAAAATCAGGTCGAACCGTCCGCTTCGCAGCAGGGCCGGGTCGATCAGGTCGATGCGGTTTGTTGCTGCGAGTACAATGACTCCTTTCAGGTCTTCGATGCCGTCCATTTCGGTAAGAAACTGGCCAATGACCCTTTCGATGACCCCGGATCCTGAACTGTCGCTGCTGCGCCTGGGTGTAAGGCTGTCAATTTCATCAAGGAACAGGATGCACGGCGATGCCTGTTTTGCCATCCGGAAGAGTTCCCTGACACCTTTTTCCGACTCGCCGATATACCGGCTCAGGATTTGCGGCCCTTTTACTGAGATGAAATTGACACCGCTTTCGCTTGCCAGCGCTTTTGCCAGGTAGGTTTTGCCGGTTCCCGGCTTGCCGTGGAGGATGATCCCCTTGGGCGGTTTGGTATCGGCTTTTTTAAACAGTTCTGCATATTTCAGGGGCCATTCCACTGTTTCTTTCAATGCGTCCTTAATTTCCTCAAGTCCGCCCACATCGTCCCATTTCACATCGGGAACCTCAACGAAAACCTCACGGATGGCCGAGGGTTCCACCTCCTTCATGGCATCCATGAAATTGTCCATGGTCACCTCGAGCGACATTAAAAGTTCGTAGGGAATTTCGGCCATTTCGAAATCGATCTGCGGGAGTATTTTCCTGAGGGCGGTCATGGCGGCTTCCCGCGCCAATGCTTCAAGATCGGCGCCCACAAAGCCATGCGTGATCTCCGCCAGCTTTTCCATATCCACGTCCATCGACAGGGGAATTCCCCGCGTATGGATGTGCAGGATCTCAAGCCTTCCTTTTTTGTCGGGAATGGAGATGGAAATTTCCCGGTCGAACCGTCCCGGCCTTCTCAATGCAGGATCAATGGAATTGGGAATGTTGGTCGCACCGATCACGATCACCTTACCCCTCGATTCCAGCCCATCCATGAGCGACAACAGCTGGGCTACCACACGTTTTTCAACCTGCTTTTCGCCGCCCATGTCCTCACGCTTGGGGGCAATGGCATCGATTTCGTCGATAAAAATGATGGAAGGAGCATGGGCCTGGGCTTCCTCAAAGAGTTTCCGGATACGCCCTTCGCTCTCACCGTAAAACTTCCCCATGATCTCGGGGCCGGAGATGTTTATAAAATAGGCATCCGTTTCATGGGCCACAGCCCTGACGATGAGGGTTTTGCCGGTTCCCGGGGGGCCGTAGAGAAAAACCCCTTTGGGTGGCTGGACCCCGAGCCGCTCGAAGATTTCGGGATATTTCAGCGGAAGTTCGATCATCTCCCTGATCCGCTGAACCTGGTTTCCAAGACCACCGATATCTTCGTACGAAACCTTGCTTTTGCGCTCTCCCTCCTGTTTTGCCAGTTCGAGCTGGAAAACTGTGTTCGGGTGTATCAGGACCACTCCTTCAGGGTTGACACCTGTTACGGTATAATCCACCGAACGGGAGCCAAACAGGTTGGCCCTCACCTTGTCGCCTTTTATCACCGGCAAGCCGTTGAACAGCGAACCAATGTATTTACCGTCGTCGCTTTTAAACAGCGAACCGGACTTGGTGTCGGGTTTGAGTTTTATTTTTGCAGCCTGGCGGAAGGAGGTCTTCACGACCTTCACTTTTTCATCGATCCCGGCCTGGGCATTTTCCCTGGTAATGCCGTCAATCTGAATCAGGTTCTTGTCCCTGTCTTCGGGATAGCAGGGCATGATCTTGACCGGGGTGGCCCGTTTGCCTTCGATCACCACCAGGTCGCCACTTTCGAGGCCGAGCAGTTTCATGTCTTTCGGATCCATCCGGGCAATCGCCCTTCCCACATCTTTCACCAGGGCTTCTTTTACCCGCAGTACTATTTCTTCCTTGATTTTGGCCATGGTTATATTTTTTTCCGCTACGACAACTCGTTAAAAAGACACCTCTTCAATTCATTCAGTGCATTCAATCCTTTGATCTCTTCAGGGAACCTGGGCACCTCCACTTTGTTCAGGGAGCCGAAGGTTTCGCCTATTTCAGTTAAATACGGCAACTGGCCGGCTTTGCTACGCCTGCAGAAATCACATCCGTCGGAAACCATGACATTGTTCACAATGATCTGCCTGGCAATTATTTCAGAATTGGCAAGGATCGACAGCAGCCTACCTGTTTCCATGATCGCCATCGCTTCGGGTATGCAAACCGGGATAAATTCACACCTTGTGCCGTCGCGTAAAATGTTTTCGATCCTTTTCACCGTTTTCTTCAAGCTGAGCAACAGCACATCCACCTCGTCCGGCTGGTAGGACCCGGAAAAGCTGGTGATCATGTACCGGTATTTCCAGCGCATCCTTGCCGCGACCTTGATCCACTCGTCCAGCAATTTCGGGGAGGAAATCAGCCGCAATGCATGACCGGTGGGCGCAGTATCCACAACATATTTGTCGTACTCCCCTTCCTCTATAAAATCGATGATGGTTTTGAAGCTCATCACCTCGTCAATCCCGGGAATCGAGAGGGAAAGCATCTCTTCGATATCCTGGTTATCAAGATTTGTAGATGTTTCGAACAGCTTTTTCAGTTCTGCCTGGTACCCGGTGATGAACTCCGAAAGCGCCTCATCTGCAACCACTTCAATGGCAGAGAGGTTGTCGGTACCGTCAACCTTTACCACGTTAAAACCAATTTGCTGTTCGAGTCCGTCCGACAGCGAATGGGCCGGATCGGTGGAAATGAGAAGTGTTTTATAATTTCCGGCCAGCGCCAGGGATGTGGCAATGGCACAACTGGTTTTTCCAACACCGCCTTTTCCGCCGAAAATAATAAGTTCCAGGTCGCTGTTTTCCAAGCCAGTCAGTGCCATTACGTTATTTTTTTATCCTGATCTCAAGAATGCCGTTTGTAAATTTATGCCTCAGGTTTTTCCGGTCGGCTTTTTCAGGAAGCAGCAGTTCCTTGCGGTACGACCTGCTTTTGCTTACTGCCGAAATTTCAAGGATGTCTTCCTTCAGATCGATGTGGATATCGCTTTCCTCTATTCCGGGCATTTCTGCAATGATCACCAGTTCATTCTTTTCATTGAAGACATCGGTGATGGGCTCCCGCTCTTCATCCACCTTTGGTCCCTCCGGTGTTTTTTTGATATTCCCGAAGGTTTCAACCCTGGGAGAGCCTCCGCCGGCCGTATTGATGGTAAACCCATAAACGCCTTTCATGCCTTTTTTGATGTGATCAAAGTTGATCTCCCCCTCCTTTTTTATACCACCACTTTCATCGAGTTTCCCTGCAAGGTCAACAAGTTTCTCAATGCCTTTGAAAAGGCCACCAAGTCCGAAAAGATCAAAATCGGCTTCATCTTTTTTTTCTTTTTTCTTGTCGTTTTCCATTTTATACCAGGTTTTAACGGTTCTTAACAATATTCCTTCACCGGTCCGTCCATCTGAAGGGAAGGAATCCGGTACAGGGTTATCATGGTTTATTCATTGCCTCCAGTTTCTCCAGCCGCGACTCCAGCGCATCCTGTTGCTGCATCAGTTCTTTTTCCCTGGCTTTGGTTGAAAGATAGGTGTCTTCCTGCCACCAGTTTATGCCCATCTCCATCGCCTTGTCAACCGACGCCACCAGCAACCTGATCTTGATGGTCAGCAGGTCAATATCCGCAATCTGAATTTTAATATCGCCGGCAATCACGATGCCTTTGTCGAGGACTCTTTCGAGGATATCGGCCAGGCCGGTCGCCTGGATCGAATGGGTAGGTTCTGACATAACAAATTGTTTTTAATAATCTATTGACATGGTTTTCCACTCCTTTTTATCATCTTTCTTTGATTTCCTGCTCTTTTCCGAGGGCCCAGGTGTATGCATTTCCCCTGCTTTTTCATCATAATATGCCTGGATCTCCTTAAGTCTGTCCTGGATGATCTCAAGCCTTTGCAAAATCCTGATCTCTTCGCTCTTCAGCCGGGTTCTCTCCTTTTCGAACATATACAGTTTAATAAAATCCGAATCCTCCTTGTTTGGAATACCCGATTTAACTACATTCTGCATGCTTTTGATGCTCTGAAGTCCTTTTATTGCGGTGGATATTGGCATATGGCTTGGATTTGAAGATTTGAAAATTTGACAATTTGAAGATTTGAAAATCTTAAAATAATTCTTCAGGAATATTGTTCAATAAGTTCATTCACAATGATTTTTACCTTTTCCTGGTTGGTTTTTGATCCAATCCGGCTGGTTTCGGACGTGAGGATGTCCTGGCATATTTTCCGGAACATATCCTTTGATTTTGACGGCGTTGTTTTTAATGTCGCCAGGGTTTTTGCAATCATGATGGAACCACGGATGGTCGGATCGAATTCAGTTTTCCCCGATTCGCGCAACCCTCTCACAATCTTCACGATGATTTCGGTATCCTTCAATGAAAGCAGAGATTTTGCCCGGGTGATCTGCAATTCCGTTTCATAGTCAAAATGATCCAGATCCATGGTCACCATGCGGTCGCGCAAGGCATCCTGGGTACGGTTCACCCCTGCGTACTCCTCGGGATTTGAGGTAAAGATGGCACGGAATTCGGGATGCACCTTCATGTAGTAATCCTCCTCCTTTGCCGCCGAAGTGCTCAGCATTCTCTCCTGCAGGATGGGAAGCAGGATGTTGTTGGCTTCGGGACGTGAACGCGTGAACTCGTCATATATCAGTGTAAACCCGTTTTTTACGGCAATGGTCAAACGGTTGTTCACCCACTGCTTGGTCATGTCCTCTTCATACTTATGCACCGAATGAATAAACTTGTCATCCAGCTTTTTGTACTTATATCCCTGTTCACTGCCAATGAGATCGGACGTTTTATACTCGGCATCGCCATGGATGATCACCACCGGGCGGCCTATTTTACTGGCCAGGTGCATGGCTACGGTCGTTTTCCCGGTACCCGACGGCCCCCTGAAATGAACAGGGAATCCGGCTTTGATATAGGTCAGACCACGGTTGGTGATATCCCTGATATAGTCTGTTTCTACAAAATTTGACATCGGCTTCAGTTCGAGCACGGTATTCATTTCATTGTTGTCGCTCATGGATAGAGGTTGTGAAGATTTACGATTTACGATTTTTGATTTACGATTTTTGCATTTTATACTTTCCCTTTTGCTTTTTGATTTTTATCCAAAGGGTTTGTTTGGGATTTGTTTCAGCGACTCCTCCCACATGGCTCCGGCCTCTTCAATTTCCCTGAGGATGAGTTCTCTTTTAAGTAAAAACTCCCTCTTCCCGGCCTGGAACCGTTCCATTGCTTCCTGTCGTTTTTTCAGGCTGTTCCTGATACCACTTGCCGCATCCTTCATTTTCCAATTTTCAAATTTTCAAATCTTCAAATTTCAACAGACACCCCGGCCTTTACATTGGGTACAAGGCAGGCCATCGCCCGATTTACCGCTTCCGTTGCATTGCCGGCATTTTTTATTGTTTTCGACATGGTTGTTTCCCTTTCCGCCGCATACGATACACGGCACCCTTGCACCCAACGGATTTTTACCGGAACCGTCACAAAACACACACTTTTTCATGGGTTCATCAACCCCAACGCTCCCGGTGCCATTGCAAACGAGGCATTTTGAGATCGGAGAAAGCAGGTCAAAAGGATCCTTTCCCGTGGCGCTGCAAAACGGACAATTGAATGTTTTTATCATGGGTTGAGAATAGGTACGGTTCGAGATAGTTGGTGGCTTCGGCTTCGCTCAGCCACCGGATGTGCTCAGCCACCATAAGCGCTAAGCCACCGGATGACTTCGACCTTGCTCAGTACCCGGGTACCCACCCGGACGCTTCAACCTAGTTCGTGCCAGGAGCCCCACCCCGGACACTTCAATCCTACGCGTACCCCGGGTACCCACCCCGGATACTGAGCGTAGCCGAAGTGTCTGCGGGTTGGGTTAACTGAGCGAAGCCGGTTTCCCGACCCCACCCAGTACCCCAAACGCTATTTTATCGGATAATAAATATTATCAATTTTCTGAACTTTTCCTCCATCGAGCAACGTTTTTGCAGTATACCCGAGCTTCATCCTTGTTTCGCCGAGGGGTTCTTCCATTTCCGAGATCTTAACCCCCTTGGGATGCTTGTTGATATAATCCAGGACTTTCTGATCCAGTGTTCTGGTATCTGAAAGAACCGCCTTAACTGCTGCAACGGGAGTTTCTTTAACAACTTCCGCGGAAGCCTCCTTTTTCACCTCTTTCTTTTCGGTTTTCTTTACGGTCTGCTTCGGTGCGGGGGCAACGCCTGTTTTCCTTACGTGGGCCATTGTTTCCTGCATTTTATTCCATTCTGCCGAGGCATCAACCCTGTTTTGCAGCAAATCATCCAGCATCCCGGCAGTGGCTTTTTGAACATCCCTGACCTCTTTCTGAATTCCCTTGATTGAAACATGAATTCCCTTCATGATCGCATTGTAATCGGTGATCCTGTCTGTTTCGCCTTTGGAGAGATCTTTTCTCAGTTTTTGGGCCATTTTCTGATTTTCCCTCCCGATTTCCGACAGCCTCTTCTGGAAGCCATGCAGCAGTGCCCTGGTATAATCG
Source organism: Bacteroidota bacterium (assembly GCA_026391835.1). Classification (GTDB taxonomy): domain Bacteria; phylum Bacteroidota; class Bacteroidia; order Bacteroidales; family FEN-979; genus CAIVAT01. The sequence continues at coordinate 241,674 of JAPLDF010000068.1, forward strand.
ACTCTTTCACCAAGGTTTTTGCCCAATTCCGCTTTCAGTTCTTCCGACATCTCCTTGTGTTCCTTTTCAAACCGGTCGAGCATGTTGTTCGTGTTCAGGAAGATCGTTGAAACCTCATCGTTGATGATTTTAATATCGTCGCCGATATTCGACATGAGTGCATCAAACTCCGCCATCCTGTTCTTTTCCTCCTGCATCCTGTCGGCCCGGCCCTGTGCAAAGGTTTTATCCAGGTCGTCGGCCATGTGTGCCCGGTCTTTTGTGAATTCGCTGATCATTTTGAAGGTGGAAGTTTGAATGGCCACCACTTCATGCTGAATGGAGGCGATTGTTCCATGGATCCCCGACATCAACCCGTTAAAATTGTGCAGCCGTTCTTTCTCCCCGCGCGCAAGACCTTTCCTCAGGGCAGCGGCATTTGCATTCAATGCTACAGCCAATTCCATATGATCCTTGCGGAAACCGTCGAGGGTTACCTGGACGTCATTAACAAGTTCTTCATTTTCCCTGATGCGTTGCTTGAACGAAGCAAGTAACTCTTCTGTCAACACCTTCATGTCTGATGCTAGTCCCATTTGTTTATCTCCTATTTTAAATGAATTTAATGTTTCCTGGGTCAACTGATTTCCTTAATGATTTGATTTTTAACAATTTTTATGTCTTCAATCCGGATATGATCGCCTTTTTCAAGCAGTCCTTCCAGGCACTCCATCATCCTGTTGTGCATGTGCTGAAATTCCAGGAACGTCTTCATCACCGTTTCCTTTCTCGACTCCTGCAATTTTGAAACCTGTGAAAGCTGGTCCTTGATGATGTTAATCTTTTCGGTAGCATCCTGGGATGCAATATCTTTAATGCCCAGCAGGCTCGCTTTCAGCGATTGGGCAGTCTCTTTCTGCGCTTCAATGAATGAGAGGAACAAACTTTCGGCGGCCCGTTCTTTTTCATCGAGTGCACAAAGAATGCCTGACATCATTGCGTTGTAATCTTTTTTCCGAAGGGAACCCTTTTTGGCGAGGGTTTCGCACAACCTCGAATTCATGATATCCCGCTCCTTTTTCAGATCGTGCAGTGAGTTATGCACATTATCGAACAGGGAGTGGGACGATTCAGTAATGTATTCGGACGACTGGAAAGCAGTTTGTATTTTCTGGATGCGGTTTTCGTATGAGGTTATGATGTTGTTGAAAAAACCATCGATGTTTAATTCGGGCAGGGGACTCATATTCAATTATTAATTTATTTACAAACAGGGTGTTGGGTTATGGGATGGTTGTGCTGGCTATTCAGGGGCTGAAAAAGAAATTCTTGGTAATCCATGCTTTCATGTATTAAACAGGGAAGGATGTCTTAGCAAGAATAGCTGTTAAACTGCAGGACTGCCTTATGCGGCTTTTGCAGTCAATCCGATTGCTTCAGCATACTTCAGGTATGTCTCAACAGAGGCAACAACGATTCTTGCTTCAATTGCAAGCAGTTCGATACCTACCAATGAAACTCTTACCCATGCATCAACTACGACACCTTTGTCAAGGATACGGTCGATAACTTCTACCAGGCTGGATGATCCGATCGTCTTTTCTACCATTTTTTTAATCTCCTATATTGAATGAATGAACACCGTGCTTGACATTCGAGGGACGGTTTACCTCTTGTGCCGGAAGCATAAACAAAGGGCGGGCCGGAAATGGCAGGCAATACAGGAGCAGTCATATTCAGACGGCTAATTCCCTGAATATGAAACGCAAAAAAAAATCATTTTTTTTCAGGAGGAAATTCACCGGTGATGAATGATCGCAGGATTACCGGCAAACGGCAAATTAATCGCGTAGCCTACGCGAAAACGCGTGGGGCTGCCTGGCTTATATCTCCCTATCTTTGCATCATTATTTAAAAGATTTAGAGAGTCGAAATATGAAGAGATTATTATATATCCCGATGCTCCACAATCAAACTGATTTAGGATCACTTGGCGGCAGATTATCCATTGAGGGAGGGAAAAAATATGGAATTTCCAACTGGCAGGAGCACGTTGAGCAGGTTGATAAATCGTGGCATAGGATAGATGCTGAAATTTCCAGGCTTATCAGGCGCATATCACCCGGCAAGATCAAAATTTACCAGGACGGGTTACCGGCGGTTGATGAAGTTGGAAGAAAAATCGTGCAGGAAGCCGCTAAAAGCGGCAGCATAAATTACAGGATCATCGATGACCTGATGGTACGGGGAGCAAAACTGGAAATCGCTGAAAACAAAGAATTGTTGCTCAGGGAGTATTTTCTTCTGACTGATATAGCGAAGGCTGAAACCCCTGAAGATGCGTTAAAAGCCTACCAGGATTACCAAAAAGTGGCGCAGGAACTGCTGAATGACCGGGATACCCATATCGCAAACCAGATCAATGCGACACTTGCCAACGGGGAAACCGGGATTGCATTTTTTGGTGCGGCCCATGCCATCACAGGCAAATTAAACAAAGACATAAAAGTAACTGTCATTCAAATGTTTACCGACGACATTTCTCGGTTTTTACTTAACAACCCGGGTCAAGCGTAGCGATAGCATACTTTTTAATCTTCCTGCTTAGGGCATCACGGTGTATTCCAAGGGCATTGGCGGCGGCCTGCTGGTTGTAGTTGGCTTTTTTGAGCGCCTTTTGTATCAGTCGGACCTCGTTGTTTTTCAGGTTCACTGAATCGACTTCATCCGCCGGTGGCGTTTTTATTTTTGGTGCTACAGGGAAATCATTGGCCCCAAGCGTGTTTCCCTTGCACAAAATGATGGCTCTTTCAGCCAGGTTTTTCAGTTCCCTCACATTTCCCGGGAAATCATATTTCATAAGGAGATCAAAAACTTCAGTTGAAACGCGCAGGCTTGGTTTATTGAATTTCGTGGCAAAAACATCGACAAAATGGGTCAGCAGGGGTTTGATGTCTTCGGGTCTTTCCCTGAGCGCCGGGATATGTATATGCAGCGTATTGAGCCTGTGCAGCAGGTCGAGCCTGAATTTCTTCTTCTCCACCCTTTTGTTGATGTCATGGTTTGTGGCCGAAATAATACGGAAGTTGGTACGGATCTGGGCTGTATCCCCAACCCTGGTAACCACCTTTTCTTCGGAAGCACGCAGAATTTTCGCCTGCAGGTTCAAAGGCATGTCAGCGATCTCATCAAGAAAAAGGGTCCCGCCGTTACACAACTCGAAAAAGCCCATTTTATCGGTGATGGCCCCGGTAAAAGAGCCTTTTTTGTGTCCGAAAAACTCGCTCTCCAACAGCGTTTCCGTAATTGCGCTGCTGTTAACAGCCCCAAAAATATGGTCCTTCCTGATGCCTGAATAGTGTATGATCCTGGCAATGTTCTCCTTTCCCGTACCACTCTCCCCGGTGATCAGAACATTGGCGTCGGGATAATTTGCCGCGGCCAGCGCCTGGTCAAATACTTCCAAAATCTTCGGGCTGACGCCGATAAACTGCCGGTCGATTTTTTCTTCAAGGGATTTTGAGATCAATGAATTTTTCTCTTCCATCTGCTTCAGCCTTCGCTGCATCTGAAGATATTTCTGGGTGCGCTCAATGGCAATCTGGATGTCGAGGAACCTGAAGGGTTTGCGCAGGTAATCGAACGCACCGAGCCGCATGGCTTTGATCACGGTATCCATATCGCCGTGCGCCGAAATGATGATGACTTCCATGAAGGGGTAATCATTTTTCACCTCCTTCAGGATATCCAGGCCATTTACGCCTGGAAGCCTGACGTCGAGGATGAGGAGGTCGATTGCGTGGCTGGTCAGGATCTTCTTTCCTTCGGCTGCAGTGTTGGCCTCGAAGGAATCAAAGTTCGAATCCACAAAAAAACCACTCAACTCTTCTGTAAACTGTTTCTCATCATCAAGGATCAGGATCTTTATCTTGTCTTTTCCTTCCATATTATCTTTTACTTTTGAATGTTCAGTACAATTTTAACCGTTGTTCCCTGCATCATGTTGCTCGCAATGTCAATGGTTCCGTCCATTGCCTTTATAATCTGATAGCAAATGGATAATCCGAGGCCGGTTCCCTTTCCCTCGTCCTTGGTCGTATAAAAAGGGAGCAGGATATGGTTGATATCATCATTGCTGATGCCTATGCCATTGTCTGACACTTCAACGATCAGCGACAGATTTTCCTGGTATGACCTGATACCGACAATCAATTCGGTAAATCCATCCTGGTGGCTTTTTTTGTCGATCACCGCATCTTTGGCATTTACCAGCAGGTTTATGATAACCTGTTCAAATTCATAGGTATTTCCAAATATCTGGGGAAGCTGTTTTTCAAGGTCAAGGTTGAGGCTTATTCCAAGGTGTTTGAACTGTTCAGCGATCATTGAAACACCATTTTCGATGCTTGCGTTGATATCGAAAGCCGTCAGCACATAATCATCATGGCTTCTCGAAAATGCCCTGACATGATCAATGATGTTCCTGATCCTGGTGATATTTTCAAAGATCTTTTCCGATTTGGCTGTCAGGAACCCGACGTCGACCGATGCGGTTTTTGCCGTCTCGAACAGGATTTTATCCATCACCATTGAGATGATATTAAGCGGCTGGTTGATCTCATGGGCAATACCCGAAGCCATCTCGCCAAGGTTGGCCATCCGGTCGGCATGCATCTGTTTTGTCTCGGTTTTTTTGCGCTGCGATATATCACGGACAATGATCATAAACGACAAGGGGTTGCCCCCAGGGTCCTGGATCAACGTTGTGCTGATTTCGGCGGGGAACAGGGACTGGTTTCTTTTTCTGATCTTCAGCTCAATATTCTGAGCCAGCCCTTCGTTCATAGTCTTTTCATACAAATCACGGAGGGCATCCCGTTCTTCGGAAGGTACGAAGAGCATGGCACTTTTCCCGACCAGGTCATTGCGGGAGATGGCGCCGAACAATTCAAGACCGATTTCGGATGCTTCGGTAATGATGCCATTGAGGTCGATCAGTAAAATTCCATCCGGCGAAGCGTTTAGCATTGTTTTGTATTTTTCTTCGCTGACTTTTCTCGCCTGTTCGGCCAGTTTGAGGTCGGTGATGTCCTCGGAGATGCCCAGCAGGTATTCCGGTTCACCGTTGGCGTTAAACATGGGCACTTTCTGGGTATGCAGGATCCGAAGCCCTTTGTTCCTGGTCTGTATCGGCTCTTCGGGGATGTCGATCATGACCCTGTTGCGTATCACTTCGCGGTCCTTTTCCACAAAGCTGTCGGCCTGTTCTTTAGAAAAGAAATCATAATCACTTTTACCGACAAGATCTTCCATGGTGTAGCCCAGCAGGTTCTCCCCGGCCCGGTTGATACGGACAAAACGGAAGTCCACTGCGTCCTTGATAAATATCATATCCGGAATATTGTCAATGACCGAATCCAGGAAATTGTTCACCCGGCGTATCTCCTCATCGGCCAGCTTGCGCCGGGTAATGTCACGTATGATCCCGGTGAAAAACTTGCCCGAAGCTGTCTCCCACGCCGCCAGGGAAATTTCTATCGGGAACTCATTGCCGTTTTTATGCAACCCGAAGAGTTCCACTGTTTTTCCAATAAAATGGCTGTCTCCTCCCCTGATGATCCGTTCGATATATTCAGTGTGCTCCCGGGCATATTGCTGCGGCATGATTGTCTTGAGATTTTTTCCGACAATTTCGTCATGAGTATAGCCGAATACTCTTTCTGCACCTTTGTTCCAGCCAATGATGATCCCGCCGCTGTTGGCTGAGATGATCGCATCGTTCGCCGACTGCGTCACAGCACGGAACCGCTCTTCGCTTTCACGAAGCATCTCCTCCGCCTGTTTCCGATTGGTGATGTCATGAACAACGGTATACCGGAACTTTTTATCCTGGATTTGGATAATTTCAGCCGAAAGCAGGACATGTTTGATCTCGCCGTTCTTCGCCCTTAGGGTTGCTTCGAGATTCGATTCATTCTGCCTGACTGCTATCGCTTTCATGAGCCCTTTTAAACTTTCATCGGTTAAAATACCCAGTTCCAGAGCCGTTTTGCCAATCACTTCATCCTTGTCAAATCCCAGCAGGTTATAAAATGCTTCATTCACTTCGATGTATTCGCCGGTAACATAATCGCTCAATCCGCAAGCGGATGGATTGAGATAGAACACTTTGGAGAATTTCTCCTCCGACAGTTTAATCTGGGTAATGTCTTTACTGACCCCGAAAATTACCGGTTTCCCATCCCAATAGCCCTTCGACACCTTTGTTTCAACGGCGATGTGAATTCCGGATTTGGTCATAATAGGAATGGGGCAGAATGCGGTTACTCCAAGCAACATCTCATCGATGATTCTTGCGGCCTCAATACGGAGTTCAGGCGGATGAACCATGAGCATTGAATTTCCGAAAAGTTCTTCGTGCTCGTAACCGAGCCGGTCAGTAACGGTTTTATTGGCGTGAACAATGTTCCCCTGAACATCGATCACAAAGAGGAAATCGTCAATGGCATTAAAAAAAGTCTCAAAGTTTTGCTGTGTTTGCTGCAGTAATCTTTCGGTCTGTATACGACGTGTGATATCAATTACGTTTAACAGGCATTGCTGTTCGTTTGCAAAAACGATTCCTTCGATATGGACATTTGCCGGCTGCCCCCCCCCGGCTTCTATGATTATTTCACATATTTGCTTGGTTTTCGTTTTCAAAACAGCTTGAAAAAAAGCATTGAAAGAATGACGTGTTTTCTTTGAAACAAAGTCATCGAAATGAAGGTTCATCAAGCGTGAACGCTCACTTCCAAGCATGCGTGCACCGCTGTGGTTGAGCTCCTCGATTGCTTTTTCCTTCGACAGTGTAAAATATGCCGACGGGGCGAAATCGTATAGTTCCGTATATTTCTGGGAAGCGATCTCTATTTTGATATTTGCCTGGAGAAGTTCTTCATTCTGCATTTCAAGTTCAACCTGGTGCGTTCGCAGGTTTTCTTCCATCTCCTTCCGCTGAGAGATGTCCTTGGCAAAACCGAGAAACCGTGTTTCAGAAAGTTTAACTGCTTCCAAAACCATCCAGCGCGTTTTACCGTGTTTATCCCTGAACATCAAATCGGCCTGTGATGATCCGGTGCTGACCAATTTTCTGAGATGAGCCATACCATCTTCGCGTGATTCTTCAGGAAGGAAATCTGAAAAAGACATTTCAAGCAATTGCTCCTTCGAATACCCGGTCATGCGGCATGCAGCAGGGTTTACCTCAATATATTTTCCTGTCTCATCAATGATAAAAACACCGTCGGGAGCATGGTCAATATAGTCCTTGTATTTTTGTTCGCTTATTGCAAGGGAAGTATTTAATTTAATCAACTCCCGCCGGTTAACGGCCTCCCTGAGTTCGCGTTCTACAACCGGGATGAAGCGCGACATTTTTCCCTTGAGCAGGTAATCGTGCACGCCTGATTTGATCAGTTCAACTGCCTTTTCCTCTCCGATCATCCCCGAAATAACAATAAACGGAATGTCGGTGCCATGGGCATGATAAATTTCGAGTGCCGATTGGACACTGAAACGGGGCATGGAATAATCGGAAAGAATGATGTCCCAGCTGGTTTGTTCCAGCGCGGCCTGCATCTCCTCACCCGTCTCGATCCGCCGGTAGGTTACATTGTACCCTCCCGTCCTGAGCATCCGTATGTTGATCTCGGCATCAGCCTCGCTATCCTCGATAACCAGTACATTCAGGTTCTTTCCAGACATATTCTTACATTTTGAACAAAGTTATCGCTTAGTATGACATTAATGGCACAGCCACTCTTTTGGTATCACCATCTTTTCCATCTTCTGGCTTTTGACGAATACCGCAAGGTTGTCACTGCCCGTACGTTCAAAGAAGCCAACCCTGATTTTATGCAAGCCTCCGGCAAGCGCAATGCTCCCGGATTTTTCGGTCAGCCCGTGAAGGCCGTCGTTGTTTACCACAGGCACATCGTCGATCCACAGACGGCTGCCATCGTCGGAACCCGTATAAAAAATACAGACACTCGTTTCGGGGAGCATCACGTACCCGTCATAGACAAACCCAAAAAGGTCGTCCCGGGTGCGCGGGGTGAATTGAAAATCAGGAATGATGCCCTCTCCCGCAGGTTTCAGTGTATTGAAATCGGGTAGACTGTCCCAGGAGCCTTCAAAATACCTGTAATGCAATCCCGGTGCCACCCCGGCAGGGGGAGGTGTTGCAGCCTGCAGCGGGGTGGCTTTTGTGAATTCTTTTGAAACCGTACCACTTACGGGTTTGCCGTCGCGGAAACACCTGGCACTGATCACCGAGGTCGCTTTTACAAGGATCGGGTTTGAATACAGTGCCGAGGTTATTGCCGGCTCAGATTTTCCAATGTTGTACCTGATCTCAACGCGATCGCGGTCGCTGGCAAGGGAGACGAAAAGAGAATCGGTAAACGTGTCAAACCCGGTTTTAAATTCAGGCGGATCGGTGAGATCAGGTTTACCCTGTATGTTCAAGGCAATCACGCTGTTCACCGGATCAGGGGCTTTTGGTGGCAGCGTGATCACCAGGGCATCGCTTTTACGTGTGACGGTTAACGGGGACCTGCCGGGATCGGCCAGCAAATATGCTTTACCCGGCGTGTTCAGCACCCCCGACAGGACAAGTTTGCCATTGGCGGGCCAGTCGAACACATGCAGGTAAAGAATGGCTCCAGTGGCAGTCAGTTTTTTGGTGCACCTCCCCCACTTCAGCTGGCTGAACGGGCTTGCCCCTGTGCCGTATATGGATTCACCGTTTACCTTCATCCATTTCCCGATTGCATCGAGCCGGCTGATGCTCTCCGGCGGAAACAGGCCTTCAGCCGTTGGCCCTACATTCAGCAGGTAATTGCCTCCTTTTGAAGCAATATCGGCCAGCATCCGGATGATCTCTCCGGCCGGTTTGAAATTCTTATCGGCGCTGTTATAACCCCAGTGGTCGTTCATGGTCATGCAGGTTTCCCAATCCACCCCGGGAAGCCCGGTTGCGGGAATCTGTTGTTCGGGGGTGCCGAAATCCCCGCCGAAAGCGCCTTCCGCAGTCAGCCCCTCCATGTCGAGCCTGCCCGCCCCCACCCGGTTGTTTACCAGGATGCCTGGCTGAATACTCTTTACATAATTATAAATCTCTTTCCCGTACTTCTCGTTCCAGGTGCTTTCCCATTCGCCGTCGAACCATAAAACACCGATATCCCCGTAGTGGGAGAGCAACTCCTTCAGTTGTGCCTTCATGTAGGCAACATAGCGCGAAAAATCTGCTCCTTCGGCCGTACGATCCTTTTCCCATTCGCGTCGTGGAAGGTAATCGGGGTGGTGCCAGTCCATGATCGAATGATAAAAACAAAACTTCAGCCCGTATTTTTTACATGCTGCCGCAAGTTCAGTCATCGGATCGTGTTTAAAAGGTGTCGACATGATGTTGAAATCGGTTAGTTTCGTGTCGAACATGCAAAACCCGTCATGGTGTTTCGAGGTGATCACAATGTATTTCATCCCGGCATCCCTGGCCATTCGCACCCAGGCATCGGCGTCGAACTGCACCGGGTTGAATTTTGGACGGAACTGGTCATAGACCTCCAGTGGAATCTCGGCCGAAGTCCTGATCCATTCGCCATAACCTGTTTTACCTTTCCACTCCCCCGCAGGAACCGCATACAGCCCCCAGTGGATGAACATACCGAAACGGGCATCGCGCCACCATTCCATTCGGTCGGGCTGGTCGCTGCGTAGGGATAACGGATCGGGAACCTGCGTAGGCGCTTGCTGGTCGCGGGGTGACAAAAAGGGAAGTTTGCCGGACGCGTCGGGGAGGTTTACACCATTTTGTGCGCTGGTGCTGAGCAACCCGGCTGTATAAAAAAAGATAAAAATGAACAAAAAACGATTTTTCATGGCAAAAGGATTCTATGGTCAGTAAATGATTACCAAACCGTAAAAATAAGAAATTACGCTTAGAAATGCCTCAATTCTTCCGGGATCACCTTGCCAGGGTAAATGTTCCGGTTGCGCGGTGCGTATCTCCGGGGAACAGCCGGCTTTCATAGGTCGCATTGTAGGTATAAACATCCGGTTCGGCTTCTCTTCCTTTAACGCTGCCATCCCACCCGTCGGCGACGTTGTTTGATTCGAAGATGAGGGTTCCCCAGCGGTCATAGATCTGAAGGTTGTATTTGCCGATCTCGTTGCCAACCGGCCTGAAGAGATCATTCAGCCCGTCCCCGTTTGGCGTAAAGGCATTCGGGAACCAGATCAGCAGCGGGCAATCGTTAAACTGAAGGTTTGTTTTCACGATGCTGTCGCAACCCGAAGCCATCCGCAGGGTATCACGGTAAATCCCCGGAACGGTCTGCATGCCGTTCTGGGCCGGGTATGCCAGGCCCTTGCACAATGTGGTGTCAACCAGGGTTTCGGTGTTGTTTTTTACCGTAACCATAATGGTATCCATGGATTCACAATGCCAGTTATTTACAGTACGCACCCAGTAGGTGCCCGAAGTATCAACAGGGATGGTCCGGGTGGTGGCCCCGTTTGACCAGTAATAGTGGCTGTTGCCGGCACCGGCATCCAGTTTGGTATTTTTTCCCTCGCAAACAACCAGGTCGGGACCCAGTGAAAGCACCGGTTTGGGCATCACCACAATATTTTTGCATTTTGACGACTGCGAAGCTGAACCATCGTCAACCGTAAGCAAAATGTTGTAATTCCCGGGATCGGCATAGGTGAAGGGAGGAGGGTCGGGCCCGGTATAGAACGGCAATGAAGCGCCCGAACATGAAGGGAAAAACATCCGTGTGATCGAAGAACTGCCATAGTTTGCAACAAACGCATAGAGTGTCCCTCCCTGCCTGACAAACTCCGAAATGCCATAAGGCTTATTCAATATCCCGTTGTTCTGGATATGATAACCGGTTATAGATCCTCTCAACCCCAGCTTGAACTCCAGGTGGATGATGCACAAATCGGCCTCCTTGACACAATTGGTCACATACCCGTTGAGTCCGTCGCAGTCGTTGATGAGGGTCAGTCCTGCATTCAGGTTGAGCCCGTTGATGTTGTTGAAATCGGCCCAACTAATCACGGGATTCATAAGGGATGTTCCAAAATCCATCCGCGTCAGGGTACTGTTGCCAATGTTGCACACAAAAGCAGACCAGGCGCCGGCTTCACTTGCGAGGATGATGCTGGCAGGTGAGTTCAGGGGGAATACCGTCCCGGTAAGGGCGGCCACGGCAGGATTGTTGCCCAGGCTTGTCCCGAAATCAAGTCGGAAAACCTTGTTCGCGGCGAGGTCTGTAACAAATCCGACCCAATTCGTCCCCTGCTTGTTAAATGCCAATCCCGATGCAAGGGTGACATTTGGCATGCTGAAAACCTTTGATACCGGGGTATTGTTCGGGGAGTTGCCAAAATTCAGGATCACCAGTTTATTCCCGTCAGCCACGAAACCATACCAGGTGCCATTGTCTTTTTTTACCTGGATGCCCCTTACCTGGTCGCTGAGCACGTTAAAATTGCCAAGGTCTGTGATCCCGGTTGGAAAAGATGTCAGTGAGGTCCCGAAAAAACATCTCACAACCTTTGCATTGCCTGTGCTGGTTGTAAACGTATAATATTCAAGGCTATCCTTCACAAGGGTGATAAAACGCGGTGAATTCAAAAGCTGGTTGGGGTTGCTCATGTTGAAACCATCCGGTTCATACGATGCATTTCCGCTGCAGAAACTCCATTGATACGTACTTGCAGAAGGAGGCTGTACATTTGTGATAATCACCGGCTGGTCTTCACAGATCGTATCAGGCATTGAAAAACCGGCATCCTGTGCAACACCCGCCTGTGAAAATGCAAGAACCAACAGGAAAGATAACCAGCTTCTTTGCAAAAGGCTACACTGTTGCGGACCTCCAAAAAAACCGGGTATTTTCATCAGGGTCATCGTTATTTTAATGTATATCCTAAAATCATCTTGCCTGCTTATGACTTCATCCGGAATGGTTTATCATCGGACAAGGGTAACAATTCCCTTGTTGCTGGTCTTTGTCTTTTTATCATCTTCATAAAAAATAACCCACACATAATCACCCTCCGGGCAAACGTCCCCCTTCATTTTACCATCCCAGCCTTCAAGAATATCTTTTGTGGAAAACACCGCCTGTCCCCACCTGTTGAATATCTGCAGGTTGAATTGCGTAATATTCTCAGGCGGGAGCCCCAGGATGAGGAACTTGTCGTTGAGCCCGTCGTCGTTGGGTGTAAATGCATTCGGAATAAAAGGGACCACGTAAACTGTCATCTCATCCGTGAATTGTTCTCCGCTGCACAAGGTACAGGTAACCCGGTAAGTTGTCGTATGCAAAGGTGCTACCACCAGCGATTGCTGGTCAGAAAGGAACTCATCTCCCTGGTTCCAGCGGTAGGAAATTTTTTCTCCCGGGGTAATCGGTTCCATGAGGTAGGGAATCTGTGTCACTGCGTAGGTATCCAGGGAAGTCGGGACAAACCTCCATCCTTCCTTGGAGACGCTGAAGGAGGTGGAATTCCTGTTCTTGTATGGAAGTGTGTCGCAGGCGAACCCTGTCTCGTTTTGAATTCCCATCGTGCACTTGTTGTCCCACTCGGTACACACCGGCTTGTTGAAAACATGGGTTTCGATAGTATCGCCCTCAATTAAAACGATCTGAAAGGAAACCGAAAGACCTGAAAGTTCGCCGCATTTGTACATGGGGCACTGGCACCACATGACAACAAGTTTCCTGTGCGGAGCCTCCCCGACAGTTTGATAAAAAATATAGGGACTCCCGGCCTGGATGGGGTTGTAATCCTCCATGGCCCCAAGGATGCAGTTCTTCGGGCTCTCATCCGCAGAACTCGGCAGGCGGATGTTGCGCTTGGTACCCCAGTATGGGTTGTGCGTAAAGCTGATCCAGCCATTGTCGCCGATTGAAAAACGGGTGTATTTCTTTCCATAAAAAGTAAAACTGAACCCGATCTCGAAAGGTCCTTCAACATGATTGTCGAAGGTAGTGATCCCGTTTGCCAGTATTCCAAAGTTGGCGGTCAGGTTCACAGGTACACCCGGATTGATGGTATCGTCCCTGCCGGCTGAAATCTGGGAAAACACTTCGCAGGGTATTTGCAGGATAAGAAAAAGCATTATAGTGACATGCGCCACGCACTTAGCGATGTGATTTTGCGTTTTGCATTTAAACATTTGCATTTTGATTTTTTACTTTTGCCTTTTCCAAGCAAATATCCAGATTTTATCTGAAATAATTTTACTTTTGTTGTTCCGAAAGACCTTCATTTAATAAAACGATATTTAATCTCCAAAATTTTACCCTGTTATGAAAAAAGATAGTGCGATTTTCAAGGTCATTAAGGATGAATTGCATCGGCAAACCAGCGGACTGGAGCTGATCGCATCGGAAAACTTCGTCAGCGACCAGGTGTTAAAAGCCATGGGTTCCTGCCTTACCAACAAATATGCCGAGGGCTACCCCGGCAAACGTTATTATGGCGGTTGCCAGAATGTTGACATTTCGGAGCAGCTTGCCATTGACCGTGCAAAGGAGTTGTTCAACGCCGAATGGGTGAATGTTCAGCCCCATTCCGGTGCCCAGGCCAACATGGCTGTGTTGATGGCCGTCCTGAAACCGGGCGATACCTTTATGGGTCTTGACCTTTCGCACGGGGGCCACCTTTCGCACGGTTCACCGGTAAATTCTTCGGGAATCCTGTACAAAGCGGTTGCATACCAGGTTGAGCAGGAAACGGGGATGATCGATTACGACAAAATGGAAGAGAAGGCGCTCGCCCTTAAACCAAAACTGATCATTGCCGGCGCTTCAGCCTACTCCCGCGACTGGGATTACAAACGCATGCGCAGCATTGCAGATAAAATCGGCGCATTGCTGCTCGCCGACATCGCCCATCCTGCCGGCCTCATCGCCCGCGGATTGCTCAACGACCCCATGCCCCATTGCCACATTGTGACCACTACCACACACAAAACCCTGCGTGGCCCGCGTGGCGGCATGATCCTCATGGGCAAGGATTTTGAAAATCCGTGGAAACTCACAACCCCGAAAGGTGAGATCAAAATGATGTCGCAGCTGCTTGATTCGGCGGTATTCCCCGGCATCCAGGGCGGGCCGCTCGAACATGTGATCGCCGCGAAGGCCGTTTCCTTTTTCGAGGCACTTTCGGATGAATATATGGACTACATCATCCAGGTCAAGAAAAATGCAAACGCCATGGCAAAGGCATTCATGGATAAAGGATACCACGTCATCTCGGGGGGTACCGACAACCACCTGATGCTCATCGACCTGAGATCAAAATTCCCCAATATCACCGGGAAACAGGTTGAAAACACGCTCGTACGTGCCGACATCACTGTAAATAAGAACATGGTGCCGTTCGACAGCCGCTCCCCGTTCCAGACCTCGGGCCTGCGTGTGGGAACCCCTGCCATCACCACCCGCGGACTGAAAGAAAAACATATGGCGAAGATCGTCACCCTGATTGATGATGTGATCAGCGACATCGAAAACGAGTCCAAAATCGTAATCGTAGGTAAGAAAGTTAACGAGATGATGGCGGAATTCCCGCTGTTCGCCTATTAGAAAAAATACAGACAATGAAAACCCTATACCTGATGCGCCATGCCAAATCCTCCTGGGAAGAACCGGGCGTATCGGACTTCGACCGACCGCTGATTCCCAAAGGCAGCAAGAAAACAAAACTGATCATAGACTTCCTGCTGAAAAGGGAGACTTCCATCGATCTGATGATTTCGAGCCCGGCGGTGCGGGCCTACGAAACTGCCAAAATTGTGGCCGAAGGGTTAAACTACCCGGTGAGCAAGATCAAGACCGACCGGAAAATCTATGATGGCTATTACGACCGTATCCTCGACATCATTTACGGAACATCCAACGACCTCAAATCCCTGATGATCTTCGGGCACAACCCGACCATCACCAACCTGGCCAACCTGTTCCTGCATCCCGGGATTGAGAACATGCCTACCTCCTGCGTGGTATGCCTTTCATTCAACACCGATAAGTGGGAAGAAATTCCATCAAAGGAGGCAATCCAGGAGTTCATTATTTTTCCAAAGATGTTGAAATAAGATGGCTGCCCGACAGAAAGTACCCATCCTGAACCGCGACCTTAACTGGCTCTATTTCAACGGCCGCGTGCTGCAGGAAGCTGCTGATGCGCGAAATCCGTTGCTGGAACGGCTTAAATTCCTCGGGATTTTCTCAAACAACCGAGATGAATTTTTCAGGGTACGGGTGGCCACACTCAACCGCATGCTCAAGGTGGAACGGATCCACTACGACACCCCGGTGAATCCCAAAAAGGCGCTGAAGGAGATCGGCGACCTGGTCCAGACACAGGAACGTGAGTTCATGCATGTGTATGAAAAGATCCTGAGTGACCTTGCCCTGCAGGAAATCTTTATCGTCAACGAAACACAACTGTCTGAATCACAGGGAAAATTTGTTCACAAATATTTCAGGGAACAGGTCCGGGGCGGGTTATTCCCGATTATGATCAGCAGTTTGCGCGATATTTCATCGCTGCGCGACAAATCCATCTACCTTGCCGTTATTGTCGGGCGCAAAGACAAAGCGCTCAAAGATGATTATGCCCTGATTGAATTGCCCACCAAAACCATCTCACGGTTCCTGATCCTGCCCTCCGACGGGAACAAGCGTTACATCATCCTGCTCGATGACATCATCAGGTACTGCCTTTCCGAGATATTCTCCATTTTCGGCTACGACACTTTTTCGGCGTATACGGTAAAAATTACCCGTGATGCCGAAATTGATATCGATACCGATGTTTCAAAGAGTTTTCTCGAAGTGATGACCGAAAGCCTGAAACAGCGAAAACGCGGAATCCCGGTGCGGTTTGTATATGACAAATCGATCCCGCCCGACTTGCTGAAGATCATCACCAGGCGCCTGGAGATCACCAAGGATGATCCCATCAGGGGTGGCGGCAGGTACCATAACTTCAAGGATTTCATGGGATTTCCCAACCTTGACCACCGCGAACTTGAGTACCAGCCCCTGGTGCCGCTGATGCACAAGGATCTGCCGGTCGACAGGAGCATCCTAACGTCGATCAGGGAGAAAGACATCATGCTTCATTATCCCTACCAGTCGTTCCAGTATATCATTGACCTGTTGCGTGAAGCCTCCATCGATCCGAAGGTGCGGTCGATCAAGATGACGATTTACCGGGCAGCTAAAAATTCCAATGTCATCAACGCCCTCGTCAATGCGGCCAGGAATGGCAAATATGTGACGGTATTCATGGAACTCCAGGCCAGGTTTGATGAAGAGGCCAACATTTACTGGACCGAACGGCTGCGCGAAGAGGGGGTAAAAGTCATTCACAGCATCCCGGGATTCAAGGTTCACAGCAAACTGATCCTCATCCGGCGGAAAGAAAATACAAGCAATTTCTTTTTCGCATTTATCGGAACAGGGAATTTCAATGAAACCACGGCCAAGGTGTATTCCGACGTCAGCCTGCTCACGGCAAACCAAACGATCTGCAATGATGTCGTGAATGCCTTCCACCTGATCGAAGAGAGTTACAGGCCCTTCAAGTTTAAAGCGCTCGTGGTGGCGCCCGTCAATATGCGCAATTTCTACATCAAGATGCTCCACAACGAGATGCACCATGCCGAAGCAGGCAGGGAGGCATGGGTGATCATCAAACTCAACAGCCTTGTCGACGGGGCCATGGTGAAGAAACTGTACAAAGCCAGCCAGGCCGGTGTCAAAATAAAGCTCATCATCCGCGGGATCTGCACCCTTGTCCCGGGAATCCCCGGACTGAGCGAAAACATCGAAGCCATCAGCATCGTCGACAGGTTCCTGGAGCACGCCCGGGTACTGGTGTTCTGCAATGGCGGCGACAACCAGTATTATATCACCTCCGCCGACTGGATGGTCCGTAACTTCGACAACCGTATTGAGGTGGCAACACCCATCTTCGATCCGGGTATCCGCGAACAACTCAGGAAAATGCTCGAAATCCAGTTGTCAGACAATGTAAAAGCCAGGGTGATCGGGCCGGGAGAGCAAAACACCTACAAAAAAACCGGGGGACCTAAAATACAGTCACAGGTGGAAATCTATAACTACCTGAAAAAGCAGGTGTAGGAAACAGGCTGGCAATTTCCAGGCAGCCAGGCAGGAAAACATCAAAAAGCACTAAAATCGTAAATCGTAAATCAAAAATCGTAAATATTAATGTCTGTCCTGAGATTCATCTTCCGTATCCTGATCAACAAATTCTTCCTGACAACGGTGGCATTTGTGGGATGGATGATATTTTTCGACAGCAACAATTTGCTGACGCGGAATCATTTGCAGGAAAAACTGGACCTTATTAACCTTGAAAAAAAGTTCTACCTCCAGGAAATCAGGAAAGACTCGATCCTCACCAACCAGTTGATGACCGATACCACACAACTGGAGAAATTTGCCCGGGAGCGCTACCTGATGAAAAAGGAGAAAGAGGACCTTTTCCTGGTGATTGACACTACTGCGGATCAACATCCATAAGTACTTTTACCGGCCTGAAGGCAGGGTTCTCCTGAAACTTCAGGATCTGTTCCACCATTTTAGCCTTCATGGCACCCGATGAAACCTCCCGCTCAATCTTGAACATGATGTGTTTGATGTAATAGTTCATGATCCTTGAAACCATTGGAAATTCGGGACCAAGGATGCGCTTTCCGAAAACCCTGCGCAGCAGTTTCGCCAGTTCCTCGGCTGCTTTATTGAGCAAATCGGGATCTTTGTGTTTCAATTTCAGGAGTACCAGCCGCGTGTAGGGCGGGTACTTGTATTTCTGCCGTTCGGCCAGTTGCTTTTTGAACATTGCCAGGTAATCGTTCTTCACAACATCCAGGATCACCGGGTGGTTAGGGTTATAGGTCTGGATGATCACCCGCCCCTGTTTGTATTTCCGCCCCGACCTGCCGCTGACCTGCGCCATAAGCTGGAAACTGCGTTCCGACGCCCTGAAATCAGGATAGCTCAGCATGTTGTCGGCATTGAGGATGCATACCAGGCTTACATTGTCAAAATCAAGCCCTTTGGTCACCATTTGCGTTCCCACCAGGATGTCAATTTTACGCGCTTCAAAATCACCGATGATCTGCTGAAGCGAATGTTTGCTGCGGGTCGTGTCGAGGTCCATCCGGGCGATGCGGGCTTTGGGAAAGATGAGCCCAAGCTCCTCCTCTACCTTTTCGGTGCCAAAACCCTTCATCTTTATGTTGACCCCGTGACATTCGGGACAGATCTCGGGAATCCTTGACACATAGCCGCAATAGTGGCAACGCAGCTGGTTGGATTTCTTGTGGTAGACGAGCGTAACATCGCAGTTTTTGCAGGATGGCATCCAATGGCACATTTCACATTCCAGGCGCAGGGAAAACCCGCGCCGGTTCTGGAAAAGGATCGCCTGTTCCCCATGGCCGAGCGCCGTTTCAATCTGCGAAAGCAATACCGCCGAAAAATGACTCTTCATCAATCCCTGCCGCAATGCATCCCTGACATTTACGATCTGGATCTGCGGCATCTCCATGTTTCCATAACGGTCAAACATTTCGGTGAGCCCGTATTTTCCCTGCAGGGCGTTGAAATAACTTTCAACAGAAGGTGTTGCCGATCCCAGCAGTGTTTTTGCACCATGGAGGAGGGCAAGATAGATGGCCGCATCGCGTCCGTTGTATCTCGGTGCAGGATCCATCTGCTTGAACGAGGGATCATGCTCCTCGTCGACAACCACAAGTCCCAGGTTTGAAAATGGCAAGAACAGGGCGGAACGTGCCCCGAGAATGATGTCATACTTCCGGCCGGAGGTATGCCCGGTATGGTTCTTATCAAGAACCGCATTCCATATTTCAACCCGCTCATGCATATTGAAGCGGGAATGGTACACGCCTACCCTGTCGCCGAAATATTTGCGCAACCTGCTGATGATTTGCGTCGTCAGGGCAATCTCGGGCAACATGAACAACACCTGCTTTCCCTGGTCGATCACCTCGCGGATCAGTTTGATGTAGAGTTCGGTCTTTCCGCTGGACGTTACACCATGCAACAGCACGACATCTTTGGTTTCAAACAGTTTCCGGGTTTTTGACAGGGCTTCCTGCTGCCCCTCCGTAAGTTCGATCAGGTCGCTGTCAGACGCCTCTCCTGCCGGTTCAAACCGGCTTACAAGCCTGTGATACAGTTCGAATACCCCCTTTGTGATCAGGATCTCAAGCTGCGGGGATGTTCCTTTTGATTGTTTCAGCAGTTCCATCCGTTTCACCTCAAGCAACCCGCCAAACCCATAACCCGAAAGCCGGATATAGGTCATGACAAGTTCAAGCTGCTTTTTCGCACGCTTCTCAAGCTGGTCAAAAAGCTGCTTTACAGCCTCTTCATCTTCGGCATAACCAGGCATCAACCTCACAAACACTTCACGTTTAGGCTTGTAAGGATCATTCAGCTCTTCTTCGGGCACAATGATCCCTTTTTCGATGAGGGTTTTGATGAGCGGGATGGTCTTCTGCTGGTCGAGAATTTTTGCAACCTCCGAAATGGCAATACTTTTGCGGTGATGGAGCGCTTCAATGAGCAGGTACTCCTTTTCATTCAACCCTGAAAGATCGTCGGGAAGCACCGGGTTCAGTGCGATCTTCGATTCGCTTGCAAGTTTGAAGGCCGAGGGGAGCGCGGCATTCATCACCTCTCCGGGGTGGCACAGATAATAACCTGCCATCCAGTTCCAGAAGGTGTTTTGAACAGGAATTACAATGGGATTTTCATCAAGAACGGAAAGAATATACTTCGGAATGTGGGCAGCGGGGGGTATTTCATGCACCCGGATGACCAGGGCCGTATAGATCTTCCTGGCCCCGAATTGCACCACCACCCGAATGCCCTCCTGAACCTGTTCATTCAGTTCAAACGGAACACGGTACGTGAAAGTTCCGCCCACCGGGAGCGGCAACAGTACATCAGCAAACAGGGTGATCCGTTCCAAGGAGAGCAGCGTTAAACCATTATAATGCTAAAATGCGTGACATTTCCAGCAACTCCTTGTTAATGTCTTTGGTGTGTTTGATGGCCTTGTCGAAAGGGGTGAATACAACCTCCTTGTTCACGATGCCGGCCATCTCGCCGCGGTGTCCCTCCAGGAGGCCTCTCACTGCAACGAATCCCAGCGTGCTTGCCAGCACCCGGTCGTATGCGCTCGGGGAACCGCCACGCTGGATATGCCCTAGGATGGTGACGCGGGCATCCATTTCAGGAAGTTTTTCCTTTACCTTCCGGGCAACTTCATACGCGCCGCCCATGTCGTCACCTTCGGCAACAATAACGATGCCCGAAGTTTTACTTCGGCGCCAGTCGTGTTTCAGCAGGCGGGCCATGTTGTCGATATAGGTAGTGGTTTCGGGCACCAGGATGAATTCCGCCCCGCAGGCAACACCGCTGCGCAGTGCGATAAAACCTGCGTCACGCCCCATCACCTCGATAAAAAAGAGCCTTTCATGCGAATTTGCCGTATCACGTATCTTGTCGGCAGCCTCCACCACTGTGTTTACGGCTGTGTCATACCCGATGGTCGCATCGGTTCCGTAAAGGTCGTTGTCGATGGTGCCGGGCAGGCCGATGACGGGGAAATCAAACTCCTTGTCGAAAATGGAAGCCCCGGTAAAGGTGCCGTTCCCGCCGATGGCCACCAGCGCATCGATGTTGTGCTCCCTGAGGTTGTTATACGCCTGCAACCGCCCGTTGTACTCCATAAACCGCTTGCTTCGCGCGGTTTTCAGGATGGTGCCACCCCGCTGGATGATGTTCGACACGGAGTTGCTGTACATCTGCTCGATCTGGTTGTCGATCATGCCTTCATAGCCGCGGTAGATGCCAAATACATCCTTCCCGCTGTAAATTGCTGTGCGCACCACCGCCCTGATGGCGGCATTCATTCCCGGCGAATCGCCTCCGGAGGTCATGATACCGATTCTGGTTATTTGTGACATGGGTTCTATTTTAACAATTTTGGGTTAACGGGTAAACGGGTAAACGGGTAAACGAGTAAACAGGTGAACGGGTTAACCAGTTTACCTGTTCACCTGTTTACCAGTTTACCATTTAAAACGCAAAAGTACAAAATCCGAACTCGCAATAAGCATCAGGCTGGTTGAACTGCCGAGTCCTGGTACCCTTTCTTTCCGGCAAAGAGGTCAAACTTCAGGAACCGGCACTCCAGCGGCCCGTTGAACACCGGTATCCGGCGGGAAGGGCGCAACCCGATGAATTTGATCGATTCAAGATCCGAGGAGATCAGCCAGGCGGTATAACCGGCATATTTTCTTTTGAGGGTATCGCCGATCATTTTGTAAAACACAAGCGAATCCTCTATCTCCAGCCGTTCATCATACGGCGGGTTTGAGATGATGAAACCCTTTTCGAACGGGGGAAAGGTATCTTCAAATGTTTTCACCTCAAGGGTAATTTCATCATAAAGGCTGGTAAATCTCAGGTTTTCACGGGCCGATTCAATGGCGCGCTCTGCCCGGTCGGAACCATGCATTTTCACAGTCATTTCAGTGATGAGTGCATTGGCATCGTTCTTGACCTTCTCCCATAACGTTGCATCAAAATCACGCCATTTCATAAATCCCCACTCCTCGCGGAAGAAACCGGCAGGCATATGCTTTGCCAGCATTGCCGCCTCGATCAGGATGGTTCCGGAGCCGCACATTGGATCGAAAAGAGGTGTAACGGTATCCCATTCCGACAGTTTCACCAGTCCTGCAGCCAGCACTTCATTGATGGGTGCCGGGCCCGTGCTTTTGCGGTATCCGCGGCGGTGCATCGACTGTCCCGACGAGTCGAGCGCCACGGTGCATGAATCCTTGAAGAGATGCACGTTCACCTTGAGGTCGGGATTTTCCAGGTCAACGGAGGGCCTGGTTCCCAGCTTGTCGCGCAACCGGTCGACAATGGCATCCTTCGACCGCTGTGCCACGAACTGGGAATTTGTGAATACCGTGTAGGAAATCACGGCATCAATGGCCAGTGAGTGTTCGGCATCGAGGTAATCTTCCCAGGGAAATTCATAAATCTTTTCGTAAAGATCCTTTTGTTCGAGGATCTCGAAGTGAAACAGGGGTTTCAGTATCCTCAGGGCGGTGCGGCAGGCGTAGTTGACCTTGTACATCATCTCCGCCCCGCCTGTAAACGAAACTGCACGGTTCAACTTCATGACGTCTGTCGCGCCCAGGGTTTCCAGTTCTGCCGCCAGCACATCTTCCAGTCCTGCAATTGTCTTGGCAATCAATGGAAACGTATTTTCACTTTTTAAAATGCTCATGTTGTAAAGGTAATTTTTCGGAAAGTTACGAAATTTTAAATTCTTACCTTTGAAAAAAATCCGTTGCGTATGCCCCACCGCCTTCTGCCAATCCTGCTGGCTTTTCTCCTGACGGCAGCAAACAGCTATTCACAGGATTCCTATCTCGTTACCGGGAGAGTGGTCGATTCGAGAACCAGGGAGTCGCTTGCCTTTGTCAACATCATCATCAACAACAACAGCAGCAAGGGAGGAACCACCGACATCGACGGCAAATTCAGCCTGAAGTCGGCACAGCCCGTGCAAACCCTGCGCCTCAGCTATGTGGGATATGAACCGCTGACCGTGGAACCCGGCAATCACACCAAGGGCCTCATCATCCAGCTTACGCAGAAGGAGATCGACCTGCGCGAAGTTGAAATCCTGCCGGGAATCAACCCTGCGCATCGCCTCATCCGCAATGTCATTGACAACCGGGACATCAATGATCCCGAAAAGGTCAAAACGTTTTCCTACACAGCCTATGACAAAACCGTTTTCACCGCCGATGCGGACACCTCGGTGAAAAACGATTTTTCAGGGCTGGTCGATACTTCTATGATGCCGAATCACAGGGGCGTGGCCGTTGAATTCCAGGTGAAATCCGATACCGGCAAAGTCACTGCAGCCTCGATGGATTCTGCGAACAGTACCATCGAAAAGCTGATAAGCACCCAGTACCTGTTCCTGATGGAAAATGTGACCAAACGAAAGTTCATGTCACCCGACAAAAACTTCAACAAGGTGGTTGCCACCAAGATGTCGGGCTTTAAAGACCCGATCCTTGTCTTCCTCTCCACCCAGATCCAGTCATTTTCATTTTACAAGCCCGTCATCGCGATCATGATGAAAGAGTATGTCAACCCGATCGGGAGCGGCAGTTTCAGCAAATATTTCTTCAAAATCGAAGATACCACCTATGTGGGAAAAGACACCGTATTCATCGTTTCATTCAGGCCAAGGAAAGGCACCAATTTTGACGGGATGAAAGGCGTTATTTCCATCAGCAGCCACAACTGGGGCATCCAGAACGTTACTGCCGAACCCTACCCGAACACCGGCGGGTTTATGATCAGGATCCACCAGTTGTATGAGCTGATCAACGGGGTGCAGTGGTTCCCGGTGCAGCTCAATACCGATGTGGCATTCAACAACATGCGTATCGGAAAATACAAGGCGATCGGGAGCGGGCGAAGCTATATCCGCGACATCGTGCTCAATCCCGAACTGGTTCGCCGTGAATTCAACCATCTTGATGTGGAAGTTGACAAGGATGCCACCACACGCAGCGAGACATTCTGGAACCAGTACCGCGTTGACAGCCTCAGCCGGAAAGACCGGCAGACCTACCGGGTGCTCGACAGCATCGGGAAGGCTGAAAATTTCGACAAGATGGCCAAAACCTTTCAAACCCTCATGACGGGGCGTATTCCATGGGGACCGATCGACATGGACATCAACCGCTTTTTCAACTACAACACCTACGAAGGACTGGTAATTGGCGCAGGAATCCACACCAACGACCATCTTTCCGACTGGTTCAAAATCGGGGGATTTTATCAATATGCCTTTGGGGTATCCACTTCAAAATACGGAGGAGATATGAGTTTCCTGGTAAGCAGGCGCCATGATGTCAAATTTCTCGCCTCCGGTTTTTACGACCTGGTTGAATCGGGTGGAGTAAGTTACCCGACGGATTATGAATCGATCCTGTCGGGGAACTTCAGGCAACTGATGCTGAAGAAACTGGACCGGACCCAGAGTTTCAACTTTTCAATGGGGTTCAGGGCGATGAAATATGTGTTGTTCAATGTGGGCATCTCCAACAACTTCAAGAAGACAACGACTTATGACCTGGCTACAATTGAAGGGAATGCCGTACAGGATCAGTTCAGGTTCACCACCATCACGGCCGGGTTTAAATGGGCCTACGGCGAGAAGTTCATCCAGACAGTGAAAAACAAGATCTCGCTGGGTACGAAATACCCGATCGTCTGGTTCGAATACACCCGCGGGATTAAAAATTTCCTGGGGGGGGAATTTGATTACGACCGCATCGATTTAAAGATTCGCAAAACATTCAATATCAAATACCTCGGGAAACTAACCATCCAGTTCAACGGCGGGTATGTCGACCAGCCGATCCCGGTATGCAACCTCTATTATGCACCCTCGAGTTACCGGGTATTTACCTTGTTCGCGCCCAACAGTTTCGGCACGATGCGCAGCAACGAATTTCTTTCCAGCAAATATGCTGCGGTCTATTTTTACCACGACTTCGGCTACCTCCTTTTCAAGGGAAAAAAGTGGTTTCATCCTGAATTTGCCCTTTCGCAAAACATCGGGTTCGGATGGCTTGACCACCCTGAAAGATATAAATACAACACCATAAATCCCAGGGAGATGAACCTCGGATTTTACGAATCCGGCCTCCTGATCAACAACCTCATCAACCTGAAAATTTATACCATCGGCATTGGCGGGTTCTACCGCTGGGGACCCTACTCACTGGATAATTCCTGGGATAATGCAGCGCTGAAGGTATCGATGATTTTTCCGTTTTAGATGAAGAAGCATGAATGAAGATGTGGTCGATAATAATGGGGCTAAAGCCCCGTATTCCACATGGCTTCCCCGAACCCCGGCCTGAAGGCCGGGGCAATTCATCCGGGCTGCCTGAAGGCCGGGGCAATTCATCCGAACTGCCCGAAGGCCGGGGCAAATTATCTACAAACCAAATCAAGTTCCGCCTTAATTCAACTTATGACCGATACGTCTCCTGCAATTCAAACAAATACAATCTTAATCACCGCCACTGTAAAGCTAAATTCATAAATCGTAAATCGCAATTTGTCACTTGTCATTTGTCACTTGTCACTTGTCACTTGTCATTTGTCACTTGTCCTTTGTCACTTGTCACCTGTCATTTCCCCCTTGTCTCCCCCTAATTTAGACTGTCTCAAAATTACAATTCAGTATTCTAAGATTTGATTATTTATTTACATTTGTGCATATAAAATTCCGACAACAATTTATTATGGAAGATAGCAATAATGCGCATTCCCCGAATGAACCCGAGAACGGTAAAGGCTCCTCCCGCAGGAATTTCCTGAAGAACATCGGGCTGGCCGGCGTAGGCGTTGCCACCGGTGCAGCCGCACTATATTCGGGTCACATTTTCGAGGCCAAGAAGGAGGTCTCGGGCGACCAGAAAGTCCTGCTCACCCAGGACGGCAAACTGGTCCAGGTTGACTCACTGGAAATCAAGGCACTTGAAAAAACCGGGGAAGATCTCCGCGAATCACAGAGCCGTGAAGGGATCCCCGGACGCCGTTGGGTGATGGTTACCGATTTATCGAAATGCCGCAACGCCCGCAAATGCATCAATGCCTGCCAGGACGCACATCAGCTGCGCCCTGAGCAATACCACATGAACACGCTTCAGATGCAGGATACGCCGGGAACGGCGCCGTACAACATGCCAAAAAACTGCCAGCACTGCGACAACCCGCCTTGCGTGGCTGTCTGCCCGGTGGACGCCACCTACAAACGTCCGGATGGCATTGTGCTCATCGAAAATGACCGGTGCATCGGCTGCCGCTTTTGCATGGCCGCCTGCCCCTATTCCGCCCGTATTTTCAACTGGATCGAACCCAAAGATGCCGCAATTCATGAAGGGCAGGAGTACAACGCGGAACTGAACGTACCACAAAAAATGGGAACCATCTCCAAATGCCTGTTCAGCGCCGACCGCCTGCGCGAAGGGAAATTGCCATACTGCGTTGAAGCTTGTCCCAACGGGGTTTACTATTTTGGTGATGAAAACGAGGATGCGGTCACGAATGGCACGACAAAGGAAACCGTAAGGCTGAGCAAACTGCTTCGCGACAACGGGGGCTACCAGCTGATGCCCGAACTTGGAACCAAACCACGGGTATATTACCTTCCGCCCAAGAACCGCCTTTTCCCCTTTGAAGAAGCCAAAGATGAAACACCCGAAAAAGTATGATGACCATGGATGACAACAAAATGACTTTCGAAAAAATCACCGGCGATCTTACCCATCATATCAGGATCAACAAGGGATTCCTGGCCTGGATGGGCTTTCTCACCGTTTCGCTGCTGGTTTGCCTGTATGCCTATTCCCTCCAGCTTCGCAACGGGTTGGGTGTTGCCGGCATCCGCGATTATGTTACCTGGGGGATGTACCTGGCCAACTTTGTCTTCTTTGTTGCCGCCAGCCTCATCGGAATGCTCATCAGCGCCGTGCTCGGGCTAATCGGGATGAAATGGCTCACGCCCATTACCCGTATCGCCGAAACCATCGCGGTGGCCTTCGCTGCAGTTGCAGGCCTGGTGATCGTATCCGACATGGGACGTCCTGAACGCCTTGCCTATGTCTTTATTTACGGGCGGCCCCAGTCACCCATCCTCTGGGATGTTACCGTGATCACCACCTATTTTGTCCTCAGCCTGCTGCTGCTCTTCCTGCCAATGATTGCCGACATGGCCATCATTCACCGGAAAGTGGCCACCCTGCCATCCTGGCTTAAGCCGGTTTACAAGGCATTGTCTCTCAACTTCACCGATCACCCCGCACAGAACAAAATCATCAACCGGGCCATCCGCATCCTGCTCATTCTCCTGATCCCGGCTGCCTTATCCATTCATACCGTCACCTCCTGGCTATTTGCCGTTACTTCACGGGCAGGCTGGGACAGCACGATTTTTGGTCCTTATTTCGTTTCCGGGGCTTTCGTGGCCGGTTCTGCCGCCGTCATCATCGCAATGTTCTTCTTCCGCAGGAATTACAAGCTGGAGGATTATCTTACCGATATGCATTTCAATAACATGGGTAAAGTCCTTGCAACCGTTTCCCTGGTATACCTGTACTTCAATATCAACGAGTTCCTGGTTCCCGGGTACAAACTGAAACGTGCCGATGCGGTACACCTCCAGGAGCTTTTCGCCGGGAAAGATGCCCTGATGTTCTGGATCGTACAGATCGGCGGACTTATTCTGCCCATTCTCTTCCTGCTTTTCCGCCGGTTCCGGAAACCATTGCCAATCCTGCTTATTTCAATAGCCGTGCTGATTGCTGCATGGTTCAAAAGGTATCTCATCGTGATCCCTACCCAGGAACATCCATTCCTCCCAATCCAGCATGTGCCGCATAACTTTGTACATTATTCACCCACACTGATCGAGACCTTGATTACCATTGCCCCGTTCATCCTTGTTCTCATCATCATCACGCTGATATCAAAGTTTTTTCCCGTTATCCCGCTGCATGAAACTGCCAGGGAAAAAGGCATTGAACATATCAAATTTGATTAACCAAGAAATAATCAAGGAACTATGCGTTTCAAAAACCTGCTTATAATTATTTTCATTTTTTCAATCGGGACAAGGATTTCAGCTCAAACCTGGGTGGTACCCGATGATCAGAAAGCCGTGGTGGCACCTTTCAAGTTCACGCCAGACATGCAGAAACAGGGAGAGCAGCTCTACCAGAAAAACTGCCAGTCATGCCACGGCATCCCCGGGAAAGACAACTGGGCAAAGCTTACCCCGCCTCCGGGCGATTTGTCAAAGGAAAAGGCCCAGAAACAAACCGACGGGGAAATGTTCTACCGCATTACCACCGGCAAGGTGCCAATGCCCGAATTCCGCAACATCCTTTCAGAAGATGACCGCTGGTGGGTGATCGCATACCTTCGCAGCTACAACCCGAAATACGTTCAGCCAAACCCGGTTGCAAAAGCAGCATTTACAGGCAGAACCGTGGCTCTTGCCCTGAAATACAGCGACCCGATGAAGAAGATCGTTGTAACTGCAACCGAACAACTGAAAGATGGACGATCAGGGCTTGCGGCAGGGGTGGAAGTCATGCTTTTTGTGAAACGCTATTTTGGCAGCATGCAGGTTGGAGATGTTAAAACAACAAATGCCAGGGGTGAAGCGGTTTTTGAATTTCCTGCCGACCTTCCCGGGAACAAAGACGGATACGTTGAAGTTTCAGCCAGGGTCAATGATCCCAAAGGCGTCATGAAAACCACTCCTGCAACTGCCAACCTGGGCATCGCCCTGCCCACCGACAAACCAAGCCTCACGGCATCCCGCGCGTGGTGGTCTACGAGGGGAAATGCACCGATCTGGATCCTGCTTACCTACACCCTTTCGGTGATCATTGTGTGGGGATTTATCATTTATATTGTAATTTCGATTTTGAAGATCAGGAAGTTGAGCAGGGGATGACATAAGAGAATGACGAATATGGGAATAGGGGAATGAATGGTAGGGATTAACAAATAAAATATTGATGAAACACCTGTCGACAATTGGAAGAATACTGTTCGCCCTGCCTTTTGGCATCATGGGGCTGAACCATTTCTTCATGTACAATTATTATGTGGGGATCGTGAGTTCCTTTATCCCAGGAGGTGGTTTTACCGTGATCATTACGGGCCTGGCACTTCTTGCCGCCTGCATCGCCATCATATCGAAAAAATTCATTCAGATTGCCTGCCTCCTTCTTGCCCTGCTGCTGCTGATTTTCATCTGCACCATCCATATCCCGGGGCTGTTTGTCGCAGCTACAGCTAACATGGCGTTGATCGAATTGCTGAAAGATACCGCATTGATGGGGGGATCACTTATGATCGCAGGAATCTATAAAGAAGAGAATGGAGACTAATATGAAAAACACTAGATGGGGTTTTGGTATTGTCCTGGTGCTTTGTATGGGCTTACTTTCCTTTCAGGGATTGGCCCAGGTGGAAGGGCTGGAGGAGGAGGTTGGCATTGTGGAACACCTCGATACCATCATTCCGGCAAACCTGACATTTAACAATGAACAGGGGAAGCCTGTGCTGTTGCTGCCGCTCATCACCAAACCGACAATCCTTTCCCTGGTCTATTATGATTGCCCGGGTATCTGCCCGCAACTGCTATCAGGAATTTCTGATGTCATCGAGAAATTAGGGCTCGAACTTGGCAAAGATTACCAGGTCATCACTGTTAGTTTCAACTATGATGATACTCCTGCCGCATCAGTTGATAAGAAAAAGAATTTTTTACGTGCACACAGCAAACTTCATCCCGAAAGCTGGGTTTACCTCACCGGCGACAGTGCCAACATTTATTCGCTTACGCATGCACTTGGTTATAATTTCACCCGGACAGGGAATGATTTCATGCATCCGTCGTGCATCATGGTGCTGAGCCCTTCAGGAAAAGTTACGCGTTACCTTTATGGCACTTCATTCCTCCCGTTTGACGTAAAAATGGCCCTGGTTGAAGCACAGAAGGGCCAGTCGAGGCCTACCATCAACCGCGTGCTGGAATATTGTTTCACGTACGATCCCCAGGGAAGAAAATACACCCTGCAGGTAACGAAAATCTCGGCAACCATCATCATCTTCTTTGCGGTTGCATTGTTTATCATCCTCATTATCCGGTCATCCCGAAAAAAACAGAAAACACAAAACACATAATATGACAGAAGCAAAGACTCATCACCCTGAGCCAAGTTACCTTGTTGATACAGGCAAGTATAAAGGCCTGATGGCCTGGCTTACCTCAACCGACCACAAACGGATCGGGTTGATGTACATGTATGCCATGATGATATTCTTCAGCGTCGGGGGACTCCTTGGCATTTTGATGCGCATCGAATTGTTCTACCCGGGCCAGCAAATTTACGGGCCCCAGGTATACAACGGTTTGTTCACCATACACGGCATCATCATGATCTTCACCGTTGTCATTCCCGGATTGGCAGCGGTTTTCGGGAATTTTTCGATGCCTATCATGATTGGCGCCAAAGATGTTGCGTTTCCAAGGTTAAACCTGTTTTCGTTCTACCTGTACGTACTTGGTGCTGCCATTGCCCTTTCGTCACAATTCATGGGCAACGGGCCGCCCGATACCGGCTGGACGTTCTACGCCCCTTACAGCATTCAAACCCATACCAATGTAGTGGCAGCCGTGTTTGGTGCTTTTGTGCTCGGCTTCTCCTCCATCCTTACCGGCCTGAACTTTATCGTCACGATGCACCGCATGCGTGCGCCGGGCATGACCTTTTTCAAAATGCCGCTCTTTCCATGGTCGCTCTACGCGACAGCATGGATCCAGGTTCTCGCCACACCCATCGTAGGGATTACCCTTCTGATGGTCATTGCTGAACGCTGGCTGCGCATTGGCTTCTTCGATCCTTCCCTTGGTGGTGATCCGGTATTGTACCAGCATCTCTTCTGGATATATTCACATCCTGCCGTTTATATCATGATTTTACCCGCCATGGGCGTCATTACCGAAATCATTCCCACTTTTGCCCAAAAGAGGATCTTCGGGTATAAAGCCATCGCAATTTCCAGCCTTGCCATAGCACTGGTTGGATATTTCGTCTGGGCGCATCATATGTATACATCCGGGATGAGCACTACCGCACGCTGGGTGTTTTCACTTCTTACGTTTCTGGTGGCTGTTCCCAGTGCCATCAAGGTTTTCAACTGGGTTGCAACCATGTACAAAGGTTCAATTTCGATGAGGCCACCCTTCCTGTTCGCACTCGGGTTTATATTCCTCTTCATGATCGGTGGCATGACCGGCCTTTCGCTCGGAGCGCTGGCTACAAATGTTCACGTTCATGATACGGCTTATGTGGTCGCTCACTTCCATTACATTGTTTTCGGGGGGGTCGGGTTTGCTTTCTTCGCAGCGATTTATTACTGGTACCCAAAGATGTATGGCCGGATGTACAACTTTAAAATGGCCAACTGGTCGTTCGTATTCCTGTTCACAGGCTTCAACCTGCTTTATTTTCCCCAATTCATCATCGGGATCATGGGCATGCCCCGCAGGTATTTTGATTACCTTCCCCAGTTTACGCTTGGGCAGCAACTCTCGTTCTTCGGTGCAATATTGCTGGCCATCGGATTTATCATCATGCTGATCACCCTCTTCAGTAAAAAAGGTGCAAAAGCCCCCGATAACCCATGGGGAGGCAGAACCTTTGAGTGGCGCATCCCATCGCCTCCACCCCTTGAAAATTTTGAAGTGATGCCGGAAATGGGAGAGAATGAAGAGCCTTATGACTATAAGTAGCGGACAGGCGGACAGGCGGACGGACGGGCGGACGGGAGGACAGGCGGACGGGCGGACAGGCGGACAGGCGGACAGGCGGACGGGCGGACGGGCGAACGGAGGCTAGATGTAAGATTAAATCGTAAATCGTAAATCGTAAATCGTAAATCATAAATTGAAACATGGAACATCGCGACGACATTGGTGCAAAATTGGGGATGTGGGTATTTATTTTTACAGAAATACTGCTGTTTGGCGGGTTATTTCTGGTTTATGCGATCATGCGCAGCGCATACTCCACCGAATTCCACCAGGCGGCCCATCACCTGAATGCATTTATCGGCAGCATCAACACAGTCGTGCTTCTGTTAAGCAGCGCAACTGTCGCCATGTCGATAACTGCCGTGCAAAAGGGCAATAACAAACTGGCAGTAATCCTGCTCTTCATCACACTTCTTTGCGCAGCAGTGTTTATGGTCAATAAATATTTTGAATGGGGACATAAAATTCACATCGGCCTTTATCCGGGATCCGACCTGATGCTTACACTGAGCCACGGACAGGTGATGTTTTTCAGTCTCTACTTCTTCATGACCGGGTTGCACATGTTCCACCTCGTGGTAGGGGGCATAATCCTCACCATCGTGATGCTCAAGGTTCAGCGGGGGACAATCAATGCAGGCCACTATGTCCTTCTCGAAAATGGGGGACTTTACTGGCATCTCGTCGACCTGATCTGGATATTTTTGTTTCCGTTGTTGTATTTGATTACATAGGGGGACGAGGGGACAGGGTAATATGGTGAACTGGTAAACTGGTGAACTGGTAAACTGGTGAACTGGTAAACTGGTAAACTGGTAAACTGGTAAACAGGTAAACTGGTAAACAGGTAAACTGGTAAACAGGTAAACTGGTAAACTGGTAAAGCGTTTAGTTGAGGGCAAAATCGTAAATCGTAAATCGTAAATCGTAATTCGTAAATCGTAAATATCATCCTATGGAAACCGAAACCGTTCATATAACCCCATACCGTGCACATGCATGGGTTCTCATCACATTGCTGGCCCTCACATTTCTGACCATTACCGTGACATGGATCGATCTTTCGGCGCTTACAGTCCTGGTTGCCATGCTGATCGCTTCGGTAAAAGCTTACATCGTGCTCACCTATTTCATGCACCTGAAATTCGAATCTTCGCTGTTTCGGGTATTTGTAATCATGGTGCTGGCTATTTATGTACTGGTCATTTTGTTTACACTGTCGGATTATTTGTTCAGGTAGACAGGCGGACGGGCGGACGGGCGGACGGGCGGACAAGCGGACAAGCGGACGGGCGGACAGGTGGACGGGGAAACTGATGATTGGCGTAAATATTTGTAATTCATAATTCGTAATTCATAATTCACTAATATGGGTGCTTCAAATTTTACTGAAGGTGTTGATCTGGCCTTTAAGGTTATTTTCGGAATAAGTTTGTTTTTCCTGGTTGGAATTACAACAGTGATGCTCTATTTTGTTGTCCGTTATTCCCGGAAAAGACATCCGCATGCCGTGCAGATTAAGGACAACAACGTATTGGAAATCACCTGGATCACCATACCACTGATTCTTGTGCTGCTCATGTTTTATTACGGATACGTGGCATTCAGCCCCGAACGCAATGTTCCAAAAGATGCCATTCAAATAACGGTAATCGGTAAAATGTGGGTTTGGACCTTTGAATATGAGGGTGGAAAACAGTCCCCGGTTCTTGTCGTTCCAATCAACAAAGCGGTTAAACTGAATCTCCATTCCGATGATGTAATCCACAGCCTGTACATCCCTGCCTTCCGGATCAAGGAAGATGTGGTTCCCGGAAAAAAGAACTACATGTGGTTCATTGCCCAGCAGTTGGGCGAATACGACGTTTTATGCACAGTTTATTGCGGTTTGCGCCATTCCTATATGGAAACCAAAACAAGGGTAGTGTCTGAAGCGGACTATGCGGCCTGGCTGAAAGCGCTGCCGGAAAAATCAAATGAACCAGAAGGACTTGTAATCCTGAAGAAAAATGCCTGTACCGGATGCCATTCCATAGACGGAACCAAAATTGTAAGCGCATCTTTTAAAGGTCTGTACGGCAAAACTGAAAAGGTCATGACCAATGGCACAGAAAGATCTGTCACCGTAGATGATGCATATATAAAATCATCCGTTTACAGTCCTGACCAGGATGTGGTAGTCGGTTACCAGAAAGGTATCATGAAAACCTACCAGGGCATCGTGAAGGATGATGAAATGATAAAGATTATCGACTACCTCAAGAGTATCAAGTAAAAAGCCATTTCACCTTTGCAAACTTCCGGTTTCCGTATAATTCTTAGTTTAACCAGGTTCCCTGTTTCGCTGGCAGTAGCCTTTACTGCCTTTACAGCCATGGTTATCAGCCCCGTGCATCTCACCCTTGCATCACTTATTCCGGTTGCCGGGATATTCATGCTGGCTTCAGGCGCATCGGCATTCAACCAATACCAGGAATGGCCATTTGACGAAAAGATGGAACGCACGCGGAAGCGGCCTGTCCCTTCGCGACGGATCAGTACTGCCGAAGCCTTGAGAATCTCCATGATCTTTATCGTCGGGGGTATGCTGATCCTGCTCTATTATGCGCCACCGGTTTGTTTTATACTCGGGTTTGCCAACCTGATCTGGTACAACGGTGTCTATACCTACCTGAAACGAAAAACTGCCTTTGCCGTTGTTCCCGGGGCACTTACCGGGGCCATTCCCATCTTTATGGGCTGGACTGCTGGAGGAGGTTCCCTGCTTGCCCCTGAGGCTCTCTTCCTGGCCTTTTTCCTGTTCCTGTGGCAGATGCCCCATTTCTGGCTGCTGACACTGAAATATGGGCATGAATACCGTAATGCGGGTTTCCCCGTGCTGACCGATTTTTTCAATGTATCCCAGATCAAAACAATCATCATGTGCTGGATGATCGCGTCTTCGGGTGCCTCTTTCATGCTGGTTTACTTTAAAATCCTTCACTACCCGTTTCTGGGGTACGCAGTTGTCGGGCTAAATATCGTGTTGCTGCTGATCATGGCATACCAGTTATTCATGGCGGCTGTCATGCGGTACCGCCTGATTTTTATTGCGGCTAACCTGTTTATGTTGATTGTAATGCTTGCCTTGATTTCCGACAGGTTTATCAAACCATGACAATTGTATGTTTTATTCAGATTGCATCGTCCATAAAACTCATTGCACATGTTGGAATTAGAATCACTTCTGGAAGAATGGAAAAGCAATGTCCATTCAGGTACAAAGAGCCGCCAGGCTGCCCTCTCTCTTCTTGCGGAAGCAGAAAAGGCATTCACAATGAACCAGGAGAAACTGGTACCTGAACCGCTGTGGCTTGTTTTTTTGGACATTACCAAAAACGTTGATTTTCTCCAGGCCCTGGAGACGGATGCCGCCCGGAAAAGATGGACCGAAGTGGTCTTCTGCATCATACAGCATACCAACTACGGTCTCCGCGACATGATGGAACAACGTGTTTTGCAAAACCCGAACCATGTGCTCTTTAAAGACATGTCGACAGCGGTGGCAATTGACTGGACCTACGAACAGATCTTCCGGCATCTTCGGGAAATTGCCAGCGTGTTTTATAAAATTGTCCAGGATGCTCCCAGGGTAGCATTTTACACTGAAAACTGCCTCGAAGGGGCGTGCACCGACCTGGCCTGCCTGATGTTCGGCATTTTTGATACGCCGCTCAGCCCGCATTTTAAAACAGATGTACTGCTGCACATATTTAATGAATTACATATCAACATTGCGTTGGCCGACACGGAGGAGCGGCTGCTGGTCCTTCAGAAAATACGTGAAAAAACTGAAATAAAGTTCTCCATATTATCATTGCAGCCGGTTACCCCAAAAACGCGTGAAATCCCATACCTGGTCGAGGAGTGCAAAAAAATATCCCGCTGGGATATGGATGCGATTCTTGGGGACCTCCCCGGCAAATCCAACAACCAGGTCGCAACAACCATGTTCACCTCGGGAAGTACCGGCCTGCCCAAGGGGGTGTCGTTCTCCATTTACAATATAGTATCAAAACGGTTTGCCAGGGGCGCAGCCCTGCCGGATGTCGGCGAGGTGGTTTTCCTTTGCTACCTGCCCCTTTTTCATACTTTTGGACGATACCTGGAAATGACCGGCGCAATTTTCTGGAACGGCACCTATATTTTCGCGGGAAACACCTCGTCGGAGACCTTGCTCTCCCTCTTCCCCAAAACAAACCCTTCCGGTTTTATCAGCATCCCGCTGCGCTGGCAGGAACTCTTTGAAAAATGCCAGGAGAAGGTCAGCAATGTCGAAAGTCCGGAACTCCGGGAGCAGGCTGTGCGCGATGTGGTCGGTTCCAGGTTGCACTGGGGCCTGTCGGCAGCCGGTTATCTCGATCCTGAAGTATTCCGCTTTTTCAACCATTATGGCATCCATCTAAACAGCGGTTTTGGTATGACGGAGGCTACCGGGGGGATTACCATGACACCACCCGGGAAATACAAGGATTTCACCGTCGGAATCCCTTTACCCGGCGTCAGGACAAGACTTGCAGGTGGATCCGAACTCCAGCTCAGCGGTCATTATATCGGCCGCTACCTCGAAGATGCAGGACCTGGCGACATCATCCCGTATCCCCTATCGGATGAAAAAGATATTTGGCTGTCAACGGGCGACGTCTTCAAGATTTCAAAGGATGGTTATTACCAGATCATTGACAGGGTAAAGGACATTTACAAAAATAACCGTGGCCAGACGGTGGCGCCCCAGGTAATTGAAAAGAAGTTTTACAAAGTCCCGGGGATTAAAAATGTCTTCCTCGTTGGCGACAACCGTCCCTACAATGTATTGCTCATCGTTCCTGATAAAGACGATCCCATTTTCAACTCGCTGCATGGAGACAACATGACCGAGTATTATCACCAGATCGTCATGGCAGCCAACAACGAGGTGGCCCCGTACGAAAGAGTGATTAATTTCACCCTGCTCGACAGGGATTTCAGCACTGAAAATGGCGAACTTACCCCCAAAGGCTCTTTTAACAGGAAAGCCATTGAGACAAACTTCAGGGAGGCTGTTGAATTATTATATCAAAGTACTGTTGTCCGGATCAATGCCGGAGATTTTACAATTTCCATCCCCAAATGGTTCTTCCGCGACCTCGGCATTCTTGAGACTGACATCCTGTTCGACCGCCATCGTTTGATAAACCGGCGCGACGGTTCCAAACTTTTTATCAGGAAGGTTCAGGGAAAGTGGTTTCAGATCGGCCACCTGAAATACCATATTGAATCAGCCAACATCGACATGGGACTGATAACGCGGCAACCCAAAATCTGGACAGGAAATCCTGCGATGATTGCGTTCTGCCCGGTTAAAGAGGGTTGGGATACGTCCATGAAAGACTTCGCGGCCAGCATATACCTTCCCGGATTTAAACAATTCGATGAAAAAAACTTCCCGGTAATAAAATCCATCCGCGACCAACACCTGATTGAGGTAAACTACCTGATTTTCAGTGCATATTTCCGGGGACTGGAGGAAGCCTACAAGGCTACGGATGAACTTGGCAGGATCCTCATCCAGGCAGAGCCACGTTTAGCCATGGTAATCAGGCACCGGATTGAGGCACTTGCCTATCATCCGGATGAGGAGATCCGCTGCCTCGCCTACCGGCTAATCCTGCTAAAGGCACCAAATCCTGAAGACATCCAGAATATGCCTTCGTTCATTGAATCGGGGCGCTCCTTTCTCAATGAAAATTCAATTCGTGAGATAGCATCCAGCAACTTCGGAAAACACCGGCTGGACGCCCTTAAACAACGACTTTACTGGTACAGGACGCATCTGAAATGGCCGGCATCAAAAAAACACCGGCAGGCATTCACGGATGTCCTTGGAATGCTTTACAATTTCGCAGTGCTTCACCTGGAATATTATGTGCCGGTACGTGCTGAACTGTCGCGGTGGATTCTGCACAAAGAAGACGGTTATCTCTCTAAAATTGCTGAAAACTATTTCTATTCGCTGGCTGCTGTTTTTGAAAAGGAAGTCGAAAGCAAATCAAACCGTGATGCACTTTCGGACTGGAAATCAAAGCTTGTTTTTGAACACGGGATTTCGGACCAGGAAAAAAAGCGTGTCACAAAAATCTTCCACTCCACAACCTTCCTCAAGGAAAGCATTATCCTGACGTTTAATGAGCGTGACTTTATGCTGGACGATGTGCCGGAAAAGGGGATATGGATCCTGCGGCTGCTCGCATTCAAGGAGTTCAAGCATTACCGGCTTTCCATCAATACCAACCAGGGTAAACATTTTGATCTGCACATGGTGTTGAGCGAAAACCCTGATTTCAGGCCCCGGCCGGAAACATTTTATTGGCTGGCATCGCTGGCAGGGTTCCCTTACGGACCTGCCGTCGCCCCTATTCTTGGCAGCAGCAGGCCAAACCTTGGCGTACTTACAACACAATATATTGGCGGGCTCACAGCCTGGGATAAGATCCGTGAATTGTCAGAGATTCACCGTTCTTCAGGCTTTATCAGGAGAAATGAATGGAAAAAGCTGTTCATCAAGTCGTTTGCGGTTATTTTCAAAGCCTGGCATCATAGTGGTTACCAGATTGTTCCCGGGGCAATTTCACCTGCAAACGTGGCAATTCCGGAGATGGACTTTCGCGAAAGTGCGGTGATTTTATCCCTTGCGGGCTGGTCGCAATACAAAAATACGTTGTCTCTCATTGAACCCATGCTGCAGGACTATTACTGCAAAACCGCTTCCATCTACCCGTGGTGCCGCAACCAGCTTGAAATAGCCTGGATTTTTGACGCCTGCATTGAAGCGCTCGGAAAACAGGAGGCTATTAAGTTCCTGGAAAAACTGAGGCATGACCTGGGCTCAAAAACACTGACCTGCTTCGATTCGACAGGGATGCAGTCGCACCTCGGCGACTATCTTAATGTTTCAATAAAACAATATTATCTGCCGGTGGCATTGTTCAGCGCCATCGACCAGTATCTCGACTGGTATAAAATGAACCCGCTTACCACCTCTGCAGCAAAAGAACAAACCTGCATTGAATTGATGGAACTTTACCGGTTACAGCAGGAGGCAGAACTTGTCCGTTATTTCCTGTACCGTCATACCTATTTTTCTGATGCCCCCGGGGAGATCAGGGATGCATTTGACAAACTGATTGCCCGCATGATGACACAGCCCGAGGGGCTGGCAATCCAGTTGATTGAACTTTCAGATCTCCAGTCAGGAATAAACGAAGCTGAAGATAAAAATGTTTTCAGCAGGATGGTTTTCCCCCGCCTGCAGGGAGAACAGGGCTTTGACTTTATGAAAGTAGGTGAGAGCCTGCAGGAACATCTGGTGGTACGCTTCGCTTTCGAGGATAACTCGGGCCGGAAGTACATCCTCAGGGAACCGGTTGCCGCGCGTGAGATAGGACAATTATATCAGCTCTTTTTTCGTGAAAATTACCCGAAAGAAATTACAGATAAAGACCACCAGTTTGTCCTGACCGATGAAAACGAGAAGATCGTAGGAGGAATAACGTTCAGGTATATTGAAGACCATAATATCCTGCTCGACGGACTTGTTGTCACCTCTTCGCTGCAGGGGAAAGGCATTGCATCATGTATGATCGAGAATTTCTTCGCAAGTATGGCGGCCAGGGGCATTGAAGTTATAAAGGCCCATTTCCTTTTTGGGAACTACTATCTTAAACATTTCTTCGAAGTTGACAAGAAATGGGGTGCCCTGATCAAGAAGTTAAAATAGTTGTAATATTGCAAAAAATTAAACTTTGTTGTTATGAATGGAGAAAAAATAACCCTTATAAACGGGAAACTCACGGTTCCCGACAATCCGGTCATCCCTTTTATTGAAGGTGACGGAATTGGCCCTGATATCTGGCGTGCCAGCGTTCGTGTACTTGATGCAGCAGTTGAAAAAGCGTATGCCGGCAAGCGGAAAATTGCCTGGAGGGAAGTCCTGGCAGGAGAAAAAGCATTTAAACAAACCGGCGAATGGCTGCCCCAGGAAACCCTGGATGTGATTCGTGAGTACCTGGTTGCCATCAAAGGCCCTCTTACCACCCCTGTCGGTGGCGGTATCCGCTCAATCAATGTGGCTTTGCGCCAGATTCTTGATCTCTACACCTGCCTCCGGCCGGTACGATATTTCACGGGTGTCCCGTCGCCCGTTAAACGCCCTGAAACCACCGACATGGTGATTTTCCGCGAAAATACCGAAGATATCTATGCAGGAATAGAATGGATGCAGGGCACTCCCGAAGTCGAAAAAGTGGTCAGGTTCCTGATCGATGAGATGGGGGTGAATAAAATTCGTTTTCCCGAAACCTCCTCCATCGGCATTAAACCTGTTTCGAAAGAGGGAACCGAGCGCCTGGTGAGAGCCGCGATACTTTATGCCATCACCCACAAAAAGCCATCCGTTACCCTGGTACACAAAGGGAACATCATGAAATTCACCGAAGGCCAGTTCAAACAATGGGGATATGAACTTGCCGAAAGGGAATTCGGGGATAAGGTATTCACCTGGATGACCTACGACAGGATCAAAGCCAAAGATGGCGACAGCGCTGCCGAAACCGCACAAACGGCTGCAGTTTCATCCGGAAAAATTATTATCAAAGATGTAATTGCCGATGCATTCCTGCAGCAAATCCTTACACGTCCGGCAGAATATTCCGTCATAGCAACGCTAAACCTGAATGGCGACTATATCTCCGACGCCCTTGCAGCCATTGTGGGCGGGATCGGCATCGCACCCGGGGCAAACATCAACTATGTAACCGGACATGCCGTATTTGAAGCAACACATGGCACTGCACCCAAATATGCAGGCAAAGACCAGGTAAACCCCGGGTCGGTCATCCTTTCAGGTGCGATGATGTTTGAATATATGGGATGGATTGAGGCTGCTGAAATGATCGTAAAAGGCCTTGAAGGCGCCATCAGCAAAAAACGGGTGACCTACGACTTTGAACGGTTGATGGAAGGAGCCACAAAACTTAAATGTTCTGAATTCGGCACCGAAATTATTGCCAATATGTAATCTTCCCCGTTTGGGAAAATGGGCAGGGACGCATTTATAATGCATCCCTGTTATCAACAAAAAAAAATTGGGACACATTCATTATGTGTCCCAATTTTTTTTAATAGAACGTCGGACATTCCATGGGGCCTCCCCCACTTCCCCGCCGGCCGCTGCCGCCGGGAACAAAGCCTCCGCCCCCGCCACCACCGAAGATCGACAATTTGTCAAACTCAAGGATCAACGATATCTCATGTGCCCCGCCGGTGCCCTGGAGGGCCCCGGAGATCTGGAGGTCGTAACTGTACATGAACTTGAGGTTCATGTCTTCGTAAAAATTGTACTTGTACCCGGCTACCAGCGCAATCGCACTGTTGACCACACCCGTCATGGTTGACTTGAACCAGCCGCCTACATAAATATTGTATTTCAACAGGTTAAGCCCGACCTGCAAGGAATTCAGGCCGCCCTGGTTCTGGTAGATCCCGCCGATGTTCACCTTTAAGGGATCGTCACTGCTGCGCGACATCATCGAGGAACCACCGGGACCGGTGGCGATGATCACGTCGAACTGGCCAACCCATTTGCGCGGGTAAGGTGATGAACCTGTGGAGAGAAAACTTACATCCGGTTTGAAAATATGATCAACTGCAAGGCCGATATTCCCGCTCACATTCCCGCCCGGGTTGATGAACTGCAAAACACCGCCTACCCCAAAATCTGGTACCACGCGTTTGTTCGCATCCGGCGAAGCCACCATCGAAGGATAGATGTTGCCATACTTCGGATCAAGGTTGTTGGAATACACCAGGTCGTCCCAGTTGATCCTGCGCTGCATGATACCCGCCTTGATACCGATCTGGCTGACCATGAAACTTGTGATGGGGATCCGTACGCCGATCGTCAGGGCTGCGCCGAAGTTGTTGATCAGGCCCACGCCAGGGGTATCCTGGTTGATCATGATCCCGATGCCACCTGCCCCCGGAAGACTCCTGTCGCCAAGGTCTGCTGAAAAAAAGTAGGACTTGAACGAAATCGGCAGGCTCGGCCACTGGTTGCGATAGAGAAACCTCGCCCTTACACCCGTGTTGATGCCCGTGAAGGCCGGGTTGTAGTACATCGGTGTGCTGAAATACTGCGAATAGTTCATGTCCTGGCTGTGCGCATGCGGAACAATCCCAAGCAAACTCAGAATCACAAGAATCGGATATAGGTATCGGTTTTTCATCGAGAATGTTGTTAGCGGTTATCGGATTAATGTTACACTGCCCATGGTCTTGCTGGAGGTTCCAACACCAATGTCTGATCCCTCCCACTGCGAATCATCCACAAACAAAGCACTGATCTTCCACATATAGTTACCCTGGGGCATGAGTACTCCTTCAAAGGTACCATCCCAGCCTTCGGCGGGCATGCCCTTGTCGTCGAGTTTGGTTGATTCCCACATCAAATGCCCCCAGATATCAAACACGGTGACATGATACTGTTTCAGGTTAACCCCGATAGGCTTGAATAACCTTACACCCAGGTTTGTACTTGATGGCGAGAAAGCATTTGGAACATATAATCCTTTGAACAGCAATTCATATGTGTAGAATGTCGTGTCGGTACAATTGAACTGGTTCATGGTGATGAGCTGGATGGTATAGGTGTCGTCGTCGGTAAAGAGCGCTACAGGACTCTGTTCATTCGAATATTTACCGTTCCCGAAATTCCAGAAGTAACTCAGGCTGTCGCCGGAGGTGAGGTTGTTCATCTTCACCTGCCCCTGCTTGCCGTTGTAATTGTTTTCAACGGTGAATGAACTTATCGGGGTCACGTTGACTTTAACTGTCGAGTCAACCGTATCGATACAGCCATAATGGTCTTTGACGATCATCCTGATATCGTATAACCCTGTTTTCGGGTAGCGGTAACTTGGGTTCATAAGCACGGAAGTGTCCCTGAAGGAAGTCAGATCCCCGAACGACCAGCGCCATTTCCACAGCGTGGTATCCGATTTAACCGACTTGTCGGTAAAGAACGTAGGATCGCCTTCGCAGGCAGCTGTGTTGTCGTAATGCGCTGCAGGCAGTCCATAGATGCGGGTCGCCTTGGTTAAGGAGTCTTTACAGCCGTATTTGTTCATCACCACAAGTTTTACGTTGTAGATACCGGCGGTATCGTAAGTGAAGACCGGGTTTTTAAGGTTTGATGTATCCTTGACAGCTGCACCGAAATCCCAATGCCATCTTGCTATGCCCAGTCCGTATGTTTTGGAAGTATCCCTGAACAACGAGATCTGGTTCAAACATGTCGGAGGATTGGAGAAGAAGGTATTTGGTGTCGGACGAACGATGACCTTGCTCACCATATCGTCGGTGACGGGAATTCCGTTGACCGTGGTCTGAATTTCCAGGTTCACGTTATAGCTTCCGCTGTCGGCGTAGGTATGCATGATTGGAGAATTATGCACCGTGTAGATTGTATCGGTTCCGTCTCCCCAGGTCCAGTGCCATTGCTGGATAAGTGGCGGCGGGGCGATAGGTATCGAATTGTCGGTGAAAGAGACCTTATACCTTGCACACAACGTATCATTGAAGGTGAATCCGGCCATGATGCACGGGAACCGCTGTACACTGCGCGTGATGCTGTCCTTACAGCCAAAACTGCTTTCCATAATCAGCTTGACCGTATAAATACCGGGAGCACCATACACATGATAAGGGTTCTGAAGGATAGAGGTATTGGTGGGACTGCCAACATCGCCAAAATCCCAGCTCCAGCTTTGGATGGTCCCGCTGCCGGTGATCAGGGTGGAATCGCTGAAATTAATGGTATCGCTGCACAGTTTGCCAACATAACCGAACAATGGTTTTGGCGCCTGGTAAACCGTTACATCATGGTATACGCTGTCGACACAATTATCGGTATTGTAAGCCTTCATTTTCACAACGAATGTTCCCGGGTGTGAAAACACATGGGTGGGCTTTAACAACAATGAAGTGTTGTTCGGCATGGAACCCGGATCTCCGAAATTCCAGGATACATTGTACAGCTGATCGCCGGGAGTTACATTGATTGTATCAAAAGCTGTTGCAAAACCTTCACATTCATTGGTGCTTGTAAACGAGAAGGTGAATCCCGGTTTTACAAAAACATTCATGATGGTGTCATCCTTGCATCCATATGTGTCGGTCACGCTGAGCGTTACGGGATAGGTCATATTGGTTGCAGGGAAAACATAGGATGGATTCGGGATATTCGAATTGGCCCCGGGCAAAAAAGTCCATAAACGGTCGGCGATCGACGAGGCTGTTGCTGTTGAGATATCCTGGAAATCAACCTTGCCTGCCGGGCAATAGTAAGCAGAGGAGGTAAAGTCGGCAAACGGTATTTTCCGTGCAATAACGACCATTGTAACCGAATCGCTGCAACCCAGGAAGGTGGTTACGACGAGTTTCACATTGTAGTTGCCTGCTGTAGGAAACGCCCACTTCGGGTTCTTATCGGTTGAGGTACAAGTCGGACAGCCGAAATTCCACAGCCACGATCGTATCTGGCTGCCTGGTGCAAGCGACAGGTCGGTGAATTGCGTTGA
The DNA here is from genome assembly GCA_026391835.1 of Bacteroidota bacterium. Lineage (GTDB taxonomy): Bacteria > Bacteroidota > Bacteroidia > Bacteroidales > FEN-979 > CAIVAT01. Next base: position 285,893 of record JAPLDF010000068.1, read on the forward strand.
ATCACCCACACAGGCCGGCGTATATTGGAACATGGCTGTTGGCTTGGGATTCACGATAACCTGCATGGTTGTATCATGCACACACTGGTTTGAAGTGGTAACCTGGAGGTTCACAAAATAGGTTCCCTGGTTGTCAAACTTGTGCGTGGGATTCTTCAATGTGGAAGTATTGTATATTCCGCTGCCGGGATCACCAAAGTCCCATTGCCAGGCCAGGATTGATCCTGTGCCAATGGTAGAGAGGTCGGTAAACTGCGTCGGGCTCGACATACAGGCGGTATCAGCCGAAAACAATGCAAACGGGGCGTCGTTGATATTGAGGACCTTGAAAGTGGTATCCTTGCACCCGTTGATATTGGTCACGATCAGGCGTACCGTGTCATTGGCGTTGCCGACGGAGAATTCATGAACAGGGTTGGGCAGGGCAGAGATGTTTTGCGCCCCGGATCCCGGATCACCAAAGTTCCATGACCAGCCGCTCACTGCGGCACCGCCGCCACCCTGCGAGATATCTGTAAACTGCATCTGCATCTTCGCGCATCGCACCGCGGGATAGGTAAAGTCGGCCATTGGTTTTTCCTTGACCACCACAGGGTTGATCTTTTCCGATTTGCAACTGTCGGATGTGGTGATTTCCAGCCTCACATTGTAGGTTCCGCCGTTGGCAAAGGTGTGCCAGATGGTCGGCGTGCTCCTGGTCTGCACCGGGGTGAGGTCATCAAAATTCCACCTGTATGTTACGATGTACCCGTGGAAAGCCGAGGAACTCATGGCATTGAACTGAACGGAGTCTCCCGCGCAGGTTGCCCCGGTGGTGGTAAAGGCCGCAAAGGGCTTGCCATAGACTTCAACAGCCCTGGTGGTATCTTTAAAACATCCAAGGTCGGTCGTAACGGTAAGCGTAACCTGGAAGGTCCCGGAGGTGGCATACGTATGGGTAACGGGTGGTGTAGGGTTGGTAAGGATGGTCATGTCGCCAAAATCCCACACCGACGTAGTAATCACACCGGCATTGGGGACAGAGGTATTCACAAAGGTCATTTCGCCACCCTGGCACTGTGGGTCAAACGTAAAATCTGCACGTGGCTTGGCATTGATGGTAACAGTTTTCGTATCGGCACTGGCAGAAATACACCCGCTGGCATTTGTCACAAACAAAGTTACTATTTTTGGCCCGGTGGTCACGTAGGTATGCACAGGGTTTGCAACGTTGGCGGTTCCGCCGTCACCGAAGTTCCAGGCATAGGATTGTATCGGGCTTCCGCCGTTGGGCGAAGAGGTACCTGAACTGAACTGGATCGTCTGGTTAACACAGTTGGTCGGATCTACTGTAATATGAGCAACAGGTGATGGAACGCTGTTTACGTCATGGGTCACCCAGCTGAAACATCCGGCTGCAGAGGTAACGGTCAGCTTGACCGTGTGCACCGGCAGATTGTCGGCAAACGTATGGGTGACAACGGTTGGTACGGTTGCGGGAGTAAAGATATCCTGCTGGGTATCACCATACTCCCATTTCCACTCTACGATGGTTCCAGGGAACCCTGCAGGCATGAACGAATCGTTATAGTACGAAACATCCGAACCGATACAGTTGACCTGTGAAAAATGGAACAGGGAAATGGGATTTGGCTCCACAAAGACACGCTGGGTGACAGAAGAGGTGCATCCGCTGTTGTTGATGATGGTAAGTGTCACATCATAATACCCAAAGTTGCTGTAAGGATGATTCGCTATCTGTCCGATTCCGGTCTGGGTATCGCCAAAATCCCAGGAATAAGAAGCTATGTCACTTACCCCCTGTGTGTTGGAAGCGCTGGCATCGAACACGGTGGGTTGTCCCTGGCACACCTGGCTAACGGTAAACAGCGCGGTAGGCGCGGAACCGATTGTGATGTTTTTGGTGGTCGTGGTGGTGCAGTTATCCACATTGCTCACGATAAGGGTCACCGTATAGGGACCGGCAGTGGTAAAGGTGTGGCCGGGGTTCTGGGCGAAAGAAAAATTACTTGTTCCCGAGGCCAGGTCACCAAAATCCCACGACCAGCTTGTTATCTGGCTTCCCCCGTTTTGAGCCGAATGATCGGTAAATTGTACCGACATATCCTGGCAAAGTGTGGTTGAATATAAGAAATCAGCAAAAGGTGAATATTGGATCTGGATGGGGACTGTCCGTGTTTCGGTACAGCCATCGGAGGTGATCACCTTGAGGGTAACATCGTAAGAACCGCCGGTTGCATAGGTATGCGTTGTTGTTGGACTCGGTGTTGGCGGATCATCAGGGCCATCACCAAAATTCCAGATGCGTGTCGCAATATACCCGTGCAGGGTTTGCGAATAATCAGTGAAAGTCACCACATTGCCGGCACAAACAGGCGCTGTGCTGCTGAAAGTAACAGTCGGTTTGGCGAAAACTTCCACCTGCTGGGTGATTGAATGCGTGCAACCTGCAGGAGTTGTAACGGTGAGGGTAACGGCATGTGTACCCGAAGTAAAGAAGAAATGGGTCGGGTTTGGACCAAAATCAGTAAGCCCGTCATCATATTGCCAGAACCAGGTCTGGATACCCCCTGCCGGGGTTGACAGGTCGGCAAAGACCGTCCCCGAACTCAGGCAGGAAGAAGAAGCTGTAAACGCGGCAACCGGTTTGGGCTGGATGATGATCTGGATCACCTTGGGCACCGAAACGCAACCGTTTACATCAGTTACGGTCAGGGTAACATCAAATGGCCCGAACGTGGTGAAATCGTGGGTAGGATTCAGCTGGGTTGACGTATTGTTTGCAATTGAGCCGGGGTCCCCGAAATTCCAGAGACGGCTGGAGATGGCAATTCCTCCGACCGTGGTGGAGTTGTCAAAGAAACTGATGGTCTGCTGTTCGCACTCATAGCCGGTATGGCTGAAATTGGCCGTGGGTTTTGCAAAATGGGTGATAATCTGCTGAAGCGCAGAAATACAGCCATCAGAGGTGGTAATCGTCAGGGTCACCTGGTGTGACGTCTGGTTGTCATTGTAAAGATGAACGACCAGTGGGCCACTGCCCGTGGTGAGGTCTCCGAAGTCCCACGACCAGCTTGTGATCGATGCGGTGGAACCAAGGGTGGTGGGAATATATGCGTCGCTGTAAAAGGTTATCGACGAATTCTCGCAGGATGCAGTTGTAAAGTGGAACAGTGCTACTGCTTTGGGATTGACCATCACCTGCTGGGTCAACGAATGTGAACAACCATTGGAATTGGTTACCGTAAGGGTTACCGGGTGAAGCCCTGCCACGGGGAAAATATAGCTCGGCGAGGGTGAAGGCGATGTGATACCTCCCCCAAAATCCCACAGATAAGTCATCGTTCCCGGGGCATTGACCACGGAAAGATCGGTAAATACCGTCGGATCGCCTTCGCAAACCGTAGTGAAAGAGAAAAGGGCATCAGGCAGTTTGTTGACAGTTACATCCTTTTCAAAGATCGTACTTACGCAGTTGTTCGATGTTTTGACAACCAGGGTGACCCGGTATGTTCCGTCAAGCGCATAAGTGTGTGTCGGGTTTTCGGTAAAAGCTGTATTGTTGGGAGGGTTGTCTCCGAAATTCCAGGACCATTCGATGATCGGGCCTCCGCCATTGGGATCCGACAGGCTCTGGAACTGTACCGGCTGTCCGGCACACTGGTTTGTCCCCAGCAACGTGGTAAAACTGGCAACAGGTGCAGGCAGCAGGTTGACATTGATGACGATCTCATTCACACAGCCATAGGTGTTGGTGACTGTCAGGTGAACCGGCCATGAATAGGTGCCCAGTACAACCGGGAACCTGTGCTGTACATTCGGGTTGCCGCCGAAAAGGATGGTCTCGGGATCTGGTGTGGTACCATCGCCCCAAGTCCATACCCAGGATGTGATATGATCGCCTGCCGGGCCTCCGGGTACCGACTGGTCGGTAAAAGAAACCAGGTCGCCTTCGCAGGTCGGGCTGGAATAGGTAAATCCGGCCGTGGGAGACGGAACCACATTGATATCTTTGGACAGGGAGTTGGTACATCCGTGGATGTCGGTAACCGTAAGGGTGGTCGTATGGATCCCTGTCGCTGATGCCAGGTAGGCATGTGTGGTGCTGATGGGATCATGAGAAACCGGCAGTCCGTCACCGAAATCCCAGGTCCAGTTGGCGATCGTAAGCGGATCCATGCCAGTTGACTGGAACGTAACGATCTGTCCGGCACAGGCTACTGTGGGGATCGTGTAACCGATTGGGATCGGGGGGTTGATCGTCACAGGAAGGGTTTTAACAGGGCTTTCGCAATCCTGCAGGTTCTCTTTTACCCTGAGGGTTACATTGTACACAGCTTTGCCGCCATTTGCCAGCATGGTAAAGGTATGTGACGGGTTCATCACCGTGGAAGTATTGTTGGGTGCCGAAAGCGGGTCGTCAAAATCCCAGGCCCACTGGTAGATCGTTCCCGGAGGGGTTGAGTTTGAGTAGGAGCCATCGGTAAAATAAACGGTCTCACCGCTGCAGGCCTCGCCCTGGTGCATGTGCAGGGGATCGCTGAACCAGGTAAAGGTAGCCGTCGGAGCTTCGAAAATGTTCACCAATACAGAGAAAGTTACTTCCAGCGGGGTACCCAGGTTCAACACCCTGGTAACCGTGTAAGGGCCCGGAGCTGCATAGGTATGGGTCGGGTTGCCGGGTACCGCAGGCGGAACAAGATGCAGGATCGCCGATCCATCGCCGAAATCCCAGTCTTCGGTAGAGATCAGGCCGCCCGGGGGGCAGGGAATGAACTGAACAATGGCGTCCTGGCACTGAATGGGTGGGTTTGCGGTGAAGCAGGCGGCGGGGGGGGAACCGAGCACCAGGTCATGTGTAATGATGCTGGAACAGCCGGTCAGCATATCGATGGCGGTGCACTTTGCCGTGTAGGCGCCGGGCCCGGGATACGTATGGGTGATGGGTGATCCGAAACCGTTGGTTCCGTCGCCGAATTCCCACAGCACATTGTTGTTGACATTTTGCGCTGGATCAATCTGTGCGGTAAAAATCTGTTGATACATCGTAACTCCCTGTATCATGCTGAATTCGATGAATGGGTGGGGCGAAATTACGAGAGCGTTGGTGGCGGTAAGCGCTTTCGTATTGGCACAACCAGCCTGGTTTGTTACTGTAAGCGATACAAGGTAACTGCCTGGTCCTGTAAAAAGATGCGTCGGATTGGCATCAATGGAGGTAGGATTTGGCGAAGTAGGATCATTGAAATCCCATAAATACGATGCAATGGGAGTACCTGTTAAGGGTGAACTTAAACTTGAGTTGAATTGAACCGCATCACCGGTACAGGTGACTATAGGATAAGTAAAATCAGCCTTGGGGGATGGCTGGGCCAGAATCGGAACGGCAATGGTGGTATTATCGCAGCCGTTGGAATTCAGAACTTTAAGTGTTACATTGTGCTGGACCAGGTCGGTAAACACGTGCGTTACTGTTGCCGGCGGCGGGATTCCCGGAGGTATAGTGCTGTAGTGTGTTGAGGGAGTGCCGTCGTCCCAGTTCCACCACCAGTCGGTAATGGTACCGATACTTGGCAGCGAGTTATCCGTAAAAGGAGCAGGCTCGTTTACACAGGTTTGTGCAAAGGAAAATGCAGCCACCGGGATGGTATTGGGAACATCGATGGTAATGGATTTGCTGACCGTACAGTTAATCGTATTGACCAGGGTTACCGTAACAGTTCGTGTTGCAGGTGATGTGTAGGTATGTGTGGTGGTCAGCTGGGGAATTGTCCCCGGAATAAGCGGGTAATGCTGGGTGGTTCCATCGCCAAAATCCCAGTCCACGTAAAGAAATGTCTCGCTTGTGGGCATCAGGGTCGGGAGGCTTCCCACAGCGCTGAATGAAAATGGCTGGTTCAGGCAATTTGGAGTGGCTGGTATGTCGAGGACCACTACCGGTTTGTATTTATCAGGATCAACATAAACGAAATCGGTGATCTCATCTTCCCAGGTGCGTGTGGCGATTAACTTTGTGACTTTATGGTTAACTTCATAAGTAACTCCGGGTGTGGCCGGGAAATTAATTTTAACGGAATTGGGACCGACAGGAGTGATATTCGTTGTGAGCCAGGGACCCTGCGGGCTGTAAACACGATATTTCCATTCATAGTTGATCGAAGGGTCTTCGGGAGGATATTTTCCATCGCCTGTTGCAGTAAAGTTCACTTCATTATAATAACAACCATGGGCGGCATCAAATTCATAATAAAAATACGCGGCAAGCATCGGTTTCACAAGCACGGCTAGCGGGGGAGTTACAGCAACCGCAGCGCAGCCGTTTCCTGTAATTCCTTCACTGAGTTCAATCTGATAATCACCGGGAGTGAACCAAACCTGGTCGAGTTCGCCTGTGAAATTGGTTGTAACCACGGGTATTCCCACGGGAAGCCCTCCCTGAAGTTCAGTAACCTTCCATGTGTAGTAATGACCTGTTACCAAAGGGGAGAAATATTTGACCGGGGTTGCACTTGCACCTACCACATCAGGACCCGTAATAATGGGATGGGTATCCGGACATTGGGCAATTGCCCCTATCCCTGATGAAAGGAAGAGTACCGCGAGAAAAATAAGGCGTATAAATCGATGGAACATGTGTATAGAATTTGTAGATGATTACGCTCTGTTATGTTATACTTAAATATACGACAAAAGTTTCACTCAAAAGGTTGCCTGTCATAAAGAAATCCCGGTGATAATAAAATATCAGAGAATCTCTGAATCAACAAAGTTAATACAATATTGGCAAATTCCAACATTCGGAGACAACCATAACACTTTTTATTTTGTCATGTTATGTAGTAGTGCACTGCCGGTGATCGTCTTTGTGGTTCTTTGCCAGGTAACTATTTAAACATCAAGCTCCGGGAACAAAAACAATCGAAAGTGCAAACCCTTGTTATTCTGACATTTATCCGAGTCAACCTACCTGGAAACTACTTTTCGGTACAGGGCCGGGCTGGCTGCTGAAAAAAAAATGACATTGCGTGTTGATATTGAATTAAACCTTGTAATTTTGCAATTAACAATCCGGATCCCATGAAAAAATCAGTTCTTGCCATTTCCGTCATTTTATTCGCCGCACTGCTGGCGATGTCTGCCTGCTCCAAAAAAACGACTGCCGATCCATGTTCAGGGACCGGGATATTGAACATTTCAAATAAACTCGACTCCACCCTGTCTGTTAAGATATTGGAAACAAATAACATCACAAGTATTAAAAAAGATTTTACCCTCCCCTTTTCATTGCCTGGCAACCAACCTTACACGATCTCTATCGACGGTCCTCAATATCATAAAGATACAACAATTATGATACTGTTCTGCGACAACAAGATGTTTGTCGTACAAAAGTAGCGGGCTATTTTTCAAACCGCAGTTTACTGAAATAGAAAACCAGTCTCTTGTTATTCGCTTCAAGTGCTATGTTTTTAATATCTTGGTAACCATAGCTCAGGAAGTAATTTCCATACCAGTGAAGCAGGGTTCCTTTTGTTTCAGCGAGCAGTTTATCATCGGGATTTAGCAACTCAATTCCTGAAAAATCAAGTTTTTCTACGACAGTGCTGTCCCGGATGATCTTTGAGCCGATCTTTCCGTCACTTACATAACATAACACAAGGTCATTGCCTGAAGGATACATGACTACCTTAGGCGTCAGGTCGAATGACACCAGGTTCCTCATCTCAATATAATTATCCCACAACAGTTTACCCTCAGGATCAAACCCAGCCACAACCGTATTATAAAACCGGTACCCGTCAAACACGGAATAACTGTTGGTATAAGGGCGTCCGTAGAAGTCAAAATCGGTAAAGCTCTCCGTATGATACTGCGGTGAAAAAAATTCAGCTGTCAAGATGCATTGATTATCCTTTACAATGATTTCATGCATCAATACGGAATAATCCAGCGAGTATTCAGAAAGGGATTTCTTTTTCTTCAGCGCCTTCTTTTTCAGGTTCATGATATCATTTTCACCGACAATAGAGCTGGCATGGTGCAGTTCAAGGAAGTTGTAAAAACTGATCGACTTTTGGGTTGTTCCGCGTACCGGGCTCGCAAAAAAACCAGTTGACTCGTCAACAGTCCTGTTTTTCTGGGCTGAGCCTGAAAAGCCCTGTCCATAACTGCCCAGGATCATTTCAGCACCTGGGAACCCAGCCACCTTCACCTGGGTCAGGGTGCGCTCACTTGCCTGTGTTCCTACCAGGACCTCGCGCATGATGGTGCCATTCGTATCATACCGGACCAGGTAATACTCCGTATTTTTTTTGGTTACCTGCCTGCCAACAATGGCTGATAATGTAACTGAGGCCGTATCTGGTTTCATCCACAGAACTGCTATCTGATTGCCATTCCCAAGTGAAAATTCTTTGTTGATACCTTTTTTCAGCCGGATATTCACTATTTTTCCGGCCTGCCCCCTCACATTAACACCAAGCCAGGCAAGGCCCTTCTCAACACCAAAGGCATCCACAACCGCCCCGGGTTCAATTGTCCCGGTATTCAGGACCATGGTCCCGTTTTGCTGAACAATTCGCAGTATCTCAAAATAATTCTCCGGATTCTTCGATTTTCCGGCATGTCCGAACAGCAGTGCCGAAGTATCCTTCCAGTTTTGATAAAACCGGTAATCCTGGTCGCCGAAAAGTGGCACACTTTTCACCCATACCTGTTGCAGGTTTGTGTCATAACAGGTAAAATACCATTTCACACGGGCATCCTCCGTAGTTTCCTGGCTTCTGAAAAACATGATAAGTCCGTTTGTGCCGCATGGGATGATCCGGTAGGTCTCATTTACCGACCGGGCAGGAATTTCAATTCGCAGGGGCTTATCGGGATAACTGTTGTCAGCAGGTTTTTGGGATATTGCCGTTATTCCGGGAAAACCGGCCAGGATGAATAGGAGAATTGTGAGTCGCCACATGAAAAAGATGCTTCTGAGTCACAAAAGTAGAAAAAAAAAGGTCGCCTTGTTTGAGGCGACCTTCCTTTGATGGAATAAAATATTACCGGATGATCAGTTTCCTCACCTGTGTTGTTTTCGCAGTGGGGTTATATACCTGAACAAAATAAATGCCGGGGGTAAGTGAATTAAGATTCAGTGAAAGGTTCATCTGATCAGTCGAGGTTTCCATAACAGGAGAGCCGATCACCGAAGTAACCCTGATCTCTTTTGTTCCCTCGTTGCTGAACCTCAGCGAACATTTTTCTGAAGCCGGGTTCGGATTCACGGTAAAACTTCCTTCATTGGCGGTTTTTTCACCCATGCCAATGATCTTGTCTCCGGTAATCACGATATCGTCAAGCTCCCACGTTGAGGCTGCTGTTGCATCTGAAGTATATTTAAACCCGATGTAAACATGGGTACCATTTGTTCCGCTGACATCTATCGTACCTGATGGTGTCCACACATAGTTGCCTGCCGACCAGGTAGCAGTTAACGGGGTCCAGGTAAAGTCGCCGGGATTGGTTGCGCCGTCATAATCATTTGAGATCAATGCTTCCAAAGGTGCACCGGTATATTTGTATGCTGACTGGAATGTCAGGGCTTCTGTGAGATAGATGTCAAAATTCATCGCCGGGGTGATGAGCCAGTCTTCATTTACATTTGATTGTCCGGCATATCCGCTCATTTTTGCACAAGGACTTCCATTGATACCATGAATTGAGTCGGTTACCCATACTTCAGCACCTGTCACATTTTTCAGGATCCAGTTTCCAAAAGTCCTGTTGGTAAAATGGATGCTGTCGATGATAACGGTGTTCGCAGTGGTGGCTGTTGCGCCTGGGGCGGTTCCATCGGTTTTATAATCAATCAGCGTACCTGAGTTGGTATATGGGAAGATTTTAAAATAATACTGTTTGGCCGGTGGCAAATTTCCAAATGCTGCAGATTGAGTTCCCTGCAGGATGTTGAGTGCACCATGTCCGTCTGCCAAAACTGCATCATCAGGTACCGGGGTTCCATCGACCGGGGCCACGATGTTATTCTGGTCGCTGGCGAGTATGATGTATGCAACAGGTAATTGCGCACCCACTGCATCCGTCCATGCAAGGTTGATGGTAAACGGTGAATTAGCCGCGGTGAAATTGGTCGGATAATTGGTTGGCTCCGGGGCAGCTCCGCCGGTGTAAGAGGTCCAGATCACATTGTCGATGGTAACCTGTCCTGAATTGGAACTGTCGGCCTGTTTGAACATAAGTGTAAAATCGCCAGGAGTGTTCACAAGAACTGGTCCTGAATTGTTTAAAGCACCCTGAACGGTACTGGTAACATTCTTTACAAGGAGGCCATTGACAAAGAGGTTAAGGTTTACGGCAGTTGTAAAAGGCTGTTTGTACTCAAAACTGATCGTTCCACAACCGTTGTGAAGGGTTCCGGAGATGATCTTCGACGTTATCGGCCTCTTTTTCCCGAAAGTAGGTGAAGGGGCAACGATCACTGAATCGCCACGGCATTGGGTATATGTCCAGGTTGAGCCGTCCATTCCCGGAAAGGTGCCATCATGATAGGCATTTGCGGTCTCCGGGTAATGGGTGAAATCTTCATTTCCCTGCCCGATTGCAAAGAGACCCGCCGTCAGAAAGACGACAATAAATAGTAATTGTTTTTTCATAGATGTCTGTATTTATTTGATGGTTATTGAATAATTAATTTCTGCGTGTGTGTTTGCCCGGTATTTAGATCAGTTACCTTAATAAAATAGAGTCCTTTTACAATTTCCGGGTGGTTAAAAATAACCTCCTTTGACTGAGATACCCTGCTGTCAAAAAGGGTACCGGCTCCCGTCAGCAATTTGATTTCACGTGAAGAAATGCTTTGGAACAAAATTGAAAATCTGCCATTGTATACAGGATTCGGGACAACTGAAAATCCCGTTTTCAGCGAAATGTCGGAAATTCCTGCCGGTCCGACCTGGATGAATCCCGGTTTGTATTTTTTTCTTTGCCCTGCATTGTTGGAAACGGTGAGTGTGACATCATAAGCTCCCATCACATTGTATTGTATCGGGGGGGGTGCCTGGCCACTGAATGTTTCGGGTACTCCCCGTTCAAATTCCCAGGACCAGCTGGTGACATCACCGGTAGATGCGTCAGTAAACACAACCGTCTGGCCAATATTTATTGTTGAGTCGCTCACTGTAAAATTGGCGACCGGCAGGTTTGAACACCCTGCCAGCGGGGAGGCGAAAAGGGAATCACCGGTGGGTGTTTTCCCCTTATATTCAACAGCATGACGCCAGTTTGCAGGCAGGAGGTTGTTGGAGCCCGGATCGCACAGTTCGAGGGAAGGTCCTTTCCCATTGGCCATGGTATCCCAGGGCATTGTCGGCAGGTATGAAACGGAGTCAACCACAAAACCAAACAGGTCTTTCAGGACGATGGGCTCGCCGCCATTGCTCAGGGCAGATCCCGCATTCCATTGCAAAGCGGTAACACCATATGTGCTTGCGAGAAGGGAGGCACTTTTCCCTACCATCACATATGCATGGGAGTTAAGTGTCATCGCAGGGAAGGTATATTCAATTCCCTTGCTGAAATAGAAGTTTGCCAGGTCGAGCGGATCAGGGCCATTGTTGTACAATTCAATGAATTCAAGCGAGTCGGTGCCACCGAGGGGCGACCGGTAGTTGATCTCGGTCATGACGACCGGAGCATTTGTAGGCCCGATCACATGAATGTAGGCTGCCTTGCAGGTTGTTTGTTGTCCCCATTGGTTGCTGGCAGTGAGACAGACAGTATAGTTGCCGGCAAAGCTGTAAGTGATGCCCGTCGGGTTTTGTGCAGAGGAGGTGCTTGGAGTTCCCCCGTTGAATGACCAGCTCCAGGTATCGGGGCAGAATTTTGTCGAATCAAAGAAATTGATGCTCTCTCCTACCGTAAGGTTCACCTTGCTTGCCGCGAAATCAGGTAAGGGTGCGATCACCTCGCAAAGTGTGCTGAAGGTAACATCTGCGCCATAATTTGTACCGGAAGTATTGGTGGCATATGCACGAAGGTGGTAGGTGGTACTCGGGAGCAGGCCGGTCATGTTGCTGTTGAAGGGTCCCAGTGTGCCCGGTTCAACCGAGTGCGAGCCGGTTACAGCCGGGTTGGCGCTTGTGCCCCAGCATAGTCCGCGGGCTGAAATTGCCGTTCCCCCCGTATTGGTAACATTCCCTCCGCCTGTTGCTGTATTGAAGGAGATGTTGCTGACAACAGGATTGGTAGTAACAGCAGGCAATCCAGGTCCAGCAGGAGTAAGAGGGGTGTCGGTATTGGTGAGGATGACCACATCCCTGCGCAGGGCAGCAGTGGTATTGGCCCCGCTTCCCCAGGTGCCGTTGGCACTGGTGTTGAAGGCAAAAACAGTATTGTCAGGGTTGCGCGATTCTACCCGGCGCACCCCGTTGGGATTGTTTGCCCCGATCGGGATCACGGCAGTATAATCCCCGGCAACGGCCGTTCCGGCCTGCATATAAACATCGTTGACAAGCGTGGGCAGTTCTGTATTGGCCGCCTGGGTTGGAATCGTCGGGAGGATCATATAGGAAAACAAAGGATCGCCGGTGCCGGCAACATTGTCATACAGGAGCAAATATTTCCCGTTCGAAGCTGCAAGCGAGCTTCCCTTTACAAAACAGCCGTCATCGGTTGTTGCCGTTGTCCGTTCGGTAACGGCAATATCAAGGGTTGTCAGGATTTTCGTTCCGATAAAAAGCGGTGACCCCGGCATAAGACCTCCTGAAACGACCCACCCGATACGAACGGTGTGCTGCTGCCCTGCATCAAACCGGCTTGCATTCCCGGTTGGCTGATAAAAAATCCATATGGGTCCGCTGCTGCCGGTTGCATCAGTAGTGAAATAATTTAACAGGCTTGTCGTACCGGTGAAAAGTGTTCCGTTCCAGTAGTTTCCGGCCCCGTATGTGGTGGTTGCGTCGGAAACCAGCCCCAACCCCGGTTTAAGGTCATAAGCCGTACTTGCTGCCAGCCCGTCAATTTTAATGCACACGGCGAACGCGGTTCTGGCATTGTTGGCTGAAGGAGCCGTTTTGCTTCCAAAGTACTTCGGAATAACCAATTCCGTAACAGTCTGACTGAATCCTCCCGTAACAAAAAGAGACATCACCAGGAGGGTTATACCCAAAAATGCAAATCGATACTTCATAGTTTTGACCTTTAAAAAACGCAAAGGAAAGAATGTACAAAATTGCTAATAATTTTTGATTTTTTGTAAGTATTTTATCAACAAAATACAAGGGCTGATCCCGGTGAAGGATCAGCCCCTGAACAATCAATTGAAATGACGGTTTATTTATCTTTTACTTCTTCAAAGTCAACATCGGTCACTTCATCATTTCCTGAACCTTTCGGGTTCTGCTGACTCTGCCCGGCATCGTTGGGCTGACCTGGTTGCGGCTCGCTTTGCGAAGCATTTTTATACATCTCCTCGCTGGCGGTCTGCCATATTGCGTTCAGGTTGGCCATTGCCGCATCCATGGCAGCAAAGTCACGGTTTTTGTGTGCATTTTTCAGTTCTTCAACTGCTTTCTCAATGGATGCCTTTTTATCAGCAGGAAGTTTTTCGCCGAACTCTTTCAACTGTTTTTCGGTCTGGAACACAAGGCTGTCGGCCTGGTTCAGTTTATCAACCTCCTCCTTTGTTTTTTTGTCAGCATCGGCATTGACCTGCGCTTCTTCACGCATGCGGCGGATGTCGTCATCCGACAGGCCTGAGGATGCTTCAATCCTGATCTGCTGCGACTTGCCGGTGGCTTTATCCTTGGCGGTAACATGCAGGATCCCATTTGCATCAATATCGAAGATCACTTCAATCTGTGGAATTCCGCGCTGTGCAGGCGGGATGCCATCAAGATGGAACCTGCCGAGACTCTTATTCTGGTTGGTCATCGGCCGTTCGCCCTGGAGAATATGGATTTCTACCGAAGTCTGACCATCGGCAGCCGTCGAAAAGACCTCTGATTTCCGGGTAGGAATGGTTGTATTTGATTCGATGAGCCGTGTCATAACACTGCCAAGTGTTTCAATACCAAGCGACAATGGGGTTACGTCGAGCAACAGTACATCTTTTACTTCCCCGGTGAGCACGCCACCCTGGATTGCTGCGCCAATGGCAACAACTTCATCCGGGTTCACGCCTTTGGAAGGTTCTTTTCCGAAGAAATCACGAACAAGTTTTTGTACGGCAGGAATACGGGTTGAGCCTCCCACGAGGATCACCTCATCAACTTCAGATGCCTTCAAACCTGCATCCTGCAATGCTTTCTGGCATGGAGGAATGGTTGATTGCATCAGGCTGTCGATCAATTGTTCAAACTTGGCACGGGTCAGCTTTTTCACAAGATGCTTGGGTACACCATCTACCGGCATGATGTACGGCAGGTTGATTTCGGTTTCGTTGGAACTTGAAAGTTCGATTTTCGCCTTTTCGGCAGCTTCCTTTAAACGCTGCAGTGCCATCGGATCCTTCCGAAGGTCGAGTCCTTCATCCTTCTGGAATTCATCGGCAAGCCAGTCAATGACCATGTGGTCGAAATCGTCTCCCCCGAGGTGGGTATTTCCGTTTGTTGATTTAACCTCAAAAACGCCTTCACCCAGTTCGAGAATGGAAATATCAAAAGTTCCGCCGCCGAGATCGAACACGGCAACTTTAATGTCCTTGTGTTTTTTATCGAGGCCATAGGCAAGTGCTGCCGCTGTTGGCTCGTTGATGATACGTTTTACTGTAAGTCCTGCAATCTCGCCTGCTTCCTTGGTAGCCTGGCGCTGTGAATCACTGAAATAAGCAGGAACGGTGATGACCGCTTCCTTCACTTCCTGGCCAAGATAATCTTCGGCAGTTTTCTTCATTTTTTGAAGAACCATCGCACTGATTTCCTGCGGGGTGTATAATTTACCGGAAATATCAACACGGGGTGTGTTGTTTTCCCCTTTTGCTACCATATACGGTACACGCTTAATCTCCTTTTGAACCTGGTCCCAGGTTTCTCCCATAAAGCGCTTGATGGAAAAAACTGTGTTCCTGGGATTCGTGATTGCCTGCCGCTTGGCCGGGTCTCCTACTTTGCGTTCACCGTTGTCGGTAAAACCGACAACAGACGGAGTCGTTCGTCTCCCTTCGCTGTTTGGAATTACAACGGGTTCGTTCCCTTCCATTACAGCCACGCAGGAGTTGGTGGTTCCAAGATCAATACCAATAATTTTTGCCATTTTAAAATCTCCTTATAAATGATCAATAGTTACTTCAGAATTTAGTCCTGAATAGTCAATCATTGTACCAAAATAGATTTGGTGTCAGGAGGGTGACAAAAAGACAGGAAGGTCAGGTGACAAGTGACAAGTGACAAGTGACAAATGACAAGTGACAAAATTGTTAAGCGGGGAGAAGAGGGCTATCAGAAGCCCAGGTTTTTTGTATGGGCGTTTATCCTGAGGGAGTCAATGGTAATCTGGCTGACATCCATGGAGTCGGATTCCGAAGGGAAACGAGGCTTCATAAACCGGGAAGAAAACAGTCCGATGCCATTGTTGATGTTGGTAAAGGCAGGCTTTTCCTGGACAAGCGACAGTGACGGCTCGGTAACCTCCATATAGGTGTTGAGATCATCAGCTGCAACGGTAAAGAAGAAGATACATTTATAGGCAACACGGGTAACGAGGGAGTCTGGTTTTATTTTTGAACCAACTACCGTATAAAAAGCATTGGCCGGATAATAGAGGTCGAAGAGCTGGCTATTGGCAACGATTACCGGCTTGACATCGTTGAAAAGCATCCAGTCGATATATTTCGTCGAGCGCACGGTAAGGTTCGACTTCAGTGTTTCTCTGTAAATAAACCTGATAACCAGCTGGTAACGTTTCCCATTGCTGTTTTTAACGGATTTCCATCTTACATTAAAGGATTGCCCGGGGGGAAAACTGGCATTGCCATTCGGGCGTAGCAACTCAAAATCGCGTACCAGGCCTGTTTGCGCCGTGACCTCTTTCCCGGTTTTTCTGTTTTTGATAAATAATTTATAGACACAACTGTCACTTAACTTTCCCAGGGTACGGGCGAAATACATCAGCTGGTCGGGATAATAAAAAATTGAATCCCCGGCTTCTTTATTATGTATGGTGACCGTGTCGCATGGGTATGATTTCCTGAAAGTAGTATCGGCTCCGGTCAGCAGGTATTCATCCATCCTCACCTCGAGTTTGTCGGGATAGATGCTGGAATCGGGCACTTTTGCAAATTGCAGTGCATTGCCTTCACCTAGAAACGCTTTGGTAATCTTAATATACGTGATGGTGTCTGATTGGTCGAGAAGGCCATAAACCACGGTCACATCTTTCCAGTCGGCATTGACTTTCAAATCCTTATTGCACGAAAACAGGACAGGCAGGAGAAGTAAAAAGAGTGGCATGAATCGTAAATAGCGCATGCAGATCAAATTTTGGTATTTGGCAAAAGTACATAAAAATATCGTAATTTTGCTTTCAAATTGATATTATGTCGACAGCCATATCTTTCAGGAATGTGACCAAGGTCACCACCCATATCCTTCAGGAAATGAAACTAAAGGGTGAAAAAATCGCCATGCTTACGGCATACGATTATTCGTTTGCAAAGATCCTCGACAGCACCGGTATTGACGTAATCCTGGTAGGCGATTCAGCTTCAAATGTCATGGCAGGACACTCTTCAACCCTGCCGATCACCCTGAATGAGATGATTTATCATGGGGTATCGGTGGTAAGAGCCGTAAAACGGGCGCTGGTGGTTGTTGACCTGCCTTTCGGAACCTACCAGGGAAATTCGAAGGAAGCGCTGAATTCTGCCATTCGGATCATGAAAGAAGCAGGGGCCGACGCAGTAAAACTGGAGGGCGGAAAAGAGATCATCGAATCTGTCGACCGCATCCTGTCTGCTGGCATCCCGGTAATGGGGCACCTCGGGCTTACGCCGCAATCCATTCATAAATTCGGAACTTATGTGGTCCGGGCCACAAGTGAAGAAGAAGCGTCCAAGTTACTTGACGATGCCCATCTTCTGGAAAAATCGGGATGCTTTGCCATTGTTCTCGAAAAAATCCCCGCCATGCTGGGTGCCAAAGTGACACAGGCGGTAAGGATTCCGATTATCGGAATCGGTGCCGGGAAGGATGTCGACGGGCAGGTCCTGGTTTTACACGATATGCTGGGCATCACAATGGATTTTTCGCCCCGTTTCCTGCGCAGGTATGCCAACTTGTCTGAAGAGGTGCGCGGAGCGGTCAATACTTACATCCAGGATGTGAAAACGCTTGATTTCCCCAATGAAAAAGAACAGTACTGATCAGGACATCTTATTCGAAGACAACCACCTGATCATCCTGAACAAGAAACCTTCCGATATCGTTCAGGGAGATAAAACCGGGGATGAGCCACTGAGTGAGATTCTTAAAAGCTACATCAAAGACAAATACAACAAGCCGGGTGAAGTGTTCCTCGGGGTTGTGCACCGGCTCGACCGCCCGGTAAGCGGTGCCCTGATTTTTGCCAGGACATCAAAGGCCCTGACACGCCTCAACATCATGCTCCGCGATGGCCTTATCCATAAGACCTATTGGGCTGTTGTGAAAAACAGCCCTCCCCAGACGGAGGACCACCTGGTGCAGTATCTCACAAGGAATCCTGAAAAAAACAAATCATTCGTGCATGATAGCCCTGTAACCGGTTCCCGGAAAGCCGAATTGATGTACAAGCTGATCGATAAAAGTGACGGATATTACCTGCTGGAAGTGAACCTGTTAACCGGCCGCCACCACCAGATCAGGGCGCAACTGGCATCCATGGGCTGCCCCGTAAAGGGTGACCTGAAATATGGATACCCCAGATCGAACCAGGGCGGCTTCATCCATTTGCATGCCCGTTCAATTGAGTTTCTCCACCCGGTAAAAAAGGAAATGCTGAAGGTTACTGCCCCTCCGCCCCATGATCAGCTCTGGGATTTTTTTACAAGGAACCGTCTGCCTGATACCATTTCACGATGAGCAGGATCAGTTCATCACCGGATACAACCCTTACAATGCAGAGTATTGCATTTCCAAAGCAGGTCTTTGTGAAAACGATATTCCAGTCACACCAGCTGCAACCTTCCGACTTCCAGGTCAACCAGGTCAGGAACAACCAGCCCGACTGGGTATTGGCCATTCTTGTGGTTTGTGTCATCCTTCTTGCATGGGTGCAGGTTTTTTATCATAAAAGACTTCAGCAGATCTTCCGTGCACCTTTTTCCAGGCGCTTCATCAACCAGCTCACCCGCGACGGCAACCTCTTTATGGAGCGTATCGCTGTTGCCCTGGGTATCGTGTACATTCTTGCCTTTTCACTGTTCCTGTATGAATTCAACGAGCAAGTACTCAAACTTTCATTCCACGGAATAACGGGGATCCCGCTCTATTGGCTGATCACCCTGCTAAACATCGGTGTCCTGGCTGCCAAACTGGCCCTGGTGCAATTCCTCGGAATCATCTTCAAAACAAAAGAAACCACCCACAATTATCTTCTCAACCTCCTCATTTTCGCCTTGCTTTCCGGGCCTCTGCTGCTCGCCACCTTAATCTTTATTGTCTACCTGAAATCAGTCCTCCTGCTATATATCTGCCTTGCTGTTTTCAGCCTTATGCTTGTCCTCAGGTTCATCCGCGGATTCTTTATCGGAATGGCATTGACGAAGTTTTCATATTTATTTTTATTTGTGTATCTTTGCAGTCTCGAAATTTTACCCCTGCTGGTACTCATAAAAATCCTGCTTAATCATACACAAACCACAGGCACGTAAGTATTTCGAGTGTGTGAACACTAATACAGTACGACCTTGAAAATAAAGAATATCCTCGTTTCCCAGCCTCAGCCTATCGATTTTGAGAAATCACCATATGGTGAGATAGCAAGAAAATTCAATGTCAACATTACATTTCGCAAATTTTTTAAAATTGACGGGATCCCTGCAAAAGATTTCCGGAAAGACAAGGTTAACATCCTGGATTACACGGCGGTTATCTTTACCTCACGCAATGCGGTAGACCATTATTTCAGGATGTGCAAGGAGATGCGGGTTGAAGTACCCGAGACCATGAAATATTTCAGCATTTCAGAATCTACGGCATATTATCTTCAAAAATATGTACAGTTCAGAAAGCGAAAAATTTTCCACAGCAAAGAGAATTACGCAAACCTGATCGAACTGATCAAAAAACATAAAACCGAAAAATTCCTTCTCCCATGCTCGGATATCCACAAGCAGGAGATTCCAAAAATGCTGGAGGAAAACAAGATCCAGTATAAAAAAGCCATCATTTACCGCACCCTGGCCAGCGATCTTTCTGACATCGATATCAAAAACTATGATTTGCTGGTTTTTTTCAGTCCCTCCGGGATCAAATCCCTGGTGAAGAATTTTCCTGAGTTTGTCCAGGGGGAAACAGCCATCGGCGCCTTTGGGCCAACAACCCATAAAGCTGTTACCGATGCCGGACTCATCCTCAACTTCGAAGCCCCCACGCAGGCGGCCCCCTCAATGACCACGGCCATTGACCTGTTTCTGCAAAATGAAGCTAAAAAGAAGTAATCACCTTTTTTTTGGATACTCCTACACTTGAGAAACTGTTCAGGGATTTCACTGTAAATCATGAAACAAACCTTTTCCAAAGAAGAACGGCTATGCAGCCACCGGCTGATTGGCATCTTGTTTTCAAAAGGGCATACATTTCACCAGAAACCATTTCGCGTGACATGGAAACATGAATCCCTTGATTTCCCAACCCCGGTGCAGGTTCTCATGAGCGTACCAAAATATAATTTCCGTAAAGCAGTCCACCGGAACCTGATTCGCCGCCGCATGAAGGAAGCTTACCGGCTGAATAAGCAACTTTTATATGACAGTTTCACCGGTACCGGAACCCAGATGATCTGTGCCATCACATACACCGGCAAAGAAATAGTGGATTACGACCTCATTGATGCAAAAATAATTTTACTTTTACAGCGTTTAATTGAAGAGAATGAAAAAGTTACTGGGTAGGTTTTTCATTTTACTGATACGGTTTTACCAGGGAGCAATCTCGCCATACCTGATGCCATCATGCCGCTTTTCACCCAGTTGTTCAGCATATGGCATAGATGCCATTGTTAAATACGGGCCCTTCCGGGGAGGATGGATGGCATTGAAACGCATAGGAAGGTGCAACCCGTGGGGAGGAAGCGGGTATGACCCGGTGCCGTGAGTAAAGGGTGACAGGGTAACAGGGTGACAGAGTAACAGGGTGACAGGGTAACAGGGTGACAGGGTAAAAGGGTGAGAAGGTAACAGGATATTGTGAAATTGAAACAAACAACAGGATGAAACGAATTGCAGGATATATTTTATTGATTTTTAGCCTGGTATCGCTCCACTTTGGGGTATTGGCACAGGCACCAAACCAGCAGGGGTTTGAGATCATGAAGAACCTTGACATCTATTCCAACCTGATCAAGGAGTTGAACCAGGACTACGTGGATGAGATAAACCCGGGGGAATTGACCCAGACCGGGATCGAAGCCATGCTCGAATCGCTGGATCCCTATACAAACTTCATCCCCGAATCGCAGGTTGAGGACTACAAGTTCATTACCACCGGTCAATATGGCGGAATCGGCTCTCTGATCCACCAACAGGGTGATTACATTGTCATCTCAGAACCATACCAGGGCTCTCCTTCCGACAAATCAGGACTCAAAGCCGGGGATAAAATCCTTGAAGTCAACGGGAAACAGGCAAAGGGTAAATCGTATGAAGACGTCAGTTCCATTTTGAAAGGACAGGCAGGGACCACCGTAAACCTGCTGATACAGCGTGATGGAGAAGGCAAACCCTTTGAAAAGACGATCACACGCGAAAACATCAAAATCGACAACATTCCTTACGCCGGCATCGTTGGCAGGAATATCGGCTACATCAAACTCACCGGGTTCACCCAGAATGCGGCCAAAGAGTTGAAACAGGCTTTCCTGAAACTCAAAGACGGCAATGAGCTCAAAGGCATGATCATTGATTTGCGCGGCAATGGCGGCGGGCTGTTGAATGAAGCCGTTGACATTGCCAATATTTTCGTGGAACGCGGGCAGGAGATTGTCAGCACAAAAGGGAAAATGGCAGACAAGAACCGTTCGCATGCGACCATGAATCCCCCGGTGGATCTAAGCATCCCGGTGGTGGTGCTTGTTGACCGGTCGAGCGCCTCAGCAAGTGAAATCCTGGCAGGTTCGCTCCAGGATCTTGACCGTGCAGTTGTGCTTGGACAGCGCACATTCGGGAAAGGACTCGTACAGAACGTGGTTCCGCTTTCGTACAATGCACAGATGAAAATTACGGTCGCAAAATATTATATCCCCAGCGGAAGGTGCATCCAGGCCATCGATTACGAACACAAAAAGAAAGATGGTTCTTTCGGAAAGATCCCCGATTCCCTGATCAGGGCCTTCAAAACAAAGAACGGGCGTACTGTTTATGACGGGGGCGGCATCAATCCTGATGTGATCACGAAAGCCAGGCAATACAGCAATCTTGCACTGGCGCTTTACGGTAAATATTTCGTGTTTGATTACGCCACAAAATTTGTCCGCGAACATCCTTCCATCTCTCCTGCCGATACCTTTGAAATCAGCGATTCAATTTTTAACAGCTTCATTGACTACATCCATGGAAAGGATTACTCATACAAGACCAAAAGCGAACGTGCACTTGAGGATCTGAAAAACATCGCGTTGAAAGAGAACTATTTTGATGCCATCAAAGAGGAATACGATCACCTTAAAACCAGGATGGAAAAGGACAAGCAGGAAGATCTGAAAAAATACGGCGACCAGATAAAAGATCTTCTTAAAATGGAAATCGTCACAAGGTATTATTATCAGAAAGGGAAAATAGTTGCAGCCCTGAAACATGATCCGGAACTTGTCGATGCCATTGCAACCATCAATGACACTGAAAAGTATACCGGCATCCTTTCAGGAAAATTTGTGCAGCCAAAACCGGAAATCCCGGTCAAGGCAGAGGATGACGATGAAAACCCGGTTGAATAAAACCCACTCTATGAAACAAATCACGCACTCTTTCGAATACCAGATTTACGATTCATTCCTTGAATTACCAGCAACAGACCGGGAATTACTCGAAAAAGCCAAGGAAGCCATTGCAGGGTCCTACGCCCCATATTCCCATTACCATGTGGGGGCAGCGGTAAAACTCGCAAACGGGCATGTGGTCATTGGAAGCAACCAGGAAAACATGTCATTCCCGGCAGGGCTCTGTGCCGAACGGGTAGCTGTATTTGCGGCAACATCAAATTTTCCGGATATCCCGGTCGCAGCCATCGCAATCAGTGCAGTTTCAGATGATTTCGAAGTTTCGGAGCCGGTACCCCCATGTGGCATGTGCCGCCAGGCCATTGTTGAATACGAGATGAAATTCAACAACAAAATACGCCTCATCCTGGGTGGCCAGACAGGCAAAGTGTATGTTTTTCAAGGAATGGGAACCTTGCTGCCCCTTGCATTTCATGAAAAAGGACTCGCAAAATAGCTAAAAAATCGTAAATCGTAAATCATAAATCGTAAATATTCCCCATGAAACCTTCCCTTACCTTCCTCCTTGTTCTTTTACTGATTCCATTTCTGGCTTTAAAAAGCGACAAGCAGGCCTATAAGATTTTCAATATCAAGGGGCATACGGTGGATTATGACGACCTGCTGAAAGCCGCAAAAAATTCGGATATCATTTTCTTTGGCGAACTGCACAAGAACCCTATCGCCCATTGGCTGGAAC
The DNA here is from genome assembly GCA_026391835.1 of Bacteroidota bacterium. Lineage (GTDB taxonomy): Bacteria > Bacteroidota > Bacteroidia > Bacteroidales > FEN-979 > CAIVAT01. The sequence continues at coordinate 308,769 of JAPLDF010000068.1, forward strand.
TTGAACTGACCAAGGACCTTTTTGCTGAAAAAGGTGTCAAACTGGTACTTGGCGCTGAAATGTTTGAAGTGGATAATCAATTGCTCATCAATGAGTACCTCTCGAAGATGATTCGCAAAAAGGATTTCGAAGCCGAAGCCAAGCTCTGGCCAAATTATAAAACCGACTATGCCCCCATCGTGGATTTTGCCAGGGATAAAGGGATCAGGGTGATTGCAACCAACATTCCGCGGCGTTTTGCAGCGCTGGTTAACAGCAAAGGATTTGAAGGACTCGACAGCATCAATGCAATGGAGCGTGGAATGATTGCCCCGCTTCCGATAAAATACCCCGACACGCTTGATTGCTATGCAAGCATCGTTAAAAATGTCGGAGACGGCATGCCGGCCCACCTGACGGCCAACCTTGGAAAGGCCCAGGCCATCAAAGATGCCACTATGGCTCATTTCATTACAAAAAACGGCGCTTTTGACGGGAAGACCATCCTCCACTTCAATGGTTCATACCACAGCGACAATCACCAGAGTATCGTGTGGTACATCAACCAGGCGATCCGCAAAACCAGTTTTGAGTTGAAAGTTCTTACCATCACCTGCCTGGAGCAGGAGAATATTGATACCATCTCAAAACAGGATGCTGCAAAAGCCGATTTCATCATCATCATTCCGGCTTCCATGCCCGGGGGTGAGAGCAAATAACTTCGTCCGGAATTTCAATGGCGTGAAGAACACAAAACCTGAACTGTATCAGGCGAACGTGTAATAGGCGTTTATCAGGAAATTCCACAAGGTGACCAGCAGGGTGGCGACCAGTTTCGACACATAGAAATTCACTTTAAATTTCCCGGTCATGGCCCAAATGATCAGCAGGTTGATGACCAGGCCAATCAGTGCAATAAAGAAAAACCGGGTGAATTCCTGCATGATGTTCGGATTGGTGCTGTGAAATGTCCACATCCGGTTCATGAAGTAGTTGGTTGTTGCCGCCAGGGCAAAACCACAGGTATTGGCCACGTACTTCTGTATTTTCAGGATCTCCTTGCAGACAAACGTAGTGCCGAAATCGACAAACACACCCGAAAACCCGACAAGGCAGAACTTTATGAATTTCAGCAGGAAAGCTTCGGTAAAAAAGGACTGGAGGAGCATTGGAGGAATTACGAATTACAAATTAAAAATGACGGATTATAGTTGGATGACCAGGACTTCGTTTTTGCCGGCGCGTATGATTTCGACATTTACGGTCATGCCGTGTTTTAGTTTTTGCAGGCGCGACATATATTCGTAGATATTACCGACTGTCATGCCATTGATGCCCGTAATGATGTCGCCTTTTTTCATGCCGCCTTTATCGGCGGGGCCGTCTTTGGTAACCCCGTCGATGCGCAAACCTTTCTTTTCGGTTCCGGCAAAATCGGGCATGATGCCAAGGGTCACTTTAAGTTTGCGGCCTGAGCGCCCGGCCTGTTCCTTTTTCCCGGACTCTTTAAATGTGAGTGCTTTCGGAAGGTTATCCACTGCCAGGATGATGTTCGCGGCAAAATCACCTATCTCCTTTTCGGCATCAAAATCGAGTTTCTCCGTATCATCGAACGGTGTATGATAATCGGTATGCACCCCCGTGTTGAAATAGAAGACCGGAATGTTGGATGAATAAAATGAGGCATGATCAGAAGGACCATATCCGTCAGGAGCATGCACCACGGCGAAAGGCAGTTTTGTTTCGAGGGGTTTCAGCAGGGAATCGGCTTCGGCTGAAGTCCCGGTGCCACTTACTGAAATAGAGTTTTTCTCTTTATCGAAACGGCCTACCATGTCAAAATTGAACATGGCTGTTATCTTTTTCAACTCCACGGGGGGATGGTCTACAAAATACTTGGATCCAAGCAGTCCGATCTCCTCGGAGCTGAAGGCGACGAAAATGATGCTGCGCCTTGTTGTTCCCTTTTCAGGTGCCAGCCTTTTTGCAAGCGCCATCACCATGGCAGTACCCGAAGCATTGTCATCAGCCCCGTTGTGAACTGCATTTGTGTCGGGCATGCGTGACCCCGACCCGGTTCCGCCGAAACCCAGGTGATCGTAGTGCCCGCCGATTACCAGGAATTCATTTTTCAACACCGGATCTGTGCCTTCAAGGCAGGCAATGACATTGGCCGTCTTTTCCCGTTTCTGAACAACATCCGCGGTTCCGTTCAGGGTTTCACCTGTCTCGAAACTGTTCGGCGCCTTTGAGGCAATAATGGCCCTGTCGATGCTGTCGATGGAAATGCCGTTTTTTTTCAGGATCCTGGTGGCCAGTTCGCGGGTGATGTTCAGGATGGGAATACCGGCAGTGACTTCATTGTTTTCAACAACCAGCGGCATCAGCTTATCTTCTTTTTCAACGCCCTTCGGGGTGACCAGCAGGACGCCTGCAGCTCCTTTATCCTTGGCAGTGAGAACCTTGCTCCGGATATCGCTGTACGGGATAAATTTACTGTCGGAATTATCCAGGTCGGGATCAGACCGGAGAACAATCACCCACTTGCCCTTCACATCAACTCCCTTGTAGTCGCTCCATTTCAGGCTGTCGATATCGATGTCGAACCCGTACCCGGCAAACACCACCGGGCTGTTCACCGTCGCGCTGCTTGAAAAAGAAAGTGGTATATAATCCTTCCTGATGGAGGCTTCAGAACCATTGAATGAGAGGCTGTTCCGCTCGCCCAGCTGCACATCGGTGACAATCTCGAACCACTGAAAGCCATTCTCACCCATCGGTTTCAGCCCGGCAGCTTTAAAGTGGTCAAGGATATAGGAGGCCGCCACATTGATCTCTGCGGTGCCCGGCTTCCTCCCCTTGAGGGAGTCGGAAGCAAGGAAACTGACATATTCGTTCAGTTCCTTCGCGGTGATCCTGCCCTTTTGGGCGAAAACCAGGGTGGAAACCAGGAGTAATGTGAGAAATACGGCTGTTTTTTTCATGGTAATGGGAATATTGAATATTGATCAACGAATTTTGAAATCTGAAGGTTATTCTGCTAGTGCTTTAATGATACCTCCTCCGAGGACCACATCCTCTTCGTAAAAAACGGCAGACTGCCCGGGGGTTATGGCATCATTCGGGTGGAAGAAAGTAACTTTCACGTCGCCGTTTCCGACAGGTTCAATATGAGCATCACGCTCTGTTTGAGCCGAACGGATCTTGGCTGTACAGTCCATGGATTGTGTCAATCCCGGCAGGGCCACCCAGTTCAGGTCTGAAACAATGAACGAAGCATTGTAGGTCTCTTCACGAACACCCACGATGATCGTATTCGCCTCTTTATTCAGCCCGATCACATAAAGCGGTTCCGAAAAGGCTATTCCCAGTCCCTTGCGCTGGCCGATTGTATAATTCCAGATTCCCAGGTGATGCCCAAGAACCTTGCCACTTGAGTCGACAATATCCCCCGGCTGGTCTTCCACCTCGAGCAGATCCTTGTAATCGCCGCTGTAAAAATCCTGGCTCTCCTCAAGGTCTTCAATGGTAATGCCCACCTTTCGCGCCAGCTCCTTGATCTCCGGCTTGTTGAACCTTCCGATCGGCAACATGGCCTGTGAAAGCTGATCCTGCGATAACCTGTGAATAAAGTAGGTCTGGTCCTTTTTAAGGTCAGCAGCCTTTTTCAACACATACCGCTGGTATTTTTCACTGAATTCGACACTTGCATAATGCCCGGTTGCGAAGAAATCGAAGTCGATGCCGCTTTTCCGGGCCATGGCCGGCAACATGCCGAATTTGATCAGCTGGTTGCACTGGATACAGGGATTGGGGGTACGGCCGGCAAGATATTCCGATTTAAAATAATCAAGAACGGCCTGTTTATACTCGGCGGAACAATTGAACACGTGATACGGAATATCAAGTTTTTTAGCGACTTCACGGGCTCCGTGGATCTCTTCCTCCTCATCGGAGCCATAACAGGCATGTTTGCCTGTCGATTTATATTGACCTTCCCAGATCGCCATGGTAACGCCGATCACTTCGTAGCCCTGCTCCTTGAGCAGGTATGCTGCCACCGAAGAATCAACGCCCCCGCTTAAACCCACGATTACGGTTGATTTTTTTATCACAATAAATATAACTTATTAGAAAATATATCTGTCACAAAGCCACTAAAACCTGAATGTCAACATCATATTGACAAGAGATTCTTTGTGAACTCTTTGTGTCCTTGAGCCTTTATGGCTTTCGATTGCAAAGGTAGAAATTATTTGGTTTCGGGTACTTTAAACCGTTCGCCGGTATTCCCGATCATCTTCCGCTCCCACTCTTTGCCATACCCGGGCTGCGATGGCTTCCCGGGCACTCCTTTTCCGTTCCCGTTGTCGAGCAATTGAAATCCATCGGTTTGCTTTACGTTGCCATCAATGTATTTCATAAACAGGTACTGGTAAAACTTATTCCATCTGGCTACCAGGATGTTTCCGGTGTAACCGGAATAATCGGTGATATAATCGCAGCCGGCGGACGGATTTTCCTGGTAAAGAACGGCTGCTTTGCTGTCGACGATCTCTGTTTCCCTGATGAGGCGCTTTTCAAGTTCTGCCTGGTATCTTTCTATCTCGGGATGGATGAGGTCATAGCGTGTGTAGGCCCAGTTGTTCACCTGGCTGAAGGTCCAGTAGGCGGAATTATCCGACCAGGAGATCATCGATCCGTTGCCACGGGCATAACTTCCGGGAATTTCCCTGATTCCGCAATACATCGGCGCATACACGCAGCCATCGGCATCATCCACGCCAAACCAGTAGATGCCGCCGAGCGGATCGGGCAGCCAGTTTCTCGATTGCGCCACAAAACTGTAACCGGTCTGCTGTGTGGCAATGGCACGTTCGTTCAGGTACATGACACTGTCGACCGTAAATTCCATCGGCCGCCACCTATAGGGGCAATGAAACGGTCCGGCACCAAGGTCATAGCGCATGTCGAGCGGGGTATCCTCGTAATGGTCGCGCATGGCAGCCATGACATCCCTGAGCGCTACCAGTGAATCGGGCTTCACCCACAACGGAAGCCTGTTTGAAACATAGCCATTGGGATTCGGGTTTCCATCAATGGTTCCGGGCAGGTGTGAAAACTGACCCAGGGCGTACCGGGTATATTCCGGATTGTCGCGTACCGATTTATTTATCTTCCTGAAAAACGACCAGATGCGGGCATCGCAAAAGCGTGCTCCCCCGAAATTCAGGGGGTTGTAAACATCCGAAAAGCTGAAATCCGTATCTTTACCCTTGTAAAACCCATGCGACTTTGAAAAGCTGATAACATCCCCCGAATGATACACGGTTTGTTTCAGGTCATTCCAGTTGTTGGATTTCTGAAACGGGAAGGTGGTGATCCGTGCCTGGTTTGCATGACCGCTCACAAACCCGTCAGGAATCAGGCGGGCAACCCACACGGCTCCTTTTTCATACTTTCCCTTGCCGATGATCTCCATGATCCATGCCTCATTTGCATCGGAGATGGAAAAAGACTCTCCTGCCGAAGCATACCCGTATTGGCCAACCAGTTCGGAGATGACACGGATCATCTCCCGGGCTGTTTTTGACCGCTGCAGGCCGATTTTCATCAGTGAGCCATAATCCAGGAATGATCCCGGCTGGCGAGCCAGTGAATCCAGGCCGCCAAAGGTTGTTTCGCCAACAGCCACCTGGTGTTCATTCATAAATTGCACCACCGAATAGGTATGCGGCACCTCGGGGATGATCCCCAGGAACATTCCGTTCTCGTAATGATACACCTCACACCTGTCGCCGGGTTTGTGGTCGGCGGCCGGGTAAAAGGCGATCGCCCCGTAGCGCGTGTGCGAATCGGCAGCATAGGTGATCATCACCGAGCCGTCTTTGCTGGCTCCCCTGGTGACGATGAGGTTGGTACAGGCATGGGCCTGGTAGATTGAGGATATCAATACCAGTATGAGGATCAGAAGCGGTTTGGTTTTGCTCATTCTTGTTTTTTTTTACAAATTTACAAGAATTGACCCAGTAAATGGCCGCCCGGAATCATCCTGCTAATTTTTCACCACTTTTACCCGGTAGATCACACCTTTGTCATCTTTCAGTTGTACCAGGTAAACGCCCGGACTGGCGTTTCCAAGATTGACTGGCCAGGTGTCGTGAGGGTTTTCAATTGTTCCGGCACTGACAATGCCACCCGACGAAGAGATCACCTGGTACCGGAAAGATTTCCCGGATGGCAGGGCAATTTCAACAATATCACTGGTTGGCACCGGGAAGGCGGTGATGTTGCTGCTGAATGCCTCCGGCCTTATCCCTGCTGGCCAGTCAACGCAACCAACCAGGCTGAATTCGGCGGCCGAAGCCCATGGGTTGCCATTCACTTCAGAAAGTGCTACAAGGCGCATGTACCTCCCCGACACCGCAGTATCAAAGACAATTGTCTGCGGGGCTGCCGTATTGACAAACAAACCGGTTTTCACCGGCACACCCCAGCTGGCGGTATCTTCGCTGATGTAGAGTTCAAAGTTCCTGATCCGGCCGTTTTCACCATCCTGCCGTGGCAGGTAGGTGAATTTGCTGATGCGGTACCGGCCTCCCAGCCCGATCCTGATCTCGTGCGGATAAGGATCGTTACCTGTACTCCAGCGCGTGTGCCAGATGGTGGAGGGATCGTCATCGAAACTCATGGTTGCAAGCCCGGGGTAATTGAGTTCTTCGCTATCAACGTAAAGCAGCGACCAACCGCTTTTGGGCAGCTCAGCCGGGTTGCCGCAGTCATAAATTGAGGGACAGGCAGTTGCAGAAACCATGCCCAACATGGTTTTTGAAAAACCCTGTCCGTATTTTGTAACTGTCATGCTGACATCATAGGTGCCGGGGTTTCCCAGTACCACCCTGGGATTCCGGATGCCGGCATCGTCAATCCAGGCTGGTTGCGGTGTAATGGTCCATTGCCATGTTGCGCCGGAGTGATCAATGATGGAGTGATCATCGAAAAACAGGGTGTCGAGCATGCAGTCGTAAAGGGCTTTTTCGATCCATGGGTTGATGACCGGGCTGAATGTTGTATCCGCCAGGGGCGATTCCCATACACCGGCATTACCCCCTACCCTCAATTTGCCATCCCTGAAAAAAGGCAACGCCATGTTCACCGTCATCCCCGCCGGGTATCTGTCGCTGAACAAAGCCCAGTCGGTCATCCCGGTTGTCCGGTAAAAAACCTTTGCGGTCTTGCCGTTGGTGGCATTGGTAAACAGGTATATCAAATCATTTCCGGCCAGGTCCGGTTGAACCACCATGCATTTCATATATTCCGACAAACTCCCGGTCAGGTCCTCCCAGGTATCTCCTCCATCAGCCGACCTGAACACTTTGCCAAGATCGGCCGACCAGGTTCCATTCTGCAGGCATGCATAAACCAGGTTGTCATCGTGCGGAGAGATGGCAATGAAGAGTTTCCCCTTCCAGTTGGCTGTTCCATATGGCGGACTGGTGAGGGAGGGTTTTAAAACCCAGTTCATCCCGCCGTCGGTGCTTTTGCATAACCCTCCTCCCACGATGTCGGCATATATCACATCGGGATTGCTGAAACTGATCTGCAGGTACCGCACCTTTGCCGGGAAGTTATAGAGCAGGTCCCAGGTCACTCCCATGTCGGTACTTCTCCAGAATCCGGTGCCCTCTCCCAGGAAGAGCGTTCCGTAATAGTTCGGATGATGTACCAGGTTGCTGCGTCGCCCGCCATACTCATCCATGTTGGGGTATTTGCTGAATATGAAACGCCCTTCGGGCTTGCCTTCGGCTGTTTGAGGAAGGATCCACCCGTTGCCCAGGTCATCGAACGCCACGTGACGGCTTTTACCCTGGAGTACCCACCCGGTTGGTGATTCAGCACCACCCATGCGCAGGGCCTTGGGCTGGTAAAACCCTGCAATGGCCATATTCCCGTTATGGTACCTGCCTCCAACCATGATATCTTCGTTCCATCCCTGGTCGAACCCCCACAGGTCGGAACCGATGAGCCCGTTTACCCGAACGAAGTAATTGGCTGCCGCCCCGAAATTGTCTGTTGTAAAGTTCATGCCGCCGTCGGTTGAAACCCAGGTATCACCGTTGGGCAGCATTTTAATGTCCTGGATGTCGGGATGAATGTTGAAACTGCCCGAATACCCGCCAACAGCATTAAACGTGGCACCGCCATTGGCGGATTTGTAAAGCGTGGTGGTACCCGCAAAGATGATGTTCTCGTTCACGGGAGATACCCCGAGTACCAGGTCGAAGTAACCCTGCCCGTTGTCCATTGGAAATGAAGTCGTTGCTCCTGTTGCCTGCAGGGCCCAGTTCCACGTGGCCCCTGCCAGGGTGCCTTTCAGGAGGTAGGGGGTATTGTTGGCGCTTAAAAGGAGGGCAAACAGGATATTGGGGTTGGCAGGGGTCATTGCAAGCAGGCCACCGCTTGACTCGACAATTGTGTTGGGAAAAGTCGCCATTGCCTGGAACGTCTGGCCACCGTCGGTGGAATGAATGACGGAGAATTTTCCGTTTAACGATGTCAGTGCAAAGGCCTGGGAGTTGTCGTTTGGCCGGATCACAATGTCGTATGCCGGTGCAGACCATTTCTTACTCCAGGCGGAACCTCCGTCAGTACTGACATAGACGCCCGTTGAGGAGGCCGCCAGGATTTTTTGCGGATTTGCAGGATCAATTTTCAACCGGTCGGCATAAAACAGGCTTCCGGCGGCCAGCAAGGGTACCCAGGTGGTCCCGCCATCAAGGGTGCGGTGCACCTGGTTTCCGGCGGCAACATACACGATGTCGGAATTTGAAGGATGAACGGCAACAGCCGTAACACCTCCGCCAAAAGGATAATCCTGGCCACTGAGCTGCCAGGTGAGCCCCTTGTTCACGGTCTTGTTCACGAATCCGGTTTCTGTGCCGCAATAGATCACGTTGTTGTCGGAATTTGCCACGTCAAAAGAATAAACATTAGCCTGCCATGGACACGACGGCGGTGCTGACAACGATCCGGTTTCGTTCAGCCAGAAAGTTTCCTTCGGCCCCACGAAGGCCCAGTCAGCGCCGGTGGCCGGCATCTTTGCCCTGTTTTTGCTAACGGCCAGCTGCAGGGCTCTCAGGTTCTCATAGTAACTACCCGGATCCCGCATTTCGATGGTTCCATCCGGGAGTGCAAAAGGCCGGACAGCCTGCTGCCATATTTTAAAGTAACGGATTACCGCACTCTCCTCTCCTGGGTGTGCCTGCATGTAGGCCTCATATGCCTTGCTGATATCGTTGAAGTTGACAGGATCCTGGTACAGCATCCTTGCCCAACCCGGAAGATCACCACACCAGGCGGGTTTATAACTCCTGATAACCCCGGGGAATTCATCATAGGGGGTGTATTGTACCTGGGCGGTTGTTTGCAATCCTGGCAGGCAGACAAGAATCAACAACCACGTTTTCAGAATGTTTCCTTTCATAGGTAGTTATTTAACAGCATTTTGAAACATCAAACAGGCTTTCTTCGAACCGGCATCGTCATGCACCTTGCTCCGCCGCCACCACGGGCCAGTTCACTCCCTTCGATGGTAATGACACATTTTTCAATTGTCTGGATGTCGGTATGGCATTTGATGATCGACTTTGCTTTGATGATCTCGAAGCCATGCTTTGACAGTTCGTCCAGTGTATAGGTATTCCGGGCATAACCGATCACTTTCCCGGGGGCGATGGCGAAAAAGTTGGCCCCGGAATGCCATTGTTCGCGCTGTTGCGTCCATGGATCTGCAGTTCCGCCACAGATCACCGGCTCAAGTCCGAACCCCAGTTTATTCAGAGCGGTCAGCAGGTTCTCTTCGTTGAAGATTGAAACAACCTTCCCCTGTTCCACGATGATATGAACGGTTTGCAATTTATTGGGTTTCAGGATGACGGGTTCGTATACCATGCATTTGTCGCGGTCGAGCAGGGTGAAAACCATGTCGAGGTGAATAAATGATTCCGGTTTGAACGGAAGCTCCTGGACCAGGATATGCTTTGACAGTTTTTCCTGTTTGTACCATGCAAGCAGGAAATCAATCCCCTGCGAGGTGGTGCGCGTACCGGTGCCCACAAGCAGCACATCCTCGCGGGCAACGATGACATCGCCGCCTTCGATGGTAATATTTGTCCCCTGCGGCCAGTGGGCAGGGTTGATGGTTTCGGTACCGAACTTCGGATGGTGCCGGAAAATGCTCTCCATGATGATCGACTCCCGCTCGCGAACGACACTGGCCATTTTTGAAATAATCACCTTGTTGTTGAGGCAAACTGCCGAATCGCGCATAAAAAAGAAATTGTGCAGCGGCATCAGTTCATACCGGCCCTTGCTGAGGAACTTGGTAAGATTGTCCTTCTCCATCAGCACTCCTTCGATCAGCACGGTCGAGAGCATACCGGCCGGCAGGTCGAGTAAATAGTCACGGATATCTTCGGTGCTTTCATTCCGGCAGATGTTACCGACAAGTTCCTCCCTGGCTTCTGGCAATTCTACAACCTGCTGCAGCAGGTCCCTGACTTCACAAGTTTCAGCCACTTTTGAAAGGACACCTTGCAACTGGCTGTATTCCGACAGGCCGATGTTCAGGTTCAATATATCGCTGTATAGCGCCCTTTCGGCATTCTCAGGTGTCATATTTTCAACTTCGGCTCCCGGGGAATGAATGATCACGGATTCAAGTTCACCGATCTCGGAGCGGATATCGACAGATAATTTTTGTGACATAGGGCGTGTTTTTGCAAAATTAACATTTAAGAAGATGTTTTGCTATTTTTGGTTCATTACATATGGCAGGTGGTTCCTTATTATTATCACCACAATAGGCAGAATAGATCACAACAGGACACAATAGAAATAAAAAATATACGCTGTTATACATATTTTGATGAAAGAGAATGGAAGAACAGAAGAATAAAATTACCCTGCCGGGTTTACGCAAGCTATTCAAGCTATACAGTTATATCAAACCCTATAAATATGAATACGCGCTTGGCTTGCTGTTCCTGCTCGGATCGAGCGGGGCAAGCCTGGTATTCCCCAAATTGCTCGGGCAACTGGTCGACCTTGGCAACCAGGGAAAGCTGGCACAGGAGATCAACCGCATTGCCCTGATCCTGGTGGCGGTTTTGATTGCCCAATCGGTTTTTTCCTATTTCAGGATCTACCTGTTCGTGCATGTTGCAGAAAAAACGCTTGCCGATCTCAGGCAGAGCACCTTCAACCACCTGGTCCGCCTGCCGATGAAATTTTTCCAGCATCGCAGGGTGGGAGAGCTGAACAGCAGGATCTCGAGTGACATCACGCTTTTACAGGATGCGCTGACCAGCACCCTGGCCGAATTCCTGCGCCAGCTGATCATCATCATCGGCGGGGTGAGCCTGCTTATGTTCACCTCTTTCAAACTAACGCTTTTCATGCTTGCGGTCGTTCCGGTAATCATGATCCTGGTTGTATTTTTCGGCCGGTACATCCGGAAATTAAGCAAACAGGCCCAAAGCCAGGTGGCCGACTCCAATACCATTGTCGAAGAGACTTTGCAGGGAATACAAAGCGTGAAAGCTTTTACGAACGAGTTTTTCGAAATGGCCCGTTACCGCAAAAAAACGATCGACATTGCGCATACCGGCATTAAAAACGGCAAACTGCGCGGGGCATTTTCATCGTTCACCATCCTTGGGCTCTTCGGCGCCATGACGGCCGTAATCTGGAAAGGTGCCGCACTGCTGGCGGCCGGTGAACTGGCCACCGGCGAATTGTTCTCTTTCGTAATTTATTCCATGTTCATTGGCGGCACAATCGGCGGCATGGCCGATGTATTCGCCCGTGTTCAGAAATTCATAGGAGCAACCGAAGACCTGCTTGAGATCTTCAATGAACCGGAGGAACCTGTTGAAGATATCACTCGGATTTTACCGGATCAGATCCTGCATGGCGGCATCCGGTTCGACCAGGTCTCTTTTCATTACCCGTCACGCCCCGAGATGCAGGTGCTTACCGATGTGAGTGTCGAAATACGGCCGGATACGCTGGTGGCCCTGGTAGGTCCGAGCGGCGCAGGCAAGTCGACCTTTGTCTCACTGTTGCTGAGGCTTTACGACCCTGTAAATGGCCGGATCCTTTTCGATGAGAAAAACAGCCGGGATATCCCGTTGTCGGCCCTGCGAAGCCAGATGGCAATTGTTCCGCAGGATATTTTCCTGTTTGGCGGAACGATCCGTGAAAATATTTCCTACGGCAAACCCGGGGCTTCCGAAGATATGGTTGCGGATGCCGCACGCAAAGCAAATGCATGGGATTTCATCAGCAATTTCCCCGACGGAATGGATACCCTGGTGGGCGAGCGCGGCACGCAGCTGTCGGGAGGGCAACGCCAGCGCATTGCCATTGCACGCGCGGTGCTGAAAGACCCCAGGATCCTGATACTCGATGAAGCCACCTCCTCGCTCGACTCGGAATCGGAGCGGCTGGTACAGGATGCACTCGAAAAGCTCATGAAAGGCCGTACCTCCATCGTCATCGCCCACCGCCTGTCGACCATCCGCCAGGCCGATCACATCCTTGTGCTCGACAATGGCCGTATCGTCGAACAGGGTACACATGACCAGCTACTGCAGGTAACCGACGGATTGTACCGAAATCTCAGCGAGCTGCAATTTGCAGGTTAGTTCTTTTCCTGTTTTTGATGCTTTTTTTCTGTAACCATTGGGGATGATCTACGTCCTATTGCGTATCAATATCCACAAACAAAAAACGTATGAAAACACCTGGGAAAAAAGGTTCAATGCCTTTCATTTTAGTTCTGGTACTTTGGGGAACCTGCACTTTTGCGCAATACGCAACAGTTGAGGAAACAAAAGATTTTATCAACGACCGGCTTTCACATTCCATTCTCCAGAAAATCGATCCGGATGGAACGGTTACCATGAGCGCACCCGACCAGAAAATAAAATTCAAACTCAGGGAGGTCTCCTTTAATTATAATGGCGGGAACAACGATGACCGGGTAAGGGTTTTCGGGGACAATTGCATCGAACATTATGAACACAAGAGCCTGACCGAAAAAACAAGCCGGCAGTCGTTTGTATGTGAATCGGAGAAAGAGGCCAATGAAGTGATCGCGGCGTTTAAACATCTGAAGAAATTATTTACCTCGGATCAGAAGAGCCTGTTGCCAGGGGATAAAAAACTGAAAGTCAGCGATTCGACGTTTGGCACAAAAACGGTCGGCGAAGCCATCGATTTCATCAACGAAAACCTCTCCTATTCCATGATCTCGGGAATTGACGACAAAGGCGTGATGACGATCAATGCACCGGATGATGTATACCTGGTAAACCTGAACCAGGCCGACTTTGGATACAATGATGCGAGCGATGGCTCCAAGGTGAGAATATATGGTAATTTCTGCATCGGGGTCAGGAGCGGCAACAGCCACCAGGAATTCATCTGCCGGAAGTCATTTCAAACTCCCGGCCGGGTGAACGCGTTTAAGATAATCCCCGTTTTGTACTATCTGAAAGGCACATACACGGATACGGATCCCTCAAAAATCACCGGTCTCAGAAATGTCAAAGGCACAAGGACGGGAAGTTATAAGAATGTACCCGAAGCCATCGATTTTATCAACGACCGCCTCTCCTATTCCATCATTCTTGGCATCGACCAGGGCGGCAATATGATGATCAACGCCCCTGAGGAGGTCTACCGGTTCAACATACATGATGTGAAGTTCAACAACGCACTCAATCATACGACCAGGTCGGACTGGTTTCCTTTTGTCATCTCCGATGGACCATCCACCGGGGTACTGGTTGAATGCAACGATTGCATTAAAAAATATGACGCCCCGGATTCATTCGATAAAATTGACGAGCAGGTTTTCCAGTGCAGGAACATGACCGGGGTGAAAGAGATACTTAAAGCGCTAACCTATATCAAAGGCGTGATAAAAAAATAACAATGCCGGAGTTTGTCACCAGTTGCTTCAGCATGCGCTGCAGTTTATACAACCAGCCAGTTCCCCATTTCATCGAATAGTTTTCGGTTTTGTCGATTTGATTAAAATTCCACGCGGATGGCTCGTTAATTTTATCCTGCAATTCTGCCAGTCAAACCGACATGTACCACGTAAACAATTGCCCCATGAAACACATTTTCTGCAGGTTGATCATCGCTATGCTTGCGATAATCCCGACAATTTCAATGGCACAGGCCGAAAAGGCATGTTTGGTCGAAAAGTGCCCTGATCCTTCAGCTCCTGTGACCCGTTTTTCGGAGACGGCTTATGCCCGCCAGTTGCATGCCCGGGACAATGATCCCGTCATCACCGCCATGGTAAGCGCCATCAATACCGACACCCTCCGGTCAACCCTGCGGTACCTCCAAAACCGGGGATCACGCTTTTTAATGAGGGACGACAACAAGGAGCTTACAACCTCCCTTATGAATAAATTTTTATCCTATGGTTACACCGATGTGAAACTTGATTCATTTTATCTCGCAATCCCAAACTGGAACGGCTTGTCCGACAGTGCATGGCAGTATAACGTGGTGTGCACCCTCGCCGGCAATTCCGCCCCTGGGGAGATCTATGTTGTAGGCGGACACTATGATTCCTTCTGTCAACCAGATCCCATGAACAATGCCCCCGGTGTAAATGACAACGGGACGGCGGTTGCAGCAACATGTGAAATAGCACGGGTGATGAAACTGCTCAATTACCGACCGGAAGCCACCATCCAGTTTACCCTTTTCGGGGCGGAGGAACTCGGGCTTTTCGGATCGAGGGCTGCTGCCTACCAGGCACGATTGTCAGGGACCGACATCCGGTATATGCTCAACCTGGATATGATTTCCAACAATCCTTCCGACAGTGCCGCAGTGAAGGTATACCAGTATATTGGCTTTGAATGGGCCGGCCTTGCTGCCGCGGCAGCAACCGAACGATACACGGACCTTTCGGTGGTATTCCCGCCAAACCACACCAACAGCGGTTCCGACTCGTTTCCTTATTGGGCATATGGATTTCCTTCGGCGTATTTTGAGGAGATCTTTTTCAGCCCCAACTGGCACATTCCCTCCGACACCCTGGGCAACTGCAACATCCCTTACCTGAAAAAGGTAACAGGAGGTGCACTTGCCACCCTGGCAGAACAACAGGCATTGCCATATCCTCAAAGTCTGTGGGCTGAATCCTCCAAAGAAAAAATCACCCTGCACTGGATGCCAACCGGGAATGATTTTGTACGAGGCTTCAATATTTACCGGTCGGAAACTGCCGGAACCGGATTTCAAAAAATCAACGCGGCCCCGGTTGCTGATTCCATCTTCCATGATGTTCCCGGAACCCTCAACAAACAGTACTATTATGTCATTTCAACAGTGAATAACGACCAGGCAGAGAGCCCTTATTCGAACGAAGTGTACGGGGCGCGTTTCAATTTCTGCGACAGTTTGCTGGTACTGGCAAATATGAAAGGCAACAAAACCACCCCCGACAGCGTGCTTGCGTTTTACAAGGCAGTCCTGGATACCATTCCATATAAATGGATAGATATCAACGCAGTACAAAAGGTCAACCTCTCTGTTCTTTCACGTTACCGCTCGATCCTGTGGATGTCGAACTCGCTTGAATTTGAATCCCCTACAGAAGAAATGGTGTTTGGTACATATCAATTTGTTCAAAACGGCGGGAACCTGCTTTTTGCCGGACTAAGTCCAAGCCATTTCTGGATTAACGGCAGTTTCAACTATCCACTCTATATTCCCGAAAACACCATTATCCATAATCTTTTTAAAATCGACAGTGTTGACCGTAAAACACAAAGCATGCTCTTCAGGGCAAATGCGGTAGCTCCCGGTTATGACACACTCCGGATCGACTCGCTCAAGTATATGGATAAGAATTTCCCGGGACAGCTTTACACCATTGATGTCTTTTCACCGGATCCGGCAGCCACGGTGGTCTATCGCTTTGATTCTAAGTTCGATTCAACAACTTCTTTTGGGAAAATGAAACACCGGCCCGTTGGCATTGAATACCTGGGTACCGACCATAAAAGCATCCTGCTCAGTTTCCCGCTCTATTATCTTGACACCACCGATGCCCATGATTTCATGCACTTTGTAATGACAAAGAAATTTGGCTATCCTGTCGGGATTCCCGGGGTGGACCTGACTGAACCGTTTGCCATGCAGGTGTTTCCCAATCCTGTACAAGATGCCTGCAACATCACTTTCACCCTCGACCACCCGGGTAGGGTGCGGCTGACACTGGTATCACTGATGGGACAAACCGTGTCAACCTGGCTTGACAGAAAACTTGAACGGGGCACCCATCGCCTCCACTTTTCTACTGCAGGGATGAAGCCGGGGATGTATGAGGTGTTGCTGCAGCAGGGCCACGAAACTGCCGTACGAAAGATTGTGCACCTGGATTAGATAAGAAAAAGCCACCAAGGCACTAAGACACAAAGGATCACGAAGATACTGCTGATTTCATTACTTTGTGTATCTTCGGGTCTTTGAGCCTTTGTGGCAAAAACAGTCGATAAAAACAACATCTTCTATTCTACAAAAAAGCCCCCGGAAAATCATCCGGGGGCTCTTAATATACAATGAATCAACTATTCCATTTCTTTGATGGATCTGCGGATAATCTCCACTGCCTCATGAACCTGCTCTTCGGTAATCACCAAAGGCGGGGCAAAACGGATAATGTGATCATGTGTGGGTTTGGCCAGCAGGCCGTTGTCGCGCATCTTCAGGCAAACATCCCATGCCGTTTTCCCTTTGAATGGCTTGATGACAATGGCGTTCAATAATCCTTTGCCGCGGACCAGTTCGATGTACGGCGAGTTGATCTTGCGGAGTTCATCCCGGAAAATGGCGCCCATTTTTTCGGCATTCTCAGCCAGTTTTTCGTCACGAACCACCTCCAGCGCAGCCATGGCAACTTTTGCAGCAACAGGGTTGCCACCAAAGGTCGATCCGTGTTCGCCCGGATGGATGCACAGCATAATGTGATCGTCGGCCAGGACGGCAGAGATGGGATAAACCCCACCCGAAAGCGCTTTGCCAAGGATAAGTACATCCGGCTTAACGCCTTCCCAGTCGCAGGCAAGCAAACGGCCGGTGCGGGCGATACCTGTCTGCACCTCATCGGCAATAAACAGTACATTTTTTGCCTTGCACATGTCGAAGGCCTTTTTCAGGTAGCCTTCATCCGGCACAAAGACACCCGCTTCGCCCTGGATTGGTTCAACCAGGAAACCTGCTACATTCGGATCTTCCAGCGCTTTGGCCAACGCATCCAGATCGTTGTACGGAATCGCCTCAAAACCAGGGGTAAACGGGCCAAAGTCCTTGCGTGCATCAGGATCGTTCGACATGGAGATGACCGTGATCGTCCGTCCATGGAAATTGTCGCGGCAGCAGATAATTTTAGCCTGGTTTTCCGGAATTCCCTTCACTTTGTAACCCCATTTCCGGGTAAGTTTCAGGGCGGTTTCATCTCCTTCGGCACCTGAATTCATCGGAAGAACCCGCTGATACCCAAAGTATTCAGTGATGAATTTTTCGTAAACCCCAAGTACGTCGTTGTAAAAGGCGCGGGATGTAAGTTCCAGCGTTTGTGCCTGTTCAATCAGGGCTCCCACGATTTTAGGGTGACAATGTCCCTGGTTCACGGCGGAATAGGCCGACAGGAAATCATAATAGCGTTTGCCTTCGACATCCCACATAAAGACGCCTTTTCCTTTGGCAAGCACGACTGGCAATGGATGGTAATTATGCGCCCCGTATTTGTCTTCGAGGTCGATCGCCATCTGTGATGTTTTTACTTCGGTCATAAGAGAAATTTTTATTGAATGATGATTTTTTTAAATACTGACTGGTTGTCACCGTAAGATATCCTGACCTGGTAAACGCCACCAGGTATTTCATTTAATGCCACTTTTACCTCTTTTTGATCGAATGTGAAAGACCTGGAATAAACAATTTCCCCGACCATGGAAATAACTTCAACTCCAGAGATTGAATGGTTGGCGGTTATTGTGAATTGTTTATTGGTTACCGGATTCGGCATCATGGTTACGTGCATGTCCAATTGCAGGTCATTGATTCCAAGGCGGGGCCTGAAATAAATCATGACGGTGTCGGACTGGGTTCCGTCGGGCCCGGTAACCGTACAATAGATTTTCTTGGAACCAAAACCAACACCGGAAGTGTCGATCTTCACAACCTTTCCATGGTCGCCTGTGGACCAGGAATAAGTATCAAATGTTCCGGCATCAAGTGTTACGGTATCACCCACGAAAACAGTCTGATCAGGGCCGAGATTCAATACCTGGGGATACAGTAGGGAAAGTTCATCAACGTACATCGTGCTTCCAACCTGTCCGACACTGCCCATAAAATTGATCACATTAAACCCGGCGCTGGAGACAACAAGCAATGTCATCGTATCGACTGTTCCGGTTCCGGCATATTGTATGGGAATATCAAAATTGGTATAAGTGCTCACTGCATTGTGCCCGACAAATTTACCATAACCAATGGTATCGCGTTTTTTGGCAGAACTGTTCCATTTTGAAAGCAAAATGACCGCTGCACAGGAGTCACCGTTTACAGGTTCAAACTTGTAGTAGCCTTTTAAATGAGAGGGCCTGCAGCCTGCGCAGGGCTGACCCAGCAGGGCACGTACACCTACCATGTCCATCTTTGCTGTTCCGATCATGCCCGGAATAAATATGGTAATGGGTCCCAGCGGGAATATATTGGAAACGCCTTTGGCTGCATAGGTTCCGGAATAACTATCCGTGCTCTTGAAAACCGTGACGGGGCCGGGGCCTCCAACGGAAAAAGGAAGGCTAGCAAGTGTGTTTAGGGTCGACATCCAGTTATCGGACGGGCCTGTCCCGATTTCATCATAGTTAAGGGTGGCATTTACCACCACATTGTACCAGGTTTCAAAACCGGCATTGGGAATAACAAAGTCACCGGTGGAGGATTTCGACTGGGAATAAACCGTGTTCATTGCCAGGGAAAGTAAGACAAATGTAATCAGGTGTTTCATATGTAGATATTTAAGTGTTAAGTGTTAAGTGTTAAGTGTTAAGTGTTAAGTGTTAAGTGTTAAGTGTTAAGTGTTAAGTGTTAAGTTTTAAGTGTTAAGTTTTAAGGACCGGGCTTTGAGGAGAGGAGGATAATTGGGTGTTTAAATTTTATAAATCACCTGCAGTTGTGTCATCCTCGGCGCTTCAATTGTGGCCGGCCTCAGGGAAAATTCGGTATTCAGCAAATTGTTGACGATCACCGAGAAGTTAAAACTCTTCAGGGCATAACTGATACGGTAGTCGACGATGAAGGTGCCCTTATTGTGCACGATCCTGTATTTCTCGATGCCGGTGTCGATCAACCCTGGAATTTTACCTCCGAGGGCATCATAAAAAAACTGGTCGATATTCTTCATGAACCCGTAATAACGTCCTCCGACACCGGTCGAGAAACGCTTCCAGGTGAACTGGATGTCGGCTTTTAACAAACTTTGTACCCGGTACTTCAGGATATGTCCGTTTGTATCTGATGAAGTGTTCAGGTATGTCTTCGACTGGGCGGCATTGTATGGGTCCACATAAAAAATATAGTTCGGGTCAAGTGCTTCCGGAACCGAGTAAGTATAACCAACCATGACAGCCATGTTCAGGTTTTTCACCAGGGTGCCTTCTCCGGCAGCGGAAACATCAATGCCATAAATTCGCGCCGGGCCGGTATTAAAGAATTTGAATCCATTGTTGTTTTTCGGCTCGGAATGACCATAGATGCCAAAATTGAATTCAACATAGTTGTCATAATTTTCATAAAACCCGGCAATGTCAAACATTCCTGCGAATTTGCCTACCTTGAACAACTGTTTAAACCCAAGTTCATAGGAAAGACTCGATTCAGGCGCAAGCCCGGGATTCGGGTAAAACCCGAAGTTTCCGGAAGTGGTGGTTATGTAACGCTCTCCGATACTCGGAACGCGGTAACCCTGTCCGACCGAAAGCCTGATATAACTTGACCGTGCAGCCTGCAGGTTGAGCCCTGCGCGAAAAATGGGCTGGCTTTCTGTCAGGTCAGTCAAATGGTAATACTCCCAGCGTCCGCCCACCAGCAGGGATAACCGCTTGAAAAACTTCTTTTCCAACTGCGCATACACTGCGAAATTTTCAGCCGTATAGGTGCCGTTGGCTCCCAGCGACGGGGTTCCGTTGGCAGCAAGCTGGCCTGAAAAAACTTTTCCGAAGGCATAGGAATAGATGTTCATAATACCTGTAACCAGCATCATATCACCCGCCTTTTTAAATTTATGGGTAAACTGGTATTCATTGTAAAGTGTCACGGTAAGCGATGACTGGTTGTAAAGCCCCTGTGAATTCAGGTAGTAAACCCGGTTCTTTAACGAATGTACATCTCCGTTCTTTGCATAATATTTTAAAAACGGGTCTACATAAAAAGTAAAGGCCTTAAACCGTGACAAGGATCCAGGGTACGACCGGTAAATATTGGTATCGGCATCATACCAGAAATAAGTTTCAGCATTCTCCTGGAACATGAAGTTGCCGTTTAACCCGTATGACAGGCCTTCAACTTTTTTTGAACGGACCCTGGTATTGAAATAAAACTTCACCCGGTTGTTGAATTGCCCGTTGTTATAAAACGTGTCCGATACTTTCAGCTTTTCTTCCGGGGTTCCGCCGATATATCCCTGGTCCTTATAGTAGCTGATACCACCGGATAAATCAAGATTGTCAAGCTTTTGGGAATGTGAAAGGGTAATTCCGTATACCAGCGGGTTCATCCCTGACCATGGTGTTGAATACGCCCGTTGCGGCTTGCTGTATGCCCCCAAAAAAGTGGTGAGCTTGGTAACAGGTTCGTCTTTGGGCCAGGCAGTCCTGACATTGATGGCGCCGTTGATGGCAGAAGAACCAAAAACAACAGAAGAAGCACCTTTCACCACTTCAATCTGATCAACATCGTCAATCGGCAGGAGCCCCCAGTCGGGACGGCCGGCATCGCCGCGCAACAGGGGAATTTCATCCACCATCACCATCACGCGGGAACCAAGTCCCGAGCTAAAGCCGCTTCCGGCACGGATTTGCGGTTCACTGTTCACAATGGTGATCCCGGGCATCCTGTCAATCGCTTTATCTGCACTTGGCAGGTTCCCGATCTCAATGCTTTTTGCCTTAAAAACCTCAATGGATGAGATGGATTCCTGGATTTTCTGGGCATATTTGGATGCAGAAACCACAACCGTACTCAGTTCCTGGGAGCTGTTGACCAGCTGCAGGTCGAGCACATAGGACTTCTTGCCATCAACATGTATTTGCTTTTCCATCTTTTCATATCCCACGGAGGAGACGAAGAGATCATAATCACCTTTTGGCAATTCAAGACGATAAGCGCCGTTGCTGTCGGAAAAAGTTCCCGTTGACTGCCCCTTCACACCAATGTTCACATATGGCAAGGGATCAGAAGTTTTCTCATCGGTAACTTTTCCTTTGATCACCGACACCTGGGCCATGGTCCCAAAAGGAAGAAACGACAAGGAAAAGAAAAATATATATAGGGTGAATAGTTGCTTCATTTAGATAATTTTAACTGGCAAAAATACTAAATATTTTGCAATAATTACCTAATTTTTCTCCCTGGAAACAGCGCCGGAACTGACTACCAATGATTTATATTCAATGGATGGGGACGGGATCAGCGGCCCAAGTTCCAGACGCGGCCACTTTTCATCAACGGCACGAATGGTTTGATCATCCATCACGATCACATTGGGCCAGTCGCGCTGAAAATCATCAAATTCCCTGGTTTTCCTTGTAGCATCCATGCAGAGTGCCGGAATTTTCACACCGGGTTCAGCATCGATGTAAAAACAATCTCGGATGGGATCGAGGTTGTTGGCTGAAATCCAGACAAGCTGCGACAGCGATGCCAGGTTAAGCAGGTCATCGACAAACAGGATAAATTTCACACCGGCAATATGTCCCTTCCCCAAGAGTTCGGCTGCGAGGGAGTGAATATGATGTTTTTTTGATTTCCTTACAGCGACGATAACCAGGGAAATTCCCCGACCGGGAAGGTCGCTTCTTATCCCGCGGATTTCGGGAAATAGTTTTTGAAGATCCGGAGAAAAGACCTCTCCCCCGTCCCCTCCCCTTGAAGGGGAGGGGGGCAGGGGCAACAGATCATTTAGCTCCTGGGGAAATTTGCGGGTGGCATCGATTCCCATTTTACTGCCATATGCAAAACGGCTGCTGGCGTGGTCGAGGATATCAACAGGCCCGCGGAGAAAGTGGATATCTGAAACCGGGTCGACATTCGCGGAAATGGTTTTTGCAAGTTCAAGGTAGTCTGTAAGTTCCACCTCCTTGTCTGTTACCGCCATTATTTTATTGAACATCATCTGCCCTGCGCCCCACAGGGAGCTAATGATCTTGATGGCCTGTCCGGGATACTCCTTGTTGATGCTTACCAGGGTGATGTTGTGGAAAACCCCTTCAACCGGCATGTGCATGCCGGTTACCTCGGGAGCTACGGTCATCCGGATCGGCATAAGGAAGATCCGTTCGGTGGCTTTGCCAATCCAGCCGTCTTCCTGGGGAGGAATTCCCACAATGGTAGCCGGGTAAACGGCATTTTTTCGATGGGTGATGCAGGTGACATGGAACCGCGGGTAATAATCGGCAAGCGAATAATAGCCGGTATGGTCACCAAAAGGACCTTCAAGGATCAGTTCCTCTCCGGGATCGACATACCCTTCGATCACAAAATCGACGTCCGACGGAACTTCCAGGTTGTTGGTAAGGCATTTGACAAGTTCGACTTTTTTCTTTCGCAAAAATCCTGCAAGCAGGTATTCATCCAGGTTTTCAGGCAATGGTGCCGTGGCTGCGTAGGTATACACCGGGTCGCCGCCGAGCGTGACAGATACCGGCATCCGTTTTCCCATCGCTTTGTACTGGTGATAGTGACGGGCCGATCCCTTGTGCAGGTGCCAGTGCATCCCGGTCATTTCAGGTGAAAAAACCTGCATGCGGTACATGCCCAGGTTCCGCATTCCGGTTTGCGGATCGACGGTATGTACGCCGGGCAAAGTAATGAAAGGGCCGCCATCAGCCGGCCAGCAGGTAAGCACAGGGATTTTTGTAAGATCAGGCTTATCCATCACAATCTCCTGGCATGCGCCGCGCCTGCTCACCGATTTCGGCATCCATGACGCCACTTCCTGCAACGTCGGAAGTAATTTCAGCTTATCCAGGAAGCTTGCCCTGGGGCCAAGGATATCTTTCATCAAACGTGCCAGGTCAGTTTCAATATCGGCGAGGCTGTTCACCCCCAATGCCAGGCAGATCCGACGGTCGGAGGCGAATGCATTTATCAGCAGAGGAAACTGAGTTCCGGTATTTTCAAACAGCAGCGCCCTGCCCCCGTTTTTTACCATCCGGTCGGCTATCTCCGTTATTTCAAGGTTCGGGGAAACATACTCTCTGATGCGAACCAGTTCCCGGTTTGCCTCCAGTGCCTGGATAAAATGTGAAAGGGATTTAAAAGCCATCGGTTGCGCCTTGCTGAAAAAAAAAGTTAACTGAACGTCTTACTCCCGAACTTCGAAGGCTTTTTGTCGTTGTATTTTGAAGGGCATTTCAGCAACAGGCTTTTGGCCATGAACTGATCCCCCTTCATCGAACCAATGACGACGACCTTCTCCGACTTTTCAAAATCCTGCGGTTTGGCGTTGTTGTAAATAACCTGTTTTTCAACACCCTTGTCGTCGATCAGGTAAAAGGAGAACTCATTGGCATTGTGCTGTGCATCATACACAATGGGCTTGGTACGGTTCAGTTTGCCGATGATGTGCAACTCCTTTCCCTGTTTTTGCGCAGCCTCCGCAAAATCGGAATAGGTGCTCGAATCCGTCATGGTCGATATCACCACGGCTACGGCTACGACCAGTACAAGAATTATGACGATATGTATTGTCTTCATTTTTTATCGTGTGTTAATTTTTCCTCAACCTGCTTTTCCAGTTTCCGGAGCTTCCTGTCGATGGTGAACAAATAGACAAATACGCCAACCAGGATAGTTGCCAGCACTGCAACGACTACAAAAATCTTTCCGTATGATTCCATAAAATAAGTTCAAAGTTAAAACCCAAAGTGCAAAGCACAAAATTCAAAAATCGTTGTTCACTGTTCAATATTCGATATTCCTTTGTATCTTCCTGATTCTTACCCGGATATTCATGATCCATACGCCAAGAAGTATCCATCCCAGCATCGCCGGATAAAAAACAACCCGCATGGATGGCTCCAGGTGCATCGGCAGCACCGGGGGTGAATCCTTCCCCGGGTGGATGCTGTCGCCGGCAAGGCGCGGCATGACCAGTACGAATACGATCCAGAGGAAAAAGGCAAAGATGTTGTATACCGCCGAAACCTTTGCGCGTTTATGCACATCGTCGATAGAGCCGCGAAGGATCATGTAGGCGAGGTATATGAACAGCCCGACGGCTGCGCCATTCAGTTTGGGATCCTTCACCCAGGGGGAACCCCAGGTGAAATTTGCCCAGATCATCCCGGTGAAGATACCCAGGAACCCGAACATAAGTCCCACATTTACTGCCTCAACAGCAACAAGGTCCTCTGTCTCATCGAATTTCCTCAGATACCGTAAACTATAGATAAATCCGGTTATCAGCATGGAAAACATGCCAAACCACATGCCTACGTGAAAAAACAGGTTCCGCATCGTTTCGTGGATCATGGTATCAGGAATCCCAACGAAAAACCCGAAACAGATCGCATATAAGAGCAGCAAGCCTGATAAAAACTTCCACCAATCCCTTTTTATCATTTTAGATTTACGATTTTAGATTTACGATTTAATTGCTTAGCAATCATTATAATGTTTATTTACTTCCATCTTCAAATCTCCAAATCTTCAAATTTTCAAATCCCCTCTGCTCACTCCCAAATCGTAAATCGAAAATCGTAAATCGAAAATCGTTTAGTCTTTCCAAAGGTACGGAAATAACAAATAGGCCAGTGCGATCACCGCGCCATTGATGGTGAGCAGGATCACGAGGAAGCCAGTCAAACCTGACCAATCCATGTTGTTCAGGGCCGATTTGGAAACTTTCATCAGTGTGGCAAGCAAGGGAAGAACGATGGGAAAGCTAAGGATCGCCATCAGCGAAAAATTATGGCTGGCCCTCGAGGCAATGGCAGCCACCATGGTAAGCACCGAGGAGAGACCGAGGCTTCCGAGTACCAGGGTTAACAGGAACAAGGGGATGTTCACCACCAGGTTGCCCATCAGCAGCAGGAAAAACCCGAATGCCAGCAGCGAAAGTACCGCCATCAGGAACAGGTTGTAGATGATCTTGGCAAGCACGACGGCCTGCGGGCTGGCAATGGTGTAATAGTACAGGTGACGGGCAGCGCTTTCCTGGAGAAAACTTTTTGAGATCCCATTTACGGCCACAAAAAGCAGGATTATCCAGAACAGCGAATTCCATGTTTCCGGGGTAATGGCATTGTCGAACGCCAGGTAGGTAACAAAAACCGTCGATACCAGGTAGAGCAGTATGCCGTTCAGCACGTACTTCTGCTTTAACTCAAGCATAACCTCTTTTCCGACAAGGAATTTGATTTCGGCGAACAGCATGAATGATTCTGAATTTGGCTGCAAAGTTAAAAAAAAAGAGGCACCCGGCGCCTTCGACTTCGCTCAGGGGGCGGTCGGGATGGGCACAAAAAAACCCCGCGGCAAGCCGCAGGGTTTTTCAATACTGATAATGGTTGGTTTATTCAACAATCATCTTCTGGGTATATTTCTGTCCGTTAACGATAACGGTTACAAAATAGATACCGGAGGTAAGATTGGTAGCATCAATGCTGAATTGCTGTGAACCTGAACTCATGTTTCCTTTGTTGAGTGACATCATCTGTTTTCCAACGAGATTTGTTACTTCAACAGTAACGTTTGCATTCTGTGTCAGGCTTAAAGAAACCTTTGCAATATCCTTTACAGGGTTCGGATAAACATTTACAGAAGCGATTTCAATCTGTTTCTGATCAACACCTACACCCGGGTTGGGTACAAGAAGCGTAAAGTCGCTGTCAACATAGGAGAAATCAGGAATATATTTGAATTTGGAATCGGCAGCTGCATCAGCAAACCACTGGGTACAGATAGGAATGGTGTATTTGTTGTTATCTGTGAAGATAATGGGGGAAGTACACTGCCAGTAAGCTTCCTGTGTAATGTCGCAAAGGAAGGTAACGTTGGTACCGCCGTTTACGCCATTGTCTGTTGTAAGTTTGTTTGTTTTGAGGTCAAAACCACGAGCCCAAACATCAGGATTCTGGTTATTGGTCTCACCATCAATGTGGGTATCATTCCAGGTGACAAACATTTTATCACCAACTTTGTTCCTGGCGATATAAACGCGGTTATCGCTGGTGTATGTAGCCCATGTTCCGCGGAATGTTTTGAGAGATCCGAGGAAAACACCCTGCCATGTAGTTCCGCCATTGATGGAATAGATATCAAAAACATTGATAAGACTGTCAACGCCTGAGGAGATCGAATAACCACCCGGTGCATATCCAACAGCAACTGCGATGTGCGGGTTGCCCATGTAGTCAACACTGATGTTGTGCTCAAATGCACAGGTATAGGGAATCTCGTCACGGGAAGGTGTCGGTGGGGTAAAGAAGTTGGCTAAGAAATAATCGCTGTAGCAATTTTTAATTGCGGCGATGCCGTTCGGGCCGTCAAGCTGGATCGCTTTAGGTTCACCCCAGGTTAAACCACCATCAGTAGATTTTCTGACGATCGGGTAGTAGGTTGAATCGATAAGCGGGGAGCCATTCACATCATTGCCTAAAACGCTCATGTACATGGTCTGGCCATCAGGTGAAGCGGCGATTTTGTTATCGGCGATGTTGTACATATCCTTGGTGTGGAATGCAATCTGCTTGTAGGTATAATCAAAATCTTTGGTGGTGGTATTCCATACACCTCTTCCATAGATAACGCTGTCCTGGTAAACTACTGAACCTGACTCAACGTTGTTGTCTCCGTCAACCATGTATGCATAGTTGCCAGCGATCGTGAATCCATCAGGAATGTAGGTATAAGGAGTAGGGTTGTACCATTTGATACGCTTGGTGGTATCGGCATGGTTAACGAGGTTCATTCTTCCGATGGTATATCCACCGAATCCGCTGACAACCAGGTTGGCAAAGTTCGGACCGAAAAATGCGCAATATGCATTTGCAAGAGTGGTATTTCCTGCAGGATTGTAAATGGCGGCGCAAGGATACCTGCTGGCGTCATAATAATAAGGGGAAGAAACCATTGTGGCAGAAGTGGAAAGGATCTGGTTGGTCCAGTCAGCCTGGGAGGCACCCATGTTCACACCAAGATCCGTGGCATAATACCCTGATAAACTCGGAGGAGTTGCGCCGGGACCAGCCCTGTGAAAATTGATAATGCAATTGAGATCATCGTCAGCCCAAACCATGGTCCTTGATCCGCTTGAATAGCCGAGAACGTTGGCAGAAGTACCGAGGTCAAGAACTGTGACGATGTTGGTGTTGTTGCCATTTTTCAAGCCTGAATGTTTGGCTGTGAAGGCTGAAGGAGAAATTTTTTCAACAGGCTCGATGGTAACTTTTTGATCTTTTTTGTAATTACGGACAAAAACACCATTTTTAATCTGGGGTCTTTGTGCGACAACAGCCAGGCCAATGATAAATGCCAGACTCAGCAGTAAAAGTTTTTTCATGGTTTTTGGTTTTTGGTTTGACAATAACGATTATACAAATATAGGTTATAAATTTTCAGATTTACAAAAGTATTACAATTAATCTTATCATGCAATAGTTTTTGTAAAATTTAACTTTTCACAAGGGTTATGAGGGTTATCCCGATTTTTTTGCCTTCTTCACCGCGAAGACGCAAAGACGCTAAATTAACAATTTCCTGTATTACCTTTTCGGGTTAAAACGATTAAGCATTAATCCTGCACTTTCTCAGAAAAGTTTTTCACCGCTAAGACGCTAAGACGTTAAGGTTTATATGATTGAAATTGTGCTATTTGCGTCTTTGTGATTAACAGTTATGTTTAAGTTTCCGGGGCGGGTTAAATGGTCTTTTAAAACATATTTAAATGGAAAAACAGAAAATGGAATATGTTGCAAAACAAATTGTTGATGCTGGTTACAGGGTACATAAAGAACTTGGCCCCGGATTATTGGAATCGGTTTATCTCTATTGTTTTATGGAAGAGTTGAAATTAAGTGGGATCAGAACTGAACAGGAGGTAGTGTTACCGCTTTTTTATCGAGGTAACAAATTGAATAAGGAGTTTCGTTTTGATGTCCTTGTTGAACAGGAGATCATTGTTGAAATCAAAGCTGTTGAAATTCTTCTGCCTGTGCATCGTGCACAACTGATTTCCTATTTAAAACTATCGAATAAAAAAATGGGATTTCTGATCAATTTTAAAGTGCCGGCTTTAAAGGATGGAATCCATCGTTTTGTCAACAATTATTAGCGTCTTTGCGCCTTTGCGGTAAAAAAGGCATTAAATTTTAATCTATGCTTAGTGTTTCTGGGTGATCTGAGTGCCTAAGTGGTTTTATTGCGCAAATCCTTTTCCTTAGTATCCGCAGGGATGATCGTTGAACGCTGGAATTGGGCATCCGCCTGTGTGTTTTTTTATCAGAAACCACAAATAACCTCATTTTTATAAGAATTCAAGATCGATTTCTATTTTATTCCAGGATATTTGCATTTAACAGCAAAAAGAAAACCACTGAGGCACTTAGGGCACTGAGAAACACTGAGATACTTAGTGGACCTGAGTGTCCTTAGTGCCTCAGTGGTAATCCATTCCCTATTCCAAACCAACAAAATAAGGAGCACCTCCCCTCCCTTGTTTTCTGCCAGCCAAAAATACAAGTCTAACCTTTACGTTATTAATTATCTTTGCATCGGACGTCAATCTGCACATGAAAAAACTGGACTTATTCATACTTAAATCATACCTGGGCCCCCTGGTCATGACATTTTTCATTGCACTGTTCATCCTGCTGATGCAGTTTGTATGGAAGTATATCGACGACCTCGTGGGAAAAGGACTTGAGTGGTTTATCATTGTTAAACTGATGTTTTATGCATCTTCCACCTTTGTCCCCCTTGCCCTGCCGCTTGCCATCCTGCTTTCATCCCTGATGATGTTCGGAAACCTCGGAGAACACTACGAACTTGTTACCATCAAGGCTGCGGGGATCAGCCTGAGCCGGATCATGCGCCCGCTGATCGTTGTGTCGATCTGTATCAGCGCCCTCGCCTTTTATTTCTCCAATGTCATCCTGCCGTTCGCCAATCTCAAATTCCACTCCCTGTTGTTTGATGTCAGGGAGAAAAAACTCTCTTTCAACCTGAAAGAGGGAGTGTTCTATGACGGCATCGAAGGGTTCGTCATCCGGATCGGTAAAAAAGACAAAGACGGGAACACGATCCGTGATGTGATGGTGTATGATCATACAAAACATCTCGGCAATGTGTCGCTTACCACTGCCGAATGGGGAAAGATGGAGCTTTCGCCGGATAAAAAATTCCTGGTGTTCAGGCTATACAATGGCACCAATTATGAAGAACGGGTCGATTTGCGGAACAACGAATCCACGCACCCATTCCAGCGTACCGAATTTTCGGAACAGTACCAGATGTTCGACCTCTCTGCGTTCCAGCTGACACGGACGGATGAAAGCCTGTTCAAGAAGAATTACGAGATGCAGAATATCACCCAGCTGAGCCATTCAATCGACTCGATCAAGACCGATCTGGCCTCCGACCGTAAAGCGTATGAACTCAGTTTTATCAACAGCCAGCAGTTCTATGACCGGAAGAGTAACCTAAGACGCAAAAAAGTTGATACCGTCAAGAATTTCAACCCGACCGTCATTTACAATTTCAAGGCGGCAGACCGTTTCAGGATACTGGAAGCCGCCCTGAATTCGGCCAAAAGTGCAAAAGACAACCTGGAAGTCAGCAAGGACAATATCTACAATAAAAGCAAGCTGATCTTCAAACACCAGATCGTGTATCATAAAAAATTCGCGTTTTCAATTGCCTGCTTCCTGCTGTTTTTCATCGGGGCGCCGCTCGGAGCGATCATCCGCAAAGGAGGCCTGGGAATGCCTGCAGTTGTCTCGACCATGTTCTTTATCCTTTTCTGGGTGATCTCGTTCGTAGGTGAAAAATATACTGCCGAAGGCGTCGTTCCTGCCTGGCAGGGCATCTGGTTTTCATCGGCGGTACTGATGCCGATCGGTATTTTTCTCACCGTCAAGGCAACCAACGATGCATCCCTGTTCGATGTGGATGCCTGGCTCAACTTCTTTAAAAAACTGTTTAAACTCCGCGAACGACGCATATGAGAATCCTTTTCCTGTGCAACAAATCGCCCTGGCCGCCAAAAGAGGGCGGACCGATGGCCATGAACATGCTCATCGAAGGGTTGGTGGATGCAGGTCACCAGGTGAAGGTTCTGGCAGTCAACTCGTTCAAATACAATATTTCGGCAGATGACATTCCCCTCTCCTATGCCGAAAAAACCGGGATTGAACTGATCGATGTCGACTTGCGCATCAAGCCCGTGGATGCCTTTTTAAATCTCTTCACCGGTGAATCTTATCATGTCAGGCGTTTCATCTCCGAAAAATTCAGGACCCGGCTGATTGAGATCCTCAGGGCTGGCAAATTCGACATCGTTCAGCTCGAAACCCTGTTCATGGGTCCGTATATCGGCACCATCAGGGCAAATTCTCCGGCGAAAATCATACTCAGGGCGCACAACATCGAACACCTCATCTGGGAGCGGATAGCAGAAGAGACAAAAAACCCGGCCAGGAAGTGGTACCTGAACCACCTGGCCGTAACCCTAAGGAATTACGAACAGAAAACCGCCATGGAAGTCGATGGCATCCTGGCAATCACCCCCAAAGATGCCGGATACTTCACCACCCTGACTACCCACCAAAATCGTAAATCCGCAATCGTAAATCGTAAATCCGATATCTCCCCAATCCCCGTCACCGCCCTTCCCTTCGGCCTCGATCCTGCAAAATACCGTGTTGATCCAGTTGATCTCGAATTTCCATCCCTTTTTTCCCTGGGATCGATGAACTGGATTCCGAACCAGGAGGGGATCCGCTGGTTTCTTGAGCAGGTATGGCCCGATATTCACAACCAATTTCCCAAACTCAACTATTATATTGCCGGACGTGAAATGCCAGGATGGATGCGCGCCCTGGCTCTGCCAAACGTGGTGGTGCTCGGCGAGGTGGAGGACGCCAGGGCTTTTCTTGCATCAAAGGCCATCATGATCGTTCCCCTCTTTTCAGGAAGCGGCATCAGGGTGAAAATCATCGAAGGGATGGCTTGCGGGAAGACCATCATTTCAACCAGCATCGGGGCGGAGGGGATCAGCTGCACACATCGCGAAAATATCCTCATTGCCGACGCTCCGTGCGAATTTTTCGAAATGATCTCCATTTGTATCACAAACCCTGCCCTGTGCAATAAAATAGGAAAACAGGCCCGGGCACTGGTCGAAACGGCATACAACCCCACGATTCTGATTCAAAAATTGTTGACTTTTTATCAGGAACTCACGGGATAGCGCGGTTTTTTTTATACTTTTGCATGCTACAAGCTACATTCATGCGATTGTTTTTTATTTTACCCCGGGTTCCATATCCAACTGAAAAAGGCGACAAACTAAGGGCTTTTCATCAGATCAAGCAGCTTTCAAAACATCATGAGATCATCCTTTGCGCCCTGAACGACGGAGATTTGCATGAAAATGCAATAGCGGTGCTGAAAAAGTATGTCAAAGCCATCCATATCATTCCAATTTCGAAGATTTCGATCGCTTTCAACCTGGTAAAGACCCTGTTTTCAAACAAGCCGCTCCAGGTGGGTTATTTTTACAATGCATCTTCCGCAGCTAAAATTCATTCGCTTATCGAGGAGTATAAGCCGGATCACATCTTCTGCCAGCTGATCCGTGTTGCCGAATATGTAAAGGACATCCCGATTCCGAAAACACTCGATTACCAGGATGTTTTTTCAAAGGGGGTTGAAAGAAGGCTTGCCACTGCACCTTTTTACCTGAAACCGTTCCTGAAGATCGAATACAACCGGCTGCTCCGTTACGAACATGATGCTTTTGAAGCATTCGATCACAAAATGATCATCTCAGCCCCCGACCGCGACATGATCCCGCATCCCGGGCGGGACCAGATCGTAGTTGTTGCAAATGGCGTGGATACTGATTTTTTCAGTCCGCAGGAGGCCGAAAAGAAGTACGACCTCGTCTTCACCGGCAATATGGGTTACCCGCCGAACATCAAAAGTGCTGAATTCCTGGTCAACGAAATCCTGCCGGTCGTATTGGCTCAAAAACCCGACCTGAACCTGCTGATTGCAGGAGCCAGTCCGAACTTACGGGTGATGGCACTAAAATCTTCACAGGTCAGTGTAAGCGGCTGGGTGCCGGATATGCGCGCGTGTTACGCCAGTGCCCGGATATTCATTGCCCCCATGCAGATCGGCACCGGTTTGCAAAATAAGATCCTTGAAGCAATGGCCATGCGAATCCCCTGCATCACCTCGCCTCTTGCATTCAAAGCGCTGAATGCCAGGGAAGGTGTGGATATCCTGGTTGCCTCAACACCGAAAGAGTACGCCGCACACATCATGATGCTCCTGAACAATCCCGGAAAAGCCGGTGAAATCGCCCAAAACGGGTACGATTTCGTCCACCGGAATTTCAACTGGGAAACTGAAACCGAAAAGATCAACATGCTGATCGAAGGGGGAAAGTGAATGGAATAATGCAGGCAATTCAAACAATGCAAACAATGCAATCAATGCAGACAATGCAGGCAATGCAGGCAAATTTTTTTCATTTTGATTTTGATTTTTGATTTTTGAAATAACTTATTATGGCCGACGATAAAAAAATAATCTTCAGCATGGTGGGTGTCACAAAGACCTATCCGCCGCAGAAACAAGTCCTGAAAAACATCTATCTTTCATTCTATTATGGTGCCAAGATCGGCATCATCGGGTTGAACGGCTCCGGGAAATCGACACTCCTGAAAATTATCGCAGGCGTCGAAAAATCCTTCCTGGGCGAGGTGGTCTTTTCTCCCGGGTATACCGTTGGATACCTTGAGCAGGATCCCCAGTTCGACGACACCAAAACAGTAAGGCAGATCGTGGAGGAAGGTGTGCACGAGGTGGTGGCTTTGCTCAAAGAATACGAAGAGGTCAACAACAAATTCGGCGATCCGCTCTCGGATGATGCGATGGATAAGCTGATCAAACGACAGGGGGAACTCACCGAACTGCTTGACCAGCACGGAGCCTGGGACCTTGACAGCAAACTGGAGCGGGCCATGGATGCCCTCCGTTGCCCGGATCCTGAATCTTCGGTAAAAAACCTTTCAGGTGGCGAACGCCGCCGGGTTGCCCTGTGCCGGCTGCTTTTACAGGAGCCCGACATCCTGCTGCTCGATGAGCCTACCAACCACCTTGATGCCGAATCGGTTCAGTGGCTCGAGCTTCATCTCCAGCAATATAAGGGAACTGTTATTGCCATCACCCACGACCGGTATTTTCTCGACAACGTCGCCGGCTGGATCCTTGAACTCGACCGGGGCGAAGGAATCCCCTGGCAGGGAAACTACACATCCTGGCTCGAACAGAAATCGAACCGGCTTGCCATGGAGGAGAAGACGGAAAGCAAACGCCGCAAAACGCTTGAACGTGAACTTGACTGGGTACGGATGTCACCCAAAGCACGCCAGGCCAAAGGCAAGGCAAGGCTGAATGCATATGAAAAGATGATGAGCGAGGATGTCAGGGAGAAGGAAGAACGCCTTGAATTGTATATCCCCAACGGGCCACGCCTTGGCAACATGGTGATCGAAGCTGTCGATGTTTCCAAATCGTTTGGCGACAAGCTGCTCTTCGAAGGATTGAGTTTTTCACTGCCTCCTGCAGGAATTGTCGGCGTTATCGGCCCGAATGGCGCCGGTAAAACAACCCTCTTCAGGATGATCATGGATGTCGAAAAGTCTGACACCGGCTCGTTTAAAGTCGGTGAAACCGTAAAACTCGGCTATGTGGACCAGAGCCATACGGCCATTGATCCCGAGAAGACTGTTTTCCAGGTAATTTCAGGCGGGGCTGAGAACATGCAGATCGGCGGGCGCGTGATGAGTGCCAGGGCTTATGTGGCGCGGTTCAACTTCAGCGGCGCCGACCAGGAAAAAAAGTGCGGGGTACTTTCGGGGGGAGAACGCAACCGGTTGCACCTGGCGCTTACATTGAAAGAAGAAGCCAACGTGCTGCTGCTGGATGAACCTACCAATGACATCGACATCAACACCCTTCGCGCACTTGAAGAAGGTCTCGAGAATTTCGCTGGCTGCGCGGTGATCATCTCCCACGACCGGTGGTTCCTCGACCGCATTGCCACGCACATCCTGGCATTTGAAGGTGATTCGCAAATGTATTTCTTTGAAGGGTCCTACTCCGACTATGAGGAAAACAAGAAAAAACGTCTTGGTGAAGAAGAACCCAGGAGGATCCGGTACAAGAAATTAAAAGGCTAAAGACACATCTCAGGTTTGCGATTCAGGAGCATTAATTGCCACCAACCAGTTCGATCAGCTGGGGCTGCACCCTTAACCCTTTCAGTTTTATTTGCTGAAGCCGGGCTACAGCACTGTCCTTCATCCCCAGTTTCATAAAAATGATGACAAGGTTGTTGTGAGCAGAAGTATTCATCGGTTCCAGTTCGATCACTTTCCTCAGGTTGATGACTGCACTGTCGTATGATTTTTCGAAAAAATAGACCTTTGCCAACTGGGAATAGATCTCCGCATCCCCTTTCCCTGAGATTTTTAAACCCTCGCCCAGGTATCCCTTCACACGGGCGTAATCCTTCTTTTCGAAGGCTATCTGCCCCAGCAGAAAGTAGTTTTCAGGATCTTTTGCGCCCGGCAGGGCCAGTTCATTTTTCAGGAACTGCTCGGCTTCATCAAGCCGTTTGTTTTTATAGGCGACCTTCCCAAGATTGAGGTTGATATCATCCAGTGTCGGATCGATGGCGTAAGCCTGCCTTAGGATCCTCTCCTGTTCCGCATCATCCTCAACCCATGTGCCCATCATCTGCAATGAATAGGCATTTCGGGGAGTTTCGGCAACAGCCCGGCTCCAGTAGGAAAGCGGGCTGGAAAAATAACCAGCCCTGTTGAAACTCATCACACCGAAGACCAGGATAACGCTCCCGAACAAAATGAAACGGTAACTGCCTTTTAATTTGCCGGTTAAAAAAACGTTGTGGCTTAAAAGAAGTTGTATGCCGGCCAGGGGTACATAGAGGCGGTGCTCATACACAAGGTCGCTGAAGGTTTTTGGCACGGCAAGTACCGGCAGGAGGAAGAGGAGAAACCAGGCCCCGCCGATCAATGTCAGGGGCTTGCGGTAACTGCCTTTGGAAATCACCAGAAAACAAATCCCTGCAAGCGCAAGAATGCCCCACACCACGGAAATCTCGTTGATCTGCGGATGCACCGACAGGTTCACAGGTAAGATCGTCTTGCCAAGGTATTGCAGGATTGCCGGAAAACGGCCAAGCCCAGATGCGATCATTTCATCCACCGGGAACCTGTTCCCTGACTTTTTGACAAAGGACTCCATGAAAAACCAGAACACGATCACGCTGCACCAGCCGATACAAAGGGAAATTAAAGATTTCCAAGGTATTTTCAGGACGCTGCTGAGGATAAAAAAGGCGAGAAGGGGAATGATGATGGCTGTTTCCTTTGTAAAAACTGCAAGCAGGAAAAAGAAGACCTGGAGAGCATATACGCCCCATTTTCGAGAAATGGCAAAATCAATGGAAAAGATCATGCATGACAGGAGAAAAACCATGAGCAGCAGGTCATTCTGCCCGGGAATCCAGGCTACCGCATGGCTGATCGCCGGGTGAACCGCAAACAGCAGTGCCAGGATCAGCGATGTTGTTTCGTCAATGTTTACTTTCTTAAAAAACAGGTACAGCAGGATCACCGACAGGATATGGAGGAGCAGGCTGGTAAAATGGTATCCACCGGGAGCCTCCCCGAAAAGCTGGTATTCCGTGATCAAGGCAACAAGGAACAACGGCCGGTAATAGTCGTAGGCTGTTTTATCGGCCGGCTGGAAAACGCCCCGTTCAAAAACCCTGCAAATATTAGACACATCCTTGTTGTAATCCTTGTTTTTGATGATAAAGTTGGCATCGTCAATACCGATGAACTGGAGAGTGACCACCTTGATATATACCGTCAGCGGGACAAGGACCAGCAGCATCAGCCTGTATTTCCAAAAAAAGGAGCGGATGCCGTTTTGAGGGGTGATCTTCCTGTTAACAATGCCTGCTTTCACAACGACTTTTTAAATGCCGGGGTAAACGTACAATAAATCTTCATACGGAAGTTATTTCAAAGGTAAATTTTTATAGGCAGACGGGGAAAACACCTCACCCTTCGACTACGCTCAGGGCAGCGCCTTCGACTGCGCTCAGGGCAGCGCCTTCGACTACGCTCAGGGCAGCGCCCCTGAGAAACTGTCTTAAAAGCATGAAACCTTATTTTCACCGCGAAGACGCCAAGACGCAAAGAGTTGATTATCAATAATTTTATTTTTCGAGTCTTTGCGTCTTCCCGGTGAAATTTGACTTTTGAGACAACCTCAGAATCATTTTACCAGCATAATTGCATCCGGTTTTCATCTATGGTATAAAAAAGAAAAAACATTGGGAAAAATGACACCCGGATACTCTAAAAACAACAGGGCCGACTCCGTAGGAGTCGTATTTTGGTAGAACTGCAGACACGTTCATAATCATCGGCCCTGTAGGGGCCGGATTATCAGCAATGGTAAAAAACAGAAATTTATCATTTATAATTCTTCATAATTATTTTGGCTTTGCGTCTATGTTTTTTACAGATATTCGGCCCCTACAGGACCGGCAGGTTGTATTCCCCTCCTATTGCTACCCATATTTGATCCCTCCGAGATCATCCCCTTGCGGGGACTGACTGCCACGATGAATTGTCATTAAACCACGTTGAAACTGCGTACAAGCAGGTAGAAACCACGATGAATCGTCATAAAACCACGTTGAAACTGCGTACAAGCAGGTAGAAACCACGATGAATCGTCATAAAACCACGTTGAAACTGCGTACAAGCAGGTAGAAACCACGTTGAAACTGCGTATAAGCAGGGATTGTTCAGAAAAGTGTGTCAGGGGGACTTTTGCAATTTGTTTTCAAACGGAACGGTAATGGTATGAATTAATATCCGAAATTTGAGTCCGCTTCGATAAGTAAAAAAAGCAAGAAGATGAAAAAAATCAAGGAACAGTTGTTGAATGAGGTTTCCCGGCAGGCAGCCGCATCGCCGCGCCGCCGGATGAATTACAATTTCCACAAGGAGTATTCCGATCCTTTGCAGCGAATGCTCAACGCTGTTGAACCTCAAACATATATCCAGCCACATAAACATGAAGATCCGGACAAGACCGAAGTCTTCTTCGCGCTGCGCGGGCGAATCGCCGTCATTGAATTCGATGATCTCGGGAATATAACAGACCATATGCTTCTTGATCCGGCAAAAGGCAGCTATGGCGCCGAGATCCCGCAAAGGATCTATCACACCATCATTGCCCTCGATGAAGGCACTGTGGCCTATGAAATTAAAAACGGGCCATACGCTGTGATCGACGATAAAAATTTTGCTTCATGGGCGCCAAAAGAAGGTTCGGCGGATGTTGCCGGCTACCTGGCCGGGCTTTTGGCTAAAACAGGTATCCCTGGTTAATAATGCGGATCAGGGGCCGTTTGCAGCAATGAAGCAACAGATTGGGAAAAACTTTTCTATATTTGCACAAACAGACAGCTGTGGCAGTACAGAAACCATCCATCCCGAAAGGAACCCGTGATTTTTCGCCCCTTGAAATGGTGCGGCGGAATTTTATATTTGACATCATCCGGAACGTTTTCCAGGTTTTCGGCTATCAGCCGATTGAAACCCCGGCCATGGAGAACCTTACAACACTCATGGGGAAATACGGGGAAGAAGGGGACAAACTGCTCTTCAAGATTCTCAATTCAGGAAATTACCTTGACGGCCTGCCCGATGCCGGATCCGGCATGCGCGATGCCGAAGCAAGGTTGAAATACCTGACCAAACATATTGCAGAAAAAGGCCTCCGCTATGACCTAACCGTTCCTTTTGCCCGCTTTGTCGTACAACACCAGAATGAACTGATATTTCCCTTCAAACGCTACCAGATACAACCTGTGTGGCGGGCCGACCGTCCCCAGAAAGGGCGCTACCGCGAATTTTTCCAGTGCGATGTGGATGTGATCGGCAGCAATTCCCTGTTAAACGAGGTTGAACTGGCACAGATCGCCGATGCCGTATTTACAAAGCTTGGGATCAATGTACTGATCCGTCTGAACAACCGCAAGGTTCTTGCCGGCATCGCAGAAGCCATCGGGGCCCCCGATAAACTCACCGACATCACGGTGGCCATGGATAAACTGGATAAAGCAGGCATCGACAAGGTGAACGATGAGCTGATCCTCCGCGGCATTACATACGAATCTGTTGAAAAGCTGCAGCCGATCCTTACCCTTGAAGGGAAGATCAAAATGAAATTTGATACGCTTTCCGAACTTTTCAAAGATTCCGAAACCGGCCGCAAGGGACTTGCAGAGATGCGGACCGTTCTTGAATTCCTGAAAGACCTCGGCCTTAAAAATAAGTTTGATTTTGACATCACGCTTGCCAGGGGCCTCAGTTATTATACCGGGACCATCTTCGAGGTAAAAGCCCTTGATGTTTCCATGGGAAGTATTTGCGGTGGCGGTCGCTACGATGATCTCACCGGGATTTTCGGGTTACCGGGCATGTCGGGTGTCGGCATTTCATTTGGTGCCGACCGGATTTATGATGTCATGAACGAAAGCAACCTCTTTCCCGAAACCATCCAGGCTGCCACACGTGTGCTGTTCGTCAATTTCGGGACGGAAGAAGAAAAATATTGCATGAAACTGCTCGCGGAACTCAGGCAAGCAGGGATTCCTTCAGAAATCTACCCGGATGCTGCCAAAATGAAAAAACAGATGGATTATGCCAACCGCAAAAACATACCGTTTGTCATCCTGATCGGCAAAGATGAGATGGCCACGGGTTTGCTGACGGTGAAAAACATGAATACCGGGGAACAGAAACCATACCCGATGGAAGAAGTTAAACAACTATTGTCATGACAAGGAAAAATGTAAAACGAACCTGGGCAACTGCCATCCTCAGCGCCCGCAGCATGATTATCGGGGCAGAGTAAGGAATGCAGGCAATGCAGACAATGCAAATAATGCAGGGAATGCATAAAGAGAACCCCAGGTAATTTTTAATTTTTAATTTTTAATTGAATCCTATGACACTTATTATAAAAGGCGCTGGTCTTACGATTGAAGACGTTGTAAGGGTTGCCCGCCACAACGAAAAAGTTGAACTTGATCCCGCTGCCATCGAGCGGATCCATAAATGCCGCGCCATGCTCGAGCGGAAAATCCTGGCCCATGAAATCATGTACGGGGTAAATACCGGCATCGGGGAGTTCTCCGAAATGGTATTGAACGACGACCAGGTGAAAGATTTCCAGAAATACCTCATATACAACCATGCAGCCGGCATCGGCGACCCGATGCCCCTCGACTGGGTGCGTGGTGCCATGCTTGGACGAATAAACGTTCATGCACACGGAAATTCCGGTTCACGGCTGGAGATCACCCAGACCCTTGTCGACATGCTCAACAAGGGTGTAACCCCGATGGTTTGCCAGAAAGGCTCGGTTGGCGCATGCGGCGACCTTGCCCCCATGTCGCAGATCGCCCTGCTCATGATGGGCGAAGGCCAGGCATATTACGGCGGAAAACTGATGTCGGGCAAAGAGGCCCTGGATGCAGCAGGAATACCGGTACCCGGTTTGCAGGCCCGTGACGGGCTGGCCACCATCAACGGTTCAAATGTGCTTACTGCCATGAGTGCGCTCTACCTTTTTGACGCCAACAACTGGCTGAAACAGGCTGAAATTGCCGCATCCATGTCGCTCGAAGCAATGAAGGCCAACATGCGCCCATACAGCCCTAAACTTCACGAAATCCGCGGGTTCAAAGGGGCTGTTCGCAGTGCTGCCGCCATTCTGAAATGTGTGACAGGGGGCGATCTCGTTGAAGGAAAAGTGAAATGCAAGGTACAGGATGCCTATTCGATGCGTTCAACACCCCAGGTTATCGGGGCCGCGCATGATGCACTTGCCTATGCCCGTTCACAGGTAGAAATCGAGTTGAATGGCGTGGGCGACAACCCTATCTTTTTCCCCGACGAAAACCTGCAGCTTTCCGGTGCCAACTTCCAGGGCTCACCCGTATCGGTGCCGATGGATATGGCCGGCTACGTGGTCACCATGGTCAGCGTGATGAGCGAACGCCGCATGAACAGGCTGAACAACCCCGCACTGAGTGTCGGGCTTCCGGCATTCCTTACCAAGGGAGCAGGCATGTTCAGCGGGCTCATGCTCAGCCAGTACACCGCCGACATGCAGATCGTTGAACAGCGCATTCTTTCAGCCCCGGCCTCGATCCAGTCGATCCCTGCCGCCGCCGACCAGGAGGACTTTGTCTCCATGGGAATGAATACTGCCCTGAAGAATTTCCAGATCCTCGACAATGCCTATGGAATCCTGGGAATCGAACTCATGGCTGCAGCCCAGGCCCTTGATTTCAGGGAATATGCCTTCGGGAAAGGTGTTTCGAAAGCCAAGGAGGTGATCAGGAAACATGTCGCATTCCTTGAAGTCGACCGCCCGCTGTACCCCGATCACAATGCCATGAAGGAACTTGTTAAATCATGCGAGATCCTTACTGAAGTGGAAAAAGTAGTCGGAAGTCTTGAATAACAACTGATGCTAAACGTCTAATTTAGAGTCCGCTCCGAAAAATAATAAAACAAAGAAATGCCACTAAGCCACAAGGACACCTGGAAACACAAAGTGATAAATATCTGCAGCATAAGCCTGTTGAACCTTTATGACTCTGTGACCATGTGACTCTGTGACCTTGTGACTCTGTGACTTAGTGACTTTGTGTCATATAACTATTTTTCGGAGCAGGCTCAATTTATAAACCTTAAAAAACAGCATTATGGAATTTTCAGATACCATTCCTTTCTGGCCGGTTTTCGTGGCCCTGATCGTGCCCCTCATCATTTTTGGCATTATGGTAAGCGTCATCGAAATCGTTGGAGCCTGGTTCATGTTCCAGAAAGCCGGGGAACCCGGCTGGGCCGCGATCATCCCGGTTTACAACTACCTGATCGGCATTAAAATTGCCGGAAAGCCATGGTGGTACATACTTTTAATGCTAATTCCCGTGGTAAATGTCGTGATCTACATCATGATCATGGACGGGCTGGCAAAAAGTTTCGGGAAGGGAACCGGGTTTACCATCGGGCTGATATTCCTGCGGTTTATTTTTGTCCCCGTTCTTGGATTCGGAAACGCCGTTTACAGTGGAGACAAATCACATTTTGACGCATAACGGATGGAAGAACTTACCCCCGGGGCTTTGCCCGAAACCAAACCCCAGCGGCCTACCCTGCTCACGGTTTTATGCATCCTGACGTTTATCGGCAGCGGGATGAACCTGTTCTCAGGCCTTGTCATCGCCGGATTTTATGATGTTTTTGTTGAAATTGTACAGGAATTCGGCAAAAAATTCAACATCCCGGGCATCGACCAGCTTCTTGAAGCCAGGCCACTGTTTTTCCTGGTTACCGCACTCTTTTATGCAGGATCGATCGTCGGGGCGATCCTGATGATGCAGTTAAAAAAAACCGGGTTCCATGTCTATACCATTTTCCAGATCCTGCT
Organism: Bacteroidota bacterium; assembly: GCA_026391835.1. Lineage (GTDB taxonomy): Bacteria > Bacteroidota > Bacteroidia > Bacteroidales > FEN-979 > CAIVAT01. Next base: position 350,928 of record JAPLDF010000068.1, read on the forward strand.
GGTCATTGCGCCCATGTATTTTATGCACCTATCGAGCCCCGGTTTTCCTGAAATGCTGTTCTCCGGGTTGTTTATACTCCTTTACAGCATGAACCTTAAATTCATGTCCTGACCATGACCGAAGAGACCGAAGAGACCAAACAAAGCGAACCCGGCAATACCAAACCGGTGAAACCCCGCCCGGTATTGCTTACCGCTTTGTGCCTCTTTTCTTTTGTATATTTTGGCCTGCTGGCCCTGCTGTTCCTCCCGGGAATTTTTTATTCCGGGGCCATTACGGGAGTGATTGACAAATACCTGCCAACGGGTTTATATTCAAATACCGAAATCCGGATGGTCTTTGCAGCAGGGTTCCTGCTGCATGCCCTTGGGCTGGCGGGTTCCATTGTGATGTGGAACCTTAGGAAAACAGGGTATTACCTGCTCGCTGGTGCCTGTATCATAGTGGCATCCATGCAGACTTTCCGGCCCGACATTTCAGTGACATCCACCGCAGTGTATATTATTTTCATCCTGCTTTTTGGCGTCTTCTTCAAACGGTTGCACTGAGTTATTGTCTGTTCAAATTTCCCAGCCAAAATAAAATGCTGAAAGTATGATTACCTTTTCCCGTTTTTCCGATTAAGCAATAATTAAGGACAGCAATATCCCTTATGATGAATTAATCTGGTGTCAACCGCTCTGTGCTTCTCCGGGTGTGATCTGTGTCTCTCTGTGCAACAAATAATTACACGGAGGGTCACAGAGATCTGTGAAGAACCACAGAGAGAAAAAACGAAATAATTCCCTTATCTTTGTACAGGTAAAGTTTAAGTTGCTCAGCTTTATGCATGCGCCCACCCTTAAAAAATATTTCTGGTTTCAATCTTCGTGAGGTGTCCGTATAGTTTTTTAGTACAGGACAAGGCAGGATTTATTATAGCTTATACAAAGCTTATACAACAGCTTATACAAAGCATATGCAATAGCTTATACAACGACAGATCAACGTTGCATAATTTCAGGTACATTTATTGGATTATCAGGTAATAATGGCGAAGAATGCAGCTCCTCGCCAACCCTCGCCCAGGATGAGGACCCCCTCCCCGATCCTCCCCATGGAGGCTACTCTTTATACAAATCTTTCCCAGCCAAAATAAAATGCTGAAAGTATGATTACCTTTTCCCGTTTTTTCGATTAAGCATTAATTAAGGACAGCAATATCCCTTATGATGAATTAATCTGGTGTCAACCGCTCTGTGCTTCTCCGTGTGAGCTCGGTGTCTCTGTGTAACAAATAATTACACGGAGGTTCACGGAGATCCGGAGAGAACCACAGAGAGGTCATTATAAATCAGTTCACGGGTGTGATGACATAATGATGGTGGTGATCATCATGCTCCGGTTCGATGTAGGTTTTCCATCGGCTATGGAGGTGACTATACGGTATCCTTTGTCGCTGAGCATGTTTAGCGTCCGGGCAAGTGTCCTGCCGTTCCTTACAAGGTATTCATCGTTGTATTTAAAGGGTTCAAGGGGAATTACTTCAAAGGTGCTGTCGGGGTAGTTTACGATGATCTTTGAAGATGTGACAGAAAAGTTTTCATACACCCTCAAGACCAAATACCTGCCATTATCCGTTCCGGGCTGAGCCACAAATCCCGTCAATATTCCCAAAACCATTAAAACCGACAGGGGCGCCACAAGCAAGATCCATTTTTTCATATCGTCTGTTTGTCAATATTTTTTTTAATTAAAACCAAACAATTGTACAAAATATTTTTGTTTTGGTCAGATTAACTATAAATTTACGCGGTCATTCCCAATGTGGGAACGGCATACTATAAAAACATAAAACTACACCAAAAACCTTCATCCTATGAAAAAATTTTACGTTTTGCTGTTAATTGTTTTTTTTACAATGCATGTGATCCAGGCCCAGGATCTGACCTCAAAAAAAGGGATCCCGATCCTGCCGGAAGCCGGTGAATTCGGACTATCAATTGACGCAGTGCCCTTTTTCGTTTATGCCGGTAATTTTTTCCATGGTACAGGAACCACTGACGCACCTGTATGGCAATTCCCCGACCAGTTATGGACCGTCCAGGGGAAGTATTTCCTGACTGCAAAAACAGCACTCCGCGGGAAAATCCGCATGGGTTTTGCGACAACCGTTGAAAAGAACATGGTCGTAGAGCAGTGGCCGCTCAGGGCAATTCCTTTATCCAACAACAATTACAAAAGCCCGGATGTGTCATTTCCACTCAGCACAGTGGAAGATAAAAAGGTAAGCTCCGATGTTAACGTTGTATTGGGTGCCGGTATTGAACAGAGAAGAGGAAAGGGACGTATACAGGGAGTTTACGGGGCAATGTTCAACATCAAAATGGCAAACAGCGCCCGGGTTTATAAATATGGCAACGACATGGATACTGGTTACTATTATGTAAGTTATTCAGGTCTTACGCCTGATACGAATTACAGAAGTTTTCACAGGGGTGCCATTTCAACTGAATTCAGCTCACTTTCCTCCGGCTGGAGCACGAGCAGAACAACCAAGATCAGGGATGGTTTTACATTTGGCGTGGGGGCAAACATTTTTATCGGTGTCGAGTATTTCTTCGCGCCTAAGATATCCATTGGCGGAGAATTTTCGTGGGGCGTGATGTTATCATTGACAGGTAAATCAACCACTACCAATGAATACGTCAGGAGCAATACCAACCCGGATGGCTCGACAAACCATACCATCGAAACATATGATATTGAATCAGCAGGGCACAGTTCCTTCAGCATCGACAACACCAATACAGGAGGCGCCATCAATCTGTCGTTTTATTTTTAATTTTTTTCCTGGCTGCCTGTTGCATTGTTAAAGCACCACTGAATTAAATCTCATCCTTGCCGTTCCGAAACGGTGCGAGGGTGAGATTTTTTTTTATAAAAGCCCCCCCGGCGAAGGTTAAAACTTTGTTAATAAAATATTAATTAATTGTTAAATTCTTGTTGGTTTCGATTAAAGTATTATGTAAAATTGCATTGCAGTAGTGTTATCACTAAAACAAGTCGGTCACATCAGGATGATAAATTGCCATCTGAACCATGAAATTTAATTTTATCACGGAGTATTCACACATTTACTAACCAAAATCAAACTGTATGAGAAAATTTACGATTTTCCTTGCCCTGCTTTTTTTTGTAGGAGTGGAGGGATTATTAGCCCAGACCAGGGTCATCACCGGTACGGTAACCTCTTCGGAGGATAAGCAGCCAATTCCTGGTGTGACTGTCGTGGTGAAAGGCACCACCATTGGTGTCAATACCAACCAGGACGGAAAATTTGTTTTTTCCGTGCCAACCAAGTATGACCTCCTTGTTTTCTCCTATGTAGGGATGAAAATGAAGGAGGTGAACATCGGCACCCAGTCGATTCTCGACATTGTAATGGATCCCGATGTCCTTAACATGGATGAAATCGTAGTCACTGCCATCGGCGTTCCGCGTGAAACCAAGGCACTGAGCTATTCTGTACAGAATGTCGGATCCGACGAGATCACCAAGTCTGCCCGTACCGATGTCATCAATTCCATGCAGGGAAAAGTTTCAGACGTTCAAATCATCAATTCTGCCGGTGTTGCAGGAGCCTCCTCGTATATTCAGATACGTGGCGCCCAGTCAATTACCGGGAACAACCAGCCGCTCTTTGTCCTTGATGGCGTCCCCATCAGCAACAGCGGCGGTTTAAACACGGTTGACGGTGTTGCCATGTCAAACCGTGCCATTGACATCAACCCTGATGATATCGAATCGATCAGCGTGCTGAAAGGCGGGGCTGCAACCGCTCTTTACGGTCTGCAGGCTGCATCAGGCGCCGTGATCATCACCTCCAAAAAAGGCAAATCAACCCCCGGCCGTAAAATCTCGGTTAATTTCAATACCTACATCCAGTTCGACCAGGTAAGCCAGCTTCCCGAACTCCAGACCAAGTACGGCCAGGGAACAAAAGGCAAATGGGCTTCAGGTGGAAGAACCTCCTGGGGACCAAGACTCGATACATGTTCCTATAGCCTTGCCGGTTGGGATACGTATGCATGGAAAGAATATGATGTTGACGGGAAAATCGTTTCAAAAAACGATCCCAACGCAACCGGGGCATCAATCCGCACCTATGATCCCTACGATTTCTTTGAAACAGGATTGACAACCAACAACTCACTGTCAATCGCCGGAGGAGGAGAAGTATCAACCTTCTACTTCAGTTTTTCCGATAACCAGTCAAAAGGTGTCATTCCGAATAATAAATTCAGGAGGAATACCTTCAAAATTTCCGGTGATACCAAACTCGGCGACAAATTTAAAATTGCCGGTTCTGCCAACTATATGATCACTGCAGGTGACCGCATCCAGCAAGGTTCCAACACCTCCGGTGTTATGCTTGGCCTCCTGAGAACACCCCCGACATTCGACAACAGCGCCGGCTACATCACCACCACCGGAGCACAGAGAAGTTATCGCCACGGAACTGGTTATGACAATCCATACTGGACTGCCAACATGAACAAATACAATGACCAGGTGAACCGTTTGATCGGCAACGTACAGCTGGATTACTTCACCACGAAATGGCTGAGTTTCACCTATCGCGTTGGTATTGACTGGTGGGGACGTAAAGCAAAGGATATCCTTGCAGTTGGTTCAAATGCACAGGCATCCGGCTGGGTTCATGAAAGCATGGAAAACAACAAGGACTTCAACTCCGACCTGATGATGACCATTGACAAGGACTTTGGAAAGGACATCAATCTGAAGGTCATCCTGGGTCACAACATGCAACAGCACTATTACTATTTGCTGAATGGCAATGCCAATGACGTTGTCATCCCTGAATATTACAACCTGAACAACTCCACGGCCATCTCCTCGACGGAACAGACCAATAAAATCCGCCGTGCAGGGCTTTACGGAGATGTTGAAGTATCCTGGAAGAATATGTTATACCTGAGTGTCACCGGGCGTAATGACTGGTCAACCACTTTACCGCAGGGCAAGAATTCGTTTTTCTATCCTTCGGTTGGATTGGGCTGGATTTTCACACAATTACCGGGCCTCAAGGACAACAAGGTTCTTCCTTACGGAAAGGTACGCGTTTCCTATGCAGTTGTTGCAAAAGATGCACCCGCCTATGTAACTTCAAACTATTTCCTCCAGCCTTTCCTTACCGATGGCTGGCTGAACCCTGCCGGTATTATCTTCCCGTGGCCGGGAAACATCGGGTACACGGCAAGTGATATCCTTGGAAATCCCGACTTAAAACCTGAAAAAACAAATACATTTGAAGTTGGCACCGACCTCAAATTCATCAACAACAGGATCGGATTCTCCTATACCTACTTCAACAACAAAGGCAAAGATCTCATCCTGCAGGTTCCGATCGCAGCTTCTTCGGGATATTTGTACCAGTATATGAATGCTGCTTCGATGACAACTTACGGACATGAAATTACCCTTGACATCGTTCCGATCAAGTCAAAGAACTGGGAATGGGATATTACCGCCAACTGGTCACTGATCAGGAATGAGGTTTTGGAACTTGCTCCCGGGCTCAACAGCCTCTTCCTCAACGGATTTACCAATTCAGAGGTTCGCGCCACTGTTGGCCAGCCTTACCGCACCTTCTGGGGACGTGACTGGAAACGCAATTCAGCCGGACAGTTGCTGCTTACCGACGACGGATACCCGCAAATGAACCCTGACATGGTTGCCCTTGGAAATATTGACCCTGACTGGACTGCCGGTATCGGATCAAACCTCCGCTGGAGAGACCTCAGCCTCTATGTGCTCTTCGATATTAAAGTCGGTGGAAAAATGTGGAACGGAACCCGCGGAGCCCTCGACTATTTTGGAACCTCGGAAGGAACTGCCAACAGGGATGTGCCTTATTTATATGAAGGAATTATTGAATCGACAGGTCTTGCAAACACAAAGACCGTCCTTCAGAATGAAGCATGGATGGCCGGTGACGGCAGCGGTTTCAACGGCCCGAATGTCGATTACCTCGAAGATGCCGGATGGGTGCGCTTACGCACAGTGACCATCTCCTACTCTTTCACGAAGATGCTGAAGAAATCCTTTATCAAGGGACTTGATGTTTATGCAACAGGAACAAACCTGTGGCTCAGCACCAAGTATACCGGCATCGATCCTGAAACAAACCTCACCGGTAGCGACAACGCCCAGGGTATCGACTATTTCAACATGCCCGGTACCAGGAGCTATACTGTTGGTCTGACACTGGCATTTTAATAACCCTTCATTTGATTCATTTAAAAAGAAAAAAATATGAAAAAAATAAATATCAAAGTAATCGGGGTGTTATTCTTAATTGCTTTGACCCTCGGCTCCTGTAAAAAGTGGATCGATACCGATCTCAACATAAACCCGGATGCTCCCACAGATGCCCCGATGGGGTCAATTCTGACAACTGCTGAAGTGAATATGGGTTTTGTTACTGTTGGAGGTAACGATTATGTCCGCATCACTTCAATCTGGCTGCAGTATGTTCATGGCATCGCCCGCCAGTCGGAAAGTCAGACACAATATATTTTGTCTGATGGCGATATGAGCGGCCAGTGGAATGACAACTATGGCGTATCCATGGAGGACATCCATACACTGCTTCAAAAAGCAACCGCTGCAAACCATTACTACTACAAGGGTATCGCAGAGGTTCTCCTTGCCAATGCGCTCGGCGTTACCACCGACGTGTGGAATCAGATCCCATACTCCGAAGCATTCCAGGGGGCAGCCAACCTTCAACCGAAATTTGATTCCCAGGAAGCTGTATACACCGCTATCTTCAAGCTCTTAAACCAGGCCATTCAGGATTTTTCCGTTGAAGGTTTCAGCGGAGAAGTAACCGGTGATATTATTTACGGCGGCGACGTTACCCTGTGGATGAAAGCAGCCTATGCATTCAAGGCAAGATACGCGCTTCATACGATGAAACTCAACGCCTCCATCATGCCTTCTCCGTTTGATACGGCACTTGCTGCTTTGCCGCACGCCTTTTCCGATAACGCCGAAGATCTCCAGATCAACTTCCAGGAGCAATACGACAAATCAAACCCGCTGTACCTCTTCATGGATAACCGTGGTGATATCGTAATGGACTCTGTATTCATCGCTATTTTGACAGGCCACCAGGATCCCAGGATCGCAGTATTTGCAACCAGCCTGGGTGAAAATCTGTATGTTGGTGCCGGCTGGAACTATGCAGGAGAAGATTGCTCCCTGCCAGGTACCGCAGTTGCAAACCCCGATTCACCTGTGCCCCTGATCACCAATGTTGAATGTCACTTTATCAAGGCTGAATGCAGCTTTAAAAAAGGTGATGAAGCAGCAGCCAAGGTTTCTCTTTTTGAAGGTCTGAAAGCTTCCCTGGACAAATTCGGCGTTTACAGTGATCTCTATTTCCAGGCTTACCAGGCAAACCTGGCAGCTGTTTCAGGAGCTCCCTTATACAAAGAGATCATGATGCAGAAATACATTGCCCTCTTCTACCAGGCTGAATCCTATAACGACTGGAGAAGAACCGACAATGCGATCGGCCTTGTTGCCAACCCGAATGCCGGCCGCTCCGAAATTCCAAGGAGATTTCCTTATGCCAACACCGAAAAAACCGCCAATGCGAATACCCCGGTTGTTTCCGATAACTGGCAGAGAGTATGGTGGGATGCTGGTACACCAAGCAAATAACACCAATTAATTCATTAAAAAAAGCTGCCCCGTTTTAAAGGGCAGCTTTTTTTTATTCCCTGATCCAGCACCTTCGCCTGATATTGACACGGCCGTCATAATTTTTCCAGATTGAGATCGCCTTAAAGTTTTCCTCGAGTTGCGGATGTGTTCTGGCAATTTTGATTCCGGCAGCAATGTATGCCTTGTTCAGTTCATGGTAAATAAGCGCCAATACTCCTTTTCCCTGGTAATCGGGCCTTACGCCGATCAGGTACATATGGATCGTGTCATTTTTCCGCATCGCACGCAGCAGGTGGATGAACCCGAACGGAAACAGGTGCCCGTTTGCCTTCTGCAGGGCCAGTGAAAGGTCCGGCATCGTTATCCCAAACCCGGCAACATCATCGTTTGAATCCAGGATCATCGAAACAAATTCGGGCCTGATAAATCCGAAATATTGTTTGGTATAATCATCCATCTGTTCCCTGGTAAGCGGTGTAAAGCCATATAAATCATGAAAGGCCTCATTGTACATGGCGAACATCTTCGCAGCATAGGGCCTGATATCGGAAGCCTTCTGCGGCTTTAACAAATGCAGGTCGTACTTTTGCATCACGATCCTTGTCATCCGTTCAACCTTTGCCGGAATTTCACCAGGGATCATGATCTCAAACTGAACCCAGTCGGTTGCCTTCCGGAACCCAAGCTGTTGAATATGATCATTGTAATAGGGGAAATTATAGATCGCCGAAAGGCTGGATATCTGGTCAAAGCCTTCAACCAGCATGCCTTCCGGGTCCATATCGGTAAATCCCAGCGGCCCGTGAATTCCTGTCACTCCCTTGCTCCTGCCCCAGGCATTGACTGTATCAATCAAAATACGGGAAACCTGCGTGTCGTCAATGAAGTCAACCCAGCCAAACCTGACAAGCCGGGTGTTCCAGCGTTCAAACTCCTTATGGTTGATGATCCCTGCAATCCGGCCAACCGGCACACCTTCACGGTAAGCCAGCCAGTATTCGGCTTCACAATAAGAAAAGGCTGGATTTTTATCTTTGCGTAGGGTTTTTATCTCGTCAAACTTCAGTGGTGGGACCCAGAACTTATTTCCTTTATATAATTGAAAAGGAAAGTCAACGAATTTTTTAAGGTCGTTGTGTGTTGAGACCTTTTTTACCAGGATTTCACCCATTTTGCTTCCAATTGCCCCATATTATCCGGGCGATGCCGCCCGGCTTCGGTTTATGCGAAGCTAATATAAAGATTTTCCTGACAACGTTAATAAATTCACATATATTTGTCATCTAGACGGGACGTATTCCAATTGTTGGGTTCAATTGATATTATAATGAACTTCCCAATGCATAACATATTTCTCTCCGTGGTTGGTTTGTTGGTCATCCCTGCAGCCGTTCCCCTTTTATTTGCAAACGGCTGCATAAGCACAGTGAAACTCCACCACCAGCTTCCAGAAACCATGAAATTAACCCCAATGATCACCAACCCTGAAACCGGGCAGTACTGATACAACGTATAAAATTAATTTTCAATTTGATGTATAAAAACAATTAATCTTAAAAACCACGTTATGAAAAAACTAAAATCACTGAAAACTGCCTTGCTGAATATCCCGGTAACATCGGTGCTGGCCATTTTACTTGTTTTTGGAGTTATTTTCGGTTGTAAAAAAGATGAAACAACCTCAACCCACAAAGCTTATAAAAACATGGATGATGCCACTACCACTAATATTATTGCCAGTATTCCGAGAATCGAATTGTCAAAATTGAAGAGTACCCAAATTTCCCTGTATCTTTCGGTAACTGACCAGAATGGCAAACCTTTTTCCGAATTCAACAAATACAACTTTGTTATAAAGCAGGTTTGTGTTGGGCAACAGGATACCACGGTTGTTGCTTCGCTATCCTTTTCGAAATTAAACCAGACAGGCAGTAATATCGCAACGCCGCTGGTCCTGGATTATTCGGGAAGTATGGATAGCTATATTGGCGACCTGGAGCAGGCCGCAGGCAATTTCATTTCAATCAAAAACAACAGCGATCAGATTGAACTGGTAAAATTCAGCACCGAAATTGAGAATGTTCAGCCCTTTTCAAATGACACGGTAACATTGCTCCAGGCATTGCACAACTGGTGGGCCAATGCCGGAAATACAACGGCATTTTATGATGCCATGATGATGGGTGTGAATGACGCTGAAACGTTTAACCAGGCCCATTCAACATTCCTGCCAGCAGTAATCGGATTTACTGACGGACTGGATAATGCTTCAAGTATCTATTATTCAGAGTTGATCAACCAGGCCTTGGCCAGGCAAATCCCACTGTATACAATTGGATTTGGAGATGCTGATGAAGCGGTGTTGAATACAATTGCAACTCAAACAGGCGGGAGGTATTATTATACGCCCGATATCACAACGTTGAAAACTCTTTTTTCCCTGATAAGCGGACAATTGAAAAACCTTTACATGGTTTCGTGGGTGTATGATGATCAATCCTGTTCGGAGGTGCTGATCACAGTTGAAGCAAAGTACACCTGTGCCAACGGTTCATACGCATCGAAGACCCAAAAGATCTTCCATCCGCTTGTTAAATGACAACCTGTCCGTTATCACAACAAAACCGGATGGTCAGTAAATGGCCTTTTTACAGTCATTCCACCAACAAATACATGTTCCATTAAAACCAAAATCAAAATCATGAAAACGAAAACCGGATTGTTTCCAATGGTCATTTTCCTGGCAATTTGCCTGATTAATTTCTCATGTAAAAAAGACACCACTAGCAGCAGCTCTTCAAAAAACCAGATTACCTACAAGGGTACTGAATATGCGATGAATAAAGGTTATATGGTAGATTATTACGGTTCAATGCACACCATTGAACTGGATTTTTTCTCATCAGGAGTTACCGTGTATGCAAACGGTAACGTGATGGATTCACTCGGCGGTACCGGGAACGGGATGTATTTTGACCTGATCAATACCGACTCGACGACACTGGCAACCGGAAATTACCCATACGACTCGGTTGGGAATTATCACCCGGGAACTTTTCACAGTGCCGGTTTTGCATTAAATTACAATTTCTCCCATGGTGGCGGACAAATCATCACCGTATACGGAGGCACCGTATCCGTGAAAAAAACAGGAACGAACTACGAAATTTCTTATTCGGGCATGACATATGGCGGGGATCCCATTTCCCTGTATTACAAAGGTGCGCTGAATCACTATTCGTATTGATTTTCATATCTCAACCCAGCGTACAATGTGCTCTGGACCAGGTCCATTCCTAAAAGAGCGATGCCTCAAAACATTTGATTGTTTTGAGGCATCGCTCTTAAAAATATTAATTTCAGAACCTACTTGGATTTGGCTACTTCACCAAATCTGAAAATATAACCAACGGAGAATCCAAAATTCCGGTTACACAGTGGATAGTATGGCAATAAGTCATTGTTTGAAGCATAGTCATTATAATCGGTTTTCTGACCGGCTGTGGGATTATCCACGCCAATGAATCCCCAGTTATACCTGAAATCCAACACAAGGTCGCCAGGTCCCAGACGCACACCCGGCTGTACACCAAACGTAAGGCCTGCGTCGAGCCTCATGGCTTTGTATGCACCTCTCGGGCCACCTGTTTTGCCATTGTCATCGGAAGTCTCTCCCTGTCCAAACTCAACGGTGTACTCCTTTTTCTGGGTCGTGTTTTCATAATATTTTTCATTTGCACCGAGCGCAACACCCACATAAGGTCCGATGATCCCATAAACACTGAACATGCCGAATTTATAACCGCCTTTGAAGAGAATTGGCATGGTGAAATAGTTGTATGTTGCTGTAGATTTGTATTCAATTGTTTTTCCGGAGATATCGCTTGAATTTGTCATCTTAGAACCTTTTTGTTCAAAATTAAACTCTATTTCCATACCAAACATTTTACTGAACATTGGGTTTAACACAAAGCTGACCTGCAACCCGATTTTAGGCGGATTTAAAACTGATGCATTAACGAAATCGTCACTCACAAGTTTTGACCAGTTCGAATATTTGGATGCTGTCATACCGAATCTCATCCCAAGACCAAAGCCCTGACTGAATGATTCAAATGAGGAGATCACCAACAGGGATACCAGAATTGCACATAGTAGATGTTTTGTTTTCATCGTGTTGAGGTTTAGTTAATAATTGGTTTATATTAAATTGCTCATGTGGAGTTTAATTCAATGGCTCATTTGGCTTTTCGCACCTCTTGATGCGACAAATATAAAAAAAAAACATGTTGTTGTTCAGTTTTTGTGAAAAGTTTATCAATTATTATCCGCGTAACATTTCTATCATATATTCCGGCTGGCTTATCGGGATATTTGCCTGCAATTTTAGCGTCATGCCGGAACACATATGTTTTTGATGTTTTAAGTAAAAAGGTTTCACGCAAATATGATTATTACGGAAACGAATCCGGCAAAACAAAAGGAGCATACTCCTGTTCGGGCTCGTTTTTCATGGAGGCTACTCTTTATAGACGTCTTTCCCAGCCAAAATAAAATGCTGATAGTTTGACTACCTTTTCTTGTTTTTCCGATTAATCAATAATGAAGGATGGCAAAATCCCTTATGATTCCTAGCTTCTGACGCTTCTCTATTTTTGTGCGATGCCATTTTTCAAGTAATTGAATTTGAATGAAGCAACCGAATTGCTGGCAATATTTGTTGCGAGCATTAAAACGGGTAAGCTGGATACCGGGGGAAAAGTACGAAGTATAAAGTACAAAGTACAAACGAAAGTGGGAAGTACAAAGTTCGAAAGACGAACACTGGCATGCTAATCCCAACCTTTGTACTTCGTCATTCGTACATCGTACTTCGCGGTGTACCGCACAAAATGTCAGAAGTCAGGAACTGGAGTTAACCCCTCTGTGCTTCTCCATGTGGGCTCTGTGGCTCTCAGTGTAACAAATAAATTACACGGAGGTTCACAGAAATCTGGAGAGAACCACAGAGAGAAAAACCGAAATGATGGAACTCAATAAGATTATGGGTCAGGGAGAGGCCAAATTGTAGACAAAAACAACCATCCGGAAATTAAAGCCAGTGTTCTTTTTTATACCATGCGAGGGCTTCTGCAACACCTTTCTCCAGGTCATATTCAGCTTTAAACCCGAAGTCCTTTTCAAGGGGTTCTACTTCACACCGCCAGTTGGTACTTTTCAGGACATTGTATTTGTCGGTATTTAAGGTTGGGATACTTCCCCATAATCCTGTTACCCGCTCGCCGATTGTTGCAATGGTTTTGACAAGGAACAGGGGTACCGTAAAACGCAGTGTCTTCTTCCCCAGTGCCTTTTTGGTGATTTCAGCAAACAATTCCGAAGGGTACTCTTTCCCATCAGAAACGAACCATGCCTTGTTTACATGCTGTGAAGCCAGTGCCAGGAAGATGAGCCGGACGAGGTCACGAACATAAATGAACGTAAGAACCTGCTTTTTGAATCCGATGTATGGCTCCAGTCCCCTGTTGATCGTCTGGAAAAATATGAAGTAATCTTTTTCCTTGGGCCCGTAAACCCCGGTGGGTCGCACGATCAGCCATGGAAAACCGGTGAGGGAGGTAATGTACCGTTCAGCTTCAAGCTTACTTTTACCGTACAGTTCAATCGGTTTTGGTTCATGGGTGTTCCTGACTGGTTCGCCGGTATCCGGGTTACCAGGGCCGTATGCTGCCAGGCTGCTGACAAAAAGAAACTTTTCAGGTACCATATCCGCTTCTTTGAGGGCTTCAATAAAATGGATGGTATTCCGGCAGTTTACGTTGTAAAAATCTTCTTTTTTCTGTGCCTTTGTAAGCCCGGCGTTGTGAATGATGTATTTAAACCGGATATTGTTCTTTTTGCACTCATCCAGGGTAACCAGAACCTTTTCACGGCTTGAGAAGTCAAATTCAAGAAATTGAATCCGCTTATCCTGCAAATAACCACGGGAGCTTGACTTACGGATACCTGCATAAACCTCCAAACCCTGTTTCAATCCCTCATCTACCAGGAAACTGCCGATGAACCCGCTGGCCCCGGTTATCAATACATTTGCCATTTTATCGTTCAAAATTTTTGCTATTTCGTTAATTCGAAATGCTTTATCCAGCAACGCCTCGTCAAATGCTGCCTGCCATTGAAATTTTTCCAGATGGTAAGCGCCTTGGCATTGTCTTCAAGCTGAGGGTTGGTAATTGCTTTCTTGATTCCATATTTGATATAAGCCCGGTGCATTTCATTATAATAGAGGGCATTCACCCCTTTTGAATGATAATCGGGACGAACGCCGTTCAGGTACATATCAATGGTATCGTTCTTTTTCATCGCCCGCAGGAGGTAAATAAAACCAAAGGGAAACAGTTTCCCGTCGCATTTTTGCAGGGCCTTTGTCAGTGATGGCAATGAAACGCCAAAACCAACAACTTCATCCTCCTCATCGATCACAAAAGAGATAAATTCGGGGCGTACAAAGCCAAAGTAGGCTTTAATATACATATCTACCTGCTTCTGTGTCAGGGCTGTATAACCGTAAAGGTCGCCAAACGCGGCGTTCAGTGTGCGAAACATTTTAGGGGCGTAAGGCAGCAGGTCTTTTGCCTTTTTTGTTTTGAGCACCCTGAGTTTGTATTTTTCCTGCACGAGGAGGGATAACCGTTCCACCTTGTCGGGGATGGAAGGGGGGATGTCGAATTCATATTGCACCCAGTCGGCTGCTTTGGAAAAGCCGAGATGCTCCATATGTTCAACATAATAGGGATAATTGTAAATCGATGCAAGCGTGGCCAGTTCATCAAAGCCCTTGATCAGCATCCCTTCATTGTCCATATCGGAAAAGCCAAGCGGACCATGGATGCCATTCATCCCTTTTGACCGTCCCCATTCGAGAACTGTTTCAATCAGGAGACGGGAAACTTCCTTATCGTCAACAAAATCGATCCAGCCAAAGCGCACCAGTTTTTCATTCCAGCGCTCATTGGCTTTGTTGTTGATGATCCCGGCAACCCGGCCAACGATCTCTTTGCCACGATAAACAAGCCAATACTCAGCCTCACAAAAATCAAAAGCAGGGTTTTTCTCCCTGCTCAGTGTGTTCATCTCATCCATCCGCATCTGCGGACACCAGAACTTATTACCCTTATAAAGTTTATTTTGAAAAGCGATGAACCGTTTGAGATCCTTTTTTGTGATAACTTTTTTTAGTTCAAGCTGGTTTGTGTTTGTCATCAGGTCTATTTTGAGATAATATGGAGCTTCTTCCCCAGCTTCTCAAATTTCTCCAACGCAACATCTACCTGTTCTTTCGTATGGGTTGCCATGAGGGAAAAGCGGATGAGTGTATTGTCCTTGCTAACGGCCGGTGCCACCACAGGATTCACAAAAATTCCCTCATCAAGCAGCATGCGGGTGATGGTGAGGGTTTTAAGATTATCACGGATATACAACGGGATGATCGGGGTTACCGTATTGCCGATGTCAAATCCCAACCGCCTGAAGTTGTCGATGGCATAATGGGTCACGTCCCAGAGATGTTTGATGCGTTCTGGTTCGCTTTTAATGATTTCAAGGGCTGCGATCACGGCGGCTGCCGAGGCAGGTGTGGCCGAAGCGCTGAAGATCAGTGTACGGGAATGGTGCTTGATATAGTTGATGGTTTCAAAATCGCTGGCGATAAAACCACCAAGGGCAGCAAGTGATTTTGAAAATGTTCCCATAATCAGGTCAACTTTATCGGTCAGCCCGAAGTGGTTGGCCGTACCGGCGCCATTCTTGCCGAGAACACCGATTGAATGCGCATCGTCGACCATGATGGTGGCTTCGTACTTTTCAGCCAGTTTAACGATATCGGGCAACTTTGCGATGTCTCCGTCCATGCTGAAAACACCATCAACCACGATTAGTTTGATACGGCCTGGCTCGCACTTTTTCAGAACCGACTCCAGGGAATGCATGTCGTTGTGACGGTACTTGATCACTTTGGCAAATGACAGGCGTGTAGCTTCAATGATGGAAGCGTGGTCGAGTTCATCAATCAGGATGTAGTCGTTGCGGCCTGTAACAGTTGGGATGACACCCAGGTTCACCTGGAAACCGGTGCTGTAAACCAGTGCCGATTGTTTTCCTACAAATTCCGCCAGTTTATTTTCAAGTTCGATATGAATATCGAGGGTTCCGTTCAGGAAGCGGGAACCGGCGCAGCCGGTACCATACTTTTCTGTTGCTTTGATCGCGGCCTCCTTGATTTTCGGGTGGTTGGTCAACCCCAGGTAACTGTTCGAACCGAACATCAGCACTTTCTTGCCATTCATGGTCACCACGGTATCCTGGTCCGATTCAATCATCCTGAAGAAAGGATAGATTCCCATCTTCTCAACTTTCTGGGGCTCGGTATAGTGGGCCAATTTACGCTGTAAAATCCTCATTTGTCTGTGTTTCTGTAAAAAATAGCGTGCAAAGGTACAAAGAAAAAATTACATATGCTGTTCCGCAAAATCGCGACCGGCCTTTAACGCAATTAAATTCATGTCAATGATCTTGTCTCCTTTTTTCCTGAAAATAAAACGAATGGCATCTTCAAGTTTTTCGTAGGCCATTCCCAGGAATGGTGAGGCAGCCCCTAAAATCACAATGTTCGTGGCTTTTGTCGACCCGGCTTCTTTGGCTGTAGCCTCGGCATCCAGCGCAATATGGTGCGGCACTTTTGCAATTTCCTCTATAACTTTATCTATGTCAGGATAATTTGGAATATTGTTAAACGGTCGGGTGTTGGTAATAACCCAGCCTTCGCCTGAGAGATAGGGAAGATAGCGGAGCGATTCGAGCGGCTCGACTGAAATGATCATATCGGCCTGCCCGAAAGGTATCAGGTCTGACGCAATATGGTTATGCGAGATCCGGAGATTCGAACTCACATCGCCTCCGCGCTGGCTCATGCCATGAACTTCCGATTGTTTAAGAAACATCCCCTGTTCCAGTGCTGCATAGCCGATGATGGAGGCAATTGAGATAATTCCCTGGCCACCCACACCCGCTAAAATGATATCTTTTTTCATCAATTTGTAGATTTACTTGTTCCTGAATTTGTCACGGATGCGCTTGTCGATTGCAACAATGCACTCACGCCGGGGAATGATCACTGAAACACCTGCATAGGCCAGTTCTTCCTTCATGATGGCAACATTTTCATCATGATATTTTTTGAGTGGTTTCAGAATCCGGATGTGTGCCTCCTCAACACCAAGACCCTTGCATATCTCCTCAATTTTCCCGAATCCCGGCGAATCCTGCCCCCCGGTCATGGCCGTGGTACCGTTGTCAAGGATCATGATGGTGATGGGGGATTTGTCATTGACGGCGTCGAGCAGGCCTGTCATGCCCGAATGGGTAAAGGTCGAATCGCCGATTACGGCGACTGCAGGAATCAAACCTGCATCGGCGGCACCCTTGGCCATGGTAATGGAGGCCCCCATGTCGACGCATGAATTGATCGCCTCATAGGGTTTCAGGGCACCCAGGGTATAACAGCCAATATCGGAGAACACCCTTCCGTTTGACAACGCACTGAGGGTTTCACTTAACGCATAATAGGAGTCGATATGCGGGCAACCGCTGCAGAGTGAGGGCGGGCGGCCTACCACAAGTTCAGGAACCGGCAGCCCGAACGTGTCAGGTTTTCCCAGGGCAACCGCAACAAGGTTCGGGTTGAGTTCACCGTCGCGCGGCAGCGTGCCGTCGAGGCGCCCTTTGACTTTCAAACCCCGTCCAAGGTAGCCTTTCAACAACTCTTCAACAACAGGATAACCATCTTCGATCACCAGGATTTCGTCACATTCATCAGCCATTTTTTCCACCAGGGTGCGCGGCATGGGGTATTGCCCGATCTTCAGCACAGGGTGGGGCACATTCCGGTCGGCGAAATTCTCCAGGAGGTAATTGTAGGCGATTCCGCATACGATAATACCCAGCGATTTATCGGGGCCGTCAATATATTTGTTAAAAGGGGAGGATTCCGACTCGGTGATGAAAGATGAATGATCCCGCAGCAGGTTCTTGTAACGCTTCCTGGCGATATTGGGAAGCAGCACAAACTGGCGAAGGTCGGATGGCATTTTCAGGTCGTTCTGTTTCCTGATTTCAGCCTTACGCGCCACGCCTGAACGTGAATGGGCCATCCTGGTAGTGATGCGCATCAGCACCGGTACTTTATATTTTTCAGAAAATTCAAATCCATAATGAACCATATCGTACGCCTCCTGCTGGTCGCTCGGCTCGAGGATCGGTACAAGGGCAAACTTCCCGTAGAACCGCGAATCCTGTTCATTCTGGGATGAATGCATGGACGGATCATCTGCAGAAACGACAATCAGCCCCCCGTTTGCACCGGTTATGGCGGAATTGATAAAAGGATCGGCAGCAACGTTCAGCCCGACATGCTTCATACACACCATGGCCCGCTTACCCGCATAGGACATTCCAAGTGCCGACTCCATGGCTGTTTTTTCATTGGTCGACCAATTTGAATGAATATGGTTTTCGTGCGCAAACCGGGAATTCTGAACAAATTCGGTAATTTCGGTCGAAGGGGTTCCGGGATAGGCGTATATGCCAGACAAACCAGCATCCAGGGCAGCCTGGGCAATGGCTTCATCCCCCAATAATAATAATTTCTGCATAGGTTGATTTAAAAGGTAATTGAACTTGGACAAAAATAAGAATTTTTTTCCAATGGCCGGTTTACACCAATCGGTGTTTTCGTTTTTTTTACCCGATGATTATGACTACTTTTGCCCCTTATACCCGATTCAATTAGCACCTGATTATGAAGCTTGCCAAAGGATTACTTCCGCTATTTCTCCTCGTGACACTGTCCCAGCTTTTTCATGCACAAACCAATGCCCAGAACGGGTCAATCCGTGGTTTCATTTATGAACAGGAATCAGGGGAACCAGTTTTATTTACAAACGTCTATCTCTCTAAAACATCCATTGGCGCCCCAACCGATGCAAACGGGTATTTTGCGATCACGAAGATCCCGCCCGGCGAATATTTCCTGATGGTCACCTACGTCGGGTTTGATACGTTGAAAATTCCTGTCACAATAAAGGCCAACGACCTGCTGTCAAAGAAACTGTACCTGATAAAATCAACCGTTCAACTGGATGAAATCAACATTTCTGCTGCCCGCCAGGATAAGGTAAGGGAAACCCAGACCAGCATCATCAAAATAACGCCAAAGGAAATTCAATCGATCCCGGCCATCGGGGGCCAGCCCGATCTTGCCCAATATTTGCAGATCCTGCCCGGTGTCATTTTCTCCGGCGACCAGGGCGGCCAGCTTTATATCCGCGGGGGTCCGCCGATCCAGAACAAAGTACTGTATGATGGCATGATCGTGTATAATCCCTTTCATTCCATTGGCCTGTTTTCGGTGTTTGACGTGGATATCCTGAAAAACGTGGATGTCTACACGGGTGGTTTTGGCGCCGAATATGGGGGCCGCCTCTCCTCTGTCATGGATGTAACCACCCGCGATGGGAACAAGAACCGCATTGCCGGCAAATTCGACATCAGTACTTTTGGCGCCAAGGCCCTTCTTGAGGGCCCGCTGCACAAACAAAAAAACGAAGATGATGCAAGTGCAACCTTTCTCCTGTCGGTAAAAAACTCCTACCTGCAGCAATCGAGCAAGATTTTCTATAAATACATTGATGAGGACGGGCTTCCGTATAACTATCTCGATATCTACGGGAAAATTGCTGTCAATTCGCCAAATGGCAGCAAAATCAATGTGTTCGGCTTCAATTTTTCCGACAAGGTTAACTATAAGGTTCTCCAGGATTATAACTGGAACTCCTACGGGGGAGGTTTGACCTTTCTAGCCATACCTTCAAAAAGCTCTGTGCTGATCGAAGGCAACTTTGCCTATTCAAATTACAAGGTTGTATTGCAGGAAATTAACAAATCGGCCAGGTCCAGTTCAATTTCAGGATTCAACGGCGGGTTGAATTTCACCTATTTTTTTGGACGGGACGCGCTGAAATACGGGCTTGAACTATCCGGGTATAAAACCATGCTTGACTTTTTCAACATCGTCAACCGGAGAATCGACTATACCCAAAACTCCACGGAAGCTTCGGTTTTTGTAAAATATAAATGGATGCCCGGGAAACTCATTTTTGAACCGGGCCTCAGGTTCCAGTATTATGCCTCCATATCGGCTGCATCCTTTGAACCACGGCTGGCAGTCAAATACAATGTCGCTAAAAATTTCCGCCTGAAAATGGCAGCCGGCATGTACTCCCAGAACCTGATCAGTACCACCTATGATAAGGACGTGGTGAACCTTTTTTACGGCTTCGTTACCAGCCCGACGAACAAACTGCAGAAATGCAACCAGGTTGTTCTCGGCACTGAATGGGATATCCTTCCAAACCTCTCCGTAAATATTGAAGGGTACTATAAATACTATCCGAGGCTGACCTCCCTGAACCGGAATAAAATTTATGAAGACTCCCGTGAAAATGCCAAAATCCCGGATTATTACAAGAAGGATTTCGTCTACGAAACCGGGGATGCTGAAGGCGTCGATTTTTCGGTCAAGTATGATTGGAAAAAAGTCCATTTCTGGGTCACCTATTCGCTTGGTTTTATCCATCGCAATGACGGAGTCTATAGTTTTGTCCCTCCTTACGACCGCCGTCATAACCTGAACATTGTCTCCACATTTAACTGGGGTAAAAGAAACAGTTGGGAACTTGACGTCAGGTATAATTTCGGATCCGGATTCCCGTTTACCCAAACAGCGGGTTTTTATGAGCAGATGAACTTTGCCAACATGGGCACAAGTTATACGACCGGGAATGGCTCACTTGGAATCCTTTATTCAGATTACGACAAGGGGCGGCTGCCTTATTACAGCCGGCTCGATTTTAATTTAAAAAAGAGTTTTTTCCTGGGTAAAACAGCAAAATTAGACATCAACATCAGTGTCACGAACACCCTTAATCAGCAGAACATCTTCTATTTCGACCGTATTACCTATACCCGCATCGACCAGATGCCGCTGATGCCCAGTGTTGGGTTAAGTTTTAGCTTTTAATTCCGGCAACCATATGTTTTCGTTTTCGCTGCTCTCCGACATCTCGTTTGACAGGCTCCCTGCCCAGATGCAACTCATCCTGGGCAACAAGCGGCCATATGAAGAGAGCATCGAACAGCTTCGCGACATTCTTTCCTTCATTGATTTGACACCCCAGGAGGGATCAGATAACCAGGAACAAGTTCTATCACTTTGTGAAAAAGCCGTTTCATTTGGTGAACAAGGGCTGCCGCTCCCTGCTGCAGTTTGTATTTACCCGCCATTTATCGCCACGGCAAAACGAGCCCTTCAGGCTGCTCCCATCAAAATAGCAACCACTCCATCTGCGTTCCCGTGCAGGGAGATGCCTGTTTCGGTGAGGCTGGATAAGATCAGGCATGCCATTGAAGATGGTGCTGATGAAATTGATGTTGCGATTTCCCACGGCACATTATTGGCAAGGGAGTACAACAAACTGTTTCGCGAAGTGGATGCCATGCGCGAGCTTTCCAGCCACCGAACCCTGAAAATAATCCTGGAACCCGGGGAATTGCAAACCCCTGAAAATATTGCCCGGGCCAGTGAAATTGTCATTGAAGCAGGTGCCGATTTTATCACTTCCTGTGCGGGCAGTATGGCTGCTTCAGCAAGTGATCAAGCTGTTTTCGTGATGCTCCTGGTAATCAGGGAATGTCACCGGAAAAACGGAAAAAAAATCGGCATCAAACTTACCGGGGGAATTTCCGATCCTGAAAAAGCACTTGATTATTACTGGCTGGTAGAGCAGGTGCTGGGCCGGCAATGGCTTACAAACAAATTGTTCAGGTTGGGTGCAAACAGTCTTGCAGACCGCATTGTTGAAATTATTTTGTAGTAATGGCGCTGATTAATAAAATATCCATATGAAAAACGTAAATGTAATTGTTGCCATGGTCATCCTGTCGCTGACAGGTCTGCTGGCAGGGTGTGCCAAAGATTCCGGGACAACACCCGAAAATGTTACCCGTGCAGCCTTTATCGGAAAGTGGAGCGTGAAACCTACCACCAAACTGACGTATGAGGTGACGATCTCTGCCGACCCGAACTCATCAAACGGGGTATTCATCTCAAATTTCGCGCTTATTGGAACCTCCTACCCACCCGCCAGTGCAGAGGTAAACGGTTCTTCGATCGTTCTTGATGCTGGCCAGATTATAGGGGGTGGCATTACAATCAACGGATCAGGTACTTTATCCGGAACACATATTATCTGGAAATACACAACATTCGACGGAGCGGACCTCACGAATGTTTACGAAACCTATACCAAGGAGTAATTACTTCTTCCCGGAGAATTTCTCCTGCCGGTTCTCGAGCAGCACGACAACCTTTTCATACATTTTGGCATAGTTTTCGGGATTTGAGCGATAAAACGCCAGGTTCTCGTCATACCTGCCGGGGCTGATGTGGTATTTTTTGAAAATACCCTTGTAATAATCATCCTGTCTGTCTTTCGACACCTTCCCATTGTTGCGGTCCAGTAAAAATGAGGCTTCCACAACATGAACATCTGCCAGGATCAAGACCATTTTTTCCGGTGTTATCAGAGAATCGGCTGAAATTGCAACCGGGGAACCAGGCAAATCCTTTTTTTCCCTGCAGCCGGTGACGAGCAGACAGCATAGGATCGCGATCCGAATCCGGGCGGTAAAAATCATTTTTTTCTTTGCTGGTATTCTTTATTGAGTTCCTCCAATACCGATTTTGTTATATCCATGGTATCGTTGGAGACAAGAATTTCGCCTCCTGACTTATAAGCCATGATGTAATCGAATTGGTACTGGCGGTTGAACCGTTTCAGAAACGCTGTCACACTGTCAACGAGGCGCAAATTCATACCCATCTCCTGCTCGCCTATCTGCTGCGTATAACGGTCTTTCTTCTGCATCAGCGCCTGCTGCTTCTGCATCAGTTGCTCATAGATCACTTTCGCCTTATCTTCCGGAATTGCATTGGCAGAGATCTGGCGCTGAAAATCACTGGCTTCCTTTTCTAATCCTGACTGCTCTGCCAGGACCTCTGTCTGAAGCCTTTTTCCTGTGCTTTCCAAATCCTTGCGAAGAATTTTTACATATTCATAATGGGTGTTGATACTGTCGATATTGACATAAACAACCGACAGCTGTTTGCCTGACGACTTCTGGACAGCAAGCGGGATGGTGGTGTCCTGGGTATTACGGCCGGTAAAATGGAGCACATACAACACGACAAGCCCCACCAGCAGGATCAGCCCCAGGAGCGTATTGAAATTAAAGGCAAAAAAAGGCACCTTGTTTTGCGCCGGTTCAATGATTTGGCTGATACCCGTATAAACGGTTTCCACTTCCTGAACAGGTTCAGGGTTTTCAATGTTTTCTTCTTGCATGGTAAATTGATTAGTTTCCTAGTTCGGACATGAATTTTATGCGCATCAACCTGATCTCCTCCTCGGTGAACTCATCTTCGCCCAACTCCCTCAGGGCTTCTTCAATTGAGTCAGATTCGGCCTTCCGGAAATATTCAAAAATTTCTTCCTGGTGATACGGATCAACGAATTCGTCAATGTAATATTTAATGTCAATTTTTGTCCCTGAGCCCACGATACTCTCCATTTCGGTGATCAATTCATCAAAACTGAGGTTTTTGGCCAGGGCAATATCTTCCAGAGCCACTTTGCGGTCGATGCTCTGGATGATAAACACTTTGATTCCCGATTTATTCACCACTGATTTGACAACCATGTCCATCGGGCGAATGATCTCATTTTCCTCAACATACTCTTTGATCAGGGAAAGAAACGGCTTCCCGTACTTGAGCGCTTTGCCTGAACCTACGCCGGTAATCTGTTTCAACTCTTCAACAGTGATCGGGTATTGAATCGCCATATCTTCAAGGGACGGGTCCTGGAAAATAACGAATGGAGGCAGTTTTTCCTTTCGTGCGATCTCCTTGCGGAGATCCTTGAGCAGGGCAAACAATGTTTTATCGGCGGTACTGCTTTTGGAACCGAGCGCTTCAAAAAGTTCCTCCTCCTCCGGGTTTTCAAAATCATGGTCGTCAACGAGCATGATGGAATGCGGACTTTTAAGGAACTGAGTGCCTTCCGGGCTGATTTTCAGCAAGCCGTAGTTCTCGATATCTTTGGTAAGAAGCCGTTCAATCAGGGTTTGCCGGATGACGGCATTCCAGAATTTTTCGTCCCGGTCGGCTCCCTTGCCGAACACATCAAGTTTGTTATGTTTGTACGACTTGATGGTGGCCGCACTTTTACCAAGGATGATGTTGATAATGTGCTTGTTTTTAAATTGCTGTTTAACCGCCAGTACGGTTTCAAGGACAAGCTGGACATATTGCTTTCCTTCAAATTTTTTCTTTGGATGCATACAGTTGTCGCAGTTCTGACAATTATCTTCTGTGTAGATCTCTCCAAAATAATGCAGCAGTTGTTTACGACGGCATACAGAAGATTCGCTGTATGAAACTGTTTCCATTAACAATTGCTTGGCAATTTCCTGCTCTGCCACCGCTTTCCCTTTGAGGAACTTCTCAAGCTTCTGGATGTCATCGTAGCTGTAAAATGCAATACAGTTTCCTTCGCCGTCGTCACGGCCGCTGCGGCCGGTCTCCTGGTAGTATCCCTCAAGGCTTTTGGGCATATCGTTGTGGATCACAAAACGGACATCCGGTTTGTCGATGCCCATGCCAAAAGCAATGGTGGCTACAATGACATCAACCTCCTCCATGAGGAATTTATCCTGGTTCTGACGACGCGTGGTGGCATCCAGGCCGGCATGGTAAGGCAGAGCCTTAATACCATTGACAACGAAGCTTTCCGAAAGTTCTTCGACCTTTTTCCTGCTCAGGCAGTAAACAATTCCCGATTTCCCGGCGTGACTCTTGATGAACTTAATGATATCCTTGGTAACGTTTTTTGATTTGGCACGAACTTCATAATAGAGGTTCGGCCTGTTGAACGATGACAGGAACACGGATGCATCAAGCATGTTCAGGTTTTTCTGAATATCCTGCTGTACCTTGGGAGTAGCTGTTGCTGTAAGGGCTATAACCGGAACCTGCTGCCCGATTGCATCGATAATTGGTCGCAGCCTCCTGTACTCAGGCCTGAAATCATGTCCCCATTCCGAAATGCAATGGGCCTCGTCGATGGCATAAAATGATATCTGGATATTTTGGAGAAATTCAATATTTTCTTCTTTGGTGATGGTTTCAGGTGCTACATAAAGCAATTTGGTATTGCCATTTACAATATCCTGTTTCACCTGCATGATCTCTTGCTTTGTGAGCGAAGAGTTCATGAAATGAGCCACATTGTTCTCTGTTCCGAAACTCCTGATCGAATCGACCTGGTTTTTCATGAGCGCTATCAGCGGGGAGACAATGATGGCTGTTCCCGGCTTCATCATGGCGGGCAGCTGGTAACACAGCGACTTCCCCCCACCGGTTGGCATGATAACAAATGTGTCATTGTTTGCCAGAACACTCCGTATAATGGCTTCCTGATTGCCTTTAAAGCTATCATAACCAAACACTTTTTTCAACACTTCAAATAGCTTATGCTCGTCCTTGTTAGCCGCCATTGTTTGACTTGGATTAATTTTAGTACTTTTGTTCAGGGCAAGTCAGTCTCTACCTTTTCATGCTCCTATATACAAATGTAAGTATAATCGTTTGGAAATAAACAAATTTTTAAAAAATAAATTGTGCTTTGAAAAACAATAAAGCATTAAAAGCAGTCGCAATCAGCACGATAACAGATGAAGCAACCGCCATAACAAATTTAACAAAATCGGTCGATGCTGATTTTTTAAATTGTATCACCCTTATTCTTCATTCAAAAGGAAGGGTGATTGTTACCGGAATCGGTAAAAGTGCCATCATCGGGCAAAAGATTGTTGCAACCCTTAATTCCACAGGGACTCCCGCCAGTTTTTTACATGCCGCCGATGCCATTCACGGCGACCTGGGTACGATCCAGAAGGAAGATATCGTGATCTGTATTTCCAACAGCGGGGAAACGCCTGAGATTAAAATACTTGTTCCGTTACTCAAGGAATACGGAAGCTCGCTGATCGCCATGGTGGGTAAAAAGGAATCATTTCTTGCCAGGCAGGCCGACCTGGTCATCAACACCACGGTTGCAAAGGAAGCGTGCCCGAACAACCTGGCTCCGACATCGAGCACTACCGCCCAGATGGTGATGGGAGACGCGCTGGCCGTTTGTTTACTCGAAGCACGGGGGTTCACCTCCGCTGATTTCGCCAGGCTGCATCCGGGCGGGGCAATCGGGAAACAACTCTACCTGAAGGTGAGTGATTTGTATTCAGGGAATATGGCACCAAGGGTAAATCATGATGATGACATCAAAAAGGTCATCATCGAGATTTCCTCAAAACGGCTGGGTGCAACAGCCGTGCTGAAAGGCCAGGCACTGCTTGGGATCATCACAGACGGTGACCTTCGCAGGATGCTTGAAAAGAACACCGACATCGGCACCCTGCATGCGGTGGATATCATGACAAAAAACCCGCGCACCATCTCATCCGGCACCCTGGTTGTGAATGCGCTGAGCATCATGCGCGAAAACAACATTACCCAGCTTTTGGTTGTCGACAAAAAAAAATACATGGGTGTGATCCACCTTCACGACATCCTACGTGAAGGGATTTTGTAAAATGAAGGGGATCCTCTTTCTTTGTTTCTGCTGGGTTTGCCTCCCATTAACATCATCCCCGCAGGTCACGAAAATCATGGGTTCAGTGCACGACGGGCTCTCAAAAGAACCTATCCCGTTTGTCAATATCATCATCCATGGAACGACCATCGGAACACTCACCGATTTTAACGGGAACTACGCCCTCGAATTCAAACAAAAAGGAGATTCCATCAGGGCATTCCTGATCGGCTACAGCGGCGTCACCAGGTCCATTCAGCCAAACCATTTTCAAACGATTGACTTCGAACTGCTCCCGCAAAACCTCAACCTCCCCGAGGTAACGATTAAATACCAGGGGAACCCGGCCGAGGTGCTCATCAGGAAAGTAATCATGAACAAGGATAAAAACAGCCTTCAGTCGTTCAACGCATACCAGTATGAGGCGTATACCAAAATCCAGATCGATGCGAACAACATCAGCGAAAAGTTGCGTAACCGGAAAATCCTGAAGCAATTCAACTTCGTATGGAACTACATAGATACTTCCACCCTGAACGGAAAGTCGTATCTCCCGGTGTTCATTACCGAAACCATGTCGGACATCTATTTCCGGAAATCACCCCGGGCCAGGAAGGAGATCATCACGGCATCATCCATCTCCGGGCTTGAAAATGCCAGTGTTTCCCAGTTTTTTGGTCACCTTTCAGAACAAGTCGATGTTACGAAAAACTTTATCCCGCTTTTTGAGAAAAACTTTGTAAGCCCCATCGCCGATTTTGCCATTGACTATTATAAATTTTACCTGGTAGACAGTTCATACATATCAGGTAAGTGGTGTTACCACATCATGTTCAAACCCCGGAGAAAGCAGGAGCTGACCTTTTCAGGAAATCTCTGGGTCAATGATACCTCCTTCGCGGTAAAAAAGTTCAGGATGCGCATTGCCGATGATGCCAATGTCAACTTTATCAACGACCTGGAGGTTGAACAGGAGTTTGAGTGGACAGGGAATCTTTTCTGGATGCTGACAAAGGATGTTTTAAATGCTGATTTCAACATCCTCGATGATTCAAAAAAAACATTGGGGTTCTATGGCCACCGGACCTCGATTTACAGAAATTTTCAATTTGACATCCCTGAAAACAAACGGTTTTTCCGGATTTCTGCTGATGTTTTCATTGATCCCGGTGCAGAATCCAGGTCAAAGGAATATTGGGACAACAACAGGTTTGAAAAGTTAAATGCCCGGGAACAGGGTATCTACACCATGGTTGATTCGGTAAAATCGATGCCTGTTTTCAGGACCTATACAGATATCATCTACGGAATTGTGACGGGGTACCTTTGCTGGGGAAAAGTTGAAATCGGTCCCTATTCAAAACTTTTCAGCTACAATGGCATTGAAGGTGCGCGTTTTCGTTTCGGGATGCGCACGGCCAACAGTTTCAGTAAAAAAATCCAGCTTGAAGGATACCTTGCCTATGGCACCTATGACCAGGCTTTCAAATATGGCGGCGACCTCATTTACATGTTCGGCAAAACCCCCCGGCGTGACCTGTCGGCCGGCTTTAAATATGATATTGAACAACTCGGGCTGAGCCCAACCGCGTTTTCAACCGACAACATCCTCTCATCGCTTTTTCACCGGGGGGCAAACAACAAGCTGACCATGGTGCGCGAGTATCGTGTGAGCTATGAACACGAGTGGCATCCCGGGTTTATCAACACGATACACCTCACGCACAGGGAGGTTTTCCCGCTCGGTTCCACCGAATTCATCGTATTTCCAGGTACAAAAAGTGACCCCCTGTATATGAATTCCATTTACACCTCCGAAATCCGGATCGATACCAGGCTTTCATTCCGTGAACGCTTCCTGGCCGCTGAATTTACCCGGGTTACCATCAGTTCGGTATACCCGATCATCCAGCTAAGTTACATCTATGGTATTCCCCGGGTGTTTAAAAGTGATTATGAATACCACAAACTGGTGCTTAACGTATCGGAGTGGTTCAATTTTGCAACCATCGGGTGGTCGAAATATATTGTGGAGGCGGGGAAAATATGGGGAACCCTGCCCTACCCGCTGCTGCGGATCCATGATGGCAACCAGACATTTTTTTATGATGAATACTCATCAAACCTGATGAATTACTATGAGTTCGCAAGCGATGCCTGGGTGAGCGCCACCTATTCACATCATTTCGGGGGACTGCTTTTTAACAAGATCCCGCTGATACGCAAACTTAAATGGCGCGAAGTTGCCCATGTCAGGGCTGTTTACGGAACACTCAGTGATAAAAATGCAGATTACTCCCTGTTCCCCGGAAACCTCCGCTCTTTTGCCCGGCAACCCTATTGGGAAGCAGGTGCGGGAATTGAAAATATTTTCAAGATAATCAGGATCGACGCGGTCTGGCGAATGAGTCACCTGCACGATACCGGCAATCCGAATGTTGCGAAATTCGGATTATTCGTTTCTTTGTTCTTTTCTTTCTAATTTTGCCTGCAGGAAACCACCCCCTGCCCAAATAAAACCCACTGCATGATCCTCAGGACCGAAAAAATTGTTAAAAAATACCGGAAACGTACCGTCGTTAATGAGGTTTCCATCGAGCTCAACCAGGGCGAAATCGTTGGATTGCTCGGACCGAACGGGGCAGGGAAAACCACATCCTTTTATATCATCGTCGGCCTCATTAAACCTTTGTCGGGGGCTGTGTACCTGGATGACATCAACATTACCAGGGAGCCCATGTACAAAAGGGCACAACGGGGCATCAGCTACCTGCCGCAGGAGGCATCGATTTTCAGGAAACTGAGCGTTGAGGACAATCTCAGGTCGATCCTTGAATTTACAGGCCTCACGAAGGAACTCCAGAAGGAACGGCTTGAAAAACTGCTGGATGAATTCGGGCTGCAGCATGTTCGTAAAAGCCAGGGGATCACCTTGTCGGGAGGAGAACGGAGAAGGTGCGAAATAGCCCGGTCCCTGGCAGTTGACCCAAAGTTTGTGTTACTTGACGAACCCTTTGCCGGCATCGATCCGATTGCAGTTGAAGATATCCAGCAAATCGTAACCAGGCTGAAAGAGAAAAATATCGGGGTACTCATCACGGACCACAATGTGCATGAAACCCTTTCCATTACCGACCGTTCCTACCTCCTGTTCGAAGGCTCGATCCTGATGGCAGGCACCGGGCAGGAACTCGCCAACGATCCGCATGTCCGAAAAGTCTACCTTGGCAAGAATTTTGAATTGCGTTAACCGCCCGGAAATTGCCGTTACTCTACAATGTAGCTTTGAAAAAAAATCGACATCAGGATGTATAATACAATGATGATGGGAATAGCGCTGAGGAAAAAGAGGATAAAGAGCGCTAACGACAGGATCATAAAAATATAGCGCAACTGGTTCCCCTGCCAGGCCATACTTTTAAACTTCATGGAAAATATTTTAAAATCCGAAATCAGGAGGTAGGAGAAGAAAACCGCCAGGATGGTGAGGATCCGGGTATTTGAAAAAAATGTTACAAGAAAATCAAGGTGGATCAGGCTGAACAAGCCGGGCTGAACAAACAGCACCAGGGGTATTGAAGCAAAGAAAATCGCATTGGCAGGTGTAGGGATCCCGATGAAATTGACCTCCTGCCGCAGGTCAATATTGAACTTCGCCAGCCGCAGTGCAGAACAAACGGGAATCAGCAGCGCAAAATATGGTGTTATGTGCATTCTCTCAAGCAGGTTGCAGCTGCCTGCGCAATGAACAAGGACCATCTGGAAAATCATGATCCCAGGAGCCACGCCAAAAGAAACCAGGTCGGCCAGTGAATCAAGTTGCTTGCCCAGTTCCGAATGGGCATTTAAAATGCGGGCAGCATTCCCGTCGAGGAAATCGAACACGGCTGCCACGAATATGAATACCGAGGCATAAACATAGTTCCCCTCAAAAGTCAGGGTCAACGATATCAACCCGCAAACCAGGTTCAAAACTGTCAGGGTATTCGGGATGTGCTGTTTGATTTTCATACTCGGATATTTTTCGTAAAATTACCCATTATTTTCAATGGCAGCAACACAAATGATAAAAGAAGCGCCAACACGAATATTGTATAAAAAAAACTACCTTTGCGTGTTTGTGTTTACCATCAGCACGATCGGCAATAAAAAATAAAATCACACTTTTAACCTGGAGGAAAGAGTATGGAAAACAATGAAATGCGGGCCCTGGGTATGATCGAAACCAGGGGCTTTGCCGCGATGGTCGAAGCTTCGGATGCCATGGTCAAGGCAGCAAAAGTAGATCTCATCGGTTATGAAAAAATCGGCGGCGGATACGTCACTGCGATTGTGCGTGGCGATGTTGCAGCAGTCCGCGCGGCGGTTGATGCCGGTATCAGGGCTGCCGAAAAAGTAGGGGAAATTGTCTCCTCACATGTCATACCGCGGCCTCATGAAAATGTTGACATTGCCTTACCATTGGGTGGAAAAATAACTAAGAAAGGAAAATAACCATGATAGATTTAAGAACATATATCTTCCTGGATTCATTGCAGTTGCAGATGGCTTCCTATTTGTCGACCGTGTCGAGAGGGTACCTTCCTGTTGCAGGACAGGCCTGCTGTATCATTGAAATAGCCCCCGGGATCGAAATCAACACGCTCACCGACATTGCCCTGAAGGCAACACACGTCACACCCGGCATGCAGATCGTTGAGCGCGCATACGGCATGCTTGAGGTGCATTCCGACAGCCAGGGCGATACCCGCATGGCAGGGGAAGCTGTATTGAAAGCTATTGATAAGATTGAATATGACAGGATTAAACCAAGAATCCTGACAAGCCAGTTAATCAAAAATGTGGAAGATCATCATGCCCAGCTGATCAACAGGACAAGAATGGGCATGATGCTTTTACGTGGCGACACACTGTTTGTTCTTGAAGTGGAACCTGCCGGTTATGCCTATTATGCCGCAAATGAAGCTGAAAAAGCAGCACATATCAATATTGTTGATGTGATGGGCTTTGGCAAATTCGGGAGGGTATACATCGGGGGTGAAGAAGCCGAAGTGCTGGAATGCAAGACAATCGTTGAAAAACGCCTGGCCGAAATATCGGGGAGGGAAGAATACAAATAAAAAACTGAACTAAAAAGGAGAAATACTTATGAATGATCACACATCTGAAGCATTGGGAATGATCGAAACCAGGGGTTTTACCGCAATGGTGGAGGCCTCGGATGCCATGCTTAAAGCCGCCAAGGTAGAACTGGTCGGCTATGAAAAAATAGGGGGAGGATATGTCACCGCCATCGTTCGCGGAGATGTTGCCTCGGTAAGGGCTGCCGTCGATGCCGGTATCCAGGCCGCACAAAAAGTAGGTGAGCTTGTTTCATCGCATGTAATTCCAAGGCCACATCAGAATGTCGACACCGCATTGCCGCTTGGAAGAGGAACCTCCAAAAAATCGTAAGTCGTAAATCGTAAATCATAAATCGATATGATTTTGGCAAAAGTAGTCGGAACAGTTGTTTCCAGTCACAAGTCACAGAAAATAGAGGGGATAAAGTTTTTACTTCTCGAAAAAATAGACCCTGTGACCATGAAAGGAAAGGGCGATTTTGTAGTCTCCATGGACAGTGTTGGCGCGGGGGTGGGAGAAATTGTTTTCTACGTTTCCGGGAGCAGCGCGAGGTATACCGACGTAACTGAAGGCAAACCATCTGATTCTGCAATTATTGCCATCGTGGATAACATTGAGAAAGATGGCGTGTTTACTTATCAGAAAACCAGGTAACTGAGATATGATACTTGCGAAGGTTGTCGGAACAGTTGTTTGCAGTTCAAAAAACGATGGCATGGAAGGATCTCGTTATCTCCTGGTCGAAAAAACCGACCAGCATGGCGTGAAGAAAGGCGATTACCTCGTGGCGCTCGATATCCTTGGCGCGGGCTATGACGAACTGGTGATGGTAACTGAAGGGAGCCCGTCAAGGGAAACCCCGCTTACGGTAAACAAACCATGTGATGCCCTGGTCGTTGGCATTGTTGACCAGGTTGATGAAAACGAGCGGGTTATATACAGAAAATAAGAGAGGCGTGTGGATCTGATGGTTTTGGGTGTCCTGGAGTTTAGCAGCATAGCGATCGGAATAAAAGCGCTGGATGAGATGGTGAAAATTGCGCCGGTCAGGATCATCGAAGCAAGGACCCTGTGTCCGGGCAAATACCTGATTGTCTTCAGTGGTGATGTGGCTTCTGTTGAGTACTCCTTCAACAGGGGCTATGAAACCGGGAAGGAGTTTATCGTCGACAGCCTGTTCCTGCCGCTCGTTCATCCCGATGTTGTGCCGGCCATCGGCAATATTGTCTCTTCCGGCGACTGGAATGCAATTGGCATCATCGAGACATTGTCTGTGGTTTCGGGAATTGAAGCAGCAGACCTTGCAGCCAAGCAAAGCAATGTGAAAATAATCGAGATAAGGCTCGCCATTGGTTTTGGCGGAAAATCATATGTTAAATTGATTGGAAACCTCGACGCAATTGAAGTGGCGCTGGAAGCCGGAACCGCAAAAGCACGGTCAAAAAACATGCTTTGCATGTCTACGCTGATACCGCAGCCACACCCTGAAATTAAACCATATTTCCTTTAACAGGCGAAAAAGAAGATGGATAATCTTGAAAAAAACATACGCCAGCTGGTTCAGGAAGTCATCCAGGATATGAACCTGTATCCTGTAAAGCAGGATTCCGTTCCGAAAAAATCAGGCGTGTTTTCGAGCATCAACGATGCGGTTCGGGCAGCGGGCATTGCTTACAGGGAACTGAGCCTGTTGTCACTTGAAACCAGGAAGAACATCATTGCAAACATCCGGAAAACCGCCCTGGCCAGCAATGAAACCATCGCCCGGATGGCACAGGAAGAAACAGGTCTCGGACGCTGGGAAGACAAAGTCGTGAAAAACGCTCTGGGCATCACCAAAACACCCGGGGTGGAAGATATTGTTCCTGAATCTTTTTCGGATGATGACGGCCTGACACTTGTTGAACGGGCTCCCTATGGGGTGATCGGTTCCATCACCCCGAGTACAAACCCTGCCGTGACCATCATCAGCAACAGCATCGGCATGATTGCCGGCGGGAATGCGGTGGTGTTCAACCCGCATCCTGCTGCAAAAAAGGTGTCGGCATGGCTTATCAGCCTCCTCGACAGTGCGATAACCGAAGCTGGCGGACCGGCAAACCTGCTGTCATGCATCGATGAACCCACCATCGATTCTGCAAAAGACCTCATGTCGCATCCCGGGATAGCCATTCTCGTGGTCACGGGAGGCCCTGCAGTGGTGCGGGTTGCGATGAACAGCGGGAAAAAGACCATTGCCGCCGGCCCGGGAAATCCACCGTGCGTGGTAGATGAAACGGCCGACCTGGCCAAGGCCGGCAGAGATATCGTGAACGGAGCCGGCTTTGATAACAATGTCATTTGTATTTGCGAAAAAGAGATTATCGTTGTTGCTTCCGTTGCCGACCGGCTAAAAGAAGAGATGAAGAAAAACGGGGCCTACGAATTGAATGAGGCCCAGATTGAAAAAATAACAAAACTTGTTATCTCCGACCCGGGAGGTCCCGGGAAGGAAGGCGCCGCTGAAAAGAAATATATCGGCAAAAATGCGGATTTTATCGCACGCGAAATCGGGCTCACAGTCCCCGCGTCGACCAGGCTCCTGCTTTGTGAAGTAGGAAGTGACCATCCCCTTGTATGGACAGAACAACTGATGCCTGTGATGCCGCTGGTGCGTGTGAAAGATGTGGATACCGCCATTGACCTGGCTGTAGCATGCGAACATGGTTTCAGGCACACCGCCATCATGCACTCACTCAACATTGCAAAGCTCCATAAAATGGCAAAAGCGATGAATTGCTCCATTTTTATCAAAAATGGCCCGAGCTATGCAGGCCTGGGGCACGGCGGAGCCGGGTTTGCATCATTCACCATTGCAAGCCCTACGGGCGAAGGTGTGACGAGGGCGAGAACATTTACAAGGGAAAGGCGGTGTACGCTGGTTGATTATTTCAGGATTATCTGAGGTGATCACCCTGTCGCCGGGATTAAGTTTTTGGAAATCTAACTGAAGTTTTTATAAAGAACGATTCGTATGAAACTGGGAAGAGTCACCGGACGGGTAATAAGCACGAAAAAGGTTTTTTCGTTTGACGGCATGAAACTGCTTCTTGTGCAGCCGGTTGATGAGCACCTGGTTCCCTATGGCGATCCGCTGGTGGCATTCGACACGATCCAGTCGGGTACCGGCGATCTCATCTATTATGAAACAAGCAAAGAGGCCGGGCGGGTGCTGGAAACATTGATGAATCCATGCGATGCAGCAATCGTTGGAATAGTAGACAACATTTTTATTGAGGAGCGGGAATGATACTGGCAAAAGTTACCGGGAACGTGGTTTCCACCATCAAAGCCCCGGGGTACGAATCAAGAAAAGTTTTAATTGTTCAACCCGTCACCCCCGGCGGAGAGCCCTGCGGGAAGTCATTTCTCGCGGTTGACACCGTCCAGGCGGGCCCGGGCGATACCGTGCTGGTCATGGAAGAGGGAGGTTCGGCAAGATGGATCCTCGGCGAACCGGAGACCTTTACCGTAAAGTCCGTGATTGCAGGGATTGTAGATGAAATTCACCATGATTCTAATTTATAGATTGTCTTGAGAAGGTTAAGAAAGTACAGACGCATGATACTAAGCCAGGATAAACAAAGTGGAACAACGAGGCAGGTCCGCATCAACGGGGTGGCTATCGGCGCTGATCACGGATCGTACAATGAAAAGGAGATGTTGAAAAGGTATCTCGAAAGTGCAGGGTATAAAGTGGTGGATGTGGGGACAACCAACAGTTCAGTAAAGGTGGATTATCCCGATTTTGCACTGGCGGTGGCCAGAAAAGTCGTAACCGGTGAGTGTGAACGCGGAATTATGCTGGATGCCGCGGGCATCGGCTCTTCCATGGTCTGCAATAAAGTTCATGGCATCAGGGCTGCTTTATGCTGGAGTACAAAAACAATCGTAAACAGCCGTGAACATAACAACGCAAATGTGCTCACGATGGGCACGGCGCAACATCCAAAAGAGGAGTTGTGCGCCATGGCGAAATTGTGGCTTGAAACAAAATTTGAAGGCGGCAGGCACTGGCCGAGAATAAATAAAATGATGACAATAGAAAGGGAAGGAAAATAACATGGATCAAAATGAACTGATTGACAGAATTACCAGGGAAGTGCTTCAAAGACTCAGCCAGGAGGCAAATAAACCCGAA
Organism: Bacteroidota bacterium; assembly: GCA_026391835.1. Lineage (GTDB taxonomy): Bacteria > Bacteroidota > Bacteroidia > Bacteroidales > FEN-979 > CAIVAT01. The sequence goes on from JAPLDF010000068.1 coordinate 386,794, forward strand.
AAGAAGGCAGCCGGGCAGGTGCCTGCAACATCTGCAGGTCAAACAATGTCAGCCGCAGTGCTTGCAGGATACATTGATCATACCCTGTTAAAACCGGAGGCGGTGGTTTCGCAATTTGAACAGCTTTGCAATGAGGCTGTTCAGTATAAATTCAAATCTGTTTGTGTAAACTCTTCCTGGGTCCCCTTCGTGGCAAAAAGGCTGCGGGGTACCGGTGTGAAAATATGCTCTGTCATTGGTTTTCCTTTGGGTGAGATGGATACCCGCAGCAAGGCATTTGAAGCGCGGAACGCCATTGGCAACGGTGCCGAAGAACTGGATATGGTGATCAATGTGGGTGCCTTAAAATCAGGGAATTTAAAGCTGGTTGAGGAAGATATCAGGGCGATTAAAAGAGCCTGCAGGAGCAACACGGTGTTGAAGGTAATCCTGGAAACAGGATTGTTAACCGACGAGGAAAAAATAATAGCCTGTGAAATCTCACGGAAGGCCGGTGCTGATTTTGTGAAAACAAGCACCGGGTTTTCGGGCAGCGGTGCCACCCTTCACGACGTAGCCCTTATGCGCCGGATCGTCGGGCCAGCCATGGGCGTCAAAGCAAGCGGTGGAATCAGGAATTTCAACCAGGCTGTGGCGTTGATCAATGCCGGCGCTAACCGGCTTGGCTGCGGAGCCAGTGTTGATGTCGTGACCGGTGCAGAATCAAAAGGGAGTTACTAAGTCCACTCAATTATTTTAATTAAAATTTGGTTTTACGGCAAAAATGAGTTTATTTTGCAATTTTAATAGTACTATTAAATAAACAATTTAAACGACGATCATGAAGCAGGATACAAACAACGCAGCCGACCTGGTCATCCTGGAGGCCGCTGAAAACCTGTTCCTGGAAAAAGGCTTTGCATTGACTTCAACCACTGAAATTGCAAAGGTGGCCGGTTGCAACCAGGCCTTGGTACACTACTATTTCCGGACAAAAGAACGGCTGTTCGATGCCGTATTCGAAAAGTATGCCGGCCTGTTTATCTCAACACTCGTTCAGAAAACGGAAGACGACATCTCCTTTGAGGAAAAAGTGAGGAGGAAAGCAGATACGCTTTTTGACCTTCTGAAAACAAATCCGAGAATTCCTTTTCTCTTCTTCAATGAACTGAATACAAATCCCGGGCGGCTCAGCCTCCTGGAAGAAAAAATCGCAGGAGTTTCCGCAGCGTTCATGCTTCAGATGGAAAGTGAAATACAGGTGGAAATAGAAAAAGGTGCCATCCGTCCTATGACGGCAACTGACCTGATGTTCACCATCCTGTCGCTGAACCTGCTGCTGTTTCTTTCGGCCCCGGTGCTGAAGGTGATGCTGGGTATGTCTGATACGGCATTTCAGCATCTTATTGAAAACAGGAAGCGGGAAAACATAACCGTTATTTTAAAGAGTCTCCGGCCCTGATATCAATATTTTTAATAGACTTATTAAACACTTAAACTAATTTTTATTCCCGGCCATTTTGTTTTCAAAAAATACATCTATTATTTTTCCATATCAACAGCATTTTACTACTTTTGCCCGTCATAAAACGCAACTTCAATTTCATCCCTTATGAATAAATTAGCAACAACCACCCTACTGGCCTTGTGTTTACTCACACTATGGTCATTCAAGGCAAAAGCCCAGTTCAACATTTCCGGGGAATTCAGGCCACGCCTGGAATACCGTGACGGTTATTCCACATTGAGGGATTCAAGTAAATTTCCATACGCGGACATCCTTGGACGGAACAGGCTGATCTTCGACTATAAAAATGAGCAGTTCACGGCAAAATTTTCACTTCAGCACGCCTATGTTTTTGGAGAAAACAACTACTCTTCCGACACTATTACCCGCAATACCATCAATATTTATGAAGGGTGGTTCAGGTACAGCTTTTCAAAAGGATTTGCTTTGAAGATCGGACGGATGGAGTTGATTTACGACGATGCCCGGTTGTTGGGGAACTCCAACTGGAGTCCCAAAGCCGCATCACACGATGTTGCAGTGGTTCAATGGGAGTCCGCGGGAATTGGGTACAAAGGCGATTTAGGCTTTGCCATCAACAACACGGCACCGGCAGGTGCCTTCCTTACCTCGTATCCTTTGAGGAATTACAAATACCTGGGTTACCTGTATGAACAAAAGAAATTTTTCAAGGACAACCTGACACTCAGCGTGCTGGCCATCACCGATGTATTTCAGGCACCCAACACTCCCGGAAAACCCATATATCAGACACTCTACGTAACCAACAGCAATCATGATACGATTGGCACCTCCTCCATCCAGACCGGAACAACATCTGCGGTCTCCTACCCGACTCAGTTGTATGGCAGGTATACCATCGGCGGAACGGCGACTTACCTGTGGAAAAACCTGAAGGTATTCGGCTCGGGTTATTACCAGGGTGGGCACTTCAGCGATGGCCGCACCTTAAACGCGGGGATGTTCGGGGGCTATCTATCCTATAAGGTGGTAAAACCCTTCACGCTGCTGGCCGGTTATGACTGGCTTAGCGGCAATGACTATTCCGACACAAAAGGGCTCAAAACAGAATCGACCTCGTTTTCAACGCTCTACGCAACAAGCCATGGCTTTTATGGATACATGGATATGTTTACAGCACAGGTAGCCGGCGGCAACAGCGCGGGTCTGACCGACCTGTATGCCAGGGCAACGGTGGTACTCTCGGGCAAGACAACCCTTGAAGCCACTTACCGCATGTTTGGACTAGCAAAAGGCTATCTGCCGGCAACCATAAAAAAAACCGGCGACCCGTCCTATGCGAAAGTTGATAAGAATCTTGGCTCGGAAGTTGACCTGATGGTGGTCTATAAACCCTTTCCAAACTTTGAGGTTAACGGAGCCTACTGCATGTTCCTCCCTACCTCAACCATGGAAATGCTTGACAAACTAAACAAAGGTACAAGCAAATGGGCCCAGTATGCCTATATCATGCTGACCTACAAACCCAATTTTTTCAATTCCGAGAAACACTGACCTTTCCTGATTTTTTCCCGACCTTTGCAGGAAAAAGATCACGATGTTTGACCCCGGTGCCATCTGTATAAAAGATTTCGATTATGTGTTGCCTTCCGAACAGATTGCACAGTTCCCTTTGGCAACCCGGGATGCGTCTAAACTCCTGATTTACAACCGGGGAAATATCGATGAAGATGTTTTTTCCAACATAGACCGGTACCTTCCGCCAAACAGTTTACTGGTTTTTAACAACACAAGGGTGATCCGGGCAAGGCTCCTCTTCAAAAAGCCCACAGGCGGACAGATTGAAATCTTCTGCCTTGAGCCGCTTTCACCATTTGCCGAGATCCATGCCGCTTTCCATCAGCAATCCGCCTCCTCCTGGAAATGCCTTGTTGGTAACCTGAAACGATGGAAGTCAGGGTCAATCATGATGGAATGTATACACCAGGGACGCATGCATCAAATGTTTGCCGATCGGGTAGCCGACTGCGGCGACGGGTGCTTTGAGATTGCCTTCAGGTGGGATCCTCCAGAGAAAACATTTTCCGAGATCATTGAACTGATGGGACTCATCCCATTGCCCCCCTATATTGACCGTCCGGCAGAATTGTCGGACAATGACCGGTACCAGACCATTTACGCCGCCCATGAAGGTTCCGTTGCCGCACCCACCGCAGGGCTGCATTTCACAACGGACCTGATACACCGGCTTCATGAACACGGATTTGAATCCGAAAATGTCACCCTGCATGTGGGCATAGGAACTTTTCGCCCTGTGGCGGTTGAACATATCAGGGATCACGTGATGCATAACGAAAAAATTATTGTTTCCAGGAAAACCATTGAGCGGCTCCGTGACTCCCCCGGCCGACCGGTTTTCGCCGTCGGGACCACTTCGGCCAGAACATTGGAAAGCCTCTATTGGCTTGGCATCAGCGTTATTCAACATGGCCTTCGGCACCACCCGGCTGTAACACAATGGGCCCCATACCAACAACTTCCCGGCGATGCCATCACCACGCAGCAATCACTGGCAGCCCTGGTTAATTATCTCGATGAACATCATTTGCAGGAGTATTCCGGTGAAACGCGGCTTATGATCGTTCCCGGTTACCGTTATAGGATCCTTTCGGGGATAATCACCAACTTTCACATGCCACAGAGCACCCTCCTGCTGCTGGTCGCCGCCATGATCGGTGACGACTGGAAGAAGACTTATGAACATGCCATGCAAAACGGCTTTCGCTTTTTAAGTTACGGCGATTCCTGTCTCTTTTTTAACCCGCAGATATAGTTGTATTAAGATTTGTATCTTTGCATAACATTGCGTAATAAAAAACCGTACCCATGACATTAAGTATTTTATTGATTTTCGGACTTGGCACCACTGAATTATTGCTGATCGCCCTGGTAGTCCTGCTTCTTTTTGGCGGGAAAAAAATTCCCGAGCTCATGAAAGGATTGGGAAAAGGGGTGAAAAGTTTCAAAGATGGCATGGAAGGCATGGAAGAAGAATTAAAAAAGCCATCTGATAAAACATCAGCCACAGATCAGACTGAAAAGAAACCCTGATCTTCCCCGGTGGAATAGCATGTTTTCCGTAAATTCGCCTCTCTTTCAAGGGCGCTAAATGAAAAAAAGATTTTTTTATGCAGCCGGGCTTGCTTTCCTTGCAGGGATTACCTGGTGCATCTTTTACCTCAATACACTTCTTCCGATCATCACCGGGTATCCTGCAAAATATTTGTGTTCTGCAGTTTTTATTTCCCACCGCAATCCTGCTGCCGTAGAAGCATCTGAACTTGATTTTTCCTTTATCCGTTATGTAACCAGCACGATCAACTACCGGGAAAAAAGCGTAACAAGCCGTTTTCTCTGGGGCCATTCAACAGCTGTTTACCGGGAAGGTTTCGGGAGTATGTTGTTGCGCGATGCAGATGAAGGTGCTTTGAAAAAAACGAAATCACCCCCATCAGCGCGAATCCGGTGCAACCAGGATACAATTGCATGGCCGGCCGGCAATATCATCCCTGCGGCGAATACAGGTATCGACAGGAAAGCCCTGCTGAACATAGCAAATAGACTGGTGGTTCACCGCAAATACAACGGCAGGGCATTTGCACTGATCGTCGTCCACAAAGGCATTCCGGTCGCCGAACAATATGACTCCGGGTTCAATGCCAAAACACGTTTTCTCAGCTGGTCAGTTGCCAAGAGTTTCACCAACGCACTGGCCGGGATCATGGTAAAAGACGGCTTGCTGAACATTGACCAGAGGGCAAATATTCCCGCATGGAAAGCAGATGACCGGAATAAAATCACCATCAATGACCTGATTCAGATGCAAAGCGGCCTGCGATGGAACGAAGACTATGGCAACCGTTCGGATGTAACCCTGATGCTCTATAGAAGCGCGGATTTTGCCCGTTTTGCCATTGAACAGCCCCTTGAATACCCCGCCGGCAGCCATTGGTATTACTCTTCAGGATCGGCGAACATCGTCAGTTACCTGATGCGCAGGCAATTCAACAACGACAGTGCATATTACGCTTACACACACACCAGGTTTTTTGACAAAACCGGCATGCCGGATGCCATTTTTGAGACAGATCCATCCGGAACCCTGGTCGGATCTTCCTACATTTATGCCACTGCCCGTGATTATGCAAGGTTCGGGTTGCTGTACCTCTGGGATGGCATGTTCAACGGGGAGCGTATTTTGCCGGAAGGCTGGGCCGGGTACACCACCACGCCGGCTTCCCACAGCGATGGCAATTATGGTGCGTTCTTCTGGTTGAACAAGGGGAAACATTACCCGTCAGCGCCTGCAGATATGTATTATTGCAATGGCCATGAAGGACAGCGGATCTTCATCATTCCTTCGCGGGACCTGGTTGTGGTTATCCTCGGTTATTCGCCAAAACCTGACAGGCAAATGAATTTCGACCAGTTGCTAAAGGACATACTCGGAACCTTACCCGGATAGCAAACCCTTCATGGCGCGGAGATTCTGTTCGTTGTAAATGTTTTTCCCGGCCGGGGTGTACAGGTAATTTATTTTTTGGGCGTACTTGTCAACAACCCTGCCCCTGACGGTTTTCAGCTGGAAATTCAACAGGTGGTTCTCTTCGGTGAAGGCTTCATCCAAAATACCTATTGCCACCGGCAGCCACCGCTGCGGGAACATCGTTTCATATTTATTTCCCGACCGGTATTCCTGGAACTCCTGGTCGATTTTTTTCAGGGCAGCATTCTGCCCTTCCAGCGAAGCCGGGTCCAGTTCCTTCTCTGACAGGTACTGCAGCAGTGTCTCCCGGTTGGGTACCACAAGTGCAATGGTATAGGGCTTTTGATTGTTGCAGAGCACACATTGTTCAATAAATCCTGATTGTGACGCATATGCCTCTTCCATTCCTTCGGGACTGTACTTCTCACCATCATCGGCAATGAGGAGGCTCTTAAACCGGCCCAGCACATACAGGAACCCCTCGTCATCCAGGTATCCCAGGTCGCCGGTATGCAGCCAGCCGTTTTTCAGGGTATTCCGTGTAGCTTCTTCATTCATCCAGTAACCGGCCATCACGTTTTCTCCTTTTACCACAATCTCTCCCTTTTCGCCTTGCCGCAGTGCCATTCCGGCTTCATCGCAAATCTTCAGTTTAAGATTTGCCACCAAATACCCTGAGGAGCCAAGTTTATGCCGTTTAATGGAATTTGAAGAGATGAAAGGCGAGGCTTCAGTAAGTCCGTAACCCTGCATCATCGGAATCCCGATGGCATAGAAAAAACGCTGGAATTCGATATCGAGCAATGCGCCCCCGCCAATAAAGAATTCAAGCCTGCCGCCGAACCCTTCCCGGATTTTCCGGAAAAAGAGCCGGTCAAAAACAGGGATCAGCGGTTTCAGGAACATTTTCAGTCCCTTACCCCTGTTCCATCCGTTCCCGTTGTAGGCAAACGCCACCTTCATGGCAAAAGCAAACAACACTTCGGCTACCGGGCCGCTGGCTTTAATTGTCCGCTCGATACTTTTTTTGAAATTTTTGGCAATTGCAGGAACACTGAACAACAGGCAAGGCCTGATCTCCCGTATGTTTTTTGGCAGGTTTTTCAACGCCTCCATCGGCGTTTTTCCCAACTGCACCGAGGCGATGGATGCGCCTTTACCCATGAAACAATAGATGCCCGCCGTATGGGCAAAGGCATGATCCCATGGAAGGATCAGCAGGGTGGTGAAATTTTCAGAGATGTCCATCAGCGAATATCCCTGTTCAATGTTGGCGACGTAGTTCCGGTGTGTCAGGATGATTCCCTTGGGATCGGCCGTTGTTCCGGAGGTATAACTGATGTTGGCATAATCGTCGGGGGTAACGGAAGAAACTGTTTCATTAAAAACGGCACGATGGTCCGCCAGGAACAGGTCCCCGGCGATACAAATATCCCGAAGGAATACCTCATCCGGGGATATCAAAGCAACGTCATCGAGTATAATGATTTTTTCAAGGAGCGGCAGTTCACTCCTGAGCCGCCTTATTTTATCAACCTGGTTGCCGGAGGCGATCATCATGCGTGCACCGGAATGGTTCAGCCGGAATTTAAATTCATCGGGCTCATTCATTCTTACCGACAACGGAACATTGACTGCACCTGAGAAAAGTATTCCGAACTCACAGATAACCCAATCATTCCGGGCTTCAGAAAGGAGCGCGATCCTGTCTCCCTTTTTAATCCCCAGCGACACCAGGCCGGCTGCAAACCTGTTCACCTGGTCCCTCGTGTTACCATAGGAAGTGCCCTGGTACCCGTGGCCCCTGTTTTCCCACAAATAGATATTGTCGTGAAACCTTTCAACACTCTGGTCAAAAAAATGAAGGAGGGTTTTCATTCTATTTTATGAATTGAAACGATCAACAAAGATAATAAGTATTTGATCCCGGGTTTCGCAATTAATTTGGTCTAAATTGTTAATTGGCCTATCTTCGTACTGTTTTCAAATGCCAACGTAACAAAGATGAAACTGACCCTCGCCGTTTTATGTCTTCTGCCATTGTTTTTAGCCTGTAAATCACCTCATTTCACGCCAAAAACCTACAAAAAAAATCAAATTATCATCGGCAGCAGCGGTGGTGTGACCGGTATGATGAAAGAGTATGTTTTGCTCGACAACGGCCAGCTTTTTCTGAGTAAAGGGTTAAGCGGAGAGTGGAGGGAACTGAAAAGCCTGAAAAAATCGCAAACCAGGGCAATCTTTAACAAGGCTGAAGAGCTGGATCTTGGTACTTTGAAATTCAAACATCCCGGCAACCTGTCTTACTACCTTATCCTGAAACAGCCTCCCCGTTCAAATGAAGTCAAATGGGGGGAAACCGGTGTTTCACCCCCTGAAGGTATCACCCTGTTTTACGAATACCTGATAACGCTGTTTTAAAACGGATCGTAGATTCTTGCCGTGGATGCATATCATAATTGCAGCGAATCGGCCAGGGCACCTGCAAAATACCTGTACTGTTCCATGGAATTATACAGTTGGACAGCGATCCTGATGAGCCGGGAAGGGGGTGACGGCCAGGTCCAGTGCGTTACTCCCCAACGCATGGGCGCCATCGATCATGGTATCAACACCTTTCGCGTCCAGGGCTTTCACAATGGTTTCAACCGGCTGAACCAAGGCGGTGGCAGAAGTTATGTGGTCAATCAACGCAATGCGCGTATGTGAAGTCACCTTTTCAAGGATAGCTTCGACGATCACATCTGCTGATGCAACAGGAAAATCGTACACCGCTTCAACCAGTTTTACGCCGGTTGTGGCATTCTGCACGAAAACCAGGTCCTCGGGAGCAGCATTTACAAACCGGGCAGCATCTTTCCGAGAACGGTCAAACATCTCCTCCATCTCCCGGATAAAAAAACGAACCGGCTGGGCCTCAAGTTGCTTTCGGTATGCCTGTTGCTTATCGAGAATCCGCTTCGGACAGGCCCCAAACGAACCATGGTTGAGAAATACCACATCTTTGTCAAGCGGCCACAAACAACCATATTCTGAGTAAGCAGGGCGGGTTTGGTTCATCGGAATCCCAGGTAGGTAACAAAGATAAGGATACTGAGGAATTCACACATAAAATCAGGCAGGGTTCCGGCAAAATAAAACCTTATGATTTTAAACGAATATTTTTGAAAAAAACAGATTATCTTTACACATCAAATGAGCTTTTTTTGTAATAGTGAAACCATGTTTAGCCACTGGATTACTAAAAATTGTTTCATCTGGTTCCTGATGGCGGCATTTCTGGGCCTCCCTGTTGGTGCTTCTGCCCAATGGAACTGGAACAACCCGCTGCCACAGGGGAACACGCTCCATGATGTCCAGTTTGTCAATGCCTCAACAGGGTTTGCCGTGGGTGATGGAGGTACGATCTTAAAAACCACCGACGGGGGTTACAACTGGAACCGGACGGAACGTGACGCCGCTGAAAGTCTCAATGCCGTTTTTTTCCTGGACTCCCTCACAGGATATGCACTTTCAAATGAAGGTCCCTCCCTGTATAAAACCACCGATGGGGGTGTGACCTGGACCTTGCATTACAATTTTTCAACTTTTGAGATGAACGACATCTGGTTTACCACTCCCCTGCACGGCGTGGCTGTTGGCTATGAGTCGGTCTTTGTCACAAACGACGGAGGAATTACCTGGGGCTGGTACCCTCCATATTCCTGGAACTATTCGATCTGGTTCACAGGTGCATCAACCGCTTTTATGTGCAGTGACGGGGCCCTGTCAAAAAGCTATGACGGAGGAGATACCTGGATTGTAAAACGCCCGAACGTCGACGGTTGGCTGGGTTCATTTTTTTTCATGAATGCCGATACCGGGCTTCATGTTGGCCGTGGCGGACGGATTTTCAGGACCAGTGATGCAGGCGAACACTGGGATTCCATTTATTCCGGTACGCAGAATCTATTGTCTGCCGCCTACATGTTTCCAAACGGAATTGGTTATGCAGTCGGCAATGCCGGAACCATGCTTAAAACAACCAATGCAGGACGCTCATGGATCACTTTGCCTTCCATTACAGATTATAACCTCGAAACCATCACCTTTTCTGATGCCAGCCATGGCGTGATCACAGGCGAACTGGGGATTTTGCTGATCACAGAAGACGGTGGACTTTCATGGATGATCATTTCAACCACTGCTACAAAGAAAAACCTGAACGCCGTTTCCTTTCCTGATGCAAACACAGGCTATGCCGCCGGAGCCAATGCAACGATCCTGAAATCAACGGATGGCGGAATTTTATGGCAGGCGTTGTCAATTCCCGGCAATGCTGATTTTTCCTCCATGTTTTTCAATGACACCCAAACCGGGTATGTTGCAGGAACCAGCGGAACACTTTATAAAACAGCTGATGGCGGCGGATCATGGAACGCACTCACAACAGGGATCAATTATGACCTGCAGGATGTTGCGTTCCCCGACTATCAGACCGGGTATGCCATCGGTTATCCCGGGAACTTTTATGATTCAGCCTACCTGTTAAAAACCAACAATGCCGGTGTTAGCTGGGCAACAAAAAGTGGTTTTGACTTCAGGGTGCAGGCGATGGTGTTTACAAGCCCCGACACCGGTTATATCGCCGGGAGCGGCAACATCCTGAAGACTGTGGACGGAGGCGTTTCATGGAGTTTGCAGGGCAATTACCCCGGCATCTACTTTTATGATCTCTGTTTCCCGACAAGAAACAAGGGTTTCGCCTGTGGATACAAGGCAATCTACACGACAACCGATGCAGGTGTTCACTGGAATGTGTTCTACTCAGGTGAGCTCATCTTCAGCAGGATGGTGTTTCCTGATGCGCTGCACGGATATGTGTTGGCTTCAGGACTAAATACAGGGAGCTGGATGATCTATAAAACGGAAGACGGAGGGGATACGTGGAGCCAGAAGCCGGTCAACCGGACAAGTTATTTCCTGAACGACCTTTTCTTCAAAGATTCCGATACCGGCTTAATTGTGGGAAACAATGGCGTGATCCTGAAAACCGTGAATGGAGGCGGGATCATTACCGGGGTGCAACCTCCGCCCCTGCCGGCAAATTCTTCGATAAGCATGTTCCCGGTCCCCTGCCGCAACCATGTTAAGCTGGATTTTCCGGAATTGGAAAATTCAGTCTCTGTGAAGGTTTATTCCCTTGCCGGGAAGGAGCTCTTTTCTGCGGAATTTACCAGGGTCCGAAATGTTACGATTGCACTCCCACCCCTGCCCGACGGAATCTACCTCGTGAAGATCAAAACTGGTTCAGAAATGGTTGTAAAGAAACTGGCAGTTTCCAATGCCTTATAGTGTACCTGGCATAACCCTGCATAACCCTGTTACCATGTCACTGGAACCTTGTTCCGGCTCAATCCACTGAAAGGATCAGCCCTTTCAGGTATTCCCCTTCGGGATGGCATATGTTTACGGGGTGGTCGGGGCCCTGGGCAAGCTGGTGCAGGATCCTTACCTGGCGGCCGGTCTCAATTGCAGCCGATTGAATTGCTGAACGGAACATCTCGCGGGAAATCGGTTGTGAACATGAAAATGTAAATAAGATCCCTCCGGGGTTCAGGCACCTGATCGCCTCTGCATTGATGTGCACATAGGCGTGCAGGGCGTTGTTGGTGACATGATGGGTTTTGGCAAATGCCGGCGGATCGAGGATGATCATGTCATATTTTTTGTCTGTTTCCACAAGGAACCTCTTCACGTCAGCCACTTCTGACTGATGCCTGGTCTCATCGCAGCCATTCAGCTTTATGTTCTGGTCTGTCAGTTCAATGGCCTGCCTTGAACTGTCGACGGAGTGGACCATGGTGGCGCCACCCTTGAGGGCGTACACTGAAAATGCGCCGGAGTAACAAAATGCATTCAGTACGGTTTTATCCTTTGCGTAAAACTGGGCAAACATGCGGTTTCCACGCTGGTCAAGGAAAAAGCCTGTTTTCTGGCCACGTACGAAGTCAACGATAAACTGGTGTTTGGTTTCGAGGATTTCAACAGGGCCTGAGGTGCCGTACAGGAAGTGATCGGAGGAACCGGGGGACTCTACAACAGGCGGACTGGCGGACTCCTGGACAGGCGGACTAGCGGACAGGCGGACGGGCGGACTGGCGGACTCCTGGACAGTCGGACGGGTGGACGGGCGGACGGGCGGACTGAACGAACGGTTATCCTGGGGATTTTCGGTTTTCAAAAAAAGTTTGGAGTTGCGGGTGATGAGTTTAGATTTTTCCATGGTCTCTGAACTCTTGTCATAAACGGCCACCAGCTTTTTACCATACACTTCCTTCAGTGCCTCTGTAAAAACAGGCAACAAATGGTACATCCCCACCGAATGGGCCTGGATTACGGCTACCCCGTTATAATAGTCGATGACCAGTCCTGGCATCAGGTCCCCTTCGGAAAAAACAAGCCGGTAGGCATTGGCAATCGATCCTTTGGTAAGCCCGAGCCTCACCCTGAGCTGGTAGGCTGATTTCAGTTTTTCTTTCCAGAACTCATCGTTGACTTCGGCCGGTTCGAATGAAAATATTTTTACCGCGATGGATCCGGGAAGATAGTGACCCAATGCCAGGAATTCCTTCCGTGAACCACGAACTTCCACGACATCACCTTCACGCGGTGCACCTTCCATTCTGTCAATGGCACCGGAGAAAATCCATGGATGCAGGCGCTTTACGGCGACTTCTTTACCGGGTTTCAGGATAATTTTAGCATTGTTGCTCATAGGTCTGATTTTTTGGTAAAGTTAACGTTTATGACAGAGACTGTTCATAAACTTAACCCGGAAATCCCTATTTTTGTCTGATAAAGCGTTTATATGGAGATTGGAAATAAAAAAGTCCTGGTTACCGGGGGGGCTGGTTTCATCGGAAGCCACCTCACGGAGGAACTGGTTGAAAAAGGATGCGAGGTAAAAGTATTTGTCCATTATAATTCTTTCAACCGGTGGGGCTGGATCGACTATCTGCCGGAAGAAATAAAAAAGCGCATAGAGATCTTCACGGGTGATATCCGCGATCCGAACGGGGTCAGGGAAGCCATGAAGGGATGCGATGTTGTATTTCACCTTGCAGCCCTTATCGGGATCCCCTATTCGTATCATTCGCCCGACACCTATGTCGATACCAATGTCAGGGGAACGCTGAACATCCTGCAGGCTGCACGCCAGCTTGGCGTAAGCCGCATCATCCACACTTCAACCTCGGAGATCTACGGAACTGCCCAATTCGTGCCGATCACCGAGGAGCACCCGGTCAACCCGCAATCGCCCTATGCCGCCACCAAGGCATCCGCCGATTTCCTGGCACTGACCTTCTTCAGGTCTTTTGCAACACCCGTTGCTGTTGTCCGCCCTTTCAACACCTATGGTCCAAGGCAGTCGGCGAGAGCCATCATTCCCACCATCATCACCCAGCTGATCCATGGCGACGGGAAGCTCACGCTGGGTTCAGTGACACCCACACGCGATCTGAATTTCGTGAAAGATACCGCACATGGTTTTCTGATGGCTGCAGGGTGCGATGAGGCGTTGGGCGAGGTGATCAACCTGGGAAGCAATTACGAGATTTCGGTCGGCGACCTGGCCCTCAGGATTGCATCCCTGATGGGAAAAGAAATCCATATCGAAGCCGCTGACGAACGGATCAGGCCTGGAAAGAGCGAAGTGGAGCGCCTCTGGGCCGAAAACCGCAAAGCAAAAGAGTTGTTGGGGTGGAAACCTTTATTTGACCTGGATTCAGGATTGAAGGAGACCATCAGTTGGTTCTCCAGGCCGGAGAATATGCTGCATTATAAGGCAGGATCCTATACGATTTGACGAGATTCTGAGCTGCTGATTGCACCCCCGGTTCAGGCAGAAAAACGACCTTCCATTATTCCGGTTACAGAGAGATCTTCATCAAGGTCGGACCAATGAAGCCCGGTACCACCACAAATAATTTCAATATTGTTCAATTGATCCGGGGTAGCCTTATTGAGTTTTTCATTCAGACCAACAGGGAACCTTATTTCCTTTTTATCTGAAAGCAGGATACAAATCCTGCCATCTTCATACCATGCCTTTGTTGCCTTAAACAGAAGTTCCGCTACCATGTACCTCATTCCACTTCATTTTGATGATTTCCAAATGTGCAAAAACCAATTCTTCAGCTTGTTTGATATCAGAAATTTTCATGCCTTGTGAAAAATCCAATTCGACAGGATCAATCCAAAACTTCGCAAATCCACCCGCTTTTCTTACATGCACATGAATAGGTTCCTGCCCTTCATTTGAGTAAAAAAAGAAAACAAATCCAAGTGTCCTGAATATTTCTGGCATAGATAAACAAATATACAAAATTAATTAAAATGATTGCTCGTAACCCTACCAGTAAACATTTATTACTGATATTTGGGTTATCAGGAGGCTGTTTCAATAGCCCTTAAGAGTCTGTTCAAATAACTGTGTCAAAGTTAAATCAATAAAACTAAATAACTTTGACCATGGAAAAGCAACAACCGAAAAAGCGAGAGAAGAGAATGCGTTTGGAAGAAATAATTCCTGACGATGAAATGCGAACCGAAATG
>JAPLDF010000024.1 GCA_026391835.1 Bacteroidota bacterium
CATATCCGTGATGTTTGGTGGTACTTACATCTAAGATACTGATTTCTAGGGCTTTATTATATTTATATTTTCATAATTTACTAACAATCAATTGTTTATATCCATTGAATTTTAAAAGTTCAACCCTTGATTCACATTAATTATGAATTTCCTTTTTTCAAGTTCGGTCTTTGTAATCTCCATCTTTTTGATAAAGAGATTATTCCCCACAATATAATCCATGTTCATGTATTTTTTGATGGTATCGGCATCAAAGAAGTAAATGTTCAATTTTTTGTTGTAGCTGACATCTATATAATGATTCCAGTCATTGTTAAACAACGTCGCCCGTTTTACCGAATCGGCAGGTATTGGCTTACCCAGGTAGTATTCCGCAGTATTGAACCGGGTGATCGCCGTATCCGTGGTTGTGACATAAATGATGGTCCTTTTACTTCTATTCCGGATTTGCAGAGAAGAATCCCAGCTGTCCGTCGTACAGCTGAACGCGATAAAAACCATGACAACCAGGAGGGATTGACGTTTCATGGTATATTTCCTTTGATTAATCGTATTCTCATTTACCTTGCATTTACAATACAGCAAATACAGCCACAAAAATAATTAAAATTCCTGCTGAAATGCAGAAAAAGGGATCAAAAGGAATTTCTGGGGGGAATGGAACTTCGGATTTCAGATTTCACATCTCAAGAATAAATGACACCAGATATCCCAGCAACAGCAAGACCGACTCAGTAGGAGCCGAATATTGGTAGAATTGCAGGCACGTTCACAATCATCGGCCCTGTAGGGGCCGGATTATCCGCAATGGTAAAACAGATAATTATCATTTATAAACATCATAAATGGGTTGGTATTATGACATTCTGTTTTTTAAATATTCGGCCCCTACAGGGCCGGCAAGCGTAAAAGATTAGCATAATTATTTCCTGATTTTAAGATGTGTTTATAGAATAGTCTCCAGGAGGAGGACACGGGCGGGGTCTTTTGCTGGCAGGGGATTGTCGGGAACCCCGGTTTCTCCATTCACAGCAGCCTCAAATCATACCGTTGTTCTGTCAGTTGTCTGCCCCAACGGGTATGCGCCGTCGCGTCGGTAATTGTAAAACCAACAGACCTATAAAGGTTTGCAGCTTCCAGTAAAAAATCAGCTGTCCACAAAAAGATGGATAAGTAACCACAACTTTTTGAAAAGGCGATTGCCTCATGGATAAGTTTTTTACCGATCCCCAAACCCCTGTACGTTGGATGCAATAAAAACCATCTTAGTTGTGCCTCAGAATCATCGTGTTGAACGATTGTAATACACCCGACCATTTCCTCCCCCTGTTCGACAATCCAGGTTCGTTCCCGGCCGGATTTCGTCCTGAAAAACTCCGTAATTGCCGAAGCAACGTCGGTTTCAAAAGAAAGATCAAAGCCATATTCTTCAGCATACAGCAGGCCATGCAGGTGAATGACCGAACCGAGATCCCCGGGCCTGATGTTATGCCGTATTTGAATTGAAGGATCGCACATGGTGCCGGATATCATGTTTCTATCAATTACCGCTTCCTGTATGTCCTTGATGCTCCATGTCCTCCAAGAAAGCCCCATCCGCCACTTCCGAGAACAAATCCAAAGGCATACCAGATGCCATTGTTGTTCGGAGCAAAGACTGATACATCATCCCTCCAGAGCATAGCGATCAGGTCGATGGGGGCGATGATCCCATGCCACAGGCCGCTCCAGAACCCATAGGTTTGACCTTTGAGACATTCGGTGACAACTTCGTTGTTGGAGCATCCTGATAGGATCAGTGTGGTGGCAAACAGGACGAGGATAACCAGGGTTCCATTTGCCGGAATTAACTTTTTCATGTCGATCATATTAAGTGTTTTGTTTCAATTTTTTCTTCCAATCGGGCAGGCGGCAGTAAATAGATATTCCTGTCGGCCGGGTTAAGATGTCTTTTTACAATATCGTGGATAAGCAGTTTTGACATGGATGTGCATTATTTTCCAAATCTTTCACAAAGTTGAAGAATTTCTTCGTGTTTCTCTAACAAATTGATCAATTCATCATGCAAATAAACTCAAATTCAGCCAATAATTCTTTGCGCCAATACATTCCTATTTGATAACTATATTGAATGCATTGCCAAAAAAACCACCTGTCAAGCCCGGAAATGAGGCTGTAATAAGGAAAATGTCCTTATCTCTAAAGTATTAATTCCAGGGAAAAAACAGGCAACTTACTGTTTCGCGATCAGGTAACTGTATGGCTGCAGAACAAGCTGTGTGGCCATCGTGATGCTTTCGCCTGTCATGGCATCTGTCCACGTGGTATTTTGAAGCGGGAGGGGCAATGCAAATGTGATGACACTGTCCCTCAGGTTGGAAACGACCAGGACTTTCTCTCCCGCCAGTTCTTTGGTAAATGCGCTGATATCCGCATCGCCGTATGAGGATAGCTGGCCGCGCCGCATCGCTGCACTGGTGCTCCTGAAAAGCAGGATCTTTTTATATTCGGCCATGATGTCGGGGTTCAGGGTCCAGTCAATTTTTCTCGAGGTAAACGGGAAAACGATCCTGAAAGGAGTTCCAACCTCCTGCCCGTTGTATACCATGGGTACCCCTTTCATGCATGCGGTTACCACGAAAGCCGCCATGGAACCCTTCCTGCCCCCGAACAGATCGAGCGGCGTGCCATCGGAACCATTCACATCGTGGTTGGTGGTGTAACGCACCACCTGCTGGCCATTGGTTGCATTGGTGTATTCGGTGTTGTTCATGTTGTTGATCTGCATTACAGAGACATTGCTGCTGTAAATGGTTTTCAGCAGCCCGTAATAGCTGAAGCCAAAGATGTAATCAAATCCCGCAAGGAAGTTGGCCGTACGTTTGCCCTCGGCCAGGATCAGCAGCTTGTGGGTTGAAATGTGCCGGAGGGTATCGATGGCCTGCGTCCAGAAATCGAGCGGCGGACCGTCGGCATAGTCACAACGGAAACCATCCACATTGGCTGCAAAGACCCAGTATTTCATGTCCCAGATCATCTGCAGGCGCATGGCCGGGTTGGTAAATTCGAGCTGGGCAACATCGTTCCATCCCATTCCCGGCGGACTGACAACATTCCCCGAGCCATCCTGCATGTACCAGTTTTTGTGGCTGGTGATCCAGCCATTGTCCCAGGAGGTATGGTTTGCAACCCAGTCAAGTATGACACACATGTTCCTGCTGTGAGCGCCATCGACAAGGCTGCGCAAGTCGGCCAGGGTGCCGAATTCGGTATTCACGGCGGTATAGTTTTTCACGCAGTAGGGTGAGTTTACCGACTTCACCTTACCCACCGGGTAGATTGGCATGAGGTAGATCACATTCACCCCCAGCGCCTTTATCGAATCAAGCCGGGCAATGACGCCCTGGAAGTTGGCCTGCTGGCTGAAAGCCCGCATGTTCACCTGGTAAATGACCGCGTCCTGCCGGTCGGGGACATTGCCGAACGGTGTGCCATATTGCGAAGGGGTTGTATCGGTAACGGGCGGTATAACCGGGGTGATGACCGTGGATGCCGGCTCCTTGCTGCAGGCCAGCATGATGCACAGGAACAGAAGTAAAAAGAAATTTCTTTTCAATGGGGGGGGGGGAATTTAATACGATGGCAAAGGTAGGTTATAAATCTGTCCCTTAAGTCAAATCCCTCCTTTCACAGGTTGATGCCATATTCAGGACAGGTTCTCAGGCATGCGGGACAATTGGCCCATCCCTCCGTGCTGAGACAGGCTGGTCAACAAAAAGCGGATGCTATTGCCTGATGATCCTGGCGGTTCCGGAAATTTTTGCTGAAACAACCTTCAGCAGGTAAATACCCGCCGGTGCCTGTGAGAGGGAAAGTTCATATTGATTTCCTCCATGAAGATTCTTCGATATGATCTTTTCGCCGTTCATTGTGTAGATTTCGGCATGGATATTCTCCTGTGGATCCATCCCTTTCACGTCTAACACAAATGTGCCGTTTGTCGGATTGGGGCTGACCCTGAAGTGTGGTTGTACCAGGATGAGGGTGCCTGGTCCTTCGCCCGGTGTATTCGTGACCATGGAGGCCGATTTGGTGCCGCAATACTGGCCGGTTGTGGTGATGTAACCATGCATGTAGCCGCCTTCGAAAACCAGGGTCCCCGGCAGGTAGTCTATCCACTGCCCGGCGATCATGGTAACATTCGCACCGTTTTCCACTGTGAAGCTGCTGTCATTCCCGGCTACCGTGATGGACTGGGCGGCATTGAAACACTGCGTACCGGCGATATCCATATTCCGAAGAACCGTGACGCCGGCAATACCGCTCACCGACATGATCACTGTATTGGAACTGACCGGAGCATTCGGGGGGCAGTTTAAATTCGGGACCATAACACAGGTGATCACATCTCCGTCGCCGGGAATATAGGTATAGGTTACGCTTGTCGCCCCGGAGATCGTGATCCCGTTCACGGTCCACGTGTAAGCCGGTGCCGGCCCTCCGTTTGCTGGGGTTGCGGTAAAGGTCACGTCGGTACCGGGGTTGGCCGGATTGGCAGAAGCGCTGACGGTGACACTTGCCGGAAGCGGCGGATTAGCGGTCCTGGTCACGGCAAGCATGGCGTCATTGGCCGGTGTGTTATCCCCGGTTAACCCGGTGGTGGCGTTGAACGTATAAGCCCCCGGGGTATTCATGCCGATCGTGGAAGGCATTGTAACATCCAGGGTGGCAAGGGAAGCCAGGGTGCCGCTGCTGATGACCGTGTTGCTGCTGTACCCTCCCGTAGCGGTCACAGAAACTGTCACCGGGTTATCGGAGAAATTCAGGATGGTGGCGGAAAAGTTTTTTATGGTTACAGTAACCGGTTCCGCATTGGTGTAGCACGACAACGCCGCCGGCGACACCAGGGCGGTTGCTCCCATATCGGGAGGTGCAGGAGCCGTAAACTCATCAGCCCCTACATCGGGGGTTGTCAGGCTCCTGGTTTGATTGTCGATATCAATGGCAATCCCGTTTATGGGTGTTCCCAGGTTATCCAGGGCGGTACCGGTAGCGGCCACGATATGCAGGTCGGCGGAGGAGGCAAAAACCGGGATGACATTGCTGGAATGTGCGTCTTTCCCGGTCGCAGCCTGCCACGCCCCCAGTGTGGCCACATCCGTACCCAGGTAAGAACAGAGCATGCCCTGCGCACCGGATACGGCATAATCGTTGTAATCGAGGTTGTTATATGCCATATTGGCTGCCGCAGTGTAAACCGCATAGTTTTTCGACCCTGAACCGGAAACGTTGGTGTTGTTCATGGAGTTCATGAAAATATTATCCCGGATATCCAGTCCCGACGACCCGCTTCCGGCATAGAGCGCAGCAGCATGGCACACAGAGGGGTTGCTGTAGGTTCCATACATGCTCACAGAATTATAACAGAGGCTGATCCCGCCGGCAATGGTTGTAAGGTCCTGGTTAATGCCGATCATTCCGATTCCGATCCCGATAAAGGTTGCGCTGATGAACCCCGAGCTGTTATAACCCCCTATGCCACTGATGAAATTGTTGGAAATGGTCAGCGCACTTGCGGTCAGCCCTGTTCCAACAGTAATGCCCCTTGCGCCCCAGCCATCGCCCGAGTAATTGTTGACACAGTTAATGATGTTCCTGCTTACACCCGATGAGACGAACCCCGTCTCCAGCGACATGCCGACAGGGAGACCGGCCGTCGACCTGACACTGATGGTGTCCTCGTTGACGGAACAGTTTACCCCGTTACCCAGCTGGATCCCGATAGCGGGATTCACCGCATTGATCGTTACGGAATTCCGGCTCACGACCAAGCTGTCCATCCCGCCGCTGCTGACGGCGGCGGTGCCAAATGCATAAATGCCAATGTCGGCGCCGGTGATTGCATTATTCTGCAACAAAACATTGTCGTTATCCGACCCGGCTGTACCGGGCGTCAATCCGCCGAGCGTGATGCCATATCCCGTACCACTGCTTACAGCGGTGCCGACATTGCAGTTTTTAATGGTGATATGGGTGCAACCCTGACCAGGTCCATAGCTTTCCAGGGCGACTGCCGTTGGATTGAGGGTGCTGGTGTTGGTGATGGTCAGGCTCCGGTCTGCCAGTCCGCAGTTGCTGCCATCGATGGTCACATAGCTGGCATTGACAAACTTGATCACGGGGCTTTCCGACCAATTTTCGCTGATGACGACGTTGGTGTTCCAATTGGCAGGCCTGATGGTAAGGGTATGCGTGGCATCTGCGGTAGGGTTGGCCATGAAGGTTGCAGAATGATAGCTGGCATCCGTCAGCAGGAAGGTTACCGGCCCTGCCAGGCATGATTGGTTGTATGCATCGGCGGCAGTCTGCAGATCGGGATAATCTTTATTTGCCCCAACCGTGTGTTGCCCCGACAAGCTGGGTTTAACGATATAGAAATTCGGGTATGTTGGCGGCGTGATCACCGTGTTTACATCGGTCGCCACAAGGCCGGCCGAAGGATTCGAAATGAGGTTGTTCGCAGCGGAAGAATCCTGGGCGATGATAAAATAATGAACCGAGTCGCCGACCGGGACATTTGATACTGCGATTTTAAATTTCCAGGTCCCGTTGACACCATTCCCTGACATCAGCTGTCCGGTGAGCGGACCCAGCCAACTGCCGGAACCTGTTTTGTAATAGATCTTGGGCATCAGCTCACCGGTAACAGGAACACCCGTGATGTCGGTAATGGTCACTCCCGTTAAAAAGCGGGTGGAATCACTGCATGTGGCAGGGAGCGGCGTATAGGTAATTACCGGGGGAGTAAGATCCAGGTTGGCACCATTAAATTCAGTTGCACCGATACCGGGCCTGGTCGCATTGCGGGTGTCCCCGCCGCTCACGGTAGCCTGGGCCAGTGATGTTGCGGCTACCAGCAACACCAGGTTGACGAGTAGTATGATCTTTTTCATGTTCGTTCGTATTTATGAGATTCTTCTGGATTCCCGGGTTCACCGGCATCGGTTTAAAAGGCAAAATAAAAGAAGGCGGGGGTCACTGAACCGTGTTATAACCCCTGTACACAAACTGGAACCCCTGTTGAAATTTCAGGTAGGCAGGAACAGACACGGGGAATTTCGGGGTTTCGAAATAATACTGAACACCGGCGGTGTAACTCTTGCCGGTATTGATCTTTACAGTACCGGCATTGCAAGCCGAATCTGCCTGCGTGAGGTTGAATTTCGCCGTCACCACATTCCCCGGAACATAGGAAGATGAGTTTCCAGGGCCGGAAAACCCAATATTTACAAAGCAGGTGGAGTCGACCGGCATATTGTAATACATTTTATAATAGCCCCAGGCCTGCAGGGTATCACTGATGCCGGTTTCCCGGTCGGCAGGGACTTCCGATCCTGTCGCTACATCAAGCGTCCAGGCATCGCCTATCGCATAGTAATCACTTTTTGACGGGGTGGTCCCCGTCCACCACATGGCTCCGGCCGTGTTATATGGATAGGAAAATTTGTTGGTGGTTACCCTCTTCAGGTCACTCTTTGAACCGGTTGCCTCAAAGGGAACATTCAGTGAATTCCCCCCCAGGGCCTTGTTGAAATGGGTGAAATCAAACGCCCCGGACAGCGGTTTCCACCCGTTGGTTATCTGCGAATTTGATAGCAACAAGGAGCCCCAGGGCCACGCGGCGGAAAAGAACCCCAACTTCAGGGTGCAGAGTGCTGTTTTTGTTGTCGTGAACTGAGTGAGGTTTGCCGGATTGTAGTACCTGATGGTAACAGAACCGGTGATTGGGCTATAATGAACCCAGGGATCGATGGAACTGTTGTCCTGGACCTGAATATTCATTTTTCCGTCCGGCCAGCTGTTGCCATTATCCTCGTACGATTCAAAATGGTAAACATTCCACCGGTAATCGGGATGGCAGGTGTTGGTTTGATCCCAGGATGTATAAGGGATCCGGCTTATCGTAACTGTCATAGGATTTGCACTCACCGCATTGGATCCGATGACCAGGTTCAGGGGCGCTAAAGGATTGAAGGCGTAATCATGGGGAATAAAAACATGTCCGCACATGACCGGGTATGGAATATACAAAGCACTATAGATCTCATTGGCAACAAGCTGTGCCCGTGCCAGTACGCTGCCGAAGAGCTCGTCGGGTGCAATACCCGCCGCGGCATAACCCATATCATGTTGAAAAATGTTTATATCCCTGTATTCATTGAGGTTTGCAACCAGCGAATCAACGGTTGAAAGGAAGCAGGTAACTTCCGGCTTGATGCTTGGAACAACGGTCGCACACCAGAAAATACTGTCCAGACTCCTGGTATCGCCCGGATTTATCACATTACATGCATTTAAGTAAACGATGGCAGCCTGGAACTGTACGTTTACAGCGGTCAAAAAATAACTTTCCAGCATCGAATAGGCTTCCATGGCCTGCTCATTGGTCCTCACAACAGAAGCTCCTGTGAATAGCGGGACCAGCGTGTTTTCAAAGGCGGCAAGTGCCGGGGCCGCATTTGTACTGCTGGGAAGAATGTCATCCTTGATACTGAGGATGATATGTGTCATGTTGGAACTTTGCGGGGCGCTATAAATACTCTGCGCATATTGCGGCGCAGAGGCTATAGCCAGGTCCATGGTGCGAATATTATCGGGATTGGTGGAATCAGCATAATAATTCGCTGCAGCATTGGAATAAAACAGGAGTCCACTCGGTGACCCCGGATCCATAACTGCCTGGATATTGACAACCTGCGCATTAATATCAGCAGATGCCAAAAGTGATGTCAACTTACCCATATCTATGCTCAGGGCTTCTCCCATTGCATTAATGTTGTCTGACAGAACTTTAAGCTGACCATTGATGGAGTCCAGGCTTTGTTTGATTTCCTGAAATTCATTGTTGGATTTAGGTTTCGGTTTCGGTAAATCAAGCAACAAGCTAATGAGTTCCAAACCTATACTGACATATTCCGCGTCGCCGGTGACTGCTTCCCCCAGTTTTGGCATGATGGAGGCCGGAAAAATGGAATGATTCCTGATTTCCCGTTCCGTCATCATGATTAATGGTTTATCGGCAAATACATCCGGCGTAATAAAGGAGGATGGACCTCCGCCAACCGGGATGTAATGAACATCATACTTTCTGCAGGAACTGGTTCCGGCAACAACCAGCGCAACCATCATGGCCAGCAACAAGGTTTTTCGGAGGATGTAATGAGTTTTCATGGGTTCTGTGGTTTAGTTGTTCATCGTACCCGGGTTTGCAGGAATGGCAGTATAATAGGGTTCCTCCCGTCTTTGAAGCCTTCAGGGAAAGAAATTTGCTGGTCAATAAAGCAGGCCGGTACCGTTCGGACCAGGACCGGAAAAGAGCGAAAGGGACATATTTTGGACGAATTGTTCGGAGTCATGGAAGTAAGATGTGAGTATTGGCAGATTCACGGGAGTAAGGCTACTCACCCGGAAAAACACAGCATCAGGCCTACGATTGGAAAGATGATCATTGTTTATTCTTTCACAAGTCAAAGATACAAATTAAATAATATCAACCCCGTAAATAATCTTTTCTTTAATCCCTGCAAACACAAAGCGAAAAAATACGCATGCGGATCAGGCATTTCAACGCTTGACCGGCCATGTGCGGCGGGTGTACTTTTACACCATCAAAACGGAACAGTAAACGTTACGAAACATCTTGATCTTTTAAACAAAAAAACAAGGCTTCAGCGGATTCGTGCCTGAAACCTGGTCATTAAAATAACACTAAAAAACAAAAAAATTATGAAAAAATTCAATTCAGCATTTTTGCTTCTCCTCTGCCTGACAACCATAGGCATGGCCCAGCCTGAAGCCGGGGAATACGATAGCATAGGCAGGCAGTCGGACCTGATCTTCAGCGGAACGGTCGTCCGGCAGGATTGTTTCCTCCGGAACGACTCCATGCTGGTCACCGAAACGGTTTTCAGCGACATCGGGATTGTAAAGTCTGTGAATCCTTCCAGATCAGGTAACGATAACGAGATCAGGATCGGGTATGCCGGGGGGACACTCAACGGGAAGGTCATCAGGAACCCCGACATTCCTGACCTAGCCGTCGGAAAAAGGTACTTCGTTTTTGTGAAAGACGACGGAGTGTTTCATCCCAATCCCTTTCCCGGAGGTTGCAAGTCGGTGATCGGGATCTCAAGAGACCCCCTGACCGGGGGAGAGAGTATCTCGCCCGAAACGTCGTGCCGGCCGGTTGCATTAGCCCCGCGAAAGGGGTGGTAAAAACAGGTTGGGACTAGCGTTTCTTCAGGTTAACATTGGGTTTTACACAAAATAGAAAAAGAGATTGTCTCAAAAGTCAACCTCAGTTTTATCGGTCAATATTACAAATTAATCAAAGCCTGTTCAATCTAAACAGCCTGGTTAACAATAAACTCCATAATAAATATCGATCGCAAAACAACCACATTCATCTTTAATGTACTGGCTAAGGGTGAGCGGGCTGTCAGGCATATCCACTAATCCTTCAAACATCTGCTTCTCCCTGATGCCCGGAGTTTCCGGCTATTTTTCTCAGCAGGCGTAAAATCTTGAAAATATATGTAACATCTGCGTAATATTGCGATCTAATAAGGTTTAAACATTTAATTCAAATCCTATGAAAAAATTTAAAATTTTCTTATTCTCCATGGCCATGATGACCCTTGCTTACTCAACATCAGCCCAACAGCCTGCGTTGCTGGACCGTGATCTTTTTTTCGGGAACCCGGAAATCTCAGGTGGCCAATTGAGCCCCGATGGTAAGTTCATCTCGTTTATGAAACAGTACAACGGGATCATGAACCTGTGGGTAAAATCTTTTGACGAGCCATTTGAAAAGGCCCGCCCACTTACCAACAGTACACGTCCTTTTTACGGATATTTCTGGACCAGGGACAGCAAATACCTTCTTTATGTAAAAGATAAAGACGGGGATGAGAATATGAATATTTTTGCTGTTGACCCCAGGGCCAATCCGGCAGAAGGAGGGGTGCCAGATTCTAAAAACCTCACATCGTTGAAAGAGGTTGCTGCACAAATTTACATGGTAAGCAAGAAGGATCCCAATATTCTCTATGTGGGACTCAACGATCGCGATGCAGCCTGGCATGATCTTTATGAACTGCAGATAGCCTCGGGAAAACTGACAAAACTTTTTGAAAACAATGACCGCATCACCGGGTATGATTTCGACTGGGATGAGAAAATGAGGGTCATGAGCAAAACCGATGAAAAGGGCAACACCACCATGTTTCGGGTTGATGAAGAAAACAAACTTACCCCGATCTACGATTTCAACGTGAATGAACAGGCCTACATTGCCGGATGGAGCGAGGATAATTCGCAATGTTACTTTGTCACAAACAAGGGAGATATTGATAAGTCGACCCTGTTTTTAATGGATCCAAAAACCCAGAAAATGAAGATGATGGAAGGCGATCCAAATAAAAAAGTCGATTTCGGCGGGCTGATGCTGGACGACAATACCCGGAAGATGATATCCACAAGTTATACACTGGATAAAACCGAATATTACTGGAAAGATAAAAAATGGGAATCGACCTATAAATACCTGGAATCCAAATTCCCGGGCCGTGAGGTTTACCTCCAGAGCACCACGAAGGATTATTCGAAACTGTTGATTGCTGTCAGTGGGGATAAATATGCCGCCGAAGTTCATTTTTTCGATGTGAAGTCAAAAAAACTGATCCATCAGTACACTCCGAGGCCTGCCCTCAAAGCGGTGGAACAACACCTGGCCGCGATGAAGCCGGTTTCCTACAAAAGCAGCGATGGACTTGATATCCCGGCATACCTGACCATGCCGGTAGGAATAGCAGGGAAAAACCTGCCGGTGATCGTTTTGGTTCATGGCGGGCCCAAAGGTCCGCGCGACTATTGGGGATACAATTCGGAAGTCCAGTTCCTGGCCAACCGGGGATATGCCATATTGCAACCCAATTTCAGGTCAAGCGGCGGATACGGAAAGAAATTCATGAATGCAGGCGACATGCAGTGGGGAAAACTGATGCAGGACGATATCACCTGGGGCGTGAAGTATCTGATCGAAACAGGTATCGCCGATAAGAATAAAGTTGCCATCATGGGCGGCAGTTACGGGGGCTATGCAACACTGGCCGGATTGGCGTTCACTCCTGACGTGTATGCATGTGGCGTTGACATTGTCGGCCCGAGCAACATTTTTACCCTGCTCGAATCCATACCTGCTTACTGGGAGCCAGCCAGGGCATTCCTGTATGGCATGGTTGGCGATCCCAATACCGATGAGGGCAAGGTGGCCATTCGTGCTGCAAGTCCGCTTTTCAGCGCCGAAAAGATCAACAGGCCACTGCTGATTATCCAGGGGGCAAATGACCCGAGGGTCAAGAAGGCCGAAGCCGACCAGATCGTGATCGCACTGAGGGAGAAGGGGAAGAAAGTAGCTTATCTGCTGGCTCCTGATGAAGGACATGGCTTTATCAAACCGCTCAACAAGAAAGCGATGTATGCGGAAACTGAGAAATTTCTCTCTGAAATTCTGGGAGGCCGCTACCAGGAAGGGATGGAAGAGGATGTGAAAATGAACCTTGAAAAGCTCCGTGTGGATATTTCAACGGTGAAGTATGACCCGAAGGCAGCCCAGAAAACAGCAAAAACACTACCCGCCATAAAGAACGTATGGAGCGCTTCAATGATGGAATATAACGTGGTTTTTGAAATCCAGGGTCAGAAAATGGCGATGGAGATGAAACGGACCATCGAATCCAAAGATGACAACTGGCTGGTAACCGATTTGGTGACAGGCGCCATGGGCGAGATGAAGGATGCAATCCTGTTTCAGCAGGATGCCACCCCGGTATCAAGGGAGATGGAACAGATGGGACAGAAGATCAGCATGACAGTGGAAGGCAACAAGGCAATCGTGGACATGAAGGGAAAAAAGACGGAGATGGAATTTACAGGCGCCATGTTACAGGACGGACCCGGCGTGGATCAGATTATCGCCCGATGGCCGCTGAAAGATGGTTTCAGCCTGGTTGTGGAGGTTCCCGATATGACGACCATGAAAGCCAAGCAGGTGAAAATAAGCGTCACAGGAAAGGAAACCATCAAGACCGTTGAATGTGTGATGGTTGAAATGGTCAGCACCGACAATGCCAGCGATAAAACCACCTTCTGGATCAACCCAAATACCTTTTCAGCCGACAAAATGGTCTCCATGCTGCCTGCGATGGGCAACGCAGTCATGACCATCGAAAAGAAGTAACATGACAAACGTGGAGAAACCGGAACCACCTGCCACCCTCTTGGAAAAGACGATTTAAAAGAGAGAACTGAACAATTTTCGCTTAGAGTGATGAACCTGGCAGAAGACCTTCCCCAGGGCAAATCGACGAGCGTTATTTCAAATCAAATCCTGCGGCCGGCAACCTCTGTTGGAGCAAATTACCGCTCTGCACGAGGAGCGAAATCAAAACGGGATTTTATCAATAAATTAAAAATAGTTGAGGAAGAGGCTGATGAAACACTTTATTGGCTTGGATTGATTCAACTGTCAGGAAAAATAAAGCCTGAGAAATTACGGGACCTGGTGAATAAAGCAACCGATTTGCTGGCAATATTTGTAGCGAGCATTAAAACGGCCAAGTTGGATTCCGGGTGAAAAGTACGAGGTACGAAGTACAAAGTACAAACAAAAGTGGGAAGTACAAAGTTCGAAGGACGAACAAAGGATGGGATTAGCTGGCCGTTGTTGGAAAGACGCTCGCTCTGACCAGCCTTCGCAGGAATAAACACACCAGCCCTGAGCATTGGTTGTAAATACGTTGGGGTGGTCATTAAAAATCGGCAGAAGGTGGTCAAGGGCTCCGGTTTTTCCAGATGAATACCAAAACGATCAAGGATATCACAGGCCATAAAAAAGACAGTGTCTTTACCAAGTATGTGAAGATCTCCGAAGAGTTTAAGAAGCTGGAAATGGACAGGACGTGGGATAATATTCCTGGTCATCAAATTAAGAAAGCCCCGGATATTAAAAAATTTTCAGTTTCGCATCTGTTGGTTCCTTAAAAACATTAGATTTTTCTAGGAGGTCCTGCATAAAATTCATACTGCCTACTATGGTTTCCGAAAATTTATGTGCTTTGTCAAGCATCTTGATATATGATTCAGGCTGTTTATCCCTTGATAGTTTTCTCAAGGTCAATAAATAATCTTCTCTGAAAACAGCCGGGATAATTATCCTGGTTTGATTCCTTGTCACAAATTCAGCATTCATCATGATCCTTGAAATTCGTCCATTCCCATCCAAAAATGGATGTACTTCGCTGATCATAAACATTATAAAAGCAGCTTTGGCAAATGGATGCACCAATGCATGATAATAATCGAAACCTTTAACCAATGTGCCTTTAACAAGCGTGTAATCAACAAAATGAGTTTCTCCTGCCCGGTTGTTCCTGTCTTTAAATTTTCCGGGATATTTAGAAGTCCTTGCAGCCAATAGTAATTTATGGCGATACTGTAAAATACCAAGTAATTCATCTGCGGAACCAGGGATAGTTTTCATTTCCTCCTGGTTACTGACAATACTGTAGGTTGCCAGGATATCGTGTGAATCCTCATCACGTGTGGGTAAAGGAGTCGCCGTCTCAATAATTTTCTTTGCCTCTTCAATTTCAAAGATAGTGCCCTCAATGTAATTCGAAAAATAAGCTTCAAAGAATGCTAAGTTTTTAAATTCAGGATTCCTATTATTACGTTCCGGACGATTGGCAAACTCTTCCTGTTTTAATTGAACAAATAATTTTTCAAATAATTCAATACGCTCAGGATCATAAGGGGAGCCCAGAACCCTTGCAATTGCCAGGGGGGAGGATAATATCTTAATCGAACGGGTGTTCAACATTGCACCTACCAGCTTATTTAGCTTCTCAAATTCGCTGTTCAGTTCAAGTTCTTTTGCAATCGATCTTGCTTTGTCACGCAACTCATTTAATCCTGTCTCACCTTTTCAATTTCCGGCAAGGTCAAAGTTTTCGAATCCGGTCCTGGTTTTCTGGCGGGCTGTAGGTTTTCAAGAACAGCTCTTTCCAATTGTGATTAGTAAAGGGTACCTACAAACTGTATATCTCCTTTAATTGGCCCGGTTCCTTCCTGAAAATGAATTGTCAATCCAGGTAATTGGATTTTCCTGGTATAGGTATAAGTTAAAAAGATATTTCCCGTAACTGTTGGCTGGAATTCTATTGCAGACCGGTGACTTAGTATAGCCCCTGGATATAAATTTCCAAGAATATTGAATATGTTTCTTCTGATTATTGTCTCTGGCGGATCATTGAAATTCCCAGAATATATACGTGGAGAAATTTTCCTGTGGATAAACCAGTCGCTATAACCAGTGTTTGTTGATCAAAACTGACCACCCTTGTGCCGGTGTAAAAATCGGTTCGCGCCGCGGCATATTGATCACTCCCTGCCAATATAAATTGACCTCTAAATATGTTTGATCAGGAATTGACATAGTTATTTACATACGACCGTCCACTGATGATTAACAGTATGGATTTGTCAGGCAGGATATAATTTTGCTAATTTTTCTTTGCTAATTCTGGACTTAAATATCTATCCGTCAGCTCATCGTATATTTTGCGAAGGTGGTTGATTTTATTGAGGAAATGGAAGATTCCTTACAAACCCATCCAACAGTTTAGACTATCCCTTTTTGAATGTCATGGTTATAACATTTGCTTTGCTGTTTCAACCGTGATTTCCAGTACCCTTGTGAGAAACGAAAATTTCTGTTTCATAAAATCATACTCGTCACCAGAACTGATATATCTGGCCGTACCATTGATAAGAAATCCTGTTCCCGGATAATCTTTATATCCCAAAACATTTTTACTCCCCAGTGTTAATTTCACCTTGTTATTCACATCAACATTCTTCTCGGTTTTTCTAAAACCATAAGCAGGAATCAGGATACGCTCATCCTCGGTGACCACAAGATAGGAGTTCCATGTATTTGCAACATGCGTTTCGACACCCCACGATACAACCGATACAACGCCTTCGTGTTGCAACACTTCTAAAAACTTTTCTGATAATATTTTATTTTCACTCATGTTGATTTTTTAAAATTTGAGACAGCAGGTTCGTTGCACTCATTCGGTTGCCGGTAACAGCACTGAAGAGGACAAAGATAAGGAAATTATCATTTTCACCGATTTCCATCCCCAATTCACCGGGGGTTCTCCCTGTTCAAACGAACATCTGTGTTCAAGCCCTCCCCTTCAACCTATCTTTGCTTCATCAAACGATAAACAACAATAAAAAATGAAAGCAACAACAACAATCTTAGCAGCAGTTCTGACCCTCTCAATGAATGTTCTTTTCGCCAGCAATGACGGCGCCGTAATGAATAGTGAAACCAATTCATTCCACATTTCACTGGCACCCGTTACACCTGCCGAAGCAACGTTTGAAGAGATGAATGATGCAACTGCAACTGCTTTCATTCTTGCTCCTGTTACGCCCTCTGTTGCTGATTTTTCAGACGGGATCTAAACTCAAAACATAACTTGTATTGCGTATTTAAGCCGCTCCGAAAGGGTGGCTTTTTATATTGCGGACAAAACGGAACCACTGACCACACAGTGCCGGTTTGCCGAGTCCCTTGAATGAATCAGAAAGCGAAATCCCCGGCTCTATCTATGTATCATGATCTCCTTTGAAATAATGCCACCAGGGGTTATCGCCTGCAGGAAATAGATCCCGGCCGGAAGATTGAATACCGGTATCCTGATCTTATCCAGCTGCTGACACGGCTCAATAGTTATCAAATCCCGGCCTTCAACTGCAGCGATCCTGATCAGCGAAGGCCATTGTGTCGGATTTGCAGGTGCAACATTTATATAATCGTTTGCAGGGTTGGGATAAACAGTAAATGAAGCCTGCCCTGGCGCGGAAATCCCAATCGGGCTCTGCTGTATGTTCAGCACAAGATTGTAGGTCCCTGTTAACCCGGTAAATTCGGGTCCAACTTCGAAAATTACGGTTCCTCCGTTTATCAGTGTAATATTACCAGGGGCCTCACCTTTGTATACAGGGGATCTTGGATTCCCACTTACAGAATCGGTCCAGATCGCATTCAGGGTGTAGTTTCCTGGCCCCGGATTATGACCGGCATCGTCCACCCGTGCTGCGATTGAATAGGAATGTCCCTGGGGAAGCGTGATCTTGTAGAAATCATAGTCTGTTCCTGTGTTACAGTTGGCTCCCTGGGTACTTACCGTCGCTGTATTCCCGCTGAAATTCACACCAGGATTAAAGGCTTCGGCCAGGGAGTTGTTTGGTTCGAACGGATCGGCATTGAGGAGTCCCTGTTGTACGATAACAAAGATTGGATTCGGGTAGTTCGTGGAACCGGCCAGTGACCAGGACGAACCATTATTTGCAAAGTATTGCAGGGCCATCAGGTAAGTTCCCGGTGGGGCAACCAGGTTCGGATTTGTAAACGTCAAACCATTCGAAAAATGGTACCCGGCTGGGAGGTTCATCCCGGTTAATTGCTGTACTGTTGCCACGGCATAACCATCCATATCATAGAGGGAAACGTCTAAGGTCCCAATGAAATCAGCCACCCCACCGTTGGTCACATCCAGGTGAACAGTTACCGGCTGGCCTGATGTCAGCGTAGTACCCGGAGTTACAGTCATCGCGGCATACAGTTCCATGGAGTTTGGATTGACAACCTGCAGCTGGATAAAATTGAAATAGCTCTGGTAATTGCCCACAATCATCCAATTTCCACCTGTAGCTTTGTAATATGTGGCAATATAATAGGTTCCGGGCAGAAGCGTGAATTTTCCGGGATAGTTGAAGGTTGTTGAATAAAAATACCCGGAATCATAGGACACATTCGGAATGCTGTCGACAAAATCGACGAAGTCATAGTTCGAATTAAAAATTGCCGCGCAAATGGTACCATGGAAATTACCCGGTCCGAAATTAGCGATATCAGTGCTTACTGTGAATGGATCCCCATAACCAATGGAAGACGCAGTGATGTTCAGGTTGGAATAGAGGGACAGCCCATACGCCTGGTTTCCGCCTCCTCCGCCGCCTCCATTACCCCCCTGGATACCGAAAATCGCCTGTTGGCCGCTATTGAATCCCCCGGTACCGCCACCTATTCCTATGCCTTCCGGGTTCAATGCGTTGATGTTGAAATAACCATCAAACTGACCCTGCCATCCCCAGTTAAAATGAAACATTCCGTTGTTGTCATAGCCGTCGCAAACAAAGCAATGTCCTCCTCCACTGCCAAATCCTGCATAAATAAGTGGCCGGCCTGCATCGAGATCGGTTGTCATCATATTTTTCCAGGTAGCATCAGTAAAATTCTGCCGTACCTGTCCGTTGAGTGTTGCCGGGTATCCGAAATAGGTTTTGAGTGCATATTCCGCGCAATTTGTAACGGGACTTTGCGAAGAGACAACATACGCGCTGCTTCCTCCTGCCTGGGCAGTGCCATAGGTCATATTCACACTGACTCCGCATTGGAACATCAGGGTTGCGATTGCAGAATTCGGGCCATTGAGCACAAGCTGGACAAACCGGAGCCACCGACCACCCTGTGCCGCTTCAGCGTGACCATCGTATTAGACTGATAATAATTCACTTAAAGTGGTCAACTTAAAACAGGGTGAGGTGGACGATCTGTCCGGCGTGTCCATTAATCAACACGACCAAAATACTACTCCTCCAATAATTTTCTTGTTGCCTCTTTTTCCAAGTCCAGGTACTCTATTTTTCCTGTGCTTACAGTTACGAAGTCAACAATGCCTCCTGTAAATGTCCCCGGTGATTTATATTGATCACTTACAGGGTCTCCACTATCCCAACCTACACACAGTCCGTCTCCGACCAGGGTAAATTTCCCAACCTGGGCTCTCATCGGTCCTTGTGCAACCATTTTATCGTTTATATAAAGCTTCATGACACCTATTGATTCCTGGTGTTCCCCGGCCTTTTCCCTGATGAACTCCATCCCAACCGTGTATTTGCCGGGTTTTAGATCAGTTGGGGATACTAATTGTTGTTCCGGTTTGATTCCAAGGAAATTATAGATATAATACAATTTATGGTTTTTGATAAACAGGCTGTGCCCGCCAAAACGTGAGCCATGCGCAAAAATTACTCCTGAACAATTCGCATCCGTAATTTCTATATTGGCAACGATCTTGAACGACCGGCCTCTCACATTTACAGCTACTGCTTCAGGAACCGCAGTGGCATGGGAATAATAGGTATAGCTATCTGTCTCTGGTTCTTCTGAAGGACGCTCAATATTCGCCTGGACAAGGGCTGAGCGGTCGTCTATTGGCAAAACAAAGTTTTTATTTGCTTCATCGAACCATAGTTTTTTTAACATTTCCAGTTTTTCGGGATTCTCTTGGGCCAGGTCTTTGGATTCAGACCGGTCAACATCAACATGGTAGAGCTCCCATTGATCCTTGTTTAAGTTTCCAACGCCAGTCAATGGAGCATGAACGGCAACGGCTTTCCATCCATCTTGCCATACAGCACGCGTGCCGAGCATGGCATAGTATTGCAAATGTTTCCTGGTAGGCGCATCTGGCCTGGCATCAAAGGTATAGCGCATAGAAACTCCTGAGAGCGGCCACTGTGGAATACCATGGTAAACTGTTGGCATTTGCAATCCACAAATTTCGAGGATGGTCGGAACAAAGTCAACCGCATGGTGGTATTGGTTACGAATTTCACCCCGGGCTTTAATGCCTTTAGGCCAGCAAATTACCAGCGGGTCTGCCGTTCCTCCTGAATAATTTGAATACCGTTTAAACATCTTAAACGGAGTGGAAAAGGCAGCCGCCCATCCTGTCGGATAGTGTTCATAGGTATCGGGTCCGCCTAATTTATCAATTAATTTCATGTTCTCAGCCAATGCATCTGGGTAGCCGTTAAAAAATTTATTCTCATTCACCGAACCGTTTGGACTTCCTTCTCCTGAAGCTCCGTTATCGGCTGCGTAGAGTATAATCGTATTTTCATATTGACCGGTTTTTTTCAGGTGTTCAATGATGCGGCCAATCTGAACATCAGTATATTCAGAAAACCCGGCAAACACTTCACAAAGCCTGGAAAATAATTTCTTCTCGTCAGCATTCAGGGTATTCCAGGGTCGAACGAAATCACCCGGGTTGGCCTGATCTTTTGGCATAAAATTTAAATCCGTCAATTTTGTGTCTTTTGGCAAAACACCCCTGGCAATCATACGGGGAAGAACCCATGCCCGGTATGCATCATACCCGTCATCAAATTTCCCTTTGTATTTGTCGATGTATTCCTGTGGTGCCTGGTGCGGAGCATGGTTGGCGCCCGGGCAAAACCACATAAACCAGGGTTTTGAAGGGTTGGCCTGTTTCTGGTCACTAAGCATCATTATCGCCTGATCAGCCAGGTCCTTGGACAAATGATACCCTTGCTCAGGGGAGTATGGCGGCTCGATGTAATGGTTGTCCTGGACCAGGTCGGGGTACCATTGATTGGTTTCCCCACCTATGAAGCCGTAGAAACGATCGAAACCCTGTTGAAGGGGCCATTGCATTTTATTGGCTCCTGACGACAGGTCAGTTTCCGGTACATTGTGATCTTTACCAAGCCAGAATGTGCTCCACCCATTATCCCGTAAAACATCAGCCATTGTGGCTGCCTCCTCCGGAATATGACTACTGTATCCGGGAAATCCATTCGCGCCTTCGGTTATGGAGCCCATACCGTTGAGGTTATGGTTGCGCCCGGTCAGGATGCAGGATCTTGTAGGCGAACAAAGCGCAACAGTATGCCACTGGGTGTATGTTAACCCATCGGCAGCCAGTTTATCCAATGTTGGCATATTCACCCTGCCACCGTAGGCAGACCAGGTAGCCAAACCCGTATCATCATAAAGTATGAACAGAATGTTTGGCGATCCTTCAGGGGCTTTTTTGCGGATGTAAGGTGCCCAGTCGGGCGTGGACTCGGTGACATAGAGTTTCATATCACCTTTGTACCCGGCCGGAGGTTCCGGTTTTGTGTATTGCTGAGCATTTCCTTTAAAAGTGAAAAACGCCAATGCAATGAAAAGCAATGATGTAAATTTTGATCTCATAGTTTTAGGTTTAAATTGATACTAAATGTAAAACAATGAACCTTTTCATAAGCAAAGATAATTAATGTTGTACCCTTTTCTGCGGTTAAACTAAGAATTTTCCAGGGATCAAATAAAAAAAGTTACCTGGTTTAACTGAACAAAACATCTAACCGCCGAACTGGTCAGCCTGGAATTCTTGTCGTACCTGGATCATCAGGAAATACGTGTTGAATTAGCATTTATAGATGATATCGATCCCGTACCCGGTTTCTCCAGCATGCCCACAGTCCGTGTCAGCACCAGATGTTATCTTTTCAGGGTAATTTTTCAGTCGAAAAAAATGATACCGGATAATTTTGCAGCACAAATCCAGTGTAAACTTTATGAAACGAATAGTATTATCACTTATGGTTATCCTCACCATGGGCCAGTTGCCAATGTGGAAAACACGCTCGAATTGACCATTCTTCGCCGGACTAAAGTGACGCAACCAGAGGACTGATAGTTAATAACTTGGGGCAGTCAACCAAAATCGGCGGAGGGTGGTCAGGGGGTCTGGCTTTTCCGCATTATCAAGAAGCACCTTCAGCTGCAGTGATATCGGCAGTGTGCCCGTTACACTCACGGTGACCGATAATGCAGGCCACAGTGCATCCTGTACCACAACGGTCATGGTCGTTGGCGAAATCCCGGCCTGTTCAATTACAGCCATTCCGGGAAGTGGTGCCTTTACAGGCGGCCCAGCCACGACAATTTACCTGGGTTACGGCCCGCAGTCTGTTAAGCTGCAGAGTACAGTCACAGGCGGGAGTGGTTTCCTTTATGCATGGAGTGGCCTTTCAACCGGCATGCTGAGCTGCACCGATTGTGCAAGCCCGGTTTTCACACCAGCATCGGAGGGAAAGTATGAATTTACGCTGACCTCTACAAACAGCAACGGCTGTACAACATTCTGTTCAATAACCATCTGTGTGTTTGACGTGAGGGTTCCGGGAACAAACGGCAACAAGGTATACCTGTGCCATTTACCACCGGGAAACCCTGGAAACCCACAAACACTGTCCATCAGCGTGAATGCAGTACCGGCCCATATCCCCGGTCACACAGGCGATCAGCTTGGACATTGCGGCCAGTCATGCGATCTCCTTGGCATCAAGTCGGGAGAGGTAGCAGGGGAACTGGTTGGGACTGAAAGTACAGATTTCAACCTCGTTATTCGTCCAAATCCTTTCAGGGATGAGATAACCATGACCGTGGAAAGCGAACGTTCAGATCCCGCAACACTCACCGTGTATGAAATGACCGGGAAACTGGTTGGAAAAGAAATGTCAGTCAACCCGAATGTGCCGGTAACGTTCGGTTCAGAATTGACGAGCGGTATGTACATGGTGTTTGTCAAACAAGGCGACCAGGTGCAGAAGATCAAAATTATCAAGACAAAATAAATCTCTTTTTGTCAGTACACATTGAGAACCCAATCGGGCAGGAGGAAAATAAAACAGGAGGAAAACCTGTTTTATTTTTCTACTGCTCATTTGCATTTTGACTGGTATACTACCCTGACGAAATATCTGACCGCCCGTTCATCGCAGATTTTACGAAGGTGGTTGATTTATTGAGTAAAACGAATATTCTGTAATTAACAGAGGAGCTAATCACCACCTGCCGGGCCGGCAAGCCTGTCGTGTTTTGACGTATGTAAGTTGGTGAAGCGTTTTACATCCTTGGCGGGATCGAACATATAGCGAAGAGTGGCATGCGTTTTCACAACCGGTATGTCGAGAAGACGGTAAATTTTGTTAACAGTCACGTTGTAATCTCCAACCCAGGACATGTCAAGATATTTGATCCCGTGCTTTTTAAGGGAGTCAACCATGGCAAGGAACAACACACCTGTGACCCCCGACCGCTGGTAATCGGGAACAACGGCGGTAAGAAGCTGCCTTGCCCTGGTGATGGTCCCGGTGTTTTTATACCATAGGAATTTTATAATGTTGAGCAGATTAAGTTTCCCGTTGCCAAGTTTTTTCAGTACCTGGTTCACATCGGGAAACACCACGACGAGAGCAACTGGCCGGTCCTGGTCGTATACGAACCAGATAAATTCCTGATTTATGATTGCCCTGGCCTTCTTCATGATCTTTTCGATCTCGGAATAATCCAGGGGGGTATAATCCTCGTGGAAATCAGCCCATACAGCATTATATACAGTACAGATGTCATTGAGGTACTTCTCCTTTTTGCTGAAATCGAAATGCTCAAGCCGGAACTTTTCTTTCAAATGCATTGAAAATTTGACCTGTCGCTCGGGAAATGGTTTTGCAAGATCGGCCTCGTATGAGAATTGTTCGAAATACGTTTTAAACCCGTAGGCTTCGAAAAGTTCCCGGTAATATGGAAAGTTGTATGGCATCCCGTATACCGGCTGAGTAAAACCTTTGATGAGCAGTCCCCAGTATGTCAGGTTCTCTCCGAAAGTAATCGGGCCGTCCATGGCTTCCATCCCCCTTGCTTTCAACCATTCGCGGCAGGCTTCGAACAGGATGAAGGCGGCCTGGTTGTCGTTCACGCATTCAAAGAACCCCATCCCACCCGTCGGCTGTTCGGTTTTTGCAGCCTTGCCACGGTTGTAGAATGCGGCTACCCTGCCAAGCAACCTGCCTTCAACATCCTTTAAAACCCATCGTATTGCCTCGCCGTCTTTGAAAAGTATGTTGCCTGCAGGATTGAAAACGTCCTCTATGTCGGCATCGAGCGGACAAACCCAGTCAGCATCATTCCTGTAAAGTTCTTTCGCTACCAGGTAAAACTCCTTCTTCCCCGACTTGTCTTTTACTTCGAACAGTTTCATATGTTAATATTAATTTTTTGATTAAGCGCTATTATACCAGTAGGTACCATGCTGACTTTTTCTGCCTGTAAAGAGGCTGTTAAAAGTATTTTATTTAACCACCAAGGACACGAAGTGAAACTCAAAGAACACTAAGCATCTGAATATCATTTGCATTTACGTTGTGTCCTTTGCGTCGTACTTTGTGTTACTTTGTGGTTAAGGACTATTGAAACAGCCTCCTGATAACCCAATTATCAGTAATAAATGTTTATTGGTATGGTTGCGATCAATCATATTATTTTTTTTACAAATCGGTCATATGGGGTATCCATAATTATCATTTATGGTTTGCATGAACCTTGCTCCTATGGATATTTCATGTAATATAAACAGGTTCAATCGAAGTCAAAATTAAACTAGTTTTTATTCCATATAAAGATATTCTTTTAAAAGAAAAGTCTGCCCATCTCATTTAATTGATAGTTAATATTATAAGCTGTTCAACCAGAACCGGCGGAAAGTAGTTGGTTTTAATGATGAAACAGAACGATTACAAATCATCAACTCATTTTTGTTTCAATTCGTTTCCAACAGAAAACGCATCCCCAAGTCTGTCACCGATGGCATAATATGCCTGGCTTCCAAAAGAACCCCATATCAGGGGCCTGACTTTCTCAATGTCGGGAAGTTGTTTTGGATTCAGGACCTCGCTATCAGCGACCATTCCGACAATTTCTCCAATGAACATCGTATGTGAACCAAGATTAATCTCGCTGACCAGTTTACATTCAAGAGAATAGGGAAATTCTTTTACGATTGGTGCATTAACCAGCTTACTACTTTCCGGGGTGAGGCCGGTCTTTTTGAATTTGTCGTATTCTTTTCCGGAAACAATGCCGACAAAATCGGCCTCTTTATAATATTTTTCAGAGGGAATGTTTACAGTAAATGCCCCGGTTTGCCTGATGTTGGAAAAACTGAGCTTACCCTCCCTTATTGATACACTGATGCAAGGTGGCTTGCCTGATACGATTCCCCCCCATGCGGCATTCATCATATTGGGTTTACCATCGGAGCCATAGGTTCCAATAATGAGCACCGGGGATGGGAGTAAAACAGTATTTGGTGGAAGAGAAACTTTCATGATTTACCTTTTAGATTGATTGCATTTTACCTGAAATCTGACCACATCATATTGTTGATTGTTAAAAGATAAGACTGTCAATAAAAATCGGCAAGGTTATTATTTTTCACGGGTTGAAAAGGAATAGGCGAATTCAATGGATTCAACCAGGATGTCATTGTTGGTTGAATTGAATTCATCGACCGACCATTTTACCGGGTATACATCCTTAAACCGCCACATTGAGAGTACATCCTCCTTGTCATTCTTCAGATGAACCAGGATTGTTTTGGGTTCGATAGGCGTTGACGGATCACCCTGCAGTGTTTTTGCCAGGTTGGACTCCCGGGCGATCAAACCACTTTTACATACCAGGTTTCCATGCTTTAAGCTTTTCGGAGCAATATGAACATCGCTGTTCAAACCACCCTCTTGGATGGTTTCGGTAGTGATTTCAATTGCAATGCCTGATATTTCCCGGAACCCTATATCCGGTTTACTCCCAGGTTTGATGACCTCGCCGGGAAACTGAATCGTGAAATAAAAGGAGGGTTGTGTTGTCTCGTATAGTTTCATCAAAAGTTCTTTCACATTACATGGTTAATCCCGGGTTATGCAATGAATTTCACAACTGAGTTAAAATTTGCTTAAAGGCATTACCTTAGCGTCACAAATGCAATCATCCAAAAAGTGAACGTACTATTACCTTGCGAATATACTGATAAAAAGATGTCGCCATGGGGCTGTGTAAGATTGATCAAAGAGTTTTATGATCGGGTCGGCTTGCTGGATAAACCAGTCCTGACTTCTGACATTTAGTGCGGTATACCGCGAAGTAAGAAGTACTTTTACCCCGGTATCCAACTTAGCTGTTTTAATGCACGCTGCAAATATTCCCAGCAATTCGGTTGCTTCTTTGGAAAAAACGCTCGATTCGACTTGTCTTCGCCGGAATAAATTTACCCCACCAGAGCATTGATGGTTAATAATCTGAGGTGGTCAAACAAAATCGGAAGCGGGTGGTCAAGGGCTCCGGTATTTCCACCCGCCTCCCTGGTTTGCATCAGGAATCCAATTATTGAAGATCAAACTCCTTGCAGAGCGCACCGATCAATGCGATTGCAGCTGTTTCATGTCGTTGCATGATAAAAATATGCCTTTTAAATTCTCTTTTTTCATATAAGGCATTGGTATACAACTGATCCAATGTTTCTTCGGTTGGTGGCTTAATGAAAACAGGCCCGTTATAAGGTTGCTTCTTAAGTCTGGCAGCTATGAAATGTGGATTCTGGTTCTGCAGGCAGAAGGGGACCAGGTAATGAGACCTGTAATCAAGAAAAAGCCCTGCCATTTTCAGAATGTAGTTCTTATCATTTTCATACTCCGACATCCTCTTTACCTGGTCCTGCCTGAAATAGCGAAGGGATCCGGAATTTTTAACCTGGTCATAACTCCCGGTTTGTGGATCAAACATGTTGAAATTGGAAATTTTTTCAAAGCCAAGGACATGTATGAGTGAATCGTCCTGCACCTTTTCCGGTTTTTCCAATTCAGCCATCAGGGTATCAAGTTCACCAATGACGGCTGACAAGTGTTTTGTGGCCCTGTGCACCTCGCCGGTATCGGCCCTGAGATCGTCGATCATGGAAGCCGCCATCACTTTTGCCCGTTGATTTTCAATATAGTGTTCGCGCTGGTTTTCTACGAAAAAGCTAAGCGTAACTGCCAGGAACAGCATAACGAACTGAAAGAGGTACTCCTTCCATTTTTTATCTGAATGCACATGGCCATGAGGATGCACTTCCATTGGTCTTGGTCCTTTCTTTACTTGAATTTTACCGGGTCGTTTCTTTTGCACCAGGATATTATTTAGAATCAGCAAAAATAAGAAAAATTCCGTCACTGAATTTCAACATGTTGCACTTTGCTCAAAGGCCATGAATAATTGATCGCTGGTATACTGCACGTGAACGGAAAAATCCAGTGAACTGGCAGATATGAAAGACCTGTTAGAATTTACTCAGCACGTTGAGTAAATTATCTCAACACCCTGAGATAATTATTGTATTTGCAAAAACACAATCATGTTTCAGCGTCAATACTATATGAAAATCCAGGAAAGGATTGCATTGAAACGTAAGTTCATCCAGGTCCTGGTTGGTCCCCGTCAGGTTGGGAAAACGACGATCGTCCGGCAGCTTCTGGAAAAATATTCTTTCCCCTGGCATTATGCATCGGCGGATGAAGCTACCCAACCTCTTTGGTTACAACAGCAATGGGAAACGACCAGGCTGAAGGCGCGGTCAGTGGAAACATCAGAAGTTTTGCTGGTGATCGATGAGATTCAAAAAATTCCTGATTGGAGCAACCAGGTAAAAATCCAATGGGATAAAGACAGCTTTGACCATGTTCCCATAAAACTGATCCTGCCTGGTTCGTCACAGCTCATGCTGCAAAAGGGTTTGAGTGAATCGCTGGCCGGGCGTTTTGAAGTCATCTATATTCCCCACTGGTCCTATACGGAAATGCATGATGCCTTTGGTTTTACGGCAGATGATTTTATCTGGTTTGGAGGATATCCGGGTCCTGCCGATCTGATCTCTGACGAAAACCGCTGGAAGGAGTATATCCGTCATTCATTGACAGAGACAACCCTGATGCGGGATATATTATTAATGGTGAGAATCGACAAACCGGTTTTACTGCGTAACCTTTTCGACCTGGACTGTTCCTGGTCTGGCCAGGTCCTTTCGTCGGTAGAAGAATTTCTGGGTACCCCTGTGTCCAATCTATTCGATTAGTTCAAGGAACTATTCCTGGTAATTCGCGATTCGCGAATCGCGAATTGGGAAGCAATAAATATTTTTGCGCTACAGGATAATGGTCTGTGCACGATTGAATTAATCGGGTGATGGCGTTGGATTGGACGAGGATTGTGAAATTCGTTAAACAATGAAAACGCTCATTCCTTCACAATCTTCCAGCAATAGCTTCTCCCATCACCCGAAACAACAACTTCGTAAACACCGGCAACCTGGTGTTCCAGGGAAATTGAATGGGTTCCCGACGAACGGAATAACCTGCTCATGATCTCCACACCAAGTATATTGAAAACCCTCACATTCACCGTGGAGCCGGAAGGCACCCGGGTCAGGTCCAGGGTCAGCATGCCCCGTGTGGGGTTTGGATAGAGGCTTATGCCTGTACCGGGATGTTCCGGAATACCGGTGCAGCCTTCGACCACGAGCGGGAACAACTGTGAAATACGGCCCTCCCCGCAGTCGTTGATCCCGTATACCGAAATGTTTCCCGATGATGCAGTATCACTGAAATTCACCAGGATCTCAGGCGTGAAATACCCGTCAGTTATCTCTGCACCGGGAGGTAGCGACCAGATATATTCACTGGCATTTGGTATCCCGGCCACCCGGAAATGCACCCCGGCGTCGCCTCTGCACACCGTATCGCTTCCGGTAATGGCCCCGGCTTGTTCCGGCAGCGGTTTGACCGTCATTTCATTAAAAACAGGCTGGGAAAGGGTGCATCCTGCCGGGGTAACGTAGTTCACCCCGATCGTATGAACACCGGGCACCGACCAGGTGATAAAAACCCGGGGGGTTCCCTGTCCCGAAGTGATGGTACCTCCGCCGGTGAGGACCCACTGGTAGCCGGTCATCCCAAATTCCGTATGATACCCCACCGGATCGTTCCCTTCACACGGATTATTTTCGCCGCTGATGGAGGGGAAAGGCAACGGATTAACCACGATGATTTTACAGGTCGGGCTTTCCGCCGGACAACCGGCCGTGGAGGTGTAGGTCACTGTAACACCGCGCTTCCCCGGGTCATTCCATGTTACATGAATCGTGTCGGACCCCTGACCGGCGGTGATCACCCCGCCCTGCGAGATGTTCCAGGTATAGCCCGCCATGCCATTCTCCGTTACGTAAATGTTCGATGCAGATCCTGCACATGCTGAATCGGAACCCAGGATGCTGGGAACAGGCAAGGGATTTACAATAACCGGGAAAACAGGTGAAGGGAGCCCCATGCCATTGGCATTGATCCCCTGCACGATGACATCGCCCGAAAGGGCCATGCCCGTATAATCGACGGTTATGGCATTGGTTCCCGAGCCCGTTGCAATGACGGCACCGGGAGGAACGGTCCATTGGTATGTGGTGGCATACGGGATCGAATCAACGCTGTAAACAACCCCGTAGGTTTTCCGGCACACCTCCGCAATCCCGGTGATGATCCCGGACGCCCCGGGGAGGGCTTGCACCTCCACCGCCTGGCATGTGGGAACGAAACCCTCACATCCTGCCGGATTTGAATAGTTAACACATATGCTCTGCGTTCCGGGTGAGGTCCAGCTAACTGTAACCGTGCTGGTTCCGCCGCCTGTAAAAATCATGCCTCCTGTAACATCCCAGTTGTATTCCAGCATGCCCGCCTCGGTCGAATAGAGAGCGGTTGTATTGACCAGGGCCGAAGAGGGACCGGAAATG
The DNA here is from genome assembly GCA_026391835.1 of Bacteroidota bacterium. Classification (GTDB taxonomy): domain Bacteria; phylum Bacteroidota; class Bacteroidia; order Bacteroidales; family FEN-979; genus CAIVAT01. The sequence continues at coordinate 29,658 of JAPLDF010000024.1, forward strand.
GTGGGTTGCGGAAGAGCCCCTGCCAGAATGCCGGCCGTTGCCGTATCAGGGCATCCGCCTGCAATAACGATCAAGGTTACCAGGAAGTTGCCGGGCACGGAGAAGAGGTGCGACGGATTCTGCAGCGAAGAGGTGTCGCTTACCCCGGATGCGGGATCCCCGAAATTCCATTGCCAGGAGATGCCCGGGCCGCTTCCGTTCAGCACGGTCGTGTCGGTAAACATTACAGGCAATCCGACGCAGGCCGGGAAGGAATTATTAAACCCGGCACCGGGTTTTTTTTCAATAACGACGACAGCCGTGTCAAAACTCCGGCATCCATCGGCCGCTGTGACTGTCAGTACGGCCTGATAGGTTCCCGAAGCGGCATAGGAATGGCTGACATCAGGCGAGGCGGGTGGTACGATGGTATCTGTTACCCCATCACCGAAATCGTAAATCCAGCTGGCGATGCTCCCCACGGCGATCGTGCTGTTATCGTCAAACAATACCGGGCTGTTGGAGCAATTTTCGGCAAGTGCTGTGAAACTGGCCATGGGTCCGGGCGCAACCTGGACAGTGTGTGTCTTTTCAGAATAGCAGCCCATGTTTGAATAGGCTCTCATCGCAACCGTGTAGATGGCTGGTGAGGCGTACGAATGAACCGGGTTCTGAATGCTGTCCACACCCCCGTCGCCGAAATTCCAGGTGTATTCCGCCACGGAATAGGGCGGAACGATGGAAGCCGTGCCTGAAAACGCCGTAAGATCCCCGGCACAACTATGCTGCCATGTAAAATCAGGAACGGGTGACGGAGATGAGCCCCGGGTTACGGTTAGGGTATCGTTGCCGATGTTGTCATCGAAATTCCCGGTCATCCAGCACTTGATCACGTATGTACCTGCAACGGAGAAATTGATCACCGGTGTAAAAGCAAAAACCGTATCCCCAAACACCCACCCACCGATGGTCTGAGAATAGGGTGTTCCGCCATTCACGCTGTAGGCCAGGGGAATGGTGTTGTAGGGGATGTCGCCGAGCTGCCGGATCCTTACTGTAACATGCTCTCCGGCGGGATGCACGCATTCGCCGGAAGGATGAAGCACCTCCGTGATGCCGAAATCGACCTTGAATTCATCGGCCCCGATATCGGGCGATGACACATTCCGTAAATCACCCTCAACATCACGGGTAATTCCCGGGATGGGCACACCCGCCCCGTTGAGATGTCGCTGGTAGACATGGAAACTGGTGTCGGAGGCGAAGTAGGGTTGAATGTTTTTCCCACTGGCCTCTCCACCGATCGCCGACTTCCAGGATGCGAAACTGGGGTAATTGACCCCGTTGATACACCCGAACCGTGCTGAGCCCGAATAGTAGTTGTTGTAATCCATAAAACTCCGCGTCGGAGCGGTTTGAAAATAGCAGCAATAGCCACCGCCAACACTCGAGAAAATGTTGTCACGCGCGGTTATGGAGTCGCTGACATTCAGGAATAGTGCGGCACTCAAAGCATTTGTCGACCGGTTATTCAGTGAATTGAACGAAACGTTGATTTTTTTTGCTCCGTTCAGGCTGATCCCTTTCGTAATGTTACCTCCGCAGGTGTGGATGAAATTGTTCCGGATCCAGCCGTTAACCAACGAATTGCTGTTCCAAAAAGTGCCGGAATAATAAATATGAAATCCCTCATTGGTAATATTTAAAAGCTGGTTCTGTTCAACGACCAGCCAGGGATGACTATTTGTCATCTGGTAAAACTGGATGCCGGTTTCAAGGTTCCGCATCAGATTTTTCCTGATTGTGATCGAATCTGATTCTGTAATAAAGAGATAAAGGCCGACCGGAGTCTGGGAAATGATATTGTTGTCAAAAAGCAGGTTATCGTAGCTCATTTCCTGGGTATAGACACCCGCACAGAGCCCGTAGTGGAAGTTTCCAAGCACATTGCCCCTGCAGGAGAGGTTCGTGACCTCTTCGAGCAATAATCCATAAAATGCATTCCTCAGGTTGTTTGAATCAACCCGGACAACGGAGGAATTGACAATTTTAATGCTTTGTGAGACATAGGCGTTCTGCGGGGTATTCGGATACAAATAACAATGGGATATGTTGATATCGTGTGCTCCTTCAATCCACACACCGGTGGAATAGTTGACCGATTTAACCGTAAGAGCCCGGATGGTTACAAAGTTCTGTCCGAGAAGGGAGATGGTCCCCGGGTAAGGCGTAAGAGTGGGTGGCTGGGCGATCACCACAGAGGCGCTGTCGCTGCTCTCCGATCCGAAGGTGATGGTGTGCAAGGCAGAACTGCCTTCAACCCCGTACAAGGCAAATGGTTCCGGATAAACGCCATTGCGGAAGCGGAAGGTGATGCTGCAGTTGATCGGCGTGTTATTTAAAACCTCCACCGCGTCGGACAATTTTACAAAATCGGGGTTGCTCCCGCCGATGGTGTAAACTCCGCAGAGCAAAGGATAAACACTCTTTTGCGCTGCAGTGTCATTGGCGTGGTTGCAGTCGGTCCCGTTGTTGGGATCTCTGGTCCAGGCCCGCAGCCTGTTCACCCCGGTCACAAAAGGATAACTCCCAAGTGAAACGATTGCAGTATCGCTGCCTGCAAGCGAACCCGTCCACGAAACAGGAGGTTGATTAACCCCATTGATCCGGCATTGCAACGTTACTGAAGTCAGGATCTCTGTCCCCTGGTTTTGCAGAACCATCCTGACTTCCGCCTGTGAGCCGTTGAAGGGCGACACGGGCGCCACAATCGCATTGATCCCGGCATCAGCCATGCAGGGCGAGAATTCACGGGCCCCGATATCCGGATTGACCGGGTTCCGCAATGTGGAATCGATGTCATAAAGCACCCCGGTAACCGGTATGCCGGCATTGTTCAGCTGAACCTGGCCGGGTAAGGGTATCACTGCGGAAGCAATGAACGGATTGAGATTAAATCCATGCTGCTCTCCGCCCATGCGGTTTTGCCATGCACTGAAGGTTGTGAAAACGTTGCCGCCGAAGGTGCCGATCTTCCCTGAAATGCTGAAATAATCGTTGTAGTCGAGCGTGATCCCCGTTGTATCCATCCCCGATATATCTGCAGCAATACCGTTTCCCATCAACGAAAAAATATTGTTTTTCAAAATGATATTTGGTGTCGATCGGATCCTGATGGCCCTCGATCCAGGCAGATCCTGCAAGAGATTTATGGTATTGAAGAAGAGGGATGTGTTTGTCCCGCCCGTCAGGTCAATCCCGGTTTGCTGAAAGATCCCGCTGCCTGTAATATAATTGTTGCCGATCGTTGAATTGGTGAACTCCCCGGTGATCCCGGTATAACTCTCAGCAGCCGAATTAATAATCACCCGGTTGTTCATGATGTTGAAATTGACACCTACACCATAAATTCCGGTTTGCCGGTTGGGATAGTAAGTGTCGATATGGTTCACGAGGATCCGGTTATTCAGGATATCGACATTGTTGTACCTGGTGATCGTGATGAAATTCACCGTGCAGTTCTTCACCAGCAGGTTTTGGCACGTATACCCATTTTTATCCGTAACGAGCCCGTTCTCGATACATGAGTTGGTCACTGAGAAATTGCTGCAACTGCTGATTGACAGCGCCTGTTCTGAAAAACTTGTTCTTTTCAGGTAACAACGATCGATCAGCACATGAAGTGAGTTGGACACATTGCATGTTGTATTATACCCCGACATCCAGCAGTTCAAAAGTTTAATATCATAGGAATTCGCGATCGATGCTCCCTCGAAGTGGATTCCCCTGAACCGCATGTACTGGGCTCCGGCCAAGGACAGGGAGATGGATGCATTAATATAGACGGCCGATGAATCTCCCGACTCCGACTGAAAAGTAATGGTGTTCACCGGTGAAGCGCCGCTGACATTGCCAAGCACAATCTGGTCGGTGTAGGTATTGTTGCGCAGAAGGAATGTAACAGGGCATGAAATTCCTCCTTTCACAAGATGGGTGAGGGCCTCCGTTATCGAGTTGAAGTCGGGACCGGCTCCCCCGATGGTAAAGGTTCCGCACATTTTGGGATAAAAGACCGGCGTTCCGGAGATGTTGTTCAACGGGTTACAGTCCGGCATCCCGTTGGGATTTTCAGTCCACGCTTTCACCTCGTAGGTGGTGGTGGAAAGGAAGTTATAGTTTCCCAGGATGATCCCGGTCATGGCTCCCGGGAGCAACATGCCGGTCCAGGGGACTGCAGGTTGGGATATCCCGTTGACCGACCAGCGGATGGTAACAGAGGAAAGATTGACCTCTCCCTGGTTCTGGAGGATGGCCCTGACCTCCTGCACCCCCGGGAGCAGGGGTGCCTGGGGGGAGGTGATCTGGCTGATCCCGGCATCGGGTGAACATAACGCAAACTCCTTTGCGCCAATGTCCGGCATGATTGGGTTTCGCAATACCGAATCAATGTCGTACAGGATGCCCGGTACAGGATTCGCCGTGTTGTTGAGTAAAAACTGGTTGGGTTTCAGATTGCTTATCCCCGTGAAAAACGGACAGGCATAAACGGCATGGACCTCCTTCCCTGTAGCAGCCTGCCAGTCTGCCAGGGTGGCACAACTGGTGGCATAATACCTGCCGACACGCCCGGCACCGCTCCAGTAACCATTGTAATCCAGGTCCAGCGCAGGCATCGAATAGGCAACCACCGCGCAGTACCCTGCCAGGCTGCTGAAGATGTTGTTCTTAACTGTAATGTTCGCACCGCCGGAAACATAGAATGCCCTCGAATTCTCATCTTCGCTGCAATTGTTGATGTTATTGAAGACCACCCTGGTATTGGACGGATAGTTCAGCGATATCCCTGTCATGTTGCCGGCTCTCATCGTTATGTAATTGTTCGCTATGGTACAGTTCGACGCCGAGGATGCAATCCCGGTATTTGGGACAGAGTCAATCCTGTTTCCTGACACCGTGAAAGGACCAGGCCCGGTAATGTTAATACAAGTTTTTGCCCCCCTGACCTGGTTGTTTAGAATGCGGATCGAGTCGCCGGCAATGTTGATCCCGAAATTATCGTAGGTGATAAAATCCCTGATGATATTGTTCCGGATGGTGATGTTCGTCATGTAATAAGGCGACGAAGTATATTGCTGAATGATCCCTTGTTGAAGATACGACTCAATCCGGTTATTCTCGATCAGGATATCCCGGCCTCCCCCCTCAAAATAGATCGCCCGGTCGTTGGTATAGGATCTCCCCATGATGAGGTTGTTTTTGATGGTAACATCGTGTGTTCCGTGCGCCATGCGGATGATGTAACTCCTGCCCTCATCCATCCGGCAACCGGAAATCGATATATGGCCGGCGGTGTTGAAAATATAAAACTCACCATGCGTCGTGATCTTTTTAACAAAAATATGGCTGACGTTGTTGATGGCAAACGAATTTGACAGGTATGGAACCTGGATGACAACCTTGGTACTGTCGCCCGATTCAGATTTGATCGTCAGGGTGTTGGTGGCAGAGAGGCCCTGGATATCCATCAGGATAAACCCTTCGGTGTAGGTTCCGTTCCTGAGGTTTATTGTTGAGGGACATAGGATACCGGCCGCCGAGAGGTAGCCCACAGCGGATCCGATGGAGGGAAAGGTGGGGTTGGTCCCTCCTACCGTGACAATCCCGCACAAGGCTGCCTGTTTCGGCGACGCAATTGTATCATTGAAGTGGTAGGGATCGGGAATGCCGTTGGGATTGACTGTCCAGGCCTTTACCTGGTATACTGTATTCGGGGCAAAGGTAAACGATCCGATCGTGACATTGCTGATCGAACCACCCCTGGGCAGGTTCCCCGTCCACGAAAACGGTGGTTTTGCGACCCCGTTGACACTCCACTGAATGGTGGCGGAGGTGAGTGCCTGGTACCCGAAATTGGTAACAGTTACCGCGACGTTTTTTGGACCTGCTGCAAAGGGGGCTGCTGGCTGATCAAGGTTGGATATGCCCGCATCCACGCCAAGCGGGGAATATACCTGGATGTTGTCGATCTCCCAGTAACCCTCGCCGCTGCCCTCCCACTGAAACCGGACCTTTGCCGAATCGTTCCCCGCACAGTACGGGGTCAGATCCACGATTTCATGCCTGGGGTTGGTTGCTGTCGTAGTTGTAAACGAGGTCACTTCCTGCCAGCTCTGTCCGTTGAATGCCATGATTTTACCCGCAGCGCCGGCACCGGCTTTGAAATAGTGATCAAGAAAGAGGAGGCAATAGGACCCGGCGGCCCCGTTAAACAAAGGTGTTTCGAGGGCTGCCACTTCATTGCCCGCACCGGGCGGGTAATACCCTGCATCAAAGATAGCAAAGGGCGCGGTTATGGGGTAACCGGAGGGCTTGTTTCCCGGGTTGTCGAAATGCCATTTGTCTGCCGATGACCCGGTGATCACCAGATTGTTCCAACCTGCCGGTGGAGTGGTCTGCACAGCCGATTGAAAATCTTCGTTCAGCAGGTAGATCTGTCCATATGCGAATGAATCCGCGATCACGATCATCAGAATGAACATGAAGCGATACTGGAGTGTTGCAGGTTTCACAATTACGATTTTTGAAGAAGCCAATGGAAAATGTAAACCAGAAATCGAAATTTCGAAAATGTAATGGAAAAAACGAATAAATATACGGATTCTGAAGCAGGAAGTCAAGAGGTAGTTGGAGAAAACGGTCACGCTGACCACCTTCCGCCGATTTTAATTGACCACCCTGCAATCTTAAAAATCAAAGAGGTGAGGCGGTAAAGTTGCTCTCGCAGAGGCTGGTCAATGTTAGCGTTTTTTCCACATATTGGTCAGGTTGTTTGGCATAAATGATTATATTAGTAGGCTATTTGAGCCCATTATAAGCATTTATGCTTTTCGAAGGGAAGGAAAAAATCAAGTAAGAGGGGTGGTCAGTTTGCGCCGTTTGGGGCTGGGCCGTTGCAAGCAAAACGTGATGGGCAAGGTTAAAGGGAGATAACATGAAAAGAATCATCCTTATATGTTTCGTGTTGCTTAGTTGCTATTCAGCATTTCCCCAGTGGAAATGGCAAAACCCCTTGCCCCAGGGGAATGGACTCTTCTCCGTTTATTTTATAAATGCTGACACAGGATTCGCTGTTGGCCGTGGCGGAACAATATTGAAAACAACGGATGGAGGGCTGAACTGGACGATATACTCAAGCGGGCATGACAATTGGTTAACTTCAGTGTGCTTTACCAGCCCCGACACCGGATACGTGGCAGGTAGTGGTTATACAGGCGGGATCATCTTAAAAACCACCGATGCAGGTGCAACCTGGACCACGATCTTCAGCGGAACAAACAACCCGTTAACATCAGTTTTTTTCCTGAATGCCAATACCGGATTCGCGGTGGGTGGATCAGGTTCTGTTTTTAAAACCGACAATGCCGGCTTAACCTGGACAGATCTGTCAATCGATTATTTTTATGATCTTGAATCCGTTTTCTTCACAGGTGACAGCACAGGCTATACCGTTGGGAGTGGTCATGGCGAAATTTATAAAACCACCAATGGGGGCACAACCTGGGATACCTTATCGGGCGGGACGATCATGCCGCTGAAATCAGTGTTTTTCACGAGCGCTGATACAGGTTATGTTTGTGGAATGTATGGCAGTTTGTTGAAAACCGTGAATGCGGGAACCACCTGGATGTCAGACACAAATGGATTGGGCTCAAATTCTATGTTTAATTCCTATAATTCAATTTACTTTTCCGATGCCAACAATGGTTATATTGCCGGTTCGGGATCTCTGGAAGGCGGGGTAGAAGTAAACTTTTTTACAACGACAAACGCAGGGGAAACGTGGACCCCAAGATCGAATGAATCATTTGACGACTTAACCTCTGTTTTTTTCACTGGCGCAAATACCGGCTATGGGGTGGGCCAGGCCGGTAAAATCGTAAAAACCACCAATGCCGGTATGACCTGGACACCATTATCCAGGGGAACAACCCAGGAATTGACTTCTGTTTACTTTCCCGACAGCATTACCGGTTACGCAGTGGGTTACATACTCGGGGCAAATCACGACGCTGCTCAGAGCATCATGAAAACAACCGATGGCGGGAAGAACTGGGTAAATTTACCCAACGCGCCCAACGATGATCCTAACTTTTATTCAGTTTTTTTTACCGATGTCAATACCGGGTATGTGGTTGGTGGTAATTTTGGGATTATCTATAAAACCACGAATGGCGGTGCGTCCTGGATTTCTTTGGATTGCGGGACAATCGAGCGGTTGAGTTCGGTTTTCTTCACGGATGCCAATACCGGTTTTGCAGTGGGAAACATCCCCTTTACGGACACGGTTACCGTAATCCTGAAAACAACCAATGCAGGTCTGACATGGACAAAAACCACGACACCCTATTATTTAAACTCCGTTTACTTTCCCGATTCAACGATTGGGTATGCCGTGGGGTTTGATCACCATACATACAATGGCGTCATCCTGAAAACTTCCGATGCCGGCGCCACCTGGAACACATTAAAGAAAAATGTTTCCAATACACTGACTTCCGTTTACTTTACCGATGACAGCACGGGATACACGGTGGGGTTCTCCGGCATCATCATGAAAACGAGCGATGGGGGCGCTACCTGGAAGAATCAATCCAGTGGTATGAATGAACTGTTAAATTCGGTTTTCTTTCCTACAGTCAACATTGGTTATGCAGTAGGCTGGAATGGTACTATTTTGAGGACGATGAACGGGGGTACAACCTGGACTTCCGACCCGAGTATAGTAGCAGTTTCTTTAAATTCCGTTTTTTTTACCGATTCCATTACCGGTTATGTGGTTGGCTACGATGGGGCCATATTAAAAACAGGACATGGGGGTGCGCCATTCTTAGAAGTATTGCCAACCAACCGGGATGTCGGTCCACATGCCGGGGCAACAAACTTCACTGTATCCTCAAACACAAACTGGAAGGTTACCTGCGACTCGTCCTGTTGCACTGCAACACCCTCCGGATCAGGTAACGATACTATTTTTGTCGCTTATACGGAAAACACTTCAACGAAATCCAGGGTGGACACCATCCGGGTCTTTGCGCCGCAACAACCAACAATTTTACAGAAGATAACTGTAACACAGGCAGGATTGAATGGTATCGAAAATATCGGGTATGGTACTTTTCGGATTTATCCTAACCCGGCAACTGATATGATCACCATTAAGGTTACCCGCAACCAATTTAAGGACAAGACTGTGAGCATTTATGCAATAAGAGGAGAACTGGTTAAATATTATCAATTCCGGAAGGATCATCAGGTGGAAATTGATGTCAGAAATATGGTGCAGGGGATTTATTTAGTTAAATTGCAGACAGATTCGGAAATTGAGGTTCAAAAACTGGTGATTCAATAATTCTATTGGTAAAACGAAGATAACCAAGCCCGTAACATGGCGCTGAAATGCACCATGGAGAAAACGGTCACGCTGACCACATTCCGCCGATATTGATTGACCACCCTACAATCTTAAATATCAAAGAGGTGAGGTGGTCAAGTTGCTCCGGCGGAGGCTGGTCAATGTTAGAGTTTTTTCCAGTTTATTATTCATTTATATTAAAATGTTTACTAAGTTTGTGAGCGCGAAAGGGGTTACAATGTGACCCCTTTCGCGCCCGATCACTTAGAAGCAAACAAAATGCAGCTTTATAATTATTTGGAAGAGTTCATTGATAGACTTCGCTCCGAGGGAAGGTATTCCTTTACTTTAGGTGAGCTAAGAAACCAATATCAGTTCTCGGCAGAAGCAATAAAAAAATCCTTACAGCGAATTAGAAGAAAAAGGAAAATAGTTCAGGTACGGCAAGAATTTTATGTTATTGTGCCACCGGAATATAGTTCCACCGGGATTATTCCTCCGTCATTCTTTATCCCGGATATGATGAAATTCATTGACCGGGATTATTATGTAGGCCTTCTCAACGCAGCATCCTATTATGGGGCAGGACACCAACAGCCTCAGGAACATTTTATAATCACGGTTCCTCCGACTATTCGCCCTATTGCCAGTCATTCGATAAAAATTAACTTTTGTAAGAAACAAAGCTGGGACAACCGGTTTGTCATTGATCAAAAAACGGAGGCAGGATACCTGAAAATCTCTTCTCCTGAGTTAACGGCGTTAGATTTGGTATTCTATCAGGATCGTGTTGGGGGATTTAATAGAATCTCAACTGTTTTACAGGAATTATCTGACCAAATCAAACCAAATGCACTCCGGGATTGTTCAAAAACATACAATGTGAATTCAGTTGTCCAACGTCTGGGTTTTTTATTAGAGAACGTGTTGGAGCAATCTGATTTGGTTAGGCCAATGAAAAAATTCCTGCATGATACAAAACACTATCCACTTTTATTGAGCACAAAAGGTCCAAAAACCACCAATATACAAACAGATAACGATTGGGATATTCTTGCTAACATAACCGTTGAACCTGATATATGATCCCAAGTTCATTCATCACCGCATGGAGAAAAAATGCTCCATGGATTGAAAATTCTCAGGTTGAACAAGACCTGATCATCGAAAGATCCCTGGTTGAAATTTTTAACGATCCATTTTTAAAGGAACATCTTTCATTCCGTGGGGG
>JAPLDF010000045.1 GCA_026391835.1 Bacteroidota bacterium
CCCTTGGAGGGGAGGGGGACTGACTGCCATACATGGGGTTTCTGGTGTTACATAGGCCTTGTTATTGAAGGTATTAAAAAGGGTTTAAATGCAGCAAACCAATATTTGTCAACGATCAACGTCTCCCTCCCCTCCAATGGAAGAGTCGGGGAGGGGGCCTTTCAAACGCTGCACTCCAAGGGGAGGGCCAGGGAGGGGACATTTGGCTATGAAGAACAGCATTTAGTGGGAAAATTATCAACATTACACAATGGATAACAGGGCACGTTTATTTGTATTTTATGTGCAACGGAGTTATTCGTTGGCTACTTTGCGATCCTTTTTCAGGCAGGTGACAAGAGGTTCATTAATCCATTTGGTAACGGTTTTATTTATTTTATTTCTTTTTTCGGTTAATAAAATATCTGCACAAAATCAATGGGATGGGGATAATCCGGTGGGAAATTTATCAAATTGCAATAACTGGTATGCTGATGCATGTCCAACTATATGGAACAGCAGTACAGACCTCTTGTTCAACCTTAAAAACAATGCAAGTCAGACCACAATGTTTCATGATATTGGCTGGAAAGACGTTAAATCCATTATCTATGCGGGCACTTTTCCGTATGGTGTTCCATTGATTGGAAATGGATCCTCCGGGTTCAACTTCTGGTATAAAGTTCAGAATTTCAGTACCTATGCTCAAACAATAAGTGTCCCGCTAAGCGGTTATGGAACAACGTTGGAACTTGACCCGACAAATGCGGATATGACCTTCGACAATACGATCTTCAACAGCAGCAACGCAAACTATGATGTTTACGGACCAAACAGCAAAATGTTAACGCTCAATGGACAACTCTTTGGAAACAGTTCGGTCTCGCTGAATATCCATGAGTACAGCAAGGTTGCCATAGGTTACAACCATGGGGCGGGTTCTTTTGGCGGAGGAGCAAATGTATATACCGGAGAATTATGGTTTCAGCCCGCATCAGCAATTAACGGGGGAACCATTAATGTAGGCAGTTCAGGAACAACGGCTAAAGTTTATTTAAATGCCACCACGGGAGGGTTGACACTCCCCAATAACCTTGTCGTCGTGGCAGGTTCCACCAGTACGATCGGGGGACTTAACTCGTCCGGAACCAATACCTTTTCGGGGTCAGTAACTTTGAACAGCGGAGTTAATCTCGAAACTGTTTCAGGTGGTACAATAGATTTTGCGGGAAACATTTCAGGGAATTACCCGGTGACTATTTCAAGAGTTTCGGGCGCTGCAAAAGCCATTATCAGGTACAGCACTATTGCGAAATCATATACAGGTACAACCACCGTTGCAAATGGAACCACCCTGGTGCTCTATACTGCAAATATTGTACCTGCAAGCAACAATTTTAGTGTCCTTTCAGGGGGTACATTGCGAATCGGTGCTGATCAAACCATAGGTAACCTCGATTTGCCTGCTGGCAGCACTTTAATAGTCAATCCAGCAACAACCCTCATAATAAATGGGACGTATACCGGTGGCGGGACGATTACGAATAACGGAACCATTATTTTGGTTGGGCCTTCAGCTTTCCCGGGGGCTTCGACAACAGTTTCGGCCATGGCTAACCTGACGGTTAACAGGGCGGGGGGTGTTGTACTTGACAAGGCAATGACCGTTAGTAATGTTTTTACATTAACCAACGGAGTTGTTACAACAACAGCAGCCAATTTGCTTTCCATTTCAAATACTGCCACCTCAGCCATTGCTGGAGGCTCACCAACATCCTACATCAGTGGCCCGGTTCTATGGACTTTTCCGGCAAATTTAGCAGCTGGTTCCACATACAGCATCCCGATCGGGAAAGGCAGTTACATGCCAATGGCAATTATCGACCCGGTTACCGGGGCAGGGATCATAACGATAACAGCAGAGGTAAATAATACGCCAACAGGTGGTTCACCGGGGGGTTCACTCTCTTCTATAAGCAGTACTGAATTTTGGGTACTTACATCCACAGGTAATTTAACCAATCACAGGGTGTCACTTACCCGACAAACCGCAGTAACGCCGTTTAACCGGATTGGGCGATCAACGACGGTTACAGGTGCCTATGCATCTGTTGGAGGCACACCCTCGGGAAATTCAATCATTAACTCAAACAACACAGGTGCCGGGGCTTCTCAATACTTTGTCATGGCCAAAGCTGGAGCCATCAATGTGGCCAATGCCAACCCGGCAAGCAATGGCGATTATGCTACCCTAAAAGCCGCATTTGATGCCATCAATGCATCAGCTCAAACTGGTAATAACATCTTGGTTACCATCAATGGAGGTACCGTCGAAACTGCCACCGCCACATTGAACCAGAATGCCGCCCCATGGAGTTCAATGGTCATATATCCTACGGCAACAGGTTATACCGTGAGCGGTGCCCTCGCCACGCCGCTCATATATCTCAATGGCGCTGATAATGTGACCATCAATGGCAACTATTTAGGCGGCGGGCAGACGTTGCTGCTCCGAAATACGAATGCCATCCCTTCCAACACCGGGCCTTCCATTCAATATGCCAATGGTACCCTGGCATGTACGCTTACCGGTTGTGACATTGAAAACAATGGTACAGGTGCAACTTCGGGTAGTATTTTAATTGGCACAGGTACGAATTCGGTTACCATTTCCGGCAATAAAATTCATGATGCAACAGGGGGAACTACCGGAAGGCCATTCATTGCAATTTATTCCAATAGTGTTAACAATTCAGTTACCATTGATGGCAATGATATTTACAACTGGTCCTTTACAGGTGTATTTTTAAACAACATTGCCAACGGGGCTTCTGTCACATCCAACAGTTTCTTCCAGCCAACAGATAATTCGACCGATGTGGAACAGTGCGCCATTGATGTAAGGGCCGGGATAAATCATACCATAAGCAACAATTATATCGGCGGAAAGGCTACACATTGCGGCGGGTTGGCCTGGGTGACGAGTGCGGATGTCTATTTTACCGGCATCTATTTATCCGTAGGAACAACATCCCCTACTTCCGTCCAGGGCAATACGATTCAAAATATCAGTTTAACCAGCACAAACAGCAATACATGGGGCTCTTTGTTTTATGGGATTGAGGTTGCTGCAGGCCTGGTAAATGTCGGAACCACAACAGGCAATATCATCGGACACGCCGTTACTGCAAACAGTATTTCTATTGCCGGGACGAATACTGTTCCTAACTATTCAAGTCTGATAGACGGCAAGGACTCCTATACGGGCAGTTGTTTTGAAAATAATGTGTTGGCAAATTACACATATACCGGAACCGGGGCTGTATACACCTATATCCTGACACTGAATGGAAACGCCAGGAAAAACAGAATTTACAACGTCGGTTCTTCAACGGCAGGGGCCACAGGGCAGATTGACGGGATTCACCTGACGGGAACCGGAGGCGGGGAGTGTTCAAATAATTTCATTGCCTTATCCGGCGGAAATGCAACCAATCCCACAGTTTATGGCATTTATGCGAATGCCGCAACGGCTGCAGTCAATTATATCTATTACAATTCCATCAATATTTTCGGGACTGCCACTGCCAGCTCTTCCACCTATGCTTTCCGAAGGGCAAACAATTCGCCTTTTGTGTTAAAGAATAATATTTTAGTGAATAACAGGTCAGCCGGGGGCAGCGGCACGCATCTGGCAATTTACATAAGCCCTACCGGATCACTGACCTCAGATTATAACGATTTGTTCACGGCGAAGGCATCTACGCTGGGATACTGGCCGATTTCCTATTACGATTTTGCAGGCTGGAAAACAGCATCCGGCCAGGATTCACATTCCATCAATGTTGCCCCTGTTTTCGTATCCAACACCAACCTGCACCTGGTCACCTCGTCCAACGACGGGATCGATAAAAAAGGCACCCCGCTGGGTGCTGTAACTGCAGATATTGACGGCAATGCAAGGGATGCAGTCACCCCTGATATCGGTGCCGATGAATTTGTCTCCACTTCATGTTCCCCTGTAACGGGCGGCACTGCCAGCGGTTCAACCTCCTTCTGCGGTTCGGGAACCCCGTCCATTACCGCAACCGGGTATTCAGTCATCACCGGCACCACCTACCAGTGGCAATATTCGAATGACAATTTTTCAAATGCCGGTGATGTTGCAGGGCAAATCAACCCTGCTGTTCTCACAACCGGGGTGGTATCGGTTACCACATGGTACCGGTTGAGGGTTACCTGTCCCGCCGCATTTGATACCGGCTATTCCAGTGTGGTTGCGGTTACCATAAATGTTGTGCCGGCTGCAGTAACAGTTACCCCTTCATCAGCCACGATCTGCAACGGAAATATTCAGCAGCTTGTGGCAACAGGAGGGGCCCTTCCGGTTACAATTTTAAGTGAGAACTTCAATGCCGGCAGCAATAACTGGGCGAAAATAAACAACTCCACATTCGGTACCCCTGCAAACGCTGCATGGACACTCAGGCCCGACGGGTATTCTTATACAGGAACATGGCACAGCAACGACAATACCCAGTTTTACCTGTCGAACAGCGACGCACAAGGGAGCGGAGGCGTTACTGCCACTATCCTGAAATCTCCCGCATTCAGCACAGTTGGATATTCTGCTGCAATTCTGAGTTTTTATCATTATTTCGAACATGGTTTTACAGATCCGGCCCGGGTCGACATCTCCTCCGACGGCACAAGCTGGACCAATTTGGATACCTATACTTCTGATCAGGGTTCCATGGCTTCATTTGACCACCCGTCCTATTCGCTGTCGGCTCCTTTCCTGAACCAACCAACAGTATATGTCCGTTTTACGTATAATGCAAATCAGCAGTATTACTGGGGGATTGATAATGTGTCCGTTACCGGAACACCTGTAGCACCGACCGTCACATGGTTACCCATCTCGGGATTGTATACGGATGCAGGTGCAACCGCGGCGTACGTCAACGGAACCAACCTTGCCACTGTTTATGCAAAACCACTGGCCACCACAACCTTTACGGCAACATCAACATCTCCTGCCGGATGCACGAGCCCGGGCAGTTCAACAATAACGGTAAACGTTCCGGTAGCTACAATCACCCCCAACGGCCCTACCACTTTTTGTGCCGGCAGTTCCGTGATTTTAACAGCATCTTTGAATAGCAGTTATTTGTGGAGTACCGGGGCAACAACCAGGGCAATCACCGCCATTGCTTCCGGATCTTACACAGTTACAGTAACGGATGGAAACGGATGTACGGCTGCTTCTGCCGCAATTGTCATTGACGTAATCCCGGCGCCATGCGGAGTGTTGGTTACCCTGCAACCTGACATAAGCGGGTTATGCATCGGAGATACGCTTCATGTTCCAATTCATGTGACAGGTGATGACATAGGTGGCTTTATTTTTTTACTGGACTTTGATCATTCGGTTCTGCTGCAATCACCACCGGGATATTCAGATGTACACCCTGACTTTTCAGGGCCCTTGTATATTTATGATTATGATTTACTGAATACGACTGCCTATGTTGACATATTAACGATTGATCCGTTTGTTGGCACCAATTTTACCGGTGAGAAGGTGTTCGACCTTGTATTTGTTTACGCAGGAGGTTCCACGGATATCCATTTAAGGAGGTCTCCTGATCTGGCCTACCCGGAGTGGTGCCAGGTCCATGATGTCAACTCATTTGATATCCTGCCGGTAACCTACACTGATATCCATGTTTCAGGATCATCTCTTCCCTTGCCGGTGGCAGTCATCACTCCCGGAGGTCCGACAACCTTTTGCCAGGGAGGATCAGTTATGCTTACTGCGTCAGGGGGCACAGCAGGTTACCTTTGGTCCAACGCAGCAACAACAGCAGCTATAACGGTTGCTGCCAGCGGCGCTTATACGGTTACCGTGACGGATGTCAATGGATGTACTGATACAGAAAGCGCCACGGTAACGGTAAACCCATTGCCGGTAGCTGCAATAACTCCAGGTGGCCCCACGACTTTCTGTTCGGGCGGCTCGGTTGTACTTACTGCTTCCGGGGGCACAGGCTACCTTTGGTCAAATGCTGCTACAACGGCTGCCATCACAGTGGTGGCAAACGGCACATATACAGTAACGGTTACCAATGCTGCCGGCTGCAGCAATTCTGCAAGCCGGGTGGTGACGGTCAATCCATTGCCGACGGTCACCATCACTCCACCTGGACCTACCGCTATTTGTGCGGGGGCTTCGGTTGTCTTAACGGCCTCGGGCGGCACAGGCTACCTGTGGTCGAATGCGACTACTACTGCAGCTATAACAGTTACAGTTGCCGGAACCTACACCGTAACAGTGACGGATGGCAGCGGCTGTACCAATACTGCCAGCCGGGTGGTTACCGTAAATGCCCTGCCTGCGGCAGTGATCACCCCCGGTGGCCCGACAACCTTTTGTGTCGGCGGTTCTGTTGTGCTTACAGCTTCCGGTGGCACTGGCTACCTCTGGTCAAATGCTGCCACAACAGCAGCCATCACAGTGGTGGCAAGCGGCACCTACACGGTAACAGTTACCAGTGCTGCAGGATGCAGCAGCATAGCCAGCCAGGTTGTTACTGTAAATCCATCACCCACCGCCGTTATAACCCCCGGTGGCCCTACCACCTTCTGTGCCGGAGGTTCCGTTTTACTTACCGCTTCAGGCGGCACTGGCTATCTATGGTCAAATGCTGCTACAACGGCTGCCATCACAGTGGTGGCAAACGGCACATATACAGTAACGGTTACCAATGCAGCCGGTTGCAGCAATTCTGCAAGCCGGGTGGTGACGGTCAATCCATTGCCCACGGCCACCATCACACCTCCTGGACCTACCGCTATTTGTGCGGGAGCTTCGGTTGTCTTAACGGCCTCGGGCGGCACAGGCTACCTGTGGTCGAATGCTTCCACGACGGCATCCATCACGGTTACGGTTGCCGGAACCTACACGGTTACGGTGACCGATGCCAACGGCTGCACCAACACTGCCAGCCGGGTGGTTACCGTAAATGCCCTGCCTGCGGCAGTGATCACCCCCGGTGGCCCGACAACCTTCTGTGCCGGCGGCTCCGTGAGCCTGTCTGCATCAGCAAATGCTGGCTATATCTGGAGTACAGGGGCTACAACCCAAAGCATTACCGCAACCACATCTGGTTCTTATACAGTTACCGTTACAGATGGAAATGGTTGTACGGCAGTTTCGGCGGCGACTACAGTCACGGTGAACCCATGTGCTACGGTTACGCTGCTGCCCGACCTTGCAGGGCTATGCGTGGGGAACACATTTACAGTCCACGTTGTAGTGGCAGGAACTGATGTTGAGACCATGTTCCTTTATCTTGAGTTTGACCAGGCAGTCTTAACCCCTGCCGGGGTTGGTCCTGACTATCCCAATTTTACAACCAATGTGGCTCCGGGCCCGGGATCTGAATTTGTTGATATTCAGAGCAACAATGGAGTGGGGACAAATTTTAGCGGTGAGACCATTGTTGATCTCTATTTTATCTACAATGGAGGGACAACTGATATTCAATTCAGTGCTTTACCTCCCAGTGTGGTACAGAATTCTTTCGGAGTTCCGATCTCTACAACCTATACCGGGACAGGCAGTATCACGGGATCAGCAAATCCTGTCGCAGTGATCACACCAGGAGGCCCGACCACTCTCTGCGCCGGCGGATCCGTGATTCTTACTGCTTCAGGCGGCACCGGCTATCTCTGGTCAAATGCTGCCACAACAGCAGCCATCACGGTGGTGGCAAGCGGCACATACACAGTAACGGTTACCAATGCTGCAGGTTGCAGCAACACAGCCAGCCAGGCGGTGACAGTCAACCCGTTGCCCACGGCAACCATCACCCCGCCAGGACCTACGGCCATTTGTGCGGGTGCCTCGGTTGTCCTTACAGCCTCGGGTGGCACCGGTTACCTTTGGTCGAATACGGCCACCACGGCTTCCATCACGGTTACAGTTGCCGGAACCTATACAGTTACCGTGACCGATGCCAACGGCTGCAGCAATACAGCCAGCCGCGTGGTGACAGTGAACACCCTTCCCACTGCGGTGATAACACCCAACGGGCCTACAACCTTCTGCCCCGGAGGATCTGTCATCCTTACCGCTTCCGGCGGCACAGGTTACCTCTGGTCAACCACTGCAACCACTGCAGCCATAACTGTTTTAACGACCGGGACCTATACAGTCACCGTGACAGATGCAAACGGGTGTTCGGCAACTGCTTCCCAAACGGTTACCGTGGCGGATAACCAGCCTCCCACATTCACGGCGCCAGGCCCGATCAGTTTTTGCGTGGAAAATATCAACACTGCGGACTATTTCGATCCCACCATGGATATCACCCCGGCCAGGCCGGATTATTACCTGTTTTCGCCAGGTAATACAACCTTAAACCTTAATCCTGCCACTTTTGCCGACAACTGCCCGCTGACCTGCAGTGTTGAAATACGCTGGCGGATCAGCTTTTTTGACGGGACCTTCCTGCCGCCGGTTCTGCCTTACAATACCGGCCAGCCATCCACCTTTGGAAGCAATATCCAGTTTCCCGGCTCTGTAACCGGCGATGTAACACATTCAATAACTTATTGGATTGTCGACTGCAATGGAAATGTATCGTTGCCCGTAACCGTAAATGTTACAATTAAACCCAGACCTGATATCATTAAAAACTGAAACCCATGAAAACACACCGTTCCCGTCCGCCCCCCGGCGTTGACTTTGTAAACGTGAAAAAATCAGCCCGCAATGGCCCTGTTGTTAAAAAACAACTTTCGGGTTACTACGGCTGACCAGCCACAAACATCCTTAATGCAATTTATTATCACACGATTACAATTAATTCCATTCAATTTTTTTACACATCATTCACAATTAAAAAATCAAAAAAATGAAAAAGCAATTATTAGTTATGGTTTTGGCGCTATTCGCCATTGGTTTATCAAACACTTATGGACAGGTAACATGTCCGATCCCGCGTCCCGTTGACCCGGTATGCCTTCCAAGCGATGCATTGCATCCGATCGCCGGTCAGCCCTACAACTATACCGTTGTGGTACCGACACCCCCGGGAACCAAAGAATATACCTGGTTTGTTACGCAGGACCCTGCTTTCATGGCTGCAGGGGTACTTACAGCGGCTCGTGAAACAGTGCCTGGTGTGCATATGGCAGCCAGCGGTGTTGGTTACAATGACCCTTTGACAGGATTGGCTACATTGTCAATTACCTGGAAAGCCTTTGTACCGGATCCTTCATTGCCTGTGTTTGTCGTGATAAGTGTTCAGAACACGGCATCTACACCGGATTTGTGTGTTTCACACAACATGAAGGTGTTCAAGATCCTCCCGGTAAACGCTTTTACACTTGATGTTGCCAACGTAAATGCAGCAGGAGTTGCACTGGCACTTGAAACGGCGATCGACCGTTGTATTCACGACATCGTATCAGCAAGCTACAGTGCAGCTGCACCCGAAGGCGTTTTGTACGACTTTGGTACAGACTACCTGTACTATGTGGTTACCGCTGCCAATTTCTCCACATCCTGGAGGCCAAGCGTACAATTAGCCGGTGTGGCTGCACTGGAAACAGTGACTGCAGTCGAATGGGCGAGACCGAATGATTTTGCCTTTGCAGCGCCGCATGCAATGCCGCTGGCCGCCGGAACCTATACCTCCACAGATGCAGTACTCGCGCTTGACGCAACAGGTACGGTCGGCGCTGCCGGAGAGTGTATCCTGATCAGGGTTACCCTTGATCACACCAACGGGGCAAACCAATACCAGGGTTTGACTGACGAGGTTATCACCCTGGCAGTAGACGGTATTACAGACATTGCTGCCATACCCCCAACTCCGGATATTCATTTCTCATCAACCCTGCCGGTTGTAAATGCACTTTGCGGGTTAGCCGACGGATTCCAATTCGACAAGGCCGTACAAACCCTCAAGCCAAGGCCGGATATTACTGCCCCGGCTATGCCAGCCCCAGGGTTGCTGCCTGTTAAATAATCAGGCGATCGTTTAATTATTGCTTTTTCATCCTGAATGCCTTCTGCCCGGAAATATGTCCGGGCAGGGGGTTGACAGGTTAAGGAAGGCAATTGTGGTATATAAGCCTGAGGCTATGTGCTTACGACCGATTGTGTTGGAAAAACACTGCGTTTGTTCCGGCAATCCCAGGATAGCCGGTAAAAGGATGGCTGTTTTTTATTGCAGCACAAAATGCATCTGTATCAGACAATAACAACCCGATGAATGAACCGAATCAACAACAAACACGGACCCGACATTGATGTAGGGTTTCCGGTAATGAAACGGCCACGCGACGGAACCGCAAGGAAACCCCGCGATGGAACGGAAGAAGCGTCACGCGACGGAACCGAACGAATGCCACGTGATGAAATAATCATGCGGAACCGCGGCATTCCCTCCTCCAAACGACGAACACCTGTGCGGTGCAAACCGGCCAATTGGACCGGTAATGGGAGAGCTATGCCTGGAAATAAATTACAAATTACTAATGACCAATTACAAATTACAGAACTTAATATCCTTAATTCAAGACAGCTAACAGCTAAAATCGTAAATCCAAAA
The DNA here is from genome assembly GCA_026391835.1 of Bacteroidota bacterium. Lineage (GTDB taxonomy): Bacteria > Bacteroidota > Bacteroidia > Bacteroidales > FEN-979 > CAIVAT01. The sequence goes on from JAPLDF010000045.1 coordinate 10,605, forward strand.
TCGTAAATCGTAAATCAATTTGATCCGTCCTAAACACATATTCCTCCGTCTGCTGCTGGTACTTGTACCGCTGCTGATGGCTATGGCGCCCGCCATGGCACAGAATACTGTGTACAAAGGCAATACGACGGATTTAAGTGTCGTACCGGTTCCGGGCGACACCTATGTGTGGGAATTATACAAAGATGTGGGCGGGGTGAATTTCGTCACCGACCCGGGAAATTGCCCGGTCGCGGAGGCCTACTTCGTTGGCGGCATCAACACCGGTCCTGCGATTACAGTCATGTGGACCACGCCGGGAACCTATTTCTTTAAAGTCACCGCCACCGGCGGAACCTGCTCGAACAACCTGAAAGTAGGAAAGATGATCGTACTCGATGAGTTGCCAACCGCAACATTTGTGCAGCCCGACCCAATCTGCGCGGGCAATTCAACAAATTTAACAGTGCTGTTAACCGGCACTGCTCCCTGGAGCATTACCTATACCACCGATGGAATTAACCCGGTGACTATTCCGGTTATTGGGGCAAGTCCATATTTTATATCAGTAAATCCATTGGTCAACACAACGTATCAGATTATCAGTGTAACCGATTCGCACGGAACCAACAGTGTTCCTTCGCCGGCAGTGACATTGATTGTAAAGCCAATACCGGTAACCAATCCAATTTGGCATAACTAAAACGGAATTAAAGATATCGAACAATATAAACGCATAAAATGATGAATATTAATAAAATAACAGAAATAAGAGCCGCGAATATCAGACATTTCTTTGGGAATGGACCGCCGTTTGCAAGGCGATGGCACATCAGCAGCTACGGCCTCTGGCGAATGTACGGTAAACCCATACCGATCGATGCCACTAGGTTCCGACGAACATGAAAAAACTGATTAAAACAAGATATTATTTAAAAGGACTTAAGATATAACAATTAAAACTTAACATTAAATCAATTTATCATGAAAACAAAAATGAGAATGTTACAATGGTTTCTGATCCTGGTTCTGGCAATAGGTGCAATCGGAACGATGGCAGAGAATACAAACCCTACACAAACAGTTTGTATCGGATCCCAGTATTATCATGTCACTGACATTCCTGGGGCTACTTTTACGTGGACTTTACCAGATGGAGGAGGAACCTTTACCACGCCGAATGGTGTCAATGAAATTACAGTAGACTGGACGACTGCAGGAGGACCATATACTCTTTCTGTATTCTCCACACTTAACGGGTGTCCAGGACCGGAAGTTTCAGTTGAAGTCACGGTTGTTCCTGCACCGGTCGGACCGACTTTGCTGGCCACATCACAGCCTTATCCTGACGTTTGCTCAGGCAGCGATGTTTGGGCAACCTTTACCGCTGGTAGTGGAGGGGTAGGATGTACAGATGAGTTCGAATACAGTTATGACAACGTTACCTGGGTAGCTTATACACCAGCTGCTCTGATACCAACAGCGGGAAAATTAAATGTATATATTCACGGTCGCCGCAGTGGGTGTGATGCCACCCTCGGTTGCAATGGAACCAATTGGGTACTCCTGGCAACCTGGAACATCACCACATTGCAGGTCTCTGTTAGCATTGTAGCTAACCCGAACCCAGTGTGCGCCGGCACACAAGTCACGTTCACGGCAACACCAGTGAATGGAGGTCTGACACCTGTTTATACATGGCGTGTGAACGGCACCGTTGTTCCGGGAGTTACGATAAACACCTATACTTATGTACCGACGAACGGAGATGTGGTTGATTGCGACGTATTGTCCAGTGAAATCTGCGGCACACCGAAACCGGCTTCTTCGAATGCAATTACAGTTACTGTTAATGCATTGCCTGTTACTTCACCGATCTTCCACAACTAACATGGAGATCAATTGTTTCACCGGCATCGTTGCAGGCAGGGCCTCGCCCCGCTTTGGCACAGGCCCGCCCGTGCGGGGACCTGCCTGGAGGTGCATAACATATGAAGAAGATGTAGGATAGAGAATATATACCTGCTGCAGCTTGCTGCCCATATGTCTGGGCGACTTCCAAAGTCGCCCGTGCATACCAGGGCGACTTTGGAAGATACCCTTGAGTACCAGGGCGACTTCTGAAGTCGCCCCTGCGGGACGGTACCTTGCTGCCTGGAAAGATGCCATGCATGGCATCCGGTCAAAAACGCCCGGGCTCTTTCAAATTCGCCCGGAAATGCAAAAATGTAATAGAATAAAAATATGATTAATGACAATAAAAAAATCAATCACTTAACACTTAAAACTTAATCACTTATTCACTTAACACTTAATCACTTTATTATGAAAACACAAGTCAACAATTTCCGCTGGTTCCTGATTCTGGTTCTGGCAGTAAGTGCCATCGGAGCGATGGCAGAGAATACAAACCCCACACAAACGGTTTGTATCGGATCCCAGTATTATCATGTTACTGACATTCCTGGTGCGACTTTTACCTGGACTTTACCAGACGGCGGAGGAACCTTTACCACGCCGAATGGTGTCAATGAAATTACAGTAGACTGGACGACTGCAGGAGGACCATATACTCTTTCTGTATTCTCCACACTTAACGGGTGCCCCGGACCGGAAGTTTCAGTTGAAGTCACTGTTGTTCCTGCACCGGTCGGGCCGACCTTGCTGGCAACATCACAGCCTTATCCTGACGTTTGCTCAGGCAGCGATGTTTGGGCAACCTTTACCGCTGGTAGTGGAGGGGTAGGATGTACGGATGAGTTCGAATACAGTTATGACAATGTTACCTGGGTGGCTTATACACCAGCTGCTCTGATACCAACAGCGGGACAACTACATGTATATATTCACGGTCGCCGCAGTGGGTGTGATGCCACCCTCGGTTGCAATGGAACCAACTGGGTACTCCTGGCAACCTGGAACATCACCACATTGCAGGTCACTGTGAGCATTGTAGCTAACCCGAACCCAGTGTGCGCCGGCACACAAGTCACATTCACGGCAACACCAGTGAATGGAGGTCTGACACCTGTTTATACATGGCGTGTGAACGGCACCGTTGTTCCGGGAGTTACGATAAACACCTATACTTATGTACCGACGAACGGGGATGTGGTTGATTGTGATCTGACTTCCAGCGAAAGTTGTGGAGCGCCAATTCCAGCAACATCAAATGCGATTACGGTTACTGTTAATCCGGTACCAATTACTTCACCGATCTTCCATAACTAAAAAATTGTGGATTATTTAACCAGCATCGGCTACGGAAAGGCACCACCCGGTTATACGACCAAACGAAACATGGTTGCATTGCTGCGTGGCGGCCATCATCCGCCATGGCGCGGACCGACTGATGCATAAAGAAATATGAATATGTAGGATTGAGGATATATCCGCCGTTATCTCATTGCCCGGCGCCGTATGGCGAAAGGGGCGATGTGTGACTGCATGCACATCAGGAGGTGCCACCGGGAAGGTGGGCAATCGTCCGTGGTTGTATGTATATGGGGGGAAGTGTTAAGTGGTTAAGTGATTAAGTGTTAAGTGTTAAGTGTTAAGTGATTAAGTGTTAAGTGATTAAGTGTTAAGTGTTAAGTGATTAAGTGTTAAGTGATTAAGTGTTAAGTGTTAAGTGATTAAGTGTTAAGTGAATGATGAACAATGAAGGTTTGTTAATTTTTTGGAATTTGGATGATGGAAAAAAGGGATGATGGAGTGTAACGATGGCCGCAGGCTGTCTTAAAACAATGTAATTTGAAAACTGTAAACCGCATACAACGCACAATAGCAAGGAGAGGCCCGGTTCTGTCCCTGCTGCTGGCTGTGTTCATGGTACTGTTCGGCGCCGTCAGGGTGGCCGGCCAGGCCATGCCCGACGAGGTATGTCTGGGTGCAACGAAACACTACTGGGTAGATCCGAACCCGATACCCGGATCTACGTATACCTGGCAGATCAACGGCGTTATACAAGTTTCGACGATCAACGAAATTTACGTAACCTGGGATGCACCAACGTACACTGTGGCCGGAAGTCCTTACACGATTTCGGTGCAGGAGAGATCGGCCGCCGGCTGTTACGGCGAGGTCAGGACGGGCCTGGTGAACATCAGGGCGCCGCAGCCGGTGAGTGTTTCGATCATCGCCGGTCAGAACCCGGCATGCAGCGGGGTTCCGGTTACATTTACAGCCACTGCCACCAACGGGGGAACATCCCCGGCATACAGCTGGATCGTCAATGCCACGGCAGTTGGCGCAACAGCCGGGACCTATACCTACCTGCCGGTTACAGGCGATGTGGTTACCTGTGAAGTTACCTCCAATGCAGGGTGTGTCACCAACAACCCGGCAGTTTCGGCACCAATCACCATGACCGTCGGCAACTCGCCGGATGTGACCTTCGTGCCCTGCTACAACGTCATCACCTCCCGCGATGCCAAACCATTCAAACTGCGGGGCGGGCTGCCGCTTGGCGGCACCTATTCGGGCGGCACCTGGGTGAACAACCCGACGGCCGGCATGTTTAACCCGGCCGTGGCGCCTGTTGGCACCGTGCCGGTTACCTATACCTATACCAACAATGCCGGGTGCAGCGGCAGCGCGATTGGAAATGTCCAGAACAACCCGGCCGTGACGACCTTCGCCTGCGGAACCGACGACTGGACCGATATCCGCGACGGCAAAATCTATCACACCATCCAGGCAGGGACACAGTGCTGGCTGGCCGAGAACCTCAACTTCGGAACCCGGATCGGGTCATCGCAGCTCCAGGCAGATAACTGTGTCGTAGAGAAGTACTGCTACAACAACGACCCGTTGAACTGCAACGGGGTGGCCGGCGGACAAACCGGCTTTGGCGGGCTCTATCAATGGGATGAACTGATGCGGTACGACAACACCCCGGCTTCGCAGGGGATCTGTCCCCCGGGATGGCACGTGCCAACCGAATCGGAATGGACGGTGCTGCTCAATTTCTACGGCGGGAATTCACTTGCCGGGAAACCGCTGCAGGACCTTGTTGCGCCGGGATTCCACGCGCTCCCGGGCGGCGTGCTCTACCTGAACAACACCTGGAGTTTCAAGGGGCTGGCCACCTTGTTCTGGACCTCGACACCAGCCACGCCTGTGAACATCATCTCCCATGGCATGAACAACATCGACCCGTCTGTATCCTACTATGAATCGGCGAAAGCGAACGCGTTCCCGGTGAGGTGCGTGAAGGATTAGCCCCCTCTCCAACCGTATCCGCCCTGCCAATCCCATCTTCTCCAATGGTCGAACCCGATTTACCTTTACCTGTATCGTTTTTCAGTATGGGACATTGTGTCAAAAATCTGGTAGTGAATGGTTTATCCACACAGAGTATATGCATTGTATATCAAGAGTAAATGAATTGTATACCGAGAGTAAATGAATTGTATACCGGGAGTAAATGAATTGTATACCGAGAGTAAATGCCTCGTCTATTCAATCGTATGGGTGCTCCCGACATGCCCGGGAGATGTACCCGGGATAAATCCGTGCCAACATGTTTGCTGTGAGTCATTTGCGGCAATTCACAGGACGTGTATCCACCCGGCCATGTGACCGGGTGGATACCACTTTCGTGGAGAGCCCGCGTTCCGGCACACGCCACCCCCGTAATCATCATCTCCCATGGCATGAACAACATCGATCCGTCTGTGTCCTACTATGAATCGGCGAAGGCGAATACGTTCCCGGGGAGGGGGCTATCAGTCTGATCGTGTGCTATCCGCCTCAATTCAGAGGCTGCACGAAATTCCCTCCCCCGTGGGGGAGGTTAGGGAGGGGGTTACCTCGACGGGGGTTGCGGCGGGGGCGTCTACTCTCGAACCCTGATATGGTAAAACGTGTTGAATCGTCCTTGGTAATTTTTAATCTTTAATTTTTAATTTCCCTCCAGTTGCCTGGTAGAGTTTCCACGCTCCAAACCCGGCAACCAGCGCGAGTGCAAGGTACAGGCCCCCGTCGAGGGGAGCGCCGCCGCCCGGTGCCTTGTTGGTATTGGATCCCTTTTCGGCCGGTGGAGGCGGGGGAGCCTGGGCCATGCCGGTCTTTGCAAATGTCATGCAGGCGATCAGTATGAATGAGAACAGGATGGCTTTGAAGTTTTTTTTCATGATCATTTGTTTTGAATATTTTTTCTTTCCCGCAGGGTTTTTTCGCGCAAATCTGCGTGAACATTATATTGTTAATTCATAAAAACTTTGCTTGAATATGCCTGGTCGCTGGTCACTACTTTTACCAGGTAGTAGCCGGTTGGCAGGTTCAGATTCAGGGTGCAATTTGAGCTGCCATTCAGGGCGGAGGTAGCGATGATTTGTCCCATCATGTTGTAAACGTAAATGTTCCCCTGGTTGTTGCCGGTGTTGTTGATCACATATAGGCTGTTTCCTGACGAATAGACGTTAAATACGTTGTTTTTCCGGATTTCACCAATGCCGACATGGCTGAAAGTCACCATAAAACGGTGGGGAGTATCTCCTGATACTGAAGTGAAGGAATATACAGGGTTTACCGACAGGTCCTGGGTGTAATTTGTGATCAGGTCATTCAGGATGACAGGCCCGTTGATGTTTGATATCGCCTTCGCCTCGATGCTGAAATTGCCCCCGTCGTTCCTGATAAAATCGAATGGAATCCTCACAGTTCCACCAGCATCCGGCAGCGTATTGGTTGAAAGATTTTCCGTACCCGCCACTGAATAAAAGAGGGGCGCATATCCCGGGAGAAAATGGGAATCGAAGTCGGGATCAAAGCCGGCAGTTGACCGGTTGTCGAACCTGACATTGCTTTGTTGGGCAGTTTTGCCGTCGTTGTCAATTGCCGCCAATACGATAGAGGGCATGTCGCCGGATTTATACCATGCGGTTCCGTCATGAACCCGGTCAGTTTTTGGAATGGTAAGTGAGCCGGTTCCACTGGTCACCTGTACCATGAATCCATTGAGTGCGGGGATTTTTCCGTTGGCGGAAACATCAATATAGGAGGCGGAAGATTCTTCCCAGATTTTCGCTGTCGCATTTATGTTAGTTAATAACCAGTCTGTTGTTCCCCAGGTAATGGCCGAAGTGAACGGATTTCCAAGGAGGTGCCAGCCCTGGTTTGTGCCTGCACTGATTGCAAGATTGCTGATGGTTATGTCATCTTTATTGAGTGTTCCGGCAAATTGTTTTGTTTCCGTGGCTGCATAACCTACAAGATACCCGGTTCCCGGAATAAAGCTTGTTAAATTGCTGTTGGCAGTATTCCAGGTAGGTGCAACTGATGTGTTTTTATAATTTACCCATAGGTTGCTCGGCTCATACCAGGCAAAAAAATCGTAATTGGCGGCGGTCGCATTTGTGAAGGCCGTTGCAATCGCCTGTTCTGCCACCGGGGATGAGAGGAAATGCCAGCCATGCGTGGTACCAGCACCCCAGGCAGAAATATCCCGTTCAACCATTGCCGGAACCGCAGAGTTTTGGATAAGCGAGCCGCCGGAGCTGATGACCAGGCCGGAGGTGCCGGGAGTGTTGCTGACGTTGCCGCCAACTGTCAGGTTGCCGTTACCGGCAATGGTCAGACTGCCAGAGGTGATGGTCAGATCATTGCATAAATTGCCGGTTGAACTGATAATGGGTGCAGTACCGGCAGAAACAATAACACCCGAAATCCCAGTGGTTGGTGCAACAGGTGGGGTCCAGTTTCCGGGGGTGTTCCAGTTTGCTGAGAGGCTGCCGTTCCATTGTGCGGAGGTGGCTGCGTTGATAATGCCATTGCTGCTGGGAACAAACGAGTAGCTGTAATTATTACCGCTGTTGCCATCCGTCACAATTCCCGAAGGAGTCATAACCTTTGAGGTACCAACATTGGCATTGTCATATCCCTGTGTAAAGGCAGCAACATCGCCACTCTGGACAACACCTGAGGTAACAGTTGGGGTGGCCGTAGAGCTATTATTGCCATCGAAGGTCTTGGTGTTTGCTGCGCCGGTGATGGTCAATGGCCGTATGATTATATTGGCCGTTAACCCTGTTGGTTGTGTAAGCGAATAAGCACCTGCATTGGCTCCTGCGAGTGTGCTTGTAGAGGTAACACCTATTCCGTTAGCAACATTCACACTTGCAAAGGTTCCGGTTCCATTTAAAGTAACAGCATCGGGTGATACCACACCAGACAGTGTTCCTGTAATTGCCGCAGTATTGGTTTTATCATACATCTTACTGGTAGCTGCAGGACTGGAGACTGTCAATGGGATTGAGGTTTCACCCAATTGAACATCGTTTGAACCGTTACCGGTAGAAAAACTGCTTGAATTGGTATAAGTTGGGGTGCTAAATGAAGTGGCATTTGATGTAACTGTGCCTGTTCCTTCTCTTCTTAAAATTACAACTGAACCTGTCGGAGTTAAACCACTGTTGTTAAGTCCAACAGTATAATCAATTCCTGTAGCCGATTGTGTGATATTCCAATACCTCGCCCCAAAACGTGCCGTACTTATTGATGCCAAAGACAATGGCGAACCGCTTTCAAATTGCTCGATGGTGACCGTTTTTGAGGTTGGAGCAGCCGTATAGGTAAAAGTAACCGGCCGGTAATTTCCACCTTTGCCAACAGGGAAAGCAGTTGCTGTTGTGGAAGTAATGACCCTTGCCAGTTTGCCATTTACAAAGCTCGTTACGCCTGCACCGCTTAATGTTCCTGCAGATGCAATGGTGATGGTGTTGCTTCCAGTGGTTACCAATCCCTTGGTAAGAGTTAAAGTATTGTTTATCGTCACATCATTGGCTAGAATAACATCGCCGGAGGTTGCTTTATTAATTGTAAAATAAGAGAATGTTTCTCCACCTGATTTTGTGATTGTTTGGTCTCCGGTTGCACCATTGAAAAAAACTGTCCGGCTGTTTGTATTAAATGTTCCGGTAGTATGCGTCCAATTACCCCCAACATTCAAGTCACCATTTATTGCGTCTCCCAACGACACATTACCAGCAATGCTAATGTTTCGGTTTACTGTTAATGATCCACTCTTATTTGCTCCTCCACCATAATCCATATATAAGGATGATCCGGCATCAATTGTTAAGTCTCTGGCAATAATTAAAGGCAAAGCGAATGCGGAGCCACCGGAATTTGGATAATTCAGGGTTGTGGAGTTAGAAATTTGTACATCATTGGGAAATCCAGCCCCTGAAATTGTACTCCATTCAGCACTACGGTCGAAAATACCTCCCAAATTGTACTTTAATGAGGATGTGTTACCATAGGTGGGTGCCTGGTTGAAAGAGCCACCTGCGTTTATCTGGCAGGTGCCATTTATTGTAATTACAGAACTGTTGCTCAATGTAACAGCCGCAGCAGTCTGAAATGTACCAGTAACAGTGCGGTCCGTTCGAACACCTGAACCAAGTGTTAATCCTCCCTGTAAAATCGTCACATTTGCCGGGCCACTTGTGGTAGGCCAATAAACATGAGTATTGTCAACGCCATAAGAGGTCGAATTATTAAAAGAAAGTGAACCAGAGGCGCCATAAACAAAATTAGTTCCCGATGCATAACCTCCTGTATTTATCTGGAACGAGCCATTTATAGTTGTTGTTCCATTGTTTGTGAATGTAGCATTAGTTGCAAATGTACATCCACTATTAACAGTAGTTGTACCGCTGATTGTTCTAGCGGCATGTAATGTAACGCCATTTGTATTATCAATTATTAAATTTTTCGGTCCACTTGTAGTTGGAAATTCAAGATTTGTTGTTAGTTGAGCACCTGAACCTTTATACTCTAAAGTGCTGTTGGCACCAAAAGTGGCTGCAGTTGTTGTCATTGCAGCAGTGCCTTGCATGGAAAGTGTACCCGAAACAGTGGCAGTCGAAGAAGCAGGCAGTGATTTATTTCCAGAACCCGATAGAGTTAAATTATAATATGATATAGCTATGGTCCCACTAGCAGCAGCCCTGTTTATTGTTTGATTACCCGCAAGGTTATAGTTAACTGTTGTCCCGACTGCGTTTAAAATAAGCGTATACGTTATACCGCCTGAACCCCATGGTGCCGATAAATCTGTATCTGTCGCCCAGGGTGATGTTCCCCCAAGGTTTAATGTCCCAGTATGGGTCCCCTGGTCCATTCTAAAAGCCAAACTATTTGCTGTTGAGGGAGTGTTTGGTGTAATTGCTCCATTCACGGTGAGTGTACCTTCATTTAAGTAAAAACGTGGTACCACATAATAGGTACTTGAAGGGGTGTAGTATGTAGCAACAAGATTCAAATTGCCACTTACATTCATCGTATTAATGGTGGATGTTAATGTTGCATTTGTATTAACAGTTGAATTTGTACTTCCTCCAACCGTAATACTAGCACATGTTAGTGCTCCTGCACCTGAAATTGAACAATCTACAGATAAAGTAGTTCTTGGATTTAAACTGATTCCTCCTGAAACAGCAAGTGAAAATCCGTTATTTACAATCAAGTTGCCTGAACTAACACTAGGTGAAGTCTCAGCAAAGTTCAATGTGGTACATGCTGCATCGGCTGTCACCGTTATAGTATATCCATTCTCAATATAAACCACATCACCAGCAACCGGAACACTCACCCCTGCTGCACCTCCAGAGCTGGCAGACCATGTACTTGTAGCATTCCAATTTCCACTAGCAACAGAATAACGGGCACCCCACGCCACCTGCCCCATGGCCGTTGCCACTATAATAAATACCACAATAATTTTCAAACTCTTCCGCAGCCTGGCTGCATGGTTTTGTCTCTCGGAATAAAGGTCAATTTTCATAATGCTGGGTTTAATCGTAGGTATGTGTTATGGAATCGATATGTCGCTTTTATTAAAATCTAATTCATTAACAATGAGGAACTTCAAAGGTAATGTTATTATTTGAACTATGAACAATAAAGTGCGGTTTCCAACTTTGTTAGGTTGTTTTGACCAATTTGCTGTTGACAGGTCCGGTCGTTTTTTTCAACACTACAGGCTGTTCCAAAAACCATTTAACTGAAAAAAACCTAAAAGAATAAAACCAACCCTCACCATCCCCCCAATCGTAAATCTAAAATCGTAAATCCCCACTCGTCACTTGTCACTTGTCACTTGTCACTTGTCATTTGTCACTCCCCGCCTTCCCCCTCATTGGTGAGCGTCCCATAAACTTCAATGATTTTCCACGCATCAACGGTCAGCTTCGCGCCGGGTTGAATCGTAAGGTTATTGCACACAGCAGGATTCCAAAGTCCTGAAGTTACGTGTGGCATAAAGGGCGTTCCTGCCGGGATCACCACATCGGTGCTGAGTGTGGGCACGCCGCCGCACCAGTTTGACGGGGTGTTCCACTCGCTGCTGGTCGTACCGAGCCAGATGCCCGAAACCACCCTTAACGTCGCGTTGTGTCCCGGGTCGCTGCTGCTGGCCAGGTAGTCACCGTTCCCTGTATAATCGGCCCGGATGGTGTGCGTGGGCAGGGGGGAGGTGCCTGGTTCGTACGAAATCGTAGCGACACCAGCGATGACGGGCACAGGGCCGCCATAGATGCTGCCGGAGATATAAAATTGTACCATGCCGCCGTCAGGGGCCGGAGATACCGTAGCGGTCAGATCCACGGAAGTGCTACCGATGCAGGTGACCTGGTCATGCGGGGTGGTGACCGTAGCGATGCCGGCTTCGCCCAGCGCGAAATTGCCGAAGGTGGTAAACCCTTCGGTGCTTGTGTAGTCTGGCGAGGTAACGTTGAAGGCAGTGTTTGTGATCCCATCGCCTTTGATCATCCTGGGTGTGTGTGCCGGTATGAAACCGGTACCGTCGAGGGTCAGCTTATAGGTACACGATGTACTGCCGCTTTCGGTGAGTTCCCAGTACCTTTCGACCCAGGGGATTGCATTTTCGGGCGGAGCGCCGGGCATGGGTGCTTCGAATTGCTCGGCCACAACAGTACTGGTACCCGCCAGGGCCGAAAAGTTCAGTGTCACCGGCCGGTAATTGCCGTTTTTCCCGATGGCAAACTCTTTGGAGCCGGTCGTGCTGATGATCCGGGCAAGTTTCCCGTTCACATAACGGCTGTTTCCTGCATTGTTTACTATGCCAGCAGGACCGATGGTGAGGGTATTATCCCCGGTGGTGATCACCCCGGTTTGAAAATCCATCAGGCTGCTCACCACTGTGTTCTGAGACAAAACGACGCCTGAAGCGTTGTTTATCCCAAGGGAATTCACTGTAGCGGGCATGTTCGTTCCCGTTTCCTGCGGTGCTCCCAGCCCGTTGAGGATAAAGTTCCCGCCGGTGCCGAGGTTCCTGGTTCCGCTAACCCTTATGGAACCTGTGGTGTTGTCGCCCGACATTCCAAATCCTTCGCCGTTGGAAATATACGCAGAAGCTAAGGTTCCGCCATCAGCCAGGGTAAAGGCGCCGCTCCCCCCCACGTACCATGTGCCGAAATTCAGATGCCCTGTAACGGCAAGGGTGCCCGGGGCATTGACCGTTTTGTTTTCGTCCGGCGATACGCCGCCGGGAGCATTGTTTGCAATGGTGATGTTTCTTGCGAAGTTTGCCGGCCACTCCTGGCCCGCGGTTTGTGCAGCCAGACCATTATATACCAGCGAGGCGGAGGCGCCGTATGTCAATGTTTTTCCATTCAGTAATAACGTTCCCTGTGTCATCCGCAGGATGCCATCCACGGTGGTTGCAGCACCAATCGAGGCACTTGCCGGGGTGTTGATGGTCAAATGGTTATAGGTCGTTCCCAGGATGGTTTGCGCGGATGTTCCCTGGTACACGGTGGTCACGGATGACCCGTTCAGCGATATCTTGTTTGTGCCTGCTCCCGACAGCGTCCAGGGAGTACTGCCTGTAAGCACAAGCGTCCCTGTTTGCACCTGCCCGGTTTCGGCAGCCTGGAAGGTGGCGGTGGCAAACGCCTCCGCATGCATGGAAATCGTGCCGCCTACGGTGAGTGTTCCGCTTCTTAGACTGATGGCGGCATTGTTGGTGATGTCATAATTCTCGTTTGCATAAATTGTAACATCGCCGGCAACTGAAAAGCTTATGCTGCCCTGTATGTAAAGGGCTGTACTCTGTGAAGATGTGTAGGGCGTCATGTTGTGGCCGACCGAAACAGAATTTGCCGTAATTGTTCCCTGACCCTCTACCAGGGCCCATTTATGCTGCGGGGTCAGTGATCTTATAATGATCGCACCTGTGATGTTCAGCGTGACACCCGCATTTACATTCACGGTGCCCGTAATGGAATTGTCTTCAAACGTCAGGGAGGCCACGGTATGGTTGCCATCTGCGGTCAGCGTGTGGCCGTTACCAATAAATACGGCATCCGTTGAAGACGGGTAACAGCCGCACGGAACACCACCGGCGGAGGTGGCCCACATGGTGGGAGAGGACCAGTGCCCGGTTCCCCTCGTGTAATAATTTGCGCCGGATGCTGCCTGCCCCGGGGTAATTGCAGCGATGATAAAAAACAGGATGATGAGTTTCGCCGTGTGTGACAGGGCGTGGATTTTTTCAGAACAATTGTCAGTATGCATGGGGGTCAGTTTAGTTTTAGCCGGGAAGGGAGTAGTCGAAACGGGTGCGATGGGCAGGGTAATACGCGGAACAGGAATAAAAATATTTAACATAAGTGTATCAATGATTCTTCACAACAATACATAAATATAAAAACAGGAAATTTTCCTGCACGCACCCGTGTTGTGCAAAAGGCGGGCCGGGAATTAGATCCGGAGCAACATTGAGAGGGTATTGCCGGTTACCTGGCTGTTTATAAGCAGCTAAATAAAAATATATTTTTTAATTCAAGGATCCCCAGGGACAATTGGAGGAGTCTTTGCTCAATCATAATAAGCGTTATCGCGCATTTTCGCTGAAATTACCGCATTAACGCGCAGGAGTTGTTATTATTCCGGGAAGCTTACCGTAATAATGTTCAATATGAAAGGTGGCTTGAAAAAAGTTTTATCTTTGAAAATTACTTGTTAAAGTTAATGTTGACAACTACATAAAATTTAACCCTATGAAAAGAGAATTACCCACTTCAGAAAGTATACTGAACCGGTTTTTTATCATACTGGTTCTCTTCGTTGCCGGCCTTCTCCTTACCGGAACCTCTTCCCAGGCGCAGATTTATGAACCGGAAGGTTTGAACATGCCCGGGGCATGGAATACATGGAACAACCCGCCCGCCAACAACCTCGCCCTTGCCAGCTATACGCAGGTCACCGGCGGTCGTGTCGTAAAATTTTCCACCGGGATCCAGCGGTGGCAGACGATCTTCAGCGTTGCTGCCACAGGGGGCGACCTTGTTGGCGGTACATACGAATGGCTTTTTACCAGCGGTCCTACAGGCAGTCCGTGGAACAACAAATGGTCCAATACCAACGCAACCATCAACACCCTGCAGTCATATACCAAAGAGGGCGCTGCAAACAACACCCTCACCCTGACCAACGACAAATGGTACACCATGAACTTCGAAGATGCAGGCTATATAAATACCCGTGCCATCTTCATGGAGACCAGCGCGCAGCCGGTGACCATAAGCTATGTTTCAACTCCCGAGGTGATTGACCCGGGAAATGCCGCGGTGATTGCGGTTACCATATCAGCAGCTCCTTCGCCGGAAGAACTTTTTTATTTGCGGTATTCAACAGATGCCTGGGTAACGTCGGCCGCAGTGCCTGTTTCCGTGTCGGGGATATACGGTTCTGCCAGCATTCCCGGCCAGGTTGCCGGTACCGTTGTATCGTATTATGCCTTCTCGTCCACGATTACACCCATCTTGGCCGACTATGATCTTTATACCATTAAACTTAACTCCAACGGCGGGACCAACTATTCTTACACAGTTACGACGCCGGTGCCGGTAGTCACCTTCGCCAATCTCCAGAATCCGCCTGCAGGAACCATCGACCTGGGTGGCGTATTCCAGGTATCGGGCAGGGTTGAGATTCCGGGTCTCACCGGCCAGCCGGTTGCAGCCCCCGGGTTGTTGGCATGGGTGGGTTACAGCAGTACGAATACCGATCCTGCAACATGGACAAACTGGATTGCCGCGCCTTATGCCGGGCCGGTACTTGGAAAAGATGAATTCAGTGCCGACCTGGGCCCTGTGATCCCTACGGCAGGGACCTGGTATTATGCCACAAGGTTCAGCCTGAATGCAGGAAGTTATCTTTATGGCGGCTACTCCG
Organism: Bacteroidota bacterium; assembly: GCA_026391835.1. Taxonomy (GTDB): domain Bacteria; phylum Bacteroidota; class Bacteroidia; order Bacteroidales; family FEN-979; genus CAIVAT01. Next base: position 25,791 of record JAPLDF010000045.1, read on the forward strand.
TAACGGGAGGTGGTTTATGGGATGGGACCGTCAATATTTCAGGTGTGTTAACCGTTCAGACGCCTGAGGTGCCGATGTTCCAGGCGCTGGAAAACATTACGGTTGCTGCCGAGCAGAGCGTCTGCTACAATGCCAAGCAAACCATCACCGCCGGCGGAAACGGCAGCTTTTTCAACGTGGAAAACGGTGGGTCAGTTATGCTGATAGCCGGTCAGAATATCATTTTTCTTCCTTCCGTCACGGTTGTTTCAGGCGGATTCCTGCATGCGTATCTCACCAAAACGGGCGAGTATTGCAACTCACCCGGTATCCCGGCAGTGAAGGATGCTATGGCGGGCGGAAATTCCCCTGCCGGATCCGGAACATTGACCGTTATGGTTTACCCCAACCCGGCAACTGCCAGGGTCACAATTGATTTGCTGGGAGTTGCCGACGGAGTGGTGTCGGGGCTGGAGTTGTTCAGCACCCGCGGCAACCGGTTGTATTCCCAAACCCTGACAGGTTCAGGCACCCGTTCACTGGATGTTACCGGTTTCCCGTCCGGTGTGTATTTCGTAAGGATTGTAAGCGGGTCACAGGTTCAGACCCGGATGCTGGTGAAACAATAATTTTTTACTCCCTCCAAACTCCCTCCCCCTTGGGGGAGGGCCGGGGAGGGGGATTTTCGTAATTTTTCCTAAAATTAATATCTATGAAAACACCTTTACGCACAGCAACAAAATCAGTGATCCGGGTTACATCCGTTATGATCATGTTCATTGCCGTCATGATCCTTTCCGGAAAAACCGGCCAGGCCCAGATCTACGAACCGGAAGGCCTGAACATGCCCGGGGCATGGAATACGTGGATCAACCCGCCTGCGAACAACCTGGTCCTGGCCAGCAGTACGCAGGTTACCGGCGGTAAGGTGGTGAAAATTGCCACCGGAACGCCAAGGTGGCAAACCACGATCGCCGTGGCTGCAACCGGCGGCGATTTAACCGCAGGCACCTACGAATGGCTCTTTACCAGTGGCTCTACTTCCAACTATTACCAGAATAAGTGGGCGGCGGTTACCGTAACCATGAACACCCTGCAGTTATATACCAAGGAAGGGGCAACCAACAACAGCATTACCATGGCCAACGGGAAATGGTATACGATGAACTATGAAGACCTCGGCTATGCCGATACCCGTGCCATCTTTATGGAAACCAGTGGTGTACCGGTGAGTATTTCAACTGTATCTGTCCCTTCCGGAGTTCTTCCGGCTGCCGCTGCCCCGGTAACGGTGACGGTTTCGGCTGCACCCAGCATGGAAGAGATCATCTATGTAAGGTATACAGTGGACGGATGGGTTACTTCCGTGGCAATACCGGTAACCATGATCGGTACAACCGGTACGGTGAATATCCCCGGACAGGTAGTCGGAACAGTCGTTTCCTACTATGCCTTTACTTCTACTGTGGCGGCTGCCGCGGCCGATTATGACCTTGTTACAATCAAGCTGAACAACAACAGCGGTACGAACTACACCTATACGGTCGGTGTCGCACCGCCTGCCATCACCTTTGCCAACCTGCAATATCCCGACCAGGGTTCCATTGACATCCTAACGGATTTCTGGGTGTTTGGCCAGGCATACATCGCCGGTGTGACCGGCCTGCCCACACCGGCACCAGGGCTGCAGTCGTGGGTAGGATACAGCACCACCAACAGCAATCCTGCCACATGGACCGACTGGGTGCCGGCAACATACAATGCCCCGATGGGAAATAACGATGAGTATAAGGCCAATATTGGTCCCGCCATCAACAACTACGGCAGGTTCTATTATGCCACGCGGTTTAAGCTGAACGCCGATCCATACCTTTACGGCGGCTTCTCCGTTACCGGTGGCGGTTTCTGGGATGGCGTGACCAACGTGTCGGGGATCCTGGATGTATATACCGGGATCCCGGAAGGACAGGGAATTGCGACGACCGTTTATCCCAATCCCACTTCCGGCGCGCTGACCTTCGACCTGCCCTTCCATGCCACGTTGCGTTTTACCAGTGCCCTCGGGATTGAATTGCTGCAAACGGAGATTCAGCCAGGTATTCAGCACCTGGATATTTCCGCTTTCAAACCGGGTGCATATCACCTGCAGGTCATTACCGGGAAGCAGACGATGCACCAGACGATCATTAAACGATAATACTTCAGCTTCCGGCCCCAATACATACCTCAACCCCCGGCCCCTTCTCCCCAGGGAGAAGGGGAGAGCCCTCTCCTCCAGGAGAGGGTTGGGTGAGGTGATTAAAAAAATCTTCCAATGAAAAAGCACATGCTTCTTGCCAAAAATTCCGGTCTGAAATTCCGGCCAGCCATAACCAGGTTATTGTTACCACTGATCTTACTGATCCTTGGAACAGGTCACCCGGCCCTGGCGCAGATCTACGAACCCGACGGCCTCCGCATGCCCGGCGACTGGAACACGTGGACCAACACTCCTGGCATGGGTGGTGCCTTCGACCTGCAGAAGATCCAGTCGGGAACAGCCCGCTGGCAAACAACATTCCAGTATACCGGAACAACCGGGGCACAGAATTTCAAGTTTGTCAGCACCAGTTTTTCAGATCCATGGGGAAACCAGTGGGCGGGAAACACGGCAGTAACCACAAATACCTTATCAAATGTGACCTATGGCACACCCAGCGATCCCAACAACACGGTGAATGTTGTTCAGAACAAATGGTACACGGTGATCTTCGAGGACCTGGGGTATGCAAATACCAGGGCAATCTTCATGGAAACTTCGGCAGAACCTGTCACCATCGTTTCGGTGGAACAGCAACCCCTGATCGTGACCAGCGCCGACCAGGTATCCGTTGTTGCCCAATTATCGGCTGCCCCATCGCCGGAGGAGAAATTTTACCTGAGGTATTCAACGGATAACTGGGCAACTTCCGCCGCCGCACCGCTTGCCATGACAGGTTTGTCGGGTACGGCAACCATCCCGGCCCAGCCAAACGACACCACCGTGCAATATTACGTTTTCAGTTCCGTGATCGCGAACCCGCAGCAGGACTGGGACCTGGTAACCTTACGCCAGGACAACAACAATGGCCAGAACTACAGCTATCTTGTAGGGGAGCAATTCAGCTGCGGCCAGGCAGTCAACCTGGTCACAACTGATCCGGCATTCCCGGTCCTTGGATCACCCGTGACCATTTATTTTAATGCAACCCTTGGAAATGGCGGATTGTACAACTATACCGGCGACATTTATGCCCATACCGGCGTGATCACCAACCTCAGTACCGGCAGCACCGACTGGAAATATGTCAAAACCGCCTGGGGAGAGAACACACCGGAGACCAAACTGACGAAGATCGGGGATAACCTGTACAGCATCCAGGTCGCGAACATCCGGCAATATTACGGTGTCCCGGCCGCCGAACAGATACTGAAGATGGCATTTGTATTCAGGGGCGGAGTAGTCAACCCCGGGGGAAACTACCCGGAACACAAAAATGCCGACGGCTCCGACATCCTTATTGATGTTTATGACGCCGCTCTGAAAGTGAAGATCATGAACCCGTCGAGCCGCAACCCGCTTGCAAGCCCAAACCAGGTACTTCCCGTATGTGTGGAAGCGATGCGGAACCATACCATCAGCATATACCTTGATCAGGAGCTGCTGATAACCGACAGCACATCCTCGCTGGCTTATCCCCTTGTACTCCAGGGAAAATCGCCCGGAACCTACTGGGTAAAGGCTGTGGCAACCGGCGCAACCGGCAAGGCCAGGGATTCGGTGAGTATTTACCTCCGCGGACCCGTCGTGGTGCAGGAGTTGCCTGCCGGGGTGAAGAATGGCATCAACTATGTCGACAACAACACGGTTACCCTGGTGCTCAACGATCCTGCGGGCCTGAAAAGTTTTGCGTTTGCCATCGGGGAATTCAGCAACTGGCTGCCCAATGACCAGAACTACATGAAACGCACCCCCAACGGCAAGAACTACTGGATCACCCTCTCCGGCCTCACCAGTATGAAGGAGTATTCCTACCAGTACTTTATCGATGGAAAACTGAAAGTCGGGGATCCCTATTGCGATAAAATCCTCGACCCGTGGAATGACCGGTGGATACCGAAAGACAACTACCCCGCGCTCAAATCCTACCCGTTCGACAAAACCATCGGACCGGTGAGCGTATTTCAAACCAACCAGGCAGCCTATCCATGGGAGGTGACAGCCTTCACCCCGCCGGCAGTCAACGAAACACAACAGGACCTGATGGTGTATGAATTGCTGTTGCGCGATTTTACCGATTCGAGCAGCATCATCACCGCCATGGAGAAACTCGATTACCTTAAAAACCTCGGCGTGAACGCCGTTGAACTGATGCCGGTGATGGAATTCGACGGCAACAACAGCTGGGGGTATGCGCCCAATTTCTTTTTCGCACCCGACAAGTTCTATGGCCGGAAGGCCGATTACAAGAAATTTATAGATGAATGTCATAAACGCGGCATGGCGGTGGTGCTCGACATCGTTACCAACCATTGTTTCGGGCAGTGCCCGTTTGCCATGATGTACTTCGATCCAAATACCGGTGTCGGGCAGCCCTCTGCCGCCAACCCGTGGCTCAACGCACAGGCACCCCATCCGCTGAGCGTGGGATACGATTTCAACCACGAAAGCCCTTATACCCGCGAATTCTTCAAACAGGTGTTGTCATACTGGCTCACCGACTACAAGGTGGACGGGTTCCGTTTTGACCTCTCCAAAGGACTTACGCAGAAATATTCAGGCAGCGACATGGGCGCCTGGAGCGCCTACGACCAGGGAAGGATCAACATTATCACGGATTATTACAACCACATCAAATCGGTCAATCCCAAAGCCTATATGATCCTTGAACATTTTGCCGACAACAGCGAAGAGACCGTGCTGGCCAATACCGGCATGATGCTGTGGAGCGCCATGCAGGACCGCTACAAGCAGGTGGGCATGGGGTGGCAGTCGAACTCCGATATCTCCTGGGCGTATCACGGCAACCGCGGATGGACCTATCCCAACCTGGTCGACTTCATGGAAAACCACGACCAGGAGCGGATCATGTTCGAGGCCCTCTCAAACGGAAACTCCTCCGGGACATACAATATCAAGGATACCGTGACGGCCCTTCATCATATCGGGATGACTTCGGCGCTGTTCATGGGAATTCCCGGGCCCAAGATGCTGTGGCAGTTTGGCGAGCTGGGGTATGATTACAGCATCATGTTCAACGATGGGCGCACGGCGCCCAAACCCGCCCGCTGGGATTACTTTAACCAGCCGGACCGGCAGAAACTTTACTTCGTGTACAGCGGAATGGCCAAACTCAGGAAAAGCGACGCCTTCCGCTACGGCGCTTTCACCAGCGACCTTGGCGGGCTGGGCAAACGGATGTGGATTGCGCACAGCAGCATGAACGTGGTGATCTCCGGCAACATGGATGTGGCTGCGATGAACATGGCTCCCGGCTTTATGAATGCCGGCCAGTGGTATGACTATTTCTCGGGTGAAGCGGTTACTGTAACCGACCCGGCAAACCAGACCTTCAGTTTCGGGCCCGGCGAATTCAGGGTGTTTACGAGTGTTCCGCTGCCAAAGCCATACCACGATGTGGTCATTACGGTAAAGGATTCCGTGACGAATGCCCTGATCGGTTCGGCAACGGTTACCCTCGATGGATCCGGCACACAAATCACCGGTCAGCAGGGGCAGGCGTCCTTTTTAGCCGCCCCCGGACCAGCGTTAATCACTGTGAAAAAGGTAAAATACAAGACATGGACAAAAACCAGGTCCATTGCCGGCAACCTTGACCTGACGGTTCTCCTGCAACTTGATCCCCATTACGGCCTTGAGGAGCCCGATGGGGGGAGAGAGGTGAGGATATTTCCCAACCCGGCCGGCAGTTCGGTAACCATTGAGTCACCCGTCCTTTACCAGGTTACGGTTTACGCCCCCGATGGCCGTGAGATGTTTTCGCGCCAGATGCAGCACCCAGCCGAAACCTTTGATTTGGAAGGGTTTTCAGCAGGAATGTACATTGTCCGTTTTTCGGGAAGAGGGGCGGTTTTTGGTAAAAAATTGGTGGTTGGGCGGTAGGGACACGCCATGGCGTGTCCCCACATTGCATGTCCCCGCATGGCAAGTCCCAGCATGGCAAGTCCCCGCATGGCAAGTCCCCGCATGGCGTAGCGTTTGAGAGTGATTCCGTCCCTCGGTATCGTCCCGGTACCCTGTTTCTGTCACCTTACCTGGCGTGGCCATGGCCCCAGGCTGAAGCCTGGGGTTGAGGATGACTGACTTCCGTTTTTCGGCCACCTCCGACTTAGCTTGACATTCCAGACTTGCTGCTGAGCCATGCTTGCTGCACGCTGATCATTTCACACGTTATCCTGCCCTTTTATCCGGTGTTGAAAAAATATTCTAACCAACCATATCACCTTTTAGTGGTTTACCTGATTAAGCATTAAAAAGATATGTCATACGTTAAAATATGGGTGCATGCAGTGTGGGGGACAAAATGGAGGTACCCTTTTCTGGTGGGAGGATTGAGAACAAAAGCGCTGAACCATATTGTCGCAAACGCTTCAGAAAAAGGTATCGAAATTTGCCAGATCAATTGCTGGGTTGATCATTTTCATTGCCTGATCAGGCTCGGTCCCGAACAGAGTATTGCCGGAGTCATCAAACTGATTAAAGGGGAGTTTTCATGCTGGGTGAACAAAGCCGGATTATCGAAAAAGAGGTTTCGATGGGCGAGGGAATACTACGCCGCCTCAGTCAATGAACGCGCGGTGCGAAACGTGAAACACTATATTCAGAACCAGGAGCGGCATCATATGAATCAGACTTATTATCAGGAGATTGCTAAGTATTTTGATGCCCCAATTCCAGAGAGACCCGAAGGGGGATCTTCTATATCCTGAGCGCACACTGGTCTCGTGGACTTCAGTCCACGACCCGCCTGCCACGACCGTGGACACTTCCGAACGCCGGGTTTTAACCCGGCGGTGGCACCCCGCAGATGACACCTCATCCACGCGGCAGTCGAGACCCTGGGAAATACCCCCATCTCCTTCGTCAACCTCCTGATATCCTGCTGCCGGTGGCACAACATCCTGCCTCCCCCTTAAATCTCATGACCTAACTATCCAACCGCACCTTATTTCTCATAACCAAATAGTTCAAAGAAGTTCAATTTTCAACCATATCCATGTTTTATTAATAAATATCAGGGAAATGACAGGTTTCTATTGAATACTAGGGTGAAAAGGGTTATATTTGGCGGCGAAAAACGGTACTTAAAATCTGAAGATTATGAAAAAACTATTTTCTACTTCTTTCCAATCTATGGGTAATGTGCAAAAAGCATTTTCGCTCATTTGTTTTATTGAAGGTTCGGGAGAACGCTCTTGTATTAAGCATTCTTTTAAAATATTACTCCTTTTATTATCTTTTAGCATGTTCAGTGGTACTGTCATTTCACAGACAACAAGGTATTGGAGTGGAAATAGTAGTGCCAGTGATAATATTGATCAGGGGACTAACTGGCATGATGGTGTCAACCCTGCTTCTGGGGATAATCTCACTTTTAATAATACTCTTAACAGACACTTTGCCTACTCAAACTATGGTTCTGGGTCTTGGTTTAATTTTATTATAACCTATAGCGGAGCAGGGGGTATCAAGCTATACGGAGACAATACGTATGCAAAAAAATTTGAAAATAATAGTGATGGAAATCTTTTTGAATTAGGACCAAGTAGTGCAAGTGCTGGTAATAGAGAAATAGGGAATCGGGTAAATAATGACTTGGAAATTAATCCTACAGGAACTGGTGGCATTTTAGTTTCTTGCGATAAAATCTCTATGGATAATGTGAATGGTGCTAGGAATTTGAAAGTGTATGGCTCGCATACATTAACTATTAACGGCAACATTTACGAAAAAAATGGTTCTGGCGCAACATTGCAAATTCTGCAGGGTGCAACTGTTATTTTAAATGGAAATTCTTCATATACAGGTGCTACTACCATTAGCTCTGGAACCCTACGCCTAGGTATCGCGGAGGCTATATCTAACTCGTCTAATATGGTTCTAAATGGCGGGACCTTCAGTACTGGAGCATCCACAGGCTATACCGAAACGATTGGAACTTTAACATTAAGTAGCAGTTCAACTATTTCATTCGGAACAGGATCTCATACATTGACTTATGCTGCAAGTAACGGGGTTTCCTGGTCGGGAACTTTATCCGTGAATAATTGGACCAGCACCGGTCCGAAGTTGTATTTTGGAACATCAAATATGGGCCTCACCGCAACACAATTAAGTAATATTAATTTTACAGGTTTCGGAACTGGCGCAAAAATTTTATCAACAGGTGAAATTATACCTGCCTCCGTTTATATTTCTGCTTCTTCAGGAAACTGGAATACCGGAAGCACCTGGGTTGGAAGCAGCGTACCTTCCGCTGGTGCTATCGTCTTTGTTGAAAATGGGCATAATGTAACACTTGATGTGGCTGCATCGGTTACGGGTTTAACAATCCATTCAGGTGGAACATTTACTGCTTCAGATGCTACTCCAAGGACCTTAACCATTACTAAATCAACAACCGGCAATGTAACAACAATTTCCAACAGCGGAACGTGGCAAAATGGGTCAGGTACATCTACAGTTTTAGTTACCGGAGCTCCAAGCGGAGGTGATGCTGTTCATTCAATTTCAGGCACGATCACGTTCCAGAATATAGTTGTAAATAAAACAGGAGGGACGTCAAACATTGGGTGTTCTTTCGGATCTGGTTCATCAGTTGCCGGAACTTTGGAAATAGGCGCAGGAGGTTTTATTTCAACTGCACCTCCTGCAAGTTTCTATGGTTCAAATGCCATTCTTAAGTTCAACCAGGGCACGGGCGCAACATATAATGTTGAAGCTGGTGATTATTCATGGTCAACAACACAAGTACCCAATTATATTACAATCAGTTCAGGTACTGTAAACCTAAACGCTAACAGAACGGCCTCAGGTAATCTACTTATCGACGGCGGTGCATTGATATTGAATTTAAATACTCCTAATCTTACCATTCAGGGAAACTGGACACGTACTTCAGGAAATTTTACAGCAGGTTCAGGAACTGTCACCTTAAGCGGAACGACAAACGGCGTAGTTGATGTTGCTGGCGGAGCAACAATGAATAACCTGGTAATTAATAAAACCTCAGGAACTGGCGTTAACCTTTCCTGCGATGCAATTGTTACCGGAACACTTACCATCACATCAGGTTTTCTTTCAATTGGTGTCCATGACCTCACCATCACCGGCCCCCTCACCAACTCCGCCGGCAGCGGCGGCCTGGTTGTCGAGAGCGGAGGTTCGCTTATCACCAATGGTACTGTTTCAGGCGGGGCTACCGTCAAACGCGAAATCGCTTCCGACAGCAAATGGCACTTTATCTCATCCCCTGTTTCGGGACAAAATATCTGTGATGGAAACTTTGCGCCCCTGGCTGCAAATTTCAATGCCACCACCGGGGCAACATTTGATTTCTACAAATGGAGCGAACCAACCATCACCGGCGGTCTGAACTGGATTAACCTGAAACAGGCGGATTGGTCGGTAAATACCACTGCTTTCGGGGCAACCCTGCAGTTTGCCGTTGGAGCAGGCTACCTGGTTGACTACACCGGTTCTTTTGGCGGAAGTACCACCAAATCATTTGCCGGTACCCTTATTTCAGGGGACCAGTCGGTTACGTTAACAACCGGCGGAAACACGTGGAACCTGATCGGCAACCCTTTTGCATCAGCGATCAACTGGGATAATGTTATCAAAACAGGGATCCTGGCCGATGGCTACTATTATGTTTACAACGAAGCAAAATCGGGAGGTGCCGGGTATGAATCATACCTGAATTCAACCTATAAAACTTCAGGTGCCAACGGCAAGATTTCCGCCATGCAGGGATTCTTTGTAAAGGCTGCATCCAGCCCGCTCAGCCTCCCGAATGCGGCCCGCACGCACGACAACAACTGGATGAAAAAATCAGAGACCAGCACGGTGAACCAGTTGACACTAAAAATGGGTAACGATGCCGCCTGGGATGAGGCCTTCCTCGTTTTTGAGGCCGCCGGAAGTTTGAATAAAGGCTGGTACGACGCCGAGAAAATGTTCAGCATGAGTGCTGAAGTTCCCCAGGTTTATACATTGAAGGACAATGATCTGAAAATCAGTATTGGTTCATTTCCTGTCATCACTGGCACAGTTACAGTTCCTGTCGGCATGGTTATTCCATCCGATGGCAGCTATTCTTTTCAATTGTCTGGTTTTGAAAGTTTCGCATCACTGCCGGGAATCGTGCTGGAAGACCTTAAGTTGCACACCACGCAGAACCTGGTCCAGACCCCCGCGTATAATTTCACCGCTGCAACTGCTGATGACCCGAACCGTTTCCTGCTCCATTTTGCCGGGACCAACGGGATCAATGATGCACTGGCAGGCGGGTCGTTCCATGTTTTTGCTTCGGGCAATACATTGTTTGTAACCGACAATGGTGGTCAAAACCAGGGGACGGTATATGTATACAACCTGATGGGTCAAATGATCTCCACCTCCGCCATGAATGGAAAATCAGTCTGCAGCATGAGCCTGGACGTTCCTGCCGGGTACTACCTCGTAAAAGTGATTACAGCAGGGCAGAACTATTCGACAAAGGTCTTTATAAATAAATAGGTAAAAGGTCCTGCAGATTTAAGCGGAAAAACATCCCGCAGATTTGCGCTGGGAAAGACGCGGATTTTCGCAGATATTAGAAAAATTCAAGTAAAGCATTGCAAAACAATCAGCCATGAAAAAAAGTTTCAAACCATTCATGTTTGCGCTGGTCCTCCTCAGCTGCATCACATTTGCAAAGACCGGGCTGGCCCAGGCTCCCCCGCCTCCTCCTGCCGAAAAAGGATCAAACACCAACAAAGCCCCCGGCGGCGGCGCGCCGCTTGATGGCGGGGTGTATCTTGCGCTGGCGCTGGTGGCTGGTTTTGGGGCCTGGAAATTTCTAAGGAGAGTGGAGAAGGTTTAAGGGGTTTTCTCCCGGTTGTTGATCCGCTCCACCCAGATCACCCACAGGGCAAGGATCACAACATAAAACATCCCTCTTAACACGGTGTTGTGTGCAAAATGCCACCACTCGGGCTTGTAGATGGAAACCAGCGAAAGCAGCACGATCCTCAGGATATTGGTGCAATGAATGATCAACACGCCCAGGGGAATATACCATAATTTGTTTTTCCACAAACCGGGATAAATAAGCAGTAACAGGATAAACTGCAATATCTGTTTATCCCCCGAGCAGCTTCCGTTTATTTTGATCCAGCTGCCATTGTCAAAGGACATGGTAAGTCCTGATGTTTTCAGTGGAATATTCAGGATATGCTGGTCGACCCAGATGCTCTGGTAAAAAACCCATCGTGTAAGTACGATGTGCAAATCATTCATCCACGACTGGATAGGCCAGTAGTGGAAACTGTTGTTCCACAACCTGTAGGAATAGTGGATTGCGAGCGTAATCACGGCAAACCAGAACACCTGCCTGATTTGCCGGTAACCGGGATCGTTGAAGAATTTCTTAATCCAGATCGTAATCATGTTCATACCCTTTAAAATAAATCAAGCGGATGGTCCCTGTGAATTCCTAAGGATTTTCTGTGAAAATCTGCGCGAAATATCTGCGGGAAAAATATCCCCGGCAAAAGTAGAGAAATATGCTCAGGCCCCGAACCCATTCCAACCCCAAATGTTAAATATCCTTAAATATCTACATATATTTTCAGATGCAATATTAATTTTTAATAGTTTTGTCCGATTTTTAGAATCAGAATAAATAGTTTTAATGGGTAAGTCTATGATTAAAAAAGTATTGGTGGCCAACCGGGGAGAGATTGCCGTTAGGGTGATGCGATCGTGCCGTGAGATTGGAATCATTACAGTCGCTGTATTTTCCGATGCCGACCGCCAGGCCATGCATGTTCGTTATGCCGATGAGGCATATTGCATCGGCCCGGCCCCGTCGCGTGACAGTTACCTGAACATTGAAGCGATCATCGGCGCCGCCAAAAAATCGGGAGCCGATGCCATTCACCCGGGGTATGGCTTCCTTTCAGAAAATGCCGGATTTTCCGAACGTTGCAAAGCGGAAGGAATCAAATTTATCGGCCCTGATGCTTACGCAATCCGGACCATGGGGGACAAGATCACAGCCCGCCAGACGATGATTGCCTCGGGGGTCCCGGTTGTACCGGGCACCAAGGAGAAACTGTCGGATGAAATCAAGGCGGTTGAAGTCGTTAAGGAGATCGGGTTGCCCGTCATGATCAAGGCCTCAGCTGGAGGTGGCGGCAAGGGCATGCGCCTGGTAAAAACCATGGACGAACTGATCCCGTCGCTCCGCATGGCAAAATCGGAAGCCATGAATGCATTTGGCGACGATGCCGTATATATTGAAAAATACATCGAATCGCCCCATCATATTGAATTTCAGATACTGGCCGACCAGCACGGCAATGTTGTCCACCTCTTTGAACGTGAATGCTCTATCCAGCGCCGCCATCAGAAGGTGATCGAAGAAACGCCTTCGCCGCTCATGAACCCTGCACTCCGCATGGAGATGGGCGAAAAAGCCGTGGCAGCTGCCAAAGCCGTCAATTATGAAGGAGCGGGCACCATCGAATTCATTGTCAATGACAAGCTGGAGTATTATTTCCTCGAGATGAACACCCGTTTGCAGGTCGAACATCCTGTAACAGAACGTGTTGTTGGTGTCGACCTGGTCAAGGAACAGATCAACATCGCAAACGGGCTGCCACTTTCGTTTAAACAGGAGGATCTTCAGCAGCATGGCCATGCCATCCAGTGCAGGATCTATGCGGAGGATCCCGACAACAACTTCATGCCAAACCCGGGGATCATCAAGCACATCACCGTTCCGCTGGGACTGGGCGTGCGCTACGACGGCTATGTGTATGAAGGTTACGAGATCCCCATGCACTATGATCCGATGATCTGCAAACTGATCACCTGGGGCGAGACCCGCAAGGAGTCAATTGCACGGATGCGCAGGGCTTTGTATGAATACAAAATTACCGGGGTTAAAACTTCCATCAAATTCCTTGAACGCATCATGGATGCACCCGATTTTATTGAGGGGAAATACAACACCCATTTCATCGAGGATAACCATGCCCGGCTGTTCACCACAAAACCTTGTGGCATCGAATGCGAGGATATGGCCATTATTACGGCATTTATCGATTACCTTGATAAGCTTGCAGAGATCCAGCCACAGAAATATACCGAGGAACTGGGCAACAACTGGAAGGATTTTGGCCGGAAAAGAAACGTTTTACGATTATAACTGATCCCAATGGCATACGAAATAAGTATCGGACATCGCACTGCGAAGATTGAACTGCTCAACCGGGTAGGGCACAAAGCCCTGGTCAAGGTGGACGGCCTGAAATACGACCTCGACATCGTGGAGGTGGAAAACGGGGTTTATTCCATTTTGTACAACGGTCATTCCTACAATGTTGAGCTCATCAGGGGGGAATCCAGCAAGAAATTCATTGTGAACACCTTTGCAAAGACTTTCAATGCGGAGGTGATCGATGCCGAATCAAAATACATCACCAACCGGAACAAGGGCATGGAGGTGGAAGGATCAAACCAGGTGCTGTCGCCCATGCCCGGAAAGATCGTGAAGATCCCCGTGAAAGTTGGGGATGTGGTAACCCCAGGGCAGACGCTCATCGTGGTGGAGGCCATGAAGATGCAAAGCGAATTCAAATCCACCGGGGATAAAATCGTCCAGGCTATCCTGGTCAAAGAGGGGGATACCGTTGATTCACATCAGTTGATGATTAAATTGGAGGATTTGAAGATTTGAAAATTTGAGGATTTGAAAATTTGAAAATGATCCGGCCACTAACCCTTTACCTGTTCACCCGTTTACCCGTTTACCTGTTCACCTGTTTACCCGTTTACCTGTTCACCTGTTTACCCGCTTACCTGTTTACCCGTTTACTTTTAACCAATTCCTAAATTATGCAAACCATAGAAGAACGTTTTCAGTTTTTCGAAGATAAGAACCGCAAAGCTGAGCTGGGCGGTGGTGTTGACAAGATAGCCAAAATCCATAAAAGCGGCAGGATGACTGCCCGCGAACGGATCCAGACGCTGCTTGACGTAAATAGTTTTGTAGAGATGGACAAGCTGGTCATGCACCGTTGTCACGATTTCGGGATGGGACACAACAAAGTTCCCGGCGATGGCATGGTGACCGGTTACGGCAAGATCGACGGACGGCAGGTATTCGTATTCGCGCAGGATTTCACCGTCTTTGGCGGTACGATGAGCCGGGCCAATGCCGATAAGGTGGTGAAGATCATGGATATGGCCATGCGTATGGGCGCCCCGCTCATCGGGCTCAACGATTCGGGCGGCGCCCGTATCCAGGAAGGGGTTGAAAGCCTGGCAGGTTATGCCGACATCTTCTACCGCAATGTGATGGCATCGGGCGTGATCCCGCAGATTTCTGCCATCATGGGCCCCTGCGCGGGCGGTGCGGTCTATTCCCCTGCCATGACCGATTTCATATTCATGGTAAAAGAGTCAAGTTATATGTTCGTGACCGGTCCCGAAGTTATCAAAACGGTGACGCACGAAGAGGTGACGATGGAAGAGCTGGGTGGTGCCATGTCGCACAATGCAAAGAGCGGTGTGGCCCATTTTGCCGGTGAAAATGATGAACAGGTGGTGCTGATGATCCGTGAACTGATGAGTTTCCTGCCGTCAAACAACATGGAAGACCCTCCCACCCAGCCATGTACCGACGACATTATGCGGCAGGATGAGAAACTGCAGACCGTGGTTCCGGCCGATCCGAACAAGCCTTACGACATGAAGGACATCATCACAACGGTGGTGGATAATCATAATTTCTTTGAGGTAATGCCGCATTATGCACAGAACATCCTCACCGGGTTTGCCCGGCTGGGTGGAAAGCCTGTGGGACTCGTCGCCAACCAGCCGGCTTTTCTTGCCGGGGTGCTCGACATCAATTCGTCCATCAAGGCGGCGCGGTTTGTGCGGTTTTGCGACTGTTTCAACATACCGATCATCACCTTCGTGGATGTTCCCGGGTTCCTGCCCGGTACGAACCAGGAGTTCGGCGGGATCATCAAACACGGAGCCAAACTGCTTTATGCATTTTCAGAAGCCACCGTGCCGAAGATTACGCTGATCACGCGGAAAGCATATGGAGGTGCCTATGATGTTATGTCGAGCAAACATATCGGGGCCGATGTGAACTATGCTTATCCCACGGCCGAAATTGCCGTGATGGGCCCCGAGGGCGCCGTGAACATCATTCACAAGGGGAAACTCAATGAGGCTGACCGCACCGAAGCCGTTGACCATTACAGGCATACCTTTGCAAATCCTTATAAAGCGGCGGAACTGGGATATGTTGATGAGATCATCCTTCCGCGGCAAACCCGAACCAAGCTGATCCAGGCGCTTGAACTCACCCAGAACAAGAGTAAAACGAACCCGCCGAAGAAACACGGGAACATACCGTTATAGAATAATTGGAGGCAAAGGGACAAAGTAACAGGGTAACAAAGTCACAAAGACACAAAGTAACAGGGTAACAGAGTGAGGGATAGGGAAATATGCCACAATCCAATTAATTACCCCGTAACCTTGCTACCTAATAACCTTGTTACCCTGTTACCTTGTAACCTTGTAACCTTGTTACCTTGTTACCTTGTAACCTTGTTACCTTGTAACCTTGTTACTCGGGCGATCCGTTCTCTATCCAGCAAGAAATAACCTTGATCTGGGAGTCAGCAAGCCGGTCGGCATTTTTTGGCATTTGCTGGTAAAACGGCAGGTGTTGAATTGAACCCATGAAACTCTTTTTCTTGCTTGCATCAACAGTACCGGCAAATGTGGAGAGGTCGAACGCTTCGCCATTGGCTGAATGGCACCCGCTTGTCGCACAACACTGGTCCATGATGAATTTAACATTCTTCGTGTAAGTTGGCGTGAGCCCGTTGCATTCGTATTTAACAACATGTTTGCAACTGAGTGTCATTGAAAGAAGCACTATTGCGAACAAGGAACCGGCGATTTTCATGGAATAATGGGTTAAAGCAGCAAAGATATTGCAATTACAAAAGTAAATATAAATTCCGGATATAGGATCAATTGAATCTTTGTAACTTTGCTACTGGAGCGAAATGCCTTGTTTTCAGGGCATGTCAAAGTCAATCATTTCTCTAACTTTTTAATGAATGATGAATTACTACAAGTACCTGGTTCTCTATATAATACTGGTTTTGCTGCTGCCGGGGATCCTCTCCGGACAGGGTACCGGTCCACGCATGATGAAAACGGTTTATCCTGTTGCCGAACGGGAACGTGACTCCATTACAGCCATCAGGATCCCGCTCCTTAAACTTCCTGAAGCATATCGTAACCGGCAGCTTCCTGCTACAGTCGATAATTCCATGAATGCATACTGGCCGGTGATCCAGGATCAATACGTGTTCTACACCTGTCAGCAATATGCCGGTGTGGCGTATGTATACAGCTATGAAATGAACCGGCTGAGAAACCTTCCCGGGAACAACCCGGATAACCGTTTCCCGGCGCTTTATACCTGGAATTTCATGAACCAGGGTGAACGGTTTGTCGGGGTCGATTTCCTGCAGAGTTTTGAAGCCATCAGGCAGCAGGGGCATATGACCACCAGCGATTACGGCCCGGATACCGCAACGTCGGTGCTTGGGTGGATCAGCGGATATGACAAATATTACCGGGGAATGTTCAACCATGTGAAACAGGTTTACGCGATACAAACCAACAGTATTGAAGGCATCAACACGTTGAAAAACTACCTGAACGACCATCTCGACGGTTCCGCTACAGGGGGCATCGCCTGTTTTACAACCAGCAGTGCGACACTGAACGGTCTGGCTAAACTTCCTGCCGGAACCCCTGACGGAGGAAAGGACCTGATCCCCGGCTGGCAGTCGGACCCGGTGCATGGTCTGACGGTGGTGGGCTATAACGATTCCATCAGGTATGACAGGAACCAGGATGGTAAATACACCAACGATCTGGATATCACCGGCGATGGCATTGTCGATGCCCGTGACTGGGAGATCGGCGGCTTCCGGATCGCGAATTCATACGGGACCTGGTGGGGAAATGCCGGATTTGCCTACGCCCTGTACTGTACTTTTGCCATGAGCTACGATTCGGGCGGCATATGGAACAACCGTGTTTATATTGTGGATGCCGATACCGTATATCACCCGTTGCTGACAGCAAAGGTAAACCTGGAGTACAACATGCGGAATAAAATAAAGGTCCTGGCAGGGGTGAGCAGCGACTCCCTTGATCAACTGCCCCGGCATATGATTGATTTCCCGATTTTTAATTTCCAGGGAGGGGAACATGCCATGCAGGGAAATGATACCATCGCAACAGAAAAATCCATTGAATTCGGGCTGGATGTTACCTCCCTGCTCAACTACATCCCTTCCGGGCAACCGGCAAGGTTCTTCCTGATGGTTGAAGAGAAGGATCCTGATCACATAGGCCAGGGAAAAATCGAACATGCTTCATTTATAAGCTACCGCAGCGCCCCGGTGGAATTCGGGGCAAAAGAAACTGATGTAGCCATCAAAGACAATAATACAACGCTGGTTTCGGTGGTTGCGACCCTGGAAAAACCCTCCGTGCAGATCACGACAACCAGCCTGCCGCCCTTTACCTCCGCGCAACCTCTCCAGGTTCAACTGGAAGTGACGGGAGGTACTGCGCCATACGATTGGTCGTTCATGAAGGAATATGTTAAAAAGCCGGTCAACACCCCCGAACCGCTGGTCAGCGGGACATCGATCCAGGTGCATTATGAAACCAGGTCGTTTGCATCGGTTCGCCTGCCATTTGAGTTTCCTTTCTTTGGAAAACGGTATGATTCGATCTATGTGAATTATTTTGGCTTCATCGCCTTTACGCCCCAGAATCTTCCCGCGCCCTATACCACGGACGAAACGGGGATGCTCCGTATGTTCCCGCTCATCGTGCCATCCTTTTCACAGCAATATGCTTACATGGCCAACAAAAATGACGGGATATGGCTCGAGGCTGATGCCACGCATGCCGTCATCCGGTGGAAAACCTCTGTTTCTCCCTACTATACCACTTCAAGTGATGATTTTGCCGTAATCCTGTATCCCGATGGCCGGTTTGAATTCTGTTACGGGGCCATGGATAACCAGGGGTTTACCCATACTTTTTATGAAGGAGTGTCGGCAGGGGATGGGTTGAATTATGACATTCAAACCCAGTGGAATGCAAACGATATTTCAGGTAAGAGCTTCTGCTTTTTGCCTCCTGTTGTCCCTGAAGGTTTAACCCTGGCGCAGGATGGACTGTTAACGGTGAACCAGGCCGACTCTTCCGTCATCTATGGCCTGCATGTCAATGTTGCCGATGCCCGTAAGATTTCAGATTCCAAAGTCCTGGCCCTGGCAAGCGGGCTTGATATGGGCCAGGAACTGGTTTGCGGGAGCGATGCACGGCTGAAATCAGGCCTGCAGGCATCCTTGAAGCTGGTATTGAAGAACAATGGTACGCAACCGATACAGGATCTGTCACTTAAGATCCATTCAACTGACTCTCTTTTGTTGATTTCCGACAGTATATATCTCGTTTCGCTCCTCAACCCGGGACAATCGCTCACTATCCCTGCGGCTTTTTCGTTCAGGCTGCGCCATTCTTTGCCGGATGAATTTCCCGTTACAATAGGACTGCAGGCGCAATCACCTGCACGGACCTGGAAAAAGGAGTTGGTTTTCAATGTTTCAGCCCCTGAAATTATGGTTGAATCTCCATGTGTCATTGATGGATACAACGACAGGCTTGACCCGGGTGAAGTGGCCGACCTGCTCGTAAATGTTAAGAACAAAGGTTCCCTGGCGGCCGGAAGCCTTCAACTGACGCTTGTTTCCAACAGTCCCGGCATTACCATCCTTTCTGATCCCATCTTCACGGTGGATCAGTTTGAGGTGTTTTCTTCAAAAGACTTCCATTTCCAGATCAAAGCATCCCGCAATGCTGTGCCGGGAAGTGATCTTGGAATGCAACTCATCCTGAACGATTCCAATGGTGTTCTCGTGACCCTTGATTTTAATCTTCAGATTGGCACGAAGCCAATTGCGGTGGTGAATCTTTCAACGTCCATGGCTTCGCTCCAGGCGATGGCCAGTGCGTTGGACAGCCTTCATGTCGGGTACGATGTGTTCACCGCATTACCAGTTCCTTACAGCCGGTATGCCAGCGTATACCTGATCCTGGGTACTGCGGGTTCCGGTACGCATGCACTCACCGACTATGAAGCCAGTTCCCTGGCCATGTACCTGCAGAACAGGGGAAATCTGTACATGGAGGGCTATTATACCTGGTACTATTTGAACAAGACCGTCCTTCACCCTTATTTTAAGTATTCCTCGAAAAAAATTCCGGCTTTCTATTATCAAAATGTGACTGGCGTAACCGGGACATTTACCGAAGGCATGTCCTATGTTTACAATGCATCGCTCAACTATGCCGTGTTTAGTTTTGAACCGGTCGCCCCGGCATATGCAACGCTCACCAACACCGACAGCCCGGCAAAAAACCTGGAAGTCGTTTATCACGGCGACGATTACAAGACCATTGGGTCCATGCTTGATTTCAGCGTATTGAACGGAGGTGCACCTCCTTCTTCCCAAACCACCATGATGCAGCGCTACCTCGAATTTTTCGACGTGAACATTGCCGGGCCCTTTCCGCTTTTTCATGCGGCAACGACCACTGTTTGCCATAACCAGCCGGTAACTTTCACCGACGATTCCTTTGACAACATCACCACAAGAACGTGGGAATTCCAGGGAGGAACGCCGGCTGCAAGCTCAGAGGCGAACCCGGTGGTTACCTATGCCACCCCGGGCAGGTTTGATGTGAAGCTAACAGTTACCGACGGCGTGCACACCCATTCCATGCTGAAACAAAAATATATCCAGGTTGATTACTGCTCGGGTTCAGAGGACCTGGCAGCCGGATCCTCCCTGTTCAGGATATTCCCGAACCCGGCTGACGGCCTGGTTACCATTGAAGTTGACAGGAGTATCAGCGGGAGCTGTGAACTCCGGCTGTTCGACCTGGCGGGCATCATGGTAAAGAAAATTCAGCAAACAGTCCCTGCCGGGCACGAATTCGTCATGAATCTTTCGGGTTTGGCCAAAGGTCTCTATTTTCTCAAAATTCAGGCCGGGGAATTCCAGTCGACCGTGAAATTGGTTAAAAATTGACCGGCAAACATTCCCTACCTTTGACTTTTATTTATCAGCGTGAAACCATGGCACAAATGAAGCAGGATATCGAAGCATTGTCGCACTCTTTTTTTGAGGAGGTGGTGGCGATCCGCCGTCACTTTCATCAGCACCCCGAATTGTCCTGCGAAGAGTTTCAGACAGCTGCATTTATCTGTAAAAAACTGGAGGAATTTGGTATTCCCTATACCGCCGGTGTGGCCGAAACCGGCGTCGTCGGCCTCATCGAAGGGAAGAATGCCTCGTCATGCTGCATTGCGCTCCGGGCCGACATGGATGCCCTGCCGATCATCGAGGAGAACAAGGTTGCCTACAAGTCGGCGGCACCCGGAAAGATGCATGCCTGCGGGCATGATGTTCACATGGCGTGTTTGCTGGGGGCCGCAAAGATCCTGAATTCCGTAAAAGACCAGTTTGAAGGTACGGTGAAATTGTTGTTTCAGCCCTCCGAAGAGTCTTACCCGGGTGGCGCCATCCGGATGATCGGCGAAGGGGTGCTTGAAGATCCGAAACCGGCTTATGTGATCGCACAACATGTGATCAACACGCTGAATTCAGGGGATGTGGGCATGAGACCCGGTGCCTATATGGCGTCCACCGATGAAATATTTATCACCGTGAAGGGAAAGGGAGGCCATGCTGCCACACCATCCCAGGTTACCGATCCGATCCTGATCGCGTCGCACATCATCGTGGCACTTCAGCAGATTGTCAGCCGGAATGCCGACCCTTTGGTGCCCACGGTGGTTTCATTCGGGAAGATTATCGGCAATGGCCGGACCAACGTCATTCCCGATGAAGTGAAAATCGAGGGAACCGTCCGCACCTATGATGAAGCATGGCGGAAGAAAGTTCACCGGCGCATTGAACAGATCGCCGTGAGCCTTGCCGAGGGAATGGGGGCAACCTGTGAAGTGAAAATTGCGCATGGCTATCCGTACCTTTACAACGACCCGGCGCTTACCGCAAAACTTTCTCTCCTGGCATCAGAATATTTGGGCGCAGGCCACGTTAAAGAACTGGACCAGCGGATGACCGCCGAGGACTTTGCATACTTTGCCCGCGAAGTGCCTTCATGCCTCTTCCGGCTTGGCATTGCAAATGAAAGCAAGGGGATCGGGTCAAACCTGCATACCTCAACATTCGATGTGGATGAAGAAAGCCTCGCAACCGGGATGGGGGTGATGGCGTGGATGGCGGTTGAAATCCTTAGGGAATTACAAGTGACAAGTGACAAATGACAAATAAGAGGGTAATTATGAAGTATTTAAAATATTTGGCAACCATGTTTCACTTGTCACTTGTCACTTGTCACTTGTCACTCGTCACCCGTCACTTGTCACTTGTCACTCTCGTGGCATTGTTCCCCTTCTTTGCAACAGCCCAGGACCTGAAGCCCGCAACCCCGCCGCTGCTTCCGTTCCAGCAGGATGCTCCCAGGCCGGGGAACGAGGAGCAGCTGGCACTGCAATTTTACCAGGACCGGGATTTTGACAAAGCAGCTGAATTGTTCGGGCAGCTCTATGAAAAAAAACCATCGCTCTATTACTATCAGTACCTGGTGTATTCCCTGGTCGAAATAAAGGAATATGGCAAAGCAGAGAAGTTGATCCGGAAATGCCAGAAAGCCGAGCCTGATGCACCCCGCTATGCCGTTGACCTGGGCTATGTCAGGTTCAGGTCGGGGGATCCTGAAAAAGCAAAAAAACTTTATGAGGATGCGTTGAAGAAACTGGCCCCGACCCAGCAGCAGGTGTTTGAACTGGCCAATGCCTTCATTACCCGCGGGGAGAACGAATATGCCATCCGCACCTATGTCAAAGGACGCCAGTTGCTGAACAACTCCTATCCGTTTGGTTTTGAGCTGGCAGGTGTGTATGAGCGGATGGGGGATTTCAAAAATGCGATGGAAGAGTACCTGAACATGCTGGATTTGAATAAGTCTTACCTCAACACCGTACAGGACAGGATCCAGATGACCTTGTCATTCGATGTAAACAACGAGAAAAACGAGATTTTGCGCAAAACCATTCTCTCAAGGGCGCAGAAGAATCCAGACAATACCAATTACGCAGAACTGCTGTGGTGGTATTCAATACAGCAGAAAGATTTTGACCTCGCGCTCGTCCAGGCCAGGGCACTCGACCGCAGGTATAAGGAAAATGGCGACAAACTGGTTTCACTGGCCAGTCTTGCGGTGTCGAATGAAAAGTATGACGTGGCCATTGAGTGCTACCAGTATCTCGTTTTAAAAGGCCCTACGTGTACATTCTATAACCTTGGCAGGCGTGAACTGGCAAATACCCGTTATCTGAAAACCATATCAGAGCCGTCACCGCCTAAAAAGCAACTGGAAATCCTTGAAAAAGAGTTCACGGATGAACTGACCTATTACGGAGAGGACCCCGAAAGCATCTCCATCATTAAGAACCTGGCGCACATCAAAGCATTCTACCTCGGAAAAACGGGTGAGGCGATTGATCTCCTGAACCGTGCCGTGGCGATGGCCGGGATCCCCGATGCCGACAGGGCCAAATGTAAAATTGAGCTGGCCGATATTCTTCTGTTTACCGATGATGTTTGGGAGGCAACCCTGCTCTATCAGCAGGCATACCAGGATTTCAAATATGATGTCCTGGGACAGGAGGCCAAGTTTAAAAATGCCAAACTCTCTTTTTACATCGGGGAATTTACCTGGGCAAAAGCGCAGGTTGACATCCTCAAGGCAGCAACTTCCAAGTTTATTTCAAATGATGCCATAGCTTTGTCGCTGCTGATCAGTGAAAACTTTGATCCCGACAGCAACACGGTCGGGCTGGGCATGTATGCCCGCGCCGATTTGCTTGATTACCGCAACGAGGAGGGCCTGGCACTTCAAACACTCGACTCAATCCCGCGCATGTTTGGCGATCATCCCATTTTACAGCAGGTTCTGTACAAGAGGGCTGAGATCATGCGCAAACAAGGACATTATACTGAAGCCGACAGCCTTTTCCAGCTATTGGTAAAAGAGTATCCCGATGAAATCCTGGCCGATGAAGCGTTGATGCAGGCCGCTTCCCTCAATGAAAAGCAGCTGAACAACAAGGAAAAGGCCATGGCACTTTACCAGGAATTGCTGGATAAGTATCCCGGGAGCATCTTTGTTCCGGACGCCCGGAAAAAATTCCGGGCATTGCGGGGCGATGCATCACATTCATAACGACGCATCAAGGTGCGCCTCAGCCGGAAGGCCTTAAAAAACAACCATGATCCGACCAAAAAAACACCTTGGGCAGCATTTTCTTCGTGATGAGAACATCGCACAAAAAATCGTCAGCTACCTGAACCCCGATTACCCGCTGGTACTGGAAATCGGCCCGGGGATGGGTGTTCTGACAAAATACATCCTGGATATTCCCGCCATCGACCCATATTTCATGGAGGTCGACCGTGAAGCGGTCGAATACCTGAAAACCAATTTCCCGGGTATTTCAACCCGGCTGATCCAGGGTGACTTCCTGAATTATGATCTTTCAGGGTTTCCCCCGGCCCTGGAAAATGGTACCACCGCATCGCATGACAATGCAACCCTGCCCCTGCCCAAATTCACCGTCATCGGGAATTTTCCCTATAATATTTCTTCGCAGATCCTTTTTACGGCGCTTGCCAATCGCGACCGGATCCCGGAAGTGGTCGGAATGTTCCAGAAAGAGGTTGCCGAGCGCATAGCATCTCCGCCGGGCAACAAATCTTATGGGATCATCAGTGTCCTGCTCCAGGCTTTTTACGATATAGATTATTTGTTCACGGTGGATGAAACGGTATTTTATCCTCCCCCAAAAGTCAAATCTGCTGTCATCCGGCTGCGCCGGAATACAACAGAAAAGCTGGACTGCGATGAGGCGCTGTTCACAAAACTTGTCAAAACGGCCTTCAACCAGCGCAGGAAAACCATGCGGAATTCCATCCGGCAAATGATCCCCCCGGCTTCCATCCAGCCGGGCCTATCTGCCTCATCAGGGTTTGTGGCTCCATCGGAGTGGATGACCAGGCAGCTTGACCTGCGTGCCGAGCGACTTTCGGTGGATGATTTCGTAAGGCTTGCCAGAGAAATATCTACCTTTGCATAAATTTAAATTACCGGATGAAAAAAGATCAGTTGACAAATAAAAAAGCTCCTCCAGGCAAAAACATTTCAAAAGACAAACAAGGATTTTCAAAAAAGGAAACTGTAATTCCCCGGGTTTCACACAAGGCAAACCGCTATTTTGTATTATCTTTTTTTCTTTTTGCATTCATACTTTACGGGAATACCATTTTTAACAAATACGCGGTTGACGACAACCTGGTAACCAATAATCCGGTTGTTCAGCAGGGGTTTAAGGCCATTCCCGGTATTTTCTCCTCAAGATATTTTTTGCAGCAGGGCAATTTGGGTTCATCAACCGCCGATTACAGGCCCATCGTAAAGGCTTCTTTTGCTGTTGAATACCAGTTGTGGGGCGATAAGCCTGGCCGGAGCCATGCCATCAACATCCTGCTTTACTGGGCATTGTCGGTCCTCCTGTTTTTTATCCTTAAAAGGTTGTTGCTAAACTACAACATCCTGTTCCCTTTTCTCATAACGCTATTGTTCATGGCCCACCCGGTGCATACCGAAGTCGTTGCCAGTCTTAAGAACCGGGATGAACTGCTGGCTTTTATCTGCGGACTGGGAAGCCTCTGGTTCCTGCTCGACTACGCCGAAAACCGCAAAATTTCTTACGTTTTCCTGTCAATCGTGATTTTTTTCATCGGCTACCTGTGCAAGTCCTCCATCCTGCCGTTTCTTTTCCTCATCCCGCTGGTGCTGCACTTCTTTACCAGGCTCCAGTTAAAAACCATTGTCCCGGTATTTTTAGCCATTTTTGCAGTCGTTCTCCTTGCTCAGATGGGGCCGCGCCTGTTTCTGCCGGCCATGCAACGGACCAACTCCTTTATTGAAAACCCGCTCTATTTTGAAAAAAGCATATGGATACGGCTCGGAACAGGCCTTGTTTCGCTGCTGTTCTATCTCAGGACGTTGATATATCCGTATCCTTTGCTCTATTATTACGGGTATAACATGATCCCGGTCACCAACCTGGCAAATATATGGGCACTCCTCTCCCTGGTCATCCATGCAGGATTGTTTTTGTATGCACTGATGAAATTCAGGGAAAAACATTTTCTTTCTTTTGCAATACTCTGGTACCTGGTTGCCATTGCCATGTATTCCAATGTTGTTTTTCCCGTGGTGGGGATCGTCGGGGAACGATTTGTCTTCAATGCCTCCCTCGGATTCTGCCTTGTGCTGGTGTTTTTTATTTTTAAAATCTTCAGGACTGAACCCAAAAGCCTGACCATTGAAATGGATTCAAGATTGAAAATACTGGCAGTCGTGATACTTCTGCTGATTCCATATACCGTACTGTCCGTGACACGGAACCGTGACTGGCGTAATTTATTCGATTTATACCGCCACGACGTCAAATCATTGAATAATTCGGCCAAGGCAAATATCGATTATGGCGGGTTCCTGATGGGGACCGTGTACCAGGATCAAAATTTCCTGAGAACCGGAACGGTAAACCAGTTCAAGTACCAGATCATTGTTTCCCATTTCAGGCGTGCGCTGACGTTGTACCCGGATAATTATTTGACAACCAATGACCTGGGAACGGTTTACCTCTTTATGGGCAAAAATTACGACTCGGCGGTTTATTTTCTCCGGAAGGCGATCGCGCTCGATTCCACCCTGCAGCCGGCATGGGTGAACCTGGGCATGGCTTACCGCGAACAGAAACAGTACCAGCGCGCAATCGGGTGTTATGAACATATCCTGAAAGTCAACCCGAACCAGGTCAAGGCTACCTTTGCCCTGGCGAATGTTTACAACGACATGGGCGAATTCGACCGTGCCGTAAAAATGAATGAGGATGTGATGAAGAGCTATCCCAACCTCGAAATGCCGTATGTAAACATCGGCAATTACTACATGCTCAAAAAAGATACTGCCACAGCTGTGAATTACTGGGAAAAAGCCGCAGCCATCAACCCGAGTTTTGAGCTTTGTGTGCAGTTGAATACCCTGTACCTTATAAAAGGCGATCACGAAAAAGCCGATTATTATTACCGGATCGGGGAGGAGATTGCGAAGCAGAGCCAGAGGTAAATGACAAGTGACAAGTGACAAGTGACAAGTGACGAATGACAAGTGACGAATGACAAGTGACGAATGACAAGTGACGAATGACAAGTGAATAGTGATATAACAGAGAGGATACTGGATAATTTACCGCAGTTGTTAGCGGCGGCGGCGGCAAACTTTCCGCTGAACGGGATCGGTTTTGTCAACGCAAACAGGTCTGTCGGATTTATCACTTTCCCTGGTCTTGAACTGAAGGCACTCTCGATGCTGGCCGGCATGCAGGCGAAGGGGCTGAACAAAGGGGATATGGTGATCCTTTCGCTTGAGAAAAGCGAGGAGATCATCCCGGTCCTGTGGGGTTGTTTTATCGGGGGCATCATCCCTGCGCTGCTGCAACCGCCGGTGACATTTACCGAATATAACCCTGCCGCCGAAAAAACCGAGAAGGTGTTTCACCTTCTGGGTCATCCGCACGTGATCCTTTCGCATGAACATGGCGAAAACTGGCGCTCAAGCCACATTCCGGCCGCTTTGCTTATCGATGTCGCCGGATTGCCTGAAGATGCTGCTTTGGCAAAAAGAGTCTCACTGGATCCATCCGATACGGCGCTGATCCAGTTCTCTTCGGGCAGCACAGGCGATCCGAAAGGAGTGATGCTCACCCACAGCAACATCATTGCCAATACCACGGATATCATCAGGGGAATAGCGCTTACGGCAAACGATGTTTCGGTAAACTGGATGCCGCTGTACCACGACATGGGGCTCATTGGTTTCCACATCACGCCTGTATTTGCAGGTGTTACCCAGTATTTCATCGACCCGGTGGATTTTGTAAAGAACCCTTCCCTGTGGCTTGACGTCATGAGCCAGGAAAAATGCACCATTACGGCCTGCCCCAATTTTGGCCAGTTGCTGGTAACCCGCTACCTTGGCCGCAGGGCTGCCCGGGAGTGGGACCTCTCACGGGTCAGGATCCTGTTCAATGGAGCCGAACCCATTTCGGTGGCCACCATGCGGACGTTCCTGGATGGGTTGAGTCCATTCAAACTCAACCCGGTTGCCATGTTCCCCGCATACGGACTTGCTGAAGCAACGCTGGCTGTAACTTTCCCCGACAGGCTGAAGGAGGCCGAAGTGAAGGCATTCCGGCGCGCAAAACTTATCGGGGAGGGATTGGCGGTTGAAGCCGGGGAGGGGGAGGCCAACATCATTGAACTGGTGAACCTGGGGCGCAACCTCGACCATTGCCGGGTTATGGTAGCCGATGATCATCATCAGCCGTCCGGTGCGGGCATTGTTGGGAATGTACTTGTTACAGGTAAAAATATAACCCCGGGATATTACGGGAGCCCTGAAGTTACGGCTTCCGTTTTTGACGGGGAATGGCTGCTCACCGGCGACCTTGGGTTCCTCTACGCAGGCGACCTATACATCACAGGCCGTTCCAAGGATATCATTTTCATCAATGGCATCAATTACTATGCACACGACCTGGAGACCATTGCCCTGAAACTTGAGAAGATCGCCATCGGGAAAATTGTCATTGCAGGGTATTTCGACGATGTCGAAGGGCGCGATAAACTCCTGATCTTCCTTGTTGGGGCAGATAACGAGGCAACCCGCGATCTCTGCCGCGAAATAAGGAACCATTTTTCTGCCGTCATCGGGCTCAGTACCGAAACATTCATTCTTGTCAGGTCGGGTGACATACCACGCACCAGCAGCGGGAAAATTCAGCGCTATAAAATGGTTGACAGGTACAGGAACGGAGGTTTTTCAAACATTATCTGCCTGTAAAACAGTATTATATCAGAAATATTCCAGCTTTTTCACTAAAACCGCGCGGTCAGTTTAAGATTGAACGTCCTGGGGGTTAGGTAATTGGGTACAGCGTATTCTTTGCCATTGATGTCGGTGACCCAGAGGTACGAAATGGTGTTGCTGAATTGCAGCAGGTTGAACACATCCAGGGAGATCCACATGGAATCAAATGCCCTGAGCGGATTTTTTTTCGAGAATTTAGTCTGCTGGCCGATCAACTGTTTCGACAACCCGATATCCACGCGCCTGTATGGGGGAATGCGCAGTGTCTGCGCGCTTCGCGGCGAATCAGGCGGTCCGAACGGAAGGCCGGTTCCGTAGACCAGGGTAAGGTTCATCTTCCAGGTTGGAAATCCCGGGATGAAATCCTGGAAGAAAATTGCCAGGTTCATCCGTTGATCTGTTGGCCGGGGAATCCAGGATCCCTGGAAATGCTCCTCCGTTTTAAGAAATGACAGGCTGGCCCACGATTCGGCTCCTTTCACAAATTCCCCATGAACCCTGAAATCGATCCCGGCGGCATATCCGTATGCATCGTTGGTTCCATAATACCTGATTTTCATGTTGTCTATCTCGTAGGGGATAAGGTTCTGGATGTTTTTGTAGTAGGCCTCCGCCACAAATTTGAAAGGACGATTCCATGCCTTGAAATAGTAATCACTTCCGGCAACCACCTGAATGGATGTTTGCGCTTTCAAACCCGGAACGATGTTCCCATTCAGGTCCGACATCTCCCTGAAAGTCGGGGGCTGTGAATAGTACCCTGTCGAAAGCCTGAAAACGGTTTCATTCTTCCAGTGCGGTTTAAAAGAAACATTCATACGTGGATTCAGCAAAAACTGCCCGTTAAAATCATAGTAGATCGATCGCAGTCCTGCTGTCAGCGAAATGTCATTCGACCGGTTCCTGAAGGTCCAGGTATCCTGGATAAAAGCGGAAATACGGTTAGTACTCACCAGGCTGTTGCTCCTGATAACATTGTAAAGGATAAGATCACCCTTCGGAGGATTTGCCATGCCAAGCGAATCGGGCGGGCGGGGAATGGAATACCCGGCAGAGTCCTGCAACTCCCACTCATTTACTGAATAGTTGAAATATTCATGCTGATATTTTACGCCCCAGAGCATGTTGCTGTTGGCTTTATCCCAGTAACCGCGGTGTTCGAGGTTAAACACGGTACCATCCAGGTAGTTCCTGGCATGTTGCAGGTATGCGCCAACACCCATGATCTCGGTAATTTGTCCCTGGCCGCTGCCCTGGAATACTTCGAGTTTCCCGAGCCAGTATTCACCTGAAATGTCGTAGGTTTCGGCTTCATAGGTCTGGAATGCGGAAGAGATCAGTTTCAATCGGATATTCGGTGTGGGTTTGAAGGTAAGTGTGGCGGCGGTAAGCCAGTTCTGGTACTGGTCAGATTCGCGCCCATCGAAGAAAATTGTAATCTTATAGGCCTCATCGATCGTCCCGAAGCTGGTTTCACGGGTTTCAGGGATCAACTTATAGGCATTGTCCGTAAAGGTACCGAATACGGATAGTTCCCACTTTTTGCTGATCTCAAAATTCATCATTCCCTGGATATCAAAAAACCTGGGTTTGTAGTTCCCTTTGGTATCGAGGCCTTTGAGGATGTACGAGTTGGTTTTATATCGCGTGCCAAGGAGATACGAAACCTTTTTTGAAAAAGTCCCTTCCACATGCGCAGAGGCGCCCAGCAGGCTGACATCGAACGAAGCAGCAAATTCGGTGGGTTTTTTATACCTGATATCCAGCACCGACGACATCTTGTCCCCGTATTTGGCATCAAAACCTCCCGAGGAGAAGGATATCCCCGCCACCAGGTCGGGATTGAGAAAACTTTGTCCCTCCTGCTGTCCCGACCGGACGAGAAAGGGACGGTAAATTTCGATATCGTTGACAAACACCAGGTTCTCATCGTAATTTCCTCCTCGCACCGAGTACTGCGAACTCAGTTCATTGCGAGACGATACACCGGGCATGGTTTTGATGAGGTCCTCCACGCTGGCATTGATGGTGGGAATGAGTGTAAGCACCTTGGGATCAAGTCGGCTGAAAGTGTTTGTACGCAATTGCTGATCTTTGACTTCGATCGATTCAAGCTGGGTGGAACTTGCCTGGAGGGTATGGTCGATCTTTCTCCGCTCATTTTCATTCAGGCGGATTACCAGCGAATCCTTTTCATAGCCAATATAAGAAAACAGGATCACGATTTCTTTGTTGGCTGGCACCTGCAACTCATACCGGCCATCCTTTCCGGTCGTCACCCCCGCTGTGGTGCCCTGTACCGCGATGTTAACAAACTGCAATGGCTGGCTGTCGGTGCCATTGACAATCCCGTGTATCGTTCCCTGCTGGGCAAACAGCGCATGCACCGAAAAGAAAACAAGTAAAAGGGTAGTGAGGACTATCTTTCTCAAAATCAATTGTCTTTCAAACGTTCTTTCTGCGATTTGAACTTTCCCTCTTTCCAGGCCTTGATAAACTTCGCCCAGGCAAAAGGATTGAAGATATTATAAGGCTGGATCTGCCCGAAATAATAGAGTTTGCTTGTCTGGTTGTCGATGTAATTCCGGTAGTTCATGTTGGCATCCATCGGGTAATCTTCGGCCATCATCCGGATATCAGCGCTCAGCAGGTTTTTCCGCGCAATCTCCAGGTCATCATCGGGGATTTTTGTTTCAACGAATGCGCGTTTGAAATCTTCGAGGGTTGGCCAGGGAAAGATAATTGCGGCGGCCAGGGTAAGCGTATCGGCCGTCATGAGCTGGATCAGCGAATATTTTTGTTTGGTGATGGTGTCGGGAATGATGAAGGAGGCCGGCTTAAACCCGATGGCCGTAAATACCACCGTGTCTTTTTTATGGGCTACAAAGGAGAAATACCCGTTGATGTCGCTGGAAGTTCCCCGGTGACTGCAAATGTCGAGGATTTTTGTGTATGGAACGGGGTTAAGGCTGTCGGCGGTAATTGTGATCCCTGAAAATTGAACAAGACTGCTGTTGTCGTCCTGGTCCTGTGCCTGCAATGCCTTGCCGGAAAGCAGCGTAAACAGCATCACTAAAAAGCACAGGCTTTTTTTCATTCGTGGTCAATTGTATTTTAACACTTTGTATACCGGGAGCAGTTGAGGTATAACGTAAAACCCCGGTGTTTATTTCTTTAAGTAGAAGGCAAAAAAAATGCTGCTACAGCGTAACAGCATTTATACCCATGAAAAAAAAATTATTTTGCAAGATATCCTTTTTCCCGTGCCTCTTTGATGCAGACGTAGACGCCTTTTTTATTCATATGGCGCAAACCTTCGGCCGATACTTTCAGTTTGATTTCGCGGTTTTCCTCCTCTACAAAAAAGGTCTTGGTTTGTATGTTCGGGCTGAACCAACGTTTCGATTTCTTATTGGAATGAGAGACTTTATGCCCTTTGATTGCAATCTTTCCGGTAATTTCACAAATCCTTGCCATGGCGATTCTGATTAAAATGGTATTTCAAAATGGAGTGCAAAGATAGAGTTTATATTTTAAAGAACCATGGAAATTTTAAAAAAATAGCGAAAAGCCAAATTTCAGAAGGGTTGCATTTGGATACCGGCAGGGACCAGCCTTACTGGTTCTTCAATTTCCTTCTTAACATGTTCAGCGCCTGTAAGGCAGACCGGCGTATATTCCGCTCCCTGCTGTCGCCAAAGAAAAATTTCTCGGCAATGACCTCATCCGGTGTGGCAATGGCAATCCATATAGTCCCAACCGGCTTTTCGGGGGTTCCGCCATCGGGCCCGGCAATTCCCGAAGTGGCTATGGCATAATCCACGTTAAACTTCGACTGCAGGGATGTAACCATTTCAGTCACCACCTCCCTGCTTACAGCACCATGCTGTTCAAGGTTTTCGGCACTTACTCCCAGGATATGTTCCTTGATCTCGTTGGCATAGGCGACCACCGATCCTTTGAAATAGGCCGAACACCCCGGCACGGCGGTGATCATCTGTGCAATGGTGCCGCCTGTGCAGCTTTCGGCTGTGGCAAGGGTTGCATGTTTCTCAAGAAGCATCCTGCCAACGATCATCTCAAGCGATTCGTCGTCGTACCCGAAAATATATTCCGGTATCAGTTTTTGCAACGTCACAATTTCCGTTTCAACCTGGCAATGCAGTGCGTCTTCATCCAAACCCTCCCCGGTGAGCCTCAGCCTGACGATGCCCGGTTGCGGCAGGTAGGCCAGTTTGATATTTGCCGGCAGGGAGTTCTCCCAGCCTTCAATTTTGGCTGCCAGGAAAGATTCTCCGACGCCCTGTGTCAAGGTGGTCTTGTGAAAAATAAACGGGGTCCGGAATGTCTGTTTGAGCCGTGGAATCACATAATCTGTCATCATGGCCTTCATCTCAAAAGGAACCCCAGGCATGGACACGAAAATCGTAAGGCCGCCATCGCTGCGTTGCTCTTCAAACCACATCCCGCGGGCAGTTCCGACTTTATTCGGTATCCCGGTGCAGTTTTCAGGCAACTCGGCCTGCTGCCGGTTTAGTTCGGTCACCGGCCACCCGCGGCGTGCAAACATCGCCTCCACATCCCGGTAGGCCTCCTCATTGAAAACAAGATGGGTGTTGAAATATTCGCAAAGTGTGTGCTTGGTGATATCATCCTTTGTCGGGCCTATACCTCCCGAAATCAACACCACTTCAGCCCGTTCCGCCGCCTCTGCCAGTGCATGGAGAATATGGTCCCGTGAATCGCTGATGACTGTAAACTGATAGGCCCTGAATCCCGAAAGGTTAAGTTGTTCGGCCATCCAGGCGGCATTGGTGTTGATGACCTGCCCGATAAGCAGTTCATCGCCGATGTTGATTATTTCTATGTTCATAAGGCTTCTTCTTTCAGGCGTGTATTCAGCTCCCTTACTGCGGTGATGCTTTCCATCAGCCCGGGAATGTAATCGGTGGAGGCGATAAAGGTCCAGATGTAGGATACGATGGCATACGTTTTCCCGGTCGAGAATTCATCAACATCCACGGCAATGAAGAGCACCCCGACAAAAATGAACATCAGCAGAACTTTGATGATCAGGTAATCAATTGAACTCCATTTGGCGATCTTTGATTGCGGTTGAACCATGTTGTAAAAATATTCCCTGATGGTTTCAGGGGAGCCTGTCTCGATAACCCGGTACTGGTCCTCACGCTTGTCGTGGAGGTTGCGCTGCAGGGTCACCACGTTCTTCCGGTAAATGTTGTTGATCACACCGATGGGCACGATCACCACAACGGCAAGTGCAGCAATCCGCCAGTCATAAAAAAACAGGGCGATGATGGCCCCCCAGGTGGCGGATATCTGCCAGATCACCTCCGGCAGCCGTTCCTTCAGGAAAACAATGTACTCCTTGGCAAGGTCGGCCCGGGCGAATATTGTTGATGTGGCAAAGCCTTTTTTCCTGGAGTAATTTATTACGTTTGTGGCGGTGTCGGCATATATCTTCGCATATACCTTGCCGCTGAACAAACGGTGCAGTGTTCCGCCGGCGACATTCAGCAAATAAATAAATGCCCAGACCAGCAATGGCAGGATATAGTTTACTTTTTCCTTGTCATAGAATTTTTCAATGAGTGCATCAAGCAATTTCCCGAAAAAGGTCGGTTCTATGATCCAGGCAACGTTTTCAAGGATAACAAACGAGAGGACGAGCAGTATGGAATATTTGAATTTCTTTACGATATCATCGATGGTCATGGCAGCCTGTAATTCTGCGGCAAAGTTACCAAATGAAGTGGTACCTTTGGGAATCATAAATTCAAAAGCAATTATGAAAATCAAGTTTCTGACAATCATCATGTTGTCTTTACTGTTCCATGGATGTGGACAACGTGAAGCCGGTCCTGCGGTTTATCGCTTTTATGTTGGGAAAAAGAGCGGCCTGGATATCTGGATCGTGGATGGATATAAGGTCAGGCATAAGATATACAAGGAGTTCCTGTATGGCGGGAACGGCCAGCGTTATTGCTATACCCCTGCGTCGGAGATCTGGATTGACAATGCAATTTCCTGTGAGGAGTATGAACTTACCCTGGCCCATGAGCTGAATGAACGTCACCTGATGGCCAAATTTGGATGGACCTATGACAGGTCGCACGATTCCTCCCTGGCCGTGGAACTGGTGATGCGGCATGTTTCCGACAGCATCTGCCGCAGCCATGAGGCCTCGCTACGGGCAGTGGCCCCTTCAGACTGGAGCAACCGGAAAGAGATTTCCACCCTTCCCGACAGCATCCGGCTCACGGGGATCTACCGTATTCCGGCAGGGATACGCAATGGGGTGACTGTCTGGATCGTTGATGGTTACCTTGTCAGGAAGAACATATTTCCCGATTTCGGTTTCAGCGGGAATGACCTTGTGTATCATTTCATCCCGGCAAAGGAGATATGGATTGACGGGCAGATTTCGTGCGAGGAGATGGAGTATTCTATTGCCGCGGAGGAGATGGAGCGTAACCTGATGCAACAGGGAAAATCATACAGCGATGCCTATGAAGCTTCCGTGGAGTATACCCGGACTTTGCGCGACAGGATGGAGGGGAGGATCAGCAACCACCCGCCCCTGGTGATCCCCGACACCCTTCAGCGTGAAATGGGGATAGCTGATCCCAACGAAAAATGAACCCAGCCGGTTTTTTTGTAC
The DNA here is from genome assembly GCA_026391835.1 of Bacteroidota bacterium. Taxonomy (GTDB): domain Bacteria; phylum Bacteroidota; class Bacteroidia; order Bacteroidales; family FEN-979; genus CAIVAT01. Next base: position 60,920 of record JAPLDF010000045.1, read on the forward strand.
TTTTGTAAAAAATTAACTTATGCCCTTACTCGCAGAACCAGACCTGATTGTAAACGCTGATGGCAGCGTTTATCATATTTGCATGAGACCTGAGGACCTTGCCGATACCGTCATTGTTGTCGGGGACCCGCAGCGTGTTCATGAAATTTCGGATCACTTCACCGGCATTGACCACCGGGCCTCGAACCGGGAATTTATTTCTCAAACAGGCTATTACCATGGCAAACGGATTACCGCCCTGTCAACAGGCATTGGTACCGACAATTGTGACATCGTCATGCATGAACTCGATGCACTGGCCAATTTCGACCTGAAAACCAGGGTTCAAAACCCCGAACTGCGGTCGCTGAGCATCATTCGCATCGGGACTTCAGGCTCAATACAGGCAGATGTGCCGGTAAACAGTTTTGGTTTGTCGACCCATGCCGTAGGACTTGACAACCTGCTTCATTTTTACAAAGGTACGCCCGATGTCATTGATAAAGAGATGACAGAGGCTTTTGCCGCCCATGCTTCCTGGCCCAAAGATCTCTCAAAGCCATATTTTATCAAAGGGTCCGACCGCCTGGTCAACCTCTTCCGGCCATTTTCCGTTGCAGGCATCACCGCAACGGCACCCGGGTTTTATGGCCCCCAGGGCAGGTTCCTGAGGCTTCCGCTTACCGATCCCGATATGATCAGGAAACTTCAGAGTTTCAGGTTCCAGGGACACCGCATTGTTAACTTCGAAATGGAAACCTCTGCACTGTATGGTCTCGGAGCCCTGATGGGACACGAAATGGTTACCATTTGCACCCTGATCGCCAACCGTGCAACCGGCGAATATAACCCCGACCATAAAACGGTGGTCAATTCCCTGATCGCACTGGTGCTCGATACCATCACCCTGTAAAGGCCCCTGCAGCCTCTCCGCATTACCCAATAAGGAACAACTACAACAACCTATGCCCGACGCCGTCAACAATACCCTGAACGCCCTGATTAATCTCCTGGATGAGCCTGATGAAAAGGCATTCGCCCTGATACGGGAGCAGATCGAATTGCAGGGAATGGATGCCGTTGCCCCGTTGGAAAAATGTCTTGAGAATAACTTCAGCAATATCGTCCAGGAACGAATTCAGTCCATCCTGAGAAAGCTGATCCAGGATTACCACTATGCCGAATTTGTGAACTGGCTGAGTGTCGGCTCTTCCGACCTGCTGAAAGGGTTTCTCCTGGTGACAAAAATTCAGGATCCTTCACTGGATGAAGAGGAGATCATTATCAGCATCGAACAGCTAAAAATGGATATCTGGGTTGAACTCCATGAAAACCTGACAGCCCTTGAAAATGTCAAAGTTTTGAATCATTTGCTCTTTGATATCCACCATTTCGGGGTGAACAATGTTGACAATACCTTACCCGAGAACAATTATATCAACACCCTGCTTGAGTCCAAAAAGGGAAGTTCCCTCTCCCTGGGAATCCTTTTCATCATCCTGGCCCGGAAACTTGGTTTGCCTGTTTACGGGGTGGACCTCCCGCAGCATTTTATTCTTGCGTACCTCACTGCTGAAGGAATTGATCAACCCGGCGAAAGTGATGTGCTGTTTTACATCAACCCTTATAGCAAAGGCGCCGTATTTACCCGCAGGGACATTGATATATTTATCGGGCAGATGAAGATCAAACCTGAAAAATCATTTTTCGCACCCTGCAGCAACCCCGATATTATCCGCCGGCTGATAAACAGCCTGATTTTATCGCACAACAAGCAAGGAAACTCCGATAAAGCCGAGGATTTAGAAACTCTTTTAACCGCATTCGAATGAAAAAAATATTTTATTCCGCCTCACTGGCCATGCTTTGTCTTCTCCTTTCAAGCTGGGGGAGCAAGGGGCACAGGATTATCAGCCAGAACAGTTCGAACTGTTACCCGGCATGCCTCTCTTTTTTAAAGCCCGACTGGGCAAATATCGTCACCGCAAATGCTTCCGAAGCCGATTACCGGAAGAGTTCGGATCCAAACGAAGCGCCAAAACATTATATCGATATCGATAATTATCCCGAATTTATTCAAACAGGGCAGATCCCGCAGTCGTTCGATACAGTAGTGGCCCGTTATGGCTACTCTTTTGTAATCGACCAGGGTATTTTGCCCTGGGCGACCATCACGGCATTTGATTCGGTGAAAGCCTGCTTTGCCCGTTACGACTGGACAAAAGCTGCATTGTTTGCTGCCGATCTCGGCCACTATGTCGGCGATGGCCACATGCCCCTGCATATTACCAGGAACTATAACGGCCAGTATACAGGTCAAACGGGGATTCATTCACGGTATGAAACAACCATGGTCAGCAAATATGAGCAACAGCTGGTATATCCTGCCGATTCGGCCCAGTATGTCGCCAATGTAAGCGATTTTGTGTTCTCCTACCTTTACACAAATTACGTCTATGTCGACAGCGTTCTTGCGGCCGATGTGGCAGCCCATGCCATCGCGGGAAATGTAACTTCCGACACCTATTACCAGGCACTGTGGAATGAATCTGGCGCCTTTACCATTGACCTGATGCGCCGCGCATCACTTTCGCTGGGCGACCTCATCTATACCGCCTGGGTGCAGGCCGGCAGCCCGCTGATGTACCCCCTCGCCGTTGTTGAACCTGAAAATCCCAATCATCCGCAGTTCCTCAGGGTATTCCCGAATCCTGCCGCGCAAACCATCTGCTTCCCGTTCGTGGTTAAGGAATCAAGCCAGCCTGTAACATTGCTGATCTATGACAACAAGGGAATCCTGGTTAGAACGCTCCTGGACGGAGCAATGACGGAAGGTTCCCACAAAATCAACATGGATGTGCGGGGACTTGCCCCTGGGGTGTATATGTGCAACCTGAAATCCGGGAACTTTTCAGCAACCCAAAGATTTGTCGTAGAAAATTAACGTGTTCCTAAAATCCGGGATAAACACTGTTTAATTTCAATTTGCAATTTGATTTTGCAATTTGCAATTTGATTTTGCACTTTGCACTTTCATAGTTTAAGCCACGAAAGTATATTCTTTTCAACCCTTGTCAGGATGTTGTCTGACTGTGACCGGTTGAATTTTTCACCCGTGATCCCTTCATAAAGTTCGATATACCGGTCGGAAATTTCCTTGATCCACACATCGCTCATCCCGGGAACCTGCTGGCCCTCCTGGCCCATAAAACCATTGGCCATGAGCCATTCACGCACGAATTCCTTCGAAAGCTGTCGCTGTGGCTCACCTTTCAACTGGCGGTCTTCATATCCTTCGAGGTAAAAATAACGGGAAGAATCAGGTGTGTGGATCTCGTCGCAGAGGTAGATCTTCCCGTCAGTCCCTTTGCCGAATTCATATTTTGTATCAACGAGGATCAGCCCTTTTTTGGCAGCCATCTCGGTGCCGCGCCTGAACAATTCAAAGGTGTATTTCTTTATCACTTCATATTCCCCTGCCGGAATGAGTCCCCCGGAAAGAAGTTCAGCCTCCGTAATATCTTCATCATGGCCTTTGACGGCTTTGGTGGTAGGCGTGATGATCGGTGATGGGAACCGCTGATGTTCCTTCATGCCGTCGGGAACGGGAACACCGCAAATTTCCCTGGCTCCTTTTTGATAGGTTCGCCATGAACTCCCGGTAAGGTAACCCCTGATGATCATTTCGACCGGGTAAATCTTACAAAAGCGACCGATGGTGACATTCGGATCGGGTGATGCGATTTTCCAGTTGGGGCAGATGTTGGAGGTGGCATCCAGGAACTTCGCTGCGATCTGGTTGAGCACCTGTCCCTTGTACGGAATCCCCCTGGGCAGAACCACATCAAATGCCGAGATCCTGTCACTGGCAATCATGACAAGAAATTGATCGTCAATATTATAGACATCACGAACTTTCCCATGGTATACGCTTTTCTGGCCGGGGAATTCGAAATTGGTGTTAAGAAGGACGTTGGTCATTTGCTGGTTTTTTGATAAGCAAAGATAAGTCAAAATGGAATATGTAGTGGCGGCAAAAACCTTCCAGGTTTCAAAAACCTGGAAGGTTTAGAACCAACAACATATTTTTAAAAAATACCAACAAAAAAATATTTACAATTTATAAATATGAAGTATATTTGTATTGTAAGCCGCGAATATGAAAAAGAAGGTCACCTATACCAGCACGTTGCCCGAAGACGTCCTCAACTCAGTCAGTGATTATTCGGAAAAAAACAGCATATCAAAAAACGAAGTTGTGGAAACAGCACTTCGGCAATTTTTTTTCAATGCCAGGAAGGAGGATTTCCGGCAGGGATTTAAGAGGGCTGCGCTTGACGCCGAAATGAGTGCGATGGCCGAAGGGGGGATGAATGACTACCAGGATATCATGACCCGGGATGAAACGGAGGAGAAATGATGCAGCGCGATATATACCTTGCCAGTCTTGATCCTGCAGTTGGCAATGAACAGCAGGGAATGAGGCCTGTCCTGATCATCAGTGGAGATGCCCTGAATGAGATGACAGATCTCTGCATCGTATGCCCGTTGACCACCAAAATTGAAAACTACCCGGGATCGGTGTTTTTAGCTAAAAATAAGCAAAATGGACTGACTGCCGATTCGGAAGTGCTGGTGTTCCAGGTGCGGGTCATGGCAAAGACAAGGCTTGTCCGGAAAATTGGGACCATCTCCGATTCGGAGTTGATCTGCGTCAAACAGGGATTGATGGATGTCCTGACTTTTTAACTCGGCTAGGTCTCCTTGCTGTATGCATCGATAATCTTCCCGACGAGCTTATGCCGGATGATATCTGATTTGTCAAGGTATACAAAGTCGATCCCTGGGATGTCGTTCAGGATTTTTTGTGCGTGCAGCAGGCCGCTGGTCTGGTGTTTCGGGAGATCGATCTGGGTGATATCCCCGGTGACGATGAATTTTGCCGCAGCTCCCATGCGCGTGAGGAACATTTTCAGCTGGCTGGGTGTGGTGTTCTGGGCTTCGTCGAGGATGGCAAAGGCATTGTTGAGGGTCCTTCCCCGCATGAAGGCCAGAGGCGCAATTTCAATCACACGTTCTTCGATGTATTGTAGAAGTTTTTGCGTGGGTAACATGTCACCCAGTGCATCATAAAGCGGCTGCATGTAGGGATCAAGCTTCTCTTTCAGGTCGCCCGGCAGAAAACCCAGGTTTTCGCCGGCTTCGACCGCCGGGCGGGTGAGGATGATCCGCTGGATCTCCTTGTTTTTCAACGCCCGCACTGCCATGGCAACTGCAGTATACGTTTTGCCGGTGCCGGCAGGGCCAATGACAAAAACCAGGTCGTTTTTAAGGCTGCTCTCGACAAGTTTGCGCTGGTTGGCTGTCCGTGCCTTGATCAGCATGCCGTTTTTCCCGTGAACAAGCACGTCGTTTTGCCCTTCAGGGGCCATCGCAGCGCCGTTTGATTCGGAATTCAGGAGCAAACCGATGTCTGTTTTTGTCAACCGGCCAAACTTTTCGAAGTGCAGCAGCAGGGTGTTGAACTTTTCTTCAAATTCAACAGTATCCGACTCTTCGCCAAAAACCTTGACATAATTATCCCGGGATACGATCTTCAGTTTGGGAAAAAAATTGCGGATTACTTCCAGATTCTGGTCATTGGCGCCGAAAATATCCAGCGGATGGAAGGATTCAATGTTAATTAGCTTCTCGCTCATGAAAAATTTATACCTTTGAATACGCAAATGTACGATTATTTCCATGGCTATTATTACACTTACAAGCGACTGGGGGCTTAAGGATCACTATACCGGGGCGGTCAAAGGTGCCATCCTGCGGCTGTTGCCCGATGCGCAAATTATCGATATATCGCATCACATCCCTGCTTTTGATCTGAACCAGGCGGCCTTTATCATCCGGAATTTCTACCCCAATTTCCCCAAGGGCACCATTCACATCCTTGCCATCAACACCGAAGCCGCCGTTGATACGCCGCACACGCTGGTATACCACCACGGCCATTATTTTATTTGTGCCGACAATGGCATCTTTTCTCTGTTGTTTGATGAGAAGCCGGAGAAGATCATCGAGCTGGATGTCATCCAGGACTCCGATTATTTTACGTTTTCAACACGGGATGTATTTGTCAAGGTCGCCTGTCACATCGCCAGCGGGCAGCCTATTGAGATGCTTGGGTTCCCGAAGGAAACCATCATGCAAAAGTTGGCATTTCAGCCTGTGATCCAGGGTGACCTGATCAAAGGGAAAGTGATCTATGTGGACAACTACGAGAATGTGTTTACCAACATTACCGAATCCCTTTTCAAATCTGCCGTGAAGAACCGCAAATTCGCCATTACTTTCCGCTCGCTGAACTATCGCATTACGGAGATCAGCAAGTCATACAAGGATGTAAGCAAAGGCGAGATGCTCGCCCTCTTTTCAACCAGCGGGTATGTCGAGATTGCCATCCGGGAGGGCAAAGCAAGCAGCCTCCTCGGGTTAAAGATGGACCAGCTGGTTACCGTTGAACTGGATTAAAATCAACCCAAGATGGAAAAATCAAAAAACATAGCCCTTGTGGGGCACGATAACCGCAAGAAAGACCTGGTAGAGTGGGTGGAATACAATTATAAGACACTCCTCGGTCATCACCTGATCTGTACCGGCACCACCGGTAAGCTTGTGGAGGAGACGATCCTGAACAAACTCGAAGAGGAAGAGAAGATCACCTTCGATATCCTGAAGCTGAAATCGGGACCCCTTGGGGGCGACCAGCAGCTTGGTGCCATGATATCGGAAGGCAAGATCGACCTGCTTATATTTTTCTGGGATCCCATGCAGCCGCAGCCCCATGATGTTGATGTAAAAGCCCTGCTAAGGATTACAGTCGTTTATAACATTCCTACCGCCTGTAACCGCTCCACCGCTGATTTCATGATATCCTCCCACCTGTTGAAGGAACCTTACCAGCCCAGCCTCGTTGATTATTCGGGGTATGTTTCCCGGCAGATCCCCTGAAATGTTCCTGTCCGATGCAATTTGATGCGTGAAAAATAGTACTTTTGCACGCCTTTAATCAATGCGACAATGCTGACGCTTTTCAAAAAAGAGATCAATGGTTTCCTGAACTCCCTCATTGGCTATATCGTCATGATCGTTTTCCTGCTGATGACCGGTCTTTTCCTTTGGGTTTTTCCGCTCGAGTTCAATGTGCTCGATTTTGGATTTGCCAGTCTCGACGGGTTGTTCGTCATTGCGCCGTTTGTCTTCCTGTTCCTGATACCGGCCATCACCATGAGGTCGTTCGCAGATGAGAAAAAAAGCGGCACCCTCGAATTGCTGATGACCCAGCCACTCACCGATCTCCAGGTGATTTTAGCGAAATATGCGGCAGGAGTCGTTCTGGTGATGATCTCATTGCTGCCGACGCTGGTCTACTACTTTTCAGTGTATCATCTTGGACTTCCCCCGGGGAACCTTGACTCAGGAAGCATCTGGGGTTCATACATAGGGCTGTTTTTCCTCGGGGCCAGTTTTGTTGCCATCGGGATCTTTACATCCTCGATCACCGATAACCAGATTGTTTCATTTATCCTGGCTGTATTCATCAGCTTTATCCTGTATATGGGGTTTGAGTTTGTTTACTCGTTCCTTGTTTCCGGGAAAATCGGGCTGATCATCCAGTCGCTGGGGCTCAATGCACACTACTCCTCCATGAGCCGGGGGGTGATTGATACCAGGGATCTGATCTATTTTATCAGTGTAACAGCCATCTTTATCCTGCTGACAAAATTGTCGCTTGAGAGCAGGAAGTGGTAAAATGAAAAAAATGCAGTTAAATGGCTTGCTCTGAAGGAGCTGAATTATGCTGGATAAGAAGAAAAACATAAAAAGGGGGAATATGACCGGCCTGGCGCTTGGCCTGGCTATCGTCGTTCTGGTTAACATCATCGCGGCCTTTGTGTTCACGCGTATTGACCTTACCTCCGAAAAACGGTACTCACTTGCCCCGGCAACAAAAAGGTTACTGAAAAAACTCGACGATGTGGTCTTTTTCAAGGTTTACCTGTCGGGCGACCTGCCCCCCGGCTTTCAGCGGTTGTCGAATGAAACCCGGGAGATGCTTGATGAATTCAGGGCTTACAGCAAACATATCCAGTATGAATTTGTGAACCCGTCGGCAAATCCGAACGACAAGGACCGGAACGCTTCCTACCGGTTGCTTGTTGAGCGCGGGCTCCAGCCTACCGACCTGAGGGTGAATAAAAAAGGTGCCTCCTCACAGTTGATTATTTTCCCGGGTACCATTGCATCATATCACGGGAAGGAGATCCCGGTTCAGTTGCTGATGGCTCAATTGCAGGAGGATCCGAACAAAGTGCTTAACAACAGTATCCAGTCTCTGGAATATAACCTGGCAAGTGCCATCAAAAACCTCACCACGGCCATCAAGCCGCGAATAGCGATCATAGAAGGGCAGGGGGAACTGGATCAGATGGAAACCATCGATTTCCAAAAGGGGCTTTCGGAATTCTACAATGTCGACAGGGTAACCATCAACAACAAGATCCAGAGCCTTGCGATCCGCCTGAAAACCGACACGGCGCACGACGTACTGGTCAACAAGTACCGGGCGATCATCATCGCAAAGCCTTCAAAGCCTTTCAATGAGCGGGACAAGTTCCTGATCGACCAGTTTATCATGCGCGGGGGGAAAGTGCTGTGGCTGATCGATCCGGTATTTGCAAGCATGGACAGCCTGCAGAAATATAACTCAACCATGGGCCTGCCAAATGACATCAACCTTGAAGATATGCTCTTCAACTATGGCGTGCGGCTGAATGCCAACCTGGTCCAGGATTTGAATGCCCTGCCAATACCCGTAAAAACCGGCATGATCGGGAACCAGCCCCAGTTCGACTATTTTAAATGGTATTTCTTTCCTGTTCTTACCCCGTCGGTCAAGCACCCGGTGGTGAACGGCCTTAATGCCATAAAGACTGAATTTCTCAGCACCCTCGATACGGTGACCGCCGCTGGCATTAAAAAGACCATCCTGCTCGAAACATCACCCTATGTGAGGACGGTGCGGGTCCCGGCCCTGATCGACCTTGAAATATTAAAAAAGCAGCCGAATGAACGGATGTTCAACCAGGGCCCGCTACCCGTTGCCGTATTGCTGGAAGGAGAATTTTCATCCTCATTCCTTTTCCGTATTCCTCCCGAACTGGCCGACAACCCGGCCCTGGGATATAAAGCGAAGAGCAGGAAAACAAAAATGATCGTGATTACCGACGGCGATATCGTGAAGAACCAGTTTCATTTTTCGCAAGGGTACCCGTTGCCGCTCGGCTATGATCAATACACGAAACAAACCTTCGGGAACAAAGATCTGGCAATGAATGCAGTAAACTTTTTATGTGACGACTCAGGCCTGATATCCGTTCGTTCCCGTGAATTGAAACTCAGGATGCTTGATTCCGCCAGGGTCGCAAAACAGCGTTTCTTCTGGCAACTGTTAAATATTCTGCTGCCGATCCTGTTAATCTTTGGTTTCGGTGTTGTAAAATACCGGATACGTAAACGGGCCTATGCCGGTCCGGTTCGAAAAAGTTAATTATGAAAAAAAACAAAAGGATTTTTATCGCCTTTATTTTGCTGGCGTTGATTGCCCTGGTGCTGTGGCTTACCCAGTCAACCACCACCTTCAGGCGGGCGCTGAGCGATTTCAAACTCAACGACTCTGCGAATGTCACCAGGATTTTCATGTCGGATAAAAACAACAACACTGTTACGCTCACCAGGAATTCGCCTGGCAGTTGGAGTGTAAATGAAAAATACCTGGCGCAGAAACAGAATATCGACCTGTTGTTAAAAACCATGGTCGAACTCGAAGTTCAGCAACCGGTTGCCCATGCGGCGCATGACAACATTGTGAAAGAACTTGCCGTAAATGCGGTGAAAGTCGAAATTTACCAGATGGTGTTTCGCATCGACCTCTTTGGGTTTATCCGCTGGTTCCCGCATGAAAAACTCACAAAGGTCTATTATGTGGGCGGTGCAACCCAAAATAACCTCGGAAGTTTCATGCTGATGCAGGATTCGTCGGAGCCCTTCATCGTATTTCTGCCCGGGTTCAGGGGTTTTGTTTCTCCCCGGTACAGCCCGATTGAGAAATACTGGCGCGATTACAACGTATTCAGGAAAACAATTCCCGAAATTGCTGCAGTAAAGGTGGAGATCCCCGCAACCCCCGATTATTCATATGAAGTACGGAACAACGGGCAAAATAAGTTCTCCCTGGTATCATTGACGGATAAGGCGGAGGTGGCAAATTACGATACGCTCAAATTGCTGAATTTCCTTTCGGGATTCAGGAACCTCAACTATGAAGCCCTGCTGAATGACATGGATAAAACCCGCAAGGATTCAATCCTCCGTTCCGTGCCGTTTATCATCATCACGCTCACCGATACTGCAGGCGTCAGTAAAACCATAACCACCTACCATAAACAGGGTCCCGACGGACAAACGGATCCCAAAGGGAATCCGCTCCCGTATGATCTTGACAGGCTTTATGCATCTGTGAATGACGGGAAGGATTTTACCATCATCCAGTATTTTACATTTGACAAAGTGTTACGTCCCAAACCGTTTTTCATCAAAGATGCCGGATCGGCGAAGTAACCTTTTATACTGATTGGCATTGTGCTGCCATGAACAGGGAAATAATCAAATATCTTGCCGGCCGGTTTATCCCTGCAATCGTAAATGTTGCAGTGATCGTGCTTGCCATCCGGTTCCTGGGGCCGGTTGAATATGGCAGGTATTCGCTGCTGATCTATACCGTTGTTCTGGTGATCACCCTGAGTTTTCACTGGGTACAGGTGAGCATTCTCCGCTTTCTGTCGGGCATGCCGCGCGAGACAAATGTGGTGATGAGCCGGTTTTTTGACCTGACGATATTCAGTGCACTGTTTTCGACCCTGGTTGTCGTACTGATAGGCATCATATACTTCCACCTCTCCTTATTCGAATTGATCCTGGTCGCGCTTTTTGCATTTCTGAACCATTTCTACCTTTTTCACCAGGCGATCCTGCATGCTTACCATAAATCTGTCCGTACCGCCATCCTTGAAGGTTCCGACCAGGTACTGATCATGATCGCCGTCCTTATCGGGCTCTTCTTTTTCCACTGGAAATCGTCCATGCTGCTGTTCAGCTCCCTGGTAATCGGGCTTGTGGGCGTCCTGGTGCTCCGTTCGCTTATCCGTGTCAAAGGCCTGCTCACAGTCGACCTGAGGCACCTCTACTGGGATTCACGTTTTTCAGCAAAGGTGGCCGAATTCGGATATGGCATTGCTTTGTGGCTGTTCCTGTCGCACCTGCTGATGGCCATGGACCGGTTTATCATCATGGAGTACCTGGGTTACCGCCAGGCCGGGATGTATTCGGCCCTGAAGGACCTCTTATTCAAAGCCATCACGTTTGCAAGTTTCCCGATTTACATATCGTACCAGGCTAAAATCCTTGATCATTGGAATTCACGGCATCGCGAAGATGCATGGGTGGCGATCAAGGAGGCTCTGAGTTTTGAATTGCTGATTTTCATCATTGTGTTCATCCTCTTCATGGTGATGAAACAGATGTTGTTTGAGGATGTCCTTAAAATTCCTGAAATTGACGTCTGGCTAATCTACCTTCCTCTTTTACTGTCGGCTTTTATCTGGCAGGTTGGCCTGCTCTTTCAGCGGTTTCTCGAACTTTTTTACCGGTCGGCCTATTTGCTCATCGCCATTGGCGTATGCGTTGCGCTTAACATTCTGCTGAACCTGCTCTTAGTTCCGAAATACGGCCTCACAGCTTCTTCATTGGTCCTGCTGTTTACCTCCCTGCTCTATGCCGGGTTTATCGTGGTCCTTTCTTTTATAGCCGGGCAGCGGCTATTAAAAAAATAACCCTCAGTTTTTCAATAAAAAGAAACGGGAACCTGGTTTCCCGGGTTCCCGTTTGAATCAAAATGAACTGGTCAGTTCTTAAACAAGGCCTTGCGCCATCATGGCATCAGCTACCTTTACAAAGCCGCCGATGTTTGCGCCTTTTACGTAGTTGATGAAACCATCAGGTTCGGTACCCCATTTCACACAATTTTTGTGAATGGCGATCATGATGTTGTGCAAACGCATATCAACTTCTTCACGGGTCCATGACAAACGCATGGAGTTCTGTGACATTTCGAGACCTGAGGTTGCAACACCACCGGCGTTTGCAGCTTTGCCAGGACCGTAGAGGATCTTCTTTTCGATATAAACCTCAATGGCTTCAGGTGTTGAAGGCATGTTGGCTCCTTCGGAAACGCAGAAACAACCGTTGCCCATAAGCGTCTTGGCATCGTTTACGTCGATTTCGTTCTGGGTGGCACTTGGGAGGGCGATATCGCATTTAACTTCCCATGGGCGTTTGCCGGCGATGAAGGAAGCTTCAGGATATTTGTCGCAATATTCCTTGATACGACCGCGTTTCACGTTCTTCAGGTGCATGACAAATGCCAGTTTTTCGGCATCGATGCCCTTGGGATCGTAGATGTAGCCTTCGGAATCGGATAAGGTAACAACTTTGCCACCAAGTAATGTAACTTTTTCAGTTGCATACTGGGCTACGTTGCCTGAACCGGAAACAGTAACGATTTTGCCTTTGAAATCGAGACCACGGGTCTTCAGCATCTCTTCGGCAAAATAAACCTGGCCGTAACCGGTAGCTTCCGGACGGATCAGTGAACCACCCCATTCAAGTCCTTTACCGGTAAGAACGCCGGTGAATTCATTGCGGAGACGTTTGTACTGGCCAAACATAAAACCGATTTCACGGCCACCAACACCAATATCGCCGGCAGGTACATCTGTATCCGGTCCGATATGACGCTGCAATTCGGTCATGAGACTCTGGCAGAAACGCATAACTTCATTGTCGCTCTTTCCTTTGGGATCAAAATCGCTGCCGCCTTTGCCGCCGCCCATGGGCAGGGTGGTCAAACTGTTTTTCAGAACCTGTTCGAAGGCCAGGAATTTCAGGATGCCGAGGTTAACAGTCGGGTGAAAACGCATGCCGCCTTTGTAGGGGCCGATGGCGCTGTTCATCTCAATACGGAAACCCCTGTTGATCTGGATTTCACCTTTATCATCCAACCAGGGAATACGGAAAATGATTGTCCGTTCAGCTTCTGCCATCCGTTCAAGGATTTTAGCCTGCTTGTACTTTGGGTTTTCTTCAATGAAAGGAATCAATGATTCAGCAACTTCCATTACAGCCTGATGAAATTCTTTTTCACCCGGATTCTTGGCAATAACCTTGGCCATGAATTCGTCGAGCAGTTTTTTTAACATGTCGTTGTTCATAGTTGATTGATTAAAATTAATGATTGAATGTTGTAACTAAACAATGTGTGAAATAATTCACAATATTAAGAAATATTTCTGACAGCAAAGGTACAATTCCCTGCATTTTTTTGATAATTATTTACAATTCAATCATATAAGAAATACACGTAAACAATGTAAGTAATATACTTAGTGTATTTGCGAAATATACTTATTGTTTTTGGCGTTGAGAAAAAACGTAAAAAAATTGAAAATAGTAAGGTTGTTTGTATGTCGAAGCATGAAATATTCTTATATTTGACAACAATTTTTAACAATTATTCACATGATAGGACTATTTGCAATTGACGATCATTTCCTTATAATTGAAGGTCTGGGGCGCGCTTTCAATGCCGAAACGGATGAAGTCGGATTGGTTGGATCGGCAAACTGTGTTGAAGATGCTATCAAAAAAATACCAGCGACACAGACCGATGTAATCGTGTTGGACCTTTTTATCGGCGACTCTGATCCGGTTGCAAATTTCAGGCAGTTACGCAATGCATTCCCCTCAATTCCTATTGTAATTCTCACCATGGAAGATTCCCTGAGATGGCAGGTTAAAATGTTCAAATTAGGTGTAATGGGGTTTTTAAACAAGGCTGAGAAAAAAGATACCCTGAAAAGTGTTTTTATCCAGGTAGCCCTCGGGAACCTGGTAATGCCCGATAAAGTTTCGCAAACGTTGATTTCGAAAACGGTCTATCCAAAATAGATTCTCCTTCCGGTTAAAAAGAGGTAAAAAAGGATTTTGAAAAGATGAAAAGATTGTACTAATTTTGGCACTTCATCCTATGATACCTCATGCTGCCCACCGACGAAAACAATAACCCCGGGAATGTGAATCCCGATGCTATCAATTTGAAACAACTGGTGTATGACAACCAGGAACGTCTCAAGGAACTGGCTGCAATAAATGATACAACGGCCATCATCAAAGCCGGAAAAGCAATCCCCGAAACCCTGTCTGAAATTTGTCAGAAACTGCCCAATGCCTGGCAGTATCCGGAATTCACCGTGGTGCGGATCCAATTTGATGAGATGGAGTTCGTCAGCCCCGGCTTTGTTGAAACCAGGTGGAAACAGGAGCAGGTCTTTGATACCATCGATAACCTGCGCGGCACCATCGGGGTGTTTTACCTGAAAGAGTTTAAAGATTGCGATGAAGGGCCTTTCCTGAAGGAAGAACGCAACCTGGTGATCAATGTCGCAAGCCTGATTGAAGGGTACATCAATGGAGTGAAGGGGCGCGAAGGGCGTTACATCACCCGGGAACGGCTCAAAGAGCTGTCGGCCATCAACCATACAACCGCCATCCTGCGGACGGGCAAACCCATAGAGGAAGCGTTGCACCAGATATGCCTGATTTTACCCAAAGCCTGGCAGTATCCCGAATACACCGCATGCCGCATCAAGTATGGCAATGTGGAGGTTAAAACCCCTGCATTCCGTGAAACAGAGTGGTCGCAGAAGCAGGATTTTGAAACCATCGACAACCAGTCGGGATACATCCAGATCTGCTACCTGAAAGCATTCCAGTCATCGTTCGAAGGGCCTTTCCTCGAAGAAGAACGCCACCTCATTATCAACCTGGCAAACATCATTACAGGTTACCTTAACTCGGTGAAGGGCAAAGCAATTCTGCGGAAAACGGTTCAGAAGGATGTCGGGGAACCCAAGCAGGATCTGTCGGTTCCTGTTAAATACAGCCGGAAACTCCTGCAAACTTTCCTCAACCGGACGAATTACAACCGCGATCTCTACCATGACCTGATGCCGTTTAAAGTCAAGGAGATCCTGCTGGTCGCAAATTTATACGATGCCTACAGCATTGAAAAGGAGGGCCGTTTTTCGGAACATGTACTTGGCGAATTTTACTCCCTGAGCCTGAGTACAATGCCGCGCATCACGGGGGTTTCAACCACCGAGGAGGTGATGGAACAACTCAATGCCAAACATTATGACCTGATCATCGTCATGATCGGTTCCGACAAGCATTTTCCGCTGGAACTCAGCAAAACCATCAAGGAACAATACCAGTATATCCCTGTATTCCTGCTGCTCAACAGCAATTCCGACATCGCTGTTTACGAGGAAGAACCTGAAAAGCTGACATGGATTGACCGAGTCTTTGTATGGAACGGCGACTCGAAAATTTTCTTCGCCATGATCAACTACCTCGAGGATAAGATCAATGTGGAGAATGATACCACCATTGGCATGGTCAGGGTGATCCTGCTCGTGGAAGATTCCTCGAAATACTATTCGCTCTACATGCCGATGCTCTACAACATCGTGCTCGAACAGACAAAAAACATCATCGAGGATGTGACGACCGACGAACTCTATCGTATCCTCCGGCTGAAGGCACGGCCAAAGATCCTGCTTGCCTCGACCTATGAAGAGGCCATTTATATTTTCAACAAATACCGCGACAACATCCTGTGCCTCATCTCCGATGTGAAGTTCAAGAAGGATGGGAAACTGAATGATACCGCGGGATTCAGCCTGGTTAAACAGACAAGGAAGGAACTCGCTGACCTGCCCATCGTGCTGCAGTCGTCGGACGAGCACAATTCACAACAGGCCTATGAACTGAAAGCCTCTTTCATCAATAAAAATTCGGAAACCCTGCTGGTTGATTTCCGGAGCTTTATCACCCACTACCTGGGATTCGGGAATTTTATATACCGCGATAAGGAAGGCGGGCAGATTGCCGTGGCAAAATCGCTGAAAGAGTTTGAAGACCTGTTAAAAACAATCCCCGAAGAGTCGTTGCTGTATCATGCCCGCAAGGACCATTTTTCACTCTGGCTGATGGCCCGGGGCGAAATCCAGGTGGCCAAAATTCTCAATCCTGCCAAGGTAACAGATTTCAAAGACCCGGCATCGTTGCGTGAATACCTGTTTAATGTCATTCAGAATTTCAGGAACGAACAGAACATCGGCAAGGTGATCCCTTTCGAGGAATCGTGCATCATGGATGAACACAACATCCTTGCACTTACCGAAGGTGCCCTGGGCGGAAAGGGCAGGGGCCTTGCATTCGTCAACACGCTGATTTACAACTACGATTTTGCGCAGCATGTGCCCAACATCAACATCCGTACGCCAAAAACCTCCATCATTGGCACAGACGAATTTGAATATTTCCTCGACCGGAATAAAGTGCGGGAGAAGGCTGTTTACGAGCCCGATTATGACCAGATCAAACGATGGTTCATTGAAGGGAAGCTCACCGAAACCCTGATCCGCAAGCTGAAGCTCATTATCAAGCATCTTACAAAACCACTGGCAATCAGGTCGTCGGGTCTTTTTGAAGATTCCCAGAACCAACCTTTTGCCGGTATTTTTGAAACATACCTGATCCCCAATAACCACCCCGATCCAAGGGTCCGGCTGGAACAACTGATGGATGCGATCAAACTGGTATATGCATCGGTTTACTCCCCAACGGCAAAAGGGTACATCGAAGCCGTTAATTACCGTATTGAACAGGAAAAAATGGCGGTGGTCATCCAGGAAGTGGTAGGCCACCAGTACCAGGATGTATATTATCCCCACATCAGCGGGGTTGCGCAGTCATTTAACTACTACCCCTTTGCACATATGAAACCGGAGGAGGGCTTTGCCGTTGCCGCGCTGGGGCTTGGCCGGTATGTTGTGGAGGGTGAGAAGGCGTTTCGCTTTGCACCGCACTATCCAAACCTTGAAATTAATTCGGCAAAAGATCAATACAAGGGATCGCAGGTCTATTTTTACGCCGTCGACCTGAAGAAACAGGATGTAAACCTGCTCGAAGGCGAAGATGCAGGCCTCAGAAAGCTTGACATTTACGATGCCGAAATGCATGGCACGCTGAAACACCTGGCATCGGTCTACTCCCTCGAAAATGACCGCATTTCTGCCGGGCTGCGCGATATGGGGCCGCGCGTGGTCAATTTTGCCGATATTTTAAAATACAACTACATCCCAATGGCGAAAACCATCGAGGTGGTGCTCGATGTGGTGAAAGAGGCGATGGGCTCCCCGGTGGAAATTGAATTTGCCATCGACCTGAACAAGGACGATAATTATAAGGCATCCTTCTACCTGCTCCAGATCAAGCCGCTGATCGGGAACGTGGCTGATTACGTCATCGATATGGAGAAGATCGACCGGAAAGAGATCCTGCTTTATTCAGAAAAGGAGATGGGTAACGGTATGATCGATACCATCGATGAGGTGGTTTTTGTGGACCCTGATACTTTTGACAAGGGGAAAACTGTCGAGATGGCCGAGGAGATCGACAAGATCAACAGGGAGATGGGAAAAGAGGGGAAAAAGTATATCCTCATCGGCCCGGGGCGCTGGGGAACACGCGACCGGTGGATCGGCATCCCGGTCGTCTGGCCGCAAATCAGCAACGCCAAGGTCATTGTCGAAACCAGCCTGGAAGGATTCCCGCTGGATGCGTCATCCGGCTCTCATTTTTTCCACAACGTCACCTCCATGAATGTGGGTTATTTTTGCGTTCAACCTGAAATGTCCGATAGTTTTATCCGCTACGATGTGCTGAAGGCCCAGAAAAACATCAGGAAAACCGAATATTTTTCAATCGTGAAATTCGACAAGCCACTCACGGTCAGGATGGACGGGAAAAAGCGGATCTCCGTGATCACGTGGTAAAACGGTATGAATTAAAAATTACTAATTAAAAATTAAAAATACATCAGATGCGAATTGCACGAATAAACACAAGTGAAACGGCTGCCAACGGCGACGAACAGGATCTCCGCCTGCTGGATCCCATTATTGCCAAACACAAAGGGAAGAAAGGGAACCTGATCCCCCTGCTGCAGGGAGCCCAGGAGTTGTATGGTTTTATCTCAAAAGCCGCGTTTGATAAACTCTCCCGCGAAACAGGGATTCCCCTGAGCGACATGTTTGGCGTGGCCACCTTTTATGCACAGTTCCGCATGAGCCCGGTCGGGAAGAATATCATCAAGGTCTGTCACGGCACGGCCTGCCATGTGCAGAATGCTGTTGAGATCACCGAATCGCTCGAAGAGATGCTGAAGGTGAAGGACGGTGAAACAACCGAAGACCGGTTTTTTACCCTCGAGTCGGTAGCCTGCCTGGGCTGCTGTTCCCTGGCCCCGGTGATGATGATCGGCGACCAGACCTATGGCAAACTCACCGGCAACGAAGCAGTCAAGATCGTAAAAAATATCCGGCTGGCCGATAAAAATTAAAAATCGTAAATCGTAAATCGTAAATTGATATGGTTACTACCGTCACTGTAGGTCTGGGAAGCTGCGGGATCGCCGCAGGAGCAAACAAGACCTACGATAAAATTAAAGCGCTGAAAGAATCCGACAAACTCGACTTCGAACTCAAGAAAACCAGTTGTGTGGGCATGTGTTACCGCGAACCATTGGTGGAGATAACCGATGAAACCGGCACTTACCTGTATGGTGAAGTCGATGCCGACCGGGCAGTTGAGGTGATCGAGAAACACATCAACCAGCAGGATCCGATACGCGATTACATCGTGTATACCGACATGTTTGATGCCCCTGAGAACGATTTTATCGCGGCACAGGTGAAGATCGTGCTGCGCAATTGCGGGTATATGGATCCCGAATCCATTGAAGAATATCAATCACGCGACGGCTACAAAGCCATCAAAATGATCTCGGAGGGAAAGACCAGCCGCGAAATGGTGATTGACACCATCCTGAAATCGGGGTTGCGCGGCCGTGGTGGCGGAGGGTTCCCCACCGGGCTGAAGTGGAAGTTTGCACATGCCAACAAATCGGCCGAAAAATATGTGATCTGCAATGCCGACGAAGGCGACCCGGGCGCATTTATGGACCGGTCGGTCCTCGAAGGCGATCCGCATTCGGTGCTTGAAGGGATGATCATTGCCGCCTACGCCATTGAAGCCACGGGAGGCGTCATCTACTGCCGCGCCGAGTACCCGCTGGCCATCAAACGGCTGAATATCGCCATCAAACAGGCGCACGCCAAGGGATATCTCGGGAAAAACATCTTCGGAATTGAAGGATTTAACTTCGATATTTATATTAAGGAGGGAGCCGGCGCTTTTGTGTGCGGCGAAGAAACCGCGCTCATCGCTTCCATCGAGGGTGAACGGGGGATGCCGCGCAAACGCCCGCCATTCCCGGCAGTTTCGGGGTTGTGGAAGAAACCGACAAATATCAATAACGTCGAAACCTTTGCCAATATCCCGTGGATCATCATCCATGGCGCCGAAGCATATGCAAAATATGGCACCGAAAAGAGCAAGGGTACCAAGGTGTTCGCCCTGGCAGGGAAAGTGCGCCATTCCGGCCTGGTCGAGGTCCCGATGGGAATGACCATCCGGGATGTTATTTTCAAGCTTGGCGGCGGTATCAAAAACGACAAGAAATTCAAGGCCGTGCAAATGGGAGGTCCTTCGGGCGGCTGCATTCCTGAATATTTATCCGACACCATTGTCGATTATGATTCGGTGAATGCCACTGGCGCGATCATGGGCTCGGGAGGGATGGTTGTGATGGATGAAACCACCTGCATGGTGGATGTTGCCAAGTTCTTCCTGGATTTTACCTGTAAGGAGAGTTGCGGAAAATGCACTTTCTGCCGTATGGGGACCAAGAGGATGCTCGAAATTCTCGATCGCATCACCAACGGCCATGGCAAGGAGGGAGATCTTGAAAAACTTGAAGAGCTGGCTTACCAGATCAAGGATAATTCGCTTTGCGGACTCGGACAAACCGCCCCCAACCCGGTGCTTACAACCATCAGGTATTTCAGGGATGAGTATGAAGCACATATCAACCATAAAAAGTGTCCGGCCAAAGTATGCCGTCCGCTCCTGACCTATAAGGTGGATGAGGAAAAATGCACAGGCTGCATGGTCTGCCTGAAGAACTGCCCTGTGAAGGCCATCACCGGCGAACGCAAGCAGAAGCATTTCATCAACCAGGACATCTGCACCAAATGCGGCGTATGTTTCTCCAAATGCAAATTCGAATCAATCCTGCTGTCTTAATATTTCACCATTTTACCATTTTATCATTTGATCTATGTCTGACAATTCATTAAATATCATTCTCAACGGAAATATTGTAAAAGGCCATGCCGGTGAGACCATCCTGACTCTGGCAAACCGCCACGGGGTTGAAATCCCGACCTTGTGCAACGACGACCGCCTTGAACCGTTTACCTCCTGCTATGTGTGCGTGGTGGAGGTGGAGGGAATGCGGGGACACCAGCCTTCGTGTTCAACCAAACTTACCGAGGGGATGAAGATCATCACCGACAACGAAGGCATTCGTAAATCAAGGAAAATGGCGCTTGAGCTGATGCTCAGCAACCATTATGCCGATTGTATCGGCCCGTGCAAGCAAACCTGCCCTGCCGGTGTGGATGTGCAGGGATATATCTCCCTCATCGACAAAGGCCAATACAGCGAAGCTGTGGCATTGATCAAGGAAACAAACCCGTTGCCCGCCATCTGCGGCCGCGTGTGCGTGCGCCCGTGCGAAACCGAATGCCGCCGCAACCTCCTGGATGAAGGTGCACCTGTTGGCATCGATTACCTGAAGCGGTTTGCTTCAGATTATGACCTGGCATCGCCCGATAAATATGTTCCGGCGGTAAAGCCCTCCACGGGAAAAAAGGTAGCCGTTATCGGTGCCGGGCCCGGTGGGTTGTCCGTCGGCCATTTCATGCAGATCGAAGGCCACCAGGTGGACATTTTTGAAGCCGCTCCAAAGTCGGGCGGCTGGCTGAGGTATGGCATTCCCGAATACCGCCTGCCCAATGACATCCTCGACCAGGAGGTGAAGAACATCACTGATCTTGGGGTCAATATCTTTTACAATAAAAAACTTGGTGAAAATATCAGCTATAAGGACCTCAGGGCAAAATACGATGCGACGGTACTGACCATCGGTTCACAAAAAGGGACTGGTGTGGGCTGTGAAGGCGATGATGCCGGCAATGTTTATTCAGGGATCGACTTTCTGAAAAATATGGAAGTCACCGGCCAGCGATACGATTTTCGCGGCAAGACCATTGCCGTCGTGGGCGGGGGCAACACAGCCATGGACTGCTGCCGCACGTCGATCAGGTGCAAGGCCGACAAGGTGTATGTGATCTATCGCCGCACCGAAAAAGAGATGCCTGCAAACCCAATCGAAATCCATGAGTCAAAACTGGAAGGAGTGGAGTACCTCTTTCTGACACTTCCAAAAAAGATAAATAAAAATGCAAATGGCGATGTGGAATCGGTGACCTGCATCAAAATGGAACTCGGCGAACCTGATGCGTCCGGCCGCCGCCGTCCTGTTCCTGTTGAAGGTTCCGATTTTGAACTGCATGTTGACTATATCCTAGCCGCGATCGGTCAGAAAACCGACGTGAATTTCATCGACGACATCAACGCCCATGCAACGGACGGAGAGCTGAAAATCAACAAATGGGGTGACATCGATGCTGACAAGGCTACACTGCAGACCGGGATTTCTTCGATGTTTGCAGCCGGTGACGGGGTCACGGGCCCTGCCACGATCATCGAAGCCATTGCCCAGGCAAGAATTGCTTCCACCAGTGCGCACCAGTACCTTACGGGGTTGCCGCTGCAGCCGGTTAAAAAGACTTTCACCAGCAAACGCGATAATTTTAAAAAGCAGCAGAAAGACGCATATCTCGGCAGTTTTGAGTCACAGGTACGTGAGGAAATGCCCACGCTGCCTGCCGACGCACGGTTTAACTTCAACGAAGTGGAACTCGGTTACACCGGGGCCGAAGTGGCGCATCACGAAGCCCAGCGCTGCCTCGAATGCGGCTGCGTTGCATTCTTTGATTGCGACCTCCAGAAGTATTCGAACGAGTACCATGCCGAACAGAAAGCATTTGAAGGCGAATTCAGGGAATACCAGGTCGATTTCCGCCACCCGTATATTGAGATCGACAACAACAAATGCATCCTCTGTGCCCGCTGCGTGCGCATCTGCCGCGAAGTGGTCGGGGCGAATGCCCTTGGGCTCATCAACCGCGGGTTCCATACCTATGTGGCGCCCAGCATGGGCGAAGCCCTGCAGGATACCCCGTGCGAATCTTGCGGCATGTGCATCTCCACCTGCCCCACAGGCGCGATTACCGAGAATGTCCTGTTCAAGCCGGGACCTGTGAAATCTTCAGCGGCCGAATCCATCTGCAATTACTGTTCTGTGGGATGTACCATCGAACTGCACCATAAAAACGGATTTGTGCTGGGGGTGACAGGTAAAAACGGGCTCGTCAATTCCGACGGGAACATCTGCAAATACCCAAGGTTTGGATACCAGTACCTCAATGATGCCAGCCGTATCACAAAACCGATGCTGAAGGTCGATGGAAAGTTCGAAGAGATATCCTATGAGCGGGCATTTCAACTGATCAGGGAGAAAATCAAATCGGTAACCCCCGATGAAAATGCTTTTTTTGGTGGTGCCCGGTTGTCGAACGAAGAACTCTACCTGGTTCACAAACTTGCCCGCGGAGCTGCTAAGACCAACAATATCGGCAGTTTTCATTACCTGGGCAGGGGAGAGGGATACCGTACCAATTGTGACCTCAACGCCTCCTTTGCCGAGATCGCCGAAGCCAGCGCACTTTACCTGCTGGGTACCGAGATAAATGCCGATCATGCCGTAATCGGGTTCATGGTACAAAACGCCCGCTTCCAGAAGAAGACGCCGGTCCTTATGGTCACAGAAAAGAGTGACAATACTATGTCACATAAGGTGAACCAGCAGATCGTGGTAAAATCCTACTACCATTTTGTCAAAGCCGTAAACCATTACCTGCTCTCGAAAGGACTGGAAAATGCACTGTTCCTCCGCGACCGGGTTGAAGGGTTTGAAGGCTATAAAGCACTGCTCCTCAAGGAAGATTTCAAGGTGCTGGTTGCAGCTTCAGGCATCACGTCCGAAGCCATAGCAGCGTTTGCCGAAGCCTATAACAACGAAATAAATGCCATTCTTATCTTTTCCGAAAAGGAGGCTTCGGGCAACACCTCCAAGGAGTTGTTCAACCTTGCCAGGATCACCGGCAAACTCGGGAAAACTGCCAACGGCCTCATTGCCCTGAAGGAGAAAAACAATGCCCAGGGCGTATTTGACATGGGCGTAAGCCCGCACCTTGGAATAGGCGGACAGGACATTGCCGACCAGGATTATACCAGCCGCCTGAAAGCGGCCTGGGGAGTAACAGAAGTCGCCGGGGAAGAAACAGAATGCCTGCATGGCATACTGAACGAGGGCGTCGTACGCAACCTGTTTGTTTTCGGCGAAGACCCCATTGGCTGTGCCATCGATCGTAAAGCCATCGAAAAGGTGTTCGCCCTTGCGACATTTAAAGTGGTGCAGGATTATTTTATGACAGAATCCGCCAAAGCGGCAGATCTGTTGTTGCCAGCCTCATTCCCGGCAGAAACAGGCGGTACGTTCACAAATTCACAAAAGGTCATACAGGAATTCGCACAGGTGATGAAATCCCGCACTGGTATGACCTCCCTGCAGCAATTTGCCGGTATGCTGAATGAATTCGGAATCAATACGCCCGATAACCCGCACGATATTTTCATGGAGGTCATCACCCTGCTGCCGGGTAAAAAAGATCACGGCAAACTGCTGATGCGCCCAACCAAGGAAGATAACAACAAACGCCATTACAACCATGGTTGCGACATGGTTACCATGCGTGCCGAAAAAGAGTTTCAATCGTCAATCGTCAATCGTAATTCGTAAATCCATGAAAGAGTTCACCAGCATAAATGAGATTCTCGATTTTGCAATCGGGGAGGAGCAGGCAGCCGTAGATTTTTATTTGCACCTTGCTGCCCAGTCAAAAAACCAGCAAACCAAAAAGATCTTCGAAGAATACGCCGAGGAGGAGATGCGACATAAGGCCAATCTCTTGTCCGTCAGGGAGAACGGCAGTTTCAGTCTCCCCGACGAAAAAGTCAAAGACCTCCGGATCGCCGAATATCTTGTTGATGTTAAACCATCTGCCAGCATGTCCTACCAGGATGCCCTCATCCTTGCCATGAAAAAGGAGAAAGCCGCATTCAGGATGTACACAAAACTGGCCGAAAAGGCTGAAGATCCTGAAGTGAAGGCATTGTTTGTAAAGCTTGCCATGGAAGAATCAAAACATAAACTTGCTTTCGAAATCGAGTATGATGATTTTATCCTGAAAGAAAACTAACATTTTATGGCAAAACAACCGGCGCAAAAAATCAGACAAAAAAAACAACCGGTTTCGGGAATCTGGGACCGGGTTACGCGAATCCCGCTGGTTTACCTTATTTTCTTTATCCTGGCATTTTTAATCTACGGGCAGGTATTGCAATTTTACCTGGGCAAATTTGATGAAGACCTCCTGATCCTCGGGAACCTGAACCTTTTAAAGGATTTGGCCAACCTGAAAATGGCGTTCACAAGGGATGCCTTTTTAAGCCAAAAGGGGGTCGAGTTTTACAGGCCTTTGCAAACGGTTACCTATATGATCGATGCCCAGTTTTTTCATGTCAGGGGCTCAGTATTTTATTTTACAAACATCTTCATCCACGCGGCAACCTGTTCCGCACTGTTTTATTTGTTGACCCTATTCGGCAACAATCGTAAAGCCGCTTTTATCTTTACGTTGCTGTTTCTCGCCAGCCCGCTGTTTGTTCATGCCATCGCCTGGGCGCCTTCGCGGGGCGACCTGCTCATCGGCTTCACCGGCATCCTGTCGTTGATTTTCTTTATAAAAATGGTTGCCACCCATGATTATAAATTTGGAGCCTATATGCTGCTGGCTTTTTTAGCAGCCATGTTTTCCAAGGAAACGGCCATTTTCATCCCGTTGCTGATCCTGCTCTATTATCTTTTTCTTGAAAAAAACAAAAAGCTTCCATTGCCGGCCATGCTGTTTATCCTTGGCGGATTTCTGCTGGTTATTGCCCTCTATTTTTTCCTTCGGTTCCAGGTTGTGAAACTTTCAGCGCCCGCAGCTGAGTTCGGACTGGTGCCGTTTTTTCATAATCTCAGGACATTGCCCGAGTATATTGCGAAATTTTTCATTCCTCTTTACCTATCACCCATGTCGGGGTTTACAATTCTCAATACGGTCATGGGGTTGCTGTTGTTTGCAGGCCTGGTCTTTTTTCTTATCCGTTTCACTCCGAAGCCATACACAAACGGACTTTTCGGACTTGCCTGGTTCCTGGTCTTTGCCATCCCCGGGGTGATGTACAGCCACAAACTCGGCAGCGCCGCCTACGACTACCTCGAGCACCGGTCCTACCTGCCCATGGCCGGTATCATCATGCTGATTTTTTTTATTTATGGAGGCATTCCCGAAGGAAAAATGAAAAACCATGTTGCCGGTTATACATTGCTACTTGCAGCTGCTTTGGGGATTTACGCTTTTGTTTATACCGGCAATTACGAAAACCCCATGGTCTTCTATAACCATACCATCAGTTCAAATCCTGCTTCTGCCATGGCCTTAAGCAACAGGGGGCTGATCAGGGCTGACCTCAAGGATTTCCAGGGGGCCATAGCCGATTACGACAAAGCGTTAACCCTCAAGCACGATTATGCCCAGGTCTATGTAAACAAGGGAGTATCCCTTGCTGCCCTGAACGACAAACCCGGCGCCATCGCACAGTACGATACGGCGATCAGCTACGACCCGGTTCTCTTCCAGGCGCATTACAACAAAGCCAACACCAAAACAGAACTGGGATTGTTTGACGAGGCGCTTAAGGAGTATGACATCTCCATTAAACTTTTTCCTGCCTATGTGCCCGGTTATGCGGCCCGGGGAATTACCTATTATCGCCTGCAGAACTTTGCCGCTGCCGAAAAAGACTTTTCAAGTGCCATAAGCCTCGACGATAAGAATGCGCCCGCCTATATGAACAGGGGAAAGATCAGGTTCAACAACCACGACAGCAAAGGAGCATGTGCCGACTGGCTGATTGCCTCCGACCTGGGAAATTCAGACGCCAGGGACCTGCTCGCAAGGTATTGTAAGTGATAAAATTCTGATGCAGGGATTTTAAGGTGTTTTTGCCATCCTGTCCAAATCCCGGATGTAATTTTCGGGGACATTCATTTTCAGTTCCCTGGCTTTCAGGGCATCATCCAGTGCATTCTTATATCGCAGCATCTTAAAATAGACAAACGACCGGTTCAGGTATATTTTCCCGTCGTTCGGGATGATCCTGATCGCGGCATTATAATCGGCAATGGCGGCATCATACATGTTACGGGTAAAATAGATGTTCCCGCGGTTTACATACGCGTCGCCATATCCCGGATCTATCCCGATGGCCGTGGTGTAATCGGCTATTGCACTGTCGGCCATGTTGAATTTATTGTATGCAATTCCCCGGCTGTAATATGACTGCACGTGCGACGGGTTTAGTTTTACAAGGATCGTTGTAAAATCAGCCACGGCCGAGTCATATTTTCCCAACGACGTGTAGGCGAGCCCCCTCCCGAAAATACCGTCCACAATGGCTGGCCGGAGGGCGTAGGCTGCAGAGAAACTTTTAACCGCCTCCTCATTTTTCCCCACCTTGGCATAAGCTCCCCCAAGGTTTTGGTACGCCTGGAAACAATCGGCATAGGCAGCTTTGTTTTGTATCGCCTTTTCCAGCATTGCAATGCCGGCCTGGTAATCTTCGATATCCGTGTAATACTTGCCGAGATTGGTACAGGCTACCCCGTTGCCGGGATCGTGCCTGAGCGCATTTTCCCATAAAGTCACATTGTTGTGCCAGGTCATCGATTGCGCGTAGGTTTTCACCGAATACACCAGCACCAGGGCGACAGGGATGGCAAGAAAGTACCGGGCATTCTTTTGTTTCCCGGTGATGACCCGGTCAAGCAGGTACCCGATGATAAAAAAGAACCCGATATAGGGAATATAGGTGTACCTGTCGGCAATGATGGCATTCCCAACCGGCAGGATCTGGGTCACAATGGAAATGGTAAATAAAAAAAACAGCGAACCGAACACGACCACCCTGTTTTTCCTGAAAAAGAGTGCTGTGAGTACGACCATGGCAACGGCGATAATGGCACCTGCGTAAACCCCAAACATGTCGTCAGGCGCCGGATAGCTGTAAAAACAGCTGAGGTTGAAGGGGTAAACGAGCTTATACAGGTAGGCTGAAACGTTAAATCCCGCAATGGCCAGGCGTTCGAGGAATGTATGCGCCATCAGTCTTTGCCCGGTCAGGGAGGTGTGCTGGGCGATGATGGCCATGACTCCCGACAACA
Organism: Bacteroidota bacterium; assembly: GCA_026391835.1. Taxonomy (GTDB): domain Bacteria; phylum Bacteroidota; class Bacteroidia; order Bacteroidales; family FEN-979; genus CAIVAT01. Next base: position 88,614 of record JAPLDF010000045.1, read on the forward strand.
ATGAAATACAAAAGTATGGGATCTTGTTCAATACACTGTTGATGGTCGTTTTTTTTGTAAACCAGTAGTCGGCCAGGAACAAGACAAGAGGCAGCACCACTGCTTGTCCCTTGCTTAATACTGAAAGCAGGAAAAAGAGAAGGGAAAGAAGGTAGTATTGGAGGTTCCTGCGCTCCTTGAGCAGGAAGTAAATATAAAAAATAAGTGACAGCAGGAAAAAGAAGGTGTAGAGGACGTCCTTCCGTTCGGCCGCCCAAACCACTGATTCAACCCGCATGGGGTGCAGTGCGAACAGGGCTGTAGCGATGAGGGTGGCATAGGTTTTCCTGGTAAGCAGCCACATCAGCCGGGAAAAAAGGGCGATGTTGAAAATATGCAGGAGCAGGTTGTCGAAATGGTACAGGAACGGATTCAATCCGGCTAGCTGGTATTCAATGACATAACTGAGCATTGTGAGCGGGTGGTAATTGCCGACGACGATCGTTTTATAATTGAAGATATGCAGGATGTTGTCCCATGTAAATATCCTGATCAGGGCATTGTCGCGGATATAATTGTAATCATCCCAGCTCAGGAAATCGCCGGTGAGGCAGGGCGAAAATGCCACGAATGCAATCACTGCAATCACCACATTCCATATCAGCAGCTGATTTGCCGGACCAGGCTTTGTTATGCCCGAGGGCTTCTGCTGCTGCGGGGCTTTCCTGTTCTCGCTTTTTTTTACTGGTTTCATCGGGTTTCCGGTTTTTCTTTTCTGTGGTCGAACAGGATCGTGATCAGTATTACCAGGCCTGGCCAAAGTATTAAAAGCAAATAGTACTGATGCGTTAAAATTCAAATGTTAGTATACTGTATTGTTCTTTGACATTTTGATTGACCTGATTGTCTGTAAGTAGTTCTTTCAGTGGTGTTTTATCAAAAGCTGAGATGCTTAGTATCTGGATTATTTCATAAA